>JAVJQD010000001.1:0-307895 GCA_040218025.1 Hoeflea sp. | reverse complement strand
AGCCTCGTTTTGTTCCTAACGGACCAAGGCGCCTCAGCACGCGCAAGCTATATGGGGAGCGCGCGTGCCAAGGCGCCAGCCACATCCCGACTGGCCGACTTTTGCTCCGCCACCTGGCCGGAAATCCCTCCGCCGTTGACACCCGGAAGACAGCCACCGACAATGCGCGCACAGTCGACGGTTCGATGGTGATGCCGTCACACTGATATGTCGGTGCATAAACCGAGGCTTCGGCCAGGATTTGTTCCGGGCCGGCCCGGTGCAGGATCAGGCTTGTCCCGGCAGCCGTGTTGCGCACCAGCGCGAGTTGCCCCGACACCGTCAGATGGATCGTTCGGACCGTATCGCCAACCCGGAACAGAGCTTGCGCCTTTTCGAGGGACACGGTTCGGGCATCATCAAACGGCGATCTGATTTGCGGCAACATGATCGCAATCATATGCATCCCGGCGCGCTGATGCCACGGGTTTACCCGCCCAGTTAGTAGGATGCAGCCATGAACCGGACCATCACGACGCTGCTTTTGGCCGTAATGCTCCCGCCCGTGTCGGCTTGGGCCAACGATGAGCATGCCCATGGGGGCCCTATGCAGGATTTGAGCCCCGCAAAATCAAGAGCCTCTCACAAGACGATCTGGACGAGTTGCGCCGCGGTTGCGGGGTGGGGTCTGGCGCTCCCTGCGGAGCTCTCGGGACAACCTGGCGCGGCTCACTTGCTGGAGTTGCGTGACGAACTCGGTCTAAGCGATGCGCAGGTCACCGCGATCACGGTCATTCCTCCGGCTGTAGAGTAGGCCGAAAGGAAAGGTTTGCGTCAGGCACCAGAAATGACGCTGTGAGCGCGACATTGCCGCATCGCTCCGTAGGGCATCAGCGAGCCGGCACGGGGTTGCACATTGACAAGCAGTCCAGTGCAAAAGCCCGAAATCATGGCGACTGAGTGCTGTTGTGGCTGTGTTCGGAGCTGATCGCCTGCCTTTCCCGCAAACGACAGCTTAACCGCCAGGAGCCGACTTCAACATCACGTCATAAGCTACTGAATGCAAGTCCGTTCAATGCGCTTGGTACGCAGCTAGTTCCTGCATGAATGCCTCCTCGGAAACCTGCCCGTGCTTCTGAAGTCGGTGCAGGTCTTCGGGTTTGAGATTGGTGTAACGGCGAAGCATTTTCCAGTCGCGGTGACCCGTGACAAGGGCAACGCGTTCGATCGACAGGCCGGCTTCAAAGAGGCGGCTGGTTGCCTCGTGCCGCAGGTCATGAAACTTGAGGTCATCGATGTCCAGATGCTTACGGGCGCGCCGAAACGCGGTGCCGACGGATTGCGGGTGATAGGGAAAGCATCGACCTTTGCCGCCTGTCAGAACCTTTTGCTCGAGTAGCAACCGCCAGGCGTCATAACCCGTGAGGTTCAACAGTGGCACCTTTTGATGGTTTCCGTCCTTGCGGCGCGGATCTTTCCTGTCACGGACCGTGACGATCCTCTTCGTCAAATCGACATCGCGCCACTCGATCTTGCATATTTCCTCCTGACGCATTGCGGTGGCGATCGCAAAGCGCACGATCCGGCCCATGGGCATGATCATGTTGGTCTTGGCATCGAAGTATTCGAGCAGGGCACCGATTTCGTCTTCGGTTGGTCGACGGTCGCGCTCCATGGATCGGCCGACCAGGCCAAGGCGGGCGAGGGCGGTTCTCGCAAGGCGGACACTTTCTGTGTCCACGTTGATGCCGTGGACTGCTGCTGCATGGGTCAAGATCGTGTTGAGATAAGAGAGATCGACCGACAGGGTTACAGGTCCCGCGCCTTGTTTGGCGCGCTGCTTGCCGTATCGGATGATCCTGGCGCGATCGAGATGACTCAGTCGCGTAGCGCCCAAATCGCATTTCAGCGCTCGCATAACAGCGTGTTTCGATCGTCGTAGAGGACGCCCCACTTCTTGAAGGTCGCTCATATGGAGATCAACAAGGTCTGCCACAGTCTTGGGCGAGCCGTGTCGACGCTTGTCAGGCTCCCCGCCCAAGTCGATGAGACGTTCGGTCTCAACTACCCAGGCGTCAGCGTGGCTCTTCAAGCGGAAGGTGTTCGATGCGTATTTGCCCCTGCGTCGAACCTGTGCGCGCCAATGCCCCTGCTTTGTTTTGAAGATGGTCGCCATGCCGTGCAGTCCTCTGTCGGCGTGCAAATAGCGTGCACCCAGCGATCAAACGGGGTACAAAAGCGTGCAATTTCGTCCATTTCTGTGCACGCCGTTCACGAATTGATCTTATTGAAATGTATCATAAAACACTGAAAAACAAAGAGAAAATTCTCACCGTCGCGCCCATGATGGACTGGACGGACCGGCATTGCCGGCTGTTCCACCGGCAGCTTTCGTGCCGGGCGCTGCTCTTTACAGAGATGGTTGTCGCGGACGCTGTGATCCATGACGATCGCGGCCGGCTTCTCCGTTTCGATCCTGTCGAGCATCCGCTTGCCGTACAGCTTGGCGGCAGCGATCCCGAGAAACTGGCCGAAGCCGCGCGCATCTGCGCCGATCACGGTTTTGACGAAATCAACCTCAATGTCGGCTGCCCGTCCGACCGGGTCCAGTCTGGCACGTTCGGCGCCTGCCTGATGCGGCAGCCCGATCTGGTGGCGCGCTGCGTCGCGGCGATGAAGAAGGTTGCCGGCGCGGTTCCGGTCACCGTCAAGTGCCGGATCGGCGTTGACGAGCAGGAGCCGCGCCAGGCGTTGTGGGCGCTCGCGGAACAGGCGCTCGATGCGGGCGCAGACGCGCTGTGGGTGCATGCGCGCAAGGCCTGGCTCGAAGGGCTGAGCCCGAAGGAGAACCGCGACGTGCCGCCGCTGGACTATCCGCTCGTGCACGCGCTCAAGGGCGATTTTCCGACCCGTTTCATCGGCATCAATGGCGGCATCGCCGATCTCGATCGGGCGGCCGCGCATCTTGACGTGATGGACGGGGTCATGCTGGGCCGCGCCGCCTACCAGACCCCAGGCGTTCTCGCCGATGTCGACCGGCGCGTTTATGGCGAGCAATTTCCATCGCCCGATCTGGCCCAGGTGGTCGAGACGATGGCGGACCATGTCGACCGGCACGTTGCCGAAGGCGGGCGCGCCAGCCACGTCACGCGCCACATGGTCGGCCTGTTTCATGGCCGGCCCGGCGCGCGGGCCTGGCGGCGGCACCTGTCCGAACAGGCGGTCAGGCCGGGCGCCACGGGCGCGGTGCTGCGCGAGGGGCTCAAGCTGGTCGCCGGCGAAGGGGCGCTCGCGGCCGCCTAGAAGACGGTCCTACCGAACCGTTCGCGCCGTTTGCCGGCTTGTGAAAGCCGAGCGATCGACCCCAATAGGTGGCATCATCGACCGCCGGAGCATGCCGCCGTGCCCGAAATCGCCGACATCGCCATCCTTGCCGTCGCGCTCGCCGCCGCCGGCGCGGTCGCCGGGCTTCTGGCCGGCATCTTCGGCATCGGCGGGGGTGCGGTCCTCGTGCCGGTCTTCTTCCAGGTCTTCGGCCTTCTGGGCGTGGACGAGGCCGTCCGGATGCACCTGTCGGTCGGGACATCGCTGGCGGTGATCGTGCCGACCTCGCTGCGCTCGTTCGCCTCGCACCGGGCGCGCGGCGCGGTCGACATTGACCTTTTGCGTACATACCTGGTCGCGGTGCCCGCCGGCGTGCTGATCGCCGCGCTGGTGTTCGCGTCGATCTCGAGCGCCGGGCTGCGCATCGTCTTTGCGGCGCTGGCCGTGCTCGTCGGGCTCAAGCTGATCTTCGGCCGGACCGACTGGCAGATCGGCGCCGATCTGCCGGGGGTCGCAGGGCGCTTCGCCGCCGGCGGCGTCATCGGGTTCCTGTCGACGCTGATGGGGATCGGCGGCGGCGTGCTCAACAACACCTTCATGACGCTCTACGGACGGCCGATCCACCAGGCGGTGGCGACATCGGCGGGCGTCGGCGTCCTGATCTCGGTTCCGGGCGTCCTCGGCGCGATCTGGGCAGGCTGGGGCGCTGGCGGGCTTCCGGTGCTCTCGACGGGTTACGTCAACTGGATCGCGGTCGCGATCATCATCCCGGTGACGCTGTCGGTCGCCCCGCTCGGCGTGCGCATCGCGCACCGGCTCGAAAAGCGCCAGCTCGAACTGGCGTTCGGCATCTTCATGCTGCTGGTCGCGCTGCGCTTTGCGCTCAGCGTCTGGGTCGGCTGAGCGTCATTCGCGCAGGATCAGCCGGTTGCCGGTCACCTCGAAGCCGCTGAGCGTGTCGAGGAAGTTCATGCCCAGCAGGTTCTCGAAGAGCTGGCCTTCCTCGGCGACCAGGGCCGAAATGTCGCCGCGCACGATGCCGCCGACACGCATCTCGTCGAGCCGTACGGGCGCGGCGCTCGCCATGCCGTTCGCCGTCATCACCGGCACGCGGAACGTCAGGCCGTCCATATCGATGCCGATCCGTTCGGCCGCCTCGTGCGTGAGCACGACCGAGGAGGCGCCGGTGTCGATGATGAAGCGCAGCGGCGTGCCGTTGACCTCGGCCTGGGTCGAGAAATGGCGCCGGTTGCGGGTGATCGAGACGGTCTGCCGGCCATTGTCGTCGGTCGCCGAGACCGGCGCGCCGGGCACCACGCCCGAGGACACGCGGCTCGCCATCTCCTGCAGCTCGAACCGGTATTCGTAGCCGACGATGAGCGCCAGGATGATCGCCACCCACAGCGCGATCTGCTGCAGAAGGCTGCCGATGCGCTGCCGGCCGGCGAGAATGCTTGCGGCCAGGGTCGTGCCGATCAGGCCCAGGAAGACGACGCTGGCGAACTGGTCCCCGCTCATGCCGGCGATCGCCGTCGTGTCGCCGGCGAGGAACAGGATGACGAGCGCGGCGGCGATGATGCTCAGAACGACGAAGAACATGGCCGGTCAGGTTCCGCCCTGCGCCTTGAGCCGCGCGATGCGCTGGCGTTTGGTCTCGCGGCGCGGCTTCTTTTCGATCGTCTCAAGCCTCGCGGGCAGCGTGTCCATGATCGCACGGCGGTCGGTGGGCGAGAGAACCGTCCACGCGCCGATCTCGTCGCGCGTGCGCCCGCAGCCGTGGCAATAGCCGGTCGCCATGTCGATCGAGCAGACGAGGATGCAGGGCGATTCGATGGGTTCGGACATCAACGGTTCCCGGGTGGCGCTCGCCATGATCTGGGCGTTCAGATCGCCATTGCAAGGCCGATCAGCAGGGTCGCCTCGGCGATCTGCTCGCAAGCGCCGATCGTGTCGCCCGTATGGCCGCCGATCATGCGTCGGCACAGCCGTGCGAAGGCGGCCGTCGCGCCGAGCACGAGCAGCCCCGCGACCGCCGCGGCGCTGAGCCCAGCCGGCAGCACGATAGCGAGCAGGAACACCGCACCGCCGCCGAGCAGGGCGGCGTTCATCGCACCGGGCGTCGGCTGGCCGGCGGCATCGGCGGTGCCGCCCGGCCGTGCGCCCGCGAGCCTGATCCAGTGCCAGACCATGGCGGCCCGCGCCACGCCATGGGCGGCGATGAAGGCGAGCGCGGCGGTGAGCGGCGAGGCGGCTTCGGCGATCGCGGCGAGGGCGACGATGCGCAAGAGCATCGAGCCCGTGACGGCGATCACGCCATAGGCGCCGATCGCCGAGTCCTTCATGATGGCGAGGCGCCGCTCGGCGCTTGCGCCGCCGCCGAACCCGTCGGCCGCATCGGCAAGGCCGTCCTCGTGCAGCGCGCCGGTCAGCGCGATCGTCGTCAGGACGGCAAGTGCGGCGGCGAGCAGCGGGTCGGTCAGCGCACCGGTCACCAGCAGCGCGAGCGCGCCGGGCAGGGCGATCACCACGCCGGCCAGCGGATAGGCGGCGGCGTCGTCGGCGGGCGCCTTGTCGGGTTCGTTGAAGAAGCGCGCCGGCACCGGCAGGCGGCTCAGAAACCCGAGCGCACGCATGACGGCGTCGGGCGCAAACATCTGGCTGATCTGTGACGAAGTCTGCCGGGACATGATCATCGCTTTACACGGCGCCTGCGGGCAGGCAAGTGCGCGGCAAAGCAAGGGAGATGGTCTTGAGTTCAGGATTGCCGTTCGATGATTTCCGAGCGCTGCTCGCCAACCTGCCGGGGCCCGACGAGGCGGCGGCCGAGGCTGTCCGGGCCCGCGAGACGACGCTGACCAAGCCGGCCGGATCGCTCGGCCGGCTCGAGGCGATCGCCGAATGGCTCGCGGCATGGACCGGCCGGCCGCCGGCGGTGACGCGCCCGCTGGTCGCGGTGTTCGCCGGAAATCACGGGGTCACGAACAAAGGCGTGTCGCCGTTTCCGGCCTCGGTGACGGCGCAGATGGTCGAGAACTTCGCAGCCGGCGGGGCGGCGATCAACCAGATCTGCATCGCCCACGATCTCGGCCTGAAGGTGTTCGACCTGGCGCTCGACATGCCGACCGGCGACATCACCGAGGAAGCCGCGCTCGACGAGCGATCCTGCGCGGCGACCATGGCGTTCGGCATGGAGGCGATCGCGGGCGGCACCGATCTTCTGTGCATCGGCGAGATGGGCATCGGCAACACGACCATCGCGGCGGCCATCTGCCACGGCCTTTACGGCGGCGAAGCTGCCGACTGGGTCGGGCCGGGCACCGGCGCGGACGAGGCGGGGATGGCGCGCAAGACCGACGCGGTCGCGCGCGCAGTCGCGCTGCACGGGGCGCACCTGAAGGACCCGCTTGAAGTGCTGCGGCGGCTCGGCGGCCGCGAGATCGCGGCGATGGCGGGCGCGATCCTTGCCGCGCGGGTCGAACGCATTCCGGTGATCGTCGACGGCTATGTGTCGACGAGCGCGGCGGCGGTGCTGCACGCGGCCAATCCGCAAGCGCTCGACCATTGCCTGATCGGCCATGTGTCGGCCGAGCCCGGGCATCGTCGGCTGGTCGAACGGCTCGGCAAGGAGCCGCTCCTCGATCTCGGCATGCGGCTGGGCGAGGGGACCGGCGCGGCGCTGGCCGCCGGCATCGTCAAGGCGGCGGCGCAGTGTCATTCGGGGATGGCGACCTTCGAGCAGGCCGGAATCAGCGGCAAGGACGGCTGATCGGCGCGGCGATCACGCCACCATGCGGCGGGGCGGACGCGCGCCGCGCGTGTCGACCGGTTCGGCGGGCAGCGGCTGCATGACCCGGGCGGCCGGGAACATGGCGATCGCCTCGGTGCCCTCGCGCAGCTTGGACTTGAGCGTGAACGCGCCGCCATGCATGGCGAGCAGCGCCTGGACGATCGGCAGGCCCAGGCCGGTGCCCTGTTCGGCGCTCTTGATGGCGATCGAGCCCTGACCGAAGGCGGCCAGAACCACCGGGATCTCGTCTTCGGGAATGCCGGGGCCGTTGTCCTTGACGGTCACGTACTGGCCGCCGGACGCGGTCCATCCGACCTTCAGTTCGACCTGGCCGCCATTGGGCGTGAACTTGATGGCGTTCGAAAGCATGTTCAGGATGATCTGCCGGACGGCCTTTTCGTCCGCCAGAAGGCGCGGCAGACCGTCCTGGAAGACCGGCTTGACGGTGATCTGCTTCTGGGCGGCGCGCATGCGCACCAGCGCCATGCAGTCCTCGGCGACATGGGTCAGTCGCAGCGCTTCCTCGCGCAGTTCGTACTTGCCCGCCTCAATGCGGCTGAGATCGAGGATCTCGTTGATCAGGTTGAGCAGATGCTTGCCCGAGGCGTGGATGTCGCCGACGTAGCTTCTGTAGCTCTCATTGCCGATCGGCCCCAGCATCTCGCTGGTGATCGCCTCGGAGAAGCCCAGGATCGCGTTGAGCGGCGTGCGCAGTTCGTGGCTCATCGAGGCGAGAAACCGCGACTTGGCGAGATTGGCATCCTCGGCGCGCCGGCGGGCCTCGTCGGAGATCGACTTGGCCATTTCCAGTTCGGCGATCAGTGCGATGTTCTCGGCGCGATAGGCGATCGAGGCGATCGACGATTTCTGGAGCCGTTCGGCGACGAACGAGAAGAACAGCAGCGCGCAGACCACCATGGCGATCGCCAGCAGCGTGTTGGGCGTGGTGTCGAAGTTGACGATCGCGAAGACCGCGACGGGCAGGGTGAAGGCGGCCAGAATCGAAAAGCGGATCGCATAGCAGATCGTCGCCGTGGCCGCGATCGCGATCAGCAGCACCGAGGCCTTGAAGAACAGCGCCGTGTCCGGACCGCAGGCTGTGCAGGAACTGATCGCGAAATAGGTCCAGGAAAAGCCCGCAACGCCGTGCGCGACAAGAAAGATCATCCGCCAGCGCCTGGGGTCGGCCTCTTCCTTCTGGCCAAGGAACCGCTTGGACAGATAGCCCATGCCGACGTAAAGGAGATTGGCGATGACCGCCCAGATGACGATGTTGGTATCGAACCCGGCGGAAAAGCCGGCAAACGCCGTCAGGATGATGAGCAGCGGCACGGCGGCGATCGATGAGATCAGCGCGTTGGCATGCAGGGCGAGCAGTTCGAGGTCGAATTCGCGATCGGGCCGGCCCATCTGCGCCAGCTTGTCGCGCGTCTTGCGCAACGTGTGGCGCAGGTCCTGGTTGGGGCCGGACTTGCGACGGTCGACGATCGTCTTGTCCGGTCGTTCGAGCACCGTCATGAACTGGCTGGGCTTTTCGCGTTTCGATCGAGGCGGCCGGGCGCGGTTCGGCCATCGAAACGAGGATAGGAGCGCATTCGTTAAGACTCCCTTCACGATAGTTCGAACCGGCGCCCCCGCCTCTTCGGAGCCGACCGGGTGCCCTTGATGGGACGCAGGCGCAGACGGGTTCGCGATCTCGTGACCGCGGCGCTGCTGATCGGGGCGGTCACGGTCACAGCGGCCGCGCTGCAGGACTGGAACAGCCGGACACTCGAGGGAACGGCTGTCGTGACCGATGGCGACACGATCCGCCTGATGGGCGAACCGGTACGCCTGCGGGGCATCGACGCGCCCGAACTCGAACAATTGTGCACCGGCGGCGATGGCGCCGAACATGCCTGCGGACGATTGTCGTCAGCCTATCTGGAAACGCTGATCGCGGCCCGTCCGGTCGCCTGCATCGGACATGACACGGACCGCTACGGCCGGTTTCTCGGCGATTGCCGGGCCGGGGCCGGCGCGACGGCGACCGATCTGAACGAAGCGATGGTGGCGTCCGGCTGGGCCGTCGCCTATGGCGATCACGAGCGCGCCGAGGCGCGGGCACGCGGCGACAGGCGCGGCCTGTGGGCGTGGGAGTTCGAACGGCCCGCCGACTGGCGCAGGCGCGTGGCCGCCGAGACCGGAGAAGACCTGCCGGCGGGCGGGGCGGGTGCATTCGTCAGGCGCGCGCGGGCCTTGGTCGGCTGGAGCGGACACAATGAGTGAAGACAGGCTATCCGAACTGACGGCCGCGATCGGCGCCTGCCGCATCTGCCGCGACGCTCCGACCGGCAAGCCGCTGCCGCACGAACCCAACCCGGTCTGCGTGGTCTCGTCGAAGGCGAGGATCGCCATTTGCGGCCAGGCGCCGGGCACACGCGTGCATGCCTCGGGCCGGCCGTTCACCGATCCGTCGGGCGACCGGCTGCGCCAATGGCTCGATGTCGATGAGGCGACGTTCTACGATCCGGACCGGCTGGCGATCGTGCCGATGGGCTTTTGCTTTCCCGGGCTCGACGCGAAGGGCGGCGACCTGCCGCCGCGCCGCGAATGCGCGCGCACCTGGCACGACGATCTTTTCGGCGCGATGGGCCAGCTCGAACTGGTCATCGCCGTGGGCCAGTATGCGCAGGCCTATCATCTGGGCCCGCGCCGAAAAAAGACGCTGACGGAAACCGTGGCCGCCTGGCGCGACTATCAGCCGCTGCCGGACAAGGCCTACCCCGTCATTCCGATCCCGCACCCGTCCTGGCGCAACACCGCATGGCTGAAGCGCAACCCGTGGTTCGAGACCGACCTGCTTCCCGTCCTGCGCCAGGCGGTTCACAAACGTCTGTGATGGCCTTGGCGAGATGAATTTTCTGTTCTATGGGGCCATTGGCGCTTCTGATAGAAAGAAATTCCAGCCATGGACCGTCTCGACCGCAAGATCCTGCGCCTGTTGCAGGAAGACTCGACCATCGCCGTCGCCGACATTGCCAAGAAGGTCGGCCTGTCGACGACGCCATGCTGGCGGCGCATCCAGAAGCTTGAGGAGGAAGGCGTCATCGATCGACGCGTGGCGATCCTCAACCCCGAAAAGGTCAATGCGCGGGTGACCGTGTTCGTGTCGATCCGCACCAATTCGCATTCGACCGAATGGCTCAGGCGCTTCGCCGAGGTGATCGTGCAGTTCCCCGAGGTGGTCGAATTCTACCGAATGAGCGGCGATGTCGACTATCTGCTGCGCGTGGTGGTGCCCGACATCCCGGCCTACGACGCCTTCTACAAGCGGCTGATCGAGAAGATCGAGATCCGCGACGTCTCCTCGACCTTCGCCATGGAGCAGATCAAGTTCACCACCGAAATGCCGCTCGACTATCTGCCGGTGGACAAATAGGCGCCGGTCAACCGTCGCCGGCGATGCGTTGCAGACGGGCGAGCAGGGACGAAGTGTCCCAGCGGTTGCCGCCCATGTTCTGGATGTCCTTGTAGAACTGGTCGACAAGCGCGGTCACTGGCAATGCCGTGCCGTTACGGTCGGCTTCGGCGAGTACGATCTGAAGGTCCTTGCGCATCCAGTCGACGGCGAAGCCGTGGTCGTACTTGCCCGCATCCATCGTCTTGTGGCGGTTTTCCATCTGCCACGAACCGGCGGCGCCCTGCGAGATGACACCGATGACCTGCTCGACATCGAGCCCGGCGCGCTTGGCGAAATGGATGCCTTCGGAAAGCCCCTGAACCAGCCCGGCGATGCAGATTTGGTTGACCATCTTGGTGAGCTGGCCGCTGCCGGTCGGCCCCATCAGGCCGACCATCTTGGCATAGCTTTCGATCACAGGTCTGGCGCGGGCGAACGTCTCCTCGCCGCCGCCGCACATGACGGTCAGCGCGCCGTTGACCGCGCCCGCCTCGCCGCCGGAAACCGGCGCGTCGACGAAGCCGAAGCCGCGCTCGGTGGCGGCGGCGTCGAGCTTGCGGGCGATGTCGGCCGAAGCGGTGGTGTTGTCGATGAAGACCGCGCCCTTGCCCATCGTGGCGAAGGCACCGTCCTCGCCCATCGTGACCTGCCACAAATCCTCGTCGCGGCCGACGCAGGCGAAGACGAAATCGGCGCCTTCGGCCGCGGCCGCCGGGGTGTCGGCCCTTGCGCCGCCATGTTCGGCGACCCATTGCTCGGCCTTGGCGGCGGTGCGGTTGTAGACCGTGACATCGTGGCCGCCCCGGTTCTTCAGATGCGCCGCCATGTGATAGCCCATCACGCCGAGCCCGATGAAAGCCGCCTTCGCCATTGCCTGTCTCCCGTTTGGTCCGGACACCGACATAACGCGCGCCCGCGTCGCCGCAAAGCCGGAAAGCGCTGGCGCCGGAATCGGTTAGGCGGAACCGTTGCGAGATTGATTCGGGCGCTTCACACGCCGATTCAGCGCTCGAGATGGCGGGTCAGGCGCTTTTCGAGCCGGTTCCAGAGGATGCGCACGGTCTCGACGATCACGAGATAGAACACGGCGGCCCAGATGTAGGTCTGGAAATCGAACGTGTTGGAGAAGGCGCGGCGCGTCACCGCCATCAGGTCGAACACGGTGATCAGCGCGACGACGGCCGACCCCTTGATCATCAGGATGATCTCGTTGCCGTAGGGGCGCAGCGCGACGATCATCGCCTGCGGCATGACGATCTTGCGAAACGTCTGGACCGGCCGCAGCCCAAGCGCCGAGCCCGCCTCCCACTGGCCCGGCCGGACGCTTTCGATCGCCCCGCGCAGGATCTCGGCCTGGTAGGCGGCGGTGTTCAGGGTGAAGGCGAACAGAGCGCAGTTCCAGGCATCGCGGAAGAACCACCAAAGGCCAACCGCCTCCAGCTCGGCCCGGAACGTGCCGAAGCCGTAATAGATCAGGAAGAGCTGGGCGAGCAGCGGCGTGCCGCGGAAGAAATAGACGTAACCGTAGGCGATGGCGCCGACGAGGCGGTTGTCCGACATGCGCATGAAGGCGAGCGGCAGCGACAGCCCCGCGCCGAGCACGATCGAGATGGCGACCAGCGTCAGCGTGGTCTGCAGACCCTCCAGATAGCGCGGTAGGTAGCGCTCGACGAAGTCGATGTTCCAGGCACCGATCAGCCACCAGACCATGGCGACGCCTGCGGTAACCCAGAAGGTCATCAGCAGATGGCCGGCAATGCGGGCGCGCGTCCAGCGCCGTGCGATATCGGGCGGCGCGGGCTGCGGCGGCAACAGGGCTTCGCGGACCACGCTCATGCGCGCGCCTCCGAGCGCCGGGCGGCGCGCTCGATGCGCGAAAAGACCACGGAGGAAAGGACGGCAAGGATCAGGTAGAGCAGGCAGGCGATGCCGAAGAACAGGAACGCCTCCTTGGTAACGCGCGCGGCGATGCCGGCCTGGCGCATGATGTCCGAAAGGCCGATCACCGAGATGTAGGCGGTGTCCTTGAGCAGGATCAGCCACAGATTGCCCAGGCCGGGCAGGGCGATGCGGATGAGTTGCGGCGCGATGATCGTGCGCATGGTCTGCCAGCGGCTTAGGCCGAGGGCGTCGCCGGCCTCGTACTGGCCGGCGGGAATGGCGCGGAACGCCGACAGGAACACCTCGCTCGCAAAGGAGGAAAACACCACCGCGAGCGCGATCATGCCGGCGATGAAGGCGTTGATCTCGAAGCCGCCCTCGAAGCCGAGCGCCAGCGAAAGCTGCCGGATGCCGATCTGCATGCCGTAATAGACCATGAAGATGGTCAAAAGCTCGGGCAGGCCGCGAAAGATGGTCGTGTAGACGTCGGCGGCAAGCCGCAGCGTTTCCTCGCGCGACTGCTTTGCGAGGGCGAGAAAGAAACCGATGGCAAGGCCGATGGGCAGGGTCGCCAGCGCCAGCGACGCGGTGATCAGGACGCCGCCGGCGATCTCGTCGCTCCAGCCGGTGTCACCGAATGCGAGGTAGCCCAGTGCTTCCATCGGCAATCATTTCACGCGCATGCGGGCGGATATGAAAAGGGCGGAGACAGGCCGTCCCCGCCATTTTCCGCTTCAGGGTTCAGGTCGGGCGGTCAGCCGCCATAGACGTCGAACTCGAAATATTTGTCGTTGATTTCCTGATAGGTGCCGTCCTCGCGGATCGCCTCGATCGCCGCGTTGAACGCTTCGCGCAACTCGTCCTCGCCCTTGCGCACGGCGATGCCGGCGCCCGGACCGTTGATGACCGGGTCGGGCGTGAGCGTGTCGAGGATCTTGCAGCACTGGCCTTCCTCGGTCTCCAGCCATTCCGACAGCACCACCACGTCATCGATGGCGGCGTCGATGCGGCCCGAGGCCAGATCGAGCTTGTACTCGTCGGGCGTCGGATAAAGGCGCAGATCGGCGGAGGAGAGCTTCTCCTCGGCATAGTTGGAGTGGGTGGTCGCCGACTGGGCGCCGATCGCCTTGCCCGCGAGCGCCTCGTCGGTCGCCGCCTCGATGTCGGAGTCCTTCGGCACGGCGATCGCCGGCGGCGTGTTGTAGTATTTGTTGGTGAAGTCGACGGTCTGCTTGCGCTCCTCGGTGATCGACATGGAGGCGATGATCGCGTCGAACTTGCCGGCCACCAGCGCCGGGATGATGCCGTCCCAGTCCTGGGTGACGAATTCGCACTCGGCGTTCATCTCCTCGCACAGCGCCTTTGCGATATCGATGTCGAAGCCGGTCAGCGAGCCGTCGGCCTCGAGCACGTTGAAGGGCGGGTAGGCGCCTTCGGTGCCGATCTTGATCTGCATCTGGTCCTGGGCCTGGGCGGCGCCCAGCGACAGCGCAAGGGTCGTGGCCGCGGCCAGAATTGTCTTGGTCGAACGCATGGAATACCTCTTGTCACGCTTGGCCCGCAGCGGTTGCGGGCGGTTGGGCGCCCGCCGCTTTCGGCGGGCATTGGCGGCAACATTTCCCGATGTCAAAGCGCTTTGCAACCGAAAATGACAGGTTCGTGTCAGGGGTGCGGTACCACTACCGCCCGTGCCGGACGGGCCTGACGACGCGCCCCGTGACGGCATGCATGCCGCGCGCGCCATATCCGACCGCGGCCAGCAGATGCACGCCGAGCCCGCCGGCCAGAGCGATTGCCGCACCGGCATGCACTGAGGCGGCCGTCGCTGCAATCGCCGGTTGCGGCGGCCAGGGCGGGACGGGCAGCGCCACGCCAAGCACGGTTGCCGGCAAGCCCGCCGCGAGCGGCATGGCAAGGCCGGTCAGCGCGAGCATGATCATCGCGACCAGCATGACGACGATGGCAAGCCGCGCGATCAGGGCCGCAGGGGCGGGCTCGTCGGGCGCGCGCGGAAACCCGCGCGCAAAACGGCGGACGGCGTGAACAAGCAGAACCGGCGCGGCAATGATGCCGACGAGCAGGTGCAAGTCGAGCCGTTCGAGCCAAAAGGTCGCCGCAAGCGCCGCGATCAGCAGGAAGCCGAGCCAGTGAAGGCCGATGGATAGGGGCGAATAGCCGCCGAACCGGTCGGCGGGCAGCGGACGCCGCTCGGCGCTGTGCGGCGGGCCGGAGGGCCGGTCGGCGTAGGCCTCGGCCTCCTCGGCGCCGGTATCCATCGCATCCGTGCTCATCGGGTCGTTCATTGTCCTTTTGGCAAGGCCAGTTCGGCAAACGGTATGAAGCGCACCGCATCGCCGCGCGCAACCTGCCTTGTGTCCTCGTCGAGTTCGATCAATCCCGTTGCCGCCTGAAGGCCCGACACCAGCCCGGAGCCGTCGCGCGGGAACTTGTGTGCCACGATCTGCCCGGTCCGGGGGTCGGGCCCGGCCCAGCCGCGCAGGAACTCGCGCCGGCCGGTCTTCTTTTTGGTAATCTCGAAGCCGGCGGGGAGCGGATAGCCGGCGGGTCGCGAGAACGGCGCGCCGGCAAGGTGGCCGATCACCGCGCGCGCATAGAGCGAAAAGCACACCAGCACGGCGACCGGGTTGCCGGGAAGCCCGATCAGCACAGTGTCGCCGATCTGTCCGAACATCATTGGCCGGCCCGGCTTGACGGCGATCTGCCAGAGGTGACGTCGTCCGAGGCGATCGAGCACGGCGAGCATATGGTCTTCGGCGCCGCGCGAGGCGCCGCCGGAGGTGATGATCAGGTCATGGCTTTCGGCCGCCCCGGCGATGGTGCGGCGCAGGTCGCCCTCATCGTCGCCGACATGGCCGAGATCGGTGACAGTGGTCGACGGCGAGGCGGCAAGCGCCAGCAGCATGGGCCGGTTGGAATCATAGACCTGCGCCCGGTGCGCCGGCCGGCCGGGCTCGACGATCTCGTCGCCGGTCGACAGGATCGCGATGCGCAGCTTCGCGCGCACCGCCACCTCGGCGTGTCCGGTCGCGGCAAGGGCTGCGAGATCCTGCGGGCGGAGCGGCTGGCCGGCGCGAAGGACGGGATCGCCCGGGCGGAAATCCTCGCCGGCGAGCCGCCGGTTGGCGCCTTCCTTCAGGCCCTGCGGGACGAGGATCGTGCCGTCCGTCTCGACCAAGCAATCCTCTTCCATCACGACCGTGTCGGCGCCCTCGGGCATCGGCGCGCCGGTGAAGATGCGTGCGCAGGCGCCGGCGGGCAGCCGCTCATCGGGCAGGGTCCCGGCGGCGATCCGTGCGGCCGGCACGAGGCGGCCGCCGCTTTCGCGGTAGTCGGCGTGCGCAAAGGCGAACCCGTCGACGGCGGCATTGTCGCTCCGGGGGACGTCGATCGGCGCGGTCACATCGGACGCGGCGATGCGCCCGGCGGCTCCGATGACGGGCACGGTCTCGACGTCGGCGACTGGCGCAAGACGGTCCGCGAGCAGCGCCAGCACGTCGTCGTGGCGCATGCGCCCGCTGTCATGGACGAAGCAATCGTCGATCAGCTTGCGTGCCGTGCTCATCGCGTCGCCGTCCGCCTGGAGTGTCCGGCAAGTTCGCACGCTTCCTCGACCAGTTGCGCGATCGCACCGACCTGATCGCGCTGGAAAACGGGGCGACCGAAGCGGGTTGCCTCGGGCGGCACCTCGTCGAAGACGAGCGCGACGATCGCCGGATCGTCATCGGCCAGCATCGGCGCGGCGGGGTTTGCGGCGTGGCGCATCTCGACCTTCGGGTGACGCTCGGCCTTGAAGCCTTCGACCAGCACGACATCGCAGGGCGACAGGCGCTCGACGATCTCGTCCAGCGTCGCCTCGTTCTCGCCGCTCTCGTTCTCGTGCATGAGCGCCCAGCGGTTGCGGGAGACGATCGCCACCTCGGCGGCGCCCGCCATCCGGTGCGTGTGGCTGTCGGTGCCGGCCCGGTCGATGTCGAAGGCGGCGTGGGCGCGCTTGACCGTCGCGACCCGGTAGCCGCGCCGGACCAGTTCCTGAACGAGCCGTGCCGTCATCGTCGTCTTGCCGGTGTCCTTCCAGCCGACGATACCGAAGCGGGGCGGAAGGGCACGCATCAGGCCGCCCCCTGCCGCATGAACGTTTCGGCGCGGGCCAGATCGTCGGGCGTGTTGATGTTGAAGAACGGGTCGGCGCCGTCGCGGCCGACGGGAAAGTCGACCTCGGCGAGGCGATGGCGTTGCACGAAGGCCATCACCTTGAGCGTGTCGGTGGAGGCGAGCCAGGCGCCAAGATCCTCGGCAAGGGCGACCGGCCAGAGCGCGAAGACGGGGTGGCGGTGGCCGTCCGATGTGGCCATGGCGATCGTGTTCGAGGTCGTTGCCGCCGCCGAAAGCCGCGCAACGAGGTCTTCGGGAAAGAACGGCGTGTCGGTGGCGGCCGTGACGATGTGAGCGACGGACGGATGATGCTGGGCGGCATGGTCCATGGCTGCAAGCACGCCGGCGAGCGGACCGGCATGGTCCGCGACCGTATCGGCGAAGACGGGCAGGGCGGTGTCCTCGAACCGCGCCGGATCGCCATTGGCGTTGATGGCGACCGCATCGACCTGCGGAGCAAGGCGCCCGGCGACGTGGGCGATCAGCGGCCGGCCGGCCAGTTCGACGAGCGCCTTGTCGACGCCGCCCATGCGGCGAGACTGGCCGCCCGCCAGAACCACGCCGAGGGTCGTCTTTTTGCCAGTGGCCAGGTCAGTCATCGCGCGCGCCCTTGCGCCTGTGCTCGGGCGCATCTTCGGCAACCTTCGACCAGTCCATGTCCCGGACGATCCGGTCGTTGCCCGAAAGCACGGTGAAGCGCTTGCCGCGGGCGCGTCCGATCAGGGTCAGGCCGGCCTGACGCGCGAGGTCCACGCCCCAGGCGGTGAACCCGGACCGCGAAACCAGCACGGGAATGCCCATCATCACCGTCTTGATCACCATCTCCGAAGTCAGCCGGCCGGTCGTATAGAAGATCTTGTCGCCGCCATCGACGCCGTTCATGCGCATCCAGCCGGCGACCTTGTCGACGGCGTTGTGGCGGCCGACATCCTCGAAATAGACGAGCGGCCGGTCGCGCTCGCACAGGACGCAGCCATGGATGGCGCCGGCCGCCAGATAAAGGCTTGGCGTCAGGTTGATCGCCCTTGTGAGCGCATGCAGCCACGAGGTGCGCAGCACCGCGTCCTGTGGAAGGGCGATCCGGTCGAACCCGTCCATGACGTCGCCGAAGACGGTCCCCTGGGCGCAGCCCGACGTACGCACCTTCTTCTGAAGAACCGTTTCGTAGTCGGTTTCGCGCGCGGTGCGCACGACGACCACGCCCAGTTCCTCGTCATGGTCGATCGCGGTGATCTCGTCGTCGGGCCGCAGCATGTTCTGGTTGACCAGATAGCCGACGGCCAGAAGGTCCGGATGATCGCCGATCGTCATCATCGTGACGATCTCCTGGCGGTTCAGATAGAGCGTCAGCGGCCGTTCGGTGACCACGCGCGTTTCGACCGGATTGCCGTCCTGGTCGTGACCGGTCACCGTGGTCGACAGGCCCGGCGCATCCGGATCGGGCGCGATCAGATAGCCGGTTCCCGCATCTTGTCTGGTCAGCGCGCTCATCGTCCGATCATGCCCGAGCGCAGGGGTCGGCTCAACGCGAAAACGTTCAGAAAGCCTCGCTCGGCGAGCGGATCGCGATCAGCGCAACGCAGGTGGCCGCGCCCGCGAATCCGAACAGAAGCGCCGTCAGGCCGATCGGCGAGCCGCCGACGCCGGCCGCAAGGGCGCCGATGATCGAGGCAAGCGCGCCGACGCCGATCTGCAGCGCGCCGAGCAGGCCGGAAGCGGCACCGGAGGCTTCCGGCTTCAGGCCGATCACGGCCGCGGTGGCATTCGGCAGAACCAGACCGTTGCCGACGCCGATGAGGCTCAGCGGCACGAACAGCGAAGCCGGATGGTCGGCGCCGATGGCGAACAGCGCCAGCGAAACACCGGTCCCGACGAGCGCGATCAGCGCGCCGTCGCGGACCATGCGCTCGACGCCGCGCACCTGCGAGAAACGGCCCGACAGGAAGTTGCCGATCAGGTAGCCGAGCGCGCACAGCGAAAACCACAGGCCGTAATCGAACGGGGACTGCCCCAGAGAGGCGCTCGATACGGCCGGTCCGCCGCCGAGGAAGCCGAAGAAGACGGCCGAGGACAGGCTGGTGGTCAGCGCGTACAGCCAGAAGGGCCGCATCCGCCCGAGCGCGCCCCACGCCGTGAACTGGTTGCGGGCGGACTGGCCCATGCTGGCGTTGGTTTCCGGCAGCAGGAACAGGATCGCGACCAATGCGAACGCGCCGAAGCCGGCCTGTAGGACGAACGAGGCGCGCCAGCCCGCCACCTCGTCGGCAAGGCCGCCAAGCGCCGGGGCGACCATCGGCGCCACGGCCATGCCCATGACGACGTAGCCGATCATCGAGGCGGCCTTCTCGCGCGGATAGAGGTCGCGGATGATGGTGCGCGACAGGACGAGCCCGGTTGCGCTCGCGGTCTGGATGATCCGGCCGGCGAGAAACGTCTCGATCGTGGGCGCGATCGCGCACAGGAGCGAGCCGGCGACGAAGGTCGCCATGCCGACGATCAGCACGGGTCGACGGCCGACCCGGTCCGAAACCGGGCCGGCGACGAGTTGCAGCACCACCATGAAGCCCAGATAAAGCGACAGGCCGAGCTGGACGGTCGGGTAGGGCACGCCGAAATCGGCCGCGATCGACGGCATGGACGGCATGAACATGTTGATCGCAAGCGGGCTGACGGCCGCCAGGATGACCAGCGTGACAAGAAGCGGGCGGGACGCTGCCCGCCCCTGGAAAAGGGCCTGCGACATGGAGCGATCCGGAAAGGAATTGTCGCTTCTGTCTATAGCGGCGGCGTTGCGCTGAAAACCCGCCAGATCAAGCCCTTGCGTCTTCGGAAATGCCGATGTGTCAGCGTTTCGATCCGGTCCGGGCGCGCCAGGAAAAGACCGTGCGCATGACCTCGCTCATGGCCCGCCGGCGCTCGGCGGCCGCCCGGCGGCGAACCCGTTCATAGTCGACGGACTGCCGTTCGTTGCTCTGCGGCTTGCGTGTCATGGCGCGTTCCTTTCGCGATGCATGTCGTTCGTTGACTGCAAAATATCTGTTGCCAAACGACCGGACAAACGCGAAATTCCAACCCTTCGGTTAAGGAAATTTGATGTGAGAGATCGTCTGCCTCCGCTTAATTCGCTGCGCGCGTTCGATGCGGCGGCCCGGCATCTGAGCTTCCAGCGCGCGGCCGAGGAGCTGAACGTCACGCCATCGGCGCTGTCGTTCCAGATCCGGCAGCTCGAGGAGTTCCTGCAACTGCCGCTGTTCGAGCGTCTCAACCGGGGGGTCGCGCTGACCGAGGCGGGGGCGCGGTTCGCGCCTTCGGTGCAGGACGGGTTCGAGCGCCTTCACGCGGCGATGAACCAGCTCAAGCCGTCGACGCCGGACGATGTACTGACCGTCACCACCGGACCCTCCTTTGCCGCCAAGTGGCTGTCGCCGCGCATTCACCGGTTTCTGGAGCAGTATCCGGAGATCGAGCTGCGGATCGCGGCGAACCTGAGCCTGTCGGATCTGCGCAAGGATGCGATCGACGTGGCGATCCGGTTCGGGGCGGGACACTATCCGGGCCTGCGGGTCGAGCCGCTGGCCGAGGATGCGGTGCTGCCGCTGATCAGCCCGGTGCTGCTCGCCGAACGGTTTGGCGGCGCGCTGACCTTTGGCGACCTTGCCGCGCTGACGCTTCTGCACGACGATTCGGCTGCGTTCCTGCCCAATGCGGTGACGTGGGCAACCTGGCTCAAGCAGGCCGGTGCGGACGGCATCGATCCATCGCGCGGGGCGCGGTTCAACCATGCCGACCATGCGCTGGAAGCCGCCGTCGACCAGGCCGGGATCGCGCTCGGACGGCTGACGCTGGCGGCGCGGGACATTCGCGCCGGGCGGCTGGTGGCGCCGTTCGATCTGGTCATGCCGGCCAATGCCAGCTTCTATTTCTGCTGCCTGCCGCAGGTCTCGACCTTGCCGAAGATCGAAGCGTTCCGCGGCTTCGTCCGGGAGGAAATCGAAGGCGAAAGGGCCGAACTCGACCGGATGTGGGAGGGCCGCTAGCCGGCCTCGGCATTGAGTGCGGTGGCCGCCTGACGCGCGTGCAGCCGCTCGCGGTAGAAGGCGTAGATGCCGGTGCCGATGATCAGCGCCGATCCGATCAGCATGGGCAGGTCGGGCCGCTCGCCGAAAAGAATGGCGCCGAGGATCAGGGCGAACAGCAGCCGCGCGTATCTGAACGGCGCGATGACCGACAGTTCGCCGATCCGCAGCGCGACGGTGATGGTGTAGTAGGCAAGGATGCCGGACGTCGCCGCACCGAGCACATAGAGGATCGTCGTTACGCTCATCGGCTGCCAGCCGCCATAGACGATCATCATCACCAGCGAGGGCGGGATGATGATGACGCTGGCGATCGTCGAAAGTTGCAGACTGCTCACGTCGACCGCGACGCGGCGTGTGCCGAGATCGCGAATGGCAAGGCCGACGACGGCGGCGACCGCGAGAAGGGCGGCGGGCGAGAACCCGGCCATGCCGGGCCGGATGATGATCAGGACGCCGATGAAGCCGATCAGCACCGCCGTCCAGCGGCGCCAGCCGACGGATTCGCGCAGGAACAGCGCCGCGCCCAGCGTCACCGCCAGCGGCTGGACCTGCAGGATCGCCGAGGCGGTCGACAGCGGCATCAGCGCCAGCGCGGTGACGAAGCAGACCACGCCCAGCACTTCGCCGATGTTGCGCGCGACGATCGGCGGGGCGAGGAAGGCCCGCGTCAACAAAGGCTTGCCGGACAGCTTGGTCAGCGTGCCGAAGACGAGCGCTGCGATGATCGACTGCAGCAGGATGACCTGGCCGACATTGATCTGCGTCGCCGCCAGCTTGATGAAGCTGTCGTCGAGCGCAAACAGCGCCATCGAAACGACCATCAACAGGATCGCCGGCAGATTGCGGGTGACGGGCTCGGGCAGGGGAAGCGGGGTGCCGGACATGTCAGGTTCCCCGCGCGGGCGGTGGCGATGCGGCCGAGCGGGTCGCGGCGCGGATGTGGGACCGGCGAACGCGTTCGCGATAGAGCGTGTAGATGCCGGTTCCGACGACGATCCCCGCGCCGGCGAGCGTGGCGATGTCGGGAAAATCGCCAAAGACGACAAACCCCAGCACGAGCGCCCACAGCAGCGATGTGTAGCGGAACGGCGCCACGAAGCCGATGTCGCCCTCCCGCATCGCCATGACGACGAACTGGTAGCCGATGAAGAGAAATCCGGCCGCTGCCGCGAGCGTCGCGAGCGTCGGCAGATCCATCGGCCGCCAGCCGCCGAGCGGGCCGACCAGCGCCAGCCCGGCGAGCGTAACGCAGAGTGCCGTCAGCGCCGAGACGGTCAGCGACGGGACCGAACCGGCGATCTTCCGGGTCGCGATGTCGCGGACGGCCGCGAAGACCACCGCGCCGACCACCAGCAGGGTCGCGGCGTTGAAGCCGGCCATGCCGGGACGCACGATCAGCAGCACGCCGCAAAAGCCGATCATGATGGCCGACCAGCGTCGCCAGCCGACCTGTTCGCCAAGGAACAGCGCCGCGCCGATCGTGACGGCGAGCGGCAGCGCGGCCAGCACGGCGGTCGCGTTGGCCAGCGGCAGGTGGGCGAGCGCGCTCAGGAACAAGATCGTGGTGGTCAACTCGCCGCCGGTGCGCAGGACCACCGGAGCGGAGATCAGGCCCGGAACGAACAGCGGTTGTCGGCGCAGCCGCAGATAGACGAGCAGTCCGGCGACGATCATCGTGCCGCGTACGAACATGATCTGGCCGGTGTTCAGCGTGTCCATGACCGACTTGACGAGCGTGTCGTTGATGGTGAACCCGGCCATCGACAGGGACATGAACAGGCAGGCGCGGATGTTCGCCGACAACGGCATCAGGACGGACGACTTCTGTTGCGCCCCGTGACGGGCTCCTTGCGGCCCGATCTCGTCACGGATTGCGGGAGGCTGTACTGGAAACGGTCGAACCGACCGGCCGTTCGCCCCTATCACGGGGCCCGGTGCGTGAACAGGCGCAATCTTGTGACGGGATCAATCGCGCGCTTCGAGCCAGGCCCGCAGCGCGTCTTCCTCGCCGCCGGGAACATGGCGTGCGACGCGCCGGCCGACCGCCGCGCCGAACTTGTAGCCGTGTCCCGAGCAGGCCGAGACCACCCAAAGCCGGTCGCGCCGGTGCAGCGCGAAATGCTCGTCGACGGTGAAGGTGTAGGCGCAGGTGACCGTCTTTTCGTGCCGGTAGTCGTCCAGCTTTGCGAGCGGCGGAGAGAACCATCTGCGGATGGCGTCGGCCTCGTCCGAGGCGGGCGTGCGATCGGCGTCCGGCGGCGATCGCCGCTTGTGGTTGCCGGTGCCGAGCTTCAGGCCTGAGCCGCCGATCGGCGGGATCGCATAACCATCCGAATCGGCGCCGGCATCCAGCATGACGGGCGCATCGACCCAGGCGGGCGCGAGGTCCGGGGGCGGCGTGAAGTAGGCGACCGCCGTGCGATAGGTGGTCAGCCGCCCCGCCAGATCCGGCACCAGGCCGAGCACCCAGGCGCCAGCGGTCACGATGACGATGTCGAAATCGGTTGCGCCTTCGGCCGTTATGACCGTGCCGGCGGGATCGACGGCGGTCGCCGGGGTGTTGTCGTGCACGGCGGCGCCGTGGTTCCGAAGCCAACCCTCAAGGCCGCCGGCGATCTTCTGGCACAGCAGGGCGCCGCCCTCCGGGCTGAAGCCGGCATATCGGAAAGTGCCGGCCTCAAGGAACGCGAAGCGCTCTGCCGCCTCGCCCGAGTCGAGCAGGTCGAGCGGATAGCCGCCGGCGATCAGCCCGTCGCGATACTGCTCGGCCTCGTCGCCGGGCTGCCGGCTGACGATCAGGAAGCCGTTCTCGACAAGATGCTTCTCGCCCAGATCGTCCCATAGTTCGTCCCAGGCCCCGTAGGCCTCGTCGATACGCCGCGCGTAGCCGGACAGGCCGCCATAGGCGCGGCGGATGATGCGGTGCTCGTCGCCCGAGGCCGAAAGGGGATTTGGGATCGGACCCTGCTCGTAGAGCGTGACCTGCTGGCCGGCCCCGGTCAGCGCCCATGCGGACGAAAGGCCGGCGATGCCGCCGCCGACGATGGCGATCTTCATGTCAGCCGCCCGTCACGCTCATGTGCCGGCCGACGGCGGGCGCCCTCGTCGTCCTGTCGATGACGAAGTCGTGGCCCTTCGGCTTGCGGCCGATCGCCTCGTCGATGGCCGCCGTGACACGCGCGTTGCCTTCGGATTCGCGCAAGGGCGCGCGCAGGTCGGCGGCGTCCTCCTGGCCAAGGCACATGTAGAGCGTGCCGGTGCAGGTCAGCCGGACGCGGTTGCAGCTTTCGCAGAAATTGTGGGTCATCGGCGTGATGAAGCCGAGCCGGCCGCCGGTCTCGGCAATGCGCACATAGCGCGCCGGCCCGCCGGTCTTGTAGGGAATGTCTTCGAGCGTATAGCGCTCGGCAAGCTTCGCGCGGACCTCGGTGAGCGGCAGGTACCGGTCGGTGCGATCCTCGTCGATCTCGCCCATGGGCATGGTCTCGATCAGGGTGAAATCGTGCCCCTCGCCGTGCGCCCACTGCATCATCGGTTCGATCTCGGCCTCGTTGACGCCCCTGAGCGCGACCGCGTTGATCTTGACCTGAAGGCCGGCGCGCCGGGCCGCCGCGATGCCGCCGAGCACGCGCGAAAGATCGCCCCAGCGGGTGATCGCCCTGAACTTGTCCGCATCGAGCGTGTCGAGCGACACGTTGACCCGCCGCACGCCGCAATCGGCCAGTTCATCGGCGAACCGGGCAAGCTGCGAGCCGTTGGTCGTCAGGGTGAGTTCTTCGAGGGCCCCCGAAGCCAGATGCCGCGACAACTGGCGGACCAGATGCATGATGTTCTTGCGCACCAGCGGCTCGCCGCCGGTCAGCCGCAGTTTTCGGACGCCCTTTTCGATGAACACCGTGCACAGCCGGTCCAGTTCCTCGAGCGTGAGCAGGTCCTTCTTCGGCAGGAACGTCATCTGCTCGGCCATGCAGTAGACGCACCGGAAATCGCACCGGTCGGTGACCGATACGCGAAGATAGGTGATGGAACGGCCGAAGGGGTCGATCATGACGGCACAGTTCTCCGGTTTCGCTTGACGCGTCAAGGTGACAGGCGGCACATGCGATCCCATGAGCGACATCTGGCCGACCGAACTGCGAGTCTCGCAGGACCGCAAGACGCTGACGGTCGCGTTCGAGGACGGAACGCGGCACGAACTGCCGGCCGAGATGCTGCGCGTCATGTCGCCGTCGGCCGAGGTGCAGGGCCACAGCCCGGCGCAGCGCAAGACGATCGGCGGCAAGAAGAACGTGCAGATCATGCAGGTCGAGCCGGTCGGCAACTATGCGGTGCGCATCGTCTTCGACGACATGCATTCGACCGGCATCTTCACCTGGACCTATCTGGACGAACTCGGTCGCGAAAAGGAGGCCAGATGGGCCGCCTATCTGGCCGAACTCGAGGAAAAGGGGCTGAGCCGATGAGCTTTGAGCCAATCACCGACGTCGTGGCGCTTGAGGCGCTCTACGGTGCGCCGGGCGAAGCAGCCATCGCCAAGGTGGCCGGCCGGATCACGGCCGAATATCGCCGGCTTCTGGAGGCCTCGCCCTTCTTCACGCTGGCGAGCGTCGGGCCGGAAGGGCTCGACTGTTCGCCGCGCGGCGAACGCGGCGGCGCTTTCGTGATCGCCGACGAGAAGACCCTGATCATTCCCGACCGGCGCGGCAACAACCGGATCGACACGTTGCGCAACATCGTGCGCGACCCGCGCGTGGCGTTCTGCTTCCTCATTCCCGGATCGAAGACGACCGTGCGACTGAACGGCACGGCGATCGTCACCGCCGATGCGGACCTGCTCGCCTCGCTTGAGCGCGACGGCCAGCGCCCGCGCTCGGCGATCGTCGTCACGGTCGGTGAGATCTACACGCAATGCGGCCGGGCGGTGCTGCGCGCCGGGCTGTGGGACCCCGCGCACCATGTCGATCCGGGCGCAATCCCGACGCCGGGCGATGTGCTCGCCGCACAGACCGCGGGCCGCATCGACGGCGCGGCCTACGACGCCGAGTGGCCCGAACGGGCGGCCAGGACGATGTGGTGAGCCAGCCGACGGGCCGTCATTCCGGAGCTTGGCACCGGAATCCACGGTGCCCGTACTTCCATGAATCCCGGAATCAAGTTCCGGGATGACGGCGGGATGGGCAGGCCCTGCACGGCAGCGGTCAGCCCAGATTCAATTCCTTGAAGAAGTCGTTGCCCTTGTCGTCGATGACGATGAAGGCGGGGAAGTCCTCGACCTCGATCCTCCAGATCGCCTCCATGCCCAGTTCGGGATACTCGACAACCTCGACCTTCCTGATGCAGTCCTGCGCCAGCCGCGCGGCCGGGCCGCCGATCGAGCCCAGATAGAAGCCGCCATGGCGCGCGCACGCCTCGCGCACCTGCCGTGAGCGATTGCCCTTGGCGAGCATCACCATCGAGCCGCCGAAGGATTGGAACTGGTCGACATAGGAATCCATGCGGCCGGCCGTGGTCGGTCCGAACGAGCCCGAGGCGAACCCTTCGGGAGTCTTGGCCGGGCCGGCGTAATAGATCGGATGATCCTTGAAATAGTCGGGCATCGGCTCGCCGTTCTCGAGCCGCTCGCGGATCTTGGCGTGCGCGATGTCGCGCGCAACGATGATCGACCCGGTCAGCGAAAGGCGAGTCTTGACGGGGTATTGGCTCAGTTCCTTGAGAATTTGAGTCATGGGCCGGTTTAGGTCGATCTCGACCACCGCGCCGCCGAGCGCGGCTTCGTCGACATCGGGCATGTACTGGGCCGGATTGGTCTCGAGCCGCTCGAGGAACACGCCATCGCGGGTGATGCGGCCGAGCGCCTGGCGGTCGGCCGAGCACGACACGCCCAGCCCGATCGGCAGTGAGGCGCCGTGCCGGGGCAGGCGGATGACGCGCACGTCGTGGCAGAAGTACTTGCCGCCGAACTGCGCGCCGACGCCCATCTGCTGGGTCAGCTTGTGGACCTCGGCCTCCATGGCGAGATCGCGGAAGGCATGCGCGTCATCCGAGCCCTCGGTCGGCAGGCCGTCCAGATAGCGCGTCGAGGCGAGCTTGACGGTCTTCAGGTTCATCTCGGCGCTGGTGCCGCCGATCACGATGGCGAGGTGATAGGGCGGGCAGGCGGCCGTGCCGAGCGTCAGGATCTTCTCGCGCAGAAAGTCGATCAGGCGGTCGTGGGTCAGAAGGGACGGCGTGCCCTGATAAAGGAACGTCTTGTTGGCCGACCCGCCGCCCTTGGCGATGAACAGGAATTCGTAGGCGTCCTCGCCTTCCTCGTAGATGTCGATCTGGGCGGGCAGGTTGTTGCGCGTGTTCTTCTCCTCGAACATCGACAGCGGGGCGAGCTGCGAATAGCGCAGGTTCTTCTTCTCGTAGGCGTCGCGGACGCCCTGGCCGAGCGCGTCCTCGTCGCCGCCTTCGGTCCAGACGCGACGGCCCTTCTTGGCCATGACGATCGCCGTGCCCGTGTCCTGGCACATGGGCAGCACGCCGCCGGCGGCGATGTTTGCGTTCTTGAGAAGATCGTATGCGACGAACCGGTCATTGTCGGTCGCTTCGGGGTCTTCGAGGATCGCGGCGAGCTGTTTCAGGTGGCCGGGGCGCAGCAGATGGTTGATGTCGGCGAAGGCCGCTTCGGACAGGAGCCGCAGCGCGTCGGGCTCGACCACGAGCATCTGCTCGCCGCGAAAGCTGTCGGTGCCGACGTGATCGGTCGTCAGCCGGCGAAAGGTGGTGTCGGTCTTCGACATGGGAAACAGCGCGCTCATCACAACCTCCGGATTTCGGTGGCCGTTTTAGCGAAGTGTGGGCCGATCGCAATCGCGGCTTTGGCAGGAGGGCGGCCGCGCAAGGTCGATATTGCGGCGCGCATTGACCTTGCCGATGAACGTACCTCATAAAGGCGCGATCGATCGGTGAGGGAGCCTGCGACCGATGTCGCGACCGACAGTGCACGATATCGCGCAGACCGCCGGCGTGAGCCTGGCGACGGTCGACCGGGTTCTCAACAAGCGGCCCGGCGTGCGGGCGAAGACGATCCTGCGCGTCAACGAGGCGATCGAAAAGCTCGGCTATGTACGCGACGTGGCGGCCGCCAATCTCGCCCGGCAGCGGACCTACGATTTCGTCTGCGTGATGCCGGACGCGCCGACCGAGTTCCTGGGCGAGTTGCGCGACGCGGTCGCCGAGATCGTGGCGCAGGGCGCCATGGACCGCGTCCGCGTGGACATGCGCACCTATCCCGCCGACGACACCCATGCGCTCGCCGAGATGATCGGGGGGCTCGCCAAGGCGCCGCCGGACGGGCTGGCGCTGATGGCGCCCGAAACGCCGCGCGTGCGCGATGCGGTGCGCCGGGTGATGCAGGCCGGCGCCTCGATCGTTCCGATGGTCGCCGACCTGCCGACGGTCGATTGCGGCCATTTCGTCGGCATCGACAATGTCGCGGCGGGACGGACCGCGGGAACGCTGCTCGGCCGGTTCCTGCCCGCACGGCCGGCGCGGGTGATGGTGGTCGCCGGCACAATGACCGCGCGCGACCACGCCGAGCGGCGGCTCGGCTTCGACCAGGTGATGGCCGAGCGATTCGGTCACCTCTCCGTGCTGCCGACGCTTGAATGCTACGACCGCGCCGAACTCGTCGCCGCGCGCGTCTCGGACATGCTCGCCCGGCACGAGGACATCGCCGCGATCTATTCGGCGGGCGCGGGCAATCAGGGGCTGGTGCGGGCGCTCGCTTCGGCGGACGCCGGGGCCCGGCTTACCGTGATCGCGCACGAACTGACCGAGTGCACGCGCGCCGCGCTGACCGAGGGAACGTTCGACGCGGTGATCGCGCAGAACCCGGGCCATATCGTCCGCTCGGCGCTGCGCGTGCTGCGCGCCGAGGTCGACGGGATGGAGACGATCCCGTCGCAGGAACGCATCCGCACCGAAATCTTCCTCAAGGAGAACCTGCCTTGAGACAACCGCGCCCATGGCGCTGAACCAGCCCGCGATCGAGGGGAGGAGAGATCATGAAGGCAATCAAGGGACCGGCGCTTTTTCTGGCGCAGTTCGCCGGCGACGAGACGCCGTTCAACTCGTGGGACGCGATCACCAAATGGGCGGCCGACTGCGGCTATGCGGGCGTCCAGGTTCCGAGCTGGGACGGGCGACTGTTCGACCTGGCGAAGGCGGCCGAGAGCAAGGACTATTGCGACGAGATCAAGGGCAAGGCGGCGGACAATGGCGTCGAGGTGACGGAACTGTCGACGCACCTGCAGGGCCAGCTCGTCGCGGTGCATCCGGCCTACGACGCCGCCTTCGACGGGTTCGCCGACCCGTCCGTGCACGGCAATCCCAAGGCGCGCCAGGAATGGGCGGTCGACCAGGTCAAGAAGGCGATCAGCGCCTCGCGCAACATGGGCATCGGCGCCCATGCGACCTTCTCCGGCGCGCTGGCCTGGCCCTATGTCTATCCGTGGCCGCAGCGTCCGGCGGGTCTCATCGAGGCGGCGTTCGACGAACTGGCGGCGCGCTGGCGGCCGATCCTCGATCATGCCGAGGAAAACGGCGTCGACGTCTGCTACGAGATCCATCCGGGCGAGGACCTGCATGACGGGATCACGTTCGAGATGTTCCTGGAGCGGCTCGACGGGCATGCGCGCTGCAACATGCTCTACGATCCGAGCCACTACGTGCTGCAGGCGCTCGATTATCTCGACAACATCGACATCTATCACGAGCGCATCCGGATGTTCCACGTCAAGGACGCCGAACTCAACCCGACCGGCCGGCAGGGGGTCTATGGCGGCTATCAGTCCTGGGTGAACCGGGCGGGCCGGTTCCGCTCGCTCGGCGACGGGCAGGTCGATTTCGGCGCCGTGTTCTCCAAGCTCACGCAGTACGATTTCGACGGCTGGGCCGTGGTCGAGTGGGAGTGCGCGATGAAGCATCCCGAGGACGGCGCGCGCGAGGGCGCCCAGTTCGTCAGGGCGCACATGATCCGCATCACCGAACATGCGTTCGACGACTTCGCCGGGGCGGGTACGGACGATGCCGCCAACCGCAAGATGCTCGGACTGGACCGGTGAAGATCGGCTTCAACCTTCTGCTCTGGACGACGCACGTCACCGATGCTGACGGCGCCGTCCTCGAGCAGCTCAAGGCGGCCGGCTATGACGGGGTGGAGGTGCCCGTGTTCGAGGGCGACGAGGCGCACTACGCGGCGCTGCGGGCGAGGCTCGACGGGCTGGGCTTGGCCAGCACCGTGGTCGCCATCGTGCAGGACGAGGCGCGCAGCCCGATGAGCGACGATCCGGCGTGCCGCCAGGCCGGGATCGACTATCTGAAATGGTTGGTCGACTGTTCGGTCGCGCTTGGCGCCGAGGTGCTGTGCGGGCCGTTCTACCAGCCGCTCGGCGTCTTCAGCGGATCGGGACCGACGTCGGACGAGTGGCAGCGCATGGTGGAGGCGCACCGGGCCATGGCGTCACACGCCGCCGGCGCGGGGCTGACCATCGCGGTCGAGCCGCTCAACCGGTTCGAATGCTATGCGCTGAACACTGCGGAGCGGGCGGCGGCGCTGGCCGAGGCGGTCGGCGCGGACAATTACGGCTACCTCTACGACACGTTCCACGCCAACATCGAGGAAAAGGATCCGGTCGGTGTCATCGCGGAGACGGCGGGCAGGATCGCTCACGTCCACATCTCCGAGAACGACCGGGGCACGCCGGGCAGGGGGCACATAGACTTTCAGGCGACGTTCGATGCGCTTCGCCGGGCCGGCTATGACGGCTGGCTGACGGTCGAGGCGTTCGGCCACGCACTGCCCGACATCGCCGCCGCCACGAAGGTCTGGCGTCCGCTCTTTGCCAGCGAGGAACAGGTTTTCGGCGAGGCGATCGACCTGATCCGGCGCGGCTGGGCGGCCGCCGAACACAACGCATAAGGGAGGACATCATGGCAATCGAAGGCAGGGACGACATCGCCGGACGGCCGATCCGGCTGGGCATGGTCGGCGGCGGGCGCGACGCGTTCATCGGCGCGGTGCACCGCATCGCGAGCCGAATCGACGGGCACTATCAGCTCGTTGCCGGCGCGTTCAGTTCGACCGCGGAGAAATCGAAGGCCTCGGGCCGCGATCTCGGTCTGCCGGACGATCGCGTCTATGGCGATTTCACGGAGATGGCCAAACGCGAGGCGCGCCTCAAGCAGGGGATCGAAGCGGTCGCCATCGTCACGCCCAACCACATGCACTATCCGGTGGCGCGCGAGTTCCTCAAGCGCGGCATCCATGTGATCTGCGACAAGCCGCTGACCGCGACGCTCGCCGATGCAAGGAAGCTCGTCAATCTGGCCGAGAAGTCCGATGCCCTGTTCGTGCTGACGCACAACTACACCGGCTATCCGATGGTGCGGCAGGCCCGGCAGATGGTGGCCGACGGCGATGTGGGCACGATCCGGCTCGTTCAGGCCGAGTACCCGCAGGACTGGCTTGCCGAACCGCTGGAAGCGACCGGGATGAAGCAGGCCGCCTGGCGCACCGATCCGGACAAGTCCGGGGCGGGCGGGTCGACCGGCGACATCGGGACCCATGCGCTCAATCTCGCCCTGTTCGTCTCCGGGCTCGAACTGAGCGAACTGGCGGCCGATCTCGACAGCTTCGTGCCGGGCCGCCGGGTCGACGACAACGCCCACGTAATGCTGCGCTTTGCCGGCGGTGCCAAGGGCACGCTCTGGTCGAGCCAGGTCGCGCCGGGCAACGAGAACGCGCTGCGTCTTCGCATCTATGGCGACAAGGGCGGGCTCGAGTGGAGCCAGGAAGACCCGAACTATCTGTGGTTCACGCCGCTCGGCGAGCCCAAGCGGCTGATCACCCGCAACGGTGCCGGCGCGGGCGAGGCGGCCGGTCGCGTCAGCCGCGTGCCGCCGGGCCATCCGGAGGGCTATCTGGAGGGCTTCGCCAACATCTACACCGAGGCCGCCCACGCGATCCGTGCCCGGGCGGCAGGCGAGACGCCCGATCCGGCGGTGACCTATCCGACGGTGCGCGACGGGCTGGTCGGCGTCGCCTTCGTCGATGCCTGCGTTCGGTCGTCCAGGCGCAACGCCGCCTGGACGAAACTGGCCATCTGAAGGGGCCGGACGACAGCGCCGCCCGGATTTTTCTGCCGGGCGGCGAAAATTCGGACTCGACATGAGGTACGTACTTCAACTAGGCTTCGGCTGAAGCCAGGCGCATGGGAGGCCCGATCCGGGTTTGCGCCCGATACCGCTTCGTCAGGGAGGAAACCGATGATCAAACGTGCATTGTTGATGGCAACCGCCATGTCGACGGCCGGCCTCATGGGCGCGAACGCCGCGCAGGCCGAGGAATTGACGCTTTGCTGGGCCGCCTGGGACCCGGCCAACGCGCTGGTCGAATTGTCCAAGGATTTCGAGGCGCAGTCCGGCCACACGATGAATTTCGAGTTCGTGCCATGGCCGAACTTCGCCGACCGCATGCTCAACGAGCTCAATTCGGGCGGCAAGCTCTGCGATCTTCTGATCGGCGACAGCCAGTGGATCGGCGGGGGCGCCGAAAACGGCCACTACGTCAAGCTGAACGACTTCTTCGAGGCCGAAGGCATCTCGATGGACGACTTCGCACCGGCGACCGTCTACGCCTATTCGACCTGGCCCAAGGGCACGCCGAACTATTACGCGCTGCCGGCGATGGGCGACGCGAACGGCTGGTTCTACCGCAAGGACTGGTTCGAGAACGAGGAAATCCGCGCCGCCTACATGGAGGAAACCGGCCAGGAGCTCCGCGAGCCCGAAACGCAGATGGAGCTGATGCAGATCGCCAAGTTCTTCCAGGAGCGCGAGATCGACGGACAGACCCGCTACGGCGTGTCGATCTTCACCGAGCGCGGTTCGGAAGGCATCACCATGGGCGCCACCGGCGCGCTCTACACGTGGGGCTTCGAATACGAGACCGAGCCCGGCACCTACCAGATGGAAGGCGCGGTGAACTCGCCCGAAGCGGTCGAGGCGCTCGAGTTCTACAAGGAGCTCTACGAGTGCTGCACACCGCCCGGTTACACCGATTCCTACATGGAACAGTCGCTTGACGCGTTCAAATCGGGTCAGGTGGCGATGGCCATGAACTGGTTCGCCTTCTTCCCCGGCCTCTACGCCGATCCGGACGTGGGCGGCGACAAGATCGACTTCTTCGTCAACCCGCCGCAGAACGTGCCGGCCTCGACGCTGGGCGGGCAGGGCATCTCGGTGGTGTCCTATTCGGACAAGCAGGATGCGGCGCTCGAATACATCAAGTGGTTCGCACAGCCCGACGTGCAGGCCAAGTGGTGGGAGCTCGGCGGCTACTCGGCGCACAATTCGGTGCTGAACGATCCCGGCTTCGAAGACAGCGCGCCGTTCGCCGGCGACTTCCTGCTGGCGATGGAGAACGTCAAGGACTTCTGGCAGGAACCGGCCTACGCCGAACTGCTGCTGGCCATGCAGAAGCGCCTGCATGACTATGTCGTCGCCGACCAGGGCACGGCGCAGGAGGCGCTCGACAAGCTCATCGAGGACTGGACCGAAGTCTTCGAGGACGAAGGCAAGCTCTGATCACTCCCGGCCTCCCGGCCGGGCCGCCGATCTGGTGCGGCCGGGACGTTGCCTTGTTGCTTCATTCCTTTCATGATCGTGCCCCCGGCACGGGCGGAGGCTTTGCGTCTCGATGACCGATACCGCCATGGACAAGCTCGCCCAGCGCACGCCGCCCCGCGTCGCCCGCAAGGTGCGTGGCCTGTCGGACCGGGCGATCGCGTGGCTGTTCGTCGGGCCGACGATCTTCCTTCTGCTGGCGATCAACATCTTTCCGCTGATCTGGACGATCTACCTGTCGTTCACGAACTATCGCGCCAACCGGCTGAACCGCGAGGTCGAGTGGGTTGGTCTGCGCAACTACGAGCGCATCCTGACCGACAGCGACATCTGGCTGAACATGCAGGCGACGGCGCACTTCCTGTTCTGGACGCTGTTCTTCCAGGTGCTGATCGGCTTTGCCCTGGCCTACCTGATCAACAAGAAGTTCCGCGGCAACGATCTGTGGACGACGATCATCGTTCTGCCGATGATGTTGTCGCCGGCCGTGGTGGGCAATTTCTGGACATTCCTCTACCAGCCGCAGATCGGCCTGTTCAATTACATCGTCGCCTTCTTCATCGGCGCCGATCCGTCCTCGTTCGAGATGATCGGCTCGGTGACGCTGGCGCCGTGGGCCATCGTGATCGTCGACACATGGATGTGGACGCCGTTCATCATGCTGATCTGTCTTGCCGGGCTGCGATCCATTCCCGAATACATCTACGAGGCGGCCGAGATCGACCGCGCGTCGAAGTGGCGGCAGTTCTGGACGCTGACCGTGCCGATGGTGCTGCCGTTCCTAATGCTGGCTGTGCTGTTCAGGGGCATCGAGAACTTCAAGATGTTCGATCTCGTCGTCCAGCTTACCGGCGGCGGGCCGGGCAGCATCACCGAACTGGCCTCGATCAATCTCAAGCGCGAGGCCTTCGAGAAGTGGCGCACGGGCTACTCGTCCGCCTATGCGGTGATCCTGTTCGTGACCGTGTTCGGCCTGGCCTCGATCTACGTGAAGGCCCTTAACAAGGTGAAGGAGCGATGAGCGCCTATTCGGTCACCGAGCCGTCAAAGCGGCAGAAATGGGTCGCCGGCACGCTGGTCATCGCCTACGCGCTGATCACCATGATCCCGCTCGTCTGGATCATCGCGACGGGCTTCAAGAGCCCGGCCGACGCCATCTCCTATCCGCCCAAGGTCATGTTCGAGCCCACGCTCGAGGGCTATGTGAACCTGTTCACGACCCGCACCCGACAGACCGACGAGTTCCTGGCGGCCAACCCGCCCGAGACCTGGTACGAGGAGATCGTGCGCCAGTACGACATGGTGATCGTCGGCCCGTCGCGTTACGGCGAACGGTTCCTCAACTCGATCATCATCGGCTTCGGCTCGACCTTTCTGAGCGTGTTTCTGGGCGTGCTCGCCGCCTATGCGTTCTCGCGGTTCCGAATACCGCTGTCGGACGATCTCCTGTTCTTCATCCTGTCGACGCGCATGATGCCGCCGATCGCGGTCGCCATCCCGATCTTCCTGATGTACCGGAACCTCGGCCTCTCGGACACGCATCTGGGCATGATCCTGCTCTACACGGCGGTCAACATCTCGCTGGCGGTGTGGCTGCTCAAGGGGTTCATCGACGAGATCCCGCGCGAGTACGAGGAAGCGGCGCTGATCGACGGGTACACGCGCTTTCAGGCCTTCTACAAGGTCGTGCTGCCGCAGGCCATGACGGGCATCGTTGCGACGGCGATCTTCTGCCTGATCTTCGCGTGGAACGAATACGCCTTCGCGGTGCTGCTGACCTCGGGCACGGCGCAGACCGCACCGCCCTTCATCCCGACGATCATCGGTGTCGGCGGTCAGGACTGGCCGGCGGTCGCGGCCGGGGCGACGCTGTTCCTGCTGCCGGTGATGATATTCACGGTCGCCCTGCGCAAGCACCTGCTGCGCGGCATCACGTTCGGAGCGGTGCGCAAATGAGCGGTCCCGGTTACGGCAACGTCCCGCCCGAGGACGACCAGGGCATCTTCGAGCCGCCGGCCGCCCGGCCGGGCGGCGACCGCGGCACGCCGACGCGGCGGACCTTCCTCGGCGGTCTGATGGCGCTGCGGCGCGGCCCCTGGGAGATGGTGGCGACCGTGCTGATCGCGCTGGGCGTGTTCATGCTGATGCAGCCTTTCGTGATCTGGGCGTTCACCTATTCGTTCATCGTCACGCTCACGGGCACGGTCATGTTCCTGATCGTCAGCCATTTTCCGGAGTAGGGCGGTTGGCAGAAATCGTGATCAAGAACCTGCGCAAGGATTTCGGCGATTTCACCGCCGTGCAGTCCTCGTCGTTCACGATCGCCGACGGCGAGTTCTTCATGCTGCTCGGCCCGTCCGGCTGCGGCAAGACGACGACGCTGCGCATGATCGCCGGGCTCGAACTGCCGACGTCGGGCGAGATCTACATCGATGGCGAGGAGGTCGGCCAGAAGCCGGCGAGCCAGCGCGACATCGCCTTCGTCTTCCAGATGTTCGCGCTCTATCCGCACATGAACGTGCGCCGCAACATCACCTATCCGCTGGTCAGCCAGGGCATGCCGCGCGCCCAGATCAAGGACAAGCTTGCCGAGGTGGCGCGAATCCTGGGCATTGAGAACATCCTCGACCGGCCGGTGGGCGGGCTTTCGGGCGGCGACCGCCAGCGGGTGGCGCTCGGGCGGGCGATCGTGCGCGATCCCAAGGCCTTCATGATGGACGAGCCGCTCGGTGCGCTCGATGCCGAGTTCCGCGAGCGGATGGCAGAGGAACTGCGCGCGCTGCACGACCGGATGGGCGCGACCACCGTCTATGTCACGCACGACCAGCTCGAGGCGATGCAGATGGGCGACAAGATCGTGGTGATGAACCATGGCGTCGTCGAGCAGTTCGGCACGCCGCAGGAGATCTACGACAAGCCGGCGACCATGTTCGTCGCCGACTTTATCGGATCGCCGCCGATGAACTTCCTGCGTTTTGACGGCACGGTCACCGAAGGCGCCTCGAAGGTCGCGCTGAACGGCGCCGAGATCGCCGTGCCGGTGCAGCACGAGGCGGCGGCCGGCAAGCTCGTGCTCGGCGTCCGGCCCGAACATGTGATCCTTTCGGACGCGGCGGGGCTGCGCGGCGAGGTGCTGGCGGCAGAGTATCTGGGCACGACGCAGATCGTCACGATCGAGACCGCGCACGGCGAGGTCAAGGCGCGTACCGGCGCCGCGCAGGCCGTGCGGCCGGGCGAAACGGTGGGGCTCGACCTGATGCCGCGCACGCTGACCGTGTTCGATGATCAGACGGGGCGGGCGCTCCGGTCGGACCTGAATGCGGAGGTGCTCGGTCATGGCTGAGGTGATCCTGCGCGACGTCACCAAGATCTTCGGCCACACGGTCGGCGTGGACGGGATCGATCTCGACGTGCCGGACGGCGCGTTCGTCGTGCTGCTAGGCCCGACGGGCGCGGGCAAGACCACGACGCTGCGGCTGATCGCCGGCTTGGAGCGGCCCGACCGGGGCGAGATCATGATCGGCGGACGCCCGGTCGTCGGCGAAACGCCCGCCCAGCGCGACGTGGCGATGGTCTTCCAGCAATATTCGCTCTACCCGCACATGACGGTGCGCGAGAACCTCGCCTTTCCGCTGAAATCGCCGATCCTGAAGACGCCGGCCGACGAGGTCGAGCGCAAGGTCAATGCCGTTGCGGAAGTGCTGCGCATTCCGCACAAGCTCGACAACAAGGCGACCCAGCTTTCGGGCGGCGAGATGCAGCGCGTCTCGATCGGCCGGGCGCTAGTGCGCGATCCGGCCATCTATCTGATGGACGAGCCGCTGTCCTCGCTCGATGCCAAGCTGCGCGCCGATCTGCGCGTCGAACTCAAGCGGATCCAGTCCGATCTGGGCGCGACGCTGCTCTACGTCACGCACGATCAGATCGAGGCGATGACGATGGCGACCCATGTCGGCGTGCTCGACGAGGGGCGGCTGGTGCAGTTCGGCTCGCCGCGCGAGATCTACGAGAACCCCGTCAGCGAATATGTCGCCACGCGCCTCGGCCTTCCGCGCATCAATCTGGTCCCGGCGGGGCTGTTCGGTGGCGCGCCGGCCGGCGCCGCGCGGATCGGCCTCAGGCCCGAGCACATCGTCATGAACGGCGAGGGCGGCAAGGCGGGCACGGTGATCCGGGTCGAGCATCTGGGCGACCAGACACGGGTCCATGTGGAGGTCGAAGGCCAGGTGCTGACGACGCTCGCCGATGCCCATTCGACGCTCGGCCATGGCGACAGCGTCCACGTGACGCCGCGCGACGCGCTGTTCTTCGACGCGGCCGGCAATCGGGTACATTAAGCGGAGTACGGGGCCATGAAGCAGTTCATCAACGCCAGGGAAGACGTCGTCACCGAGGCGATCGACGGGCTTCTGCGCAATGCCGGCGAGCGCCTCGCGCGGCTCGACGGTTTCCCGCACATCAAGGTGGTCGTGCGCACCGACTGGGACCGGTCGAGGGTGGCGCTGGTCTCCGGCGGCGGATCCGGTCACGAACCCTCCCACGCCGGCTTCGTCGGACAGGGCATGCTCACGGCGGCGGTGTGCGGCGATGTCTTCGCCTCGCCCTCCGTCGATGCCGTGCTTGCCGGCATTCTCGCCGTGACCGGCGAGGCGGGGTGCCTGCTGATCGTCAAGAACTACACCGGCGACCGGCTGAACTTCGGCCTTGCCGCCGAACGGGCGCGCGCCTTCGGCCTGAAGGTCGCCATGGTCGTCGTCGATGACGACGTGGCGCTGCCCGACCTGCCGCAGCCGCGCGGCGTCGCCGGCACGCTGTTCGTGCACAAGATCGCCGGCGCGGCGGCCGAGGCGGGCGCCTCGCTCGACGACATCGCCGCACTCGCGCAGAAGACCATCGACGGGGTCTTTTCGATCGGCATGTCGCTTGACACCTGCACGGTGCCCGGTTCGCCCAAGGAGGACCGGATCGCCGCCGGCAAGGCCGAACTGGGGCTCGGCATCCATGGCGAGGCCGGCGTCGAGCAGGTCGACTTCGAGGGTGCGCGCCATGCGATGGACATGGTGGCCGCAAAGCTCAAGCCGCATCTGCGCGATGTGCACCATGTCGCGCTGCTGAACAATCTGGGCTCGACCACGCCGCTCGAAATGTCGGTCCTGGCCGAGGAACTGTGCCGGTCGTCGATCGCCGGCAAGGTCAGCCACATGATCGGGCCGGCGCCGCTGATGACATCGCTCGACATGCGCGGCTTTTCGGTATCGCTGCTGCCGGTGGGCGCGGACGAACTGAACGCGCTCGGGGCGCCGGTCGCGCCGGTCGCCTGGCCGGGCATGGCCGAGGTGGGCGAACCGCAGATCGTCCCGCTTCCGGACGGGCTGTCCCCGATCCAGCCGATGGCATCCGACCATGCGGGTCACCGCGCGCTGATCGAGCAGTGCTGCACGATCTTGCTCGCAGCGGAAGCCCGGCTCAACGAACTCGATGCCAAGTCCGGCGACGGCGACACGGGTTCGACGCTGGCGACGGCCTGCCGGGCGCTGACCTCGGCGCTCGACCGGATGCCGCTCGCCGACCTGACCCAGCTCTATCGCGCGCTCGGCAGCGAACTCAGCCAGACGATGGGCGGGTCGTCCGGCGTTCTTCTGGCGATCTTCTTTGCCGCCGCCGGCGACGCTTCGGCGAACGGCAAGGATGCGGTGGGGGCACTTTCGGCAGGGCTCGACCGGATCATGCAGGTCGGGGGCGCCGCGCCCGGCGACCGGACGATGATCGATGCGCTTGCGCCGGCGCTGGCCGCGCTCGACAAGGGGCTCGAACCGGCCGCCCGGGCGGCGCGCGAGGGCGCCGATGCGACCGCCGCGATCACCCGGGCAAAGGCAGGCCGGGCGAGCTACCTGTCATCGGACAGCCTTGCCGGCCACAATGATCCGGGGGCGGAGGCGGTCGCGCTGCTTTTCGAAGGGCTTGCCAAGAAGAACTAACCCTCCGCCGCAGCCGATCGCGCGGTGTCTCCGGGCGCTCCCAGTATAGCCGACCCCGGACAATTCGCGGGGTGGCTGTTAAGGAAGCATAGACGTCGCTCCTTTATCACCGATCATCATGGGGCACGCATGATGCGTGCGATGGGGCAGCCGTCAGACGGCATGTTTTTCGAGTAACAATTGCGCCGGTCCGACAGACGGGTGCAACGTCCGAAAGGTTTGCGCCGTCATGTCCGCGACCAGGTTCCGTCCCGTGTCGAGAACGCGAGTGCCCGCCACAACTCCGGCATCCACGACCTTCGAAAGACTGCTGATCGCCGCGCTGGCCTTCGTCGCCGTGCTGCATTCCGTCCACAACCTGATGCCCGAATCGGCGCTGCTGGCCGCCATGCCCGGCTATTCGCTGGCGCGGATCGAGACGGTCGGCAACGCGGTGACGCTGGTGCTCGCCGTGCTCATATACTTCGTCATGGCGCGCCGTCTGCGCGACTATCAGGCGGTCCATCGGGAATTCACCCGGCAACATGCCAAGGATCCGGTCTCCGGCGCGCTGGCGCGCGGCCAGTTCCTGCGCAAGCTGCAAAGCGAACTCGAGCGTCGCCGCACGTCCGGTTCGGTCGCATTCGTCATCATCGACATCGACCACTTCAAGCAGGTCAACGACGTGTTCGGCCATCCGGCCGGCGACGAAGTGCTGGGCTTCTGCACGCGTCTGGCGCGCGAGACCTTTCCGGACGCCACGGTCGGCCGGCTCGGCGGCGATGAGCTCGCCGTTTTCATGTCCCATGACGAACAGATCCCCGAAAGCTACGTCGGCGAGGCCTTCGATGCCTATCTGGCCGCGCTGCGCGAGGGGCTGTTCATCAACAATCGCCGCCAGTCGGTGTCGGCTTCGCTCGGCATCGCCATGGCGCCTTCGCACACGTGCAATCTGAACGAGCTGCTGTCGTATGCCGACCTTGCGCTGTACGAGGTCAAGCGCAACGGACGCGGCGCCTGGTCGGTCTTCTCGACCGAGATCCTGGCGGACATGCGCCAGGAACGCTTCATCGAGCGCGAACTGCGCGCCGCGCTGCTGCTCAAGCAACTGACGGTCCACTACCAGCCGATCGTCGATGCGGACGGTCAGCTCAATTCGCTCGAAGCGCTGGTGCGCTGGCACAATCCGGTGCGCGGCGTCATCTCGCCGGCCGAATTCATTCCGGTCGCCGAGAAGTCGCGGCTGATCCACGATCTGGGCCTTTATGTGATGCAGCGGGTCTGCGAGGACATGCCGCAACTGCCGGGCGTGCCGGTCAACGTGAACATCTCGGCCTGGCAGCTCAAGCACGATGCGTTCCTGCGCGACTATATAGAGGTGCTCGAACGCAATGACGTCACGCCCGACCGTGTGATCCTGGAGATCACCGAGAGCGCGATGCTGAACACATCGGACGATTTCGTCGCCCGCATGGCCGAGATCAAGCGCGCCGGCTTCAAGATCGCGCTAGACGATTTCGGCATGGGTTACAGCGAGTTCAATCAGCTTCGGCGGCTGCCCTTCGACATCATCAAGATCGACAAGTCCTACATCCAGAACATCGGCACCGATATCGTCACGGACACGTTCGTCAGCGCGGTGACACAGATCGCCGGGCAGATGGACAGGATCGTCGTGGCTGAGGGGATCGAGACGCGCGACGACAATGTGCGCGCTTCGGTGGCCGGCTGCCGTCTTTTTCAGGGCTATTACTACCAGCCACCGGTGGCGCTGGCCGACATCACGATGCTCTACGAGGACCCCAAGCGGCTGTCGACGGCGGCGTGACCGCCGCGCGCTGTGCCGGAATAGCACAAATCGGCACTTTTCGTCCCGCCCGGCATACGTACGGCCATGGCTTACCGCCAGATTTTCGATTGCCGATGAAAGAAAAACATCTGGTTTGTGACAAATAATGCTGCATTGGCTGTAGACGCCGCGCGACAATGCATTAAATTCACGACGCGCGGTTTTAGACCTCACCCGCTAGGCCGTGCCTTGGGACCCTACAGGTTTCGCCTGTAGGGTCCCTTGCTTCTATGGTAACTGCCAGGCTTCATGTGAGCCCTGATCAGGGCGTCGTGCCTGAGGACGATCGGGGGTGAGACGATGAAGGTTCGCGAGGTTTTTTCCCGTAACCTCAACATGCTTTGCGCGGAGAAGGGCAACAATTCCGAGGTTGCCCGGCAACTTGGAATCACGCGACAGCAACTGGCAAAGCATCTGCAGGCCGAGAGCCTTCCGACCGAACGGACGCTGGCCCGCATGAGCCGGTACTTCAAGGTGGAGGAGACCGATCTCGTCGATCCGGACTTTCGCGCCGATACTTCGTCGCGGGAATACCGCTATGCGCAGGAGATCATCGCGGCGCTTTCCCACACCGATCCGCCCGACCTTCCCGAGGGTTGGTTCGACCTGTACTTTTCCTATCCGAACGAACCCGATGCCGTGCTGCGCTCGCTTGTCCTCACCCGGCACGTCGAGGGGACCGTCGAGTTCAGGCGGATCACCAGTTTCTATCAGCGTGACCAGGTCGACTGGCGGTTCTTCCGCGGCGACCACAGGGGTCTGGCGGTGCAGGCCGCCGATGCGATTTATCTTTGCGGGATCAACCGCTTGCCGACATTTGAGCCGTCGATCGTCGCGCTCAAGAAGCAGGCCACATCGGTGCCGCTCTATCGGGGACAATCGATGGTGATGAACGTCGATGGCGGTACCGTGGCGGCCGCCGTGATGACGCGGTGCCCCGTCTCCACGCTGCGCGAGGCACTGCAACGGCCGCGCACGATGACGATTACGGACCGGGACGTGCCGCCGATCGTTCGCCAGGAGATGGCCCGCATGCGTGCGCTGCTCGGCCAGTAGCCGGAGCGATCGCGATCGCGGCCTTGATGTCGTCAGCGCCGGGACGTACGCACGCCGTGCCTTCCCGATGCGCCTGCCATCGCGGCATGACGCGAACCGAAAGGGGGCGCGACACTACATGATCAACGGGCATTGCGGGCCTGGAAAGACTGGGAAATTCTCGGGATTCGTTATCTCGCGCTTGCGACAGATTACGCGATCAAGCACAATTCATGTCGAAAATCCGACATACTTCGATGTTGCTGGAAGGCCCTCACCCGCTAGGCCACGAATTGGATAGCACGCTGTCCGGCGGTCGTAAACAATAAAATGTGATAACTTGTGTCAGTTTTGAAATTTACACATGTAAACTTGGAATTACTTTGTAAGTTAAGACTTTGTTAACCATTCCGGCAAAATCTTCCGCAGCGTCACGAACCCGTGGCGAATCCAGCATGGAGTGGAAGATATGACCAAGCAGCCCCTGATCCAGCCGCAGAAGAAGTCGCCGTTCGTCAAGCCGGCCAACCTCTTCGACAAGCGCTGACACTGAGCGCGGCCGCCGGCGAGGCGGCCGCGGTCTCCCTGGGGATCGGTGATGGCCTTCCGCGCTGCCCGCACGCTCGTGTTCACCAACGACGGCGCCGATCTGATCGGATTCAACTACCTTCAGAAGACCACATTCAGTTGCGCGCCGCACCTGATCGACGTTCTGTCGCGCCTTTCCGAATGGGCCGACGCCGAGGCGGTCAAGGCGGCGATCGATGATGACGATGCCTCCGATGCGCTGGTCGAACAGCTCGTCGCCTGCGGCGTGCTGCTGCGGCAGGGCTCGCCCGAGGAGAGCCGCGAGACGGCCTATGTGCGCGACTGGGAGTGGGCGCTGCCGGCGGCGCTGCTGCATTTTTCGGTGCAGGACAATCCGCCCGTCTCGGTCGCCGAACTCGAAAGGTTCCAGGTCGAAAAGGCGCGGACCGTGCCGCAGCCGGAACTGGTACGCCGACATGAAGGGCGCGATGACGCGATCGCCTTCGCCCCGCAGTCGGATGAGGCGGAACTGTTTGCGCTGATGGCGCGGCGACGGACCCACCGGGAGGTCACCGCGGCGCCGATCGCCGCGGGCGCGGTGGCGGACTGCCTTTATGCCGGGCTCGGCGTGGTCGGTCATACGCGCAACGAGGCCGGCGTCCTGCCGCTGACGATGACGCCGTCCGGTGGCGCGCGCAATCCCTACGAAGCCTATGTGATGGCGCGGCGTGTCGAGGGGCTGGCGCCCGGCCTTTATCACTATAGCGCCGCAGACCGGTCCCTTTTGCCCGTGTCGTCGGGAGCGGACGTTCGTCCGAGCGCGCTCGTCGGCGACCAGCCCTGGATGGACGACATGGCCTGCGTGATCTTCCTGTGCGCCTCGTTTGGTCGGACCATGTGGAAATACTCCGATCCGAACGCCTATCGGGTCGTGCTGATCGAGGCGGGCCATATCGGCCAGAACATCATGCTCGCGGCGACCCATCACGGGCTCACCGCGTGCCCGACCGCGGCGCTCGCGCACAAGGCGATCGCCGAACTGTGCCAGCTCGACGATCCGGTGCTCGACGCGCCGGTCTATGTGCTCGGATTGGGCGTGCCGGCGCCCGATGCGACGAGCACCGGTTTCGAGCAGATCTGAGGCGTCCGACCGGCTGCCAGGCGCCGTCGATCGACCGCTCAATCTCATGAAAAATGGTGGGCGATGCTGGGATTGAACCAGCGACCCCTGCCGTGTGAAGGCAGTGCTCTCCCGCTGAGCTAATCGCCCGGAAGGCGCGTGACCAAGGGCCCGCGCCGGCGCGGGATATAGGCGTCGGTCCGTGGCCAAGTCAAGCATCAAACGGGGGGCGAGGCCCGGCACGCCGGGCCCTTTGTGCGGCGTTGCCGGCGGTCAGCGACGGCTCGCAGCGGGCCGTGCCGTCCGCACGGGGCGCGCGTCGATGAGCGCCCGCGCCATCTGCACGGTCAGCGCGTCGAAATGGCTGATCACGCGGTCCGGTCCGAGCGTCTTCACCGGCTCGGTCGAGTAGCCGAAATCGACCGCGACGACCGGAATGCCGGCGGCTCTCGCCGTGTCGATGTCGGTCCGGCTGTCGCCGACCATCACGGCGTTCTCCGCTTCGCCGCCTGCGCGGTCGATCGTCCCGAACAGGTGACCCGGATCGGGTTTGCGCACCGCAAAGGTATCGGCGCCGCAGATCGCCGCGAACCGGTCGGCGATCCCGAGCGCCGTCAGCAGCGTTCGCGAGAGCCCGTCGAGCTTGTTGGTGCAAACGGCCATCAACCAGCCCTGCCGGGCGAAGCGGTCCATGCAGGCGAGGGCACCGTCGAAGGGCCGCGAGGCGCCGGGCATACCGGCGACGTAATGGTCGATGAACGCGTCGAACAGGCGTTCCTGCGTCCGCTCGTCGAGCGATCGTCCCTGCGCCGCGTGGACGTGCTGCAGCATCGCGCGGCCGCCATGGCCGACATGGGCGCGCAATTCGTGCGGCGGCACGGGCGCCAGGCCCTCGGCGGTGATGACGTGATTGAGGCTGTCGAGCAGGTCCGGCGCCGTGTCGATCAGCGTGCCGTCAAGATCGAAGACGATGATGGGCGGGGGCATTGATCCTCGTGCGGTCGCGGCGTCCGGCGCGCGCATGGTCGGCGGTTGGCGTTGCGGTCAGGCCGTGTTAACGCAGCCGCCGGGTCAGGCAAGGGGAAAAGCGCGCCAATGGGTTCGGACGACATGAAGGCCGCCGCCGCGCGGGCGGCGATGGACCATGTCGAAAACGGCATGCGGCTGGGCATCGGCACGGGTTCGACCGCGGAGAAGTTCGTCGTGTTCCTGGCCGAAGCGGTCGGGCAGGGGCTCGAGATCATCGGCGTGCCGACGTCAGAACGCACCGCCAGGCTGTGTCTGGAAGGCGGCATACGGCTCGAATCGCTCGACGACGTTCCAGAACTCGACCTCGCCATCGACGGCGCCGACGAAATCGACTCCGCGCTCAACCTGATCAAGGGCGGTGGCGGCGCGCTGCTGCGCGAGAAGATCGTCGCCCACGCGGCCGCGCGGATGATCGTCATCGCCGACGACAGCAAGTGCGTGGAGGTGCTCGGCCGGTTTCCGCTGCCCGTGGAGATCAATGCGTTCGGGGCCGAGGCGACACGGCGGGCGATCGAGGCGGTGGCCCGCGACCATGGCGCCAGCGGAGAAGTGGCGTTGCGGACGGCCAGCCGTGGCGAACCGCTGATCACCGATGGCGGACACCTGATCGTGGACGCATCTTTCGGCCATATTTCGGACCCACAGGCGGTGGCGTGCGCTCTGAACGCCATACCGGGCGTTGTCGAGCACGGGCTTTTCCTGTCTATGGCCTCGCGCGCCATCGTCGCCGGCGAGGCTGGCGTGCGCGAACTGACTGTGCCATGAGCGGAGCAAATCGGGCAGGCCGATCCGGACGAGCGGTTGGCCGGCCATTCATCACGGGATAGACAGATGCCATTGAAATCGTTTCACAAAGCAGTTCTGACCGCAGCCACGTGCGCGCTCGTCGCCATCGCGCCGGCAAGCGCCCAGGAGGTCAGCGACAGCCACCTTCAGGCGGCGCGCGCGGCGATCGGCGCGATCGACGCCACGGACCGCTACGACGACATCCTGCCGCAGGTGGCCGAGGCGCTCAAGGCGCAGCTGATCGCCAACAACCCCGACCTCGAAAACGAGATTCTGAACTTCGTCGACGAAGAGACGCTCGCGCTTGCGGCGCGGCGTGCCGATCTCGAGCGGGAGGCGGCCGAAATCTACGCCCGCGCGATGACCGAGGAGGACCTTCGCGCCATCGCCGCGTTCTATCAGACCGAGGCGGGCCAGTCGCTGTTGCGCAACGGGCCGATCGCCGCGCGCGAGGTCACGCAGGCGGCCGCCATCTGGCAGCGCGGCATCGAGCGCGACCTTCTCGAGGCGGTCACGAACCGCCTGCGGGAATCGGGCCTGCGTCAGGCCCCGCAGGCCGAGGGCGAGACGGAAACCGAAAACGCGACCGAATAGACGGACGTCGAAAGGAAGACCGGCCATGGCCGACCATGACTATGATCTGTTCGTGATCGGCGGCGGGTCGGGCGGCGTCAGGGCCGCGCGCCTTGCCGGCGCCATGGGCAAGCGCGTCGGTCTGGCCGAGGAATACCGGATGGGCGGCACCTGCGTCATTCGCGGATGCGTGCCCAAGAAGCTGTTCGTCTACGCCTCCCAGTTCTCCGAGCATTTCGAGGATGCGCCGGGCTATGGCTGGCAGGTCGGGCCGGTCACGTTCGACTGGCCGACGCTGCTCGCCAACAAGGATCGCGAGATCGAACGTCTCGAGGGCCTTTACCGCAAGGGGCTGACCGGCAACGGCGTGACGATCCACGACACGCGCGCCCATCTGGTCGATGCCCACACGATCAGGCTCGAGGCCACGGACGAAACGGTGACGGCGGACCAGATCCTGATCGCCACGGGCGGCCATCCAAACCTGCCGATCGATCTGCCGGGCCACGAGCTCTGCATCACGTCGAACGGCGCGTTCCGGATGGACGAACTGCCGCGCTCGGTCATCGTCGCCGGCGGCGGCTACATCGCGGTCGAGTTCGCCAACATCTTCCACGGGCTCGGCGTCGAGACGACGCTGATCTATCGCGGCACGAAGATCCTGGGCGGGTTCGACGAAGATCTGCGCGATCATCTGCAGGACACGATGGTCGCCAAGGGCATCCGCGTGATCTGCCACCAGATCCTGCATGACGTCGCTCGGCGCGAGGACGGCCGGCTGAACGTCCACCTGTCCAAGGGCGAGCAGATGGTCGTCGACCAGGTCATGATGGCGATCGGCCGGTGGCCCAACACGAAGGGTCTGGGGCTGGACACGGTCGGCATCGAGACGGACCTGCGCGGGGCCATCAGGGTGGACGACTATTCGCGGACGAGCGTGCCGAACATCTGGGCGGTCGGCGACGTGACCAACCGGATGCAGCTGACGCCGGTCGCGATCCACGAGGCGATGTGCTTTCTCGAAACCGCCTTCAAGGACAATCCGACAAGGCCGGACTACGAGACCGTCGCGACGGCCGTGTTCTCGCAGCCCGAGATCGGCACGGTCGGGCTGACCGAGGCGCAGGCGATCGAACGGTACGGCGAACTGGAAATCTACAAGACCGAGTTCAGGCCGATGCACAACGTGCTGCCTGACCGCCGCGAGAAGATGATGATGAAGCTCATCGTCGATGCCGCGAGCCGGATCGTCGTCGGCGCGCACGTGATCGGGCCGGGCGCCGGCGAAATGGCGCAGCTTCTGGCCATTCCATTGAAGGCGCGCTGCACCAAGGATCATTTCGACGCGACCATGGCCGTCCATCCGACCGCGTCGGAGGAACTGGTCACGCTCTACAAGCCGACCTATCTGGTGCGGCAGGGAGAGCGCATCGCAGCCTGATCCATGGCCTACGATCTGACGACACTGGCAGCGAGGAAAGACGTCGTGGCCTATTTCGGCTACGGCTCGCTCGTGAACGCCCATACCCATCGCACGCACGTCATCCATTGCGAGCGGGCGCATCTGTCCGGCTTCGGGCGCCGCTGGCAGGAACGATCGGACCGGTCGCGCTATCCGGTCTCGTTCCTGAGCGCCTATCACGCCGACCACGGAGCGGCCGAGCTGAGCGGGCTTCTCGTCTTCGACCACGTCGAAAGCCTGCCCTCGGTCGACGAGCGCGAGCATGGTTATGACCGGGTGCGGCTCGACCGGTCGCAACTGCGCCTCGAACGCGAGGGCGCGGACCTGCCCGATCTTCCCTATTACGTCTATGTGGCGCGGCCGCCGGCGCGGGGCGGGGCGCAGCACCATATCCTGCAGAGCTATCTGGACGCCGTCCTGCAGGGCTATCTGCACCAGTTCGGCGAACCGGGGGCGCGCGGGTTCGTCAAGAGCACGGCGGCGTTCGACACGCCGATCGTGCGCGACCGCGCGTCGCCGCTCTATCCGCGATCGGTGAAGCTGGCGCCCGACGAACTGGCGCTGATCGACGAGGTGACCGCCGATCTGAACCATGTCGACGGCTTCCTGGAGCGACAGGGCTGAACCTTTGCCCGCCTTTGCGGGGTGACATGGCCGTCATGCGTGCTCTATAGAGCCCATCGCGCGCGATGCGCGTGACCTTGGACGAGCAGGCGTAACGATCATGGCAGACAATTGGACACCCCAGAGCTGGCGCGGCAAACCGATCTTGCAGGTGCCCGCCTATCCCGACCAGGACAGGCTGACGGCCGTCGAGGAACGCCTTCGCAGCTTTCCGCCGCTCGTCTTCGCCGGCGAGGCGCGCTCGCTGAAGGCCGGGCTGGCCGAGGTGGCCGAGGGCAAGGCCTTCCTGCTGCAGGGCGGGGATTGCGCCGAGAGCTTCGCCGAGCATGGCGCCGACAACATCCGCGACTTCTTCCGCGTCTTCCTGCAGATGGCGGTCGTTCTGACGTTCGGCGCGTCCAAGCCGGTGGTCAAGGTGGGCCGCATCGCCGGTCAGTTCGCAAAGCCGCGCTCGTCGGACATCGAAAAGCGCGACGACACGGAACTGCCGTCCTACCGGGGCGACATCATCAACGGCATCGAGTTCAACGAGGCCTCGCGCATTCCCGATCCGGAACGCCAGATCATGGCCTACCGGCAGTCGGCGGCGACGCTGAACCTTCTGCGGGCCTTCGCGCAGGGCGGCTACGCCCGGCTCGACAACGTCCATGAATGGACCATGGGCTTCGTCGCCAACAGCCCGCAAGGCGAACGGTACGAGCAGCTCGCCGACCGCATCACCGAGACGCTCGACTTCATGGCTTCGATCGGCCTGACGGCGGAGAACTACGCCCGGCTGCGCGAGACCGATTTCTACACCAGCCACGAGGCGCTGCTTCTAGGCTACGAGGAGGCGATGACGCGGGTCGACTCCACCTCCGGCGACTACTACACCACGTCGGGTCACATGATCTGGATCGGCGACCGCACGCGGCAGGCCGACCACGCCCATGTCGAGTTTGCGCGCGGCATCAAGAACCCGATCGGCCTGAAGTGCGGCCCGTCGCTCGAGCCGGACGATCTTCTGAACCTGATCGACGCGCTCAATCCGAACAACGAGGCCGGCCGCCTGACCCTGATCGCCCGGTTCGGCCACGACAAGGTGGAAAAGCACCTTCCGGCGCTGATCCGCGCGGTCGAGCGCGAGGGCAAGAAGGTGGTGTGGTCGTGCGATCCGATGCACGGCAACACGATCACGCTCAACTCGTACAAGACCCGGCCCTTCGAGCGGATCCTGTCGGAGGTGGATTCCTTCTTCCAGATCCACCGCGCCGAGGGCACGCATCCGGGCGGCATTCACATCGAGATGACCGGCAAGAACGTCACCGAATGCACCGGCGGCGCCCGCGCGCTGTCGGGTGAGGATCTGCAGGACCGGTATCACACCCATTGCGATCCGCGGCTCAACGCCGACCAGGCGCTCGAACTCGCCTTCCTCGTTGCCGAGCGCATGAAGGGCGGTCGCGACGAGGAGAAGCAGGTCGTCAATGGCTAGCTTTCCGGTTGGCCGACTGTACGAATTGCCGAAACGCCGGGGGACAACCCCGGCGTTTTCATGAGTGACTGCCGGTTGTTGCGGTCAATCTTCGGTCCTGTCAGCCTGCGTTCCCCAGTCTGCGCTCCCCGCATCGTCGGCGTTCTCAAGAAACATTGCGCGCGCCGTCTGCACACCCTTGCCGGCGCGGGCGTCATGCAATGAGGCTTTCTATGGAACCTAAACGCCGGCCCTGCGTTTCCGATTGTTGGCGTCGTCGGTATAGCCGGAGTGGCGCGTAACCGAATTCCTCGCAAGGCCATCCGGCCGGTAAGCAGGTCATGACCTTTTTCGAATGGCTCGAAATCATCTACGCCTATTGCACCAGCGCGGAGCCGGTCGCGAACTGGCGCCCGATCGCCATCTCCGCCAACATCGCCATCGCGCTCGCCTATTTCTGGATTCCGACAGGCATGGGCATCGTGTTCTATCGCTGGCGGCGCGAGATTCCGTTTCCGTGGCTGTGGACCGGCTTTGCCGTCTTCATCATCGCCTGCGGCGTCAGCCATGTCGCCCATGCATTTCATGCGCTTCGCCAGGCAACGCCCTATACGGCGGTTGAACTCGCGGTCCTGGCTGCGACCGCTGCCGTCTCGCTTGTCACCGCCATCGGGTTCACAGTCATCCTGCCGCGGATCATGACCCTGACCGCGCCGTCCGAGATCAAGAAGCGGCTGGAGTCGGAAGTCGAAAGGGCAACGGCGGACCTCGAACAGGCGCTGGAAGCCGAACGCCTGCTGCTTCTGGAAGTGCACCACCGCGTCAAGAACAATCTGCAGATCACGGCCAGCCTCGTCGGGCTTCATCTTCGCCAGGTGCCGCTCGAACATCGCAAGCCGCTCGAGGTGCTGCGAGCCCGTATCCACGCCATGGCCGACATCCACAACCAGCTTCAGGAGGCGGGCGTCAGTCGCCTTTCGGCCGGCCGGTTCATGGATGAGCTTTGCAGGAAATCGAAGGTCGCATTCGGGCGTGAAGACGTCACGCACAGTTTGCGCGGCGATGACTGGAGCGTCTCCTTCGAACAGGCGACGCCGTTCTCGCTCTTGATGAACGAGGTCGTTTCGCAGATTTTCAAACAGGCCTTTGCCGATGGCGCGGGCTCCCGGATCGAAATCCGGTTCAGCCGCAATGAAGGGCTCAACAGGACATCGGTGTCGGACGATGGCTCCCGGATTGTCCATGACGGGGCGGAGGTTGAAGTCGAGGCAAAGCTGATCCGCTCGCTCGCCGAACAGTTGGGCGCCCGGGTTTCCTGGACTGAACTCCCCGACGGCGGCAACGAATTCGCCATCGAGTTCGAAGCCGGGTGAACTCCTCCACCGGAGCCTCTACTCATCGGCTCATATTGTCCATCCCATGTCGCAAATGTCAGTGGAATGGCAGGGCGGATCCGTGATTTCATGCCCCCGAACCAGATATCAAGGGGGAATGCGTCATGTCAGAGGATCAGATCCGCACCGGACGCTGCAATTGCGGTGCGGTCACCTTCAGGACCCGGGGCGATGTGCGGGAAGTGGTCGCCTGTCATTGTTCGCAATGCCGGCGTCAGACCGGCCTCTACTACGCCGCCACCAATGTGGGTGACGAGAACATCGAGATCGAGGGTGCGGAGAGCATCACCTGGTACCATGCTTCCGATTTCGCCCGCCGGGGCTTTTGCTCGACATGCGGGTCTGCGCTGTTCTGGAAACACCAATCCGACCCGTTCATCTCGGTGCTCGCCGGCGCGTTCGACGAACCTTCCGGCCTGACGATGACCAAGCACATCTTCTGCGCCGACAAGGGCGATTTCTACGAGATCGGCGACGGCCTGCCGCAATATGCGAAGGGCTCGGCGGGACTGTTGGTGGCGGAATGAGGCGCCTTCCAATCTCCCCCCTTGCGGGGGAGATGTCACGAAGTGACAGAGGGGGGTAGGGGTCTGTCGTCCGCCGGGATAACGGACCAAGCAGCAAGTACCCCTCTGTCGGCAGGGCCGACATCTCCACCGGTACGTGGGGAGATCAGGGTTCGCAAAGCAGTGGATGATGAAGCGTCAATCAGTCCCACCCGCTCCCACCGTCATCCCGGACTTGATCCAGACAAGCGAAGCGACGTCGTCGTCTCCGGGATCCAGCAGCGTCCGCTTCTGCGGGCGCGTGAAAACATCTGGTGAATTGAAGCGACGCGCCAATGAGTTACCGGCTCGCGGACGCTCGCCCGCTGGATGCCGGATCTGGTCCGGCATGACGAACTGAGAAAAGGCCAGCAATACTTCATCCCCGAATTTCATCCACACCTTCGCATCCCGTGCCACACTTGCTGCACTCCCGCTGCCGGATGCGGCGCGAACGTTGCGTGGCAGGCGGGGGGAATGCCCTTCAGGCTTGGCCGGAACGTGCGGCAGGGCCTGGGGGGAGATGGTGGGCCTTCCGCGGTCCGCTGGCAGCGGTGCGCCCTTCGGGCACGGCGCCAAGCCAGCCACCGGAGAAGTCCCGGGCCCTTGTGCAGGTGTGCCGCCGGCAGCCGGGTCTGGGATGGAAACGGGCCTGTGGCGGACGGGTCTTGCGGATGCGGGAAGGGCGGTCAACGTCCGGGCGATCCCGCATTGCCAACGCGAGACAATTGTCCGTGCCGGAGCGCGGAAGTCAGGTGATGCCGGGTTGCCCCTGTCCGGGCTTCCCTGCGGGACCGGCTCACCGTCTGTCGGATGCGGACACCATCCGGCGAAATTCGGGCCGCGCGCGTGGGCGCGCCACCGTTTTATTGCATTTCCTGAGGCAAACCCCGCGTGCGGCCCTCCGGACCTTATCAATTCACCCCGAATGGTGCCCATCCGGGTTTATCGGCATGCGCGGATCACACGGCGCAAGCGGGTCGGGCATTTCCGGGCGTGGATGCTTCCGTCGTTGTCTTCAAAATCTGAACGCTCAGTGGCCGAAATTCGATCTTTCATGAACGCAGGCGCGGACCTATGTTGGATGAAAGGAGAGACATCATGACCCGGTCCGCATTGCCCGCACTGTTCATCTCGCATGGTTCCCCCGACACCGTCATTGCCGATACGGCGGCTGCGGCCTGGATGCGCGGCCTTGCCGCCGATCTTCCCCGACCGCGCGCCATCGTCGTGGCCAGCGCGCATTTCGAGGTTTCGGGCGGGGTTGCGGTTTCGGCCGATCCCGCGCCGGAAACCGTGCATGATTTTGGCGGCTTTGCGCCCGAACTCTACCGGATCGAGTACCCCGCACCCGGGGAGCCGGAGCTGGCGCGGCGCATCGCCGGCGATCTCGAAGCGGCGGGCCTTGCGGCGCGCGCGCTTGAAAAGCATGGTTTCGATCACGGCGTCTGGGCGCCGCTGAAGCTGATCTATCCGGAGGCCGACATTCCCGTTGTCGCGCTGTCCGTCGACCCCAACGGCGGTCCGGAGCATCACTTTCGTGTGGGTAAGGCGCTTGCCGGTCTCGGGCGCGAAGGCGTCCTGGTGATCGGATCGGGGTCGTTCACCCACAATCTCCGGGCGGCCTTTCCGGCGCTTCGCGCGGGCCGGCGGCATCTCGATGTGCCCGATTGGGTGAGCGGTTTTACCGGGTGGATGGAGGCGAAGCTGGCCGATGGCGCAGTCGACGCGCTGCTCGATTATCGCGAGCGCGCCCCGTTCGCCGTCGAGAACCATCCGACCGATGAGCACCTCTTGCCGCTCTATGTGGCCATGGGCGCCGCGGGTGAGCGCTTCGCCGCAACCCGGATGCATGACAGCTCGGATTTCGGTGTGCTTTCGATGGCGATGTGGCGCTTCGAACCGGCACTGGCCGAGACGCCAGCGGTCTGACGCCGATCTCGAGGTCGCACACTTAACGCGCCCTTAGAGGATTGCCTGATAGGCGGGCGGGATGAGAGCTTCTCCTTGCAGTCCCGTTGGCCGCCCTGTTCGCCGCTCATGCCTTGCGGTCGCGCTTCTGGCATCCGTTCTTATGTTGCCGGGATGCGGGACCTATGTGGTCGCCAGAACGGCGACGGGCGCGGGTTCCGCGGTCGTTGGCGGCGCGGTGGGCGCGGTCAAACTGACCGGCAGGGCCGCCGGAGCGGTCGTGACAGTGGGCCGGGGAAACGGCGCGGCGCAAGAGTAGGGCGCTCACCGGCGGACCGGTTGCCCGGTACGCGCCGGGGAGTTTGCCTGCACGGGGGATTTCTGTGATTTTCAAGTGCTGTCACATGCGCTAAGCACGGATCATGACAAAGGCAGAGACACCCCGCGCGGACATCGTCCGCATCGCGATTGCGCAGCTCAATCCCGTGGTCGGCGATATCGCCGCCAACCTCGCCATGGCGCGGGAGGCGCGGCTCGATGCCAAGCGTCATGGCGCGGATGTTGTCCTGTTCACCGAACTGTTCATCGCCGGCTATCCGCCCGAGGATCTGGTGCTCAAGCCCGCCTTCCTCAGAGCCTGTTCTGCCGCCATCGAAAGCCTGGCGCAGGACACCGCCGAAGGCGGCCCGGCGCTGATCGTCGGCTTCCCGCGCATGGGCGACGATGGGCGGCGGTACAATTCGGTGGCGGTGATTGACGGCGGAAAGGTGATTGCAACCCGCGACAAGGTGGATCTGCCGAATTACGGCGAGTTCGATGAAAAGCGCGTCTTTCACGGTGGCGAAATGCCCGGGCCGGTTTCGATCCGTGGCGTGCGTTTCGGAATTCCGGTCTGCGAGGACATCTGGGGCGATCTGGGCGTCTGCGAGACCCTGAGTGAAAGCGGCGCCGAAATCCTGCTGGTGCCAAACGGTTCGCCCTATTATCGCGGCAAGGTCGACATCCGGCACCAGGTGGTGCTGAGGCAGGTGATCGAGAGCGAACTGCCGATGGTCTATGCCAATCAGATCGGCGGTCAGGACGAGTTGGTGTTCGACGGCGCCAGCTTCGCCATGAACGCCGACAAGAGCCTCGGCTTCCAGATGAGCCAGTTCGAGGAATCGGTCTCGATCGCCACCTTCAGGCGCCAGGAAGATGGCGTGTGGCGCTGCAGCCAGGGGCCGATGTCCGTGATCCCGCAAGCCGAGGAGGCCGATTATCGCGCCTGCATGCTGGGCCTGCGCGACTACGTCAACAAGAACGGCTTCCGCAACGTGGTGCTCGGCCTGTCGGGCGGCATCGATTCGGCGATCTGCGCGGCCCTTTCCGTCGATGCCCTGGGCGAGGAGCGGGTGCGAACGGTTATGCTGCCCTACCGCTACACCTCGGAAAGCTCGGTCACCGATGCCGAGGCCTGCGCGCGGGCGCTCGGATGCCGCTATGACACGGTGGCGATCGAGGAGCCGGTGCAGGGCTTCCTGTCGGCGCTTGGCGAGATGTTCGAAGGCACTGACGAGGGCATCACCGAGGAGAACCTTCAAAGCCGCGCGCGCGGCGTCATCCTGATGGCGATTTCCAACAAGTTCGGCTCGATGGTCGTGACCACCGGCAACAAGAGCGAAATGTCGGTGGGCTACGCCACGCTTTACGGCGACATGAACGGCGGCTTCAATCCGATCAAGGATCTCTACAAGCTGCAGGTCTATGCGCTGTCGCGCTGGCGCAACGCCAATGTGCCGCCCGATGCGCTCGGTCCGTCGGGCGAGGTGATCCCGGTCAACATCATTGAAAAGGCGCCGTCCGCCGAGCTTCGCCCGGACCAGACAGACCAGGATTCGCTGCCGCCCTACGAGGTGTTGGACGACATTCTGGAATGCCTCGTGGAAAACGAAATGGGTGTCGAGGAAATCGTCGCGCGCGGCCATGACGTGGCCACGGTCCACCGCATCGAGCATCTTCTCTATATCGCCGAATACAAGCGCCGCCAGTCCGCGCCGGGCGTCAAGATCACCCGCAAGAACTTCGGCCGCGACCGCCGCTACCCGATCACCAACCGGTTCCGGGACCGGGATTGAAAATGGAAACCGTCGGCGGCGTCAAAACCGTACTGACCAACGAATGCGCGCATCGATGCGGAAAGAATTCCGCACGGTGGTCCGCTGGAACCTAGCCATGGTTCGCCGATTGGTTTAGTCCGGTAATCGCGGTGCGGGTTCAATTGATTGATGATCCCGGCCTTCCTGATTGCGAATTGGCCAAAACTTGACACACCTCCTGCTATTCCTGCGTGAGAACGCCCGCTGGGTCACCGGCGGTTTTCTGCTCACCTTCTTTTCGTCCTTCGGGCAGACGTTCTTCATTTCGCTGTCGGCGGGTGACATTCGCACGGAGTACGGGCTCAGCCACGGGGATTTCGGGACAATCTACATGCTTGCCACGCTCGCAAGCGCCGCCTCGCTGCCGCAGGTGGGCAAGATCATCGACCGGATCAGCGTGTCCGCGACGGTGCTGCTGGCCGCTCCGCTGCTCGCATTCGCCTGCCTGCTCATGGCGTGGTCGCGGTCGCTGGCGTTGCTGGTGCTGGCGATCTATCTCCTGAGGCTGTTCGGGCAGGGGATGTTCACCCATATCGCCATGACCGCGATGGGGCGCTGGTTCGCCGCCCAGCGCGGCCGCGCGGTGTCGCTGACCGCCATCGGCGTCAATCTGGGCGAGGCGGTGTTCCCGGTCAGTTTCGTATTCGCGGCCGCCATCTTCGGCTGGCGCGGATCCTGGCTCATCGCCGGAGCCTTCATCCTGCTTGTCGCACTTCCGGTGATCTATCAGCTCATGAAAGTCGAACGGGTGCCGCAGTCGGTGGTGCGCGAACCGGGCTCGCCGGTCGAGCGCGACTGGACCCGCGGCGAGGTGCTTCGCGATCCGCTGTTCTGGGCCGCGCTGCTGGGTGTGCTGGCGCCGGCCTTCATCGGCACCACGATCTTCTTCCACCAGGTCTATCTGTCGGAACTGCGCGGTTGGCCGCCCACCGTGTTTGCCGCATCGTTCGCGATCATGTCGGTCATGACGATCCTGTTCGCGCTGGTGGCCGGCCAGCTCGTCGACCGCTTCTCGGCCATCAGGCTGCTGCCGTCGTTTCTGGTGCCGCTGTCGCTGTCATGCTTTGTGCTGGCGTCCACCGAGGCGCCCTGGGGCGCCTATGTGTTCATGGCGCTGATGGGCGTGTCCTACGGCTTCTCGTCCACCCTGTTCGGCGCGCTGTGGCCCGAACTCTACGGCACCAAGCATCTGGGCGGCATCCGCTCGCTGATCGTGGCGTTCATGGTGTTCGGCACGGCCATGGGACCGGGACTGACCGGCACGCTGATCGACTTTGGAATATCCTATCCGGGCCAGATCGCGGCAATGGGCTTTTATTGCATGGCGATCATCGTGGTGATGTTGCTGGTCAGCCGTCAGGCGCTGCGCCGCCGGGCGGCGGAAGGCTTCGCCTGACGGAGACATGTCGCGCGGATAGCTCTCGTCCCGTGCAGGGCGGGTTCCGATCAGGGAAACAGCCGCGGCGCGCCGGCCTTGAGGTCCAGGCTCTCGGCCTGCTCGGGCAGGAATGTCGGACCGACCATCCGGACCTGACGTCGTTCCTGATCCAGCGGACGCTCCATCCTTGATGCCGCAAGCACGGCCGCCACATCCTCGCTGGTCAGCCTTGCATCGGCATTCATCATGGATTCGGGGTCTTCGCCCGGATCCGGCCGGGTGATCGGGCGGGCCCATGTCGTCACCGGCGCATCGTGCTTCGCGGTTCCGTTCAAAATGGCCTCGCGACGGGCCATTTCCTTGTGAAAGGCGCGCATGTTGCATCCGCAAGCCTTGCTCATCGGCGCGCTGGCGTTGCGATAGGCGAAGGCTGCGGGCATGTCGGTGTAGGGTTCATGGGTGCGCGCCGACATCATGTCCTCGCTTTCCTGTCCCCGTGCGGAATGGAAATAGAGCGCGGTTTCGGTCCCCGGGCACATCATCTGGCAGGTGCGTTCGTCGCGGGCAAAATCCGACGGCGAAGCGGCCGAGGACACCGGGAAGAAGAAGCCGTCGCAGGTGCGTACGCAAAGCGTCCGGTAGTTGCCGCCGCGGACTGGCCGCGGTTCGACGACGATGCGTGAGCGGGTTGCGGGAATGCGGGCTGCCGCGGTGTCGAGTGCGGTCGTGAGCCGGGTGGAGTTGCGCTGTTCCGTCCGCGAGGGATTGCGCAGCGCGATCTCGGTGTGGCTTGCGCGCCGCGCCCGTTCGGCGTCGCGTTCCCCCTTCAGCGCGGCCGCCCGGACAACGGCGCGGCTGCCGTCGCAATCATTGGCCTTGAGCGCGGCCTGAATGCGGCGCGCGGCGGCCTTTGAGTCGTGGCCGGCATAGGAATCGCGCTTGCGCTCGAGTGCTGCGAGATTGGCGCGCATCTTGGTCTGCGCGGCGGAGAGCTTGGCGCAGGTCTTGGTGTTCTCGCCGCCGATCACGATGAAACTGCCGCTGGTGCATCCGTTCTGGCTCAGATCGGCGCGAACCTTGCGCAACTGCTGGGTCTGCTTGACGACGGCTTCTGCGTAACGGTGATAATTCGATGACGAACCGGTGTTCTGCGAAGCGCTCGCCAGTTGTGTCCTGAGGCTCGTACAGACGTCGGATGCGTGTGTTGTGCCGGCGCTGCCGAGGGCGGCGGCAAAAGCAATCACGGTGCTGTGAAACAGGATCCGGCGCATGGGGTACTCCAGACGTTGACGCATTTACACGGCGCGTCAGAGGAGCTGTGCCATGTGACGCGACCATCCCCATACTAACCGGAGCACCGATCTGCGCCAAACAGTACCGTCTGTTTACCTTAACCGGGCCCGGCCGGGCGGCCGGGCGCGGCTCACTCCGGGTAGGAGGCCTCGACGACCGCAAGGGTCGCCATGTTGACCACGCCGCGCGAGGTCACCGACGGCGAAAGGATATGGGCAGGCATCGCCGAGCCCAGCAGAATGGGTCCGACATGCAGCGCATCGGTCATGGTCTTGACAACGCCGAGCGCAATGTTGGCCGCGTCCAGATTTGGAAACACCAGAAGATTTGCCTCTCCGGTCAGGGTGCTGTCGGGCATTACGCGCTTGCGCAGGATCTCCGAAATTGCCGAATCCCCGTGCATCTCGCCATCCGCCTCGAGTTCGGGCGCAATGGAGCGGATGATCTGCATGGCCTTGCGCATCTTGCTGGCGCTGTGGGAATCGCGGGATCCGAAATTCGAGTGCGACACCAGTGCGGCCTTGGGCGTGATGCCGAAGCGGCGGATCTCGTGCGCTGCCATGACGGTCGTTTCGGCAATTTCCTCGGCGCAGGGTTCGAGCGAGACATAGGTGTCTGTAAAGAAGGTGGCGCCACGCTGTGAGATCAGCAGGCTCAGGGCCGAATAATCTGCGACTCCCTCGCGCTTGCCGACAATCTGCGAAATGTCCCTGAGGTGCCGCGCATACCTGCCTTCCAGACCGCAGATCAGCGCGTCAGCCTCGCCGCGCTTGACTCCGAGAGCGCCGATGACGGTAGGGTTGGTCCGCACGATCGTGCGCGCGGCCTCCGGGATCACGCCGAGGCGGCCGACCAGCGAGAAATACTCGTCGACATAGTCGCGGAAACGCGGGTCGTCCTCTGGATTGGTCACCTCGAAATCGACTCCCGGGCGAATTCTCAGCCCGAAACGCTGCAGCCTGGTTTCGATGATCGAAGGCCGGCCGATCAGGATCGGTTCGGCGATGCCTTCCTCAAGCAGCACCTGGGCAGCACGCAGCACCCGCTCGTCCTCGCCCTCGGCGAAGACCACGCGCTTGCGGGTGGCGGTCTTTGCCGCGGTGAACAGCGGCTTCATGATCAGGCCGGAGCGGAACACGAACCGGTTGAGCTGATCGACATAGGACTCCATGTCGGAAATCGGACGCCGCGCAACGCCGGATTCGGCAGCTGCCTTGGCAACGGCGGGCGCGATCCTGAGGATCAGCCGCTGGTCGAACGGGGAGGGGATCAGATACTCGGGACCGAAGACCGGGGTTTCGCCGGAATAGGCCCGGGCTGCGATGTCGGAGGGTTCCTCTCGCGCCAGTTCGGCGATGGCGCGCACGGCGGCCATCTTCATCTCTTCGTTGATGGTGCGGGCGCCGCAATCGAGCGCACCGCGGAATATGTAGGGAAAGCACAGGACGTTGTTGACCTGGTTGGGGAAATCCGAGCGTCCGGTGCAGATCATCGCATCGGGCCGCGCCTCCCGGGCGACGTCGGGCATGATTTCCGGAGACGGATTGGCAAGCGCCATGATCAGCGGTTTCTCCGCCATCCTGGCGAGCATCTCGGGCTTGAGGACACCGGCGGCGGACAGCCCGAGGAAGACATCCGCGCCTTCGATCGATTCGACCAGCGCCCGGTGATCTGAGGGTTGTGCGTAAATCGACTTCCACTCGTCCATCAGCACTTCGCGGCCTTCGTAAACGAGGCCTTCGATGTCGTGAACCCAGATGTTCTCGCGTCTGGCGCCGAGCGCAACCAGAAGATTGAGGCAGGCCAGCGCGGCTGCGCCGGCCCCGGAGGTGACAATCTTGGCATGGGCCAGCGATTTGCCTGCCAGTTCCAAGCCGTTCAGGATGCCGGCGGCGACGATGATGGCGGTGCCGTGCTGATCGTCGTGGAAAACCGGAATGTCCATCTGCGCGCGCAGCTGGCGTTCGACCTCGAAGCATTCCGGCGCCTTGATGTCCTCGAGATTTATGCCCCCGAAGGTTGGCTCGAGCGCCGAGATCACCGTCACCATCCGGTCGACTTCCGGCGCGTTGATCTCGATGTCGAATACGTCGATGCCGGCGAATTTCTTGAACAGGACGGCCTTGCCCTCCATCACCGGCTTGGAAGCCAGCGGCCCGATATTGCCGAGTCCGAGGACCGCGGTGCCGTTCGAAACCACGGCGACCAGGTTGGAGCGCGAGGTGTAGGCGGCGGCCGAATCCGGGTTGTCGCGGATGGCCAGACAGGGCGCCGCGACCCCCGGCGAATAGGCCAGCGCCAGATCCCGCTGGTTGCCCAGAGGTTTGGTCGCCTGGATCTCGAGTTTTCCCGGCCGGGGGTAGCGATGGTAGAAAAGGGCGTTCTCGTCCAGTTCCCCGCTGGAGGGCTTGGGGCCGCTGCCGTGCCTTGAATCGCTGGAGGTCATGATCGGATCGATTCCTGTAAGAACAAAACGGGGCGCGGTGCGGCGGGAATGTCAGCCCGCCTTGCGGCGCACCACCTTCTGGGTCTGTTCGCCAAGCTTCTCGATGCCAAGCCGCATCTCGTCGCCTTCCTTGAGGAAAACCTGCGGCTTCATGCCCATGCCGACGCCCGGAGGCGTGCCGGTGGTGATGATGTCGCCGGGCATGAGCACCATGTGGCGCGACAGGTAGGACACGATCTCGGCAACAGGAAAGATCATGGTGGTGGTGTTGCCGGTCTGACGGCGCTCGCCGCTCACATCCAGGAACATGTCGAGCTTCTGCGGATCGCCCACCTCGTCGGCGGTGACAAGCCACGGGCCGACCGGACCGAAGGTCGGGGCGCTCTTGCCCTTGATCCACTGTCCGGTGCCTTCGATCTGCCAGGCACGCTCGGAGACGTCGTTGCAGACCATGTAGCCGAAGACGTAATCGAGCGCATCCGCCTGGCTGACGTGGTCGGCCTCGCGGCCGATGACGACTGCCAGTTCGACCTCCCAGTCGGCCTTGGCGACCCCCGCGGGCAGAACCACATCGTCGTTGGGGCCCGAGAGCGAACTCGGAGCCTTTGAGAAGACGACCGGTTCGGCCGGGATCGGCATGCCGCTTTCCTCGGCGTGGTCGGCGTAGTTGAGGCCGATCGCGATGAAGTGCCCGGTACGGGAAATTGGCGAGCCGAACCGGCCCTCTTCGAGCCGTGGCAGGCCTGCAAGGTCAAGACCTGCAAGCTTCCCGGACAGTTCGCCCAGCGTTTCGGGGGTGATGTCCGAAATGACGGATGACAAGTCGGCGTAACCGGAATCGGTTGCGACTGCGGGCTTTTCGGAGCCCTTCGGGCCAATGCGAACAAGTTTCATGCAGGAGTTCCCCCTCAACGTACAAATCAAATGCGGACCCCCTTCTAGCCCAGCAGTGGCGTGTGGGAAATCCTGTTCTGCGCAAAATCGGTGCATGTTCCCGCAAATGCTCCCCTCGAAGCGGCAAGGGGGCGTCCAAAGGCTTGCGGATCGGGCACCCCGGGGACAGGGCGCCCGCGGATGGCCGAAAGGCAGGATCCCGGCGGGAAGGATACCTTACCCCCAGAGTTGCGGGGATGGCGGAGAGACCAGCGAGCCCGAGTAGGACAGGCCGGGCGACCGGTCGCGCGCGAGCAGCAACGGTCCGTCGAGATCCACCCAGTCGGCGTCCTGCGCCAGCAGCACCGCGGGCGCCATTGCCAGCGAGGTTCCGACCATGCAGCCGATCATGACGCCGAATCCGAGTTCCCGGGCGCGGTCGCGCATCTCAAGCGCCTCGGTCAGCCCTCCGGTCTTGTCGAGCTTGATGTTGATGGCGTCGTAGCGGTCGGCGAGAGCCTCGAGATCGGCAAGCGTGTGGACGCTCTCATCGGCGCATATCGGCACCGGATGGGGAATGTGCGCAAGAATCTCATCCTTGCCGGCGGGCATTGGCTGCTCGATGAGCGAGATATGCAGTTCGGCAGCCAGGAGCAGGTGTTCGCGGATATTGCTTTCATCCCACCCCTCGTTGGCGTCGAGAATGATTTCCGCGTCGCGTGCAGCGCTTGCCACCGCATGAATGCGGGCGCGGTCATCGGAGGTGCCGACCTTGACCTTCAGCAGCTTCTGGGAGGCATGGGCCCGGGCCTCGTCGGCCATGTCGGACGGATCGCCGAGCGAGACCGTGACGGCGGTCGGAACCGGGCGAGGCAGTATGCGGCAGGCGGTCATAGCCGCGGGCCGGCCGCTCAGCTTGGATTCGATGTCCCACAATGCGCAATCGATGGCGTTGCGCGCGGCGCCGGGCTTCATGGCTGACTGCAGGTCCTGGCGCGTCGCTCCTGCCGAGATCGCGGCGGCATAGGCCTCGATCGCCTTGAGCACGCCTTCGACGGTCTCGCCGTAGCGCTTGTAGGGAACGCATTCGCCGCGTCCGCTCACACCGTTCTCGGTGATTGTGCAGGTGACAACATCGGCTGTTGTCTTGGCGCCGCGGGAAATGTTGAACGCCCGTGCGAGGGGAAAGCTCTCGATCATGGCGCTGAGTTGTCTGGGCATTGCTGGCTGGTCCGTGAAAAATGTGAAAGTTGGCGGGCAGGACGGCACCGGATCGGAATGCTGTGCGGTGACAGTCCCGCCGCGAGCCGCTATGTGTGGAGCATGTTGACCGAACCGCAGAAAGATACAAGGCCCGATGTGGCCGCATCCGGGAGTCGCAACGCCGCGCGCAATGCCGCTCCGGCGGTTTCGCTTGAAAGTTCGGGAGGCCAAGACCGGCTTGCGCTTTCGGGCGACTGGCGCCATGCGGCGATTGCGGGTGTGTATGGCGACCTTCTCGGTCTGCAGCGCAAGATGTCCGGCAGCAAGCTGGTCATCGAGTTGTCGCAGCTGAGCAATTTCGACACTGCCGGCGGGTGGCTCGTGCGCAAGACCATGGCCGGGGCCAGGGCGCGCGGCGCGGAGGTGGAGCTCGAGGGGGCGGCCGGCCCGGTGGCTGCGCTGATCGATGCGCTCCATGATCCGGCAGAGCGGCCGGCTTATCCAGGCGGCGCCAAGGCGCCGCTGTTCGAGCGGATTTTCGCGCCGGTGGGGCGGGCGATCTTTGAGCTGGTCGATGATTTCGTTGCGTCGATGTACATTCTCGGCTCTGCGGTTCGCGGCGCACAGCTGAAGCTCAACCGGTCCTCCGGCATCTCTCCGGCGGCCATTGTCACACAGATCGATCACATGGGGGTGCGGGCGGTTCCCATCATCATGCTGATGAGCTTTCTGATCGGTGCGATCATCGCCCAGCAGGGCGCTTTCCAGCTGCGGTACTTTGGCGCAGAGGTGTTCGTCGTCGATCTGGTCGGCATCCTGCAGTTGCGCGAAATCGGCGTGCTGCTCACGGCGATCATGATCGCCGGCCGGTCCGGCAGCGCGATCACGGCAGAGATCGGTTCGATGAAGATGCGCGAGGAAGTCGACGCGCTCAAGGTGATGGGCCTCAACCCCATAGGCGTGCTGGTGTTTCCGCGGCTGGTGGCGCTCACGGTGGTGCTCCCGCTCTTGACGATTCTCGCGAATTTCGCGGCGCTGGCGGGTGCGGCCGCTGTCGCGTGGAGCTATTCCGGCATAACCCCCGATGTGTTCACGGCGAGGCTGCGCGAGGCGATCGACATGAGCACGGTGGCCTCGGGCATGATCAAGGCGCCCTTCATGGCGCTGATTGTCGGCATTGTCGCGGCGGTCGAGGGCATGAAAGTCGGCGGCAGCGCCGAATCGCTGGGCCGCCGGGTGACAGCCTCGGTGGTCAAGTCGATTTTCGTGGTGATCCTCGTCGACGGGCTGTTCGCCATGTTCTACGCCGCGATCGATTTTTGAGGCCCGAACAGATGCATGCCAGTTCAGACCCAGCTACCGTCGCAAACAAGGCCGAGCGCGAGGTCGTCCTGTCCGTGCGCGACGTGCGTGTGGCCTTCGGCCGGAACGTGGTGCTCGACAAGCTCGATCTCGATGTCTACCGCGGCGAGATCCTGGGATTTGTCGGAGGCTCCGGAACGGGCAAATCCGTGCTGATGCGTTCGATCCTGCGGCTGATTCCGCGTCAGAAGGGGGAGATCCGGATTCTCGGCGAAAACTACGACAGCGCCAGCGAGGCGACGCGCATCGCGCTCGATATGAGGCTGGGCGTCCTGTTCCAGCACGGGGCGTTGTTCTCGGCGCTGACGGTGCGCGAGAACATCCAGGTGCCGATGCGCGAATATCTGGATCTGCCGCAGAAACTGATGGATGAACTGGCGGAGCTGAAGATCGACATGGTGGGTCTTGCGCCCGATGCGGCGGACAAGTACCCCTCCGAACTTTCCGGCGGCATGATCAAACGCGCGGCACTCGCCCGGGCTCTGGCGCTCGATCCCGACCTGGTTTTCCTCGATGAACCGACCTCCGGGCTCGATCCGATCGGCGCGGCGGAATTCGACGAACTCATTGCGCAATTGCGCGATACGCTCGGCCTGACCGTCTATATGGTGACCCACGACCTCGACAGCCTTTTCTCCGTCTGCGACCGCATTGCCGTGCTTGGACAGAAACGTGTGCTGGTGGACGGAACCATCGAGGATATGCTTTCATTTGACGATGAGTGGGTGCAGTCCTATTTCAGAGGCAAGCGTGCCCGCATGATCCCGCAACAAAAACAGCTTGATGCCGCCGATGACCGGCAGGAAGGCGCAGCCACCTGATGGAAACCCGTGCAAACTACGCCATCGTCGGCTTTTTCACCCTCCTGGTGATGCTTTCGGCATTCGGCTTCGTCTATTGGATGGCGCGTTACGGCAGCACCGGTGAAACCGCGCAGCTGGTGGTCCGCATTCCCGGTTCTGCGAACGGTCTCTCGGTCGGCTCCCCGGTGCATTTCAACGGCATCCGCTACGGCGTTGTCCGGCAGCTCAACATCGATCCCGGCAGCCCGAATTTCGTGATTGCCGATACCGAAGTGCGCGCGAACGCGCCGATCTACACCGATACCCGCGCGGCGCTTGAAATCCAGGGGCTGACCGGATCGGCTTATATCGAATTGCAGGGCGGCACGCCGAGCAATCCGAACATTCTGGAGATGGCCGCCGCCAGCGAAAGCGTCGCGGTGATCGAGGCCGACCCGTCGGGGGTCACAAACCTGCTTGCCACGGCTGACGAGATACTCCAGCGCGCCAACCGGGTGATCGGCCAGGTGGAGGGGTTCGTCACCGAAGCTCGTTCGCCCTTGACCGAAACGCTGAGGAACGCGGAAACCTTTTCGGCGGCGTTGCGCGACAATGCCGAGGGGATCGACGAATTCCTCAAGAGCGTGTCCTCGCTGTCGGGAACGGTGCAATCCCTGTCGACCAGGCTCGAGGGCACTCTGGGATCGGTGGAACGCCTGATCACCGCAGTGGACCCCGATCGGATCAGCAACATCGTGACGTCCGTGGACAAGGTGACGGCCGATTTCGCCGCCTCGTCGGGAGACATCACCGAGACGCTCCAATCCCTGCGCGGAACGGCACAGTCGCTTGAAACCTTCGTCAACGACGCCGGCGCCTCCCTCGACAAGGTCGATGCAGTGATCGCCAGCGTCGATCCCGACAAGGTGGGCGAAGTGATCGACAACATCACCGTGGCAAGCGCCGATGCGCGGCAGACCCTTGCAGACGCGCGCGGCGTGGCCGAAACCTTCAATGCGCGCAATCAGGATTTCGACCTGATCATCACCGATGTGCGCGAGATGGCCGGACGGCTCAACGCCGCGTCCGAGCGGGTGGATGGCGTTCTCGCCAAGCTCGACGGCTTCCTCGGGGAGGGCGACGCCTCGTCATTGATCGCCGATGCGGAAGAAACGCTTCAGTCTTTCCGGGAGGTGGCCAAATCGCTCAACGCGCGGATCGGACCGATTGCCGACAATCTGCAGCGGTTCTCCGGATCAGGGCTCAGGGATGTCGAGGCGCTCGTCAACGATGCCCGGCGATCGATCCAGCGCATCGAGCAGTCCATCACCAGTATCGAGCGCGATCCGCAGCGCCTGCTCTTCGGCGGCGACACCGTCAAGGAGTATGACGGACGGAACCGGCGTTGACTCTTTGGCGCAGTCGTCGCAAGACAAAAAGAGTGTATTTGCAGCGGGGCATGAGGCCGCGCGGGGAATTGGTATGGGCGTGAAACAGGTTCGGCTGTCTGTTGCCGCTGTATTGCTTTTGGCATTGGCCGGATGTGCAGGCGGCATAGGGGGAAGCACCCCGCCGGACACCTACGGGTTGTCGCCGGCGCCCGCGGTCAGCGGGCAGAGCGCCAGCAACCGGCAGATCCTGATCAGCGAGCCGAACGCGCTCAAGGCGCTTGACAATGAGCGGATCGTGATCCGGCCGTCACCGTCGTCGATCCAGTATCTTGCCGATTCGCAATGGTCGGACCGGCTGCCGAAGATCGTGCAGGACAAGCTCGTTCAGGCCTTCGAGAATTCCGGACGTGTCGGAGGCGTTGGACGGCCGGGTGACGGGCTTGCCATCGATTTCAACGTCATCACCTCGATCCGTGCGTTCGAAATCAAGGCCGATGCCGGCGAACAGGCCGTGGTGGAAATTTCCGCCAAGGTGCTCAACGACCGCAACGGCGTGGTGGCCGCCACTCGGGTGTTCACGGGAAGCTCGCCGGTCAGCGGCTCGGGCAACGCCGCATATGTGCGCGCGCTTGACGGTGCCTTCGAAACCGTTGTGTCGGACCTGGTAACCTGGACCCTCTCACGGATCTGAGCCCGTGCAAGGGCCAGAGCCGCGCGGTCGGATCGCCGCTTCCCGGACGTTCTCCGGATTGAAGCACCCTTCAGCGCAGATTGTCGGAATTGTCCCGCGTGTCGCGGGGCTCGGCGACCGCGACCGGAATTCTGAGATCCGACGAGGTCATGACCACCAGGAACATCAGGAAACTTCCGGCTGCGGCAATTGCGGGCAGGATCAGGGCCGGGTATCCGAAAAGCCAGATCGCGCTAAGCCACAGAAAACCCAGATTGACGATGAACATCACCTTTTCGGTCTGCCCGCCGCGCCAGGCGGACCATCCGAGAAAACCGATGACGGCCAGGTAGGCCGGAATGGCGATTGTCATTTGATCTGTCTCCGGTTTCGGGCGTGGCCGGCCTGCGGAAGCCGCACCGCCCTGCTTTGGTTTCCATGGGCTGGATCTAAGGCGACATCGCGAGGGTTTCAGCAGGTCAAGGTGTCGCAGCCATGCTCGAAATGGGGGATGGCATCATGAAGTTTCCGCAAAGCGGGAACGCCGGTCAGGCGGTGACTTGCCAGCCCGCCGAGACAAGCTCGACCGTGTTTCCGTCCGGGTCAGAGAGAAAGACTCCGCGCCAGCCGATCCAGGCAAAATGCTCGATCCTGTAAGGTATGCGTTCGCTGTCGAGGAACCTGCAGGCCGCCGTCTGATCCGCCTGGCTCAGACTGAGCGCGAAATGATGTAGGGTGGAGCCTTCGACCCGCGGGCCGTCAAGATCCGGGTTGCGAGCGGCGTCAAACAGCGCCAGCACGGCGATATGGCCTTCGACGCCGTTGCCGAGCCTGAAAAACACCAGTCCGGTTCCGCGCTCGGCCAGAACCTCCAGGCCAATGACATCCCGGTAGAAGCGCACCATGGCATCGAAATTCATGCAGCGGATGGCGATTTCGCCCAGCCCCGAAACGGAAAATCACCGCCTGGAAGCGGGGATTTCAGAGTTCGACATGTGCGGCCCTGCCGATCAGTTGCGGCCGAAGCGGCCGCTGGCATGGGCCAGCATCGTGTAGACCTTGCCGGTGTCGGAGGTCAGATAGGTCTGGGTCATCATGTTGTCGCGGTCGTTGCGGGCGACATCGCTCAGAAGCTTCTCGAAGTCCGCAATATAGCGGTCGACAGCGGACCGGAACTCGGGCTCGCGGCCGTACTTGTCCTTGATCTCGTCGAATGTCTGCTGACCCTTGAGCGTGTAGAGCCGGCGTGTGAACACATCGCGTTCGCCGCGCTGGTAGCGCCGCCAGAGATCGACCGAAGCGTCATGGTCGATGGCCCGTGCGATGTCCACGGACAGCGAATTGAGCGATTCCACCACATGGCGCGGATTGCGGTCCGGGGTGCGGTTTTGCGGCTTGCGGGCAGGGGCTTCCTCCTCGCGCGACGCCGCGCGGAGCAGATCGCTGACCCAGCCCTGGCCCTTGGAAGGCGCTTCGGCGGGGTGCGTGTCCGCCGGTTCGAGACTGCCGCGCAGCGGTGCGCGCTGAACCGGAGGTTCGTTGCGCGGCGCCGGTTCACGACGCGGCGCCGGGGCGGCCTGACGCGGGGGCGCGGTGCGTGCGGCTGCCACCTGGCGGGGTTCGCTCATTTCCGCCTGCTGGGTTGACTGGCCGACGATCTGCGACAGCTCCTGGAGCGCCTTGATCTGGTCGGAGACGGCCCGGCGCATGGCGGCAGCGCTCTCGCGGGTCTCCTCGGGCAGGTCGAAGGCGCCGCGCTTGAGTTCGTTGCGGGTGTCCTCGAGTTCCTGACGGATGCTCGAAGCCGACTGGCGAATCTCGTCGGTGGCCCCGGCAAAGCGGCCGATCGCGTCTTCGATCGCCTCGCGGACGCTTTCGCGCATGGACCCGGCGGCGGAGTGGGCGCGGTTCTCGGTGTCGGAGAGCAACTGGCTGGCGTTTTCCGCCGCAGATCGCAGTCCGCCTTCAAGACGGCTGGCTGCGCGCTCGGACAATTGGTCAGCATCCGCAAATGCCTTTTCGACGATGCCTTCGAGCGAGCGCATGGTCTCCTCGATCTGCTCGGAGCGATTGACCAGACCGACCGAGAGCGACTGGAGCGCCTCGCGGCGTTCCTCCAGCGTCGAGGCGAGGTTCGACTGGGCAGCGCCCAGAAGATCCGAGGCGGAGGCCAGAACCTTGGAGTGGTCTTCGAAGCGTCCGGCGATTGCCCCGACCTGATTGAGCGTGCGGCTCGATATGTCGGTGAGTTTTTCGACCTTGCCGTCGAGCAGGCGGGCCGATCCGGAGAGAAGCTCTGCTGCCTTTTCGGTCGAGGACGAGAAGTTGCCCGTCGTCTCCTCGAGCTTCTGGTTGGCGTTGCCCAAAGTGGAGGCGGCCCTTTCGATGACCGCGGAGATTTCCTGGTTGCTGGCGCCAAGCCGCTCCAGAAGATCGCCGACATTGCCGCTGAGGCTCTGGTTGACGCTTTCGAGCGCTGACAGCGTTTCGCTGGTGCGGTTGGTGATTGCGTTGATCAGGGCCGCGTTCTCCGCGCGCAGGCGGTCGGTGGACGTCTGGGTGACCTCGGTCAGGCGGTTGGCGAATTCCTCGCCGCTGGCCGCATATTGCTCGACCAGCGGGCGGGCCTGCTCGTCGATGACGCGCGACAGCTCGGCCGAGCGGCTGGCGAGCATCGAGTTGAGTTCGCGCGTACGCTCGTCGATGGTCGAGTGGACCCGCGTGGCGCGAACGTCCATCGCCTGCTCTGCGTTGACGAGATGCTGGACGATTGCGGCGGCCTTCTGTTCGAGCGCTTCGCCGACGGAGCCCGTGCGGGAAACGAGGTTCTCGCCGGTCTCGGCAAGACGGGAGGAAATCGCGTCGGCCTTGGTGTCGAGGGTCGAAACCAGGTTATCGGTGGTCTGGCCGATGCGGCCTGCAATGTCCTGGGTCTTGCCGTCGAGCGTCGAGACCAGGTGCTCCGTGGTCTGGCCGATGCGGCCCGCGATATCCTGGGTCTTGCCGTCCAGTGTTGTGACAAGCGTGTCGGCCGTTTCGCCCAGACGGTTGGAGAGTGCTCCGGTCTCGCTTTCAAGGCGCGCCGCCAGGGCGTCGGCCTGCTGGGCGAAGCGTGCCTCGCTGGCGTCGAGCGTGCCGGAAATGCGATCCGCCTGGCTTCCGACGGTTTCGCCGACGCGCTCGACCAGATCGCTGATCCGGCTGGCTTCGGCGCTGAGGTCGGATGCGCCGGCGGAGATCCGGCTGGCGATGGCTTCTGCGTGCGCCGCCAGGTCGGCCGTGCGTTCGTCGACATGGCTGTCGAGGCGGGTCGCAAATGCGCGCGCCTGCTCATCCATGCGACCGGCGAAGCCTTCGCCGACCTTCTCAAGTGTTTCGCCTGCCTTGAGCGCTTCGGCATCGAGTTCGACTGCTGCGTGGGAGACCGCCTCGCGCAGCTTGGCCGCGAGACCGGTCGCCTTGCCCTCGATGGTCTTCGACACCGAATCCAGTCCGACGCCGAGCATGTTGTTCATGGTCGAAAGGCGCTCGTCGACCCGGTCGGTGCCCTTGACGAAAGTCTCGTCGACCCGGTCGATCGCCGTGCGGGTGATCTCGTCGAAACGGCGGCCTTCGACGTCCAGCGTGGCCGCGAGCCGCTCGGACGCTTCCGAGAAGCCGGACTGCAGGGCGTTGGTGCGCTCGTCCAGACCGCCGAAGAGGGCCTGGGAGCGCTCGTTGAGGCTGGCATCGATGCGGTCGGCGCTCGCCGACAGCGCGGTTTCCATGTCCGTGACGCGGCCGGCAATGCCCGAGACGAGCGCCGAGGACTTTTCGGCCAGGTGCGAATCGATGCGCTCGACACCCAGCGAAAGAGCCTTGTCGATGGACTGCGCGCGTTCGGTGAGGGTGGCCTCGATCTTCTCGGCTCCGGCTCCCGTGATCGATTCGAGGCGCTCGGCGCCCGAACCGATGCTTGTTTCGATCCGTTCGGCGCCGGAGTCGATGCTTGTCTCCATGCGCTCTGCGCCCGAACCGATTGTCGTTTCGATGCGCTCCACGCCGGACCCCATGGTGGCTTCGAGCGCCTGTGTCCGGTCGGTGAGGGTGGCGCCGATGCGATCCAGGCTGGCCGAGAGGATGCCGTCCATGGCGCTGCTCGAACTGCTGAGGGTTTCGTTGATGCGCGCCAGGCTCTCGCTGAGCTTGTTGTCGAGGCTTCCGGCACGGCTGTCGAATGCGGAGGTAAACTCGGCAACGCGCTCGTCGAAGGCCGCGGAGAGGCGGCCGATCGAGGACTCGAGCTTCTCCTCGAAGAAGCCGGAGCGAAGATCGAGGTCCATGATGGCGTCGTCCGCGCTTGCCTTGAGGGACTGGCGGAACGCGGCGCCCTTTTCGTCGAGCGAGGCGTTGAGGTTCGCGAGCGTTTCATCCAGGCCGGACGCGATCGCCTGCTGGCCGATGCCCAGGCTTTCGGAGATTTCGCGGGTGCGCTCGATCAGCGTCTCGTTGAGCTGGCGGGCGCGCTCGCCCAGCGCCGTGTTGAGTTTCTCGGTGTTGGCGTCCAGCGTCGAGGCGCGGGTTTCGAACTCGGCCAGCAGCGCCTTGCCGCGCTGGTTGAGCTGAACATTGAGCATCTCGAGGCGTGTGTCGAATTCCTCGGTCAGTTCTCCGCCCGATGTCTTCAGCGCGGTCACGAGCGCATCGGTGCGGCCTTCGAGGATCCGTTCGAGGTCGCGGCTGGTTTCGGCTGCGCGCTCCTGCAGATTGGCGGCGCGGGTGTCCATCAACTGGGCGACGGCTTCGCCCGAGGTCGAGATCCGCTGGGCGATCTCCTCGCTGGCTGTGGTCAGTTCTTCCTTGAGCTGCTCATGCGCACCGGCGATGGACGCCCGGATGCGCTCGGCATGGCTGACGATGGCGTCGCGCTCGGATCCCAGTTCCTGAACCAGGCCGCGGACGCGGATTTCATTGTCGCTGTAACTGCGTTCAAGGGCATTGACTTCGGAATGCACCAGCGTCTCGAGCTCGGAAGCGCGCGCAATGGTCCGCTCGATGCCCTCGTTCATGGCCGAGACTTCGCGGCGTACGGCCTGACCGACCGTCAGGATGCGGTCGCCGGCAATGTTTTCAGGTTCCGCAAGGCGCAAGGCGACCTCGGCCATGGAGCGGGCGGCCGAGCGCATTTCACGGGCGCGGGCCATCATGATCGAAAAGGCAAAGAAGACCAGAACCGGGATGAAGATCGCAGCGGCAAAGCCGATTGCCGCGGGCATGCCGAGAAGATCCTGAACAGACCGGATCTGCCAGATTTCCGGAGCGTATAGCAGATTTGCGAGGCCGAGAACGCCGACGGTCCAGAGAACGGACAGGATGAGGGCGTTGCGCAGCGCGCCGCGGCTCGAGCGGATTTCAAGCGCGCGCAGCAGGCCGGCGGTCGTCTTGCGGCTGTCGTCATTGGCGGGAGCGAGCGAGGCTGCGGGCGTGAAGGCCGGCGGCGGCGTGCGCGGCGCGGTGCTCTTGTCCGGCTGCGCGGATCCGGCCGCGGCTTCCGCGTCCTTGAGTTCGCGGGCGGCGTTGGAGACCTTGTCTTCGAGCTCGTCGAGGGAGATGTCTTCAAGACCGGCGTCATCGCTGTCGTCAAAATCAAGCGTCAGCGCGTCTTCCAAGGCTTCGAACGTCTGCTCGTCGATGCTTTTGTCCGCTGGTTTCTTACTCATGCCACTCAAGCCTCGTTACTCAATGGAGGGGACCAATGCGCGGTCCGCCAGAGCCGCGCTTGCCAATGCGGCGCCGGCAGTTTCGGGCCATGCGACAACACATGCTGAGTCCCATTGACCGCCATTCCGTACCTCAAACTGCTGATGTAGTGACACAGAAGCCCGGATTTAACAATTGAAAGCCGTTCACGCGGGACGGCATCCACTTGTTTTTGGAGGTTCGCTGTGCCGGATATGGTTCATATTTGCCAAGCAAACGCCACATTTACACGGCGTTAACCATGCCGCCAGGTTTTTCCGTTAACCGCGCTGCGATGTTTACCCATTCGTGACGAATCCGGAGCCACACTTGGCGCAGCCCATGTTCTATTCAAGGAAAACCTCCATGGCGGCGCTCAACATCGCCTTCGATATCCCGGAAATCAGTCCGCAGCCGCGGCCTTCCGGGAATCGGCCGATCGACCTCGTTCACCTGGCGCGTCAGACCGGCGGAGACAAGACACTCGAGGCAGAAGTCCTGGCGCTGTTCGCACGGCAGGCGCGGCAGGCGGTGGCGCATATCGCAAGCCTGGAAGATGAAGGTCGCACCGAGCTCGCGCACAAGCTTGCGGGCGCCGCCAAGGGTGTCGGCGCCTTTGAAGTTGCGCGGTGCGCCCAGGCGGTCGAGCAGACGCCGGCAAACCCCGCAGCCATCACCGCCTTCACAAAGGCGGTTGTCGACGCCGACAGTTTCATTGTCGGGCTTATGCGCTGACATTTTTCGTCTGCAGGGCCAAAATAACCGGATTTTGAAAAACCATGCTGCGAAGCGCTGTCGCAGCGTGGTTTTCATTCTTGCCTCGTGCCGTCGAGCGTGTATGAAAGCCTCATCAGACTGGTGAGTGGCACAGAGGGCGTAATGACCAAGATTTCCATTGTCGCATTTGACGGAACGCGTTTCGATGTCGATGCCGAGAACGGCTCGACCGTTATGGAGAACGCCATCCGCAACTCGGTGCCGGGCATTGAGGCGGAATGCGGCGGCGCCTGCGCCTGCGCCACCTGTCACGTCTATGTCGATGAGGCCTGGGTCGAAAAGGTGGGCTCGCCCGAACCCATGGAAGAAGACATGCTGGATTTCGCCTTTGACGTCCGCCCGAATTCGCGGCTCTCCTGTCAGGTCAAGGTTCGCGACGAACTCGACGGCCTGGTAGTGCATGTGCCCGAGCGGCAGGCCTGATTTTCCTCAACTTTCCGGATTGCGTTTATGTCTACCCCGATTGAAACCGATGTCGTCATTGTGGGCGCCGGCCCGGTTGGCCTGTTTGCCGTCTTCGAGCTTGGTCTTTACGATCTCAAATGTCACCTGATCGACATTCTTGATCGCCCCGGCGGCCAGTGCGCCGAGTTGTATCCCGAAAAGCCGATCTATGACATTCCGGCCTGGCCGGAAATCTCGGGTCAGGCGCTGACCGACCGGCTGATGGAGCAGATTGCGCCGTTCTCGCCGGAATTTCACTTCAACCGCATGGTTTCCGGGTTTCGCAAGCTCGACAATGGCCGGTTCGAGGTCGAAACCGACGAGGGCGAGCTGTTTCACTGCCATGCCGTGGTGATCGCCGCGGGCGGCGGGTCGTTCCAGCCCAAGCGTCCTCCGGTGCCGGGCATCGAGGCCTATGAGGGCACGAGCGTGTTTTATTCCGTGCGCCGCATGGAGGAATTCCGGGACCGTGACCTGCTGATCGTCGGCGGTGGCGATTCCGCGCTTGACTGGACGCTCAACCTGCAGCCGGTGGCAAAGTCGGTGACGCTGGTGCACCGCCGTCCCGATTTCCGCGCAGCCCCCGACAGCGTCAACAAGATGTTCGCGCTGCGCGAGGAAGGCAAGATCGATTTCCAGGTCGGCCAGGTGACAGGGCTCAAGGGCGCCGATGGCCAGCTGTCCGCAGCCACGATCAAGGGGCCGGATGGCGAGGTCGAGATTGCCTGCGACCGCATGCTGCCGTTCTTCGGACTGACCATGAAACTGGGTCCGATCGCCGACTGGGGCCTCAACCAGCATGAAAACCTGCTGACGGTCGATACGGAGAAGTTCGAGACCAGCATTCCGGGTGTCTTCGCCATCGGCGACATCAACTGGTATCCCGGAAAGCTCAAGCTGATCCTTTCGGGCTTCCACGAAGCCGCGTTGATGACCCAGGCCGTCAAGCGGATCGCCCACCCCGACCAGAAGCTGGTGTTTCAGTACACGACATCGTCGACGAGCCTTCAGAAGAAGCTCGGCGTCCAGTAGCAATTCGCGCGTCTTTCACCCTGTCAAAAAAAGAGCCCTGCCGATCCGAGAAAAGAACGGCAGGGCCGAGTGAGCGCACCAGATCTCAAGCCCGATGTGGGAGAAACATCAGGCGAATTCCTTGCGCTGGGAAACGAAGCGCTTCGGTCAACGAATCAGATTTAGCTTAACGTCCCTAGATCCGGAGAATATCCAAGTTCGCCTGTGCGAATATTGTCAGGAATTCCCAGTGGAAATTGAGAGGTCGGTGTTTGTTCTGACCTCTGGCCCCGGCGTTGCTTGGATCATTCTCCAGGCGGGGAGCTTGCACATGCCGAACCTGCTGCTGCGCCCGAGGCCCGCGCTCAGTCTCGGGTTTCCATCTGTTTTGCCTTGTAGCGCAAGATCCGCCCGATGCGGCGTTCGAAGCTGGCCGCTTCGACCCGGTCGAAGCGCTCGTGGTCGGCCGCGTGCTTTTCGAGTATGGACTTCGAGGTGGCTTCGACCTTCGCCTGCATTCGTATGCAATCAGCCTCGGGCCGGAGATTGCGGAGGGCGGATTCGAGTTTTCGCGACCATTGGCGGGCGATCTCTGCATGACGCTCCTCATGGCGCTTGATGTCGGATGACAGCGTGCGCCAAACCAGCCGGGCCTTGCGGTCGGCGCCGCTGCTGTCGGTCCAGCGCGGCAGGGTGAGCAGAGTGTCGAGCTTGACCTTGACGTCGCCGACGGCGCAGCGGTTGCGGGACTGCTCGAAGCTGATCTCGCGGCTGATCCGGATACGCGTTGCACCGGGATGGCGGTTTCCTGTTTCCGCAAGCTCGGGGCCGCCGCGCCAAAGTTCTTCCTCAAGCTTTTGAGCGGTTTGGCCGCCCACCGGGTAATAGCTGTAGGACTTTGAAATGATCGTTTCTGCGCCCGCCGAGGCAGTGCCGAGAGATAGGATGAGCGCCGTCAGAGCGAGGCGGATGCCGAGCATTGATGTCTCCAGTAGGGCAGGCCCAGGCGTAAACTCCGGACGCCGCTGTCACGTCGGGGAACTTGCGCCATGCGGCACGCTCATGCAACAGGAAGCAGACCGTATATAGCCCGCGGGAAGGAAAAGGCCAGACCATGCAGACAGCACCGGATGCGGCGTTCGAGCCCAAAAAACTTCGGCTCGGGCGCGGGGCCGAGATGGAACTGGGGCCCCGCTCGCGGATCATGGCGATACTCAATGTAACGCCGGATTCCTTTTCCGACGGCGGCCGGTACGAAGCGACGGATGCGGCGATTGAAGGCGCCCGCGCCCTGCACCGCGAAGGGGCTGACATCATCGACATCGGCGGGGAATCGACCCGTCCCGGCGCCGAACCGGTCCCGGCGCTGGAAGAGCAGCGCCGGATCCTGCCGGTAATCGAGGCGTTGTCCAACGATGCCGGTCTGCTGATTTCCGTCGACACATGGCGTGCGGAGACGGCGCGGCTGGCGCTTGCGGCGGGCTGCCACATGATCAACGACGTCTGGGGCCTCCAGCGCGAGCCGGAGATTGCGCGGGTGGCAGCCGGGCAGGGCGCCGCGGTGGCGATCATGCACACGGGCCGCGAGCGCGAAGTGCTGGCCGACCCGGTCGCCGACCAGTTCGCCTGGTTTGCGGCCTCTCTCGATATCGCCCGGCAGGCGGGGCTCGGGGACGACCAGATCGTGCTCGATCCGGGATTCGGGTTTGCGAAGGACGCAGCGCTCAATCTCGATCTGATGGTCCGCTTCGCCGAATTGCACCGGCTCGGATTTCCGCTGCTGGCGGGCACCTCGCGCAAGCGGTTCATCGGTACGCTGACCGGGCGCGCCGGCGAGGACCGCGATGCCGGCACGGCGGCCACGAGCGTGGCGCTTCGACTGCTCGGCGCGGCGGTATTCCGGGTGCACAATGTCGCTTTCAACAGGGACGGACTTGCGGTTGCCGATGCTATGGTTCAAAGCAGCCGCAAAAGGGAGCCGGGCGATGGCTGAGAGTTACACGATCCGTCTTGTCAATTGCGCGTTCTTCGCCCGCCACGGCGTCCATGACGAGGAGGAGTTCCTCGGCCAGCGGTTCTTCGTCGACGCCGAACTGGAGGTGGAGCCGGGCCGCGCTCTCGAAACCGATTCCATCGAAGGCACGGTCGACTACGGCGTCGCCTTCAAGGTGATAGAGGAGATCATCACCGGCAAGCGGCGGTTCCTGATCGAGGCGCTGGCGCTTGAGGTGGCCAAGGCGCTGACCACACGGTTTTCGCAAATCCGGCGCGCCCGCATCACCGTGCGAAAGCCCAATGCGCCCGTTCCGGGCGTGCTCGATCATGTGGAGGTTGTGGTTGACCACCGTGCTTGAGGCCAGACCCATGAACGAAGCTGGCGCAAAATCCCCGAACGTGATTGCCGCGATCGGCCTTGGCGGCAATATCGGCAATCCGCGCCGGACGATGGCGCGTGCCCTCGGGCTGCTTGATGCCCGCGACGATATCCACATCCGGCGTGTCTCGCGGCTTTACCGGACCCCGCCCTGGGGCAATACCGACCAGGAATGGTTCCACAATGCCTGCGCGCTGGTGGAAACGAGCCTGGATCCGCACGAATTGCTCAAGGTGTGCCTCGACATCGAACGACAGCTCGACCGCGTGCGCACCGAACGCTGGGGGCCGCGCACCATCGATCTCGATGTGCTCCTGCATGGCGACTTCCTGTCCGATCACGCCGATCTGACCGTTCCGCATCCGCGCATGACCGAACGGGCCTTCGTCATGGTGCCGCTCTCCGACATCGCTCCGCAGGCGGTGATCAACCTGCAAAGCGTGGCGGACTGGGCGAGCGAGGTGGATTCCGAAGGCATCGAGAGCCTGAGCCGGTCAGGCGACTGGTGGCTTGAGGAAGAGGCGCGCTGAGGCATCCGGCCGAGCCCGCGAAAGGCTCCGTCCTACAAGAGGGGGATACGGTGTGAATCAGCGAAGCAGGCCGGTCTTGACGCTCCTGGCGGTGCGCTTGAGGGTCATGCCGATGACCGGAACCATCTGTTCGCCGACCTTGACCGAAATCGTGACGTTCATCGTTTCGGAATCGTGCAGACGGGCGATCATGGCGCCATCGAGCGTCTTGCGATTGATGCCCATGACGGCCCGGTTGCCACTGATCTTTCCGGAGACAATGTCGAGTCCCTTGCCGGCCGCGCCGTCAAGGAACCGGCCGGTGTAGCCCTTGCCCTTGCGGGTGATGACAGCGGACATTTTCTGATTGAAGACACCCACACGGCAGGTGCCGTCGAGCGAGATGCCGCTTTGCTTCGTGGCGGTCGGATCGCCTTCCAGGTTGCAGACGAATTTGGTGCCCTTGTACTTGCCGGCGACAATCTCGCCAGGACCCTTCCAGGTTCCCGCTACGGATTCGAAGAAGACAGTGTCGGCGTCGCGAGCCTGCGATGGCGTTGCGATGAGAATTGCGGCTGCCGCAAAACAAAGCGGGAGGATGCGAAACTTAAAGAACATGGTCACACCTGTTGCGGCTGGAGATAGGCTGCAGGATTGACCGAAAATGGTTAATGGAGGGTAAGTGCGGCCTTTGAAATGAACCGCAGGGCCAGCCGGAAGGCGGCCTTCACCCGCGCCCGGGCTTGCCGCCGGTCCCTGCTTCGGCTTCCGCGAAGCTGCCGATATCGCGGATGAAACCGCCGATCCCGGGCCGATGGACGGCGCGAAACGGCATCGGGCGGCAAAGGTCCATGGCGGAAATGCCGATGCGGGCCGTCATCAGTCCGTTGATCACGCCTTCGCCAAGCCGGGCCGACAGTTTGGCGGCGAGGCCATGGCCCACCACCTGCTGGATCAGGCTGTCGCCGGCGGCCACCGCTCCGGTGACGGCGAGATGGGCGATCACGTCGCGAAACAGCCGGATCATGCCGATGGTTCCCGGACGTCCGCCATAAAGCTCGGCCATGGCGCGGATGAGGCGCACCGCTTCGAAGACAACATAGGCGAGGTCGACAAAGGCGCGCGGACTGACCGCCGTCACCACGGAAACGCGACGGGACGCGTTGAGGACAAGCTGCCGCGCCTGGTGGTCGAGGTCGGCCATCAGTTCGCGTTCGGCAAATGCGAGATAGTGCGGCCCGTCGATGATTTCGCCGTCCAGCGCCTCAAGGCTCTTGCGGCCACGGGCGGAGAGGGGATTGGCTGCTATCAGGCTCGAGACCCGGGCGGCAAGGGCGCGGGCCTCCTTCGAACTCGCTGCATCGGCCTTGCGGGCGATCTCGGCGCGCAGGTCCGCGACACGGGCGAGGCGGCGCAGACCGGCGATTTCGCGAATGACCAGCGCGAGCAGCGCCAGCGCCGCCATGCCCGCCGCAGCCGAAGCGACCCAGCCGAGCCAGGGAAGGCGGTCGAACAGGTCCCGGATCAGCGTGTCGGTCCAGATCCCGATGGCCAGTGCCGCCAGAAGACCCAGTGCCGCCAGAAGGACCTTGCCCGCCGTGAGCCTGCGCTTACGGGGCCGGGCAGGCGGCGGCGTCAGCGCCTCGGGGTCCGCTTCGGGCGTGTCGAACGGATCGTCCCCGGCCTTGGTCATTTCAACGGTCACCGGAAGGCTTGCGGGTTTGCGCGGCTTGTCGGTCTTGACTCCGGCCTTCCCGCGGGCGGGGCCGGACGCCTGTCCGGTCTCATGTCCGGATGGTGCGTCGTCGTCAACGCTGAAGGCGCGGGGTTTGCGCGACGGTCCGCTTTTGTCCTGGTCGCTCATGCGAGGCGGTCCCCCAAAAGATATTGCAGCGCCCTGTCGAGGCGGATGTGGGGCAGCGAGAGTTTGACGCCGCTGTCGGTTTCCTCGATCAGCGGCGGACGGAAGCGGACGATGTTGATGTCCGGCGGCATGGTTTGAGAAGTTGAATCAACGGCCTTGAAGAATGAATCCGGTTTCTTCGGCAAGTCACCGGGAAATATGGCTGTTTTGCGCTTGCCGTCGAAGGTTTCGCCGGCGATCTTCTCGCCTTTGAGTGGGGTTCCGACGATCACCGGCAGGTCCTCGCCATCCTGTTTCGCGATGGCTTCGCGGGTGGCGCGGACCGCCGCAAGCGCCAGCACCTCGATGTCTGCGCCCGATGAGCCGATCCGCATCGAGGCCCGCTCGACGATACGCCGCGTGAGCGCTTCGAGGCGGTCATGGCTTTCGTGGTGGAGATGATCGGCCTTGGTGGCGGCGATCAAAACCTTGTCGATCCGGCGCGAGACGAGGCTCGTCAGGATGTTGCTCCGTCCCGGGCGGAAGCAGGTCAGCACATCGGCGAGCGCGCGTTCGAGATCGATGACGGCTTCCCGGCCGGCATTCATCGCCTGCATGGCGTCGATCAACACGATCTGGCGATCGAGCCGGGCGACGTGTTCGCGGAAAAAGGGTTTGACGACAACGGATTTGTAGCTCTCGAAGCGGCGCTGCATCATGGCCATCAGCGATCCCCTCGGCGCCGAGGCGTCGGGAAGGTTGGGAAGCGGCGCAAAGGTAAGGGCGGGCGAACCGTCAAGGTCTCCGGGCATCAGGAAGCGGCCGGGCGGCAATGTCGACAGCGCGCGCTCGTCGGCCTTGCAGGCGCGCAGATAGTCCGTGTAGAGCCGGGCCAAATCGCGGGCATCGGTCTCGCTCGCGGGCTTGAGCGGATCAATCGCGCCGGCCGCTTCAAGCCATGGCGTTGCAAGATCAGCACGTGCCGACGAGCGGGCAAGAGTGGTGGCGTTAAGCGAGAATTCGCCGAAGTCCTGTCCCAGAAGGGGCAGGTCGAGGAGCCATTCGCCGGGGTAGTCGACGATGTCGAGGCAGAGCCTGCCACCGGAAAAGAACCGGTTCCATCCGCTCGCCGATTCATACTCGATCACCAGCCGCAACTCGGAAATCGCGCGCGTCGAATCGGGCCACACGCGCTCACCGATGAGCTTTTCGGCATGGTCCTCGTACTGGAAACGGGGAACCGCATCGTCCGGTTGCGGTTCAAGCACCGCCCGCGCCAGCCGGCCCGAATGCGCGGCCTCGAACAGCGGCAGCCGGCCGCCATGCATCAGATTGTGGACCAGCGACGTGATGAAGACGGTTTTTCCCGCGCGCGACAGGCCGGTGACGCCGAGCCTGAGGGTCGGCTGCACCAGATTTCCGGCGCGGTCGGTCAGGGTGTCGAAGGCGATCAGCGCCTCGTCGGCAAGGCTTGTGAGGGAAGGCGGCACGGGCGACTTTCAGGTTTGGTTGGTCGGTTCCGATATAGGTAAGCAGACCGTGGAATGAAAGCGCAACCCGTATCGGGGCCATGTTCCGCCTTGACCCGTCCCGGTCAGGCCGGGTCCCGTCGGTCCTGCGACACGGCGCGCGGATCTTGAGCCCGTGCGGCGCCGGGCAAGCGCCTCAGGCGTCCAGCGGGGACAGCAGGCCCATGAACCTTGTCTGGCCCGATGTCGAAGCGTCCGGGTCGGTCGAGCAGTCGGCAATGAAAAGCCCTGCTGTCGGAATGCCGGATTCGAGCGCATCCTCGGTCCCCTCCCGATCGCGCAGCAACAGGGAAAGAGCGGTATCCTCGATCATCGGGTTGTGACCGACGATCATGATCGAACCGTTTTCGCGGGCGCGGTCGGATTCTATAAGATCGAGATAGGCCTCATGGGTCTCGCAATAGAGCGCGCCGGTATGTTCGACTGTCGGCGATATCCCGAGTCGGGCAATCAGAAGATCGAGTGTTTCGACACATCGCTTCGCGCTCGAGCAGTAGACCAGGCCGGGTTGAAGCGCGTTGACGGACATGGTTGCGGCGAGACTCTCGACCTCCTCCCTTCCGCGCTGGTCGAGCGGCCGGTCAAAGTCACGCATGCCGGGAAGCGCCCAGGCGGCGTGGGCATGGCGCAGGAGCAGCACTCGCAATGGATGGCCCGTAATGCTTGTCATCGCCCGAATTTAAGGAATTTCTTTAGCGCTTCAATTGGCCCAAAGGTCAATGTGCATTGCAGCATGAAAAAGGCGGACCGGCAGGGCTGTCCTTTTTTTCCGGGAAGCAAATCCGGCTTGTTTTCAGGGCTTTGAGGCTTGTTTGACAGAACTGTGAAATTGCAGGCGGGCACGACTTTACCGCTTGTGCCTTGGCAGCCCTGTGGCTATACAGCCCCCGGAACAGCTTGTCCGGGAGAATCGTAATGAGTGAAGACTTCGATTTTTCCTCCTATGTCCCCTCTGATGAAGAGGATTTCATGAACGCCAAGCAGAGGGCCTATTTCAGGGCCAAGCTCAACGCCTGGCGCAATGACATCCTGAAGGAGGCGCGCGAGACGCTTGACCATCTCGCGGAGGAAAGCGCCAATCACCCCGATATTGCCGACCGCGCATCGTCGGAAACCGACCGCGCGATCGAATTGCGCGCCCGAGACAGGCAGCGCAAGCTGATCGGGAAAATCGATGCGGCCCTGGCCCGGATCGACGAGGGAACCTACGGCTACTGCGAGGAAACCGGCGAGCCCATCAGCCTCAAGCGGCTCGATGCCCGTCCGATCGCCACGTTGTCGATCGAGGCGCAGGAACGGCACGAGCGCCGCGAGAAGGTTTACCGCGACGAGTAGCCAGGTTGCGGCAGGATCGGACAGACCCGCAAAACCGGCCATCTGGCCGGTTTTGACGTTCAGGGGCATGGTCTTGCTTGCGACAGGCATGGAAACCGGTGCGGGGCTTTCGGATTCCGTGAAGGCAACCGGACAGATTTTTCATGCCCGCATTGTTCTCACGCGCTCAGGCATTCTATATTCATACGGTCGACGACCTTGCGCCTGATGAACGTTCAACAGCAAGCAGGGACAGGGAATTGACCGGCTCATAAGCATCCCGGAGACCGGAGCTGGTGCGCTGCCGGACATCCCGCCCCAATCAATGGACCCCGCGTGTTTATCGAGATCCTAGTTGTCATCGTCCTTATTCTGATCAATGGCGTTCTCGCCATGTCGGAATTGGCCGTTGTCTCCTCGCGGCCCGTCCGGTTGAAAGTGCTTGCCGCTCAGGGCAGCAAGGGGGCGGCCATCGCCATGCGTCTGGCCGACGATCCGGGGCGTTTTCTGTCGACGGTGCAGATCGGAATTACCCTGGTAGGCGTGCTTTCAGGCGCCTTCTCCGGCGCCACGCTCGGAGCGCGGCTCTCGGTCTGGCTTGAAGCGCAAGGGTTGCCGGAGACGCTTTCGGACGGGGCCGGCGTGGGCTCGGTGGTGATCGCCATCACCTATCTTTCACTGATCGTCGGAGAACTTGTCCCAAAGCAGATCGCGCTGCGCGCGCCGGAGGCGGTGGCCGCACGTGTGGCGCCGGCGATGGCATTGTTGTCACAGGTGGCGCTGCCGCTTGTCTGGCTGCTTAGCGCTTCGGGGAAAGCGGTTCTGGCGCTGCTTGGACAGTCGGGCGGCAGCGAGACTACGATGACCGAAGACGAAATTCGCAATGTGCTTCTGGAAGCGCAGCATGCAGGCGTGATCGCGACGGAAGAATCCGAAATGATCTCGGGCGTGATGCGGCTTTCAGACCGGTCCGCACGCGGGCTGATGACGCCACGCCGGGATGTGGAGGCAATCGACATCGGGGACTCCGCCGATGTCATTCGCGAGCAGTTGCGCCGTTCGCAACGATCACGTCTGCCGGTGCGCAACGGGACCACGGATGAGGTTCTCGGAGTGGTGTTCGTCAAGGATGCGCTGGACGCCTTCTTGAAGGGCGGCAAATTCGATCTTCGCAAACTGCTGCGCGAGGCGCCGGTTGTTTCAGACCGGTCGAGCGCTCTGGATGTGATCCGAATGTTGCGCAAGTCGCCGGCGCACATGGTTCTGATCTATGACGAGTATGGACATTTCGAGGGGATCGTGACGTCGGGTGATGTACTTGAGGCGATCGCCGGTGTGTTTGAGGAGGATGGCGCCGCTGATCCCCCGATCACGAAGCGGGCGGACGGATCGTTCCTGATCGCAGGATGGATGCCAATTGACGAGTTCGCCGATGAAATGGGCTTCCCGCTCGACAAGGAGCCCGATTACGAGACGGTTGCCGGTCTTGTTATCGACGAACTCAAGCGGCTGCCTGAGACGGGGGAGAGCTTCTCGCTGAAGGGCTGGCGTTTCGAGGTCCTCGATCTTGACGGGAGGCGTATCGACAAACTGCTGATCACCAAGGCCGAGGCTTCCTCCGACGGAGCCTGAAAAGGGGCGGCCCGATCCTGTCCTCGCGGCGCCCGCGCCGTTTTCAGTCCCTGCGGGCATTCAAAAGGGTCTGAATGCCCACGAAGACAAGGCCGAGAGCCAGCGCCGGCACAAGGTCGTCCGACATCACGCCCCAGCCGGAGGGCAGTTGTTCGACATATGGCATCGGCCAGGGTTTGAGCCGATCCACGAACAGGAAAACCGCGGCGAACGGCACCAGCAATCTCCAGCAGGTCTGGCGAATGATCGCGGTTGCGAAGATGAAAGCGGCGACTTCGTCGATCACGATGCGGCGGTCATCCTTTTCGCCGGTCGCCAGTTCCATCCCGGATGACACGTGAACGCCCAGCAGGAAAACTGCAAGGACGAGGGCTGGCAGCAGGTATTTCGGAAGCGCCGTTGCGAGCGCCGGCAGCGGAAGCACAGTTAGGACAGCGAGCCCGGCCCCGAATGGCGTCAGCAAACCGGCGCCGAGCCAGGTGGCGGCTAGCCAGGTCCGTAGCGGCACAACGCCGGCGCCGGGCGGCTCAAGCAGTTGGACAGGCGAGAAAGGGTCCAAACTCAGGATTTCTTCGAGAGTTCGCCCAGAAGCCGCTCCATCTCCGCTTCCAGGGAATCCCTGGATGCCTTTGTTTCGCCCTCCACCTCCGGGGCCGGTTCGGGCTGTGCCGGTTCCTCGGCAGCCGGCTCCCGGGCGGATTCTCCCTCAAATGGATCGACGGCCAGATCGTCGGAGAGTTCGGCCGCGAGGACCGATTCGAAGTCGAGACCGGGTTCGGCGGGAGCATTCGTCTGTTGCGGTGGCTGCGGCACGGTTTGCGGGCCTGCTTGCAGCGTGGGGGCCGGTTCGTCGAACGGATCCTCGATGTCCCAGTCGGCAGCTCCGAAATCCTCGTCAGACAGGATCTCGTCGTAGCCCGCAGGGGCCGCAAGCCGCGGCTCTGATGGAGGGGCAGCGGGAGCATTTTCGGCGGGCTCTGCATGCGGCTGCTGCCCGGTTGTGTCCCGGGGCGCTTGTTCCGGCTGAGGTGATTGTCGCGCGGCGGCGACTTCGGATTCGGCGGCCGGGGGCTGGTCTTCAAAGACACGGGAGCGGGCGGATTCGAGGATGTCGGCGGCTTCGGCCTCGACCATCGGGTCCGTCTTTACGGCTGTCGCCGTCGCCAGGGTGCCGGCAGCCGCGCCATATGCGACCGGGGATAACGCCGATCGGGCTGCCGCCGGGCGGTCCTTTGCTGATGGCGGGGATGCTGCAGCAGGTGATGGCGCAGCTGCGGCGGGTTTCGGATGAACCCGGGCCGGCTCCTCCCACGAGGCTGGGGCCGAAGCGGCGGATGCCTGCCCCACAGGGGCGCCCGGCGGGCTCTCGGCCGCTGAAACGGAGGGCTGCGGTCTCGACGGCGGCTGCCCCGCAACCGCAGTGCGAGCAGGCCTCGGAACCGTGAAGCCGGGCTCGCTCGATTGAGCAATGCGGCTTTCGATGACGACGTCCGTCGGCCCGCCGATCATGACCAGATGCTCGACGTCATCGCGCCGGATCAGGACAATCCTGCGGCGGGTGTCGACCGCGGCAGCGTCAAGTACGGCAAGCCGGGGCTGGCGGGCGCGCCCGCCGCGAATGAAGGTCGAGGAGGAGCGGGCGCGGATCAGCCAGAAAACGGCCACCAGCGCAAGCAGCGCGATGGCCACAATCACGATCGCCATCAGCAGTGTCGCACCCTGTCCGCCCAGAATATCGTCCGGCATCGGCTGTTCTCCCTGTTTCCGGCGGTGGCGCCGGTCATGCCTTTTGTCCGCCCGCCCGATCAATCCTGTGGCCGGGGGTGCGGAACTGCCTCATGGCGGCGCCGTGCGAGCCCTGCCGCGCATCGGGCGGGATAATGCCGGCAAAGCCAGCCATCGGTCCCGTTTGCTGACGCATTTGACGTTTTTTCACCGTCTTTCACAAGTCTTCCGGGGGCCTTGCGCGCGGTTATCCCAAATCCTGTGTTCACCGCGGCGGCATAGAACAGGGTGTCAGGGGCCGTATTTGCGGTTCAAAGCAACAGGCCCGCGGCAAGAAGAACCGGTTTGGGCTTTCCATAGCCTGCGGAATGTGATTCAACCCGGACAATCCGTGGCGGGACGAAAGAGCGATTCATGACAGAGACGACGCCTGCGGCCGGAACTCCGGCACCGCTTGTGGACCGGAGCGCAAAGCCGCGCTCGGTATCGAGGCTGATTTTTCTTGCGCTGGTGATGATCGGCGCCTCCTTCGTCTTTTTCCTGTTCAAGGACTCCCTCAACAGCGACCTGATGCTTGGCATTCTCGGCGTGCTCGCCGTGGTCGGAATTTTCTTCCTAGTGTCCACCGTCATCGGCTTCGTGACCATCATGCCGAAGGCGACCACGGACCCGCTGGCGCGCGCCTTCATCGACACGCATCCGGAGGGCACGCTTGTCACCGATGACAAGGACAGGGTGATCTACGCCAACCAGGCCTATGGCGAGATCACCGGCACCACGCGCGCCTCGGACGTGCAGTCGATCGAGGCGATCCTGTCGCGGCACCGGGAGTCTGCCGAAGCGGTCTACCGGCTGACCAATTCCATGCGCAACGGCGAGGCGGGGCAGGAGGAATTCCGCATGCCGCATGCGCTCAACGAAGCGCCGAACGGCAACGGGGCGGGCCACTGGTACAGGCTCAGGGGCCGGCCGGTGAGCGGCGGCGAGGGCGCAGGATTGCTGATGGCCTGGCAATTGTCGGACATCAGCCAGGAGCGCACCGAGCAGGAGATGGTGTTCAAGGAGCTGCAGAACGCCATCAACTATCTCGACCATGCGCCGGTCGGCTTTTTCTCGGCAGGACGCGACGGCTCGATCGTCTATCTCAACGCGACGCTCGCCGACTGGCTGGGCATCGATCTGACCTCGTTCCTGCCGGGCAAGTTGATGCTGCGCGACCTGGTGGCGGGCGCCGGCATGGCGCTGGTGGAGTCGGTGCAGGCAGAGCCGGGGCTCAATTCCACCGCGCAGTTGGATCTCGACCTGCTCAAGGCCAACGGGCAGAGCTTTCCCGTCCGGCTTGTGCACCGTGTCAGCGCCACCCGCGACGGTTCGCCCGGCGAAAGCCGCACCATCGTCATCGGCCGCGACGACGGGGGCAGGGACGCCAACGACGCCGCCAATGCGGAGATGCGGTTCACACGCTTCTTCAACAACACGCCGATGGCGATCGCCTCGGTCGACGCCAAGGGCAGGATCCTGCGGACCAATGGCCCCTTCCTGCAGATGTTCAGCGGGCTGGTGAGCCGCGACGACATGGAGCAGGGGGCGCTGTTCGAGACCGTGCTGCGCGAGGAGGATCGCGCGGGCCTTGCCGAAGCGCTTCGCCAGGCCGCCGACAAGCAGGGCGACATCGCGCCCATCGACAGCCGCCGCGCCGACAGCGAGGAGCGTCATTTCCGCTTCTATGTCAACGCGGTGATCGAGCACACCGAGGAAGCGCCCGAAGAGACCGCGATCATCTATGCGGTGGAAACGACCGAGCAGAAGGCGCTGGAAGCGCAGATGGCGCAGACCCAGAAGATGAACGCCGTGGGCACGCTTGCCGGCGGCATCGCGCACGACTTCAACAATGTGCTGACCGCGATCCTGCTTTCGGCCGATCACCTGCTGATGTCGCTCCGGCCATCGGATTCGAGCTTTGCCGATCTCATCGAGATCAAGCGAAACGCCAACCGCGCCGCGGTGCTGGTCAGGCAGTTGCTGGCGTTTTCGCGCAAGCAGACGATGCGGCCGACGGTGCTGTCGATGACCGACGTGATCGGGGATTTGCGCATGCTGGTCGACCGGCTGACCGGCACCCATGTCAAGCTGGAGCTCGAATTCGGCCGTGACCTGTGGCTGGTCAAGACCGATCTGGGGCAGTTCGAGCAGGTGCTGATCAATCTCGCGGTCAACGCCCGCGACGCCATGCCCGAGGGCGGCACCATCACGGTCAGGACCCGCAATGTCGAGGCCGACGAGGTGGTCCGGCTCAACAATCGCGGCATGGAGCCGGGAGACTTCGTTCTCATTGAAGTGGCCGACGAGGGCACCGGCATCCCGCCGGAAGTGTTGCAGCAGATCTTCGAGCCGTTCTTCACCACCAAGGATGTGGGCAAGGGCACCGGGCTCGGCCTGTCGATGGTCTACGGCATCGTCAAGCAGTCCGGCGGCTACATCTATCCCGAATCCGAGGTGGGCAAGGGAACGACTTTCCGGATCTACCTGCCGCGCCATGTCGAGGACGAGGCGCAGGAAGCCTCGACGGAAGCCGAGGCTGCGGCCCTGGTGGATGCGGGCGTTGCAAAACAGGCCGCCGCCGCTTCAAGCGAGCCCGAGGACCTGACCGGCGGCTCTGCCGTGGTGCTGCTCGTCGAGGACGAGGAAGCCGTCCGGCGCGGCGGCAAGCGCATGCTCGAGGCGCGCGGCTACGAGGTGCACGAGGCCGGCACCGGCGTCGAGGCGCTGGAGGTGCTGACCGAACTCGAGGGCAAGGTCGACATCGTCGTCTCCGACGTGGTGATGCCGGAAATGGACGGCCCGACGCTGCTCACCGAGCTGCGCAAGGACTATCCGGACATGAAGTTCATCTTCGTATCCGGCTATGCCGAGGACGCGTTCGCCAAGAACCTGCCGGAGGACGCCAGGTTCGGTTTCCTCGCCAAGCCGTTCTCGCTCAAGCAACTGGCGACGTCGGTGCGCGAGATGCTGGACGAGTAGGCTGCCGAAAGCGGCGGGTGCTGCTGGCGGGCTGGCGTCCCGCCGGCGCGAACCGGCGGTCAACCACATCTTCATGTCCCTTTGTGTGCAGGGAAGCGTGACGGCCCGTCCGATGTTCGTCTCTGGGTTGCAGAAGGAGGGATGGCGATGAGTCGAACGTGGAATGGACCCAGGCTGGATACAGGAACCATCGCCTGTCCCGGGCGCTGCACCTCCCGTCGTCATCCCGGAGGCAACGACGTCGCTTTGCTTGTCTTGCTCGGAGGCCGAGGATGACGAAAGCCGGATGGATGCGGCACTGATCGTTAGGGGCGGAACTGCGCGGCGCAGGGTTAATATCGCGGTGACAAAATATTCATCATCCTGCCGCAATTTCGGCTAAAGTTCGACTTTCGAGTTTTCCAAGAGGGGCCATCATGAAATCCAGACTCCTGATCGCGGCCATGGCCGCCGTCTTCGTTTCCGCCTGCACGACCGATCCCTATACCGGTCAGCAGAAGGTTTCCAACCTTGCAGCGGGCGCCGGCCTGGGCGCCGCTGCGGGCGCCGGCCTCGGGTTGCTCGCGGGCGGCGACGACCGCAGGAACGCGCTGATCGGCGCGGGCATCGGCGCACTCGCCGGGGGCGCGATCGGCGGCTACATGGACCAGCAGGAAGCGCAGTTGCGCGCGCAGTTGCAGGGCACCGGCGTGTCGGTGACGCGCTCGGGCAACCAGATCATTCTCAACATGCCGTCCAACATCACGTTCGACACCGACCAGTCGGCGGTCAAGCCCGAGTTCTACCCGACGCTGAATTCGGTGGCGCTGGTGCTGCAGAAGTTCAACCGGTCGCTGGTCGACGTGACGGGGCACACCGATTCCACCGGGTCTGACCAGTACAACCTGACCCTGTCGCAGCAGCGCGCGCAGTCGGTGGCGAGCTACCTGGTTTCGCAGGGCAACGATCCGCGCCGTTTCTACACACAAGGGTTCGGCGAGAGCCGCCCGGTCGCCGACAATTCGACGGAAGCCGGCCGCGCCGCCAACCGCCGCGTGGAAATCCAGATCTCGCCGCTGAGCTGATTGCGTGAGGACTGCCGGGCTTCCGGCGGTTTCCAAGTCCAGCCAGAGGCGTGACACGGTCGTGTGAGGCGACAGGGGCCCGGCAGCGAAAGCTGCCGGGTCTTTTTCATACCCTGATCGCACCGCGTGGCGATTTTTCCGGTTCGAGACGAAAGGGCCGGAGTTAACGCGAGCCGCGACGCCCGGTGTTGCGTCGCGCCAGCTGGCGCTTGCCCGCGAGACTGATCAGGCGGCGGAACGTCGGGCATTCCATGTGCGAAGGCGCCGGGCATTCCGCCACGTGGCGGATGGCGTTCTTTAGCACGGTGAGCTCGCGGATCTGGTGTTCGAGCCGGTCGGCGCGGGCATGCAGGTCGGGGCGGGAGAGTTCCGGTTCCCCGGTCTTGCCGAACATTCCGGCAATCTCAACGAGCGAGTATCCGGCCGCCTTGCCGAGCGCGATCAGTGAGAGTTTCATCAGCGTCTCGGGCTCGTATTGCCGCCGCAAGCCATGGCGCCCGATCGAGCTGATCAGCCCCAGTTCCTCGTAATAGCGCAGCGTCGAGGGCGGCAGTCCGGAGCCTTCGGCAACGTCCGCAATATCGAGAACTTTCATGCTTGACCTCAAGCTGACTTGAATTCGTAGAGTGCCTCAAGTCATCCACTTTCTGCAAGAGGCACCTCTATGAAAACGTCATCCGAATCGCGACAATCTCCGGTCTGGCAGGATCCGACGGCTGTTGCGCTGCTGCTCGCGGCCACCCTCGTCATCATGTCGAACGCCACGATCAGCCCGGCATTGCCCGGGCTAGAGGCATTGTTTGCAAGCGAGCCGAATGCGGGGTTGCTGACCCGGCTTCTGGTGCCGGCGCCATCGCTCGCGGTGCTGCTGGCTGCGCCTTTCGCAGGCTTCGCAGCAGACCGGTTCGGGCGCCGGCTGCTGCTCATCGGCGGGTTGACGCTGTTCGTGCTCACAGGTCCGGCAGGGCTGTTCCTGTCTGACCTCACGAGCATACTCGCCAGCCGGCTGGCGCTTGGTGTGTCGGTGGCGATGATCATGACGGCGCAAACGGCGCTTGTCGGCGACTGTTTCACCGGCGAACGGCGCACCCAATTGATGGGGCTTCAGGTTTCCGCGCGAAATTTCGGCGGCATGGCGTTCATCGCGCTTGCAGGACTGCTTGCGGGGATCGAGCCACGCCTTCCGTTTGCAATCTATGGCCTGGCGATCCTCTATCTGCCCTTCATCTGGCGCGGGGTTCGCGATATCCCGAACCATGCCGCCATTCCGGAGTCGGCGGTGGAGATTGCCGCCGGCGCGGGCGAGGGGCGCTGGCTGTGGCCGATGCCGGGGCTGGCCGGCCTTCAAGTGGTGACGGCGATGATCTTTTTTCTCAATCCGACGCAGGTGCCGTTTTATGCGGTGACGCTCGGCTATGATGGCGCCCGGACAACCGGTCTCTATCTCGCGGTGCTAATGTGTTCGGGCGGACTGGCGGCTTTGCTCCATGGCCGGATTAAGCGGCGGATCGGCGATCCTGGCGGCTACGCGGCGGGGTTCGGACTGTTGGCGATCGGTTTCGGAACGCTGCCGGCGGGAGGGGACTTCGGTCTGTTGCTTGCCGCAGGAGGCCTGATCGGCGCCGGCTACGCGATTGTGACGCCGATCTTCATCGCCATCGCCCTGCAACTCGCCCCGGCTTGGCGCCGCGGGCTTGCCGGCGGCATCATGACGTCATCGATGTTCCTGGGTCAGTTTGCATCGCCCTTTGCCAGCATGCCGGCAATCGCCGTATTTGGCTATGAAGCGGTGTTCTACGCCACCGCAATCGGCTTTGCCGCCATGGCTCTGGTTGCGGGTCTTGCCATGGTCTTGAGGCCGCTGCCCGACAGGACCCGGCCGGCCTGAGGCTGTGCCGCGGGAAAGGGCGGCCGGCGGCCGATCGACCGGGCGGTTTCAGCGAGACCTGCCGTCAAGCCCCGCCGCCAGACCCAGGGCCGAGTTGATGCGGTCCTGTCAGCCGGGGCCGTCTTCGTGAAAATGTTCGAGCACCGGACGGTCGAGCCGGATCGAGACCGTCTCCTTTCCTTCGGGCACGGTCGCAGACTTGGGTGCGGCTTCGGCGTGCTTCAGCGGGCTGCCGGGGCGGCGGTCGGTTTCATCGAAATGTCCTTTCGGGTGGCGGCAGGCGGTGACGGGCGCTCATGTCCTTTCAGCGGCGAGAGCCGCGGCGATGCGGGCGGCGAGGCGGGCGTTGTTGAGCACGAGCGCGATGTTGGTCCTGAGGCTTTCGCCGCCGGTCAGTTCAAGGATTTCGCCGAGCAGGAACGGGGTGACGGCCTTGGCCTCGATGCGTTGTTCGGCGGCGCGGCTCAAGGCCGTTTCGATATGGATCTTCATCACCCCGGCGGGGATCTCGTCGGCTTCGGGCACCGGGTTGGCGACCAGCATACCGCCATGGCCGCCGAGCGCGCGCCGGGCATGCTCGAACCGGGCGATGGCGGCCGGGGCGTCGAGCCGGAGCGGGGCTTTCAACCCGGAATCGCGCGACCAGAAGGCGGGCATGGCGTCCTGACCATAGGCCACCACCGGAACGCCGCGGGTCTCGAGCGCTTCGAGCGTCTTGGGGATGTCGAGAATGGCCTTGGCGCCGGCGGAGACGACGATCACCGGTGTGCGGGCCAGTTCATCGAGGTCGGCGGAGATGTCGAAGCTTTCCGAAGCGCCCTGGTGCACGCCGCCGATGCCGCCGGTGGCGAAGACGGATATGCCGGCAAGACGGGCCGCCATCATGGTGGCGGCGACGGTGGTGGCGCCGGTGCGGCCTTCAGCCAGCGCATAGGCGAAATCGGCGCGCGAGAGCTTCATCACGTCCTTCGCCCGGGCGAGCTTTGTGATCGCGGCCTCGTCAAGACCTGCATGCAGCTTGCCCTCAATAACCGCGATGGTGGCAGGGACCGCGCCCTCGGCGCGGATCGCGGCCTCGACCTCGAGCGCCATGTCGCGGTTGCCGGGCCAGGGCATGCCGTGGGTGATGATGGTGGATTCGAGCGCCACCACCGGGCGGCCCAACGACAGGGCTTCGGCCACTTCGGGGGTCTTTTCGATTCTGATCGGGGCGGTCATGGAAAGCTCCTGTATGGCGCGCCGGCTTCGGCTGGGCGTGTTTTCGGGTCGGCTGGCAACTAAATGCCGGCGGGCTTTGGCATGGCGGCAATCGCCTGTGCAAGCCTTTCGCCCGTGAGATCCTGCCGCACGGGCCCGGCCGTTGCCGTTGTCAGCCGCGCCAGCGCAATGCCCGATATGAGACAGGCCTCGACCGGCTTGCCGTTGAGCCAGGCGTCAAGATAGCCGGAGAGAAGCGCGTCACCTGCGCCGGTGACGTCCACGATTTCGCTCAGCGGCGGGGGGACGAACGAGAGCGCGGTCTCGCCGGCATAGGCATGCACCGGACCTGCGCCCGCACTCACAAGCCCGGAGCCGAGCCCGGTTGCGCGGAGCGCGGGGAGCCATGCTCCGGGCACGTCATCTCCGCCGCCTTCGCTGCCGCGTGCAAGGGCCGCGGCTTCGGCGGTGTTCATGGCGAGCAGGGTCAGGGCGGACAGCGATGCCTTCCAGCGCACCACCTTGGCCGGCGAGACGGCGATGGCGGCCATCGGAACGCCCTGCGTGCCGGTTTCGTGGGTCAGGGCCGTGAGCGCATCCTGCGGCAGATTTGCATCGGCAAGCACCAGGTCGCTCGCGGCGATGCGGGCGCGCATGCGGGCACTCATCAGCCGCCGGGCCGGGATGATGTCATAGAGCGCCATGTCGGCCAGCGCGGTGACCAGATTGCCATCGGGTTCCAGTATGGCGGTGTAGCTCGGTGTGGCTCTGTCCAGAAACGTGAGCGGGCAGTCCACGATGCCAGCGGCCTCCGCCGCTTCAGCAACCTGGTCGGCAGCCGCATCGCCGCCGCGCGGAGAAACCAGCGTGACGTGATGGCCGAGGCGGGCAAGGTTGCGTGCGGCATTGAAGGCGCCGCCGCCGGGCTCGCTGACCCAGCGGCCGGGGTTGGAGGCGCCCGCATGATGGGGCGCATCGAGACGGCCGGTTCGGTCGATATGGGCGCCGCCGATTGCCAGGATGCGGGCCATGATCAGGATGTCCCATGGGAAGGCGCAAGCCGAATCGCCCCTGTTTGGCCCGCGTCTGATTGCCCATGGACGCAGCAGGACCCACGCGAAGTCCACCGGATAAAACAAAAAAAGAACATACGCTCGTTTATCATTGTATTACAGTTGGTTGAGAGGGGCTTGCGCGATCAGAACAAAAAGTGTACAAATCTGATCACAGCGCACTCATTGCTTGCGACGGCACGATAACCTAAAGGTGGACGGAATGGCACAGAACTCTTTGCGGCTTGTAGAGGAAAAATCCGTGGACAAAAGCAAGGCGCTCGACGCCGCACTTTCCCAGATCGAACGCTCGTTCGGCAAGGGTTCCATCATGAAGCTCGGCGCCAATGAGAGCGTCGTCGAAATCGAGACGATCCCGACGGGTTCGCTCGGGCTCGACATCGCCCTGGGCGTCGGCGGCCTGCCGAAGGGCCGTATCATCGAGATCTACGGGCCGGAAAGCTCGGGCAAGACCACGCTGGCGCTGCAGACAATCGCCGAGGCGCAGAAGAAGGGCGGCATTTGCGGTTTCATCGACGCCGAACATGCGCTGGATCCTGTCTATGCCCGCAAGCTGGGCGTGGATCTCGAAAACCTGCTGATCTCGCAGCCGGACACCGGCGAGCAGGCACTCGAGATCACCGATACGCTGGTGCGCTCCGGCGCGCTCGACGTGCTGGTGATCGATTCGGTTGCGGCGCTCACGCCGCGCGCGGAAATCGAGGGCGAAATGGGCGACAGCCTGCCCGGCCTTCAGGCCCGGCTGATGAGCCAGGCGCTCAGGAAGCTCACGGCCTCGATCTCGCGGTCGAACTGCATGGTGATCTTCATCAACCAGATCCGCATGAAGATCGGTGTGATGTTCGGCTCGCCCGAAACCACCACCGGCGGAAACGCGCTCAAGTTCTATGCCTCGGTCCGGCTCGACATCCGCCGCATCGGCTCGGTCAAGGAGCGTGACGAGGTGACCGGCAACCAGACCCGCGTGAAGGTGGTCAAGAACAAGATGGCGCCGCCCTTCAAGCAGGTCGAATTCGACATCATGTATGGCGAGGGTGTCTCGAAAATGGGCGAGCTGGTCGACCTTGGCGTGAAGGCCGGAATTGTCGAGAAATCGGGCGCCTGGTTCTCCTACAACAGCCAGAGGCTGGGGCAGGGGCGCGAGAACGCCAAGCAGTTCCTGCGAGAGAACTCCGCGCTTGCCGACGAGATCGAGATGGCATTGCGGCAGAACGCCGGACTGATCGCGGAGAAGTTCCTCGAGGACGGTCGCAAGGACGGTGGCGAGGACGACATCGGTTCGGACGCTGCCGAAGGTTGAGGATCGTCCCCGGGGCTCCCCGCCCGGGCGGAACCCTGCATCGGCGCTGTTGCCGCATCTTTTGACCGGGCGTCGGGTCAGGCAGGATCCGATCCGGGCGTGACATTTTCAAGCCGGCCGCCATCTTGTTCCGATGGCGGCCGGTTTCGTTTTTTACGGGCCGGCCCCCCGTCTGGACAGTGCGCGGAGGGAGCGATAAAAGCGGCGATCCGCCTGCATGGGCAGCGGATTTCCCAACCGGCGCCGGCGATATCGGCGCGGTCCATCAACAAAGGGTGAAGCATGAGCGGCGTGAATGAAATCCGGTCGGCGTTTCTCGACTATTTCAAGAAGAACGGGCACGAGGTGGTGGCGTCGAGCCCGCTCGTGCCGCGCAACGATCCGACGCTGATGTTCACCAATGCAGGCATGGTGCAGTTCAAGAATGTCTTCACCGGGCTTGAGCACCGGCCGTACTCCACGGCCGTCACCTCGCAGAAATGCGTGCGCGCCGGCGGCAAACACAACGACCTCGACAATGTCGGCTACACCGCGCGCCATCACACCTTCTTCGAGATGCTGGGCAATTTCTCCTTCGGCGACTATTTCAAGGAACGCGCCATCGAGCTTGCCTGGAACCTGCTGACCAGGGATTTCGGCATCAACAAGGAGCGTCTGCTTGTCACGGTCTACCATACCGATGACGACGCGTTCGATCTTTGGCGCAGGATTGCCGGTATACCGGAAAGCCGGATCATCCGGATACCGACCAACGACAATTTCTGGGCGATGGGGGACACGGGCCCCTGCGGGCCGTGCTCGGAGATCTTTTACGATCATGGCGATCACATCTGGGGCGGACCACCCGGATCGGCGGACGAGGATGGCGACCGCTTCATCGAGATCTGGAACCTGGTTTTCATGCAGTTCGAGCAGACGGCGGACGAGCGGGTCGACCTGCCGCGTCCCTCGATCGACACGGGCATGGGGCTGGAGCGGATCGCGGCGCTGCTGCAGGGACAGCACGACAATTACGACATCGACCTGTTCCGGCGGCTGATCATGGCGTCGGAGGAACTGACAGGCGTTGAGGCCAAGGGAGATCGGCGCGCAAGCCACCGTGTGATCGCAGATCACCTGAGATCCTCGGCGTTTTTGATCGCCGACGGCGTGCTGCCCTCCAATGAGGGACGCGGGTACGTGCTTCGGCGGATCATGCGCCGGGCGATGCGCCATGCGCAGCTGCTCGGGGCCAGCGAACCGCTGATGTATCGGCTGCTGCCCACGCTTGTTGGGGAGATGGGGCGCGCCTATCCGGAACTTCAGCGCGCCGAAGCGCTGATTTCGGAGACGCTGAAACTCGAGGAAACGCGTTTCTCCAAGACGCTTGAGCGCGGTTTGAGTCTGCTTGAGGAAGCGAGCGCCGATATGGGCGAGGGCGACCGGCTGGGCGGTGAAACGGCGTTCAAACTATACGACACTTACGGTTTTCCGCTCGATCTTACCCAGGATGCGCTCAGGCAGCGCGGCATCGAGGTGGATACCGATGGCTTCAAGGCGGCGATGGAACGGCAGAAGGCCGAAGCCAGGGCAAGCTGGTCCGGGTCCGGCGATGCCGCGACCGAGACGATCTGGTACGAGATCAAGGACCGGGTCGGCGCCACCGATTTCCTCGGCTACGATACCGAGACGGCCGAGGGCGTGATCCAGGCCATCGTCCGCGACGGTGCAGAGGTGAAAACCGCGGACGCCGGCGATACGGTCGATGTGGTCGTCAACCAGACCCCGTTCTATGGAGAATCCGGCGGCCAGATGGGCGACCAGGGCGTGATCGCGGGCGAGGGATTCCGGCTTGAAGTCAGCGATACGCAGAAGCGCGGCGAAGGTGTGTTCGTGCACAGGGCGAAAGTGACCGAGGGCGAGGTCAAGACCGGCGCCGTGGCTCAGCTCGAGGTCGATCAAGGCCGCCGCGCCAAGATCCGCGCCAATCACTCGGCCACCCATCTGCTGCATGAGGCGCTGCGCGAAGTGCTCGGCACCCATGTCGCGCAGAAGGGATCGCTTGTCGCGCCGGACCGGCTGCGCTTCGACATCTCGCACCCCAAGCCGATGTCGGCCGAGGAGATCGGCGAGGTCGAGACCATGGCCAACGAGATCATCTTGCAGAACAGCCCGGTAACCACGCGGCTGATGGCGGTGGATGATGCGATTGCGGAAGGCGCGATGGCGCTGTTCGGCGAGAAGTACGGCGATGAGGTCCGCGTTGTCTCGATGGGCACCGGGGTTCGCGGCGTCAAGGCAAACAGGCCCTATTCGGTCGAGCTTTGCGGCGGCACCCATGTCCGCGCGACCGGAGAGATCGGTCTGGTGCGGGTGCTTTCCGACAGTGCGGTCAGCGCCGGCGTGCGCCGCATCGAGGCCCTGACCGGCGCTGCCGCGCGCCGTCACCTGGCCGACCAGGACGAGAAGCTCAGGCAGGCGGCCGCGCAACTGAAGGTGCAGCCGGCCGACGTGCCCGGTCGCATCGAGGCGTTGATGGACGAGCGCAGGAAACTCGAGCGCGAACTGAGCGAGGCCCGCAAGCAGCTGGCGCTCGGCGGCGGCGGTTCCGGTGGAGACGAAAGCCGTGAAATCGGCGGGACCAAGTACCTCGGCAAGGTGCTTAAAGGTGTTCAGCCCAAGGATCTCAAGGGTCTTGTCGATGCGGCGAAGTCGTCGCTCGGTTCCGGTGTTGCGGCCTTTGTGGCGGTGAGCGAAGACGGCAAGGCGAGCGTTGTCGTCGGAGTGACCGAAGATCTGACGGGCCAGTTCTCGGCGGTGGACCTGGTTCGAATCGCATCGGAAGCCATTGGCGGCAAGGGCGGCGGCGGGCGGCCGGACATGGCCCAGGCCGGCGGACCCGATGGTTCAAAGGCGGCTGCCGCCGTGGACGCGGTGGCCGCAGCGCTCGGGTGAAGGGTAAGGCTGCCGTAAGAGCGGTCAGACGCAGGTTCCAACAAACGCCCGGGGGTTCGTCCCGGGCGTTTTTCTGCGCGCAGAGAATTGGCCGGGCGGATATGCGAGTCAGCAAGATTTGTGCGGTCGGGATGTGTTGTAAGTGTGCCGACCGACGGAGGGGCAGGCATGCCAACAAGCGCAGGCATCAGGGACTATCGCGATCGGCTGGAGCGGGTCAGAAGGCATATCCGCGCCAATCTCGATCAACCGCTCAATCTTGATGCGCTCGCCGATGTTGCCTGCCTGTCGCGCTTCCACTGGCACCGCACCTATCGCGGCATGACCGGGGAAACCGTGTGGCAGACGGTCAGACGGCTGCGCTTGCACCGGGCGGCTTTTGAACTCGTCAGTGGCGCAAAGCCAATCGAGGAGATCGCCGAGCGCGCGGGATATACCAACCCGCGTGCCTTCTCGCAGGCCTTCAAGGCCGATTTCGGTCTGCCGCCGCTTCGCTACCGCGCCGAGGGCGGTCACCGGCGCTATGACAATACCGATTGGCAGGAGACCGAAGACATGTATGACGTGCGGATAGAAAATCACGACCCCGTGACCATCGCGGGGCTCGTTCACACCGGCCCCTATATCGATGTCGGCGCCACGTTTGAACGGTTCGGCTCACATCTGGCGGTGGTGGGCGGCTGGGAAAAATCGGCGGGAATGGCGGCCGTCTATTTTTCCGACCCCGACATCACGCCGCCCGAAGAGCTCAAGTCGCTCGCCGGGATCGCCCTCAAACCGGGAGAAACGCCGCCCGAGGGGCTGGAAACCTGCGCCCTGCCGGCGGGCCGCTACGCGGTGCTGACCCACAAGGGGCCCTATGGGGAGCTTTCCAAGGCTTATAACTGGTTCTTCGGGCCGTGGCTGGCCGAAAGCGGCGAGACAGCCGGATCGGCCCCGGCGGTCGAGCGGTATCTCAATTCACCGGTCGATACCGCGCCGCCCGATCTGGTAACCGACATTTACATGCTGCTTGAGTAGCCGCTGACGGCGTGGTCGCTGTCCGCCAAGCTGGTCATCGATTGCGTCCGCCAAAGAAAAACGCCGGCGAGGGCCAAATGTCCGCGCCGGCGTTGATGTACCAACTGGTTCAAGCCGGAGACACAATCCCGGATCACGCAGCGATCCGGAACCGATATCCGGCAGGGCCTCAGCCCATGGCCTTCTGAAGGTTCTCGTCGATCTTGTCGAGGAAGCCGGTGGTCGAGAGCCACGGCTGGTCCGGTCCGATGAGCAGCGCCAGGTCCTTGGTCATGAAGCCCGCCTCGACCGTGGCGACACAGACCTTCTCGAGCGTGTCGGCGAAGCGGGCGAGCTCGGCGTTGTCATCGAGCTTTGCGCGGTGCGCGAGGCCGCGGGTCCAGGCGAAGATTGAAGCGATCGAGTTGGTCGAGGTTTCCTCGCCCTTCTGATGCTGGCGGTAGTGACGGGTGACGGTGCCGTGGGCCGCTTCCGCTTCCACGGTGTTGCCGTCGGGCGTCATCAGGACGGAGGTCATAAGGCCGAGCGAGCCGAAACCCTGGGCCACGGTGTCGGACTGCACGTCGCCGTCATAGTTCTTGCACGCCCAGACATAGCCGCCCGACCATTTCAGGTTGGAGGCCACCATGTCGTCGATCAGCCTGTGCTCGTACCAGATCTTGGCTTCCTTGAACTTGTCCTCGAATTCCTTCTCATAGACGTCCTGGAAGATGTCCTTGAAACGGCCGTCATAGATTTTCATGATGGTGTTCTTGGTCGACAGATAGACCGGAACGCCGCGCTGAAGGCCGTAGTTGAGCGAGGCGCGCGCGAAATCCTCGATCGACTTGTCGAGGTTGTACATGCCCATGGCGACACCGGCGGACGGCGCATCGTAAATTTCGTACTCCTGCTCCTGACCGTCTTCGCCGACGAACTTCATGAACAGCTTGCCCTTGCCGGGGAACTTGAAATCGGTCGCGCGGTACTGGTCGCCGAAGGCATGGCGGCCGACGATCACCGGCTTGGTCCAGCCGGGAACGAGCCGCGGCACGTTCTTGCAGATGATCGGCTCGCGGAAGATCACGCCGCCAAGGATGTTGCGGATCGTGCCGTTCGGCGAGCGCCACATCTTCTTGAGACCGAATTCCTCCACGCGTGCCTCGTCGGGCGTGATCGTGGCGCACTTGACGCCGACACCGTGCTCCTTGATCGCGTTGGCCGCGTCGACCGTGACCTGATCGTCGGTCGCATCGCGGTGCTCCATGCCCAGATCATAGTAGTGCAGATCAATATCGAGATAGGGGTGGATGAGCTTGTCCTTGATGAACTGCCAGATGATGCGTGTCATCTCGTCGCCGTCGAGCTCCACAACCGGATTCGCGACCTTGATCTTTGCCATTCTTTTGAACCTTCCAAGAGGGTTGTCGGGGAGGGGCGGAGGACCGCCCGTCGGGATGGCGTTCTCTTAACAAAAGCCGCAACCGCGCACAACACGCGAGCGCTGCTATGAGCCCGGTTCGCGACGAAGGTCTCGCGTCCGCCCGGCGGGCGGCTTTCCTTGGCGGGCGCAATGTGCCATGGAGGCGCGCAGCGAGCGGAACGGCAAGGCATGGCAGGCACCGACAGAAAGCGCGAACTCATCACCGGCGGCCCGGCGATCATTCTGGTGGAACCGCAACTGGGCGAAAACATCGGCATGGTGGCGCGCGCCATGGCCAATTTCGGCCTGTCCAACCTCCGGATCGTCAATCCGCGCGACGGATGGCCGAATGAGAAGGCGATCAGCGCGGCCTCGCGCGCCGATCACGTGATCGACGCTGCGCGGGTCTTTGCAACGATCGAGGAGGCCATGGCCGACCTCACTTTCGTCTATGCGACCACGGCGCGATCGCGCGACGGCCACAAGCCGGTGCGGGGACCGGTGGAGGCGGGCGGGACGCTGCGCGCGCGTGAAAATGTGGGAGAAGCCACCGGCATCCTGTTCGGCCGCGAGCGCATTGGCTTGCGCAACCGGGAAGTGGGGCTGGCCGACGAGATCGTCACCTTCCCGGTCAATCCGGCCTATGCCTCGCTCAACATCGCGCAGGCCGTGCTTTTGATGTCTTATGAGTGGATGAAATCGGGGCTTTCCGATCCGCGGGAGACCGCATTTGCCGCGCCCGAGGTGGCGCCGGCGCCGAAATCCGATCTGCACGGGCTTTTTGCGCAGATCGAGGAGGGGCTCGATGCGCGCGGCTATTTCCGTTCCGAGGACAAGCGGATGAAGGCCATCGACAATCTGCGCGCGGTGCTGACCCGGCCCGGCTTTTCGACCGACGAGATCAGCGTCCTGCGCGGCGTGATCGCCTCGCTCGACCGGTTTGACCGCAAGGGCGGACGCCGGTCCGTCGAAGCTTCTTTTTCGGACATGAATGAAGACAGTTCGGGAGACCCGGCATGAGTGTCGACGGTCCGGTTCTTGTGTTCGACAGCGGCATCGGCGGGCTGAGCGTGCTGCGCGAGGCGCGGGTGATCATGCCCGGCAGGCGCTTCGTCTATGTGGCCGACGATGCAGGTTTTCCCTATGGCGCATGGGACGAGGAAAGGCTTCGCGACAGGATCGTGGGGCTGTTCGAGGGATTGATCGAGCGCCATGCGCCGGCGCTGGCGCTGATTGCCTGCAACACCGCTTCAACCATCGTCATGCCGGCGCTCAGGCAGGCTTATCCGCAAGTTCCCTTTGTCGGGACGGTCCCTGCCATCAAACCCGCAGCCGAGCGCACCCGGTCGGGGCTGGTTTCCGTGCTTGCCACTCCCGGCACGGTCAAGCGGCAGTATACGCGCGATTTGATCCGCGATTATGCCGACAAGGTGCATGTACGGCTCGTGGGATCGGAAAATCTGGCCGGACTTGCGGAAACCTACATGCGCAACGGGTTTGTCGACGAGGCGGCGGTGAAGGCGGAAATCGACCCCTGCTTCGTGAGCCGGGACGGGCTCAAGACCGACATCGTGGTTCTGGCGTGCACGCATTTTCCGTTTTTGGTCAACAGGATGCGCAAGATGGCGCCCTGGCCGGTGGACTGGATCGATCCGGCTGAAGCGATTGCCCGACGGGCGCTCTCCATCGTCGAGACCCTGCCGGGCGGCACGGCGCTACCCGACGAGAAGGACCGGGTCGAGTTCACCTCCGGCAATCCGGACTACAGCGCCATGCGGCTGATGCACGGGTTCGGGCTGACGTCGGGATAACTCCCGGAGATCGATTGACAGTCCCGCCGCGCCCGTTGCGGCAATTCCCTGTGTATTTCCTGCCGGGTGGCCCGCGTGCCGCGAATAATCTGTTACAGCGGTCGGAGGCGGGTTCTGAAAGGAATCAGCCGGGGTCGCACATCGGTTTCAAGGAGTTGCAAAGGTGCAGGTCGGGATCAACATGGGGGATTTGGCCGGTGGTCAGCCGGCCATGCTCGATATCGAGGAGTTGCTGGCGACCCGACTTCTCGTGCAGGGCAATTCCGGCTCCGGCAAGTCGCACCTTCTCCGCCGCCTGCTCGAGCAGTCTGCCGAGTGGGTGCAGCAGGTCATCATCGATCCGGAGGGCGATTTCGTCACGCTGTCGGAGAAATACGGGCATCTGGTGGTCGATGGCGAGCGCAGCGAAGGCGAGCTTGCCGGCATTGCGAGCCGTATCCGCAAGCACCGGGTCTCCTGCGTGCTGTCCCTCGAAGGGCTTGATATCGACGACCAGATGCGTGCGGCTGCAATCTTTTTGAACGCCATGTTCGAGGCCGAGCATGAGTTCTGGTATCCGGTGCTGGTGGTGGTGGACGAGGCGCAGATGTTTGCGCCGTCCGCCGGAGGCGAGGTGGCCGAGGACGCGCGCAAGATGTCGCTCGGGGCCATGACCAACCTGATGTGCCGCGGCCGCAAGCGTGGCCTGGCGGGCGTGATCGCGACCCAAAGGCTCGCGAAACTCGCCAAGAACGTGGCCGCGGAAGCCTCGAATTTCCTCATGGGCCGCACCTTTCTCGACATCGACATGGCGCGTGCGGCCGATCTTCTGGGCATGGACCGGCGGCAGGCGGAGATGTTCCGCGATCTCAAGCGGGGGAATTTCGTCGGCCTCGGACCGGCGCTGTCGCGCCGTCCGCTGCCGATTGCCATCGGCGATGTGGAAACACGGGCGCGCTCGTCGAGCCCGAAGCTGATGCCGATGCCGGAGGCGGTCGCCGATGTCGAGGATCTCATCTTCACGCCGGACCCGGATGAGCTGACCCGGCCCGTTGTCCGGCGGTCGCGGCCCGCGCCAAGGCCGACGACGGACATTCTCGCCGAATTGTCCCAGGCCACGGCCGAAGCGGCGGCACAAGGCGACACGCAAGCCGCGCTCTCCGAAGGTGCAAGACCGGAAGCCTCAGAGGCGCATGCGGAGAGGGCCCGCCGGATTGCCGATGTGCTCGAAACGATCCTGGCGGACAGCGGCTCCGGCTACCGGACGGATGCGGCGTTGTATCAGGACTTTCTGGTGCGCTCGCGCATGGCGCGGATAACAGGTTCGCCGATGTCCCTGGCGGACTTCCGCCGTCAGGTGGCGGTTGTGCGCACGGGTGTCGACGAGGAGACCGCGGCAGGCGAGGCCTGGGCTCAGGCGCTGGGGCTCGCCGACCGGGTGTCGGAGGATCTGCAAGGCGTATTCCTGATGATCGCCAAGGCCGCGATCAAGTCCGAGAGCTGCCCGTCGGATGCCCGGATCGCGCGCGCCTACGGCACGCATTCGGCGCGGCGTGCGCGCAGGCTCCTGGGCTATTTCGAGGAGCAGGAATTGATCATCGTGCACGCGGATCCGTTCGGCAAGCGCATCGTCGGCATTCCCGAGCTTGAAGCCGAAACCGCGCCGGGAGCAGCGGACGCGCCGGACGAGGACGCGCCGGACGAAAACGCGGGGCGGGCGCAGGCTGCGGAGTAGGAACACCACCCTTTTTCCCAAGGGATGTGTCCGCGAGCACTTGTTTGCGGCCTCCAAGCACAACCGACAACAGAAAAAACGCGAAAATCCTCGATCCCTGTTTGCCGTGGCAACCCGCTTTGGGCCATGGTGTGGTTGAAGCCCGACGGGCACACGCGCCCCGGGGAATTCGGCAAAGGAGAGGTCGCGCGGTGTTTGAAGTCATAACCATCAGTTTCGCCTTTTTCTTCGGACTCGCCGTTCGCCAGATCGGGTTGCCGCCGCTGGTGGGGTTTCTGGCCGCCGGCTTCGCCATCAATGTTTTCGGACCCGCGCTCGGACTGCCTGTCTACACCGGCGAAACACTTGAGCATGTCGCCCATCTCGGCGTGCTGATGCTGCTGTTCACGGTCGGACTGAAACTCAAGCTCGAACAGATCGCCCAGCCGCAGGTAGTCGGCGGGGCGCTGCTGCATTTTGCGATTTCGGTTCTCGTCTTCATGCCGGGGCTCAAGCTGATCATGGGGCTCGACTGGAACACTGCGCTGCTGCTCGCGATCGCGCTGTCGTTCTCATCGACGGTGCTGGCGGCGAAACTGCTGGAGACCAAACGCGAACTGGGCGCCTTTCATGGCCGAACCGCCATCGGCATCCTGATTGTGCAGGACATCATCGCGCTGGTGGTTCTGGCGGTCTGGTCGGGGCAGACGCCCAATGTCTGGGCGCTTCTGGTGTTCGCGCTGCCGCTGCTTCGTCCCGTGCTCCACTGGCTTCTGAATTTCGCCGGCCATGACGAGCTTCTGGTGCTGATGGGCATGATGCTGTCGCTGGTGGTCGGCGGAATGGGATTCGAGGCGATGGGTCTGTCGTCGGAGATCGGCGCGTTGGTGATGGGAGTGCTGCTCTCCACCCACGTCCGGGCCAAGGAACTGGGCGCATCGCTCTGGTCGCTCAAGGAAGTGTTCCTCGTCGGTTTCTTTCTGCAGATCGGGCTGACGGGCCTGCCGGATTGGGGCGCCATGGCCTTCGCGGTGGCCGCCGGACTGGCGCTTGCGCTCAAGGGCGTGCTGTTCTTCGCGCTTCTGGTGGCGTTCAAGCTGCGGGCGCGCAGCGCGTTTCTCACCGCGTTGAGCCTGACTGCCTATTCCGAGTTCGGCCTGATCGTTGCCGCGGGCGTTTTGCCCGAATACCTTGTGCCGCTCGCCATTGCCGTGTCGATCTCCTTCGTGATCTCGGCGCCGCTCAACCGCTTTGCCCATCCGCTGTTCGAGCGCTACGAGGCCGCCGTGGGCCGTTTCGAGCGCGATACCGTTCATCCGGACGAGCAACCGCACGACATGGGCGAAGCCGATGTGCTGATCTTCGGCATGGGACGCACCGGCAGCGCCGCCTACCGGCACATCGAGGAGGAGGGGCTGAAACCGCTCGGCCTCGATGCCGATCCCTACAAGGCCAAGGCCCATCAGGAGGCAGGGCGCAACGTGCTGTTTGCCGATGCGGAGGACAGCAATTTCTGGCAGGGTTGCGATTTCGGAAGGATCGATGCCGCGATCCTTGCCATGGACGATCTCGAAGCCAAGCTGATCGCCGCCCGCTCGCTCCGGCAGCGCGGATTCAAGGGGCCGATCGTATCACACGCCCTGCATGAATCGCACCAGGACCGGATCCGCGAGGCCGGTGCGGATTACACACATCTGACCATGAACCAGGCCGGCATCACCCTGGCCGAACGCGCTGCGGAAGCGATGCGCAAGGGGTGACGCGGAGCCAAGGCCCGTGCTGCGGGTCCGCTACGCATGGCGCCGGACTTGAGAGGCTCGCCTGCCCACTCCGCCCGACCGGGCGCCGTGCCGCTCAGGCGCGCTCTTCCCAGACCTTCACGAGTTCGACGATCGTATCGACCGATTTCTGCATGTCCTGAACACTGATCCATTCGAGCGGCGAGTGGTAGGAGTGGCCGCCGGTGTAGATGTTGGGGCAGGGAAGCCCCATGAAGGAGAGGCGCGAGCCGTCGGTGCCGCCGCGGATCGAACTGGTCACCGGCTCAAGCCCGACACGGCGCACGGCTTCGAGAAGATTGTCCATGATTTCGGGGTGGCGGTCGAGTACCTGCTTCATGTTGCGGTACTGCTCGGAAACAGTGAAACGCATGGTCGAACCGGGGTAACCGGCCATGACCTCTTCGGCGATGGTGCGGAGCAGGGCTTCCTTCTCTGCAAGGCCCTCATCGACAAAGTCGCGGACGATGAAGTCGAGACGCGCGGCGTCCATCGAGCCCGAAATGCCGACCGGATGGATGAAGCCCTCGCGGCCGTCGGTCGTTTCCGGGGCCAGATCCCGGGGCAGCCGGGCGACGATGTCGCTGGCGATCTTGATGGCGTTTTCCATCACGCCCTTGGACGTGCCGGGATGCTGGGCGACGCCGGCGATGTCGATGGCGACACCGTCGGCCGAGAAGGTCTCGTCGTCGACCTCGCCAACGCGGCCACCGTCCATGGTGTAGCCGAAATCCGCGCCGAGCTTGTCCAGATCGACCTTGTCCGCGCCGCGGCCGATCTCCTCGTCGGTTGTGAAGAGGACCTTGATGACGCCGCGGCTGATATCGGGGTTCGTGACGAGCGTCGCCAGTGCGGTCATGATTTCGGCGATGCCGGCCTTGTCGTCCGCCCCGAGCAGGGTGGTGCCGTCGGTGGTGACGATGTCGTGGCCGATCTGGTCCGCGAGATCGGGATGTTCGCTCAGCTTGATGACGCGGCTCGAATCGCCCGGCAGCCGGATGTCGCCGCCCTGATAGTCGCGCACCACGTTGGGCTTTACATTCGTTCCGGTAAAATCGGGGGCCGTGTCCATGTGCGAGCAGAAGCAGATCACCGGCACGTTCTTTTGCGTGTTGGCGGGAAGCGTGGCGTAGACATTGCCATGCTCGTCCATGTGCGCGTCTTCCAGTCCGAGCGCCAGCAGTTCCTCGACAAGGACGCGGGCCAGATCCTTCTGCTTCCCGGTCGAGGGCTGGGCGGACGAGGCCGGATCGGACTGGGTGTCGATGACGACATAGTTGAGCAGGCGGTCGAGAACATTGTAGGGCATCGGGCGTCGGTATCCGTTTACTTGGTCTGCTCCTGCTATAACTGCCGGGGCGGGATTCGGAAACCGGTGAGGCGGCATCCAGTGCGTCGGGCCGAGAAGACCTGCGAACGCGCCGTTGACAGCGTGCGCGCGATCCACTACAGACCTGCCCAGCGCGGGAAGCAATGTTTCCCGCGTTCTTTACGTGTCCCGTGGATGGTTTGTCACAATGCGTGCGTGAACCATCCTGTCAGGTCTCGAAAACGGGGGCCAGAGGAGGGCGCGTTTCCTTCATCCGATCTGGGAACAGGTTGGATCAACCCTTTGAAAGGAAATGCGATGAGCAAGCGCGAATCCGCAAAATACAAACTCGATCGCCGTATGGGCGAAAACATCTGGGGCCGTCCGAAATCGCCGGTCAACCGCCGCGAATACGGTCCGGGCCAGCACGGCCAGCGCCGCAAGGGCAAGCTGTCGGACTTCGGTGTTCAGTTGCGCGCCAAGCAGAAGCTCAAGGGCTACTACGGCGACATTTCGGAAAAGCAGTTCCGCAAGATCTACGACGAAGCCAACCGGATGAAGGGCGATACCCCCGAAAACCTGATCGGCCTTCTGGAATCGCGTCTCGACGCCATCGTCTACCGCGCCAAGTTCGTGCCGACGATCTTTGCCGCGCGCCAGTTCGTCAACCACGGCCACGTCATGGTCAACGGCCGCCGCACCAATATCGGTTCGTTCCGCTGCAAGCCGGGCGACGTCATTGAAGTGCGCGAGAAGTCCAAGCAACTCGTGCTGGTGCTCGAGTCGGTCGGTCTGGCCGAACGCGACGTGCCTGAATATGTCGAAGCCGACCACAACAAGATGACGGCGACCTACACCCGCGTGCCGAACCTTTCGGACGTGCCGTATCCGGTTCAGATGGAACCGAACCTGGTCGTCGAGTTCTACTCGCGCTGATCCGGAGCTAGGATCAACAGGTTTCAAGGCCGTCCCTCGGGGCGGCCTTTTTCGTGACGGACAGATCAAGACCCGTTTCAAGCAACCAAAGGGGGCCGATCATGGACCGGCTGCAACAGGTTCTCGACGAGATTGCCGAGGAAGCGGCGGCGGCTGATGACCGTGGGCAGGTGGCTCACTACATCCCCGAGCTTGCCAAGGTCGATCCGCAGCAGTTCGGCATCGCGGTGGCGCTGCCCGACGGCCGGGTCTTGAGCGCGGGCGATGCCGCGACGGCCTTTTCGATCCAGAGCGTCTCCAAGGTGTTCACGCTGTCGCTGGCCCTGGGCAAGCTGGGAGATTCGCTGTGGAGCCGTGTGGGGCGCGAACCATCGGGCAACCCGTTCAATTCGATCGTCCAGCTCGAGCAGGAGAAGGGCCGTCCGCGCAATCCGTTCATCAATGCCGGTGCCATCGCGGTTGCCGATCTGATCCTGTCGGGGCACGAACCGCGCGAGGCGATTGGCGAGATCGTCCGGTTCATCCGTTATCTGGCCGATGACGATACTGTGCGGATCGACGAGCGGGTTGCGGCCTCGGAAACCGCCCACGGCGACCGCAACGCATCGCTTGCGCATTTCATGCGTTCCTTCGGTACTGTGACCCATGCGGTCGATCATGTGCTGGGTGTGTATTTTCACCAATGCGCGATCGCCATGAACTGCCTGCAGCTGGCGCGCGCCGGTCTGTTCCTGGCTTGCCAGGGGCGAAATCCGCTCACCGCCTCGCAAGTGGTGACGGCGCATCGCGCGCGGCGAATCAACGCGATCATGCTGATGTGCGGTCATTACGATGGGTCGGGAGAGTTCGCCTATCGGGTGGGCCTGCCGGGCAAGAGCGGCGTGGGCGGCGGAATCCTCGCCATCGCGCCAGGAACCGCCTCGATCGCAGTCTGGTCTCCGGGACTCGATCCGGTCGGAAACTCCAAGCTTGGCAGCGCGGCGCTCGAACAATTGACCAAACGGATGGAATGGTCGGTGTTCGGGGCTTGACGCGGGCGCGCAAAGTCCCCATCCCGAAGCTATGAGTGATGTGATAGCCACCACCGCGTCATCGCGACAGGTCGACCTTCCCGAGACGGCAGTCCACGGAAATGAAGAGGTTGGGACGGAGAGTCCCGGCGCCGGCCCCTCCATGTTTGCCGACGCTCCATCAAGCGTATCCTTCAACAAGCTGCGCAAGCGGCTGATCCGCAATGTACGGCAGGCGATCGAGGAATTCTCGATGGTGGCGCAGGAGGGGCAGGGGCCACGGCCGCGCTGGCTGGTCGCACTTTCGGGCGGAAAGGATTCCTATGGTCTTCTGGCGCTGCTGATGGACCTGAAATGGCGGGGCATGCTTCCGGTCGATCTGATCGCCTGCAATCTCGACCAGGGCCAGCCGAATTTTCCCAAGCACATCCTTCCCGATTACCTGAACAGACACGGTGTCGACCACCGGATCGAGTATCGCGACACCTATTCGGTGGTCACCGAGAAGGTGCCCGAGGGCGCGACCTACTGTGCGCTGTGCTCGCGGCTCCGCCGCGGCCATCTCTACCGGATCGCGCGCGAGGAGGGTTGCGAGGCGCTGGTGCTCGGCCATCACCGCGACGACATCCTGGAAACCTTCTTTCTGAATTTCTTTCATGGAGGAAGGCTGGCGGCGATGCCGCCGAAGCTGCTCAACGACGAGGGCGATGTGATGGTGCTCAGGCCGCTCGCCTACTGTGCCGAGGAAGATCTGGCCCGCTTTGCCGAGGCTCTGAAATTCCCGATCATACCCTGCGACCTCTGTGGTTCGCAGGACGGGCTGCAGCGCAATGCCATGAAGGCGATGATCAGCGAGATCGAGAGGCGGATGCCGGGGCGCAAGGATTCGATGATCCGGGCGCTCGGCAACACCCGCCCGTCACATCTGCTTGATAGAACCCTGTTCGATTTCGCCAAGCTTTCCTCAACTCCCTGAAAAGGCAGACCATGACGAACCTGACTTCCGCCGATCTCGATTGGCTCGCAAATCTGTTGTCCGAAGTTGCCGCCGTCGAGATCATGCCGCGCTTCCGCAATCTCGGCGCGGGTTCGGTGCAGCACAAGACCTCCGCCGCGGATCTGGTCACCGAAGCCGATGTGGCGGCCGAGCGGGTCATCACGGCAAGCCTCAAGGCGCGCTTTCCCGGCGCGGTGGTGATCGGCGAGGAAGCCGTTTCGGAGACGCCGGCCCTGCTCGATGGCTGGAGCCGGACTGACGCGCTGGCCTTCGTGATCGATCCGGTGGACGGGACGTTCAATTTCGCCACGGGCGTGGCCGCTTTCGGCGTGATGCTGGCAGTGGTGAAGGATGGCGAGACGATCGCGGGCATCATTCACGATCCGGTTGGCAAGGACTGGATCATGGCTGAAAAGGCCGGCGGTGCCCGGCTGTTGCGGGCAGACGGGCAATCGACGCCGCTTGCGGTCTCCAGCCCCGCCAGGTCAATTGGCGAGATGATCGGCGCCGCGTCATGGCAGCAGATGCCCGAGCCCGACCGCAGCACCATGGCCCGCAATCAGGGCAAGTGCCTGGGCAATGTGGGCTATCGCTGTGCGGCGCAGGAATACCGGCTGGTGTCCTCCGGCCATATCCATTTCGCGCTCTACAACAAGCTTATGCCCTGGGACCACCTGGCGGGAGCCTTGATCGTCGAGGAGGCAGGCGGCCATGTGCGCCGGTTCGACGGCGGCGCTTACCGGCCCGAGCATCTCGACGGCGGCCTGCTGGCCACGACGGACCCGGACAGCTGGCAGATGCTGCGCGAAGAACTCTGGGCTGGCTGAGACGGTTTCGGGGATGTTCAGGCGTCGGGTTCGCCGACGCCGAACAGCCGGCCTTTTTCCGCGATCAGCACCATGATGATCGAGATCGTCGAGACGATCGCATAGCCCGCGGCGAGCGGGAAAACCGTGCCGTTGAAAGCCTGGCCGATGGCCGCGCCGACGAGCCCGCCGCCGACCGTCTGGGCGAATCCGAGCGTCGATGACGCGGTGCCGGCAATCGCCCCGAGTGGCTCCATGGCGATCGAGTTGAAGTTGGACCCCACGAAGCCGAACAGCGGCATCATCAGGAACGAGATCAGGAAGAACAACCAGAACGGCACCGGTCCGATGGTCGCAAACGCGGCCAGGAGCAACGCAAAGCCGAGATAGGCGATGAGCGCTGTATGGGAAAGCCGCCTCTGCCCGAAGCGGCCCACCAGCCGGGAGTTGAGGAAGGCGGATCCCGCCATGGCCACGGCGACAGCGCCGAAGGCAAGCGGGAAAAGGGCGCCAAGCCCGTAGATGCCGACATAGATCGGCTGGGCGACATTCAGGAACGCGAACAGCGAGCCGAAATAGAAGCTGGTGGCAAGCGTGTAGAACAGCGCCGTCCGGTTGGTCAGGATGATCCGGAAGGCTTCCAGCACGCTCGCGAGCGTAAGCGGACGGCGGTGCCCGGGAGCAAGCGTTTCGGGCAGCCGGAACATTGCCCAGGCGCCCACGGCGAGCGAGATGACCGCCATGAAGATGAAGATCAGGTGCCAGTCGCCTGCCAGAACGATGACCTGACCGATCATCGGCGCGAACACCGGAACCACCATGAAGACCATCATGACCATTGACATGGTTGCCGCCATGGCGCGGCCCGAATGGGTGTCGCGAACCACCGATAGCGCAATCACGCGGGTTCCCGCCGCCCCGATCCCCTGAAGGAAGCGGGCGATCAGCAGGAACTCGAAATTCGGGGCAAAGGCGCCGGCGAGGGAGCAGACCGCATAGAGCGCGATGCCGAAAAACAGAGGCGCCCTGCGGCCGAAACGATCCGAAACGGGTCCGAAAAAGAGCTGCGCTCCGCCAAAACCGATGATGTAGGACAGGAGCACGAACTGCACACGGTTGGCGTCGTCCAGTCCGAGGCCCGAGACCATGTCGGGAAAGGCCGGAAGCATAATGTCTATCGCCAGTGCGTTGAGCGCCATCATCGAGGCCACGATGGCGATGAACTGGGAACGCCCTATGCCGCCGAGCAAGACCGGTTGGGTTGGGGCTGCCGCCTGATCTACGTGCATGAGAAATTCATCCTGTGGCGAACGGCTGTGCTGGGCGCGTCCGTGTCTGGTGAAGTCGACCCGGCCACAGCTGAGCTTTGGAACTGCCGGGCGTGGACCAAATTGTCCGGGATCGGAAGGCCGGCCGGAGCGGCCGCGACCGGGGTTGTTCTTAAACCCGGTCCACCCCGTCGGCAACCCGCGCAATCTTGCATGAGACGCCCGGTTTGCAGCCGCCTGGGCAGACAGTCTGTTCAATCTTTCGTGTTCGACCGGCGGGATTGCCGCGCTGAACAATCAGGGCTGTCCAAAATCACGGATTGCGATAGACGAGCGGGAAATCCGCCGGATCGGTTTCGACGCCGTCACACTCGCTCTTCTCGCGAAACTCCCTGAGCGTGAACTCGAGCGTCTCGCCTTCCGCATCCTCAAGCTCAAGCAGGGTGTAGCTGCCGCAATCCCCGCCGCTGTCGAGCGAGATCGAGGTGACGGTGCCGCTTTCCGGATCGACGATGGCGTCAAGAATCTCCGCGCTTTCGGCGCCTCCCGAGCCTGGAACGGGCGGGTTCATGAGAATGGTCGCGTGATCGGGATAATAGGTCCAGCTCAGCGCGAAGACGCTGGATCCGCGGCTTGCATAAAGGTTACAGGGGAGCTGCCATAGAGTAATGTCGTCATTGACGGCAAAGGCAGAGGAGAAACCGGGCGTGGCCGATGGCTCGCATTCCGGCGCCTGGTCGGCAATCGCCCGCAGGATCGGCGCCGGCACCTGGTCGAGGCTGTCGAAATCCACCGGCTGCCCGAGCGTGAGTCCGCCGCCTGAACCCGAATCCGCCATCACCTCCTCTGCAGCGCTATCCGGCATTCCGGGGCAGCCATTCAACCCCCTGACCCGGATCGGGAAGGGATACTTGTCGTTTCGCAGGAATGTCAGCCTTGCGTCGTGGATCTCGATGCCCCGCTCCGAACGCGACTGTTCGTTGATTTCAACGAGAAGAGTGAGTTTACGGTCCGCGTCCCGGTAGAGCTGGAACGGCTCGAGCATCCCGGTGTCGGCGCTGCCGGTATCCTGTTTCGACACTTCGATAATGCCGTCGCCGATCTTGATCCAGCCGGGAAGCGCCTCGCCATCGGGAACGGGCGCGAAAAACACGTAGGCATAGCGGTCCTCGCCGGGGTCGCGATTGTGCTGCCAGAAGGCGAGTCGGCAGCCCTCCCAGCCCTGGATGACATCCTCGCCGAACAGCTTGAGGTCGATGTCATGGTTTTCCTGCGCCGCAGTCTGCGCGGACAGCAGCCCGAGCAGGAGAGCGAGAGGGGCGGCAAGGAAGGTCAGGCAGGGGCGCATTTGGCGTTTTCCGTTGTCTGCGGGTTCAGGCGGGTTGTTCGATGCGAGCCGCGCGGACAGGATCTATCGCCCGCCAGCCGAACTCGAGAAGGGGTTGGGAAGCCCGGGCAAGCTCGACAATGTCGTCGAAAAGCCGGGTTCCGGACAACCGGTCGGCTCCGAACCGCCGTGAGAGGGTAATGTGGCGCAATCGGAGCCGGGCGACGGTGTCGGGATCGTTCACGGTCTCGAACCCGCGCGGGGTTCGCTTGAGGCTGTTTTCGGCATCGACGGTGTAGCCCAGCGCCAGAAGCGGCGCGAGGGCCGCCTCGAAACCCGGTTGCCGCGCCACGATTGCCTGCCGGAAGGCGCGCAGCTCGTCTGATTCCATTCCGTAAAAGCCGGTCGCCAGGAAACTGTGCCGGGGCGAAACGTGAAAATAGATCAGCCCCTGGTCCTTCTTGGCGCCGGTCCGGGTGATGACCGCGCTGACATGGGTGTTGTAGGGGTGCTTTTCCTTTGCGAAGCGGACATCGCGATTGATTCGGAAGGTAGAGTTCTTGCGGTTGCAGGTGAGCGGAATCTGTTCCTCGGCGAGACGCGCGGCAAGATCGTCGATCAGCAATCCGCGCGGCTCGTTCAAATGCTCCTCGAAAATATCCCGGTTCTCAGAGAACCATTCGCGATTCTGGTGAAATCCCAGTGCGGTGAGGAAGGGCAGGGCCTTGTCGCCGAAACCCTTGTAACCGCGGTCGCTCATTGCGCGGCGTCCAGCGCCTTGTCGGTATAGCCTTCGAGTTCGCCGCCGATCACATAGCGCAGGATGTCGACCACCTGACCGGGCGTCTTGGCCACCGCAAGGGCCGCGGCGTCGACCTCCTTGAGCGCGTGGGCATGTTCGTCCTGATGCAGGATGATCAGCGGCTTGCCGAGCGCTGCGGCGAAGCCCGCGTCGAAGGCGGCGTTCCACTGTTTATACTTCTCGCCGAAGCGGACCACGACGATGTCGGATTTTTCGATCAGCGTGCGGGTGCGGATCGCGTTGATCTGCGCGCCCTTGTGATCGTGCCAGAACTTGTTCGGCTCGGAGCCGAGGATGGCGACGCCGGCGTCATCGGAGGCCCTGTGGTGGGTGACCGGGGCGCTGAAGGCGACCGAAAGGTCCGCATTGCGCGCCCCTTCTTCGATCTGCGCGCGCCAGTCGGTGTGGATTTCGCCGGACAGATAGATTTTCCAGGTCATGGTAATGCCTCCTGTTGCCTGTCGGGGCAGTGTCTTGAGCTTACCGCAGGACGGCCCCCGGTAAAGCAAAAAGAGGCGGAAAAATCCGCCTCTTGTCGTGGAATGCGTGAGAACCGGTCAGGCGGCCTTGACGGGCACGCCCTTGCCGCTCAAGTGCTCCTGAAGCTCGTTCGACTGGAACATCTCGCGGACGATGTCGCATCCGCCGACGAACTCGCCCTTCACGTAGAGCTGCGGGATAGTCGGCCAGTTGGAGTAGTCCTTGATGCCGTTCCTCAGCGCATCGTCGGCCAGCACGTTGACGCCCTTGTAGGGGACGCCGAGATAGTCGAGAATCTGGACGACCTGGCCGGAAAATCCGCATTGCGGAAACTGCGGGGTCCCTTTCATGAAGAGAACGACGTCGTTGGACTTGACTTCATTGTCGATGAATTCGTTGATGCCGGACATTGCAGGATCCTTTCAGAGCGTGCCGCGCGCGAGGGGCTGCCTCGGTGATTTCTACCCCTGAGATAATGCAGCCGGCATGACAAGACAAGCGCGGGCGCTTTATATGTGCGAGGATGAAGACCGGAAGATACGCTTTCATGGCGGCTGCACTCGGCTTGGCCGCACTCGCGGCGGGTGCGGCGGCAGTTGCACTCATGGCTGCGAACCCTTTGGCCGAGGGGCGGCAGACGGGGGATCGAAACCAATCCAGCGCGGAGGCTGACTTGACCGGGACCAACTGGCCGGATGGATGCAGTGAACAGGTCTTCGAAGATGCAAGAGCCATTCTGTGCGTCGTGGATCCGTCTGAGAATGCCCTGCGTCTGGTCTACCGGGCCGATGATGCGGGCGTGCTGGGCACGGTCTCGAAGGCGGCCGAGCATGTGCGGTCGGGTCTCGCTCGCCGGGAACGCTTCGTGCTGGCGATGAACGCGGGCATGTATCACGCTGATATGGAGCCGGTCGGGCTTTATGTCGAAGCGGGCATCGGGATTGCACCGCTCAACCGCGAGGACGGTTTCGGAAATTTCTTTCTCAAGCCCAACGGCGTGTTTTTCGTCAGGGATGACGGCAGCGCCGGTGTCATGGAGACGGATGCCTATGCCCGGGCGGGCATCGAGCCTGCATTTGCCACCCAATCCGGCCCCATGCTTCTGATCGACGGCGCGATCCATCCGCGTTTTCTGCCCGACGGAACATCGAAATTCATCCGCAACGGTGTCGGCGTGCGCGCCGACGGCATGGTGGTCTTCGCCATCACGCGCGACAAGGTGAGCCTCGGCTCGTTCGCACGGCTGTTTCGTGACGTGGCCGATTGCAAGAACGCGCTGTTCTTCGACGGCGCGGTCTCGAGCCTGGCGCTGGGCGGCGACATGGTGGTCGATTCGGGCGAGCCGGCGGGGCCGGTCGCTGTGGTCGTCACGCGGCCCAACGCGGGTGAGGGGCCCGGCCGGCCCGAGACCTGATCCGGGCATTCATGCCGGATCCGGCGGGAACCGAAGCCCCGCGGTACCCGCGCCCAGGCCTGCGCCGGCCGGGCCATGCAAGATTGCTTCAGGTCGGCTGGTTCAATCGGGAACGCTGGTCTGCAGCGCCAGCGCATGCAGCACGCCCCCCATATTGCCCTTCAGCGCGTTGTAGACCATCTGGTGCTGCTGCACGCGGCTCTTGCCCCGGAAGCTCTCGGAGACCACCTCGGCGGCATAGTGGTCGCCGTCTCCGGCCAGATCCCGGATTGTCACCTGGGCATCGGGAATTCCGGCCTTGATCATGGTTTCGATATCGCCCGCATTCATCGGCATTCGCAGAACTCCTGATTTGACTATTCCGCGGCCATGGCGGCGGCGGTGTCCATGAATGAAGGGAACCACGATTCATGGGTTTCGCGCAATGTGGAGACGGGCACCGACATGAGGCCTTCGATGGCAAGACTGTCGCCTCCCACCTTGCCGAGCATGCGGAATGGCACGCCCGCCCCCTCGGCGCTCGCGAGCATGAAGTTGCCCAGATCGCGCGACACGGTGATCACATAGCGGGCCTGATCTTCGCCGAACAGAAGGGCATGGCTTGGCGCCTGGGCGCCGGAGAGATCGATGTCCATGCCGTGACCCGACGAGATCGCCATTTCGGCGAGCGCCAGCGCGAGGCCGCCCGAGGAGATGTCGTGGCAGGAGGTGATCAGGCCGTTGCGGATCGCCGAGCGGATGAAATCGCCGTTGCGGCGCTCCTGCATCAGGTCGACCGGCGGCGGTGCGCCCTCCGACCTGCCGAGGCAATCGCGGAGCCAGGCGGTCTGTCCCAGGTGGGAGCCGTCACCGCCGATCTGGATGATCGCGTCGCCGGGCGCCGCGCCGCCGATCCGGGCCATCTGCGACCAGTCGGGAATGAGCCCAACGCCACCGATCGTCGGAGTGGGCAGGATCGCTTCGCCGTTGGTCTCGTTGTAAAGCGAGACGTTCCCGGAGACGATCGGGAAATCGAGTGCACGGCAGGCTTCGCCGATGCCTTCGATCGCCATCACCAGTTGCCCCATGATCTCGGGCCGTTCCGGATTGCCGAAATTGAGATTGTCGGTCGCGGCCAGCGGATCGGCGCCCACGGCGGTCAGATTGCGCCAGCATTCCGCGACCGCCTGCTTGCCGCCCTCATAGGGGTCGGCCTCGACGTAGCGCGGGGTCACATCCGAGGAAAACGCCAGCGCCTTTGTGTCGTGCCCCTCGACCCGCACCACGCCCGCGTCGCCTCCTGGGATCTGCAGCGAATTGCCCTGGATCAGGGTGTCATACTGCTCCCAGACCCAGCGGCGGGAGGCATTGTTGGGGGCTCCGAGCAGATCGAGCAGCGACTGGCCATAGTCCCCGGGCTCTTCGACATCACTTGCCAGCAGCGGCGAGAACTTGCCGATCTCGCGCCAGGGGCGGTCATATTCGGGGGCTTCGTCGCCAAGCTCGCGGATCGGCAGGTTGGCGACCTCATCGCCCTGATGGAGGACGCGGAACCTCAGATCGTCGGTGGTCTTACCCACGATGGCGAAATCGAGCCCCCACTTGACGAAGATCGCCTTCGCCTCGGCTTCCTTTTCAGGTTCGAGAACCATGAGCATGCGCTCCTGGCTCTCCGAAAGCATCATCTCGTATGCGCTCATGTTTTCTTCGCGCACCGGCACCTGATCGAGGTCAAGTTCGATGCCGAGACCGCCCTTCGCGCCCATCTCGACGGCGGAGCAGGTCAGCCCGGCGGCCCCCATGTCCTGGATGGCGATGACCGCGCCGGTCTGCATGAGTTCGAGGCAGGCCTCGAGAAGACATTTCTCGGTGAAGGGGTCGCCGACCTGAACGGTCGGGCGTTTTTCCTCGATCTGTTCGTCGAATTCGGCTGAGGCCATGGTGGCGCCGCCAACGCCGTCGCGGCCGGTCTTGGCCCCGAGATAGACCACGGGGAGGCCGACCCCCCTGGCCTCGGACAGGAAGATCGCATCTGTTTTGGCGAGACCCGCGGCAAAGGCGTTGACCAGGCAGTTGCCGTTGTAGCGCGGGTCGAACTCGACCTCGCCGCCGACCGTCGGCACGCCAAACGAGTTGCCGTATCCGCCCACGCCGGCGACAACGCCCGAAACGAGGTGGCGGGTCTTGGGATGACCGGGTTCTCCGAAGCGGAGCGCGTTCATCGCCGCGATGGGGCGCGCACCCATCGTAAAGACGTCGCGGAGAATGCCGCCGACACCGGTCGCGGCCCCCTGATAGGGCTCGATGTAGGAGGGGTGATTGTGGCTTTCCATCTTGAAAACCACGCAGTCGCCATCGCCGATATCGACCACGCCCGCGTTTTCGCCCGGTCCCTGGATCACTCGCGGACCATCCGTCGGAAGGGTCTTGAGCCATTTCTTGGAGGATTTGTAGGAGCAGTGCTCATTCCACATCGCGGAGAAGATCCCGAGCTCGGTGAAGCTCGGCTCACGGCCGATCAGGTCGAGAATTCGCTGGTATTCGTCGGGCTTGAGCCCGTGCGCGGCGATCAGGTCTTCGGTGATGGCGATTGTATTGGGAATGGTCATGGCGCGGTTCGCCCCTGTCTTTGGCGGGAATGGGCAGGCTATAGCGCAACGGGCGTGCGGATGGCACCTCGAATCTGCCTGTTTCCGCGAGCAATCCTGTGGATGCCCGGTGCGCCTGGCCGTGTGCGCACGTCTTATCAGAGTTCGCGCGGGGGATACACCACGGGGTGCTGGTGGCAACGCGTTGGCGGCCGCCCCGGAAATACGGCCTTGGCGTGCGGCCCCGCTAGCACCCTGCTGCGCCCGCGGCCCAACGGGATATGTCGTCGTTGATCCGTCCCGCCAGCGGCGAGGCGGCCAGCGGACCGTAAAACTGTGCGCCGTCCGAAGACGCGACGATGACAGCCTTGGGGAGCGACTGCGGCTTTCCGCGCGGGACGATCAGAAGTCGCGGCGTGCTCGTGGTGTCGAGTTCGGGCACGAGACCATAGTCCCTGAAGTCGGAGTCCCTGAGCCAGCACGCGTGGGCGCGGGTGTTCACCCGCTGGAGCGTTGCGACGGCCCGGGCGTGGGCGCCCGCGCCCGTCGGCACGCCGGGGGCCGCACATCCGGCAACAAGTGCCGCACATGCGGCAAGAACGAGCCCGGCCTTGCGCGGGGCGGGGGACATGAGGTCCATGGCGTTTCTCCGGTTCCGGCCCATGCGCCGGTCAACACGCGTTAGCATGATTCCCGGCCATCGGACATTCTGGGGCGGCGCGCCGGGGCCGCTTTGAGTTGACCCGGCGAACAAGGGTGATATTGCTTCGCCGACTGTTTCAGAAAGCAAATATACGAGTAACTGCATTGGCCGTTGAGCATTTCCGGGTTTGTGTTGTCGGGGCGGGGCCGGCCGGGTTGACTACGCTCAAGAACCTCTCCGATGCCGGGATCGATGACGTGATCTGTCACGAGGCGCAGGACGCGTCGGGCGGCATCTGGGTCTTCAGCGAAGATCCCGAGCGTCCGAGTGTCTATGAAACAGCCCATACGATCAGTTCCAGGCGATTGTCACAGTTTCCCGACTTCCCGATGCCGGAGGATTATCCGGACTATCCGTCAAACGCCCAGATTCTCGCTTACATGCGGGCCTATGAAACGCATTTCGACCTTGGCCGTCACATCCGTCTAAACTCCCGCGTCGAGTCTGTGAGGCGCCAGACCGACGGACGCTGGACGATCGAGGCAGTGCGGGACGGACGAAGCCACGTGCACACCGCCGATGAGCTGATCGTGTGTTCGGGCCACCACCGGGAGCCGGTGATGCCGGATCTCCCCGGGGCTTTCGGCGGTGAGCAGATCCATTCGCTGCGCTACAGGCGAGCGCAGGAATTCTCCGGCAAGCGGGTTCTGGTGGTGGGCGGCGGTAACTCGGCCTGCGATATCGCTGTCGCGCTGGTTCCGGTGGCGGACAATGTCAGCCTGAGCCTTCGCAGTCCCCAGGTGATCATTCCCAAGCTTGTCGGCGGACGGCCTGTCGACGTGCAATTCAGGAAGCTGCACAAGCCGATGTTTCGCTGGGCGCGCAACTGGCTGGTCGAGCGATTCGTCAAGCTTACTGTCGGGCCCTATGCCCGATACGGGCTGCCGGAGCCTGATTTCCCGTTTCTGAGCCGTCACCCGACACTGAACACCGATGTTCTGGAGCGCATCCGGCACGGTAAGATAAAGGTGCGCCCGGCAATCCGTTCCGCCGAGGGCGCGAATATCACCTTTTCCGACGGAACAAGCGATCAGTACGACACCATTATCTGGGCAACCGGGTTCAGTCTGGGCGTGCCATTCCTGAAACAGGTTTGCGACGATTGGGACGACGTCGCGCAGGTCCCGCTTTATTTGCGGATGCTCCCGGAGACCGAGCCCAATCTCTACTTCATAGGATTGGTTCAGCCGGTTGGCTGTATCTGGGTGGTGGCCGATCTGCAGGCGCGCCTTGCGGCGGCCGAGATCAGCGGCGCGTGGAAAAGGCCCGCCGACATCGGCGCGCGGATCGCCCGAGACATGCGCCGGGATTCAGGACGCTACAAGGCAAGCCGCCGCCATGCGATCCAGATCGACATTCACGAATACACCGGCGAGATCGAGGCCGAGTTGGCAAGGTCAGGCAAACCGGCCGTTTCGAGTGAATGATCCGTCCGACGCCGCCTTATCTAACGGTGCGCCTGATGGCGTCGGTGATTTCCTTCCGGATCGCAGCGTTGTGGGTGACAGTCCAGTGATCGTCGCCTTCGCCGGCGATATCGACGCGCTTGCGCATGTCGACATTCCTGATCCGCCTGGCTGAAACATTTCCTGACGCGAGTTTCGACCCAAGGCCGTTGCCGGAGAAGTAGTAATTTACATATCGCCGAACGTTGGAGGACACCGGACCTGAGCGGGTCGGATCGACCGTGATGACAAGATCGACCGTGATGTTCTTGGCGCGCAACCGGCTGGCCACAGCCAGCGCCGCATTTCCGCCAAAGGAATGGCCGATCAGCACCAGCTTTTTGCGACGATTGCCGGACTGGCCGAATTCCCTGGCGATCCTGGCCGAAATCGCTCCGCCGCTCAGGTGGCTGTAGACCTTCGCGTCAATACCGGATTTTCCGAGTTCCTCGGCCATTTTGTCAAAACCGGTTGAAAACACACCCATGAAGCCGCGGATGAAGTAGACTTGGGTGATCTCGTTGCCGGCTTTCCTGGATGCCGCAACCGCCGTACCGGGAACTGCCGTTGACGCTCCGGCTGCAACGCCGAAGATCAGCGCGCAGGCGAGCAAAAATGCACGCACCTGGATGTTTCGCTCACCCTGCGCGAAACAACAGAAGTAACCACTCATGTTCAGCTCCTGATCCGATTTGCCGGAACACGGCGTCGGCAAGTCACGCGGACTAAACACGAAGCCTCATGCGGCGACAAGTCCGAGTGCGCCTTCGAAAAGCGCGCGTCCGTCATCTCCGCCATGGGCGGATTCGATCAGGTTTTCGGGGTGTGGCATCATGCCCAGCACATTGCCCGCCTGGTTGACGATGCCGGCGATGTTGTTGAGCGACCCGTTCGGGTTGGTGTCGCCGGTGTAGCGGAACACCACCTGGCCCTTGGCTTCGATCTCGGCGAGCGCGTCAGGTTCGGCGAAGTAATTGCCGTCATGATGGGCGACCGGGCAGCGGATGATCTGACCCTGAGCGTAGCCGCCGGTGAAGGCGGTCTTCGCGTTCGCAACTTCCAGCATCACTTCGCGGCAGACGAATTTGAGCGAGGCGTTGCGCATCAATGCGCCGGGCAGGAGGCCGGCTTCGAGCAGGATCTGGAACCCGTTGCACACGCCGATGACGCGAACGCCCTTTTGGGCCTTTTCCCGCACCGCCTTGAGAACCGGCATGCGCGCTGCTATCGCGCCGCAGCGCAGGTAATCGCCATAGGAAAAACCGCCGGGGATGACGATCAGATCGACGTCGTCATCGATGGAGGTTTCTGTCTGCCAGACGGTCTGCGGAACAGAACCGGATATCTTTGCAAGGGCTGCGATCATGTCGCGGTCGCGGTTGAGACCGGGAAGAAGAATGACGGCGGCTTTCATGGCTCAAAGCACCTCGACCGAAAAATCCTCGATCACGGTGTTGGCGAGCAGTTTCTCGCTCATCGCCTTGAGTTCGGTTTCCGCCTTTGCCCGGTCGTCGGTCTGAAGCTCGATGTCGAACACCTTGCCCTGACGCACCGATCCGACACCGTCAAAGCCCAGGCCATCGAGCGCGTGGCCGATCGCCTTGCCCTGCGGATCGAGAACACCGTTCTTGAGTGTTACCGTGACGCGTGCCTTGATCATGTCTCGCCGTTTCCCGTTTGCTGCGCTTACTTGACCAGAACCGGACCGGTGGGGCGGTTGGGTTCGTTCTCGTTCATGATGCCGAGCCGGCGCGCGACTTCCTGATAGGCCTCGACGAGATTGCCGAGATCGCGGCGGAAGACGTCCTTGTCGAACTTCTCGCTGGTGTTGATGTCCCACAGACGGCAGGAATCGGGCGAGATCTCGTCGGCGACGACGATTCGCATCATGTCGCCCTCGAACAGCCGACCGCACTCGATCTTGAAATCGACGAGCTGGATGCCGACGCCCAGGAAGAGGCCCGAGAGGAAGTCGTTGACGCGGATGGCGAGCGCCATGATGTCATCGATTTCCTGCGGGCTGGCCCAGCCGAATGCGGTCACGTGCTCTTCGGAGACCATCGGGTCGTCGAGCGCATCGGCCTTGTAGTAGAACTCGATGATCGAGCGCGGCAGCACAGTGCCTTCCTCGATGCCGAGGCGTTTCGACAGCGAACCGGCGGCAACATTGCGAACCACGACCTCAAGCGGGATGATCTCGACTTCCTTGATCAGCTGCTCGCGCATGTTGATGCGGCGGATGAAATGGGTGGGGATGCCGATCCGGTTGAGGTGCGAGAATATGAACTCCGAAATCCGGTTGTTGAGCACGCCCTTGCCGTCGACCACGTCATGTTTCTTCTTGTTGAACGCCGTCGCGTCATCCTTGAAAAACTGGATCAGCGTGCCGGGTTCGGGACCCTCATAGAGGATCTTGGCTTTGCCTTCGTAGATACGGCGGCGACGGTTCATCGGGGGATCTCTGTCTTGGTGCGCCGGCTGACGCCGCGGCGCTTCGGCTTTTTGACGGAATTGAGCTGTGCTTATCTGATTGCCCGGCTTTTCACAACGCCGTTGTCCCTCTGTCCCCGAAATTGCGCGTGGCCGGGAGCCGTTGTCATTGCACTTTTGGCGGACTTTTGTTTTATGGGGCAAACCCCCATATGAGGGGAAGGACGACCAACCTTCGGAGCCAGGCCATGAGCAGCATGAAAGACCGCGAAAACGCATTCGAAAACAAGTTTGCCCATGACGAGGAACTCAAGTTCAAGGCGGAAGCCCGCCGCAACAAGCTGCTTGGCCTCTGGGCGGCCGAACTGCTCGGAAAGACCGGCGAAGAGGCTGAAGCCTATGCCAAGACCGTCGTGCTGGCTGATTTCGAGGAGGCCGGTGACGAGGATGTGTTCCGCAAGGTGCGCGGCGATTTCGACGCCGCCGGCGTTCAGCAGTCGGATCACCAGATCCGGCGGCAGATGCTCGATCTTCTGGCCATTGCGGTCGATCAGGTCCAGAGCAGCTGAGCGGATCTGCATGTCCGTCGCCGCGGTATGAATTGGCCGCCGCGGGGATCTTTCGGACAACCGCCCGGGCCTTGCCGCGGGCGGTTTGCCGTTTGTAGAACCGGCGAAAGTGCGCCTTGGGGGGAAATGGGTCATGCAGCTTCGTGAAAAGCTCGACCGCAATATTGCGATGGTGACAGCGTGGTCGACCTCGCCGTCAGCCGAGATTGCCGGTCAACTCGCGGCCTGCGCCTTCGACATGGTTACGGTCGACATGCAGCACGGTGCGCATGACGAGGCCTCTGCCTACGCTTCAATTCGCGCTGTCCACGCACGCGGCAAGCCCGGTCTTTTCCGGATTCCCGTCGGGCGGAACGACCTGGCCAGTCGTGCGCTCGACATGGGCTTCGAAGGTGTGATCGCGCCGATGATCAATTCCGCCGGGGACGCAAGGGCGTTCGCGGATGCGATGAAGTACCCGCCGCTCGGCAGCCGGTCGTGGGGGCCGGTCCGGGCGCTGGAACTGCATGGGGACAAGACACCGGAGAGCTATTTCCGCTCCGCAAACCGCGAGACGCTGGCGATCGCGATGATCGAGACCCGCGAGGCTGTCGAGGCACTCGATGCGATCCTGGCGGTGGAAGGAATCGATGGCGTGTTCGTCGGCCCTTCCGATCTGTCGATCTCATGGTCGAAGGGCGAGGGCGTGAACCCGCACCGGCCCGACATGCAGGACGCCCTGGCCGACATCGGTCGAAAGACCGTCGAAGCGGGCAAGTTTGCCGCGATTTTCGCGGTGGATCCCGCCGATGTGCAGACATTTTTCACGATGGGCTACCGTATCGCCGCCCTCAATACCGATCCCGGGGCGATCAGGGCGGGCGCCGAACTGATGCTTGACGCTGCCAGGTCCTGATCACCAAAGTCCCGAAAGCCCAAATCGCGAAAGCCAGGGGGGCAATCAGGCCGGCAGCCTGGACAGGAACCGGGCGAACACCATGCTGCCCTCCGGCCAGGGGCCGTGGCCCGATTCGGCGGTAATATGACCCGCCTCGCCTGCGTCCACCAGCAGCGATCCCCAGGCATTGGCGATGTCGCCTGCGTGCTCGAAGGAGCCGAAGGGGTCGTTGCGGCTTGCCACGATGATGGAGGGGAAGGGCAACGGGTCGCGCGGGTAGGGGCCGAAGGTCATGAGGTGCCGGGGGCGGATCTTCGGGTTTTCCACCTCCGGGGGCGCCACGAGAAAGGCGCCGGCAATCGGCTTCTTGAGCGCAGGCAAGGCCTGAACGACCGTCGCGACGCCCAGTGAATGGGCGATGACCACCACAGGCCGGTCCGACTCGTTGACGCTGTCGGCGAAACGCGAGGTCCAGTCCTCCCGAACCGGCTTGGACCAGGCGTCCTGTTCAACCCTGCGTGCTGTGGAAAGCTTTTGCTGCCAGCGCGATTGCCAGTGGTCGGGGCCGGAATTGGTGTAACCCGGGACGATCAGGATATCTGCTTGTGCGACTTTCATGGCGCCCGAGGTGAGCGAGGCGGCGATGAATGTCAAGATGATGCGCCAAGATCCGGTCCGGGCCTTGCCGTACAGGGTTTCAGAAACCCTGGGGGGACGGCGCGCCAATCTCGCTTGAGGGCGTGATGACGAAAGGCGCGCCGCCGTTCCTCACGTCGTTCCGCGCGAAAAGCGAAAGCCCCGCGAGGATCAGGATGATCGCGGCGGCGGCGATCCAGAGTGCCGCGCCCGTTTCGCCGAGGTCGGCCGGCTCGTAGCCCCGGTCGCTGGTTTTGTTCCGTTCGCTCACCGTGAAGCGCGGTATGTCATGCGTGGCAACCTCCATGAAATCACTGTGGAGGCATTTTGCCGGGAAACGGCGGCGGCATGGCGGCAGGATGGTGACGAGAGCAAGGCGGACCGCTCACGTTTCGTGACAGAGCGCCGGTGGCGCGCTTGCGGCATGTGTCGCCGCCTGCCGTCGATCAGCTCAGCCGAAGACGCGGGCGAAGATCGTGTCGACATGCTTTGTGTGATAGCCGAGATCGAAGCGGTCGCGGATCTCCGTTTCGGAGAGATGCTTGCGCACGTCCTCGTCGGCCAGCAGCTCGCTGAGGAAGTCGACGCCCGAATCGCCTGATGTCTGATAGCTGTTCCACACCTTCATGGCGTTGCGCTGCACCAGCCGGTAGGCGTCCTCGCGCGACGACCCAGCCTGGGTCAGGGCCAGCAGGATGCGCTGGGAATGCACGAGCCCGCCCAGCCTGTCCATGTTGGCGACCATGCGCTCGGGATAGACCAGCAGCTTGTCGATCACACCGGTCAGCCGGGCCAAGGCAAAATCGAGCGTCACAGTGGCGTCCGGGCCGATCATGCGTTCGACCGAGGAATGGGAAATGTCGCGTTCATGCCACAGGGCGACGTTCTCCATCGCCGGCGTGACCGCCATGCGGACCAGCCGGGCAAGGCCGGTCAGGTTTTCGGTGAGCACCGGGTTGCGCTTGTGCGGCATGGCCGAAGAGCCCTTCTGCCCCTTGGAGAAGTACTCCTCCGCTTCCAGGACCTCGGTGCGCTGCAGATGGCGGATTTCGGTCGCGACGCGCTCGATGGAGGAGGCGATGACGCCGAGTGTCGCGAAAAACATGGCGTGACGGTCGCGCGGGATCACCTGGGTCGATACCGGCTCCGGCTCCAGCCCCATGGCCTTGGCGACATGCTCCTCCACGCGCGGATCGATGTTGGCGAAGGTTCCGACAGCGCCCGAGATGGCACAGGTGGCGATTTCCGCGCGCGCATTGACAAGACGGGTGCGGCAGCGGTCGAACTCGGCATAGGCCTCGGCCATCTTGAGGCCGAAGGTGACCGGCTCGGCATGGATGCCGTGCGAGCGGCCGATACAGACCGTGTCCTTGTGCTCGTAGGCGCGGCGCTTGATGGCGGCGAGAAGCGCATCGATGTCGGCCAGAAGCAGATCGCTGGCCTTGACCAGTTGGACGTTGAAGCAGGTGTCGAGCACGTCGGAGGACGTCATGCCCTGGTGGACGAAGCGCGCATCCTCGCCGACGATTTCGGCGAGATGGGTCAGAAAGGCGATGACGTCGTGCTTGGTCTCGCGCTCGATCTCGTCGATCCGGTCGATGTCGAAGGTGGCGTTGCCGCCCTTTTTCCAGATGGTCCGCGCCGCCTCGGCAGGGATGACGCCGAGTTCGGTGAGTGCGTCGCAGGCATGTGCCTCGATTTCGAACCAGATCCGGAATTTCTGTTCGGGCGACCATACGGCGACCATTTCCGGACGGGAGTAGCGGGGGATCATGGCAGGGTCCGTGATGTCTGTTTGCGATGGGCTGTGTCTAGACCATTCGCGCCGGGAAGCAAATGTTCGGCGGTTGGCGATCACCCCGCAGCCGGGGTTTTTAACGGTTTTTGCAGGCCGTGGGGTCGCGACAGCAGGAATGCGGCCACAAGCAGCAGTCCGGCGCCGACAGGCAGGTACATCCGCAACCCGATCACTGCGAACTGGTAAAGCGCGGATGCGGAGGTAAAGGCGAGTTGGACCAGCCAGAGCTTGGTGAAGGGGTCACCGTGCCACTGGGCGTAGAAATTGCGGTATATGATGGCAAACAGGACAGCGGTGATCGCGATGCTGAAGATCGTCAGACACAGGAACGCCGCGGCGAAACTGGCTTGCCGGCGGCGGCCGTAGGCAAGGAAACGGTGTGCTGCCAGGCTGAACGGCCAGGCGAGCGCCGCGCCGGCGAAGAACATGGCTGTCACACTCCAGTAGTGGGACGTGATCGCGCCGTAGGACAGCCAGAGCGAAGCCTGGGCGGACAACGCCATCCCCGCTCCCCAGCCGATTGCCCCGATAGACGTTTCGGCAAGTCCGAGTCTGGCCGCATGCAGCCGTTCGCGCAGATTTGAATTGTCGTTGGCCGGTTTCGGTTTGGGGCCCCGGCGCTTGCGGATCGGGGTCTTCATGCCGTCCTCGGCGCCACGGTTGCCGCATGCGTGCGGACGCGTAAAGCCGCGGCAAGTGGCGGGACGATCATTGCGTGACCGGTGCGGCGCACGATGCCCAATCCAATCTCCCCTGTTTCCTCGTGGCGGTGCACGGCCGGTTGACTGCCGGGCCGCAGCGGAGCTTCCGGGTATCACCGCAGGTCCGTATCGGCAACAGGATATGCCGGGGCAATCACGCCGTCCGTGTCGCCCAGACAGGCATCATGTCGCGCGGATCGGCGGTGGCGGCGTACACGCCCCGGGCAATGGCCCGGCTCATGGTTGAAGCTGCGGCAGCGCTCAGGTCCAGGAACGCATCGGGTGAAGGCGTGCGCCCGGAGGCCGCCGTTGCAAGTCCGAACACCAGATCGCCGTCAAACGGAGTGTGGCTCGGCCAGATCGCGCGGGCAAAGCCGGCATGGGCTGAAATCGCCAGCCGTTTGGTCTCGGACTTGCTCAGCTTTGCATCCGTGGCGATGACGGCGATCGTGGTGTTGGCGCCGCCGCGCTGCATGTCGCGAAACTTGATACGCAGTTCGCTGGCATCGGCAGGCAGTGGCGCGGGCATGCCAAGCCCGCCGAACTCGTCGCCAAATTCGAAAGGCGCTGCCCAGAAATGGCCGGTCTCGCCTATGGTCGCCGATCCCATGGGGTTGACCGCCACGAGCGCGCCGACCGTGTGCCCGCCGGCGGTGATGAAAGACGCGGAGCCGAGCCCGCCCTTGAATGTGGCTGTGAGCGCGCCCATCCCCGCGCCCTCGGAACCGATGGCGAAGTCCTCCGACGCGTTGACTGCTGCCTGGTAGCCGAGCTCCCGATAGGGGGGATAAAGGCCCCAGTCCTTTTCACCGCCATTGATCAGATCGAAGAGGATGGCAGCGGGAACGATCGGGATCCGGTGCGGTCCGACCTCGAACCCCACGCCGGCCTCGCGCAGATACGCCTGTGCGCCCCCGGCTGAATCCAGACCGAAGGCCGAACCACCCGACAAAACCAGGCCATTGACGGTTTCGACGGTGTTGTGCGGTTCCAGCAGATCGGTTTCGCGGGTGCCGGGCGCGCCGCCGAGCACCTGGACCGCGGCGGTGGCGCCGCCATCGCACAGGATCGCGGTGACCCCGGAATTGAGACCGGCATCATTGGCGTTGCCGACCCGCAAGCCTTCAACGTCGGTTATCAGATTTCGCCGGCCGGGAGCCATCACGGATCCTCGGCCGTGACCCCGGCCGCGTCCTCCATGCCGAAGCGGCGAAACTCGCCATCCTCGAGAATGGCAAGCACGAACCCCGGTTCGATGCGTTCGCCGTCGGCGGAGAAGGTGACTGGCCCGAGTGTCGTGTCAAACGTCGAGGCGCGGAGCAGGTCGCCAAGGCCGGCTTCGCCATAGTCCGAGCGGCGGGCGACCGCACCCAGGATTTCGGCTGCCGCATAGGCCGGTGCGCGAAGCCCTTCGAGCACCAAGCCCTCGGCGGCGAAGGCGGCGCGCGCGGAAGCGGCTTCGGGCCCGGGGATCGCGCCTTCGGCCAGGACGGCGATTGTTCCCTCCGGCAACGGCAGGTCTCCTTCGGGCCCATGCAGGGTATCGCCGCCCATGAAGCGCAGCGGCACATCCTGGAATTCGGCCTCCTTGGCAATCACGGCGAGGTCGGAGCGCTCGCCGCCGACAAACACCCGGCTGACGCCTGCGGCCTTGAGCCGGCGCAAAAGGCTGGGCTGGGTCTCCTGGCCCGGCCGGTAGTTGTCGACGAAGGTGGGGTTGAGGCCGCGCAATTCGAGTATCGCGCGGATGGCTTCCACGAGTTCCCTGCCGGATATGGCGCCGTCCTCGATCAATGCGAAGGGCTTGTCGGCCCACAACCTGAAGATCGCATCGGCTGCGACCTCGGCTTCTTCTCCGGCCCTCGGGGCAAGGCGGAAGAAACGCCAGCCAAGGCGCTCGGCCTCTTCGCCGACGATGTCGGCACGCACGGTCAGCGTCATGGCCGGTATGCCTTCCTGGGTCAGCAATGGAAGTGCCGCAGCAAGGCTTTCGGTGCACAGGAACCCGACGACGATGTCCACCCCGGCCTCGCTCATGGCGGCGGCCGCATTGACGCCGGTTTCGGCGGTGCAGCCGTCATCGCCTTCAACAATGTCGGCAAACACCTGGGGGTTGTCCTGGCTCCAAAGCGCGAAGGCCTCTCGCACATGATCGCCCAACAGCGCAAACTGTCCCGATTGCGGGATAACGAGGCCGACACGCAGGCCGTCCGCCCTTGCGTGCGGCGCGGCGGCAAGCAGCATCAGGATCAGCGGGGCGATGCGAAACCAGGGTCTGCAATAGGTCATGGCCGATGTTTAGACCGGGCCGTGCGGCTACGCCAAGCGAAAACCTTTCCGAAGGCCCGAATGCATGTCGCGCTCAATCGGATTCAATCGAGCGATGACGGACATGCATTCATTCAATGAATCACAGCGTCCTTTGCGCATCCGATTGGATGGGCGGCGCTGTAGGCGACGTGTGCGAAGGAGAAAAAGTCGCGCATGCGGGTTTCAAATCCCTGTTCGGTCTTTATGTATGACCCTCGTGGACGACCCGATGCAAAGGCGAAGGCGTGTTGAAGAGGCAAATCATCGAACCGAGCGACTATCGCGACGCCATGGCGCGGTATGCCGGCCATGTGCAGATCGCCACAACCGCGCTCGACGGCGTGCGCCGCGGCGTGACGGTGACGGCGGCCTGTTCGGTTTCAGACAATCCCGGAACGATCCTGGTCTGCCTCAACCACGCCAATCCGAACAATCGGATTTTCGTCGATTCCGGCGTCTTCGCGCTCAATACGCTGACCCATGCACAGGAAGAACTGGCTTCGGCATTTGCCGGGGTGGGGAACCTGGACGCCGAAGCACGCTTTGCGCTTGCGGACTGGGACACGATCTCGACCGGTGCGCCGGCGCTTTCGGGGGCAGCCGCGGTGTTCGACTGCCGCATCCTCGAAGCCAAGCCGGTTGCCACACACACGGTGGTGATCGGCGAGGTGGTGGGCCTCAGGGTCGGCGCGCCCGGGCCTGCGCTTTTGTATCTGGACCGCGGATACAGATCGCTTTAGCGTCGGGCCAGTTGCGTGAACTCGCCAGCCAATGCCGGAGTAATGATGTCCTTAGCCAAACCCCTGCCTGCCTCGATCGACGAAACGCTCGAGATGCTCTCGAACGGCGAATATGTCGCCGGCCGCGCGCTGGCGACGGTTCTGTTCCTCAGCCTCAAGATGAAGCGGCCGCTGTTTCTGGAGGGCGAGGCCGGCGTGGGCAAGACCGAGATAGCCAAGGTGCTGGCGAGCGAACTCGACCGGCCGCTGATCCGGCTGCAATGCTATGAGGGGCTCGATATCTCCTCGGCGGTCTATGAATGGAACTACCCGGCCCAGATGCTCGAAATCCGGTTGGCGGAAGCCACAGGGGAGAGCGACCGGACAGCGATCGAGCGCAGTATCTTTTCGGAAAAACACCTGATCCGGCGGCCGGTTCTCCAAGCCCTGCAAAGCACCGGTGGCCGCGCTCCGGTGTTCCTGATCGACGAACTCGACCGTACCGACGAGGCGTTCGAGGCATTCCTTCTGGAAATCCTCTCCGATTATCAGGTCACCATTCCCGAACTCGGAACGATCAGCGCGGATGAACCGCCGATCGTCATCATCACCACAAACCGGACACGCGAAATTCACGACGCGCTAAAGCGGCGGTGTCTCTATCACTGGGTCGATTATCCGGCGGCCGACGTGGAGCTTGAAATTGTTCGCCGCAAGGTCCCGGGGTGCCGGGAGGCACTGTCCCGGCAGGTGGTCGCCTATGTGCAGAAGCTCCGGCAGATGGACCTTTTCAAGAGCCCGGGAGTGGCCGAGACCATCGACTGGGCGACGGCTCTGACGGAACTGGACAGGCTGGCGCTCGATCCCGAAACCGTCTCCGACACGCTTGGCACGCTGCTCAAGTACCAGGATGACATTGCCCGCATCGAGGGAAGCGCCGGGCGCGAACTGCTGGCGGAAGTCAAGGCCGAACTGGCCGCAGCGGTCTGATGTCTGAGCACGCCATATCCCCGGAGGGAGAAGACGGCAACGATGATGGGGGCGGACGGATCGCCGACAACATCGTCTATTTTGCACGCGTATTGCGCAAGGCGGGCATGAAGGTCGGCCCGGCAGCAGTTCGCGATGCCGTCGAGGCGGTGCAGGTGGCCGGCGTGGGCAGTCGGGAGGAATTCTATTGGGTCCTGCACTCGGTTTTCGTCAAGCGCCGGGAAGACCACCAGGTTTTCGACCAGGCATTCAGGCTGTTCTGGCGGACCCGCGATCTGGTGGAGAAGATGATCGCGATGTTCTCGCCGGTGGCGATGGAAACCCAGCGCAAGGAAAAGCTGAAGGCCGGGGAAACCCGTGTCAGCCAGGCGCTCTTCGAGGGGCACGAGAAGAGCCGTCCGCCCGAGGAAAAGCCGATCATCGACATCGATGCACAGCGGACGAGTTCCGGCAGCGAGGTGCTCCGGCATCAGGATTTCTCGCAGATGACGGCGGCCGAACTTGCCGAGGCCAAACGTGCGATTGCAGGTCTGGCGCTACCATTCGACCAAGTGGAGACGCGGCGGTACAAGGCCTCGTCCCGGCCGGGACGGATTGACCCGCGCGTCACCATGCGTGCTGCCATGCGCACCGGCGGAGACCTGATCCTGCCGCGCTTCCGAAAGCGCCGCAAGGTTCATCCGCCGCTGGTGATCATCGCCGACATTTCGGGCTCGATGAGCCAGTACACGCGGATCTTTCTGCATTTCATGCATACGATAAGCGAGAAGCGACGCGGCGTGCACACGTTTTTGTTCGGCACGCGGTTGACCAACATCACGCGGCAGATGCGCAGCAAGGATCCGGATGAGGCGGTCGATCAATGCACGGCGTCCGTTAGGGACTGGTCCGGCGGCACGCGAATCGGCGAGGCGCTGAAGCTGTTCAACCGGCTCTGGTCGCGGCGGGTTCTGGGGCAGGGGGCCATCGTCATCCTGATCACGGACGGTCTCGAGCGAGATTCGATCGAGGAACTCGAGGCCGAGATCGGCCGGCTGCACCGCTCCTGCCGGCGGCTGATCTGGCTCAACCCGCTGTTGCGCTTCGACGGCTTCGAGCCCCGGGCACGCGGCGTGCGGACGATGCTTGCGCATGTTGACGAATTCCGTTCGGTGCACAACATCGACGCCATGGAGGATCTGGTGGCGGCGCTCGGCGAGAAGCCGGCGGCGGGATCTGATCCGAGGCGCTTTCTTCAAGCCTCTTGAACTCCGGGCGATCCGGGCGTCATACTCACATGCAACACATCATGGAGCCGGGAATGACCACGAATTCCGTCGAGACCGATATCGATCCGCTGATGGTCGCCGAGCGCTGGATGCTGGAGGGACGGGAGGTCGCGCTGGCGACGGTTGTGGCGACCTGGGGCTCTGCGCCACGTCCCGTCGGCAGCCATCTTGTGATCGACGCGGAAGGCAATTTTCATGGCTCCGTTTCCGGAGGCTGCGTGGAAGGAGAGGTCATTTCCGAAGCCGCGGGGGTGATCGAGGCCGGAGAGCCCAAGATGCTGGAGTTCGGGGTGGCCGACGAGACCGCATGGCGGGTGGGGCTCTCCTGCGGCGGCAAGATCGAAGTATATCTCGAACGGGTCGGCTGATGGATCCCAATCTTCTCAAGAAGCTCAACTCCGCGCGCCGGGCGCGGCAGGCTGCGGTGATGATCACCGATCTGGGCGACGGACGCGACCGGCTGGTGATGAAGGGCGATCCCGTTGCGGGCGATCTCGGCGAGGCCGTCTCCAAACGCTTTGCTTCCGCCAGGTCCGGTGTGGAAGAAGTGGACGGACGGCGCTTCTTTTTGAATGTGCATGTCCCCGCTCCGCGAATGACCATCATCGGCGCCGTGCATATTTCCCAGGTTCTTGCGCCGATGGCGCAGATGACCGGGTTTGACGTGCGGGTCGTGGATCCGCGAACGGCCTTTGCTACGCCCGAACGGTTCGAGAACGTCGATCTCGTCGCCGACTGGCCGGAGGACGCGCTCAAGGATCGTCCGATAGATGCGTACACCGCGCTTGTTGCGGTCACACATGATCCGAAAATCGACGACTGGCCGCTGATTGCGGCGCTTCGCAACGGGTCGTTCTATGTTGGCGCGCTGGGGTCGCGAAAAACCCATGCACGGCGTGTCGAGCGTCTGTCTGCCGAGGGGCTGAGCGAAGCCGAGATCGGCCGGATTGCCGCGCCCATCGGTCTTGACATCGGCTCGCAAAGCCCTGCCGAGATCGCGGTGGCGATCCTTGCGCAGGTTGTCGGCGCGCTCAGGCGCCCATCCGGGAACGGCAGGGAATAGGCCATGCGTTTCGGCCCTGTCGGTTTGGACGAGGCGGAGGGCGCGCTGCTCGCGCATGCGCTTTCGGTGGGGACGCTGAAGCTCAGGAAGGGGCACGTTCTGAGCCAGTCCGACCTGATGCTTCTCGAACAGGCGGGGATGAAGACCGTAATCGCCGCCCGGCTCGAACCCGGAGATGCCAGCGAAGACGAGGCCGCAGCAGCGCTGGCCAGCGCGTTTCGCGGAGCCAATATCGATGCGGCGAATGCCGCGACCGGCCGGGTCAACCTGCATGCCGCACGCGCGGGACTGTTTCGCGCCGACCGGTTGATGGTCGATCATTTGAACTCGATTGATCCGGGAATCACATTTGCCTGCCTCGGCGACCGAACCCAGGTGGCCGCGGGCGACATGGTGGCGACAATCAAGATCATTCCGCTGGCGGTGTCGGCAAATTCGCTCAAGCAGGCAGGATCGGCGATCTCGGCGCCGGCTCTGGCGCGGGTGCTGCCGTTCAGGCCATCGCGAGCCGGTCTTGTCGCAACCCGGCTGCCGGCCCTGAAGACGAGCGTGATGGACAAGACCCGAGACCTCTTGCGGGATCGCCTTGCCGCAACCGGTTCGAAGCTTGTGGAAGAGGTCCGCGTCGATCACGAAACAGAAGCTCTCGCGTCGGAAATTGGGCGGTTGGCGCGAAAATGCGATATGGTGATCGTCTTCGGCGCCTCCGCCGTGACCGATCCGGAGGATGTGATTCCGGCCGCCATCAGGGCTGCCGGCGGTTTGGTGGAACGGGTGGGGATGCCGGTCGATCCGGGCAACCTCCTGGTGCTCGGCTCCTGTCAGGGCGTCCCGGTGGTGGGCGCGCCCGGATGTGCGCGCAGTCCCAAGGAAAACGGGTTCGACTGGATTGTTGCCCGTATTCTTGCCGGGGAAACACCGGATTCAAGGGATATCGCCCGGATGGGTGTAGGTGGGTTGCTCAAGGAAATTCCGACGCGCCCGCAACCCCGGCAAGCCGGGGCTCGTGGCTCGGATTCCGGGGTTGGAGTGGTGCTGCTCGCCGCCGGACGATCAAGCCGGATGGGGGAGGCGGCCGGGCACAAGCTTCTGGCCCGGTTCGACGGAGAACCCCTGATCCGCAGAATGACACGGGTGGCGCTTGCCTCGAAAGCACGTTCAACAGTGGTGGTGACCGGTCACCGCGCCGACGACATCTCGGCAAGTCTCGATGATCTTGACGCAAATGTGGTGGTCAATCCGGACTATGCGTCCGGGATGGCTTCGTCGTTGAAAACCGGGCTGGAAGCGCTCGAAGACAAGACCGGTGGCGTCTTGATCCTTCTGGGCGACATGCCGGCGCTGACTGCGGAGCATCTCGACGCGTTGATTGACGCCTTCGCCGAGAGCGGAGGAACATCCATCATCCGCGCGTCAGATGGTGAACGGCGGGGCAACCCGGTCATCCTGCCGCGTGCGGCATTCTCCGAAGTCAGCACGCTCTCCGGGGATGTCGGCGCCCGGGTGCTGGTTGAAAGCGGCGCCTGGCCGGTTATCGATGTTCCGATCGGTCCATCGGCACGTCTTGATGTGGATACGCCGGAGGCCGTGAAGGCGGCCGGCGGGGAAACCGAGAACGGCGATTGAAGACACGGCGCCGGCTCCTCGCCTACCGGCCGGGCTTTCTACCGGAGCGCGCCTGCCGGGCGCATCTTTGCGAGCAATACCTGACCTCGTCCCAGACCCGCGCCCACTTTTTTCGCCAGGCGAAAGGCCGACCGCAACTGATGCAGGTCTTTCGGGGCAGTTCGGGTTTTTCGATGCGTTTCGGCATGCCCGCGATATGGTGCGCATCATGAGACCGGCAAGTGCCGGGGCCGTGGCCGACAGACGGCTGGTCTCTTCCGGCAGGGAAGGCATGGAAGATGGACAATGACCTGATCCGCGAGATGTTCGACAGCCTTGGAGACATCACGATCAAGAAGATGTTCGGGGGCAAGGGCATATACCACAAGGGCGTGATCCTGGCGCTTGAGGTGGATGGCGAGATCATGCTCAAGGCCGATGCCGAAACCGCGCCGGCGTTCTCCGAGGCTGGGGCCACACAGTGGGTCTATGAAGGCAAGGCCCGGTCGAAGCCTGTCTCCATGCCCTACTGGTCGATCCCGGACGAAGCGATTGACGACCCCGAGGAACTGACGAGATGGGTCCGGCTTGCCTGGGAGGCCGCGCTGAGGGCGAAGAAGTAACACGCCCAGGCCGCGCCGGACATTTGCATCCCGCCTGGCGGTGGATGGTCAGCAGGCGTCAGGCTGTCTCGCTTCCGACTCCGTTGCGGACCACCACAAGGGCGAACAGCGCCATTGCCGCCAGTGCCAGCACCGATCCGATCTTGGCCAGAACTTCGCCGGATCCGGTTATCGCCATGACGATCCCCGGCACAAGGACAACGACCGCTGCAAGCGTCAGGACGTAGTGGATGTTGGCAAGCCTTGAGGCTGCGGCACGGGCGCTCAGGGCATAATAGGTACCGAAGATAGCCATCACCACGAATCCGATCAGGTTGAGATGGCCATGGGCCGGGGAGAGGGTGTGGTCCTGCGTGGCGGACATCTGTATGCCCCAGGCCATGCCGACAAGCGCGAAAATGGCGGAGGTGGCGTAAAAGCGGGTGGCGATCCTGTTGGTCATGGTGGTCTCCTCGGCGTTGGGGTGGGGCTCAGAGCGGCGGGCCGGTGAAGCTCAGCCGGTACCGGTCCGCAGTTTCGGCGATGGCCGGCATGTCCTCCGGAATGCGGAAGCCGTTGGCGGCCATTTCATGGAAAAAGCCCTCGAAGCCGCCGGGCGTCAGGACGACAAGGTGGCGGCAGGGCGTGGCGCTGACCACACGGAATGTGTGTTCGCGTCCGCGCGGGATAAACATGGTCTCGCCGGGGCCGCGGATGCATTCGGCGCCCTCAATCCAGAACCTGGCATCGCCCGAGAGGACGACAAAGGTCTCATCGACGTCGTGATGGATATGGCGGGGCGGGCCGGAGCCGGGAGGCGACACGGAATCCACCACTGAGATCGCATCATCAGTGTCGGCGGCATTCAGGATCGTCTTGTAGTGGACGCCGAGCCATTCGATGGCGTCTGCGCCCAGTATGTTCGGTTTCATATTCGTCGTTTCCTCCGGAAAGTTCCGGTTTCAGGGAAACGAATGCGCACTCGATTGATCGGACGATAGAACAGGTATATCTATTCGTAAAATAGATATTTTGTATCGAAGGTATTTGAATGGTGAATTTAGCGAGTTTTGATCTCAACCTGCTCAGGGTCCTCGACGCACTGCTGCACGAAGGATCTACCGTTGCAGCCGGGCAGCGGATCGGGCTATCGCAGCCGGCGGTTTCGGCGGCGCTCGGGCGGCTGCGCGGGCAACTCGATGACGAGCTTTTCATCCGGCGCGGGCAGGGGCTGGAGCCGACGCATTATGCCCGGTCGCTGGAAATCCCGCTGCGCGACATTCTCGACGGGATCGAACTGATGTTCGAGGCACCCAAGCGGTTTGATCCGGCGACCGCGGTCGCCAGTTTCAAGATTTCCGGCAGTGATTTCTTCGCCGAACTGCTAATGCCTCGGTTGGCCGATATGGTGTCACGGCAGGCGCCGGGGGTGAGAGTGCAACTCGTCAACCTGGTGCCCGATAGCTATGTCGACACGATCGAGCAGTACGAAGTCGACCTGGCGCTGATTCCGGCAGCCGAGTTGCCGGACTGGGCGGAGCAGCGACCGATGTTCCGCTCGCGGTTCTGCGTAATCGCGCGGCGCGACCATCCGCGCCTTCGCCGCGCCGGCCTCAAAACCGGCGACACTGTGCCGATAGACCTGTTTTGCGATTTGGGCCACGTCCTGTTTTCACCAGAAGGCAAACTCAGGGCCTTGGGGGATGCGGCGCTGGCCCGGGTCGGCCGCGAACGCCGCGTGGCGATGACCATGCCGGTGTTCTCCGGCGTCTATCGGGCCGTCAGCGAATCCGACCTGATTGCGTTGATCCCCTATCAACTGGCGGTGCATGTGGCAGACAAGGTGGGGCTGTCGATCTATGAGCCGCCGATGCCCGTGGATCTCGCCCAGATCATCATGGTCTGGCACAAGCGCACGACTGCGTCTCCGGGCCATCGCTGGCTGCGCGACTGCATCGCCGACATCGTCGCTCCGTTCGATGACGGGGTGGTCGCTCACGGGATCTGACCGCCGCCAAGGCGCTGCGGCACGCGCTCAGGATTGGGGACAACAAAAAACCGCCGGGTCATGCCGGCGGTTCGGTGTTCCGTTATGTCAGACGGTCAGCACTTGCCGGCGATCATCATGAAGGCGGGGATTTCGTCGCCGAAACCGACCGGGGTCGAGTCACGATCGCCATTGTTTCGGCCGCCCCGGCGGTTGCGGTTGCGGTCATCATTTGCGGGTTCGGGCGTGCTTGGCGGAACCGACCGTTTCGGCCGCTCCTTGCGCTCGGTGCGGGCGGGCTCGGCCGCTTCGGACGAGGGTTCGTTCGCTGCGGCTTCCGCCGCCGCCCTGGCGGGCGCGCTGGACGGCGCTTCGGCGACGATCGGGTCATCCGCCTCGCTTGCGGCGTCCGCCGCCTCGTTCTGGTCGGCCTTGCCGCTCTTGTTCGACCGGCGCTTCGGGGCGCTCTTGGCTTCGCCGCGGCGACCGCGGCGCGGCTTTTCCTCGGTCTCTTCGGCAGTCTCGCTCAAAGCCTCGCCGTCGAGCCATTCGATTTCGCGGGTGATCAGCTTGGTGATGGCGTCGACATATTTGGCTTCCCGGCGTGTGACCAGCGTGAAGGCCGCGCCTTCCCTTCCGGCCCGTCCGGTGCGTCCGATGCGGTGCACATAATCCTCGGCATGGATCGGAACGTCGAAATTGAACACATGGCTCACTGCCGGAATGTCGAGACCGCGGGCCGCGACATCGGAAGCAACCAGCAGGCTGATCTCGTTGTCCTTGAAACCCTGCAGCATGTTCGTGCGCGAGCGCTGATCCATGTCGCCATGCAGGGCGCCAACGGAGAAGCCGTGCTTCTGAAGCGACTTGAACAGATCGGCCACATCCTTCTTGCGGTTGCAGAAGATGATCGCGTTGGTCAGATCTTTCTGTGCCCGGATCAGTTCGCGCAACCGTTCGCGCTTTTCGAAATCCTTGCCCCCGCAGGAGACCAGTTTCTGGGTCACGGTGGCGGCTGTCGAGGAAGGCGGCGCCACCTCGATGCGGACCGGGTTCTGCAGGAACTTGTCCGCGAGCTTCTGGATTTCGGGCGGCATTGTCGCCGAGAAGAACAGTGTCTGGCGGGTGAACGGAATCAGCTTCACGATCCGTTCGATGTCGGGAATGAAACCCATGTCGAGCATGCGGTCGGCTTCGTCGATGACGAGCAGTTCGACGCCGCTCATCAAGAGCTTGCCGCGTTCGGTGTGATCGAGCAGGCGTCCGGGGGTTGCGATCAACACGTCCGCACCGCGTTCCAGCTTCCGGTCCTGTTCCTCGAAGGATACGCCGCCGATCAGCAGAACGATGTTGAGGCGATGGTTCTTGCCGTATTTCTCGAAATTCTCGTGAACCTGTGCCGCGAGTTCGCGCGTAGGCTCAAGGATCAGTGTGCGCGGCATGCGGGCGCGGGCGCGCCCGCGTTCCAGCATGGTCAGCATCGGCAGCACAAAGGATGCGGTCTTGCCGGTGCCGGTCTGGGCAATGCCGAGAATATCGCGCCGTTCCAGCGCAGGGGGAATTGCCCCTTCCTGGATGGGGGTGGGCGTGGTGTAGCCGGCGTCGGTGACGGCGGACAATACTTTCTGGCTCAAGCCAAGGTCAGCAAAAGTGGTCAATTGGGAACTGTTTCCGTTTCGGAGATGTGCGGCGATGCACGGGAGCGCGCGATGTGCGCCGGTCCCTGTGGCACTGACGTAGTCGGTAGATTGCCCAGAGTCAAGAAACCGCCGGGATTCACGGCGGGATACGGCCCCCTTCGCATGTGCAGCATCATCCTTTTTCAAGGGGGCCACCCCCGAAAAAACGGCGCCGGACTTTTACCCCGGCAGGAACGCTCAATTGGTGAACCGGTCGACTGCATGCTGCGTGTACAGGGTCGCAGGGGGCACTGAATGCTCACAAGGGAGTTTACTTATGAATCTGTTCAAGACAATCGCAGCCGCACTCTTCGCCGTTGGCGTTGCGGGTGGATCCGCATTGGCTGCGTCCCATTCGGAGAAAAAGGACATCGTCGACACGGCAGTGGAAGCCGGCAGCTTCTCGACCCTCGTCGCCGCCGTTCAGGCGGCCGATCTGGTCGAAACGCTCAAGGGTGAAGGCCCATTCACCGTCTTCGCGCCGACCGACGAGGCCTTTGCCGAACTCGGAATGACCGTTGACGAACTGCTGAAACCGGAAAACAAGGACAAGCTCACCGCGGTGCTCACCTACCACGTGATTGCCGGGGAAGTGATGTCTGGTGATCTGGTCGATGATTCCACGCCCGCCACCGTGCAGGGCTCGAACGTCACAATCGATCTCGACAGCGGTCCGATGGTCAATGACGCGAATGTGGTGACTGCCGATGTCGACGCCAGCAACGGCGTCATTCATGTCATCGACAAGGTGCTGGTGCCGGAAGGCGTTCTCTAAGCACCATTCCTCTTGCATCGAGAGCAGGGAGCGGGGCCGTTTGCGGCCCCGTTTTCTTTTGGGTTCCCACCTGGCTCGCGTCGCACGTTCGGCGCCGGTTGCGGGTCTATCGCGCGATCAGCAGGGGTCCAAGCTTGTGCGCTGTCTGGAGAAAACGCATGGGGTCGACGGAATCTCCGTTGCGGCGGATTTCGTAGTGCAAATGCGGTCCGGTCGAGCGTCCGGTCGAACCGGCCTTGCCGATGCGCTGGCCCATGCTGACACGATCACCCTTGTTGACCAGGATTTTTGACAGATGCGCGTAGCGGCTCGAAAAGCCTCCGCCGTGGTCGATCTCCACCATCTTGCCATATCCGCCGTTGCGTCCGGCGTGGACGACGGTGCCGGAGCCGGCGCTGTTGATCGGCGTTCCCGTGGATGCGCGGAAATCGATACCGCCATGAAACGCCATGCGGTTCAAAAAGGGATCGCGGCGATTGCCGTACCGCGAGGTGATTTCCGACCCGGGTGCGGGCGTGCCGATCGGCAGCTTGCGGGCATGGTCACGCATGGTGTCGAGCTGGCGGAGGGCATGGTCGAGATCCTCGAGTGTGGCGTCAAACGCCTTCGGGTCGGCCGGGCGAACAAAGGGGCCGCCGACGGCGTTTTCCAGTCCCTGCGGAAGCGGAAGGCCGGACTCCTCCATGATCTCGCCGATCTGTGAGGCTGTTTCATAGGCGTCGATCGCAAGTCCCTGCATCTTTTCGATCTGCTCGCGCTCGATCGATTTAAGCGAGAGCGTGACTGTCGAGAATATGCGATCGGCGCGCTCGCTGACCGTTTCGCCGGCAGCCGGTGCGGGAGAGACATTCGCATAGGCCAGGGGATTGACGCGCGCCGTCTTTGGGTCGGCCATGATTTGCGGATTGCCTGCAAGGCCGGCAAGACGCTGGCCCTTGACGACTTCCCGCGTCGCCTCCGCCTGTTTCCTGGGATTGGGCGAGGGCAGGGGAATCGTTTCGGATCGGACGCCGGCGCGGTCAAGCAACGGGCCGAGCTTGCCTTGGCGGTTGGTCAGCGCGTTTTGGCGTGCAATGAGTTCTGCGACCTTTTCTTCCATCAGCTGCTGGTCAAGCAGTTGCCGACTGGTCACCCGATCGACCTGTGAACGCAGGGCCGCGATCCGGTCTTCGTAAGCGTGCTGCATTCGCGCCTGACGGGCCATAGACGCACCGATCAGGTCGTCGCGCAAGATCAGATAGGTGGTGGCCGCCAGATAGCCGATGGCCATGACTCCTATAAACGACATGAACAACGCGGCCATCCATGGCCGGACGGTGATGTGGCGGATCGAATCACCGCTGGCGAAAATAATGGTGTGCGCCTGTTTGGGGCGCTTGCCGAAAACCCGGCTGTCCTGCCTTTGCGACACGAATAATCCTCATCGGAATCGGTTTGTGCAAACTCGTTGACGGGGATTACACCTTGTTAAGGTTAACAAACGCTTGAACATCGTGCTTCGATGTCGCCTCTCAGCCGCATTGATGATGCTGCAGGTGGAGCGTAAAGGTGGCCGGGGCGGCGTGGTTCAGGACATGTTCTGGCTGGACAGGGCGCGGTAGAAGGTCGGCGTCAGGCCGGCGGCGGCGCGGGCCAGATCGTTGAACGGTGGTTTCAGCCCGCCGCGGAAATTGGCGCGCACCAGCCTTTCGAAGGTTGCGGCCGCATCCTTGCCTTCGCGCGCGCACAGAAAGCGGAACCATTTGGCGCCGATGGCGACATGCTTCTTTTCATCCTCGTAGATGATGTCGAGGACTGCGGCGCTTTCCTCGTCTCCGGCCTCGCGCATCTTTGCGCGCAGCGACGGGGTGACGTCGAGCCTGCGGGCTTCAAGGATCAACGGCACGACAGCCAGCCGCGCGGCTAGATCGTTGCGGGTGTCGTGGGCGGCCTGCCAGAGCCCGTCATGGGCCGGCATGTCACCGTAATCGGCGCCCAATGTGCGAAGTCTTTCGCGTATAAGCTTGAAATGCTTGGCCTCTTCAAAGGCGACCTGCATCCATCCATCAAAGAAGCTCTGCGGCATGGGCGCGGCTGCAAAGCGTGCCAAGATGTCGAGCGCAAGGTCGATCGCATTGAGTTCGATGTGGGCGATCGCGTGCAGCAACGCGACCCTTCCGCGGGGCGAGTGAAGCGAACGCCGGGTCACCTTTGTGGGGGGAACGAGTACGGGCTTATCCGGCCGTCCCGGTCGGTCCGGAGGCTGGGTGTCGAGGGGCGAGCGCAAGGAAATGCGCCGATCACGCCAGCGCCGGGCGGTCTCCTGCGCGAGCGCGGCCTTGACGTCGAGATCCGCCGAACGGATGGCGCGAGCCGCGCCATCCCTGAGGGTCCGGGGGCGTTCGAATGCTCCGATGTCGGTCGCGTCCAGAGGCGACGGCACGTCACTGGCTTTGGTCATGGCGCCTTGACGGCTTCAAGCACCTCCTGCGCGTGGCCCTTGACCTTCACCTTGGGCCATACCCGCACCACGGTCCCGTTCTCATCGATCAGGAACGTCGAGCGCTCGACCCCCATATAGGTGCGGCCATACATGCTCTTTTCCTTCCAGACACCATAGGCCTGGAGCATTGATGTATCCTCGTCGGAGGCGAGAACGACGCCGAGGCCATGCTTGGCAATGAATTTCTCATGCTTCCTGACCGGGTCGGGCGAGACCCCGACCACCACCGCGCCATTGGCTGCAAACTCATCAGACAGCGCGGTAAAGTCCAACGCTTCATTCGTGCAGCCCGGGGTGTCATCCTTTGGGTAGAAATACAGAACCACTTTCTTCCCAGCCAGTTTCGACAATGACACGTTTCCGCCGCCATCGCGTGGCAGATCGAAATCCGGGGCCTGGCTGCCCTGCTCTATAGCGCTCATGTGAAAGCCTTTCGTTGTGCGAAGCCGTGATTAGCAGATGAAGTTTCCTTGTGGCGATATATAAGGGCGATCAGCGCAGTCCAGCGGAATCAGTCAAAAAAGGAAGCTGTCTTTATCCCGATGCCCGAACATCCGGTTTCCAGGGTCCGTTTTGCAAAGCGCGATATCGCTGAGCTGCAGAACATGCCCTCTTCAACTGCTGACGACCGGGTCGTGCTACGCGGGCATTTCGCCCGGTCGCGCGGAAGAAGGCTGTTTGTTTGGATTCTGGGACTGATGCTGGTTCCCGGACTGGTTCTGGCCGCACTCGTGGCTGCGCTTGAAACGGGGCTCGCGGACGGCGAGATCCGGGATCGGGCCCGCATCGCGCTTGCCAAGGCGGTCGGCCCCAACAATCGTGCCGATCTCGGGTCGGCTGCGGTGCGGGTCACATCTCGCGGACAATTGGCATTGGAAGCGCGCGATGTGGCGATCGAACCGCTTTCGGGGGGGGCGAGGCAAGAGGCAGACCGTGTCCTGATCTCGCTTGACCCGATGGCGCTTCTCGCCGGACGGATCGCGTTGTCCTCGGTTGCGGTGTCCGGGGTTGGGCTCTCCGCGCCCGAGGGTGATGGCTTCGACCCGTCCGATCTCGCCGGATTGCGCATCGACGCAACCGGAGACGTGATCAACAGCCTGTTTTCCTCGCTCAACACAGTGGTCGGCCAGATCGAGAGTTCGGGTACCAAGGCGTTTCGTTTCACGGATGTGCGCATCTCCGGATCCGGCGCTCCGATCGTTGTCGAGACGGCGAGTTTCGAGCGGCTGGACGGTGGTGGCTACAGGATCCGTGCAGATGTTGTGCAGGCCGAGCAGCAGATCGTGTTTGAAGGACGCGCGCGCACCGAGCCCGAGACTTCAGGGCTGTCCAGGATCGGCGGAAGGATCGAGGGTATTGCCCTCGAAATGTCGAACAACGCCATTCCTGATCGCCGCAACGGGCTGAGAACCAGCATCGATGTGGATTTTGAAGCCAGCCGAGGCACTGAAACGCGCGCGCCCGAGCTTCGAGCGACGCTCTCGGCGCAGGGTGGTGCGCTGACGATGGGCGGCGTGGAAGCGGAACTGGCCGAAGCTCAGGTTCGGCTCACCTACATGCCTGCGATGAACAAGATCGAGATCACGCCCTCGATGATCCGTCTTGGCGAGACCGTCATGCCGTTCACCGGCGGCCTTATCGACGCGGACCGCGTCGAGAGCCTTGAGGGCTCGGGGATTGCATTCGATTTCGTGATCAAGAACGGACGTGCCGCGCCCGGTGATTCCGACGAGGCGCCGATAGCCTTTGACGGCAAGGCGTTCGGCTGGTTCGAACCGTCGACAAACATGCTGGTCGCCGAAGAGCTCACCGTGGCTTCGGAAAGCGGCGGATTGTTCGGTTCCGCCTCATGGCGTTTTGTTGAGGGCGTGTCGCCGGAGTTCAACTTTGTGGCAGCGGCGCCCGGCCTGTCGACAACCGCAGTCAAGCAGCTTTGGCCGTACTGGATCGGCAAGGGAGCGCGGCAATGGGTGCTGAACAACCTGTATGGCGGCCGGGTGAGCAACGGCCGGATCCAGCTCTCGGTCCCGCCCGGGCATTTTCCGCCCGACGGTCCCGCCCGGTTTTCAGCCGACCAGTTGCAGATCGATTTCGATATTGAGCGGGCGCGAATGAACGTTGCGGGCGATATTCCGCCGCTGCGCGACACGATCGGTCACATGCGGCTTCGCGGATCGAGCGTCGAAGTCTCGGTGTCGTCCGCGACGGCGTTCTTCCCGACGGGGCGGAGGGTCGAAGTCAGCGACGCGTCGTTCTCGATTCCCGCGACAGACGAGTTGCCGCTAATGGCCGAACTGTCGATGTCGGTGAGCGGCGAAGCAGATGCCGTCGCCGAACTCATCACCTATCATCCTATCGCAGCGCTTGAGCGCATCGGGCTTGCCCCGGAGGATCTGAGCGGGACCATTTCGTCGAAGGTCAGCGCCCGTTTCGGCCTGATCGCCGCTCAGGCGCCGCCTGCGCCCGACTGGACGGTCGATCTGAAGATGACCGGTGTCGATATTGCAAAACCTGTGGAAGGGCGGTCGCTCACAGGGATGGATGGCGAACTTTCGGTGACGCCCCTGCGCGCGGAATTGCGTACCGAGGCCGATATCGACGGGGTACGCATGATGCTCGACGTGGTTCAGCCAATCGGCGACTCCGAGGTTGACGGGCGCCGGCTGGTTTCAGGCGTGCTTGATCCGGAAGCGCGGGAAGAACTGGCGCCGGGCAGTGGAGTGCTGATCTCGGGCCCGGTGGGCTTCACGATGGAGGACGAAGGCGAGGGACGCTCGCGCATCGCCCTCGATCTCAAGCCGGCGAAACTCACGGTGCCGGGAATTGGCTGGACCAAGGCCAAGGGTGTTCCGGCCAAGCTGAATTTCATGATGTCGACCTCGGACGGGATCACAAGGCTCTCGGATCTGGCTCTGACGGGGGACGGGTTCGAAGCGCGCGGCGCCCTGTCGATTAAGGACGGCAAGGTGGACGGGGCTGAGTTTTCCAAGGTGGCGCTGTCGCCGCGCGAAAACTATCGTGCAACCATCACCGGAACCGGTGATGGCTACCGGATCGATATCGGGGGCTCGGCCTTTGACGCGCGTCCCCTGATTGCGCTTGCAAAGTCGACATCCGCCTCCCGTGGGCGCGCGGTTTCCGGCGCGCCGCGCATCGAGGTTTCCGGGAGCCTGGAGACAGTGTCCGGCTATGCGGACGAGGTGTTGACCTCGCCGACGATCAGCTACCGCGGGCGCGGCGACCGGATCGAGTTGCTGGATTTCAAGGCGGTGAGCCGGAGCGGGCAGGCAGTCGTGATCGCGGTCAAGCGCGAGGGTAATGACGAGGCGATCCAGATGACCAGCGGCGATGCCGGAGCATTTGCGCGCTTTGCAGGAGTTTATTCGCGCATCCAGGGCGGACTGCTCAACATCCGGCTGAACAAGCAGGAAAGCTCGCCACGCCGCGGAACCGTCGATCTGCGAAATTTCATCGTGGTGGGGGAGCCGCGGCTCGATTCGCTTGTGTCGACGCCGAGCAAGCAGGACGGGCGCAGCCTCAAGGATGCCGTGCGTTCGGATATCGATGTCTCAAGAGCCCGTTTCGAAATGGCCAATGCGAAGATCGTCTCGGGCAACGGAAGCCTTTCGGTTCGTGAAGGTGTCCTGCGCGGGCCGCAGATCGGGGCATCCTTCCAGGGCACGGTGCGCGACGGAGAGGGACGCATGGACATGACCGGAACCTTCATGCCTGCCTATGGGGTCAACCGACTTTTCAGCGAGTTGCCGCTGATCGGCGCGATTCTCGGCAATGGCCGCGACCGGGGCCTGATCGGAATCACTTTCAGGCTGACCGGGGCAGCCGATTCCCCGCTTTTGCAGGTCAATCCGCTTTCGGCGATTGCGCCGGGCGTGTTCCGCTCGATCTTCGAATACAGACCGTGACGCGGAAAAACGCCGCCGGCCCGGTGAGAGGGGCGGCGGCGGGCAATGCGGGCCGCGTTTCGGTTATTGGGAGCGCACCAGCACGTGCTTTTTCTTGCCCAGCGACAGCTTGATCACGCCGTCGTCGTTGATGTGACCCGTGTCAACGACGGTCTTGTCATCGGAGATCGCCACGTCGTTGATCCTGATCGCGCCGCCCTGAACGTGCCGGCGTGCTTCCCCGTTGGAGGCTGCAAGACCGGCGCGGACGAACAAAGAAAGCAAGCCGATGCCGGCCTTGAGTTCTTCTGAAGCAATCGCGATCGTCGGCAGATTGTCCGAGATCGCTCCTTCCTCGAAGGTCTTGCGGGCGGTTTCGGCGGCTTCCTCGGCAGCAGCGCGGCCGTGAAGCATTGCGGTAACTTCGGTCGCAAGGATCTTCTTGACCTCATTGACCTCTGAACCGCCAAGGGCTGCGAGCCGGGAGATCTCGTCCATCGGCAGACATGTGAACAGTTTGAGGAAGCGCACGACGTCGGCGTCCTCCGTGTTGCGCCAGTACTGCCAGAAATCATAGACCGGCAGCATGTCGGCATTGAGCCACACTGCGCCGGACGCGGACTTGCCCATCTTGGCGCCGGAGGAGGTGGTCAGAAGCGGCGCGGTGAGGGCATAGAGCTGCGGCGTGCCCATCCGGTGACCGAGATCGATGCCGTTGATGATGTTGCCCCACTGGTCCGATCCGCCCATTTGCAGGCGGCAGTCATAGCGCTTGTTCAACTCGACATAATCATAGGCCTGAAGGATCATGTAATTGAACTCGAGGAACGACAGAGACTGTTCCCGGTCGAGCCGCGTCTTCACGCTGTCGAAGGAGAGCATGCGGTTGACGGAGAAGTGCCGGCCGACATCCCGCAGGAACTCGAGATAGTTCAGCGGACGCAGCCATTCGGCGTTGTTGATCATCCGGGCGCCGCCCTTGGGCCCGCTGTCGTAGTCCAGATACTGGGCGAAGCAGCGCTTGATCGAGGCGATGTTGTCCTCGATCATGTCCACCGTCATCAGCTTGCGCGCTTCCTCCTTGAAGGACGGATCTCCGACCATGCCCGTGCCGCCGCCCATCAGCGAGATCGGCTGATGACCCGTCTTCTGGAACCAGTGCAAGAGCATGATCTGCATCAGGTGGCCGACATGCAGACTGGATGCCGTAGGATCATAGCCGATATAGGCGGTCACGCTTTCTCGGGCGAGCAACGCGTCCAGCGCCGTTTCATCGGACATCTGATGAATGAACCCGCGCTCTTGGAGGATGTTGAGAAAGTCGGATTTGTAGGCTGACATGTCACTGTCCTTGAGGTTATCTCGGCGGTGCCGGAAAAACAGGGGCGCCAGCAATGCGCCGACGCCCGGCGCGGCTTTAGCACCGGCTCGCGGCGCATTCAACCAACACCGCGCGCCCGGGCCGGACGGCCTGGTGTGATCGCGTGAAATGGAGACAGGGCAGGATGGCGAAAGAAGGCAAGGTGAAGCGTGCAATCGGTCTGATGAGCGGCACATCCATGGACGGCGTCGATCTGGCGCTTGTCGACACCGACGGCGATGCGGTCGTTGCGCGCGGACCATCCCGTTTCACCCCCTATGAGGCCGGCTTTCGCAAACGACTCGAGGCGGGGCTGGAGGATGCCAAACAGATCACCAGGCGCGAAGAACGGCCCGGTGATCTTGCCGGGCTCGAAACGGAGCTGACTGACCGGCATGCGGCGGCTGTCGAGGCGTTTCTCGCGCACGAGAAGCTGGGCGCCGGCGACATCGACGTGATCGGCTTTCACGGTCAGACGGTGCTGCACCGTCCGCGCCAGGGGCTGACCGTGCAACTGGGTGACGGCGCGGGGCTCGCCGCCCGGCTGGGCATCGATGTGGTCCACGACCTGCGCGCCCGAGACATGGAACTGGGCGGGCAGGGCGCGCCGCTGGCGCCAGCCTATCACCGGGCGCTTGCAGCGGGTCTGTCGGGCGAATGGGAGGGCAAGATGCCGGTGGCCTTCGTCAATATCGGCGGGATTTCCAACATCACCTACATCGGAGCCGACGGAACGCTGCTGGCATTCGACAGCGGGCCGGGCAATGCGCTGATCGATCAATGGGTTGCCCGGCACGCGGGCATTCCTTATGATTCGGGCGGTGCGATCGCATCCGAGGGACGAGTGCTGTCGGGGCTGGCCAACCGGTACCTTTCCTCGCCCTTCTTTACTGCAACAGAGCGTATCTCGCTTGACCGGAACGATTTTCTGCCGCCCGAGGATTATGAGGCCGGGCTCGAGGACGGTGCGCGCACGCTGGCTTTCGTCACGGCTGCGTCGATCGGAAAGGCGCAAGCCCATCTTCCCGAAAAGCCGAAACTCTGGGTGCTGACCGGCGGCGGGCGTCACAACCGGATGGTCGTCGAGGACCTGACCGTGGCCACCCGCCATACGGGACAAGTGATCATTGCAGAGGATGCGGGGCTGAACGGCGACTCGATCGAGGCCGAGGCCTGGGCCTGGCTGGCGGTCCGCTCGCTTGTCGGTCTGCCGATTACCTATCCCGGAACCACGGGCGTAAAGGCGCCTGCAACCGGCGGAGTTCTGGTGCGCGGGAGGCGAGCCGGCTAGTTGCCCTGCGCCCTAGCTCTGAGGACGTTCGGCCCAGCCGGCGAAGATCCGCTCAAGCGCCACAACGGCGTAATAGAGCACGATTCCCAGTATTGCGAGGGCGATCAGGACCGCGAACATCAGCGGATAATCGCCATTGGTCTCGCCCGACTTGAACAAGGCGCCGAGCCCGCGGCCATGGGGCGAGACAATCTCCACCAGGTTGGTGCCGATGAAGGCGAGCGTGACGGAAACCTTGAGTGCGCCGAAGAATTCCGGCAGCGTCTTGGGAAGTGCGATCTTGCGGAAGATCGTGACCTTCGATGCGCCAAGGCTGCGCAGGATGTCGCGATATTCCGGCTCCAGCGTCGACAGGCCGATGCCGACCGAAACGGCAATCGGGAAAAAGGAAATGAGGAAGGCCATCAGGACGGTGTTGAAATCATGCTGACCGATGAAGATCAGCGCGATCACCGGAACCAGAGTGGCCTTGGGGATGGCATTGAAGCCGACCAGCAGGGGATAGAGCGCATCGCGCGCGATGCGGGAGAAGCCCATCGCCATGCCCAGGAGCGTGCCGACGATGACGGCAAGTCCCAACCCCGCGACCGTGCGCCACAGCGTCTGCCAGCCCATCTCGATGAACAGGCCGCTGTAGCGCGAGAAGGCCGGCGGCAGGTCCGATGGCGAGGCCATCTTGTAGTTCGGCCAGCCATTGATCCAGACGATGAACTCCCAGAATGCCAGAAAGGCAACGATGGCAAGGCTGGGGACCGCGATCTTCTTGAGCGTTTCCATCAGTGGTGAACTCCGTCGCGGCCCTGGGCGATGCGGATCTGGTCGCGCAGCAGGTGGAGCATTTCCGACGCTTCGGGCGTGTAAAGGCTTTCGATCGTGCGGTCGGCCGGCAGATCCACGGTCAGCACGTGCTGGGTACGGGCAGGGCGGCCGGAGAGCACGATCACCTGGTCCCCCAGAAAGACCGATTCGCGAAGATCATGGGTGATCAGCACGCAGGTGAAGGGCTCGGCCGTGCGCAGGTCGCGCATCGTCTGCCACAGGTCCTCGCGGGTGAAGGCGTCGAGCGCGCCGAAAGGCTCGTCCATGATGAGCACGTCGGGCTTGTGCACGAGGGAGCGGCACAGCGACGCGCGCTGACGCATGCCGCCCGACAATTCGGAGGGGCGCTTGCGCTCGAACCCCTTGAGGCCGACCATTTCCAGAAGATGCATCGCCCGCTCCTCGCGCTCCGGCCTGGGCATGCGGGGCGCCACGATTTCGAGCGGCAGGATGACGTTGTCGATGATCGTGCGCCATTCGAGCAGCACGGGGTTCTGAAACGCCATGCCTACGGTCTTCCGCGGCGAGGTCACCCTTTCGCCATGCAACCAGACTTCGCCCTTGTCCGGCTTCATCAGTCCGGCGATGAGCCGTGTCAGTGTAGACTTGCCGCAGCCCGATGGCCCGACAACGGCGCAGAATTCGCTTTCGGGAACCGAGACATCGAGACCGTCCAGGACGGGCAGCGGACCTGCCTTGGTGCGGTAGGCGTGCGTTACGCCCTTGATCTCGATCAGGTTGGTCATCCGGAAAATCAGTCCTGGAGGAAGGTTCGGCGAATGGGCGCCCCCGCTTGCCGGGGACGCCGGATGTCGGTCTGTCGAATTATTCGAGCGTCAGGCTGCCGTCGGTCGGCAGGTATTCCGACGTGAAGTACAGCTCCGCATCCGGAGCGTTTACGAATTCATAGACCGATTTCGTCTGCTCGATCGCCGTTGCCATCCGGGTCTCGTCGATTCCGCCCATGCCATTGGCCTTGACCCAGTCGGTCAGCACATTTGCCTCTACCGCCATTTCCAGCCGGCGCTTTTCAAGGGCCGGGTCGGCGGCCGGGTTGCGCTCGACCAGGGCTTCGATCGCCATGTCGGGATCGGCGATGGAATCCTGCCAGCCCCTGGCGACCGCGCGAATGAAACCGGTTACGGCTTCGGGGTTCGCCTCGGCAAAATCGGTGTTGACGATGACCGCATTGCCGTAGAGCGCGACGCCGTGATCGGCCATGAGGAGAACGCTGATATCGTCTTCAGGTACGCCCAGGCGGATCAGGTTGAGCGTCGAGGAAAAGGAAAAGCCGGTGACGGCCGCGACCTTGCCCTCGGCGAGCATCGGCTCGCGGGTCGGAAAGCCGACGGGCTCTACTGTGATCGCCGCCATGTCGAGGCCTGTTTCGGCTGCAAAGATTGGAAACTGGGCCCAGGCGCCATCCGGCGGAGGAGCGCCGAGAACCTTGCCTTCAAGATCGGCAGGAGCCGCGATGCCGAGGGATTTGCGGCCGACAACGGAGAAGGGCGGCTTGTCGTAGACCATCATGACCGCTGTCACCGGCGCGCCCGGGTTCTGGTCGAGAAATTTCATCAGGCTGTTGATGTCGGCAAATCCGACTGGGAATGCGCCCGTCGCCACCTTTGGTATGGCGTCGAGCGAACCGGCGCCCTCGGAGACCTCGACCGTCAGCCCCTCGGCTTCGAAATGGCCCTTGTCGACGGCGACGAAGTAGGGCGCTGCCGGCCCTTCGAATTTCCAGTCCAGCGCAAAGGGCATCGCGGTCTCGGCGGCCGCAGGGGTGGCGAGGGCAAGGGCGGCTAAGGCAGCTGTGGCGATGGTGGTGCGGATCATGGGAGCTCCTGGTTTCGGATTGACTTCGATTTTCATTGTCACTGCCTGGAAGCAGGGCAACTGCAGGTGACGTGCATTCCTGCAGCATCGCAAGTTTCATGCCATCGAGCAATAAGGCCGCGATGATCGAAATGCGGCTCGCAAGCGGCGGCGGCAGCGGGTTGTCGAGCCAAGCGGGACGGCAGGTGATCTGCCCGGTCAGGCCGAAGATGCCTGTTAAAGTGCCGGAATGCCCATAATTCGGGCATTGTCGAGGGGTTCTGGAGCCGATTGCAGGCACTGCGGCGGAAGCTTCAATGCGGTCCGGTGCGTGACGGCCGCCGCCTGTGGCGGTTTCGATTGCGGCACGGGCGTAGCGTCAAGCGCGCACGGGTCCGTCCAGGCAGGAAAGTATGGTGGGCGATGAGAGACTCGAACTCCCGACATCTTCGGTGTAAACGAAGCGCTCTACCAACTGAGCTAATCGCCCCCGATGGGGTGGCGCCTGCTTTAGGGCGTTCGGGCGCGTTCCGCAAGAAAAATCGCGTATGCGGACCGGTGTAATCCGACATGGAACCCGATCGCGCGGTTCGGACGAAGGCACTTCGGCATGGCTCCGGACGGCAAGTTTGAGAATTGTCGTTTTTCCTTCGCATTGAGCGCTTGACACCTTTGGGCGAACGCCGTAATCAGCCGCTCACGGAACGGCGGCAACCGCTGGTTCCGAGTGAAAAATGCGCGGGTGTAGCTCAGTTGGTTAGAGTGCCGGCCTGTCACGCCGGAGGTCGCGGGTTCGAGCCCCGTCACTCGCGCCATTTTTCAACTCTGATCCTGCCCTTCCCGGTTCCCCGGTTTCTTCCTTTTCGCTGTATGCGGGTGCTTGTTTGACCCTTCGATTTGGAATCGGATGGGCTGGCTTCGTCCTTTTTGTGCCTCGGGTTTGTGCCTCGGGTTTCTTCCGCGACGCCTTCCACCGGCCTTTCGCCTCGCCCGCAATTCGTGCTGACGGTTCGAAGCGGTGATCCCCGGCCGTTTTCCTCGTCCTGCCGATGCTTCTGGTCTGGCAGGCGCTTCGCCGTCAGGACCCGAGTCGCGGCATGGTTTTCGTCATGCTCTGCGGGACTTCCGTTGATGCGTTTCGATTCATGATTCCCGATTATTTCTAGATGTCCGTGCGGTCTTGTGCGACAACACGGCGCGAAAGCTGGTACTAATGCGCCAAATGGCGCGGGCGCTCTTGCACAGGCTTGCTGGCTGCGCTAACCACGCCGCGTTGCAACATGATACGCCGCACGAGCGGGTGGCCGTCTCCCTGCATATGGGCGGGGCCGGACTCCCAGCCCAAGCGGACACAGGAACGGACGTCATGACGGAACTCTTGGGCGCATATCTGCCGATCGCAATCTTTATCGGACTGGCGCTGCTGATCGGACTGGCGCTGCTGATCGCGCCGTTCGCCATTGCCTACAAAAATCCGGACCCGGAAAAGCTTTCCGCCTATGAGTGCGGGTTCAACGCCTTCGACGATGCGCGCATGAAATTCGATGTCCGGTTCTATCTGGTGTCGATCCTGTTCATCATTTTCGATCTCGAAGTCGCTTTCCTGTTCCCCTGGGCGATCTCTTTCGGTGACATCGGCTGGATGGGTTTCTGGTCGATGATGGTTTTCCTGGGCGTGCTGACAGTCGGCTTCATCTATGAATGGAAGAAGGGAGCGCTCGAATGGGAGTGAGCAACCAGACACTGGTGGCCCCGGCGCCCAAGGGCATCGTTGACCCGAATACCGGCAAGCCCGCGGGGCAGGACGATCCGTATTTCGGCGAGATCAACAACGAGCTGGCCGACAAGGGCTTTCTCGTCACCTCGACGGATGAACTGATCAACTGGTCGCGCACCGGATCGCTGATGTGGATGACATTCGGCCTGGCGTGCTGCGCGGTCGAGATGATGCAGATGTCGATGCCGCGTTATGACGCGGAGCGGTTCGGCTTTGCGCCGCGCGCCTCACCGCGCCAGTCCGACGTGATGATCGTCGCGGGCACGCTCACCAACAAGATGGCGCCGGCGCTCCGCAAGGTCTACGACCAGATGCCCGAGCCGCGTTACGTGATCTCGATGGGCTCCTGCGCAAACGGCGGCGGTTATTACCACTATTCCTATTCGGTGGTTCGCGGCTGCGATCGCGTGGTGCCGGTCGACATCTACGTTCCGGGCTGCCCGCCCACGGCCGAGGCGCTGCTCTACGGCGTTCTGATGCTGCAGAAGAAAATGCGCCGCACCGGCACGATCGAGCGCTAGGAAGAGACTGATGAGTGAAGCCCTCAAGGACCTTTCGAATTATCTCGTCGAGATCAGGGGCAACCTGATCGAGAGCGCCGAGATTGCATTTGGCGAGCTGACGCTTGTTGCGCAGCCGGCCAACCTGGTCGAACTGATGACCTTTCTGCGTGACGATGCGCAGTGCCAGTTCGTCAATTTCATCGATTGCTGCGGCGTCGACTGGCCGGGCAGGGCGGAGCGCTTCGATGTGGTCTATCACCTGATGTCGCCGCGCCAGAACCAGCGCATCCGGGTCAAGGTCGCCACGGCGGAGGATTCGCCGGTGCCGTCGCTGACCCCGGTCTTTCCGGGCGCCGACTGGTTCGAGCGTGAGGCCTACGACCTTTACGGCATTCTCTTCACCGGGCATCCGGACCTGCGCCGGATCCTGACCGACTACGGCTTCGAAGGCTATCCGCTGCGCAAGGACTTTCCGCTCACCGGCTTTGTCGAAGTGCGTTACAACGACGAGGCAAAGCGGGTCGTCTACGAACCGGTGGAGCTCAAGCAGGAATTCCGGAACTTCGATTTTCTCTCCCCGTGGGAAGGCACCGACTACGTGCTTCCGGGCGATGAGAAGGCCAAGGGGTGAGGACGGGAACCATGAACGAACACAACGTCCGCAACTTCAACATCAACTTCGGGCCCCAACACCCTGCCGCGCACGGCGTGCTGCGGCTGGTGCTTGAACTCGACGGCGAGATCGTCGAGCGTGTCGATCCCCATATCGGACTTCTCCATCGCGGAACCGAAAAGCTGATCGAGACCAAGACCTACCTGCAGGCCTTGCCCTATTTCGACCGGCTCGACTACGTCGCGCCGATGAACCAGGAGCATGCCTTCTCGCTCGCCGTGGAACGGCTCGCGGGCGTGACGGTTCCCAAGCGCGGTCAGCTGATCCGGGTGCTTTATTCCGAAATCGGCCGGATTCTCTCGCATCTGCTCAACGTGACGACCCAGGCTCTGGACGTCGGCGCCCTGACCCCGCCGCTTTGGGGCTTTGAGGAGCGCGAGAAGCTGATGGTGTTTTACGAGCGCGCCTGCGGGGCGCGTCTGCATGCGGCCTATTTCCGCCCCGGCGGCGTACACCAGGATCTTCCCGACGAACTGGTCGAGGATATCGGCAAGTGGTGCGATCCGTTCCTTCAGACCTGCGACGACATCGAGGGGCTTCTGACCGACAACCGGATCTTCAAGCAGCGCAACGTCGATATTGCCGTCGTCAAGCTCGACGATGCCTGGGCGTGGGGCTTTTCGGGCGTGATGGTGCGCGGTTCGGGCGCGGCCTGGGATCTCAGGCGCTCGCAACCCTATGAATGCTATTCCGAGATGGATTTCGACATCCCGATCGGCAAGAACGGCGACTGCTACGACCGTTACCTGATCCGCATGCAGGAAATGCGTGAATCGGTGAAGATCATGAAGCAGTGCGTCGAGCAGCTTCTGGGCAAGGAGCGCACAGGACCGGTTTCGGCCACGGACGGCAAGATGGTTCCACCGAAACGCGGCGAGATGAAGCGTTCGATGGAAGCGCTGATCCATCACTTCAAGCTCTATACCGAGGGCTACCGGGTGCCTGAGGGCGAGGTCTATGCGGCCGTGGAAGCGCCCAAGGGCGAGTTCGGGGTCTACGTGGTTTCCGACGGCTCAAACAGGCCCTATCGCTGCAAGATCCGTGCGCCCGGATATGCGCATCTGCAGGCGATGGACTTCATTTGCCGCGGCCACCAACTCGCCGACGTATCGGCGGCGCTCGGTTCGCTCGACATCGTGTTCGGGGAGGTTGACCGGTGAAACGCTCCGCACTCCTGATTTCGGCGATCCTGATCGGCGTATGCCAGGCGCAGGCCCAGTCATCGTCGCGATTCGAGAGCGCGGGTGGATCGGTGGGCGAGCTTGTCGCGCAGGGCTATGAGATCAAGTCCGTTGTGCTCAACAACGGCAAATACATCGTTTTCCTCCAGAAAGAGCGCAAAGCGTTCGCTTGCGAGTTTTCCCGGGTGAACAGATCGCGTTGCGGCGAAATCCAATAGGCCGGAAGAAAGACCAAAGAGAACACCATGTCCGTTCGCAGACTTGCCGAAGATAGTGTCCAGCCCGCGGAATTCGCCTTCAACCGCGAATTTGCCGCACAGGCCAAGACCTGGATCAAGAAATATCCCAAGGAGCGGGCGCAATCGGCCGTCATTCCGCTCCTTATGCTGGCGCAGGAACAGGATGGCTGGGTGACCAAGCGGGCAATCGAGAAGGTCGCCGACATGCTCGGCATGCCCTATATCCGCGCGCTGGAAGTTGCGACGTTCTACACCCAGTTCCAGCTCAAGCCCGTCGGCACCCGCGCGCACATCCAGGTCTGCGGCACCACGCCGTGCATGCTTCGCGGCTCGGAAGAGCTGATGGACGTCTGCCGCAAAAAGATCCACCCGGAGCCTTTCCATCTCAATGAGAGCGGGACGCTGTCCTGGGAAGAGGTCGAATGCCAGGGCGCCTGCGTGAACGCGCCCATGGTCATGATTTTCAAGGATTCCTACGAGGATCTGACGCCGGAGCGCCTCGCCTACATCATCGACCGTTTCGAGGCGGGACGGCCCGAGGAAATCAATACCGGTCCTCAGATCAACCGCATATATTCTGCTCCCGAGAGCGGGCTGACGAGCCTCACCAAGGAAATCAAGATGCCTGCCGGCGGTGCTGCCAAGGGCGCCAGAGGCAAGTCGAAATCACCGGAAGCGACCGAGGCGGCCCGTCCCAAGAGCAAGTCGACGATTCCCTCCAGCAAGTCGCCCGCAAAGGCCAAGGCCGATGTGAAGGATGACGCCAAGGCGCCAGACACGGCACCGTCAAAGAATGTCTCGAAAGCGCCCGCCAAGGCAACCGCACGGGTTTCGACCGGATCGACCTCGAAAACTGCGAAATCGAATTCCACGGGTGCCGTGGCCGGTACCGCGAAGTCCGTCAAACCGGCGGGCAAGACCGGGGCATCCGTGACCAGGGGCAACCCGACGATGGCGTTGGCCGCGACCGCGAAGGGGCGGGCCAAGGCGCCTGCCTCAACGCCCGCAGCCGGTGCGGCGCCTTCGCTCGAGGACAAGAACCGCCCGGCAGGAATCGCCAAGCCGGCGAACCCGGACGATCTCAAGATGATCTCGGGCGTCGGGCCGAAGATCGAGGGCATACTGCACTCACTGGGGATCTACACATTCGAGCAGGTGTCCAAGTGGAAGAAGGCCGAGCGCGAATGGATCGACGGATATCTGAAATTCAAGGGCCGCATCGAGCGCGAGGACTGGGTCAAGCAGGCCAAGGCGCTGGCCAAGGGCGGTGAGGCCGAGTACATCAAGGTCTTCGGCAAGAAGCCGCGATAGAGGTGAACGATGTTAGCTGACAAAGACCGGATCTTTACCAATATCTACGGCGTCTACGACAAGTCGCTCAAGGGCGCGATGTCGCGCGGCCACTGGGATGGCACCAAGACGATCATTGAGAAGGGCCGTGACTGGATCATAAACGAGATGAAGGCATCGGGCCTGCGCGGACGCGGCGGCGCGGGTTTCCCGACCGGCCTGAAATGGTCGTTCATGCCCAAGGAAAGCGATGGGCGTCCGCATTATCTCGTCATCAACGCCGATGAGTCCGAACCGGGCACCTGCAAGGACCGCGACATCATGCGGCACGATCCGCACACGCTGATCGAGGGCTGTGTGATTGCCGGGTTCGCCATGGGCGCGCACACGACCTACATCTATGTCCGCGGCGAGTACATGCGCGAGCGCGAGGCGCTGCAGGCTGCGATCGACGAGTGTTACGACGCCGGGCTTCTCGGCAAGAACAACAAGTGCGGCTGGGATATGGACGTCTTTGTCCACCACGGCGCGGGCGCCTATATCTGCGGCGAGGAAACCGCGTTGCTCGAAAGCCTTGAGGGCAAGAAGGGCCAGCCGCGGCTGAAGCCGCCGTTCCCAGCCAATGTCGGGCTCTATGGCTGCCCGACCACCGTCAACAACGTGGAATCGGTCGCGGTGGCCCCGACCATCCTGCGTCGCGGCGGGGCCTGGTTCGCAGGCATCGGACGAGCCAACAATACCGGCACCAAGCTGTTCTGCGTTTCCGGTCACGTCAACACGCCGTGCACCGTGGAAGAGGCGATGTCGATTCCGTTCCGCGAGTTGATCGATACCCACTGCGGTGGTATCCGCGGCGGATGGGACAATCTGCTGGCGGTCATTCCCGGCGGTTCATCGGTTCCGTGCGTTCCGGGCGCCGACATCATCGACACGCCGATGGATTTCGACAGCCTGCGCGATCTCAAATCCGGTCTGGGCACTGCGGCGGTGATCGTGATGGACAAGTCGACGGACATCGTCAAAGCGATCTGGCGGCTGTCTGCCTTCTACAAGCACGAAAGCTGCGGGCAGTGCACACCCTGCCGCGAGGGCACCGGCTGGATGATGCGCGTGATGGATCGCATGGTCAAAGGCAATGCCCAGAAGCGCGAGATCGACATGCTGTTCGATGTCACCAAGCAGATCGAGGGGCACACCATCTGCGCGCTTGGCGATGCGGCAGCCTGGCCGATCCAGGGCCTGATCCGGCATTTCCGTCCTGAAATGGAAGCGCGGATCGAACAGTACACACGCAATGCCGTTCAAAGCCGGAACACCCGGCTCGAAGCGGCAGAATAAGAGGCCCGCAACGCCGGGCCCGGCATACCCAGGGAAACGTCACGGGGGATAAGAGCCAACAACCGACAAAAGGAGAAACCGATGTCGATGTTTTCTTTTCCCGCAGACATGAACATGAACGAGATGATGAAGCCGATGAACGTCATGACCAGTTGGACCCGGCCCGGCGAGATGCCCGTCTCTCCGTTGATGGCGTACCCGTTGGGCGCGGCGGCGGCGGCCACGGCGGCCACGGCGATCGGGTTCGGCATGGCCGGGCAGATGAGCGGCCTGATGATGGGCACGATGCAGGCGATGATGCAGGGCCAGGGGTCGATCCTCGGCACCAGGCCTGACCTGAGCTGGATGTTGCCGGTTCTGGCCGAGGACCTTGCGCCCGATGAAGCGGAGGAGGTGGATTCGGCAGATCCTTCCAAAGCCACTCCGTCGGCTGACATCGTGGAACTGAATCCGGCGGCAAAGGCCGCCGAAGCGGCGTTGGGAAGCGCGCCTGAAGCTGAATCCGGCAAGAAGGTGCCGACGGCGAAGCAGCCGACCAAGGCCAAGGCGCCGTCGCCCAAGGCCTCCGCTCACAAGGCGGCATCGTCAACTGACGGTTCCGTCGCCACGGTGGAAAAGCTCAAGTCGGACGCCGATGTTGCCGCCGCCGCAGCACGCGAGGCCACCCCGGTGAAGGCAGAAGATGCACCGGGTCTTGAGCCCGAGGACTACCGTCGGCCCTCGGAAATCGAGCGACCGGAGACACCGGACGATCTCAAGCTGATCTCGGGTGTCGGTCCGAAGCTCGAGCAGGTGCTCAACGGGCTTGGCGTCTGGACATTCGCGCAGATTGCCGACTGGAAGGCCGAGGAAGTGGCCTGGGTTGACGACTATCTGCAATTCAAGGGCCGGATTGACCGCGACGACTGGGTTTCCCAGGCGCGGATGCTGGCCGAAGGCGGCAAGACCGCCTGACAGGACAACCGGCCGGGCGGGGTTTCGCTTCGCCCGGCAAGACGATAATCAGGTCCCTTCACGGGATGGTTCGCGGCCTCACCGGCCGCCTGCAAAGACAGGACTGCTTGCATGGCCAAGATCAAGGTTGATGGAAACGAGATCGAGGTGCCGGATCACTACACGCTGTTGCAGGCGTGCGAGGAAGCCGGGGCCGAGGTTCCGCGGTTCTGTTTTCACGAGCGGCTGTCGATCGCCGGCAACTGCCGCATGTGCCTGGTGGAAGTGAAGGGCGGACCGCCCAAGCCTGCCGCCTCCTGCGCCATGGGCGTTCGCGACCTGCGCCCCGGACCGAATGGCGAGGCGCCGGAAGTCTTCACCAACACCCCGATGGTGAAGAAGGCGCGCGAAGGCGTGATGGAGTTCCTGCTCATCAATCACCCGCTCGATTGCCCGATCTGCGACCAGGGCGGAGAGTGCGACCTGCAGGACCAGGCAATGGCCTTCGGCATGGACAATTCGCGCTATGAGGAAAACAAGCGCGCCGTCGAAGACAAGTATATCGGACCGCTGGTCAAGACGATCATGAACCGCTGCATCCACTGCACACGCTGCGTCCGGTTCACGACCGAGGTTGCCGGTATCTCCGAACTGGGCCTGATCGGCCGTGGCGAAGACGCCGAGATCACCACCTATCTCGAGCATGCGATGAGTTCCGAGCTTCAGGGCAATGTCATCGATCTTTGCCCCGTCGGTGCGCTGACATCGCGGCCCTACGCTTTCCAGGCGCGGCCCTGGGAGTTGGCCAAGACCGAAACCATCGATGTGATGGATGCCTGCGGCTCCGCGATCAGGGTTGATACCCGTGGCCGCGAGGTGATGCGCGTGATGCCGCGCGTGAACGAGGCGATCAACGAGGAGTGGATCTCCGACAAGACCCGTTTCATCTGGGACGGACTGCGCACGCAGCGTCTCGACCGGCCCTATGTGCGGCGCAACGGACGGCTCGAAGGTGCCTCATGGAGCGAAGCCTTCGGGGCGATCGCTTCGGCGGTCTCGGCAGCAAAGCCCGAAAAGATCGGCGCGATCGCCGGAGATCTGGCTACCGTCGAGGAAATGTTCGCGCTCAAGGCGCTGATCGGTTCGCTCGGCTCTTCCAACATCGATTGCCGTCAGGACGGCGCAGCCCTCGATCCGGCCTTGGGTCGTGCGAGCTACGTTTTCAATCCGACCATCGACGGCATCGAGGAAGCCGATGCGATCCTGATCGTCGGCTCCAACCCGCGCTACGAGGCGTCAGTGCTCAACGCCCGGATCCGCAAGCGCTGGCGCATGGGCGAACTTCCGATCGGCCTGGTCGGCGAGGCAGTCGACCTGCGCTATGGCCACGAGTATCTCGGCGCCGGCCCCGAAACACTGAAGGATCTGGTTGACGGCTCCAACAAGTTTGCCGCCAAGCTCAAGCGCGCCAAGAAGCCGATGATTATCATCGGCCAGGGCGCTCTGGCGCGCGGTGACGGCGCGGGCGTTCTCGCAAATGTCGCGAAACTTGCCGAGGCGGTTGGCGCGGTCAAGGGTGACTGGAACGGTGTTGCGGTTCTGCACACGGCCGCGGCCCGGGTTGGCGGTCTCGATCTCGGCTTCGTTCCGGGTGAGGGCGGTCTCGATGCGGCTGCGATGCTGACCGGCACCGATGTCTTGTTCCTGCTGGGTGCTGACGAACTGGATTTCACCAAGAAGACGGCCGTGTTCACGGTCTATATCGGCACGCACGGCGACAATGGCGCCCATCATGCCGACGTCATCCTGCCGGCCGCGACCTACACGGAAAAATCGGGGACCTATGTCAACACGGAAGGCCGTGTGCAGATGGCGAACCGGGCCGCATTCGCTCCCGGAGAGGCGCGTGACGACTGGGCCGTGCTTCGGGCGCTGTCGGACGTCCTTGGCAAGAAGCTGCCCTATGATTCGCTCACCGCGCTGCGCGCGGCGCTTTATGCCGAGTATCCGCATTTCGCCGAGATCGATGCGATTTCAACAGCTGATGCAGGCGCAATTGCCGCAATTGCGAAGAAAGCGGGCCGAATGAACAAATCGGCGTTTGCGTCGCCGGTCAAAGACTTCTATTTGACCAACCCGATCGCACGCGCTTCGGCGGTAATGGCTGAATGCTCGGTCTTGGCGAAGAGCGCCAAGGCAGTGGCGGCGGAATAGGGGCGGACGCATCATGGACGGATTCATCGCAAGCTATGTCTGGCCCGGACTGATCATTCTCGGGCAATCGCTGCTGCTTCTGGTTTCGCTGCTCGTCTTCATCGCCTACATCCTTTATGCCGACCGCAAGGTCTGGGCAGCCGTGCAGATGCGCCGCGGACCGAACGTGGTCGGGCCCTGGGGACTGTTCCAGTCCTTTGCCGACCTGCTCAAATTCGTTTTCAAGGAACCGGTGATTCCGTCGGGCGCCAACAAGGGCGTCTTTCTGCTCGCGCCGCTGGTCGCCGTCACACTTGCGCTTGCGACATGGTCGGTGATTCCGGTGAATGCCGGATGGGTGATCGCCGACATCAATGTGGGCATCCTCTTTGTCTTTGCGATCTCCTCGCTCGAGGTTTACGCGATCATCATGGGCGGGTGGGCGTCAAACTCCAAGTACCCGTTCCTCGGCGCCTTGCGCTCTGCTGCGCAGATGGTGTCCTACGAAGTTTCCATGGGTTTCGTTCTGGTGGCCGTGCTGCTTTGCGTGGGTTCGCTCAACCTCACAGACATCGTGATGGCGCAGGCAACCGGCATCGGTACCGGAATCGGCATGCCGAGTTCGCTTCTGGACTGGCACTGGCTGCCGCTGTTCCCGCTGTTCATCATCTTCTTCATTTCAGCGCTGGCGGAGACGAACCGTCCGCCCTTCGACCTGCCTGAAGCCGAATCGGAACTTGTTGCGGGGCATATGGTCGAGTACGGCTCGACGCCGTACATGATGTTCATGCTGGGCGAATATGCGGCGATCGTGCTGATGTGCGCGCTGACGACGCTCCTGTTCCTCGGCGGGTGGCTGCCGCCGCTCGATATCTGGGTGCTCAACTGGGTGCCCGGGGTCGTCTGGTTCGTGCTCAAGGCATGCCTGGTGTTCTTCATGTTCGCGATGGTGAAGGCCTTCGTCCCGCGCTACCGGTACGATCAGCTAATGCGGCTCGGCTGGAAGGTTTTCCTGCCGATCTCGCTCGCGATGCTGGTGATCGTGGCCTTTGTGCTCAAGCTGACGGGGACTGCCCCGTGAAGCTGACCATTCATTCAACCTTCCGGCGCACGGCGCCGGGCAAAAGCGGAGACTGACCATGGCGTTGGCTCAAGCCGCAAAATCGCTCTTCCTGAAGGAATTCGTCGGCGCGTTCGCGCTGTCGATGCGCTATTTCTTCAAGCCGAAGGCGACCGTGAACTATCCTTACGAGAAAGGACCTGTAAGCCCGCGTTTCCGTGGCGAACATGCCCTGAGGCGCTACCCGAACGGCGAGGAGCGCTGCATCGCCTGCAAGCTTTGCGAAGCGATCTGCCCGGCCCAGGCAATCACCATCGAGGCCGGTCCGCGACGTAATGACGGCACGCGCCGGACCGTTCGCTACGACATCGACATGGTCAAGTGCATCTATTGCGGCTTCTGTCAGGAAGCCTGCCCGGTGGACGCGATCGTCGAGGGTCCGAATTTCGAATTCGCGACGGAGACGCGCGAGGAACTTTATTACGACAAGGACCGGCTGCTCGCCAACGGCGACCGCTGGGAACGGGAAATCGCTCGCAACATTGCGATGGATTCTCCCTACAGGTAATTGGGGAGACCGGCGCGCCATCGGGGGGCGGCGGTTTCCATTCATGTGACGGGGTTGGGACGCGGCCGGGATCGCGGACAGCTCCATTCGGGGCAGGGGTCTTCACGCCGCTGTCACTCCGGGGGAAAGACGAAAAGGCGCCGATCATGGGTCTGCAGGCTCTGTTTTTCTATTTGTTTGCCTTCGTGGCAGTGGCATCGGCATTCATGGTGATTGCCGCGCGCAACCCGGTTCATTCGGTGTTGTTTCTCATTCTCACCTTCTTCAACGCCGCGGGTCTGTTCCTGCTGACCGGCGCCGAATTCCTGGCGATGATCCTGCTGGTCGTCTATGTCGGCGCGGTGGCGGTGCTGTTCCTCTTCGTTGTCATGATGCTCGATGTCGACTTCAGCGAAATGAAGGCCGGCGCGCTCGAATACGCACCGGTCGGCGCGCTGGTGGGCATCATTCTTGCCGCGGAACTGATCATCGTTCTCGCCGGAAACGCCTTCAACCCCTCGGCCGCGGTGAGCGGCGCCAGCCCGATCCCGCCATTGAGTGAGCGCAGCAACACCGAAGCGCTCGGAGACGTGCTGTACACCGACTACATCTTCTTCTTCCAGATTGCCGGACTTGTGCTGTTCGTGGCGATGATCGGCGCAATCGTGCTGACGCTCAGACATCGCGAAAACATCAAGCGGCAGGACGTCAACCAGCAGGTCGCCCGGACGCCCGAGACCGCCGTCGAGGTGGTCAAGGTCAAGCCAGGTCAAGGCATTTGAACGCGGCGACGTGAAGGAACAATCGCATGGAAATCGGCCTCTCCCATTACCTGACAGTCAGCGCGATCCTTTTCACGCTCGGCATTTTCGGGATCTTTCTGAACCGCAAGAACGTGATCGTGATCCTGATGTCGATCGAACTGATCCTGCTTGCGGTCAACATCAACATGATCGCGTTCTCGATGCATCTCAATGACATCGTCGGCCAGGTGTTCGCGCTTCTGATCCTGACGGTTGCCGCTGCGGAAGCCGCGATCGGGCTGGCCATTCTCGTCGTCTACTACCGGAACCGCGGTTCGATCGCCGTGGAAGACGTCAACATGATGAAGGGCTGAGAGAGCCATGTACCACGCTATCGTCTTCCTGCCGCTGATCGGCGCCCTCATTGCCGGTCTCGGCGGCCGCGCAATCGGGGCCAAGGCGTCCGAATATGTCACGACGCTGTTCCTGATCGTCGCCGCGCTTCTGTCCTGGGTCGCGTTCTTCACGGTTGCGCTTGGCGAGACCGAGATGGTCCGCGTCCCGTTGATGCGCTGGATCGATTCGGGTTCCTTCAGCGTCGAATGGGCGCTGAGGATCGACACGCTGACGGCGGTCATGCTGGTGGTCGTCAACACGGTTTCCTCTCTGGTGCACCTTTATTCGATCGGATACATGCATCACGATCCGCACCGCCCGCGCTTCTTTGCCTATCTGTCGTTCTTCACCTTCACGATGCTGATGCTGGTGACGTCGGACAACCTGCTGCAGATGTTCTTCGGCTGGGAAGGCGTTGGCGTGGCCTCCTATCTGCTGATCGGCTTCTGGTACAAGAAGCCGTCGGCCAACGCCGCGGCCATGAAGGCGTTCATCGTCAACCGCGTCGGCGACTTCGGCTTCCTGCTCGGCATGTTCGGCGTGTTCATGCTGTTCGGTTCGATTTCGTTCGATGCAATCTTCGCCGGGGCCCAGGATTTCATTCCGGTCGAGGGTGCTGAACCCGGCGCGGCGATCATCACGCTGTTCGGCATGGACCTCGACAAGGGCCATGCGCTGACCGTGGTCTGCCTGCTCCTGTTCATGGGCGCCATGGGCAAGTCGGCGCAATTCCTGCTTCACACCTGGCTGCCTGACGCGATGGAGGGCCCGACGCCGGTCTCAGCGCTCATTCACGCCGCTACCATGGTGACCGCCGGCGTCTTCCTGGTTGCGCGCATGTCGCCGCTGTTCGAGCTTTCGGTCGATGCGCTGACCGTCGTGGTCATCATCGGCGCGATCACCGCGTTCTTCGCCGCCACGGTCGGGCTCGTCCAGAACGACATCAAGCGCGTGATCGCCTACTCCACCTGCTCGCAGCTGGGCTACATGTTCGTGGCTCTCGGCATCGGCGCTTACGGTGCAGCGGTGTTCCACCTGTTCACGCACGCCTTCTTCAAGGCGCTTCTGTTCCTTGGCGCGGGCTCGGTCATCCATGCCGTCTCCGACGAGCAGGACATGCGCCGCATGGGCGGGCTTCGAAAGAAGATCCCGATCACCTACTGGATGATGATCATCGGCACGATTGCGCTGACCGGGGTCGGCATTCCCGGCACCGTGATCGGCACCTCGGGGTTCTTCTCCAAGGACGCCATCATCGAGTCGGCCTTCGTGGCGCACAATCCGGCTGCGGGCTACGCCTTCGGCCTTCTTGTGATCGCGGCACTTTTCACGAGCTTCTATTCCTGGCGCCTGATCTTCATGACGTTCCACGGAAAGCCGCGCGCTTCGGCCGACGTGATGCATCACGCCCATGAATCGCCGCCGGTCATGCTGGTTCCCTTGTTCGTGCTCGCGGTCGGCGCACTGTTCGCAGGCCTGATCTTCAAGGAAGACTTCTTCGGGCACCATTATGCGGAGTTCTGGGGGGCGGCCCTGTTCACGCTGCCGGACAACGTGATTGTTGACGAGTTCCACCATGTTCCGTTGTGGGTGAAGTTGAGCCCGTTCTTGGCCATGCTTCTCGGCCTCGTCACCGCCTGGTTCTTCTACATCCGCTCGCCTGAAACGCCCAAGCGTCTGGCGGAGGATCACGGCATCCTTTATCGGTTCCTGCTCAACAAGTGGTACTTCGACGAGCTTTACGATTTCATTTTCGTCCGCCCCGCAAAATGGCTTGGCTCGTTCCTGTGGAAGCAGGGCGACGGCCGCGTCATCGACGGATACGGACCCAACGGCATCGCCGCACGGGTTCAGGACATTACCGGCCGGGTTGTCAGACTGCAGACCGGATATCTCTACCACTACGCCTTCGTGATGCTGATCGGAATTGCAGCGCTTGTCACATGGATGATGCTCGGGAGTGCATTTAGATGACCGATTGGCCTCTTCTGTCCGTCGTCACCTTCATACCGCTGGTCTGCGTGCTGTTTTTGCTACCGATCAAGGATGACACCGAGATCGGACGCCGCAACATCCGCCAGGTGGCGCTTCTCGGCACCACTGCGACCTTCATCATGTCGCTGCTGATCTGGGCGAATTTCGATTACAGCGATCCGGGCTTCCAGATGGTGGAGAGCATAGAGCTCGCCGGCTCCGGCTTCTCCTATGCGATGGGTGTCGACGGGATCTCGATGCTGTTCGTCATCCTGACGACCTTCCTGATGCCGCTGTGCATCCTGGCGAGCTGGAATTCCATCGAGAACCGGGTGCGCGAGTACATGATCGCGTTCCTGGTGCTGGAAACGATGATGATCGGCGTGTTCTGCGCGCTCGATATCGTGCTTTTCTACATCTTCTTCGAAGCCGGTCTCATTCCGATGTTCATCATCATCGGTGTGTGGGGCGGCAAGCGGCGGGTCTACGCGAGCTTCAAGTTCTTCCTGTACACGCTCGCCGGTTCGCTCCTGATGCTGCTGGCGATCATGGCGATGTTCTGGGACGCCGGCACGACCGACATCCGCGCCTTGCTGGCGCATGATTTCCCGGCCGGCATGCAAACCTGGCTGTGGCTTGCCTTCTTTGCCTCGTTTGCGGTGAAGATGCCGATGTGGCCGGTGCACACCTGGCTTCCGGATGCACACGTGGAGGCGCCGACCGCCGGTTCGGTCATTCTGGCCGGTATCCTGCTCAAGCTCGGCGGCTACGGTTTCCTGCGGTTTTCGCTGCCGATGTTCCCGCTGGCCTCCGCCGATTTCGCGCCGTTCATCTTCGTGCTTTCGGTGGTGGCGATCATCTATACGTCGCTGGTCGCCCTGATGCAGGAAGACATCAAGAAACTGATCGCCTATTCGTCGGTGGCCCATATGGGGTTCGTCACAATGGGCATCTTTGCCGCCAACCAGCAAGGCGTGCAGGGTGCGATCTTCCAGATGCTGAGCCACGGGCTTATCTCCGGCGCGCTGTTCCTGTGTGTCGGCGTGGTCTACGACCGGATGCATACTCGCGAGATCGCGGCCTATGGCGGGCTCGTCAACAACATGCCGAGATATGCGGTCGCGTTCATGATCTTCACCATGGCCAATGTCGGGCTTCCCGGCACGTCCGGCTTCATCGGCGAGTTCCTGACCATGATGGGCGTGTTCCAGGTCAACAGCTGGGTTGCCCTGTTCGCCGCGCTCGGCGTAATCCTTTCGGCCGCCTACGCGCTGTGGCTTTACCGCCGCGTCGTGTTCGGCGCGCTCGAGAAGGAAAGCCTCAAGGCGATGCTCGACCTGTCGGGCCGCGAAAAGGCGATCATCTATCCGTTGATCGTTCTGGTCATCTTCTTTGGCGTCTATCCGGCGCCGATCTTTGACGCGACGGCGGCTTCGGTCGACGCGCTGATCAACAATTATTCGGCTTCCCTGCAGGCGGCGCGCGATCTTGCGTTGTCGTCACAGTAAAGCCACGGAGACTGCGGGATCATGACGCCAGATATTCTCTATTCAAGCCTCCAGCTTTCGCTGCCAGAGCTCATGCTCGCCGTCGGTGCGATGGTTCTGTTGATGATCGGGGTCTTCTCCGGTGAAAAATCGCAGACACTGGTCAACGGTCTCGCCGTGGCGCTGCTGATCGCGGCTGGATTGGTGCTGGTTCTGGTGACGGAGAACGGCACGGCCTACAACGGCGCATTTCTGTCTGATCCCTTCGCCCGCTTCATGAAGGTTCTGGCGCTGATCGGCTCCATCACGGCGATGGTGATGAGCGTCGGCCATGCCAAGGTCGAACGCATCGACAAGTTCGAGTTCCCGGTGCTGCTCGTGCTTGCAACGCTCGGCATGCTGCTGATGATTTCCGCGAACGATCTGATCGCGCTCTATATGGGCCTCGAACTTCAGTCGCTGGCGCTTTATGTCGTTGCCGCAATCAATCGGGACAGCACGCGCTCGACCGAGGCCGGCCTCAAGTACTTTGTTCTGGGTGCGTTGTCGTCGGGCATGCTGCTCTATGGTGCGTCGCTGGTATACGGTTACACCGGGCACACCGGATTTGACGAGATAGCCGCCGCCATCGGCGGGGAAGAGCGTTCGCTCGGCCTGATCTTCGGTCTTGTGTTCCTGCTTGCGGGCATTGCCTTCAAGATCTCGGCCGTTCCGTTCCACATGTGGACGCCGGATGTGTATGAGGGCGCCCCCACACCGGTGACCGCGTTCTTCGCAGCGGCGCCCAAGGTGGCCGCGATGGCGGTGTTCGTCCGGGTCGTGATCGAGGCGTTCGAACCGATTACGCTGGACTGGCAGCAGATCGTGGTCTTCGTTTCCATCGGCTCGATGCTGCTCGGCGCTTTTGCAGCCATCGGGCAGAAGAACATCAAGCGGCTGATGGCCTATTCGTCGATCGCCCACATGGGATTTGCACTTGTCGGACTGGCCGCGGGCAGCCAGGCCGGCGTTCGCGGCGTCATTCTCTACATGTTGATCTACATGGTCATGACGCTCGGCGCGTTCGCCTGCATTCTCGCCATGCGCCGCAAGGAAGACGGCAATGTCGAACAGATCGACGACCTTGCCGGCCTGTCCTCGACCAACCCGTTCATGGCGCTCATGCTCACGGTGCTGATGTTCTCGCTGGCCGGGATTCCACCGCTTGCGGGCTTTTTTGCCAAGTATGTGGTCTTCGTCGCCGCGATCGAGGCGAAACTGTACTGGCTTGCGGTGATCGGCATGCTGGCTTCGGTTATCGGTGCCTACTACTACCTGCGGATCATCAAGATCATGTGGTTCGATCAGCCTTCTGGAGAGTTTGTCCCGGTTGCGGGCGAACTCAAGCTCGTCTTCGGCGTTTCCGGCCTGTTCGTGCTGTTTTATGTGGTTGTTTCCAACCCGCTTGGTCTTGCCGCCGATGTGGCCGCGAAAACCTTCTTCTAGAATGCTGCGGCTGTCCGCATGAGAGAACCTTCCTTTCGGCACATCGAACTGGGGGATGTGACGTCCACCAATGCCGAGTGCATGGAACGGGCGCGTGCGGGTGATGCGGGCGGCCTGTGGATTACCGCCGGGCGGCAGACCGGCGGCCGTGCCCGCCGTGGCCGGTCGTGGGTATCGGAGCCGGGAAACCTCTATGCGTCGCTGCTTCTGATCAATCCCGCGCCGTGGGGTGCGATGTCGAGCCTTCCGTTGGCTGTGACAGTTGCGGTCTACGATGCCGTTGCCGCGGTGCTGCCGGGGGACCCGGCACGGTTCAGGATCAAGTGGCCCAATGATCTGCTCATCGAGGGCGGCAAGACGGCTGGAATTCTCATTGAGTCCGAGACCGTAGCTGAGGGACGAACGGCTGTGGTGATCGGCTGCGGCTTGAACGTCGCGCACCGGCCTGACGCGGGGCTCTACAGGACCACCTGCCTGCGCGAGCATGGCAGTTCGGCAACACCGCAGGACCTGTTCGCGCGGCTGGTCGTCTCGATGGATGCCACGCTTGCCCGGTGGAACAGGGGGCAGGGTGTCAGAGCCATCCGGGAGGCCTGGATCGAGCGCGCCGACGGCATCGGAAAGCCGGTCACGGTGAATTTGCCAGACCGCCAAATCCATGGTCTGTTCGATGGAATTGACGGCGACGGCAGGTTGGTACTTCTGGCCTCGGACGGAACCAGGCAGTTGATCGCCTCGGGCGATGTTTTTTTCGCGTCCGCGAAAGACAATCAGACAGGATAATTGATGACCAAGGACAACGACCTCGTTTTCATCCCGCTTGGTGGCGTTGGCGAAATCGGCATGAACCTTGCGCTCTACGGCTACGGGCCGCCCGAGAAGCGCGACTGGATCATGGTCGATTGCGGGGTCACATTTCCCGGACCGGAATTGCCCGGCGTGGATCTGGTGCTGCCCGACATCGACTATGTCAAGAAACTTGGCGGTCGGCTCAAGGCGATCATCATCACGCACGCGCATGAGGATCACTATGGCGGACTGGCGCAGATCTGGCCGCAGCTCAAGGTGCCCGTCTATGCTTCCGCCTTCACCGCCGGCATGCTCGAAGCCAAGCGGGCCTACGAGCGCACCCGTGCAGAAGTGCCGGTCACGCTGTTCAAGGCCGGCGAACGCTTCACGGTCGGGCCGTTCGAGATCGAGCCGGTCGCCGTCAACCATTCGATTCCGGAACCGTTTTCGCTGGCGATTCGGACACCGCTGGGCAACCTCGTTCATACCGGCGACTGGAAGATCGACGCCACGCCGTCGCTTGGACCGCTGACCGACGAGAACCGCTTCCGGGAACTGGGCGAGGAGGGGATCCTCGCCATGATGTGCGATTCCACCAATGCCATGCGGGACGGTATCTCGCCGTCCGAGCACGAGGTGAGCGCAGGCCTTCGTGAAGTCATCGAACAGGCCGAGGGCCGGGTGGCGATCACGACGTTCTCGTCCAATGTGGGTCGCATTCGTTCGATTGCCGAAGCCGCGCGCGACACGGGCCGGGAAGTGCTGCTGCTTGGCAGCTCCATCAAGCGCGTGGTCAATGTGGCCACCGAACTTGGCATGATGGAGGGATTGCCCGAGTTTTTGCAGGAGGACGAGTATGGTTTCATTCCGCGCGACAAGGTGGTGGTAATCCTGACCGGCAGCCAGGGCGAACCGCGCGCGGCGCTCGCCAAGCTGTCGCGCGACGAGATGCGCCATGTGGCGCTGGCTTCCGGCGATACGGTGGTGTTCTCATCGCGCACGATCCCGGGCAATGAGAAGGGCATCCTCGAGATCAAGAACGCGTTGATCGACCGGGGTGTGAAGATCGTCTCGGATGGTGACGCCCTGGTGCATGTCTCGGGTCACCCCCGCCGCAGCGAACTCGTGCAGATGTATGAGTGGGTGAAGCCGCAGATCCTGGTGCCGGTGCACGGAGAGGCGGCGCATCTGACCGCGCAGGCGGAACTGGCGCAGGCATCCGGTATCGAGATCACGCCGCGGGTGCGCAACGGTTCGATCCTTCGCCTTGCCCCCGGCGCTCCGGAGATCATCGGCGAGGCTCCCCACGGCCGGTCCTACAAGGATGGCCAACTGATCGGCGACTATGATGAGATGGGCATTTCCGAGCGCCGCAAGCTCTCCTTTGCCGGTCATGTCGCGGTCAATGTCGTGCTTGATCAACGCTTCGAATTCCAGCGCGATCCGGTGGTGTCGGCGATCGGGCTTCCCGCCTTCGATGCCGAGGGCGACGACATGGAGGATATTCTCTATGATTCCGTGCTTGGCGCCGTGGAGAGCATACCGCGCGGACGACGGAAGGATCTCGACGGGGTACGCGAGGCAATTCGCCGCTCTGTTCGGGCCGCTGCAAACGAGGTATGGGGCAAGAAGCCGGTGGTGACGGTGTTCGTCAACCGGGTCTAGCCAGGACATGTCGAAAGGCCGCGAAGATGCTTGGACGCCTCAATCACGTTGCGATCGCGGTGCCGGATCTGGCGGCGGCGCGCTCGCAGTATGAAATCATGCTGGGAGCCGAGGTCACGCAACCTCAGGCCCTGCCGGACCATGGCGTGACGGTGGTGTTCATCAATCTTCCCAATACCAAGATCGAACTGCTGGAGCCCCTGGGCGAAGGCTCCCCGATCGCCGCCTTCCTCGCCAAGAACCCGTCGGGCGGGATGCACCACGTCTGCTACGAGGTCGAGGACATTCTTGCGGCGCGTGACCGTCTGAAGGCGGAAGGCGCGCGGGTTCTTGGAGATGGCGAACCCAAGACGGGCGCCCACAACAAGCCAGTGCTGTTCCTGCATCCGAAGGACTTCAACGGCACTCTGATCGAACTCGAACAGGTTTGAGGTCACGAGTCATGGGCTTTGGCACAGGTTTCGCAATCTATTTCATCATCTGGTGGGTGGTGTTGTTCACAGTGCTTCCATTCTGGGCGCGCAGCCAGGCGGATGAAGGGGAGGTGACGCTTGGCACCCCGCGCAGCGCGCCGGCCAATTTTCGCTTTGCCCCGATCTTCTGGTCCACCACGCTGGTGTCCGGGCTCGTGTTCGGTCTCTATCTTTTCGTGACCCTTGGGCTCGGCTATTCGCTTGATGACCTGATTGCTATCATGCCGGATTTCAAACCGACCGGCGACTGAGCCGGCGAACGCTGTCCATTTTCCGAACACGCCATTTGTGGAACATCGGAGCGCATTCTCCATTGTTGCCGGACACCCATTGTTCACGGAGACATGCAAGATGGCCAAACCCCACGCATCCAACACAGATCTGACCGAGACCGATCTTGCCCGGGACAAGATGGGACGCAACTCGCTGAAGGGCGACGATCAGGCAAGGACCCGCAACCAGCGCGAAGCCGTCGCGGAGGTCAAGAAAGAGCCGGACAAGGGCGTCGTCGACAGTCTTGAGAAAATGGACAAGGACACAAGGGCGAAGACCGAACTCGGCAAGGGCGCCCGGAAGCCGGGCTGAGATGTCCCTCACACCCGAAGCTTAGCGTCGCCACGGGTTACTTCATTGGATGTGCTTGAATATTGTGCATTGCAACAAAGGCGATGGCAATCGCGATGGCGGAAGCAGGCACACTCCTCGCGCGGCATCTGAAATGCAAAAAAAAACAAGGCATGAAGCCTTGTTGTTCAGGTGTCGCGTGATCTGTTTCCCGGTTTCCCGGGGGCTGCGAACAAAGCGCGCCTGAGATCCTATCCTCCCAAGACTTTGACCGCGAATTGGGCAGCTCCTTTTAGGAAGTGCCTCATTAGTAAGCGTTCTTTAGCGCAAAGAAGCTGCGTTGTCACGTCTTTTGTGACAGTTTGAACTTGCCTCAACAGCATCCGACTTTCCCGCGCGCAATTGGCGGGTTGCACACCGCCAAGATGGCTTTCCATTGATCGGCGAAGCGGATAGAAACGCATCCGAGCCAACCCATTTTTGCCTGAATCAGCCGTCAAGGCTGGAAGCCAAACCGGATTTCCCCATGCGCCTGTCCAGATATTTTTTGCCCATTCTGAAGGAAAACCCCAAGGATGCGGAAATCGTCTCCCACCGCCTGATGGCGCGTGCGGGCATGATCAAGCAGCAGTCGGCCGGAATCTATTCATGGCTGCCATTGGGCAAACGCGTTCTCGACAAGGTCTGCGCAATCGTTCGCGAGGAGCAGAACCGCGCCGGCGCCATCGAGATCCTGATGCCGACCATACAGCCGTCGGACCTGTGGAAGGAAAGCGGCCGTTATGACGATTACGGCAAGGAAATGCTGCGCATCGAGGACCGCATGGAGCGCGAAATGCTCTTCGGCCCGACCAATGAGGAAATGGTCACGGACATCTTCCGGTCCTACGTCAAATCCTACAAGGACCTGCCGCTCAATCTCTACCATATCCAGTGGAAGTTCCGTGACGAGCGTCGCCCGCGTTTCGGGGTGATGCGCGGGCGCGAGTTCCTGATGAAGGACGCCTATTCCTTCGATCTCGACTACGAGGCCTCCAAGGCAGCCTACAACCGCATGTTCGTCTCCTATCTCCGCACCTTTGAACGCTGCGGGCTGAAGTCGATTCCGATGCGTGCGGACACTGGCCCGATCGGCGGCAACCTCAGCCACGAGTTCATCGTGCTCGCTGAAACCGGTGAGTCGGAAGTGTTCTGTCACCGCGATTTCGAGCGCTTCGATGTGCCTCCCGCCGATGTCGATTACAATGACGATGATGTCATGGCTTCGATCGTTGAACAGTGGACGACACCGTTTGCGGCCACCGACGAGATCATGGAAAAGGAAGAATGGGCGCAGGACGCATGGAAGGCGCTCGGCGACGATGCCAGGGTGTCGGCCCGTGGTATTGAGGTCGGGCACATTTTTCATTTCGGCACCAAGTATTCCGAGCCGATGAACGCTTATGTCCAGGGCCCCGACGGCAAGCAGCATTTCGTTTCCATGGGCTCTTACGGCATCGGACCGTCGCGCCTTCTCGGCGCCATCATCGAGGCTTCACACGATGAGAACGGGATCATCTGGCCGAAGAATGTGGCGCCGTTCGACATCGGGCTGATCAACATGAAGCCCGGCGATTCGGGCTGTGACGCGGCCTGCGAGAAGCTTGAAGCAATCCTGGAGAATGCCGGTCTCGAAGTGCTTTACGACGACACGGATGAGCGGGCCGGCGCCAAGTTCGCCACCGCGGATCTGATAGGGTTGCCGGTCCAGGTGATCGCCGGGCCGCGTTCGGTTGCCGAAGGCAATGTCGAGATCAAGATCCGCGCGACGGGCGAGCGTGAAACCGTTTCCATCGATGACGCCGTCAACCGTCTCGCGCAAGGCCGCTAGGGCAAGCTCCGTCCAAAGGATACTGAGATGAACGATCCGGACGCCAGCCTCGCACCGTCAGCCACCGCATTGGCGGCCAAGCCCTTTTCCGCGTTCGAGCGGATGGTTGCCTGGCGCTATCTCCGTTCCCGCCGCAAGGAGGCCTTCATCTCGGTGATCGCCGGCTTTTCCTTCGTCGGCATCATGCTCGGGGTCGCGACGCTGATCATTGTCATGGCGGTGATGAACGGTTTTCGCGGCGAACTGATCACCCGCATCCTCGGCATCAACGGTCACATGGTTGTGCAGCCGATCGATCGGCCGCTCGACGATTACGCGGCCCTCGCGGCGCGGCTTAAGGGGGTCGAGGGTGTTGTCAACGCCATCCCTCTGGTGGAAGGCCAGACCCTTGCTTCGGGCGTAGGCGGTGCGGGGACCGGGGCTCTCGTGCGCGGCGTGAGCGCGGAGGATTTCCAGTCGATGGAAATCGTATCGCAGAACATCCGCTCGGGCGATCTGGTGGGCTTTCTTGCCGGGGAGGGGGTGGCCATCGGATCGCGCATGGCGCAGTCGCTGGGCCTGAGCGCCGGTGACCTGATCACGCTTGTGGCGCCGGAGGGCGATGTAACCCCGTTCGGGGTGACGCCGAGGGTCAAGGCCTATCCGGTCTCGGCGATTTTCGAGGTCGGCATGTCGGAATATGATTCGGCGATCCTGTACATGCCGCTCGAGGAGGCGCAGCTCTATTTCAATGCCGAAGGCGTTGTGCAGTCGATCGAGGTGTTCGTGGAGGATCCCGATGACATCGATGCGATGCGGCCGCTGATAGAGGCCGCCGCCGAGCGGCAGATCTTCATCACCGACTGGCGGCAGCGCAACCAGACCTTCTTCTCGGCGCTGCAGGTGGAGCGCAACGTGATGTTCATGATCCTGACTCTGATCATTCTGGTGGCTGCGCTCAACATCATCTCGGGGCTGATCATGCTGGTCAAGGACAAGGGGCGCGACATCGCGATCCTGCGGACGATGGGCGCAACTTCGGGTGCGGTGATGCGGATCTTCTTCATGACCGGGGCCGCGATCGGTGTCACCGGGACCATCGCCGGTTTCTTCCTCGGTGTCGTGGTGTGCCTCAATGTCGAACGGATCCGGCAGTTCTTCTCCTGGCTTTCCGGGACGACGCTTTTCAATCCGGAACTCTATTTCCTGAGCCAGTTGCCGGCCGACATGGACAGTGGCGAAACCGTCGTGGTGCTCGTGGTGGCCCTCGCCCTGTCCTTCATCGCGACGTTGATTCCCTCCTGGCGGGCCTCGCGGCTCGATCCTGTTCAGGCGCTGCGCTATGAATGAAGTCTCAGGCAATCCCGGCGGACCGGTGCTCGAACTGGTGAATGTGGACCGCCATTTCCTTCAGGGCGACAACGATCTCTCGATCCTCAGCGGCGCGAACTTCGTCCTGCAGCGGGGTGAAACCGTGGCGCTTGTCGCGCCTTCTGGAACGGGCAAATCCACGCTCTTGCATCTGGCGGGTCTGCTTGAGCGGCCCGATGATGGCGAGGTTGTCGTCAATGGCGAGACTTGCGGGCAGCTTTCGGACGACCAGCGCACGGCGATCCGCCGCTCGGAGATCGGTTTCGTCTACCAGTTTCACCATCTGCTGCCCGAATTCTCGGCGCTTGAGAACATCATGATGCCGCAACTGATTTCCGGACTTTCCAAGGCGGAGGCGAGGGAACGGGCCGAACAACTGCTGGATTACATGCGGATCGGCCACCGAGCCGATCACCGCCCATCCGAGCTTTCAGGTGGCGAGCAGCAGCGCGTGGCGATTGCAAGGGCCGTGGCCAACGCTCCGCTCGTTCTGCTCGCCGACGAACCCACCGGCAATCTCGACCCGGAAACCGCCGGTTACGTGTTCGAGGCGCTCGATGCGCTTGTGCGCCAGTCAGGGCTGTCAGCGGTGATCGCCACCCACAACCATGATCTGGCAAGCCTGATGAACCGCCGGGTGACACTGGATGACGGCAAGGTCGTGGAGATGGAGTGAGGGGCGGGGCGACACGCTGGGCCGGAGGTCACCGCTCGCAGGGAGTGCGGCGCCGCCACCGGCGCCGCTTGTCGCCAGGTAGGCTAGACGGAGACACCCTGGACTGCAGAGGCAAGCGGGGCAAGAACATCCATCTCCGGCTCGGTCAGTTCGAGTGACGCAGCCGCGACATTATCCAGAAGTCGGCTGCGCTTCCGGGTTCCCGGTATCGGCACGGTCTTCACCTTCAGCTTGCGGCTTTGGGCATAAAGCCAGGCAAGCGCAATCTGTGCCGCCGAAACGCCGCGCGCCGAGGCGATATCCTCGATCCTTGCGACCAGTCGCATATTGGATGCCCGGTTCTCGGACGAGAACCTCGGGAAATACTGGCGCGCGTCTGTGTCGGTCAGCGATGTCGCGAAATCCCGGCCGGTCAGCATGCCGCGCCCAAGCGGGGAATAAGGCACGACCGTCACCCCCAGTTCGGCCGCGGACGGAACCACGTCGTGTTCGATATCCCGCGCGAAGATCGACCATTCCGACTGCAGCGCCGAAATCGGATGAATCGCATGCGCCGCACGCAGTTCGGACGCGCTGACAGCGGACAGACCGAGCCACTTCACCTTTCCCGCTTTGACCAGTTCGGCCATGGCGCCGACGGACTCCTCCAATGGCACGCTGTCGGTCCGGCGATGCATGTAATAGAGGTCGATGACGTCGACGCCGAGGCGCCGGAGAGAATGGTCAACGGCGGCACGGATGAAGTCCGGACGATTGTCGATACTCCAGTCGTCAGGACTATCCGGTGTCCGGCGGTAGCCGAATTTCGTTGCGATCGTCAGGCGTTCGCGGTTGGCCGAGACGAAAGGAGCCAGAAACTCCTCGTTGGCGCCCAGGCCGTACATATCGGCGGTGTCAAACATGTGGATCCCGCGATCGATCGCGCTTTCGAGCGTCAACCGCGACTCGGCTTCGTCGGTTTCTCCGTAGAATTCGCTCATGCCCATGCAGCCTAGCCCCTGGCAGCTGATCATGGGGCCGTCCGGGCCGAGTTGAACCTGAGGCAGGAATGTGTTTTCGCTTGTCATGTTGGGTCTCCAAATTTCGACAAGCACCGTCTATAAGTCTGGAGTATACTCAAGGGTCAAGGGTTTCGAATGCTCATTTCCGAATTTGCCAAAGTGACGGGTCTCTCCGTCGATACGATCCGGTTCTATATCTCCAAGGGCCTTCTCAATCCGGACCGCAGTCTCAAGGGCGGCTCGAACCCTTATCGGGTGTTCAAGCCCGAGGATGTCAACGCCGCCAGGATGATCCGGCTCCAGCAGACGCTGGGCTATTCGCTTGGAGAAATCCTGGCTCTTGGCGAAGAATACCGCGCAGGTGAGCACTCCCCGGAAAGAACCCTCGAAGTTCTCCGGCTGCAGATCGAACGGCTGCAGCATCGCAAGCAAGCGCTGGATGCAGCCCTGACCTTTCTTCACGGCAAGATCGACTGGATAGAATCCGGCCAAACCGGCCCTGCGCCGGTCCTGGAAGAGTACAAGAGCTGAACCGCCGGCGGCCAAAACGGGAGCGATGACACGATCGTGGAACCTTGGGACTGCCTTCGAGCGTTCCGGTCTCTGTCAGTACACTGCGGAATTCGGTCGTCCGCCATCTTGAAGCCCGGGCGTTTTGCTCCTACGGTCCTCAAGTCGTCGGAGGCGACAGCCGGGTCCGCGGAAAGCCCCAGTGGCACCTCTTTGCCTATGCCGATCATTCTCGGTTTTTTCTCATGCCCGAAAAGCGGACCGGGGCCGAAGAGAGAGACCGATGACAACTCCCAATCTCGACAAACTGCGAAAGCAGGCCAAGCACCTGCGCAAGATGTTTCTTTCAGGCGACGCGGAAGCGAAACGCCGTGTTGAAGCGGTTCTGCCTGACGGCGAACTGCCGGGCCACAGCGCGGCCCTGCACGTCATCGCCAGGGAGCAGGGCCATGAAAGCTGGCCAAAGCTGAAACTCGATTTCGAGTTGCCGTCAATCGACAGTGGGCAGCGCGTGGCGCGACTCAGAAACGCGATCTTCAATGGACAGCATTGGATCGCCGATCGCATTCTGACCGAAACGCCAGACCTTGCAAATTCGGATTTCGGGCTGCAATGCGCGCTCTGTGACCTCGATGTCGTGCGCAGGCAGCTTGCCGGCGACCCGGCGCTTGCGGTCACGGCGGTCGACGGGAGGCGGCCGCTCCTGCATCTGACCTTTTCCAGACGTTTTGAAACCCTGCCGGGCGGGCGTGAGCTTTCGATCGCCGTGGCACAGGAACTGGTCAATGCCGGGGCGGATGTAAATGATGTTCATGCCGGGGTGAATGATGACGAGCACCCGCTGTCGGCCCTTTACGGTGCGCTCGGCCATGCCCGCAATCTCGCTCTGGCGGAATGGCTTCTGGAAAACGGCGCAAACCCGGATGACAATGAAAGCCTGTATCACGCGACCGAGATGGAAAGTCTCGAGGGGCTGAAGCTTCTGATGCGCTACGGGGTGACGACGGCGGGCACCAACGCGCTGCCCCGGATGCTCGATTTCAACAATGCCGCGGGTGTCCGGCTCCTGCTCGAGTATGGAGCCGATCCGAATGAGGGGATCGCGCCGCATCCCTCCGGCGAACCAAGCTTCGTGATCCCGGCGCTGCATCAGGCGGCGCGGAGGCATTGCAGCGGGGAGATCGTCCGGCTGCTGCTGGCACACGGGGCTGACGGCAAAAGCCGTTACAACGGGCATTCCGCCTATGCGCTTGCGCGAATCTACGGCAACGGGGATGCCGCCCAGGAACTGGCGCGGGCAGGGCAGGCGACCGAACTCTCCGCCAATGAAGAATTGATGGCGCAGGCTGCCGAGGGAGGCGTGTCAGGAGCCCTGGACGTGTCCGCGCTCAGTCAGGAATCTCGACGGATCCTCTGCCGCCTGCTGGCATTGCCGGGAGAAACCAGGATCGATCACATGAAATGCCTGGTGGCAGCAGGCATCGATCCGGACTGGACTGAGGAAATGGGATTGCCGCCGGTGCAGATCGCCGCCTGGGAAGGATGCAGCGATGCTCTCGCGTGGCTGCTGACGCTTTCCCCGGATCTTGCGCACCGGAACCGCTATGGCGGGGACATCCTTGAGACGGTGCTGCACGGTTCGATGTTCAGCCCGAACCGGAATGCACGCGATCATATCGGATGCGCCCGCCTCATCCTTGAAGCCGGTGTTGCCGTCCCGCGCGCACTGATCGGTTCCGCGGGGTCGGAGGACGTCGCGGATTTCATCGAAAGCTGGACACAAGCACATCCAGACAGCATTGCCGACTGACATTACTCAGTATACCGGCGCGAAAAATGAATGGGCACGGCGATTTCCGCCATGCCCTTTTATAACCCTCGAATAATGTGCTGATGCCCCCTACCGAAGCCGCTTGGCCGCGACTGCGGGAACCAGTTCGCCGGCAAGGCGGCGGTCGAGGTAATCCTCGCACTCACTGATCAGCTCGTCGACCTTGCCGCCGAAGAAATGGTTGGCGCCGGCAATCGTCTTCTGGGTGATGAGAATACCCTTTTGCTGCTTGAGCTTCTCGACAAGGCCGTTCACATCCTTTTCGGGCGCCACGCGGTCGGCGTCGCCGTGGATGATCAGGCCCGAGGAGGGGCAGGGCGCGAGGAAGGAGAAATCATAGGTATTCGGTTGCGGCGCGATCGAGAAGAATCCTTCGATCTCCGGCCGGCGCATCAAGAGCTGCATGCCGATCCAGGCGCCGAAGGAATAACCCGCGACCCAGCAGCTCTTCGAATCCGGATGCAGGCTCTGCACCCAGTCGAGTGCGCCCGCCGCATCGGAGAGTTCGCCCGCGCCGTGGTCGAATTCGCCCTGGCTCCGGCCGATGGAGCGGAAGTTGAAGCGCAGCGTGGTGAAGCCGCGCTGCTGGAACATGTAGAACAGCTGGTAGACGATCTGGTTGTTCATGGTTCCGCCGAACTGCGGATGCGGATGCAGCACGATGGCGATAGGTGCGTTCTTTTCCTTGCCCGGCTGGTACCGGCCTTCGAGACGTCCGGCGGGTCCGTTGAAAATGACTTCAGGCATTCGTACTCCATGTGCGGGCTTGGCTCTGGCCAATAGCCGCCCGATCCGGGAGCCGGAGGCGGGTGGATATCGCATCCCCGCCCCTTGACGGCGGCTGGACGGCTCCCTAGAACCTAGTTTAGAATCGTTCGAAACTGCAGGTGTTTCATTGAGTGAGCGACTGTCTTATGGCATCGCGCAATGAAAATTCAAGAAAAATGAACCCGCAGCCGCATTCGGCGGGTGTCAGATAATTAAGGGAACCATGTCCGCAAGCCGTCTCTATCTGGATCACAATGCCACAGCGCCGCTTCTGCCGGAAGCGCGCGAGGCGATGATCGAAGCGATGGCGCTTGAGGGCAACCCGTCCTCGGTTCATGCGGAGGGCCGGCGTGCGCGCGCGCTGGTCTCGCGCGCCAGGGAGGAAGTTGCAGGGCTTGCAGGCGTGCCCGCATCCCAGGTGACTTTCACGTCCGGGGCCACGGAAGCTGCAAATCATGTTCTGACGCCGGAATACCGGATGGGACGCTCACCCGTGCATGTGTCGCGGCTGCTTGCCTCGGCGGTTGAACATCCGGCCGTGCTAACCGGCGGGCGTTTTCCGGCTGATCGAGTCCAGGTTCTGGGCGTCGATGCCGATGGCCGTCTTGATCTCGAGGCGCTTGAGCAGGCGCTGTCGGATCACGACCAGACAACCGGGCAGGCGATGTTGGCCCTGCAGTATGCCAACAATGAAACGGGTGTGATCCAACCGGTTCGCCAAGCCGCGGAGCTGGTTCGGTCGCATCAGGGCCTGATGGTGGTAGACGCGGTCCAGGCGCCGGGCCGTCTTCCGATTTCGCTTTCCGGCCTGGGTGCTGACTTCCTTATTTTGTCGGGGCACAAGATGGGTGGTCCGAAGGGGGCCGGAGCTCTGGTCAGCGCCGGAGAAACGCTCATGCCCGTGCCGCTTGTCAAAGGTGGCGGACAAGAGAAGGGGCACCGCTGCGGAACCGAAAATCTCGCTGCGATTGCCGGTTTTGGCGTTGCTGCCGCATCCGCTGTGGCCGGACTGGAGCGGATGCCGGCTGTCGCCAGGCTGCGCGACCGTATGGAACGCGGCATGCGCGAAGCAGCATCCGACATCATCGTGCATGGCAATTGCGCAGACCGGCTGGCAAATACCAGCTTCTTTTCCTTGCCCGGTCTCAAGGCCGAAACCGCGCAGATTGCCTTCGATATGGAAGGCGTCGCGGTCTCCGCCGGTTCGGCCTGTTCATCGGGCAAGATCGGCGAAAGCCATGTGCTTGCGGCCATGGGAGCCGACGCGGCGCTCGGGGCAATTCGCGTGAGCCTCGGAAGTTCGCAGAGCGAGGAAGATATCGACGCATTCCTCGATGTTTTCAGGCGCATCAACGGACGGCGGATGGACCGGCGGGCAGCGCAAGCGGCCGCGTGATGCGGGAAATGAAGTTTCGTTCGCGGGGTTGATTTCTTCGAGGACGGTGTGGCGTAGACAAGTGTCACGCACTACATAGGGGTGGATACGACCGGTATTCATCACACGACGTTAACAAGCTGCCGGCCTTGACCCGGCGAGATTGGAGAGCGCCATGCCTGCGGTGCAGGAAACCATTGATCAGGTCCGTCAGATTGACGTGGACCAGTACAAATACGGTTTTGAAACCGTTATCGAAAGCGATACGGCGCCCAAGGGGCTGAACGAAGACACCATTCGTATGATCTCGGCCAAGAAGAACGAGCCCGAGTGGATGCTGGAATGGCGTCTGGACGCGTTCCGCCGCTGGCTGACGCTGGAAGAGCCGTCATGGGCCCGCGTCGATTATCCGAAGATCGACTTTCAGGACATCCACTACTACTCGGCGCCGAAGAGCACGGCGGGGCCGAAGTCGATCGACGATGTCGACCCCGAGTTGCTGCGCGTCTACGAGAAGCTCGGCATTCCGCTGCGTGAGCAGGAAATTCTCGCCGGCGTTCAGGAGTCGAAGATTGCGGTCGATGCGGTGTTCGACTCGGTGTCGGTGGTCACGACCTTCAAGGAAGAGCTCTCCAAGGCCGGGGTGATCTTCATGTCGATCTCGGAAGCCATGCGCGAATATCCGGAGCTGGTGAAGAAGTATCTCGGCACCGTGGTGCCGGTGACCGACAACTACTACGCCACGCTCAATTCCGCCGTGTTCACGGACGGCTCGTTCGTGTTCGTGCCCAAGGGCGTGCGCTGCCCGATGGAACTGTCGACCTATTTCCGGATCAACGAGAAGAACACCGGTCAGTTCGAACGCACGCTGATCATCGCCGAGGAGGGGGCTTATGTGTCCTACCTCGAAGGGTGCACGGCGCCTCAGCGCGACGAAAACCAGTTGCATGCGGCCGTGGTCGAGCTGATCGCGCTCGACGACGCGGAGATCAAGTACTCGACTGTGCAGAACTGGTATCCGGGCGACAAGGACGGCAAGGGCGGCATCTACAATTTCGTCACCAAGCGTGGCGATTGCCGCGGCAAGAACTCCAAGATCTCCTGGACGCAGGTGGAGACCGGGTCGGCGATCACATGGAAGTATCCGTCCTGTATTCTGCGTGGCGACGGTTCGCGCGGCGAGTTCTATTCGATTGCCGTATCGAACGGCTACCAGCAGATCGATTCCGGCACCAAGATGATCCATCTGGGCAAGAACACGTCGAGCCGGATCATCTCCAAGGGCATTTCGGCGGGCAACTCGTCCAACACCTATCGCGGTCAGGTCTCGGCCCACCGCAAGGCGGAGAATGCGCGCAACTTCACCCAGTGCGACAGCCTTCTGATCGGCAACCAGTGCGGGGCGCATACAGTGCCCTATATCGAGGCCAAGAACTCGACGGCCCAGTTCGAGCATGAGGCGACGACTTCGAAGATTTCCGAGGACCAGCTGTTTTACTGCCTGGCCCGCGGCATACCGGAGGAAGAGGCCATCGCCCTGATCGTCAACGGCTTCGTCAAGGAAGTGATTCAGGAACTGCCGATGGAGTTCGCCGTTGAAGCCCAGAAGCTGATCGGTATCTCGCTGGAAGGCTCGGTGGGCTAAATATCTCTACGGCCGTCAAACCCGAAGGCCCGCAGGAGAACTGCAATGAGTTTCGATCTCACAGCAATCGCCTGGTACGCAGTTATCTGCGGCGTGCTTTCGGCACTGGCTCCGAGCTTTGGGGCGCGCCCGGTCAGACTGGCCATCGGCGGTCTGGTGGGCATCGCAGCGGCCACAGCGCTACCGGTGGTCAGAGGTTTTCTCGGGCTTTGAATTGAGCGGCCCAACCGGTCAAGACCGGGATCGACATACAGACATTCGTGTTCAGGAAGAAAGACAATGCTTGAAATCAAGAACCTTCACGCCCGGATCGCCGAAGACGGCACCGAAATCATTCGCGGCCTCAACCTGACGGTCAAGGCGGGCGAAGTGGCCGCCATCATGGGGCCGAACGGATCGGGCAAGTCGACCCTGTCCTATGTGCTGGCAGGCCGTGAGGACTATGAGGTGACCGAGGGCGATATCCTCTACAATGGCGAGAGCATTCTGGAATTGGACCCGTCGGAACGCGCGGCCAAGGGCATTTTCCTTGCATTCCAGTACCCGGTGGAAATTCCCGGCGTGGCGACCATGCAGTTCCTCAAGGTGGCCATGAATGAGCAGCGCAAGGCGCGCGGTCAGGATGAACTGAAGACGCCGGAATTCATCAAGCTGGTCAAGGAAGCCGCAGCCAGCCTGCAGATCGATCCGGACATGCTCAAGCGCCCGCTCAATGTCGGGTTCTCGGGCGGCGAGAAGAAGCGCGCCGAGATCCTGCAGATGAAACTGCTGGCTCCGCAGCTTTGCGTGCTCGACGAGACCGACTCCGGCCTTGATATCGACGCGCTGAAAGTCGTGTCCGACGGCGTCAACGCGCTTCGTTCGCCCGATCGCGCGGTGGTGGTGATCACCCATTACCAGCGCCTGCTCGAGCATATCGTGCCCGACACCGTTCACGTGCTCTACAAGGGGCAGGTGATCAAGACCGGCGACAAGGATCTGGCGCTCGACCTGGAGGCCAACGGTTACGCCGGGATTATCGAAGCGGCTGCGTAAGCGGATCGCCGACGGAGATTTGACGGGCCGCAAGGCCAGGAGAGACAGGCATGAACATGCAGACAAAACCGCCCCGGACCGCTGCCGAACAGGCAATTGTCGACAGTTTCGCCCAGATGCTCGGTGACCTGCCGGGCGATGCGCAGGTCACTACGGCGCGCGATGAACTGCTTCACGGCATTGCCGAGAACGGATTGCCGACGCGGCGGATCGAAAGCTGGCATTATACGGACCTGCGCAATCTGTTGCGTGATGTCCCGGCGCCTGGGCCGCGCGCCGCGGTCGAGGTCGCACCGCTGGTCCCCGGAAGCCTTGTCTTGCCGGTGGTGCAGGGTCAAAGCGCTGATAAGGCCGCGCCCGAGGGCATGGATCTGATGCCGTTCATGGATCTGCTGGTGTCCGGCGAGGCCGCCAGGATGCTCACGCCGAGAGGCGGCGACGACCTGATCGGCCGGCTCAACGGGGCTTTCGTTGGCGACGGATACAGTCTTAAGCTCAGCGCCGGCACCAGCCTCGAAGGCATCGTGGAGCTTCAGTCGGTGCAGGCCGGCGGGCAGGCGCACAATCGTTTCCTGGCGACATTCGAAGCCGGTTCGAAAGCGATGGTGGTCGACCGGCATCTGGGCGATGACGCCCATGCGGGGCTTTCGAGTTCCGCGAGCACGCTCGAACTTGCCGATGGCGCCGAAGTGACCTGGGTTATCGTGCAGCAGCACGGCAGTGCGGACCAGTATCTCGGCCAGTTGAATGCGCGGCTCGGCGCGGACGCCAAACTGCGGATTTTCGTAATCAACGCCGGCGGCAAGCTGGTGCGCCAGGAACTGCATGTCGATGTTCGGGGGGAGGGCGCGCATCTCGATTTGCGGACCGTCAACCTTCTTGCCGGCGAAAGCCACACCGATGTGACCCTGACACTGGGGCATCGCGTGCCCCACACGACGTCCTCGGAGATCGTCCGCAACGTTGTTCTGGACAAGGCGCGCGGCGTGTTTCAGGGCCAGATCTGTGTCGCCCAGGAAGCGCAGAAGACCGACGCGCAGATGGCCTGCAATACCCTGCTTCTCTCCGATGAAGGTGAGTTTGCGGCCAAGCCGGAACTCGAGATTTTTGCAGACGACGTCGTGTGCGCCCATGGCGCCACCGTCATCGACCTCGATGAGGATCACCTGTTCTATCTGATGGCCCGCGGAATTTCCGAGAAATCGGCGCGGTCGCTGCTCGTCAACGGTTTCGTCGATGAGTTGATCGGTGAAATCGAGAACGAGAAGCTTGTCGAGGTTCTTGAAACCCTTGTCGAACAGTGGCTTGCCGATCATGCTTGATGCATCGAATCCAGCCTATGACGTGGACGCGGTTCGAGCGGACTTTCCGATCCTGTCTCGCGAAGTTCATGGCAAACCGCTGGTCTATCTCGACAACGGCGCGTCTGCGCAGAAGCCCAATGCGGTGATCGATGCGATCACACATGCCTATTCGAATGAATATGCCAATGTGCATCGCGGCCTGCATTTTCTGTCCAATGCCGCCACCGATGCCTACGAGGGCGCGCGAGAAATCGTACGACGGTTTCTCAACGCGCCATCGCCGGACAATGTGGTGTTCACGAAATCGACCACCGAGGCGATCAACACCGTTGCTTACGGATACGGGATGCCGAATATCGGCGAAGGCGACGAGATCGTCATCACCATCATGGAGCATCACTCCAACATCGTTCCCTGGCATTTCCTGAGGGAGCGTCAGGGTGCGAAGATTGTCTGGGTCGGCGTCGACGACGAGGGCAATTTCGATCTCGACGATTTTCGCGGAGCGCTCACCGACCGCACCAGGCTGGTTTCGGTCGTGCACATGTCGAACGTGCTCGGCACGGTGGTCGATGTGAAGGAAGTGTGCCGCATCGCCCATGAACGCGGCATCAAGGTTCTCATCGACGGCAGCCAGTCGGCGGTGCACATGCCGGTGGATGTTCAGGACATCGATTGCGACTGGTACGTGATGACCGGGCACAAGCTTTACGGCCCCTCCGGCATCGGCGTCCTCTACGGCAAGACCGACGCGCTCAAGGCAATGCAGCCCTTCATGGGGGGCGGCGAGATGATCGTCGATGTGACAGAGGAAGGCGTGAGCTACAACGATCCGCCGCACCGCTTTGAGGCGGGCACCCCGCCGATCGTCCAGGCCATTGGACTTGGCGCGGCGCTCGACTACATGGATGCGATCGGCCGGGACCGGATCGCGGCCTACGAGGCCGAACTTGGCGCCTATGCGCAGGAGCGGTTGTCTGCCGTGAATGCGCTCCGCCTGATCGGAAATGCGCCAGGCAAGGGCGCGATATTCTCCTTCGAGATCGAGGGCATTCATGCCCATGACATCTCGATGCTGATCGACCGCTCGGGCGTGGCGGTGCGGGCCGGAACTCATTGCGCGCAACCGCTGCTCAAGCGCTTCGGCTCGACTTCGACTTGCCGGGCGTCGTTCGCAATGTACAATACCCGTGCGGAGGTCGACGCGCTGGCCGATGCGCTCGACAAGGCGCGGGCGTTTTTCTCGTAAAGGATTTGAGCCGATGAGCGATGCATCCGAAACCGACAACGCCGCCGAGACCGAATCGGCAATTCCGCGTGACGAGCTTGCCCGGTTGAGCGACGACATCATTTCCGCCCTAAAGACCGTCTACGACCCGGAAATTCCGGCCGATATCTATGAGCTTGGCCTGATCTACAAGATCGACATCGAGGATGACCGGATGGTCAAGATCCTGATGACGCTGACCGCGCCGGGATGTCCGGTGGCCGGCGAAATGCCTGGCTGGGTGGAGAATGCCGTGGCGACCGTCGAAGGTATTTCCGGGGTCGATGTCGACATGACCTTCGACCCGCCCTGGACGCCGGACAGGATGAGCGAAGAGGCACAGGTGGCCGTCGGTTGGTATTGACCTGCCGATGGAGATGCCAGGCGCGTCGCGCCCAATCGACGCCTTGTTAACCTGATAAATCCACACTACATTCAGGTCATGAAGCATGCGGGCCTTGAACCCGCCAGGCTTAAGGAGACGATGATGGGATTTGCCGTCATGACATTGACGCAGGCTGCTGCCGAGCGGGTCAAGACGATCGTCCGCAATCAGGACAATGCTGCTGGCATTCGCGTGAGCATCAAGAAGGGCGGTTGCGCCGGCATGGAATACGCCATCGACATGGCGACCGAAGTCAACGAGAAGGACGACCGAATCGAGCGCGATGGCGCAACGGTTTTCGTGGCGCCGGAGGCTGTGCTCTACCTGCTCGGCACCGAGATGGATTACGAAATCACCAAGTTGCGCTCGGGATTCGTGTTCAACAATCCGAACCAGACATCCGCATGCGGTTGCGGCGAGTCCGTTGAGCTCAAGCCCGCCGATTTGGCCAGGCTGGCAGCCGAAGGCAACCCCGTCGTTCGCACCGACTGAACCGGATGCCGCCGCTGACAGATTGAGTCAGGTGCTTGGCGCGCTGAATCGTGAAATCCATTCAAGCTTCTGATTTCTATAGTTTTCCGGCGTTGCCTGAACGTTTGTCTTAAGGCCGCTCGATTCCGAATGGTTGGATTGCCGATGGTGGCTTCGGGCCTGCGGTGAAACGCTTTAGACGAATTCCACGCGCAGATTGTCGAGCGGGAGCCCGCTGAGCGTCGTCGACCATGTCTCTCCCTGTTTGACCGGAAATGCCCGCGTCACCGTGCCGGTGGTGACAATTTCGCCGGCCGAGATCGGGTTGGCATCGCGATCCTTCGCGATCACCTCCATGGCATGGCGCAACGCTGCAAGGGGGCTGCCAAGGACGTTGGCGCCGTCGCCGATATCCATGATCTCTCCATCTCGCGCCAATTCGATCCGGAAGTTCCGCAACGCCTGGCGCAGGCGCGCGGGGTCGTCTCCCGCCACTTTCCGGCGCGGTCCGCACAAATAGGCGCCGTGCAGGCCGAAGGCGGCCACCGTATCGGCAGCCTTGAACTTCCAGTCCTTGTAGAGCGAATCCACGATTTCGAAACCGTGCGCATACCAGGCGACCGCGCCAAGCAAATCCTCGTCGCTGTCTCCGGGGCAAGGCGCGTGCGAAAAACCGAAGGCAATTTCGGGTTCGATTCGGGGCTCGCAGAAGGGGTCAAGGGAGAACCGGATCTCCGCCGCCGGAACGTCGCGGAAAGTCGTGTCATACATGTAGCCCCAGATCGGGGCGTGCACGTCGTATTCTTCCCAGATGGTGCTGTTGGTGAAGCCGAGCTTACGTCCGATGACCTGCTCGCCTTCGCTTGTCCGAACGTCCCTGATCCGGCGGCTGATCCTGTAGGCGGATTCCAAAGACAGTTCGTCAGGCCCGGAAGGGGCAATCTGCCGCCTTTCACGGCGGGGGTTGAGGATCTGGCGCGCCCGTTGTTCCTCCCCGGTTGGCCTCATCGCGTCAGCTCCGCATCTTGTCACCCGCCGGATCGAACGGCGGCTCGAGCGCGATGCGGGCAGGGCGGCGGATGCCGAGGATCTCGATCTCGAACATCTCCTCGGACTCGTCCTGGGCGAGGGCTGCGGGAATGTAACCCTGGGCCATCGATGAGCCGACTGAGTGCGCGTAGCCGCCGGAGGTGATCCAGCCCACCACGCGCCAGTCGCCGTCCCGCAATGTTCCGCCTTCCGGCTTGGCGATTTCCTTGCCGCCGGCATCAAAGCGCGGTGCGCCGTAGCCATGCGGGTCCTCGACCGTGCCGTAATCCGTGTCGCCGACCTTGGCCCAGACCGGTTCGTCGCCCATCACATCGGCGTCGAGGGCATCCACCAGAAAGGAAGTGCGCATCAGTTTCGGACCGTCGGCATGTTCCTTCGCGGCGGCCTCGCGGCCGATGAAGTCGTTCTTCGAGAGCTTGATGAAGCGGTCCATGCCCGCTTCAAAGGGACCGTAGATCGGCCGGAGTTCGCGGAACCAGGTTGGAAAGTTCTTCTCGAGCCGCATCGACAGAAGCGCGCGCATGCCAAAGTCGACGATACCGAACTCCTCGCCCGCCTGCTTGATGCCGGCATAGACCCGGCGCTGATAGGCCGGTTCCATCCAGATTTCATAACCGAGATCGCCGGTGTAGGTGATGCGGTTGACGATGCAGGGAGCGGCGTTCACATCCATTTCGCGCACATCCATGAACCTGAAGGCGGAGCCTGAAACATCGTCATCGGTAAGTTTTTCGAGCACTTTGCGGGCGTTCGGGCCGGCAATCGACAGCCCGACCAGATTGATGCCGAGCCGGCGAATGGCGACCGAACCGTCGGAGGGCAGATGCTGCTCAAACCAGCGCATGTGGTATTTCTGCGCAGCAATCGATCCCCAGACCATGAAACGCGCTGCGTCCATCTTTGCGATGGTGAAATCGCCGATAAGCTTTCCGGCTTCGTTGAGCATCGGTGTCAGCACGATGCGGCCGGTTTTCGGCATGGTGTTGGTCATCAACCGGTTGAGGAAGGCTTCCGCGCCTTCTCCGGTGACCTCGTATTTCGCAAAGTTCGATATCTCCGTGACGCCGACGCTTTCGCGTGTCGCGCGAACTTCGTTGCCGATATGCTCGAAATCGTTGGACCGGTGGAAGGAAAGCACGTCGTGCGCCTCTTGTGCGGAGGGCGCGAACCACAACGGGGTTTCGAGCCCCCAGCTATCCCCCATCACCGCATGGTTGTCGCGCACCATGATGTCGTAGAGCGGCGTGGTCTGTTGCGGTCTGGCCGCAGGAAGCTCCTCGTTCGGGAACGAGATCGAAAAGCGGCGAGAATAGTTTTCGCGCACCTTGGCATTGGTATAGCGCAACGTCGCCCATTCGCCGTAGCGGGAGACATCCATGCCCCAGATATCGGCGCCGGGGTCGCCATCGACCATCCATTGCGACAGCGCGAGGCCGACGCCGCCGCCCTGGCTGAAGCCCGCCATCACGCCGCAGGCGGTCCAGTAGTTGGTCAGCCCCGGAACCGGACCAACCAGGGGATTCCCGTCGGGCGCAAACGTGAAGGGGCCGTTGATGATCTGCTTGATCCCGGCGTTTTCCAGAGCGGGGAAGTGCCTGAAACCGACCTCGAGAGAGGGCGCAATACGGTCGAGATCCGGGGCCAGCAGTTCGTGGCCGAAGTCCCAGGGCGTCTCCACCGGCGACCATGGTTTGCAGGCCTTCTCGTAGGTTCCAAGCAGGATTCCCGAGCGCTCCTGGCGGGTGTAGATCTCGCCTTTGAAATCGATGACGCCCACCAGTTCGCGACCTGTTCTGGCGTTGAAATCCAGCACCTCCGGCATGTCCTCGGTCAAGAGGTACATGTGCTCCATGGCGAGCACCGGCAGTTCCAGGCCCGCCATGCGGCCGACCTCGCGCGCCCAGAGGCCGCCTGCATTGACCACGTGATCGGCTTTGACCGTTCCCTGTTCGGTGATCACGTTCCAGGTCCCGTCGGCGTCCTGGGTGAGTTCGATCACGCGGTTCCTGAGGACAATTTCCGCGCCCAGCTTGCGCGCGGCCCGGGCATAGGCGTGCGTCGTGCCGGAGGGATCGAGGTGCCCCTCGACAGGATCCCAAAGCGCGCCAACGAAATTGCTTTCGTCCATCAGCGGAAACATCGCCTTGGCTTCGGACGGGGTGATGAGTTCGGTTTCCATGCCGAGGTAGCGGCCCTTGGCGTGAGCCAGACGCAGGAAATCCATGCGCTCGGGCGTGTCGGCCATCATCACGCCGCCCGTAAGGTGCAGTCCGCAGGACTGACCCGAAAGCTCCTCGAGTTCCTTGTAGAGGCTGACGGTGTAGGCTTGAAGTTTTGCGACATTCGGATCGCCGTTGAGGGTGTGAAAACCGCCCGCCGCATGCCAGGAGGAACCGGACGTCAGTTCGGAACGTTCAATCAGCATGACGTCGGTCCACCCGGCCCTGGCGAGGTGGTAAAGCACCGAACATCCAACGACTCCACCGCCGATTACCACGGCCCTGACATGCGATTTCATGGTTTTACCCCCAGTCTTGAATCGGTTGCCAGATTGCGAAATCGGCTGATGGTGCACAAGTGTCAGATGCGACACGGGGACCGATTCCTTGGGACGCTCTGTTGCCTTATGAAATCAAGGCAATAGTTTTGGCGATAGGCCCTTATTTTGACTCCACTTTATGGGCTAAGAAGATTCAGGCCCTGTTCATGATGGGCTTGTAGATTGGATTTGATGAGACACGCGCCTGACATCGACTGTGAAGCGCGCGGCCGTAGCTGGCTGCCGGTGTCTCCGCGTGTCCGGAAACTTCCTGCGGGGATACTCGTCCTGGTGCTGGCGATTGCGCCCTTACAAGTCCAGGCCTTCGAGCTATTCGGCTTCAGGCTGTTTGAAGGCGAGGAGGCCGACAGGATCGAGATTGCCGATCCGCTGGACTATTCGGTGACGCTGGATTTGCGCGGTGGAGATCCGGACGGCAGTCTGAGAACCGGTCTGGAAGCCGCGTCGCAACTGGTTCGGGGCGAAGACCGGCCGGTGTCGGGTTCGGTTGGCCTGATCCAGCGGGCAAATGGTGATTTCGAGCAGCTTGTCGCAGCGCTGTATGAAAACGCCCGCTATGCCGGAGAAGTCCGGATCATGATTGCCGGCCGCGACCTTGCGGACCTGCCTCCGGATACCGACCTGCGTGGCCAGAGCCCGGTCCCCGTGCGTATCGAGATCGTACCCGGGCGTCCGTTCCGCTTCGGCCAGCTGGAGGTGCGGGATGCCGAGGGGCAGAGCCTTGACCCGGATGTCGAGGGATTTTCAACCGGAGAAACGGCACGATCGACAGCCATTCTCGACGCAGAGGCCGCCCTGATCAAAGAGCTCAAAGCGAACGGCCGTCCGCTTGCGGAAGTTGCGGGTCGAAATGTCGTCGCGGACCATTCGAACGGCGTGATCGACGTGTCGCTGACGATTGACGCGGGACCTGTGGCTCCCTTCGGACAGACGGATGTCGAGGGGGCGGAGTCGGTGGATTCCGAATTCATCGCAATGATGGCCGGAGTTCCCGAGGGTGAACGCTATAACCCCGAAACCCTCGCTGCCGCTGCCCGGCGGTTGCGCGCGCTCGAGGTGTTTTCGAGCGTGACGGTGCGTGAAGGCGAGGACCTTTCGGCAGATGGCTCGGTTCCGGTCGACGTGACCGTGTCGGAGCGCAAGCACCGCTACCTTGGTCTTGGCGCAACCTACTCCTCGACCGATGGTGGCGGTCTGGAAGCCTATTGGGGTCACAGAAACCTCTTCGGGCGCGCCGAGAAAATCAGGATCGAGGGATCGGTCAGCGGCCTTGGCAGCACCAGCGAGGCCGAAGACATGACCTGGCGCGGCGCCGCCCTGTTCGAAAAGCCGGGCGTTCTCGGGCCGGCGTCGAAGTTCACCTCGCGGCTCGAAGTCGAGCAGGAAAATCCCGATGCTTTCAGGCGGTTTTCGGTGGTTGGCGCGGTCGGGCTGACCTATGAGCTTACGCCGGAGCAGACAGTATCGGGCGGTCTTGAGGTGGAGTATGCCAAGACCACGGACAGTTTCAGTGCGGATCTTGAAACACTCACGCTCGCGGTCCCGCTCGAATATGTTCGCGACACCCGCGACAGCAAGCTCAACCCGGCCACCGGGACCAGGCTGTCACTACTGGTTGAGCCCATGCACGAATTCAATCGCGGGGCCACCTTCGTCAAACTCAAAGCCGAAGGCTCTGCTTATCGGGCGCTCGACGGCGAGAAGTGGTTCGTCTTGGCCGGCCGTGTTGCCGCCGGTGCGATCTATGGCGCGAACCTCTCGGCCGTTCCGGCCAATCGCCGGTTTTATGCCGGGGGCGGCGGCTCGGTCCGCGGCTACGGTTTCCAGGACATCGGCCCCCGCGACGCGGCCGGCAAGCCAACCGGCGGATTGTCCCTGCTCGAAAGCTCGGCGGAACTGCGGATCCGGATCACCGATACCATCGGTCTCGTGCCGTTTATCGATGCCGGTCTGGTCAGCGCCGGTTCCGATTTCTCCAATGCCCGCTTCAAGGCCGGCGCCGGGCTGGGCCTGCGCTACCTGACGCCGTTCGGGCCGTTGCGGGTTGATGTGGCGCTGCCGCTCAACAAGGAGGCCGGCGATCCCGACTACGGTCTTTATGCCGGAATAGGACAGGCATTCTAGGATGTCCGAAAAAGTCCAACCCAGGCGGCGGCCGGGCAGGGTCTGGCGCCTGCTGCGATGGTTCGTCATATTCTGTCTGCTCGTCAGCGCGCTTGCATTGTTTCTGGTCGCGACCGCGCCCGGTGGACGGTTGATCGCCCTGACGCTCAACCGGCTCGGATCGGGCCCCGAGCGGAGCGTCGAGATAGACCGCATAGAAGGCCTCCTGTCCGGCTCAACGCGCATCGGCCATGTGCTGGTGAGGGACGGGTCGGGGGAACCCTGGCTGCTGGTTCGTGGCATCAATATCGACTGGTCGCCGCTGGCGCTGATCTCGTCCGGCCTTGCAATCGACAATCTGCGAATAGACCGCATCGAGTTTGCCCGTCCTCCTGCCGCCCCGGAAGCAGCAGGAGAAAGCGGCTCCGGTTTCCAGTTGCCGCTCGCGGTCAGCGTGAAGCGGTTCACCGCGCCCGATATTCTGCTCGGGGAAGAGGTGGCGGGCCGGGTGGCGCGTTTTGAAGCCAGCGGTAGCCTGACTGTCGATGCGGCCCTGACCACGGCGATGGCCGATCTCACACTCAACAGGATCGATGGTGTTGGCGGTCAATTCACGGTCGATGCGGATTATCTCGAAAGCGAAGAGCGCTTCAACATTTCCGCCAACCTGAGCGAACCGGCCGGCGGTGTGATGGCGCATCTTCTCAACCTTTCGCCGGAGGATGCCATAAGCCTGTCGGCGACCTCGCAAGGATCGCTTGCCGACTGGCGCCTGTCGCTCGATGGCTCGATAAACAGCAAACCTGTGGCTTCGGCGCATTTGAAGGTTGTCGCCGGGGAGGCGGGTGACGCGGTCTCGCTGGAGGCTGAAGGCTCGTTTGACCGCTTCCTGCCGCCGGCGATCGCCCAACTTGCCCAGGGGCGCTCGGACCTGCTTCTCGAAGGTCTCATCGAACCGGATCGAACCGGCGCGGTCATCGATGTGTTTACCTATACCTCCATGCGGCTTACCGCGCAGGGCAGGGGGCGGGTCGCGCGCGAAGGCGAAGTGAACCTTTCCGCCTCGATGTCTCCGCGAACCAGCTCGGCGATGCTGGAGTTCGGCGAAGGCGCATCCGCGCTGCGTCTTTCGGTGCCCGAGACCGAGGTCCGGGTGTCCGGCAGCGCCCAGGAGGCCTCGGTGCGGTTGGTGACATCGCTCGCCAACATCAGCGGCGCGGATTTCAGCGCCGACGATGTCGCGGCGGTCATTGATTTCGACCGTTTCTCGGTGGCAACCCAAAGCGGGGAAGGCGACGTCGAGATCCGGATCGGAGCGGTCGGGTCGGCCAACGACATTCTGGCGCGCGCCGTTGCCGGGGGTGTCGATGTCAGCGGCGATATCGCGCTGGCAGAGGATGGCGCCATCACCAGCGAAGACCTTGCCATTCGCTCCGGGGTTGCGGATCTTGGCCTGGCCTCGCTCACACTGTCGCCCTCGGGCGATCTGAGCGTCCGGCTGTGGGGCAACATGCGCAGTGCTATCGTGTCAGAGCAGGCGGAATCGATTCTCGGCGAGTCGGTCGATTTTTCCGCTGACCTGTCGCGGAGCGCCGCCGGAGCATCCGCCGTGCGCGATCTCGTGATGACTTCGCCCCGGGTGGAAGTCACTGGTCGTGCGGAGCTTGACGCCGAGGGTGAAATCGCAGCCGAGATTTCTGCCGCACTCGCTGACCTTTCAGGACTTGGAGAGGGGATTTCGGGAGGATTGCAGCTTCAGGCGGTCGTCAATGGAACGCCGCAGGCCCCGGCATTTGACGCCAAGCTGACCGGCTCTGATCTCAAATTCCAGGGCCGGGACCTCTCCGACCTCAGGCTCGAGGCCGAAGGCGTGGCCGATCCTGCGTCGCCCAGCGCCACGGTGTCGCTGAGCGGGATGCTTGACGGACAGGCGATCGACGGTTCGGCAAAGCTCGGACGGGTCGACGGCGTGATCCGGGTTGATCCGTTGCGGCTTCAGGTGGCCGAGAACCTGATATCCGGTTCCCTTGTGCTTGACGATGCCTTTCGTCCGACGGGAACGGTCGAGGTTGAACTCAGTGACATCGCTTCGCTGTCGACGCTGGCCTTGCAGCAGATTGACGGAAACGGCGGCGGAACCCTCGAATTCGACATCCGCGATGGTCAGGCGGTGGCCGAAGTCGCGTTGCAGTTTCCGGAAATCACGCATCCAAGCGCAAACATCCGCGATGCGCGCCTCGATTTGGTGATCTATGACTATCTCGGCGTGCCGCGACCAACCGGCAGCCTGAGCGTCGCTTCGGTCGACGCTGGATCCAACGCTGTGTCCGGGCTCAATGTGGAGTTCACGCAAAGCGGAGGCTGGACCGAGTTTGACGCCGAGGCGCAGGCGGCGGGCTTTCCGGTAACTCTGGACGGCCGTGTAAAGCCCGGTGATGCGGGGACAGAAATCGAGCTCGCTGCCGGACGGACAAGTTACAAGGGGTTGACGATTGCGCTCAGCGGACCGGCCCGGGCGGTGGTGCGGGATGGCGTGGCGCAGATCGAACGGCTGGTGATTTCGCCCGGCGGAGGCGAAGTCTCCGTCAAAGGCGCCGCCGGAGGCGAAAATCTGGACATCAATGCGGATGTTTCGTCCCTGCCTCTCAGCCTGGTGAATGCGCTGGCGCCGGGGACCGGTCTGTCGGGAACGGTTTCGGGACGCGTCAATGTAACCGGATCTCCTTCATCTCCCCGGATCCGCTACGACCTCAGAGGCGTCGGCGTGGGGGCGGTTGCGGCCTCGTCGATCGCCGATGTGACCTTGTCGGTGGATGCGTCAGGCGGGTTCGGCGATGGCCGGCTCGATTTCGACGCCAGGGCGAATGGCGGCGGGTTGTCGTTTGCCGTCGGCGGAGGGCTCGATACTGGCGGGTCACGGCAGCTGTCCGTGCGGATTAACGGCACTGCTCCGTTCGGGCTCTTGTCGGCGCAACTGGCGCGACAGGGAATCGCCCTGAGCGGTGCGGCGAATGTTGACCTGACAGTCTCCGGAACGCCGGCTTCGCCTGCGGTTTCGGGATCGATCACGACTTCCAATGCGCGAATTGTTGACTCGCGAAGCGGGATCGCGCTTGAAAATCTCTCCGCCGATATCGGTGTCGCATCCGAGCGGGTGACAATCCGCTCGCTGTCCGGGGAGTTGTCCTCCGGCGGGCGTATCAGCGGATCGGGAACAATCGGTATTGCTCCGGGATCCGGTTATCCGGCAGATCTCGATCTCCGGGTCGAGCGGGGCCGTTATGCCGATGGCCAATTGGTGGCGACCCGTTTCGATGCGGAGCTTTCACTGACCGGAGCGTTGGTTGACCGTCCGGCACTGGGTGGGCTGGTGCGGCTGGACGAAACCACGATCTCCGTTCCTGACACGCTGCCTGCGTCGATTGCGCAACTCGATGTGACACACAGAAACGCACCCGCGACTGTCACGGCGCAGTCCGAGCGGCTGGCTCCGAAGGAAGGCAGCAGTTCCTCCGGCGGCCTCGGGCTTGATCTCACCGTGCAGGCAAACCGGATCTTCGTGCGTGGACGGGGGCTCGATGCCGAACTTGGGGGATCGGTGCGGTTGAGCGGCAGCACCGGCGCTCCGGTCGCATCAGGCGGTTTCGATCTGTTGCGCGGACGGCTCACCGTTCTGGGCAAGCGGCTTGATTTCGACCGTGGCAGGCTTGGCTTCGCCGGTTCGGTGGTGCCAATTCTCGATTTTGCGGCTTCGACACGCTCGGGCGGCACCACGGTCACCGTGCTGGTCACGGGACCTGCCAATCAGCCACGCTTCAATTTCACCTCGAGCCCGCAACTGCCGGAAGACGAGGTGCTGGCGCAGTTGATCTTCGGCCGCTCGCTGAATGATCTTTCGCCCCTGCAGATCGCTCAATTGGCCGAGGCCGCCGGGCAACTGACCGGCGTCGTCAGCGGCGGCGGCGTTGTCGAGCGCCTGCGCCGCGCCACCGGTGTCGACGACATCGACGTGCGCACCGATGACGAGACCGGCGAAACCTCGATCGGGGTGGGCAAGTATCTCAACGACAACACCTATCTGGGTCTCGAAAGCGGGGCATCCGCCGGTTCGGGCAAGGCGCGGATCGATCTGGATATCGGTCGCGGGATAAAGCTGCGCGGCGAGGCCGATTCAAGCGGCGAGACCAAGGGCGGCATCTTCTTCGAACGGGAATACTGACAAGCCGCGATTGCGCAAGCGGCCCGATAGTATCGGGTCGCCGCCGGATGATCGGGTCGTTCACCGCAAATTGACCGCAGGTGCCGGCAGTTCCGGGCCAATGCGACCGGCGGGCGATTGAAAATGGACCTCCAGCGCCCCATTTCTGTGCCATACAGTCTGCTTCCAGCAAGGAGCTTCCATGACCAGGACATTCAACAAATCCGATGATGCAATCGCGAGGCTGACGCCGGAACAGTTCCGGGTCACCCAGCAGAATGGCACCGAGCGCCCGTTCACCGGAGAGTACAACGACAACAAGGCCGCCGGCATCTATGTCGATATCGTCTCTGGCGAACCGCTGTTTGCTTCATCGGACAAGTTCGAGAGTGGCTGCGGCTGGCCCAGTTTCACAAAGCCGATTGAACCCGCGCATGTAACCGAACTGCGCGATACCAGTCACGGCATGGTTCGTGTCGAGGTTCGCTCGAAACATGGCGACAGCCATCTCGGGCACGTGTTCCCGGACGGTCCGAAGGATCGCGGCGGGCTTCGCTATTGCATCAATTCCGCGTCGCTGCGGTTTATTCCGAAGGCCGAGATGGCCGCGGAAGGCTATGGCGACTATGTTGACCAGGTGGAGGATATCTAGATGAGCGAACGCGCAGTCTTGGCCGGCGGGTGCTTCTGGGGCATGCAGGATCTGATCCGAAAGCTCCCGGGCGTTGAAAACACCCGTGTCGGCTACACCGGTGGCGACGTGAAGAACGCCACCTACCGCAACCATGGAACCCATGCGGAAGGCATCGAGATCGTCTTTGATCCCGCGAGGATCAGCTATCGCGAGCTGCTCGAGTTCTTCTTCCAGATCCACGACCCGACCACGCGAAACCGGCAGGGCAACGATGTGGGCATGTCCTACCGTTCGGCGATCTATTTCTGCAACGAGCAGCAGCGCGCAACCGCGCTCGACACAATTGCCGATGTGAATGCCTCGGGCCTCTGGCCCGGAAAGGTGGTCACGGAGGTAGAGCCGGTGGGCGATTTCTGGGAGGCCGAGCCCGAGCACCAGGATTATCTGGAACGGATTCCCAACGGCTATACCTGCCATTTCCCGAGGCCCGGCTGGGTGCTCCCAAAGCGGGATGCCGCGGAATAGACCGAATTGCGGTCTACGGTGTTCGACAAATCGAGGGGCCGGCGAAAGCCGGTCGCTCGCGTTTGAAAAGCCGGTTTCAGCCGGCGCGGAAATCAGGAATGAGCATCATGGGATCTGCAGCGTTCAATTTCGACAACAGCTACGCACGCGATCTCGAAGGGTTTTACGTGCCATGGAAGGGAGCCGAAGTGCCGGCTCCGAGAATGGTGCGTTTCAACAGGGAGCTTGCCGGCCAACTCGGGCTTGATGCGGATGCACTCGACACGGATGCGGGCGCCGCGATCTTCGCCGGGCACGCGTCGCCCGAAGGCGCTTCGCCGCTGGCCATGGCCTATGCCGGGCATCAGTTCGGCGGCTTCTCGCCGCAGTTGGGCGATGGCAGGGCGCTGCTGCTGGGCGAGGTGATCGACAGCAACGGGACACGCCGTGACATTCACCTGAAGGGTTCGGGACGCACACCGTTTTCGCGCGGTGGCGATGGCAAGGCCGTGCTGGGGCCTGTGCTGCGCGAGTACATTATCGGCGAGGCGATGCATGCGCTCGGCGTGCCGTCCACGAGGGCGCTTGCAGCCGTCGCGACCGGCGAAAAGATCATGCGCCAGAACGGAATGGAGCCGGGCGCCGTGCTGGCGCGGGTGGCGTCGAGCCATCTGCGGGTGGGAACGTTTCAGTTTTTTGCCGCCCGGCGGGAGACCGGCCGCTTGCGGCAATTGGCCGATTATGCAATCGCGCGGCACTACCCGGAGCTTGCCGAGCGTGAAGACCGGTACTTGGGTTTTCTGACGGCCGTGCGCGACCGCCAGGCCGGGCTGATTGCGAAATGGATGCATCTTGGTTTCGTGCACGGCGTGATGAACACCGACAACATGACGATTTCGGGCGAAACCATCGACTACGGCCCGTGCGCCTTCATCGACGGCTACGATCCCGCGGCCGTGTTCAGCTCGATCGACAGCCACGGGCGTTATGCCTACGGCAACCAGCCTAAGATCGCGCAGTGGAACCTGGCGCGACTCGCGGAGACGTTGCTGGACCTGATCAATCCCGACAACGGCGACGATGCCGTCGCCCGGGCGAGCGAGGTGATCAACGGATTTCCAGAAGTGTATCAGCGGGCATGGATTTCGGGCATGCGGGCCAAGCTCGGTCTTTCAGGGCAGGAGGAGCAGGACATCGAACTGGCGACCGGGCTGCTGTCGGTGATGGAAACCCAATCGGCGGATTTCACCCGGGTGTTCCGCAGCCTGTCCTCCTCGATTGCGGGCGATGCTTCCGGGTCTCGCGCATTGTTTGCAAATCCCGCCGGCTTCGACATTTGGCTTGCCCAATGGCGTGCGCGCCTGGAGCGCGACCCGATGCCCGAGAGCGAACGTCGCGCTGCGATGGATGGAACCAACCCCGTCTACATTCCGCGCAATCATCTGGTCGAGGCGGCGCTTGCGGATGCCACCCAAGGCGATCTTTCAGCTTTCGAGCGGTTGATGCAGGCCCTGTCCGATCCGTTCACGCCGCGTCCGGGTTTCGATATCCATGCACTCGGCGCGCCCGGCGATTTCGGACCCTACACGACCTATTGCGGAACCTGATCGGGCTTGCAGCCTGAGAGCATGTGGCAGGTCGGTTTCCGGCAAAACTGACGCTCAGGGCTCACCTGAAAACAGGGTGATCCTCGCTCGGCCTTGCCGACATGGCCGTCCCTGTGGCAACTGAATTCCATTGGGTGTGAAACAGGGGCGGCATCATGGGGATGGAACTCGACTGGGTGGTGCTGGCCATTCTCGCCGCCTTCATCCTCTATTCTTTGCTGACCAACGCGATCGACCGGTCGCTGATAACGCTTCCCATCATCTTCATGTGTCTTGGGTTTCTTGTTTCCGAACCCCTGAACGCGGCTGCGCCGCCCGAAGTTCTGAACGAAGGCAAGCGGTTGCTGGCGGAGATCACGCTGGTGCTCGTGCTGTTTTCCGATGCTTCCCGGGTGCAGTTCGCCAAGCTGAAAAAGACCTGGGTTCTGCCGGCCCGCATGCTGTTGATCGGTCTGCCGCTGTCGATCGGGATCGGGACAATCGTCACCTTGCTGGTCAACCCGGCGGGCGGGTTCGCCATGGCGCTGCTGACTGCCGCGGTTCTTTCGCCCACCGATGCGGCTCTGGGCCTGCCTGTCGTTGCGAGCCCGGAGGTGCCGGAGCCGTTGAGGGAGACCATAAATGTCGAAAGCGGCCTGAATGACGGCCTAGTTCTGCCGTTCGTGGTGCTTGGCGCAACCCTGGCCGCCGCCGAGGCAAGCCTGGCGCGGACCGATGGGCTGGCGGTCTCGGCGCTGTCGCAGATCGTGCTCGGCCCGCTGGCCGGCATCGGCGTGGGCTGGCTTGTTGCAAAGGCCATGGATTTTGCCCGGACGCGCGATCTGACCGCGGAATCCGCTGAGGGCGTTGTGTTCCTGGCCGCGGCCTTTGCCGCCTATGTGGCGGCACAGGTGATCGGCGGAAACGGTTTCATCGCCGCGTTTGTCGCGGGCATGGTCTTCGGCAACACCCATCGGCACGATATCCGGTTCGTGCATGAATTCATGGAAGGTGCGGGGCAGCTTCTCACCATGTCGGCATTCCTGGTCTTTGGCGCGCTTCTCCTGCCGGACGGACTTGCCCACGTCACACCGAAGGCGTTTCTGATCGCGGTTCTGTTTCTCACCGTGGTCAGGATGGGTGCGATCTGGCTGTCGCTGACGGGCAGCGGGCTCAGCAGCCGTGAGAAGCTGTTTCTCGGCTGGTTCGGGCCGCGCGGCCTGGCCTCCATCCTGTTTACGCTGGTTGTGATGGACGAATTCGATATTCCCGGGGAGGCGGAACTGCTGGCCTGCGTTTCCATGACGGTGGCTCTGTCGATTGTCGCGCACGGGCTGTCCGCCACACCGCTCGCCAGGCGAATTGGCCGTGCGGGGCGAGGCGGCGACGTTTGACACACCGTTGTTACGGCGGACGGCTAGGCATGACGGACAGTCAAAAGGAGAAATTCCGCATGCCATCCCCGATGTTCCGCCTCGTCCTTGCCGTTTCCGTTTTCCCCATCTCGCTTGTGGCCCCGGCGCTGGCGTCCGATGTGCAAGTCGGCCCGCGCCCGGCGTTTCTGGTCAGCAAGATGGCGGACGGTCCGCTCAGGGAAAAACTCGCCGCCTGTGCGTCCGACCCGGTCGCCCGCACGCAGTTTTCCATCGGGCACCGCGGCGCCCCCTTGCAGTTTCCCGAGCATACGCGCGAATCCTACGAGGCTGCGGCACGAATGGGGGCCGGGATCATCGAATGCGATGTGACGTTTACCAGCGACCGGGAACTTGTTTGCCGTCACGCGCAGGACGACCTTCACACCACGACGAACATTCTTGCAACGCCGCTTGCTGAAAAGTGCACGCGCGGCTTCACGCCCGCGGCTGAGGGCGGCGATGCGTCGGCCGAATGCCGCGCCTCCGATATCACTCTCGACGAATTCCTCAGCCTGACGGGCAAGATGGATGCCGCCGACCGCACGGCCGAAACGGTCGAGGACTATATGAAGGGCACCGCCGGATGGCGCACCGATCTCTACGCTGCCGCAGGCGGCACGGTGATGACGCACACGCAATCGATCGAGCTCATCCGCGCGCTCGGGGCGAAATTCACGCCTGAATTGAAAGCGCCGGTGGTCGAGATGCCGTACGATGGCTTCACCCAGGCCGACTACGCCCAGAAGCTGATCGGCGAGTACAGGGAGGCCGGCATTCCGGCTTCTGACGTCTGGCCGCAATCCTTCAATCTCGACGATGTGCTTTACTGGATCGAGAACGAGCCGGAATTCGGCCGGCAGGCAGTATTTCTCGATGGCCGCGCTGGCGGGGCCGGGCTCGATCCGGCACGGCCCGAGACCTTTTCGCCCTCGATGACCGAATTGAAGGCGCTTGGCGTCAACTACATTGCCCCGCCGATGTGGATGCTGATGACGGTGGAGGACGGCGAAATCGTGCCGTCCGCCTATGCCAGGGCGGCGCGCGAGGCCGGGCTGGACATTATCGCCTGGTCGTTCGAGCGCTCCGGACCGCTCAACGCTGGCGGCGGCTGGTACTACCAGTCGGTCAGCGATGTGATCGACAATGACGGGCAGATGTACGAGGTGCTCGACATGCTCGCGCAAGACGTCGGCATTTCCGGCATGTTCTCCGACTGGCCGGCGACGGTGAGCTACTACGCAAGCTGCATGGGCCTCGAATAGGCGACGCGCGGATATCCGCTTTGTCAAAGCCGGTTGTTGCCTGAGCCGAACGGCGATGAATTGTCCCCCGTCTAGCGTAGGTCGAGCGGACGGATTTCGGTGACTGCGATTTCCCGACCGTGATCGTCGGTCGCAAGAAAACGTGGCGGAGCATTGCCGTCGAAGACGCCGCAGGTCAGGTGGCCGGTCATGACCGCACCCGTGTCGAGGGCGATGCGGTTTGAATGGATTTCGGGAAGCGCGGATCGGGTGATGGTGTGACCGTGGACGACGGTCTTCGGAAGCGGACCGCCATGGTGCAGGAATTTGTCGCGAATCCAGCGGGTGGTGACCGGATCCTGATCGGCAAGGGGAAGATCGGGGTCGATTCCGCCATGGACGAAGACATGGCTTTCGGTTTCCACCATCCAGCTTGAGCTGCGCAGGGCAGCGATCTGTCCGGCATGGGTCCGGGCCAGTTGCCGGGCAACTTCGTCGGCGTCGCAGATGTCGGAGAAACCACAGGAGCGCAGCGTCTCCGCTCCGCCATTGGGCAGCCAGCGGCCCATGGCGGCTTCACGGTCTGTCCGGTTTCCGGCGTCGAGGAACGTGAGCAGGAACTCCTCGTGGTTGCCGAGAACAAGCTTCGAACCGGGATGGGCGCCGAGCGTTGCGATGGCGAGATCGACGCAAGCCGCGCTTTCGGGCCCGCGGTCGATCAGGTCGCCCAGAAAGACGACGCGGAAGTCCCGCGTTCCGGCATCGCCGCGGATCTCGGCCAGAAGCGCGTTCAGAAGATCATGCCGGCCATGGACGTCGCCGATGGCGTAGGTGAGGGACATTGGGCAATCCTTGCCGGTTTCCGTGGCACTGGCGCGTGCCCGGCTTTGGCTATAGTGCGAAGCCGATTGTCTGGCCCTCTGAGAAGATCCAGTCAAGTTCGCGCTTCGGCGGCGCGTTTGGCCCTCTTTCACGAGATGCGGCCGATGGCCGGAGCCAGGTGTGCCGCTGCGTTTCGAGCCTCGGGATGCCCCGTTGTGGCAAATAGTCCGGACCAATCGCGGGTGCTGGGGTTGTGCAAAGCTTCCGCAGCAGTCAAACACAGGATGGATCGCCGCATCTGGCGGCCTGCCGTTCTGGCATCGATCCCAACCCGGAGAAACTCCCGTTTGAAAAAGCAAGTCCGTACGTCCTTCACCGACCGTCGTCAGGATGCGATGGAGGCGAAGAAAAAGCTTCTTGAAAAGATGAAGGCCGCGCCAAAACCCGACGATCCTGAAATGGTGGCAAAGCGCGCCGAACGCGAAGCCGTGGCAAAGGCGCGCGAAGAACGCCGCGCCGAGCGCGAGCGCGTCAAGCTCGAGGAACAGCGGCTGAAGGTCGCCCAGGAGGCCGCCGAAGCCGAAGCCGCCTATGCCGCCGAACATGCCGAAAGACTTGCCCGCGAGGAAGAGGACAAGGCCCGCGCCGAACGCGCCGTCGCCGACATGGCGGCCATGAAGGAAAAGCGCGACAAGCGCTACGCGGCCCGCAAGGCGCGCAAGTAGGTCGACGGGCGAGGGCGGCGCGTTTCGCTGATCGCGCCCCCCTGAAAGTCCGTCGTAAAACATCTGACCTTCCGATGCGGTTACGGTTCCGAGCCGAGAGACTCTTCCGCGAGCTGGGGGACTTCTGTCATTGTGGAGAAGAGTCTCTCACCGCGTGGACACGCGGTGGCTGGACCCCGGATCAAGTCCGGGGTGACGGGCTGCATCGCGCCGCCTCACGCTCTCTTCGTCATCCTCGGGCCTGACCCGAGGATCCATTCCGTGTCTTCTGACTCCTTATCTGGCCTCTGCTATACTGCCCCAAAAATACCAAACCAGAAGAGATATGGACAAAAAAGCCCGGAGCTTTCGCCCCGGGCTGATCGCTTCAATTCAATGGGCGCCTACGAACACCCGCTCGTCGATCCACACGTGTCGCACTTCTCGCAGGTGCCGTTCCTCACCATGGTGAAGTTCTGGCATTCGGAGCACATGTTGCCGGTGTAGCCCTGCATGATCGACTTGGCGCGGCGGTCGGCCTCGAGTTTCTTGGCTTCGGCGGCGTCGGCCTTGGCGGCCTGGGCCTCGTCGGCGGCATCGTCGGAGAACAGGGTTTCCTCCATCTCGATTTCCGCCGCCAGTTCTTCGGCCCGTTCCTCGTAGTCGCGCTTGAACGCGGTGGCGCCATCGGTCGCGATTGCTTCCGGCGCGGACTTGAGCGCGAGATTGCCCGAGCCCTTGGCGGAGAAGGAGGCGGTGATCACCGAGGCGCCGGATCCCGGCTTGGCGGGAGCCGCCTGGCCCTTGGGTTCGGCGGTGCCGCCGGCATTGGCCGCCGATCCGGCGCCGGTGACGACCTTGAGCGAGGCGCCGCGGGTCAGACCCTTGGAGAAGGGCTGGGCCTTGCCTTCCGAAATCCCCTTGCCGAGCGCGGTGTTGGTGAAGTCGGACGTGTCGACATGGGCCAGATCGTGGCGGGCGAGGTAGGACACGGCCAGTTCGCGGAAGATGTAGTCGAGGATCGATGTCGCGTTCTTGATCGCGTCATTGCCCTGGACCATGCCGGCCGGTTCGAACTTGGTGAAGGTGAAGGCCTCGACATATTCCTCGAGCGGCACGCCGTATTGCAGGCCGAGCGAGATGGCGATGGCGAAGTTGTTCATCATCGCACGGAAGGCGGCGCCTTCCTTGTGCATGTCGATGAAGATCTCGCCCAGACGCCCGTCGTCGAATTCGCCGGTGCGCAGGTAGACCTTGTGGCCGCCGATCACGGCCTTCTGGGTGTAGCCCTTGCGGCGGTTCGGCAGCTTCTCGCGGTCGCGATAAAGCCGCTCGACCACGCGCTCGACGATCTTCTCGGTCACCTGAACGGCCTGGGCGGCGGCGGGCATGGCCGCCAGCGCCTCGACGGCGTCGTCCTCGTCCTCCTCGTCCTCGATCAGCGAGGCGTTGAGCGGCTGGCTGAGCTTGGAGCCGTCGCGGTAGAGCGCGTTGGCCTTCAGCGCCAGCTTCCAGGAGAGCATGTAGGCGTTCTTGCAGTCATCGACGGTGGCCTCGTTGGCCATGTTGATGGTCTTGGAGATCGCGCCGGAGATGAACGGCTGGGCAGCCGCCATCATGCGGATGTGGCTTTCCACCGACAGGTAGCGCTTGCCGATCTTGCCGCAGGGGTTGGCGCAATCGAACACCGGATAGTGCTCGGTCTTCAGGTGCGGCGCGCCCTCGAGCGTCATGGCGCCGCAGACATGGATGTTGGCGGCCTCGATGTCCTTTTTCGAAAAGCCGATGGCTGCCAGAAGATCGAAGGCGAAGTCGTCCATCTGCTCGTCGGTCAGGCCGAGCGTTTCCTTGCAGAAATCCTTGCCCAGCGTCCACTTGTTGAAGACGAACTTGATGTCGAAGGCGGCCTTGGTGGCGGCGTTGATCGCCTCGATCTTGTCGTCGGTGAAGCCCTTGGCCTTGAGCGAGCCGGGGTTGACGCCCGGCGCCTGGTTGATGTTGCCGTGACCGACCGCATAGGCCTCGATCTCGGCAAGCTGGGCCTCGGAGTAGCCGAGCGTTCTCAGCGCCTCGGGAACGGCGTTGTTGATGATCTTGAAGTAGCCGCCGCCGGCCAGCTTCTTGAACTTCACAAGCGCGAAATCGGGCTCGATGCCGGTGGTGTCGCAGTCCATCACCAGACCGATGGTGCCGGTCGGCGCGATCACCGAGACCTGGGCATTGCGGTAGCCGTTCTTCTCACCCAGTTCGAGCGCCTTGTCCCAGGCGGCGGTTGCGTGGGCGATCAGGTCCTGATCGGGGCATTCGCCATGGACGAGCGGCACCGGATTGACCGAAAGGTCCTCGTAGCCGCCGGCCTCGCCGTGGGCCGCACGGCGATGGTTGCGGATCACGCGGAGCATGTTGGCCTTGTTGTCCTTGTAACCCGGGAAGGGCCCGAGCTCTCCGGCGATTTCGGCCGAGGTGGCGTAGGACACGCCGGTCATGATCGCGGTCAGCGCACCGCAGATGGCGCGGCCTTCCTTGGAGTCGTAGGGAATGCCCGAGGTCATCAGCAGGCCGCCGATATTGGCGTAGCCGAGGCCGAGGGTGCGGTACTTGTAGGAGAGTTCGGCAATCTGGCGCGATGGGAACTGCGCCATCATCACCGAGATTTCCAGAACGACGGTCCAGAGCCGGACGGCGTGCTCGTAATCGGCGATGTCGATGCGCTTGGTGTCCTGGTCCTTGAAGCGCAGCAGGTTGAGCGAGGCCAGGTTGCAGGCCGTGTCGTCGAGGAACATGTATTCCGAGCACGGGTTGGAGGCGCGGATCGGACCGGCCGCCGGGCAGGTGTGCCAGTCGTTCATCGTGGTGTTGAAGTGCAGGCCCGGATCGGCCGAAGCCCAGGCGGCATGGCCGATCTGTTCCCACAGGTCGCGGGCTTTCAGCGTCTTCATCACCTTGCCGTCCTTGCGGGCGGTCAGGTTCCAGTCGCCGTCTTTCTCGACCGCGCGCAGGAAGTCGTCCTTGATGGAGACCGAATTGTTGGAATTCTGGCCCGAAACGGTCAGATAGGCTTCCGAATCCCAGTCGGTGTCGTAGGTCTTGAACTCGAGGTCGGTGTAGCCCTGGCGCGCGAACTGGATGACGCGCTTGACGTAGTTTTCCGGAACCTGGCTCTTCTTGGCGGCCTTGATCTCGCGCTTGAGTGCGGGGTTCTGGTTCGGGTCGAAGCAGGCGTCGTTGTCGGCCTCGCAGTTGAGGCAGGCCTTCATGATGGCCTTCAGGTGGCCGGAGACGATCTTCGAGCCGGTGACGAGGGCCGCCACCTTCTGCTCTTCCTTGACCTTCCAGTTGATGTAGTCCTCGATATCGGGGTGATCGATGTCGACCACAACCATCTTGGCGGCGCGCCGGGTGGTGCCGCCCGACTTTATGGCGCCGGCGGCGCGGTCGCCGATCTTGAGGAAGCTCATCAGGCCCGACGACTTGCCGCCGCCCGAGAGCTTCTCGCCTTCGCCGCGCAGATGCGAGAAGTTGGAGCCGGTGCCCGAGCCGTATTTGAACAGGCGCGCCTCACGCACCCACAGATCCATGATGCCGTTGTCGTTGACGAGATCGTCCTCGACCGACTGGATGAAGCAGGCGTGCGGCTGCGGGTGCTCGTAGGAGGATTTCGACTTGACGAGCTTGCCGGTGAACGGGTCGACATAGAAGTGGCCCTGGCCGGGTCCGTCGATGCCGTAGGCCCAGTGCAGGCCGGTGTTGAACCATTGCGGAGATTTCGGCGCGTCACGCTGGGTGGCGAGCATGTAGGCGAGTTCGTCCATGAAGGCGCGGGCGTCGTCTTCCGAGGTGAAGTAACCGCCCTTCCAGCCCCAGTAGGTCCAGGTGCCGGCAAGCCGGTCAAAGACCTGGCGTGCGTCGGTTTCCGAGCCGTAGCGTTCGTCTTCGGGGAGTTCGGCAAGCGCATCCTCGTCGGCGACCGAGCGCCACAGCCATGAGGGAACCGAGTTTTCCTCGACCTTCTTCAGGCGTGCGGGAACACCGGCCTTGCGGAAGTATTTCTGCGCCAGAATATCGGCCGCGACCTGGCTGAACTGGGCCGGAACGTCAATGTCGGCAAGACGGAAAACGATCGACCCGTCGGGCTGACGGATTTCGCTGGTTGCCTTGCGGAACTTGATCTCGGCGTAGGCGGATTGGCCCTCTTTTGTGAACCGGCGTTCAATGCGCATTGTCGTCCTCTTTTTGAATTTGCAGCCGGACGCATCCTTGCGTTACGGCAATATCTTCCCCGCAAGCTGCGCAGTCATTGGCAGCCAGTTTCTCGACTCGGTCACTCGGTGTGGTCCCGCGAAAGAACCCTGTATCTTGTGTCAGGATTGGCTGCAAACACTAAATATAGTGTTAACAACTGATTTATGCCAGCCCCATTTCGCCAGTTGCGGCACCATTTTCAGGAACAGAACACACCCCTCCGGCAACCGTGCGAAACCGCACAGAGACAGAAACATGAACCGATCATGGTTGGATTTGACTGGCCTCGAAACTCTCCAGCCGCGCCGCCGCCGCAACGTTGCTCCTATAAGCAGCGACTCGGATGATTGCGTCAAGGGGTAGATTGTGACTGTTAGATGAACACCAGATCTTGTGAAACGGCATTGTGGAAAACGAGGACAGTTTGCACCGGTGATCACAAAGGACTGGCCTGGGGCGCTTCAAACTGAAGCGGGCTTTCCGGGGGCACGGGGAGCGCCGAAAGATGGACCGGAATAGTGGGAATGAAGCCGCCCGATGGCTTCTGTTGCCGTCAGCGGTCCCGCCAATACGAAACACGCGACCGGAGCAGGGGCGCGTGGGAATCCGCTCCGAGCCGCCAAGTCCGTGGATCAGGCAGTCAATTCACACCGGTAAATGTTGGGGTGCGGAAACGGAGGGGCAGTGCCGGACAAGCGAAATCAGGCGGCGGCACTCAGTTGCATCGCATCGCGAATCACTTCCCGAAGGCCGGGTTCTTCGACGAGACCGATTGCTTCGGGAATCGTGAACCATTTGCGGGTCCGCTCATCCTGTTCCGGCCAGCGCTCTTCCTCGTCCGTCAGGTTGATCGAATACACCTCGACCGTGCACAGGACATTGCCGCGCCGCGACCGCTGCTTGATGTAGCGGTACTCGCCGGCGACCGCGGCCGAGGCCAGTTCCCCGCGAACGCCTGCTTCTTCCCATGCCTCGCGCAAGGCAGCTTCCGCACCGTTTTCGCCGCCTTCGATCCAGCCCTTCGGGACGATCCAGCGACCGGTGTCCCGGCTGGTGATCAGCAGCAACTCCCGCTCTTCGCCAATATCGCGAAAGACCGCAGCCGCAGCCTGCCGGAACGGCTTGGCGCGGCGCGATCCCTTGCCTCCGTCAGGTGTGCGGAACAGGTCGAGCAGTTGGCGCAGTCGATCAAAAGCGGTCATTTGGTGCGAATCATCTCCTCTCAAAAGAGTTGCATCCAAATATGTCGGTTTTGCTACAGTAAAAACAAGTCGGCTAAGTTCTTCGCCGGAAAGGACGGCATTTGCCTGTCGTCTTTCAGGTTCGGGCTGCGGGTGTCTGCATGCGGTCCTGTCGAATGCGAAGTTGTTCCGGAGAATTACCGGGAATCGGTGGCGCCCGTGGGTGAAGACAGCTTGAAACGAAAGAACGCGGCCGAAGCCGCGTTCATCAATGTCCAGGGATGTTCTCGGCGTGCTGGTGTCAGAACTCGTCCCATTCCCCGGCGGCAGCGGCGACTGCTCCACCGGATGCCGCCACGCGCAGGGGCGCGGCGCGTGGTGCAGCCGCCGGCGTCCTTGCGGCCGGTCTGGCGTGGCCTTGTTCGCCGGGAACCGAGCGTGATGCGCTGCTCGCCTGCTCGGTCGGGACGCCCGTGACGTTGAAGACCGCGAGCCTGGCTGCAAGGCCGTCCGCGTCGACCGCGAGCTGCCGGATCGACCTAGTGGCGTCGGAAACACGTCCGGCGTTCTGCTGCGTCGTCTGGTCCATTTGCGCAACGGCACTGTTGATCTCGGAAATGTCGGCGGCCTGCTCCCGGGCAGATTCAACGATTGCCGCGATGTAGCTGTTGATGGCCGTCACCTGTTCGCCAATGGATTTGAGCGCCTCACCGGTCTTGTTGACGAGGGTGACGCCGGCTCCAACCTGCGAAGACGACTTTTCGATCAGTGCGTTGATGTCCTTGGCTGCGCTTGCCGAACGCTGCGCGAGCTCCCGGACCTCCTGGGCGACCACGGCAAAACCCTTTCCGGCCTCGCCGGCCCGGGCGGCCTCGACGCCGGCATTGAGTGCCAGCAGGTTGGTCTGGAAGGCAATGTCATCAATGATCGAGATGATCTGGCCGATCTGACGCGAGGAGCTTTCGATTTCGGTCATCGCGCCGACGGCATCGGAAACAATGGACTCCGACCGGGTGGCGTTCTTGCTGGTTTCATCGACCACGCGACCGGCTTCTCCGGCACGCTCCGAAGCGGAACGCACCGTGTCCGCAATGCGCCCGATCGCAGCCGCAGTTTCTTCGAGCGTGGCTGCCTGTTGCTCGGTCCGTCTTGCAATGTCCTCGGCATCGTTGCTGACGCCGTTCGAACCCTCACGCATGGCAATGGCGGATCTTCCAAGTTCGCCAATGACCTGCTCCAGGGTTTCCATGGAGGAGTTGAAGTCGACCCTCAGTTTTTCCAGCGAGCCGTCGAAGGCGTCATTGAGACGGAAGCAAAGGTCACCCTTTGCCAGTTGGTCAAGGCCGCGACCGAGAGAGTCGATGGCGAATTTCAGCCGCTCATTGTCCTTGGCGCGCTCGGCATCCCGGGTCTGGGCGTCGAGCATGTTCTGTTGCTGGGCTGCCTTGGCCTGTTCCGACATTTCCGTGGCGTGCTCCGTCGCCGCCCGGGTTTCGGTCATGACCTCGTCGTTCTGGGCGAAGGCAGTGGCGAGCGAATGGCCAAGTGCGATCAGCGCACCCGCCTCTAGGATCAGGATTGCCGCATGCATGGCGACCCTGGCAAGATCTGCTGTGCCGGGGAAAACCGCTGCCGGGATGAGGAAGAACAGCACCAGGTGATGGACGGCTGTCAATCCCGAGAAGGCAACGATCGGGCGCCAGTTCACCCAGGCCGCGCAGATCGCCAGGCTGGCGAAGAAATACATGTGGATGTCGATCTGCAGCGGCGAGCCGGAGAACGCGTAGACCAGAAGGGCAACGCTTGCGGCATGCGCGAGAGCTGTCGAGACCTGGGTCGAAAGGCCGATAGGATCGCGCCACCACGTGAATGTGGAAGCGGCCGCGATTGCGATACCCCCGCCGACCACGATCAAGGGGTTGGCGTCCATACCCCCTAGCGTACGGGCGACCAGAAGGCCGACATTGAGCCAGAGGAGGGCGACGATAGCCACTGCTGCTCGGGTTTGAAGCTGAATCATGTAGTTCATTGAGTGGGAGTACTCCTGCAGAAATAGGCGAGGCTTCCGTCGAGCACCAACAAGGCACCCGAGCTAAACAGGCGGACAACGAAATCCGGATTGTCGGATTGGGCGATGGCGGCATAGGGCATGCCGGTTCCGTTGATGACAGACCCACCGGCTGCGCCGATGACATCAGCGATCCGGTTGTCGGGGCTCCAGGGCGGGACGAACACAAGGGCTCGGTCGCCTCTCGGGATTACGGCAGCTGCGGTCAGCACAACCATGATGACGGCAAGATTGGCCATGATGACGCCGAAGGACCGTCTGCCTGAAATCGTGTTTGGGGCGTCGTGCCGCATGTTAGTCATACTTGATGGCCGGCAACCCCGCCTCATGCGGTGTCCAGACCGTATGCAAGACCGGGCTCATCCCGTTTGCCGTTATCGGTTTCCCCTCGATCGATACAGGCTTTTCGATAATGTATGGTTAAGTTCTAATATTTGATGCTTGTATTGCGGCCCGCCGGAAGCGATCGCCGGAAGACGACCCACGCCACTAGAAAGAAGACGGAGCCGAGATAGAACCAGGCGCCCGGCAGCGGGGCCAGCGGGGCAGGGCCGGAGACGTTGGCGAGAACGAGATTTGCGCTCAGCGGCGCGAGGATGATGACGAGGCTGTTGACCGAGCCAATGGCGCCTTGCAGCAGTCCCTGCCGGTCCCTTCCCACCATGCTGGAGGATAGGGATTTCAGCGCCGGTTCGGCGGAGGCCGCGCCGAGGATGAAGAGGCCGACCAGCAGGACGGCAATCGGCGCCTGCTCGGTCACGGCAAAAAGCAGCAGGCTCGCCGAGGCAAGCAGGTAACCGGCTCCGATCACCGCAGGTTCACCGAACCTGCTGACGAGACGACCGACCAGGAATCCCTGGACGATGATGTACATCAATCCGACGAAGGCAAGCGAGAAGGCTGCTTCGCGCACGCCCCAGCCGAAGCGGAAATCGGTGTAGAGAACCCAGATGCTTTCGAGGCCGCGCTGGGCCATGAACACGAGAAAGAAGCACACCAGATAGGGCGTGAGTTGCGGCAGTCGGACAAGCATCCGCAGTGCCGTGAACGGGTTGCTGGCGCGAAAGCCGACAAAGGCCCGGCGACTGTGCGCGGGAAGCGATTCCGGAAGCACGAAGAGGCCGAAAATCACGTTGGCGGTCACCGGCAGTCCGGAGATCAGGAACGGCAGTTGAATATCGATCTCGCCCAGGAGCCCGCCGAGGAAAGGCCCGATGACAAATCCAATACCGAAAGCCATGCCGATGAGCCCGAAGTTTCTGGCGCGGTTCTCCGGAGTCGAAATGTCGGCAACATAGGCGGTGGCCGTCGACACGGTCGCACCGAAAACCCCGGAGACGAACCGCGCCACTGCAATCCACCACAATGAGGGCGCCAGCGCCATCAGGAAGTAATCGAGCGCCAACCCCGTCTGTGCCGTCAGGAGCACCGGGCGGCGACCGTAGGCGTCGGACAGGTTTCCGAGCAGGGGCGAGAAAGCGAACTGCGCCAGCGCATACAGGACCGCAATCAGGCCGTTGTAGAAGGCCGCCTGTGAAAGCGTGTGGTCACCCACGCCCTGGATCAGCTTGGGGAGCAATGGATAGGCGAGGCCAACCCCCATCATGTCGATTGTCACGACGAGAAAGATGAAGACGAGCGGCCTGCCGCCGGGCGACCGGGGCGTGTCCGGCGTCTCGGACGCGGAGCCGGGTGGGGAGGGCGGAAACTCGTCGCCGGAAGAGGTCAGCCGCGCGGATCCTTGGCGATGGGCTCGACATAGGCAAAGCCCATGTCCCAGGGAAAGTAGATCCACGTGTCCTGGCTGACTTCGGTGACAAAGGTGTCAACGAGCGGCCGGCCCTTGGGTTTGGCATAGACCGTTGCAAAATGGGCCTTGGGCAACATGGCCCGCACGATCGCGGCGGTTTTGCCCGTGTCGGTGAGGTCGTCAACGATCAGGACGCCGTCGCCTTCGCTCTCGAGGATGTCCGAGTGGATTTCCTTGAGCACCTTCATGTCACCCTGATTGAGGTAGTCGTGATAGGAGGCGACCGAAACGGTATCGATGCGTCGGATGTCGAGCTCGCGCGAAATGATGGCCGCGGGGACGAGGCCGCCCCGGGTTATGCAGACAATGGCGTTCCAGCTTTGTCCGGTCCCGCTCAACCGCCACGCAAGCGCGCGCGCATCCCGGTGAAACTGGTCCCAGGAAACCGGGAAGGCTTTGTCTGGCAGAGACATGGCTTGCTTCCTTGCGTGGCCGGGAAACCCGGTAGCTGCTGTTGTTGACCTCAGGCGCCGGAAATAGCCGGAACCAAGGGGGAAATGCAAGCCGCTCCTGACAGCTCATGCACAGGAGAGCGGCTCGAAGCGGGTGGCGGAGCAGCACGAAGCGGCGCAGGTTCGGCTGTCGGAGCTGAACTGAGTTCGGAGTTGCTCTCGCGATCCTTTGGGTCAGCGCGACATCAGCACCGCGACCGGTGCGCGGTCGAGAAAGGCGCGGGTGACACCGCCGAACAGCCACTCGCGCAGCCGCTGATGGGTATAGGCACCCATGACGACAAGATCGGCGTTGGTGGCCCTGACCTGGGCTGTAATCGCGTCGGCGGTTGAGCCTGATCCTTTGGACGCTGTGGTTACGTTGACGTGGACACCGTGCCGGGAGAGGCAGCCCGCAAGGTCCGCGCCGGCCAGCGGCGCGTCAATATCGGGCAGCTTGTCAGGATCGATCACGACGATTTCCACCGAAGCGGCGGCCTTGAGGAACGGCATTGCGTCATGCGCGGCGCGCGCGGCCTCGCGCGAGCCGTCCCAGGCAATGAGAACGCGGCTGACCGGCCCGGCGATCTTGCCGCCGGCGGGCAGAAACAGCACCGGCCGTCCACCCTCGAAAAGCAGCGCCTCGACATTGGTGGCCATGTCCTCGTTCGCGTCACGGTCGGGTTGCCGGACGATCACGAGGTCGGACACGCGCGCGCTGGCGAGCGCCGATATTGCGCTGTCCCCGCCCGGAGAGCGCACCGGCCGCCATTCGTGCGACAGACCCCCAGTCTGGCAGGCCTTGCCGAAGGCGTCGCCGATTTCGCGCATGCGCTGATCGGCCTGCTCGTAAAGGGCGGCAATCGTGGTTGCGTCCGGAACGTCGATGGGAGCGGAAAGAACAACGAACTGGGAAGGTTCGCCGTGACATCCGATGACATGCACATCGGTGGCGTCGGCAACCGAGCTCACCGCGTCGGTGACCGGCTGAACGTCGGCAACGGACGAAAGGACAGCGAGGATGGTGTGGTAGGTCATGATGACATCTCCCTTATGACGGGCGTCCCCGAAGAGCGGAGCCTTTGCAAGGCAGCCCGAAAGCCGGCGGGCGGACGCCCAGATGTTCATCACCATGCGCCCTGCAGAGGCGGGGCGCATTGATTCTTGTCAAACAGTGCTTTAGGTGGCGCCGCCGCCCCTGTCACGCCGCCCCGGTCACGCCGCCCCGGTCAGGCCGGCGCGGCCAGCCGGTCCGGTCCCAGGTCCGCGAGCATCGTCTCAACCTCGATCCGGGCGGCATTTATGGCGGCGGCATTGCGCCCGCGAATGACGATCTCGGTGGAAAAGCCCTGACCGGAAAACCGCGGGTAGGACCCGATATTGACGTCGGGGTGGGCGCGGGCGATCGCGGACAGCGGATCTCCGATGTCGCCTTCGCCATAGGGGCAGCTGACCTTGTCGGAAAGCACTTTCACACCCGACCTGAGCGTTGGCAGCACATTGTCGAGCATGGCCTGGAAAACAGACGGCACACCGGCCATGACATGGACGTTGCCGATGACGAAACCGGGCGCGCAGCTCACCGGATTGGCGATATGGGTGCTGCCCTGGGGCATGCGGGCCATCCGCCGCCGCGCCTCGGTAAATTCCAGGCCGCGCTCGGCATAGTGGGCGCCGAGCAGTTCGAGCGCGTCCCTGTCGTGGCCGCAGGGCACGCCGAAGGCCGTGGCAACCGCATCCGCAGTGATGTCGTCATGGGTCGGTCCGATCCCGCCCGATGTGAATACGTGGTCGTAACGGCTTCGCAGGGCATTGAGAGCCTCGACGATGCGGGCCTGATCATCCGGGACGATCCGGACTTCCTGCAGGTCGATCCCGGCCGCCGTCAGCATCTCGGCAAGATGGCCGATGTTCTTGTCCTTCGTTCGGCCGGAAAGCAGTTCATCGCCAATCGCAAGCGCCCCCGCGGTCACGGTTGTGGTGTCTGTCACGTCCATCATCCTGCTCCTCCCCAGAACGGGATGATTAAACGGGTTTTTGGCAGCGGCGCAAGCCTGAAACCCCGATCAAGGAATGATCCGATTTGTGAACGAACCGTCATGGATTCATGGCTTTTCTTGAACGGGAAAATCCCCAGATTGGGCGCGAAGTCGCCAACGTGCGGCAACCCAAAAGGAGACTGAAATGGCAAAGGTGCTGGTACTTTATTATTCAAGCTGGGGTCACATCGAAGCGATGGCCGAGGCTGCCGCCAGGGGCGCCAAGGCGGCCGGGGCCGAGGTTACGGTCAAGCGGGTACCGGAACTGGTTCCCGAAGAGGTGGCAAAGCAGTTTCACTACAAGCTGGACCAGCAGGCGCCGGTCGCCGATCCGGCCGAACTTGCCGAGTATGACGGAATCATTTTCGCCACCCCGACGCGCTATGGCATGATGGCGTCACAGATGAAGAACTTCCTCGACCAGACCGGCGCACTCTGGGCCTCGGGCGCGCTTGTCGGCAAGGTCGGTTCGGTGATGACGTCATCGGCGACACAGCACGGCGGTCAGGAATCCACCATCCTGAGCTTCCACACCGTGCTTCTGCATCACGGCATGCTGATTGCCGGGCTTCCCTATGCGTTCCAGGGGCAGATGGGTGTGGACGAAATCAAGGGCGGAACGCCCTACGGAGCCTCGACGATCGCCGATGGCGACGGCTCGCGCCAGCCTTCCGCTGTCGAACTGGAAGGTGCGGAGTACCAGGGCCGGCGCGTGGCCGAAATCGCCGCCAAGATGGTGGCCTGACGAGGCCGGACAGGCAGCCACCGCATTCTGCCTGCCTGCAGTCGCTTGCGGAATTGACCCGACCCCCGAAGCCCGGCAGCGGCTCCGGGGGTCGGTTTTGTGCACGACGCCCGTTCGTGGCTCGTCCGGGAACGCGTGTCAGGTGGTTTGTGGCGCCGATCGCACATGCAGACCCTTGCCTGTCCGGAGCAGGTCCGTTACCGACAGATGGACGTGCGGACGTGGCGAAACTGGTAGACGCAAGGGACTTAAAATCCCTCGGCCGCGAGGCTGTACGGGTTCGAGCCCCGTCGTCCGCACCAAAATGCGATTGCCCAAGCGGTGGCAGGCTGTGATCAGATGCTGATCTTGAAGCCGATGCGCAGGCCGCCCCAGTGTTTTCCCTTGACGATGATCGGCGCCGAGAGATCCTTCATCAGGGTGTAGTTCCCGCCGCCCATGTCACGCCGGTAGGTCTGAAGCAGAAAGGGCTTGCGGTTGCGGCCCGCGGCAAGGCCTGTGCGGTCGTTGAATATCCGCCGGTTGCGGCAATTGCCAGCGTTCCACACGGGATCGGGGCTCTGCGGCTTCGAGAAGACATGGTTGTGGGTCGGCAGATAGCCGTTCCGGTCGACCGCGGCGCAGAATGTCACGCGCGGATCGAAGTCGAGCATGGTTTCCTGGATCGGTGGCAGCAGCCGGTCGGTATGGCTGACGAAGCGCGTCATGTGCTGAACCGGGTCCGTGCCCTGGATCGGCTGGTAATTCTCGTCAAACAGATCCGCCATCGAGATCCGGCCGGCATCGATTTCCTGTTCGAACATCGCCGCGACGTCGCCTGCCGTGGCGATGCAATGCCTGATCAGCGGCGTATCCTCGGTCTCGACGCCGCTTTCGGCGACATGGCCGATGACATCCTCGGAGAACGAGACCAACCGGTCGATCTTTTCGCTCGCCGAGGTCAGCATCGCGGCGCTGTCGTGAACGCGGCCATCGAGTTCCGACACCTTTGCGAGAACCGCCGAGCAGACCCGCGTCGTCTCTTCGACCGGATCGCTGATGCGCTCGATTTCGGAAATCATGGCTGCGACGCTTTCCGAAAAGCCCGTGAACTTCTGCAGTTCCGTATCGATCTCGCCTGAGCGCTGGACGGCGGCCGTTGCGACAGCCTGGTTGTCCGCGTTCCGGGCCTGCATCTTGTCGACGACGCCGTGCAGGGCCTGTAGGCGGGCGACCATGTCGCGTGAGACATTGCCGGTCTTGTCCGCCAGTTGCTTGACGGCGTCGGCGACGACCGCGAAACCGCGTCCCGCTTCGCCGGCATGGGCGGCCATGATGCCTGCATTGACGGCGAGAAGCTGGGTCTGGGTGGCGATGCCCTGAATGGCCTCGGAGAAGGAGTGGATTTCCCTGATCTGCGCCGAAACCGAGTTCAGGACATCGGTGACCTCGTTGGCGCTCGTCGCCATCGACTGGATGTCCGAGACGGCATTGACCAGGATCTGGTTGACGCTGCGGGTCGTGGTCTCGAGCCCGGTATGGGTTTCACGGGCCGAGTTCACCGCTGTGCGCGAGGCGTTGGCCACGGTCTCGTTCGAGCGGGCGATCATTGTCATGTCGCGTGTGAGCGAATGGAACTCCTCGGCCTGGTTCGACAACGACACCGACACATCGCCCACCATGCCGCTGGTGTCGGCTATGTTGACCGACAGTTCCCCGACCTGCGATCCGATCAGGTTCATCGCCTGGACCAGGGACGCTGAACCGGCCTGGTCTGCCGCCCGCTGCGGCTCCGACGCGACAGCTTTCTCAGCCTTATCCTCAAGGTCTTGTATCTGTTCGGCAAGAAGTGCGTGCATGTCTGTTCAGGTCTCCGTCCCGCCAGAGAACAACAGAATAGGGTTAACACCTTGCTAAAGGCAGCTATTGGAGAAGAAGGCCGGAAGCAGTTATCAGTCGCGCCAGAACGCAGGGACAAGCAGAACAAGCACAGCCAGGATCTCCAAACGTCCCAGGAGCATGAGAAAGATCATGACCATCTTTCCGGGATCGCCGATCGTGCTGAAATTTCCCGCCGGGCCGATCAAGGGTCCGACCCCGGGACCGACATTGGCCAGTGCGGTGATGGAACCCGAGAGCGCGGTTTCGATGTCAAGGCCGGTGGCGGCGAGCGCGATCGCGCCGAGCGCCCAGATCCCGGTATAGGCGCAAACGAACAGGAAGACCGTCCGTTGCATGTCCGGTTCCACGGTCACAGACCCGTAGCGCACCGGGCGGATCGCATTGGGATAGATGAGTCGCATGAGCCCGGAGCGGATCGAACTTGCGATGATGACCAGCCGGTAGGCCTTGATGCCGCCGGATGTCGATCCGGAACAGCCCCCCAGAAATGTCGCGACAAACATCAGGGTAACGGTAAACGCCCCCCAGGTCGTATAGTCGGCGCTTGCATACCCGGTTGTGGTGACGATCGACACGACGTTGAAGGCGGCATGTGTGAGCGCGTGGTTGAAATCCTCGCCCTGGTTTAGTCTCAGTCCCAGAGCAATCAGTATCGTCAGGACCAGGATCAGCCCGGCATAGGCGGCAATCTGCGGATCCCGCAGCGCATCGAGGCGGCCGCGGACGGCAAACAGGATCATCACCGAGAACGGCAGTCCGGCGAGCGCCATGAAGATGGTTCCCGTCCAGATCAGTCCGAACGACTCAAAGGCGCCGAACGATGCATCGTGTGTGGAAAAGCCGCCGGTCGCGATGGTCGTCATGGCATGGTTGATCGCATCGAAACCGCTCATGCCGAAAGCTCCGTAGAGCAGCGCGCAGACAAGGGTGAGACCGATGTAGATTGCGAAGAAGGCGCGGATGAACATGCTGAAGCGGGCGAACGGCTTCTCGGATGTGTCGGACGATTCGATCTTGAAGACGGTAAAGCCGCCGACGCGCAGGAAGGGAAGCACCAGAAGCCCCATGGCGACGATGCCGATACCGCCGAACCATTGGAGCAGGGAGCGCCACATCAGCAGGCCCGGCGGAGTGCTGTCGAGGCCTGAAATAACGGTCGCACCGGTGGTGGTGACCGCCGATACCGATTCGAACAGCGCATCCGCAATGTCGAGACCGAGCGAAGACATGTAGAGCGGCACGGCGCCGGTGACAGAAAGCGTCACCCAAAGAAGGTTGACCACGAGAAAGCCCAGCCGCCGGGAAAAGGGCGCCGGCGCGCCTCGGGCCGCCGTGGCGACACCGAGACAGAATGAACCGACGACGAAGGCCGAGGCGGCGAATACCTGCCAGTCGGCATTGCCGAAATAGAAGTCCACCGCCGCAGGCACCATCATGGCGAGCGACAGGTACAGCCCTGCCATGGCGGCAATCCATATCGCAGATCGGATGGTCTGACCGTACAACCGGCGGTCCTCAGTTCACGCGCCACGCGGCCTGGCTGGTTGGCACCGGCTGCTCGACATGCCATAGACCTCGGATGACCGAAACGCAATCACCAGAGCGCTTTCGCGCAGCGGCTGACGCAGCACTCGCGCAGATGCGGGTGCTTTTCTCCGATACGCCGCTTCAGCTCAATGATCACCTGTCCGCACGCTTCGGGGCGCGGGTCTGGCTCAAGCGCGAGGACCTTTCGCCGGTTCGCTCCTACAAGATCCGCGGCGCCTTCAATTTCATCAGGAAAGCGCTTGACCGAAATCCCGGCCAGGCTCTGTTCGTATGTGCTTCGGCGGGCAATCATGCCCAGGGCTTTGCCTATGTGTGCCGGCATTTCGGCCGCAAGGGCGTGGTGTTCATGCCTGTGACCACGCCGCAGCAGAAGATCGAAAAGACGAAAATGTTCGGTGGCGAGTTCATCGAGATACGGTTGACCGGGGACTTTTTCGATATCTGTTACGCCTCTGCACTGGAGTTCGCGGAACGCGAGGGCGCCCTTATGGCGCCGCCCTTCGATCATGACGACATCATTGAGGGCCAGGCCACGGTTGCCGCCGAGATCGCCAGCCAGTTGCCCGAAGGCGAAAGCCCGGACCTGATCGTGCTTCCGGTTGGCGGCGGCGGGCTGTCGGCCGGGATGGCGCGCTATTTCGAGGGAAGCGTCGCCAATGACCGGTTCCTGCTGACCGAGCCCGCCGGCGCGCCGAGCCTGAAGCAGAGCCTGAGCGAGGGAACGCGGCTCAAGCTCGAGCGGATCGACAATTTTGTCGATGGCGCGGCTGTGGCGCAGATCGGGGCGCGCAACTTCGAGATCCTGACCCGGTTCGAGGCGTCGCAGGTGCTTCTGGTTCCGGAGAACGCGATCTGCGTGACCATGACCGACATTCTCAACACCGAGGGCATTGTGCTCGAGCCGGCGGGAGCGCTTTCGCTTGCAGCACTCGGAGCCCTGGGTCCGGAAAGGCTTGCCGGGAAAAGCGTGGTCGCGGTTGTCTCGGGCGGCAATTTCGACTTCGAAAGGCTGCCGGACGTCAAGGAACGCGCGATGCGCTATTCCGGCAAGAAGAAGTACTTCATTCTCCGCCTGGCCCAGAGGCCGGGAGCACTCAAGGACTTCCTGTCTTTGCTCGGGCCTCAGGACGATATCGCCCGGTTCGAATATCTGAAAAAATCGGCGCGGAACTTCGGTTCGATCCTGATCGGCATCGAAACGACGGCGCCGGAGAACTTTCACCGCCTTATCGGCGCATTCGATGAGGCGGGCCTCAACTATCAGGACATTACCGACAACGAGATCATCGCCAACCTCATCATCTGAGTGAGGCCGTGAAGGCGGGTTGGCAGGTTCAAAGATCGGCGATCCAGGCGGCGGCCTCTTGGGCAACTCTCGCGGTGGTGCCGGGAGAGAGGGCATCGCCAGCGATGACATGATTGTTGGGATCGTCGCTGTCGGTGATCTCAAGCGTTCTGACGGGGCCGCCCCAGCGCCCGGCCATAGACCTCACCTTTTCCGGAACAATCACGCTGTCCATCGGCGAATAGACGAACAGCGAGGGAATGCGGATTTGCGAAGGGTCGATGCCGGCCGCCAGATCAATCAGCCCTCCCATCTGCGGCAGGGCGAGATTGGGGTATTCATAGGTCCAGTACTGCGCGTGCAATTCGTTTCGCGGTTCCCAAGAGCGCTGCTCGCCGCCGATCAGCGGCAGCAGCGTTTCGGCCCACGGAATGGTGAGCAGTCCCGATCCGGTCGCCTGAAGGCCGTAGTTGGGGGATATCTGCACGAGACCCGCCACATCGCGCACAAGTTCGGGCCGGCTGGCGGCGTAGGTGGCAAGCGTCGCGCCGGTGGATGTGGCCATGACCACGACCCGTTCGCCAAGCCGGCGTCCGATGGCCACGGATTCGGCGAAATCATCGAGCCAGGCCTGGACTGTGCCGTCCAGCATGGCCTCGCCGCTGCGGCCATGGCCTGCCAGCCGTGCGAAATAGAGGTTCGCACCGAGCTTCTCGGCGACAAGATCGGGCATCGGGCGTGTTTCGCCCGGACTTGCCGAGTATCCGTGGATGTAGACGATTGCCAGTGGTGTCCGGGCGCGCGACGCCGGATAGGCCCACACGATCTGGCGTTGATTGCCGGGGCGCAGATCGTCAAGGCGCGCGTCGGCTTGGCGAACATGAGACTCGATGTCATCGGGCAGGGTGGTCTCGTCGAAACGGACCTCGGTGTCTATCACCGGACGCGGACCCAGCAGGAACAGGGTTCCGCCCGCAATGATCAACAAAGCCAGGAGGTAGAACACCTTGCGTTTCCTCGAAGCCGGTTTCGCCATTCCGTTCGCCTCCCCGCGAAGCCAGGGCATCGCCGATGCCGGAGCCTTGCATCATTAGATAGGGCGGGGCTGCCGCGCAATGGCGCTGTTGATGAGGAGAGGCTGCGCAGCGACGGTTGGGCAGTCCGTTGACCGGCTGCCTGTCAATTGATCGCGGCAAATGATCGTGGCGCCGGCCCGCTCTTCAAAAGCTGCTTGGTCGGCTTGAAGATCTTGTAGTAGCTCTCGACCTTCGCCCGGTTGTTGGAGGTGAGCACCAGGGCGGCGCCGATCCGCGGCCAGCGGACCCAGCGCACCGTGCCGATAAGCAGACCCATTTCCTCCGTCAGCACAGTGATCTTGTCTCCAACGGCCACTGGGATCTCGGCGAAGCCGAACAGGCAGATGCCGTGCTCGGAGAGATCGAGAATCGCGCCGGGCGTCTTCTGTCCCATGCACTCGATCTTGGCGACCAGCCGGGTGCGGTCCCGTATGAGTGCTCTTCCTGATCTTACCGTCATGTCCGTCCCGCCATCTTCCGCAAAATACAATCAATTGAACGGTCAGTATTCCCGGCAAGCGGTAACGGAAATGCTAATCGCCACCGCTGGCGGCCATACGCGGTTAAGGGTCGATGAATCCCGGACCGGGCAGCCCGGGGGTCGTTCGTTTCCGGGTTCCCCCATCCGGCAGGGAGAAATCCACTGGACTTTCATGGACTTTCCCGACCAGGCTGCTCTAAAATGGCCATGTCGGGCCCAGGTGGCGTCGAACCGTGCCGAGTGCGGCTCTTCTGCCAAGCAGTTGTCTTCGCGCTGCATCGGGGCAAGGCCTGACACAGCAATCGAGGGAGCAATGCATGGCAGGAATTCTGGACAGTATCCGAGGTCTTTTTGGTGGAAACGGGTCGTCCCGCAGGCCGGAGCCTGCCAATGAACCCGAAACCTACAAGGAGTGCCGGATCTATGCCGAACCAATGGCCGAGGGCAGCCAGTGGAGATTGGCGGGGCGGATCGTCAAGGGCGAAGGCCCGGACGCGAAGGAGCACCGGCTGGTACGGGCGGATCTGTTTTCCAGCCGCGATGAAACGATCTCGGCCACCTTGAGAAAAGCCCGGCAGGTGATCGATGAACAGGGAGATATGTTGTTCCGGTAGTCTGGGCTAAAGCCCGTTGAGCTTGATTGTGAAGCTTGACAAGCCTTTGGGTATTCTCAACGATACAATCAAGGCGCGAGTTCGGGGCTGGATATGTTGTCCGAGAAAAGTCCGTACGTTGTCACTCTTCTGGTCGCACTCATAACTTGGGTGGCCAATGAGTATTATCAGGTAACAGTTTCAAACGGTTATATACAGATTGAAACAGCCCGTGCCGAAAAAGACGAGTCGAACAATTGGATCTTGACGGTCCAGAATCTTTCGGAGCGTGTTACGATCCGGCAGGTGAATTTGGCGTTGAGATGCGCGAAAGCCCCATGTTTCTTGAAACCCGAAGGTTCGGACGTCTATGCGACGGGTGTTCACGTCGCGCCCTTGGCGGTCACTTACAGTTCCGTGTATGAATCTGCAGCCTTGAGCATGATGAATTTGAATATGCCGCCAGAAGCTTCGTTCAAGCTAGAGTTTCAAACTCTGCCTGGTGTGGATGAACTTCAGCATTTGCTAGTCAATTTTGGTGATAAAAACGTTGTTCCGGTTGTGAGTTGCAGTATTGGAGAATCGTTCGATTGTTATTTTGCATCAAATTTTCTCTTCGTTCTGACTGTGTTCTGGGGGTGTGCGTGCTTGATTTTGGGTTTCATAATGTATGACAGGCACAATGGATCCCGGTCTGGAGATTCTAGACCTGTCGAGGCTCCTGCCGCTGTTCTAAAATCCGGTACAGATGAGACCAGTTCTCCTGATACTTCGAGCGTCGCCGCGCCGTCTCCGCAATCAAAGCGATAGGCTTGTCACGGACGGTGCTTATTATGGGAGATCACGATGCAGAATTCAGATAAAGTCTTTTGGATCGGTATCGTCGCAGCGATTTTTTTCGCAGTTGAACCGGTCCTCGCTGAGGAACCTGTAATTGTAGAGTTCCGTTCTACCAATGATCAGGGGGATCGTTTCCCGATTGAGGCGAAAGTGGAGCGCCAGTCGCTGTTGGCGTCGACAACATGGGAACTGGGCACGACGCAGGATGGCTTTTTCAGGTATCGGGAAACCCGTTGCAGCGAAGCCCGTTATCGGCTCAGCCCGTTAAGCCAGTTGCTGGTTCCCAACGACCTACTCCAGCAGTTCGATTGGCGCCAATGTGATCCGGAGGCGCCGTTGATTACGGTGGAGCATTCAACCTCCCGACTCAGGCAGGCGAGCTATCAGGCTCTAGAGGCAGCCGGGTTGTCGCATGATGCTTTGATGCTTGTTAGGGGGGAGAGGCCAGAGAGCTTCCGATTGCCCGATACGTTTAGCGACTCGTACAAAATCATTTCGCAGAGTCTTGCGAATGGTCAGCCCGGAGCAGCCGCAAAAACATCCGATCAACTTGCCTCGATATACAGGAAAGCAGGCTTAGTCGCTGAGGCTAGGGCTTTTTCTGAAATCGCAGTCGGGATAGCCACCGTTTCAGCGTGGAACGATCAAGTCAACCAGCCTGGCACGGAGGAGGCCGCAACTTGGGAGGGCCAACTGGTGCTTCCTTCGGATGGCGGATCCAGCGCTTGGGTGTCGCTGGAAGCAATTGACAAGGTCCGTAAATTTCAGGGGCGTTGCGGCGTCAGTGCAAATGGCGTTGTCGGTTGGGATACTCATGGATGTCTTGCGGGTGGTAAGGATTTCGTGCTGCCGGGAGCTATCAGTAGCGAATTTCAGGCGGTAGATGTGTTGAGAGAGAATCCTGATAGGGTTCCGCCTACCTAGACTATATTCTGGAGTAGCATCACACTGAGACTGAGGATATTGCTCTCGTGGTTCCTTTTCGCGCCGAGAGTGCTTGCCGGTAAGCTGATCGCCTAATTGATCAGTCGAAATAGATCTCGTTGTCACCGAGATAGACGTTGCTGGCTTCGCAAATGTTGATGTCGATCGGGTCGTCGAGCACTTCTCCGCCATTCTGGTCAAGCCATCCGGCCTGAAATGTCTGTTCGCAATAACCTGTCTCGTCGGAAAACTGTGCGGAAGCAACTTCGCCCGGCCCCAGTTCGCCATCCAGCCAGTTGTCGCTCCAACCGCTTCCATCATTGGTGTAGAAGCCGACGAGCACGTTCCCGTCGGTGTCGTTGTGGATCGCAAACACGCCTTCTTGGCCGGTTCCCTGAGCGAGTGCGTTGCCGGCAAGAGCCATCAGGGCGGCCATTGCTGCGGCTGAAAAATATCCTGTTTTCATTGTATGTTCCCCAAGCCGTGCGGCCCGGATCGTCAGGTCGCAGCCCATGCCGGCATCGCTGTGGGCGGCCAGCAGCGTATATTAGGACTGGTTTTCCGGAATGGCAATGCGCCTGAACCGGGCCATTCGCATGACTTTCCCGCCGGTGGACCGGCCCCGGGGGGCTCAATCGTCGTCCTTGCTGTCGGGAAGATCTGAGCGCGGTGTCGAGGCCATCTCATCGAGTTCGTCCTCACTCATCGTCTCATACATCTCCTTCGACGCGCCCTGTAGGTTCTCGACTTTCTCTTCGCCTCGTTTTGCCGCAAGGGCTGCGCCTGCGGCCTTCTGCTGGGCTTTGGAAGCGGCTTTCATTCGGGATCTCCCTTCCGGTCTTCGTAAATTGACGGTCCGGCTTCGGTGTTGTGCCGGAAACACAGATCAAACGCCTGACCGCCACGGCGGTTCCGATTCGTCGGTCCAAGGCCGTTCTGGGGCATCCGGGCGGAGGCTGATGCGGCCGATTTTCGTTTCCGGAGCAGTTATCCGAGGCCGACATTCGGCCGGTCAATGACTTCCCTGAGCGCGAAGCTCGAATTGATCTTGACCACATGGGGCAGGGCAGAGAGCCAGTCCCGGTGTATCCGCTCGTAATCCTCGAGATCGCGGGCCGCGACGCGAAGAATATAGTCGTACTCTCCGCTCATCAGATAGCAGACAAGCACGTTCGGGCACCGTTTCACGGCGGCCTCGAATTCGGCAAGTGTCTTGGCGAACTGGCCGGAAAGCGAAATGTGCACGATCGCGATCATCCTGTAATCGAGAGCCTTGTGGGACAGCCGGGCATGGTATCCCTTGATGACGCCGGATTTTTCAAGGATGTCGAGCCGCCGTGAGCAGGCGGATGGGGAAAGGCCGACCTTATCGGCAAGGGCGGCGTTGGAGATACGGCCATCGGTTTGAAGCGTCTTCAGGATGGAGATATCAATCGTATCGAGTGCATGCATTCGTGAAATCATCCAGAAAGTCGCTGTTCGACGCAAGAATATTCGAAACGCGTGACTGCGGCAAGCCGCCTTTGCAAGGACATTTCGAGGCCGGGATGCTTGAATCCGCGGCATTCGAATCTGCACCGGCGGTTCTCCGCCGGTCTGCCCCAGGAGGAAACATCAATGCGCGTTGGCTGCCCCAAGGAAATCAAGAACCATGAGTATCGCGTCGGACTGACGCCCGGCTCCGTGCGCGAATATGTGGCCCATGGCCACGATGTGGTCGTGGAGACCATGGCCGGCATGGGCATCGGCGCTGACGACGCAGCCTACAAGGCGGCGGGCGCGAAGATCGTCGCCAGCGCCAAGGACGTGTTCGAGCGCTCCGACATGATCGTCAAGGTCAAGGAGCCGCAACCATCCGAATGGGCGCAGCTGCGCGAGGGTCAACTGCTCTATACCTATCTTCACCTGGCTCCGGATCCCGAACAGACCAAGGGTCTGATTGCTTCGGGCTGCACGGCCGTCGCCTATGAAACCGTTACCGACGAGCGTGGCGGCCTGCCGCTGCTTGCGCCGATGTCGGAAGTGGCCGGACGTCTTGCGATCCAGGCGGGCGCGACCTCATTGCAGAAGGCAAATGGCGGACGCGGAATTCTTCTCGGCGGCGTCCCGGGAGTGCTTCCGGCCAAGATCGTCGTCATCGGCGGCGGTGTGGTCGGCCTGAACTCGGCCAAGATGGCCGTCGGTCTGGGCGCCGATGTGACGATCCTCGACCGATCGCTGCCGCGCCTGCGCCAGCTCGACGACATTTTCAACGGTCGTGTGCACACCCGCTATTCGACAATCGAAGCGCTGGAAGACGAAGTCTTTTCCGCCGACATGGTGGTGGGCGCGGTACTCATTCCGGGTGCCGCAGCGCCCAAGCTGGTGACCCGCGACATGCTTTCAGGAATGAAAAAAGGCTCGGTGATCGTCGATGTCGCCATCGACCAGGGCGGCTGCTTCGAGACCTCCCGTGCCACCACCCATGCGGACCCCACCTATGAGGTCGATGGCGTGATCCACTACTGTGTGGCCAACATGCCGGGTGCGGTGCCGATCACCTCTGCCCACGCACTCAACAACGCCACGCTTCACTACGGCCTGATGCTTGCCGACAGGGGACTGAAGGCGATCGCCGAAGATCGGCATCTGCGCGCCGGTCTCAATGTGCATCGCGGCCGCGTTACCAACCGTCCGGTCGCCGAGGCGCTCGGATATGACGTCAGCGAGCCGGAGCAGGCGCTCAAGGTCGCCTGACAAGGCAGTTCCCAGCCGCTGTTGTGTCAGGAGCCCGCCGGTCAGTTCACACCGGCGGGCATTTTAGTCAGATCAATCGGCTCTGACTGCCTTGCAATGATAGCAATTGTTGCGCGATGAGCGGATGTGGACGGCTTCAATGCGGGGTTGGGACAGCAGCTCTTCCATCCGCGCCTGCAGGTTTTCGAGCCTGATGACGCCGCCGGTTCCGTAAACGATGCGCTCGTCCGCATCATATCCGCGCAGGATGTAATCCGGGCTTTCCAGGAATTCGGGCAGGGCGCCGGATGGAACCGGGGCTGCCGTGCAATCTTCTGCGTGCAGGAAAACCGGCCCTGTTTCCGCATAGGCATGGGTTGCGTTGAACGGTCGCCAGCCGGCGATCAGATAGGGTTCGCCCTTGCCGACCATCTTCATGCAGACGCGACAGGGCACCCCCTTGCCCTCCGACGTCCCTCGCTCCGGTGGATTGCCGTTGGAATCCTGTCCGCCTTTGCGCAAATGCGTGGCTGTGGCGATGTCCATGGGTTCAAATCTGATGTGCATTGAAAATCTCGCGCTCCTCGGTGGAAAGAGCTTCGAGATAAGCGGAGGCGCAGATGTTTTGCCACCCGATTTCAGGCGTTCTCGGGAAATCCGGCCTTGGCCATCGACAGGATCTCGTCGTCTGAGAGGGGACGGATGATCGCCTCGTTCTGGCTGACCGGCGTAAACCCCATGCGCTGGTAGAGCGGCAGCGCCGCGGGGTGATCGAGCGTGTTGGTTTGGACGGTCACGCTGGCCGGGGTGAGGGACCAGGCTGTGGCGACCGCCTGACCGAGCATCCATTCGCCCAGACCCCGTTTGCGGACATGATCCATCAGGCCGAAATAGACGAGCTCGACATTGGCGTCGCGGGCGCTGGACAGTTCGAAAAATCCCGCCGGCGCCCCATCGACGCTGAGCACATAGATCCGCGTGGTCTTGGCGTGGATCGTTTCGGCGAGTTCCTGGTCCTTCATCCGCAGCCGGGTGACCCAATGCCACTCACGCCCGACCCGCCATTGCAGGTAGCGGTAGAAATGCAATGGAATTTCGGTCGCCCGTATCAGCGTTGCATGCAGATTGACCGGTAGCGGAGGCGCTGTGCGGGGCGGCTTCCTCATTTCGAGATGCGTGACCGTCGCCTTGAGCGATTTCGGCTTGACGGGCTTTGCCATCTCATCGGTCCCCGGTGGCGACCGGCGTATCGTCGCGACCGCCCCATTCGGACCATGATCCGTCATAGAGCCTGTTGTCGCGATGGCCGATGGAGTGGAGCGCAAGCGTGATCACGGCAGCGGTCACGCCGGAGCCGCAGGTTGTGACCACGGGCTTGTTCAGATCGAGGCCCGAGGCTTCAAGAACGGTGCGCAACTCACTCATCGGTTTGAGTTTTCCGCTGTCGCTCAAGAGCCCGAAGGGGACGTTCACGGCGCCGGGCATGTGACCTGAACGCATACCGGCCCTCGGCTCGAGCTCACTGCCCGTGAACCGGCCCGGTCCGCGCGCATCGGCGATCTGGGATGACTGATCCTCTACGATTGCGCCCATGTCCGAAAAGCCCGCGACCGCATCGGCATTGAAGCTCGGCTTGAACGCGGCCGGCTCCGGTGCTTCGGGGGCACCAGTCTGAACGGGTCTGCCGTCGGCCTTCCACGCATCAAATCCTCCGTCCAGCACATAGGCGTTGGCTGCGCCATGGCTGCGCAGCATCCACCAAACCCTGGGAGCGGTGAACATGCCAGGGCCATCATAAACGATGATTGTGTCGTTTTGGGAAAGTCCGAGTTCCCCCGCGGCCTTCGCAAAATCTTCCGGAGACGGCAGTGTATGGGGCAGGCTCGAGCCGGGATCGACGATCCTGTCCTGATCGAAGAAGACCGCGCCGGGGATGCGCGCAGCGGCAAACTCTTCGGCCGCATCGCGGTTCTGGGCCGGGAGGTACCAGGACGCATCGACGATTTTCACACCGGGCTCTGTCAGGCGCGCGGCGAGCCAGTCGAAGGATACGACAAAGGGGCTTGTGTCAGCGTCGGTCATCTTCGGCTCCTGGTGTGCTGCGTTGGCGTTTGGGACCGTGCTCGGGGACGGCTTCGTGGGGAGGTTCAATCCGGCGCAGGACCGAAACGGATTCGAAACCGTCTGTTCTCCTTACCTTTTTTCTCGATCTTGCCAATGTGGATTTCGCCCACTTCGGCGGTTTCGGTAACATGAGTGCCGCCGCAGGGCTGGCTGTCGACCGCCGCATCCTCGCCAATGCAGACCAGTCGTATCTCTCCCTGTCCCCGCGGCGGACGGACATTCTTCGATTTCACAAGATCGGGATTGGCGTCGAGATCCTCTTCGGTGATCCATTTGGTATAGATCGGGTGGTTGGCTCTGATCAGGTCCATCATTTTTGCCGTCACCTCCGCCTTGTCGATGGTTTCAGACATGTCGAAATCGATGCGGCTGTCGGTTTCGCTCACCGATGCGCCGGTAATCGGGAAGGGGCAGACGACCGACAGCAGGTGACAGGCGGTGTGCATCCGCATCAACCTGTGCCGCCGCTCCCAGTCGATGTGCAGGACAAGTTTCTCGCCAACCTCGGGCGAAGGCTGGTCAGGTGCGGGAACGTGAATGATCTCCGATTTGCTTGCGCCGGTCACGGTGCCGGCGATCGCGATCGTTTCGCCATTGTCGCGCTCCAGAAAGCCTGTATCGCCGGGCTGGCCGCCCGAGGTCGCATAAAAGCAGGTCCGGTCGAGCATGATTCCGCCATCCTCGCGCACGGAGGTGACCAGCGCCTCGGCGGTGGAGAGATAGGCGTCTTCGACAAAAAGGGCTTTCATCAGGCTCATTCACTCACGAAGGGGATGGAAATGTCGCTTGCGCGGGTCAGCCAGTCCGGAACCGGGAGTTGTTTGGAGGCGAGGAATTCCGGGTTGAAGAGTTTCGACTGGTAGCGGTTGCCGTAATCGCACAGGATGGTCACGATGGTGTGCCCGGGCCCCATCTCGCGGGCCATGCGGATCGCGCCGGCAATGTTGATGCCCGATGAGCCGCCAAGGCAGAGCCCTTCGTTCTCCAGAAGGTCGAACACCAGGGGGATGGCTTCGGCGTCAGGAATGTTGAACGACATATCGGGCGAAAAACCCTCAAGATTGGCCGTCACGCGACCCTGACCGATTCCCTCGGTGATCGAACCGCCGGAGGATTTCATCTCGCCGGTCGTGTAGAAATTGTGCAGGGCAGCTCCATCCGGATCGGCAAGGCCGATCTTGACGTCGCGCGAACGCTCGCGGAGCCCTTCGGCCACGCCGGCCAGCGTTCCTCCCGACCCGACCGCGCAGATGAAGCCGTCAACCTTTCCACCCGTGTCGCGCCAGATTTCGGGGGCCGTGGTTTTCACATGGGCGTGGCGGTTTGCGACATTGTCGAACTGGTTGGCCCAGATGGCGCCATTCGGGTTCGATTTGCCGATCTGTTCGGCAAGCCGGCCTGAAAGCCGCACATAGTTGTTGGGATTTCGGTAGGGTGCGGCGGGGACCTCAACCAGCTCGGCGCCGTAGAGCTTCAGCGCGTCCTTCTTCTCCTGGCTCTGGGTTTCGGGGATCACGATGACGGTCTTGTATCCGAGCGCGCGACCAACCATGGAAAGGCCGATCCCGGTGTTGCCGGCGGTGCCTTCGACGATCGTTCCGCCCCGCTGAAGCAGGCCCTTTGCCTCAGCGTCGCGAATGATCTCCAGGGCCGCCCGGTCTTTCACCGATTGTCCGGGGTTCAAAAACTCGGCCTTGCCGAGAATTGTGCATCCGGTGGCCTCGGATGCCGCCTTGAGGCGGATGAGCGGCGTGTTGCCAATGGCGTCGAGGACGGATGAATGGATCGGGGAGGACATCTGGTTTCCTGTCTTTGCTGTGCGGCGCAAGCGCGGCGAGAGTAGGCAGGCATTTGCCGCCACTCAAGGGGCGAAAACAAGAAAACCAACTCTTCCGGTCGGGCGTGGAAGGGATTAATTGCCTCCTCATGGCAAAAACCGGAAACCGCATTTGCCGGTGATCCATATTGAACTGTCACGCGTAGGAAGTGACAATTGAAATAGACAGATGACTCCGGACACTCCACGTACTAACAGTTCGTGCCGGACAAAGATGGAAAGCGGAACGCGCATGGTGCGGGAACACATTGATACGATCGACTCGTTGCTGGCACGGTACGTGGCCGGAACGCTGCCCGCGCCGGCCCGTGTGCTCGTCGAGGCGCACCTCGAACTCAAGCCGGAAAATCGCGTGCGCGTCCGCAATCTCGAGGCCATGGCCGGGCAGGCGTTGCTTGATGTTGATCCGGTGGCGATTTCCGACCGGGACGGGATGCTTGAGGCGATCTTCAGTTCGAAGGCCCCAGGCGCTGCCGAAACCGGCGAACAGTCGGGACAGACGGTGTTCCCCAAGGTGTTGTACGATTTCGTGGGATTCGACGCGGACGATGTTCCGTGGCGCACCCGCATGCCGGGGTACCGCGAGTACGATCTGGGTGAAATCGAAGGGTGTCATGTGAATCTGTTCTGGATCAAACCGGGACGGACGGTTCCGGCCCATACCCATGAAGGCAGCGAGTTGTCGCTGGTGCTGGACGGTGATTTCACCGATGACAGGGGCTTTTACGGACGCGGGGACATCTCCGTTGCCGATGATTCGGTCGATCACCGCCCTTGCGCAGGCAAGGACAGGCCCTGCATCGGGCTGGCGGTCATGGACGCGCCCTTGAAACTGACCGGATCCTTCCGGCAGATGATCGGCGACCTGATCGGCTAAGCCAAACGCCAGCAAAATCCTGGAACCAAAAAGCCGTTCCGACCGTACCAAGGTCTGAACGGCTTTTTCTGATGATTGGAGACTTCTATGAGCACCTATATCGCCAGACCCGCCGACGGAGCGGCATGGGTGACCGGAGCTTCGAGCGGAATCGGGCGCGCGCTGGCACTTGATCTTGCCCGCCAGGGGTTTTCGGTTTTCGCCACTGCGCGAAGCGAGGATGATTTGAACCGGCTTGTTTCGGAAGCCGGGCGCCTTGAAGGCAATATTGTCGCCGCCCCGGGAGATGTGACCAATGCCGAGAGCATGGCCGAACTGGTTGCCCGTATCGACGCGGAGGGCGCCGGGCTCGCGCTCGCTGTTTTCAATGCGGGAGTCTACATCCCGGTTCACGGAGAGACGTTGAGGGTCGAGGATTTCGACAGGACCTTCGCGGTCAATCTGTCGGGCGTGGTCAACGGTCTGGCGCCGGCGATCGAACGGATGAAGAAGCGCGGCCGCGGCCAGCTGGCCATCGTGTCGTCGGTCACCGGCTATGGCGGTCTGCCGACAAGCGCCGCCTACGGCGCGACGAAGGCCGCGCTGATCAATCTGGCGGAAAGCCTAAAGTTCGACCTCGACAAGTTCGGCGTCAGGATTCAGGTGATAAATCCCGGGTTTGTCGACACGCCGGCCACGGCCGACAATGCCTTTACCATGCCCGCGCTCATGCAGCCTGATGATGCGGCTTCGCGGATCGCTTCGGGGCTCAAATCATCATCCTTCGAGATCACGTTCCCGCGCCGGTTCACCTATGTGCTCAAGGCGCTGCAGTTTCTGCCCTATGGCGCGTATTTCGGCCTGATCAATCGCGCAACGGGCTGGAAAAAGCGGCCCCTCGAAACCGAGCAGAATTAAACCTTGCCGCTGCGGCCCTCGATATCGCCGCGCAGGGATTTCTGCGCTGCCTCGTCGAGCGGGAAATTCCACATGATGGCGATGCTGGCGAGTTTCGCGGCAATCGGCGCCCAGGCATAGGCGATGGCCAAAGCTGTCAGGCCCTGCCCGTTGCCGGAAGACGGCTCGAAACCGAAGACGGAAAGCAGTGGAAAAACGATGCCGACCCCGCCGGCGAGCGAAAGCTTGGTCGCAAGGCTCCAGGCGGCGAAATACACACCCGAACGTTGTTCGCCGGAGGCCGCTGTGTCGACATCGATCACATCGGCCTGGATGGCGGGCGGCAGGGCCAGATCGAAACCGAGAAGGATACCTGTAAGGATGCAGATGATCGCGAAGGCGATGAGGCTTCCCTCCGGAAGCAGGGGCGCCGGAGCAAAGGCGATGCAGGCAGCAAGCATGCCGTAGCACCAGGCGCGGTGCTTGCCAAAGCGTTTCGCGGTCCAGGTGGCCAGCGGCACGCCGCCAATGGCGCAGAGGAAGTAGACAAACAGCAGCGGGCCGCGCGCCTCAGGCAGTCCGAGCCGGTCTGACACGAAATACAAGAACAACGTTGCCGGAATTCCGTTGGCAAGACCGTTAAGGAAAAACGCGGCGATGAGCCGGACAAAGGGTTTGTTGCGCGCCAGATGCCCCAGCCCTGCGCGAAGGTCGACCCGGGTGCGGGAGTGTTCTGACGGTTCAGGCGTCGCGAAAACCGAGATGGCTCCGAACAGCGGCAGCGTGACCAACACCGTCAGGCCCAGTGCGGCCAGTCCATGCAATCCCCGGGCATCGTCAAACCCGATGGCGAAGGGAAGTCCGATTGCGAGGAGCGTTCCCAGCAGGGTCAACGCCTCGCGCCAGCCGGCAATCCGTGATCGGCCATGATAATCTGTCGCCAGTTCCGCGCCCCAGGCCGAAAACGGGATCATGGCCGATGTGAAGCCGAGCGACAGCAACAGTCCCCATCCCGTCAGCCATGCCGTGCCGACGCCCTCGGGCGGCCAGAACAGCATGAGCGCCGAGATCGCTGTCAGGGGAAGGCTCATTGCGAACAGCGTCCGCCGCCGGCCGAAACGCGGGCGAAAACGGTCCGCGGCCCAGCCGATCAGCGGATCGTTAACGGCATCGAAAATGCGGACAATGAGCAGGGCAAAGCCCACCGAGGCGAGCGACAATCCCAGCGTCTCGGTGTAGAAGGTCGGTACGAGGACATACAGCGGCAGGGTCAGGGCGGCGAGCGGAACGGCCGGAAGCGCGTAGGCGACAATCCGCGGAAGCGGGAGCCTGTGGTCTGCATCTCCGGCGGGCGCGTCGGTGGTGTGTAGGTCGGTCATGACGCGTTCGGAACTCGCGGTTGTGCTGGGAGGGCCGGCTTTCCCGGCGAACCCGGTATCGATCCGGGACCTGCCGAAATCGGTCTGGAATGGCAATACACACTGTACGCCGGAGTTTGGTCAGCGGTTCACCGGCAGGCTCCAGGCCGCAAACTCCCCTGACCGGCGGCGATTGCATCGGCGGCGGTGGCGTTTTGCGGCGTCTCTGTCAGGAGAGCCCGGACGACGAAGAGCGTCTCGCTCGGATCGCACTAGCTGTAGATCACCTGGCGAACGTTGATGTGACCGGACCGGAAACCTGCCTCGCAATAATACATGTAGAACTCCCACAACCTTTTGAACCTCAGGTCGAAGCCCATCGGCTGAATGTCCTTCCATGCATTCCAGAAGCGTTCGCGCCATTGTGCGAGCGTGCGCCCGTAATCGGGGCCGAAGGCTCTTTGTCCGATGAGTTCCAGACCCGCGTTTTTACCGAGCGTTGCCAGGTGCTCTTCGGTGGGCAGCATGCCGCCGGGGAAGACATAGCGCTGGATAAAGTCCGGGTTGGCCCGGTAATCCTCATAGGCTTCCGGCTTTATGGTGATGATCTGCAATCCGGCCCGGCCGCCCGGCTTGAGACACTGCCTGACCTTGGAGAAATAGACCGGCCAGTACTTTTCGCCGACCGCTTCGAACATCTCGATGGAAACGATCTTGTCGTATTTCGCTGTCTCGTCCCTGTAGTCCTGAAACCGCAGTTCGACGAGGTGGCTCAGATCCGCTTTCTCGATGCGCTGCCGCGCAAAGGCGAGTTGCTGGTTTGAAATCGTAAGCCCCGTGACACGGCAGCCGATCTGGCCGGCGGCGTATTCGGCAAAACCGCCCCAGCCGCAGCCGATCTCCAGAACATGATCGCCGGGCTTGAGCCCGATCGCGTCTGCCAGCGCCCGGTACTTTGCTGTCTGGGCGCTTGCCAGATCGTTGGCCCCGTCCTGATAGAGCGCGGATGAATAGGTCATCGTCTCATCGAGCCACTTGGCATAGAATTCGTTGCCAAGATCGTAATGAGCGGAAATGTTCTTTTTGGCCTGGGTTCGGGTGTTCGACCGCAACCAATGGCGGATCTGCTCGATCAGGCGGGCCAGCCCCCTGGCTCCGCCGGCAAGATTGTTGCCGACTTCGACATTGACCAGAAACAGCTCTAGGAAAGCCGTCACGTCGGGACTTTCCCAGTCGCCGGCGATGTAGGATTCGGCCACGCCAATGGTGCCGGCGGTCAGGGCCTGGTGGGCCAGATTCCAGTTGTGCAGAACCAGAACCGCGTCGGGACCTTCGGCGCGCCCTTCAATGAGGACGGAACGCCCGTCGGGCATCCGGATCGACAATCGACCGTAGTTCATGTGCAAAAGGCCGCGAAGCGCCATCTTTGCCTTCATCGGCAGACCACGGAGATAAGCGGACAGGTTCTCCGCCGAGAGCCGCTCCGCCTTGTCGATGTCGTTCCAGGTGGCTTCGGATTTCATGATACGAGCCTCCTCCGTCCTGCTTCATTCATACTCTTCACGGTCTGACCGTCTGATCGTCATTCCCGCGCCGGTCGCGGAAACTCACCTCCTCTGGAGGCTCCGGACGCGGAACATAACGCACTCCCTTGAGCCAAAGTTTCAATGCCTCGTAGTGAATGCCGCCGACAATCTTCCATGTCAGAAGTGGAAACTGCAAGAGGCAAGCAAGCACGGAACCCGTTCGAAGCGGTTTGCGGCTGCCGGAATAGGTCGCGGCGAGCAGCGGTCCCGTATCGTCCGTCTCCAGTATTCGCCATTTTATCTGCTCTCCGGGCAGGTTCATGCGAAAGTGGTAGCGCATGCCCATTTCGATGAAAGGCGAGACATAAAAGAGCTTGCTCCGGCTCTGACGGATGCCCGCCTCGGTCACTTCGTTGGCGCCGACCTTGCAGACGTAGGTGTGGCTTTCGCCGAATGTGTTGCGCACCTCGTAGACCATCGCGACAAGCCGCTCGTCGGGTCCGTAGGCATAGTAGACGGAAAGCGGATTGAAGACCTGTCCGAAGATGCGGGGATAGCAGGCGAGTTCGATCCGGGCCGCGGGCGCATCGAGTTCGGCCTTTGCGAGCAAGGCGTCGATATGGGCGCGAAGGGTAGGGGCTCCGGATCCGCGAAGGTGATCGGCCTCGTGAAACGCCATGATGTTGCGCCGGTTGACCGAAAACAAGGGTGAATACCGGTCGATTTCGTCAAGCCGGTCCAGATCCAGCAGAAGCGAGTAGACCCGGTATTTGAATCTGTGCCCAACCGGTTTCATGCGCTGATGCATCACATCGCCGACATAGAGCGAGCCCGGAGGCCTTGCCGAGACCGTCAAGCCGGAAGGGATGTCCGCGCGCAAGGACGCACTGGCGCGCGGCGGGGTTGGCGCATGGGCGTTCAAGGTCACGCGCCCGCCGGTTCGGCGCCGGCGCAAATCGCATCGCGCCAGGGCACCCGTGCGCCGAGGGCTTCCGCGGCGGCGATGCCGGAACTCAATCCGTCCTCGTGGAAGCCGTAGCCGGTCCAGGCTCCGGCGAAGTGGGTGTGGTTGTCTCCCTGGATGGCCTTCAGGCGGGCCTGAACGTCCATGGCGTTGTTTCCGAATTGCGGATGGTCGTAGCTGTACTCGCCGAAAACCAGCTCGGGACGCGGTTCGCGGTCGGGATTGAGGGTCACAAACACCGGCCTGGCCGGATCGATGCCCTGCAGCCGGTTCATCCAGTAGGACACTGCCACATTCGCGTCGGAGCGCTGGTCGGAGGAACGGAGGTAGTTCCATGATGCCCAGACCGCCTTGCGTGTGGGCATCAGTCCTTCATCGCGATGGAGGATGACGCGGTTCGGCCGATAGGGGATGGCGGTGAGAATTTCGCCTTCGGCATCGGTCGGCCGGTCGAGAATCCGCAGGGCCTGATCGGTGTGGCATGCGAGAATGACACGATCGAAACTCTCGAGACGCCCGCTGGCATCGAGAATGTCGACGCCTTCGGCGCCGCGCCTTACGGAAACAACGCCTGAATCGAGGCGTACCCGACCGGCGAGCGGCGCGAGCAGCTTTTCGAGATAGTTGCGGCTGCCGCCGGTGACCGTGCGCCAGACCGGACGCTCGGAGTGGATCAGGCGGTGGTTCTCGAAGAAATTGACGAAATAAGTGGCGGGAAACTCCATCATCCGCTTGGCCGGCGTGGACCAGATCGCGGCCGCCATGGGCACCAGGTAATTGTTCATGAAGCCGGGCGAGAATCCGCGCCAGTTGAGATAGTCGCCGATGGAGCGGGCGGCGAGATGTCCCGCGGCGCGATCCTGCAGGCAAATGCGGTTGAATCTCAAAACCTCGCGCAGCATCAGGAGAAAGGACGGCCGTAGAAGATTGCGCTTCTGCGCAAACAGTGTCTTGAGATTGTCTCCGCCCCATTCCAGCTTGCCGTGATCGAGCGAGAGCGCAAAGCTCATGTCGCTGTCATGGGTTTTCACGCCCAGATGGGCAAAAAGCGCCGTGAGATTGGGATAATTGAGTTCGTTGTAGACAATGAAACCCGTGTCGACGGAAAGCGGCGTTCCGTCATAGTCGATGTCGACCGTTGCAGTGTGGCCGCCAGGACGCTTTTCGGCCTCGTAGAGCGTCACATCGTGCAGATCGCGCAGAGCCCACGCGGCGGATGCCCCGGATATGCCGGAGCCCACCACGGCAATTTTGAGACGCCGGGGTTCCTGTACGATTGCTTGCGGCGGCGAAGGCAGATGCAGGTTCATGCGGCGTCCTTGATCTTGTCGTATGCGGCCAGTGCACGTTGACGTGCCTTCTGGTGTTCTACAATAGGGTGCGGATAGGTGTCGCCAAGACGGACGCCCGCCTTGGAAAGCACGTCTTCGGGCGCATCCCAGGGTTTGTGAATGTATTTCGAAGGCATGTCCGAGAGTTCCGGAACATGTCTGCGAACATAGTCGCCCTCCGGGTCGAACTTCTCGCCCTGAATGATCGGATTGAAAATCCGGAAGTATGGCGCCGCATCCGCGCCGGATCCTGCAACCCATTGCCAGCTTGCGGTGTTGGATGCAGGGTCGGCGTCGACGAGCGTGTCCCAGAACCAGCTTTCGCCACGGCGCCAGTCGATCATCAGGTGTTTTGTCAGAAACGATGCGGTGACCATGCGCACGCGATTGTGCATCCAGCCGGTTCGCCACAGTTCGCGCATGCCGGCGTCGACGATCGGATAGCCGGTCATGCCCTTTTGCCAGGCCTCAAGGCCTGCTTCATCATCGCTCCAGGGAAACTCGTCGAACTTCGAATTGTGATTGACCCGTGGAAGGTCGGGTTCGTTGACCAGGAGATGATAGGAGAACTCCCGCCATCCGATCTCCTTGCGGAAGACCGTGCGGTCTTTCGAAGATGCGTCGGTGTCGCTTTGGGCGAGCGCGTGAATGATCTGCGCCGGAGTGATCTCGCCATTGGCGAGGTGGGGGGACAGGCGGGAGGTCGATGCGATGGCCGGAAGGTCCCGGTCATTCGCGTAACCCTTGATCGCGCCGGACAGGAAGTCATCCAGCCGATCTCGCGCTCCGGCCTGCCCCGGCGTCCAGGTTTCGCGAATGACATCGGCCCAGTCCGGCTTTTCGGGAAGAAGATTCCAGTCGGACAAGTCCTCGCCGTCGGGAAGGGGTGATGCCGGCTTCAGTCCTTCGGGGACGGGGAGCGGTTCACGCTCCTCGATGTCGCCCTCGATGGCGCGCCAGAACGGGCTGTAGACCTTGTAGTAGGTATCGCTTCCGGTGCGCACGCGGGTGGGCTCGTGAAGCAGATGGCCGCCGAAGCTTTCCGCGTGTACGCCGCGCGCCTGTAGATCCTGCTTGATCCGGCTGTCGAGGAGCCGGAAATCCGGGTCATACCGGCGGTTCCAGTACACCGCCGAAGCGCCCGTCGCTTCGACCAGTTCAGGAACGAGCTCCCCGGGGTCTCCGCTCAGAAGTACCAGCGGTGCGCCGAGTTCGGCCAGATCTTCCTGCAGGCGTTCGATTGCCTGATGGAGCCACCACTTGCGTGCGCCGCCGATGGCGCGCTCGCCATTCTTGGTGTCGCGAATGAAAACCGGAAGGACAGCCTTGTGCAAGCTCGCTGCATGCAGAGCGGCGTTGTCGCCGGTCCGAAGGTCGCTGCGAAACCACAAGATGGCCGGATGATCTTGAACGGATGCGTCAGAGGTCATGAAACTGCTTTTTATCCCTGGCGGCGAAAGTCGCCTTTCCTTTTGCCCGTCTCATACGTCTGTACGGAAACAGCGGATCAAAAGTTTCGACAAAACCCGCTGTTTTTCCCGGCGCTGCAGGCGTCTGCCAAGAACACGCAAAAAAGGCCGCAAACCCTTGAGGTTTGCGGCCTTTTCGCGAAACTGGCTCCCCGGGCCGGATTCGAACCAGCGACCGATCGATTAACAGTCGATTGCTCTACCACTGAGCTACCGGGGACCGCCGCCTTGCGCAGCGTGTGCGGCCTATAACAAATGCCTCTCCGATTTGCCAAGCGGTTTTTAAAGAAAATGTGTCGATCTTGCGAAACCGGCTGTCATGGCCCACCTGTTGGGTCCGGCGCTCGGCCGGTTGCGGAAGAGAACAGGGCTCGTGAGCAGCAGGAAGCGCAGATTTCAGTTCGATGCCGGTCGCGGCGAAATGCGGTTCGGTTCCAAGACACTCCGGTTGCCGCGGAGTGCGACCGCGCGAATCGCCGTAGGCGCCGGTCTGGTTTGCGGCGGCATTCTGGGTTTTCTTCCGATTCTGGGCTTCTGGATGATTCCTCTGGGGCTTCTGGTGCTGTCTCAGGATTTGCCATCCGTGAGACGCTGGCGCAGATCCATGATCGTCCGAATGGAGCGGCGAAATGGCGCGCCGGACCGGCGGCGGCAAGGCAAGAACAACCGGCGGGAAGCCGAAAAGGACCGACCGGAGCCCTGAGATCCACGCGGATCCGGACAGCGATTTTCGTCGGCAATCAACAAGCGGGGGATTTGGAGGCCTCGCCCGGAATCGAACCGGGGTGCAAGGATTTGCAGTCCTCTGCGTAACCACTCCGCCACGAGGCCTCTGCCCGGCGTTCCCGGACGGCTGGCAAATAGACGGATAATTCTGCGGACGCAAGGGGGCGATTTGACAAGTTCATGACTATGCCGGCGGCAAAATCGCCTAAAACGGTGAATTGAACCGGGGGAGGTCTTGTTCAGCTTGAAACTCGGGGTTCGTCGCTTTAATGAAGCGCGGATACAAAGCATCGGAGAAACCGGATGGGCACCGACTATCAAGACGCTCGCCAGAAGATGGTGGACAACCAGATTCGGACGACAGACGTAACCTCGCATTCGGTTCTCCGGGCGTTCCTGACCGTGGAGCGGCAGGATTTCGTGCCGGCGTCGCTCAAGCCGCTTGCTTACATCGACACCGATCTGCAGATCACGTCCGGCGATGGCAGCGCGCCGCGCTATCTCATGGAGCCGTCGCCCCTGGCCAAACTTCTGCAATTGGCGGAAATCAAACCGGATCATGTGGTGCTGGAAATCGGGTGTGCTGAAGGCTATGCGGCGGCACTCTTGTCCCTGCTGGCCGGTTCCGTGGTTGCGGTCGAGAGCGACGGGACGCTTGCGGAGGCAGCGAGCGGGCGTCTGGGTGAAAGCGGGTACGATAATGTCGCCGTTGTGACCGGTGACCTTGAAGCCGGTTACGCCAGCGAGGCGCCGTACGACATCATCTTTTTCAACGGCGCCGTGGAAACGGTTCCGGAAGCCATAATCGAGCAGTTGCGCGAGGGCGGCAGACTGGTTGCCGCCATCGGTTCCGGCAACTCGGCGCAGGCACATGTATTCGCCAAGGACGGCGGCGTTGTTTCAGGGCGGCCGGTGTTCAATCTGTCCATCAAACCCTTGCCAGGCTTCCGGAAAGCCGAGGAATTCGTATTCTGATTGCCCGGTGACGCAGCGGGGTCTCTGGCCCGGGCATCCGGCGACGTCTGTTGCGCGTCGGCAACGTGAAGTGGATTAGTGCCGGGCTCACAGAGTTGCGAGATTGCCTAGTGCGGTGCAAACCCTCATATGTAAACCAACACCATGATCGTGTTCAGCGCGGCTGGTCAGCCCCAACCCAAACCGCGCTAGCTGGAGTATGTGCCCGTGTCGCTTGTCAAGAAGTCTTTTGCCTGTATCGCAGTCCTGTCGGCGCTGGCGCTTACCCCTCAACAGGCTTCGGCTGAAACCATCTACCAGGCCATGGCGCGGGCCTACGACAACAACCCGGATCTGAATGCAGCCCGTGCCGGTCTGAGAGCGACCGACGAGGGGGTTGCGATCGCCAAGTCGGGTTATCGGCCCACCGTTGCCGTTGAGGCGGTCACCACATCGACCAACACGGAAGGGCGTGTCAGCAATTCGGCAAGCATCGGCGCGACGATCAGCCAGACCCTTTTCGACGGGTTTCAGACCCGGAACAATGTCCGTGCGGCGGAAGCCCAGGTTTTCGCGGGCCGGGAAAACCTTCGCGGCACCGAGATCGACATTCTTCTTGCAGCCGTCCAAGCCTACGCTAATGTAAACCGCGACAATCAGATCGTCGTCTACCGCCAGCAAAACATTGCCTTTCTCCAGGAGCAACTCTCCGCCGCCCGGGCGCGTTTCGATGTCGGCGAAAGCACGCGAACGGATGTGAGCCTCGCCGAAGCCGAATTGGCCGGCGCGCGCGCGAGCCTGACCGCGGCCATTGCCCAGGCGAAGTCGAGCGCGGCGGTCTACGCGCAGATCGTTGGCTCCGTTCCGACCAACCTTCAGCCCGTGGCCCTGCCGAGAAAGCTGCTGCCCGGATCTCTGGAAATGGCGATCGGTCAAGGGGTGAACGAGCATCCGGCTGTGCTCGCGGCACTCTATGGCGTCGACGCCGCCGGGTATGCGGTCAAGGCGCAGGAGGGAACATTTCTGCCGGGCGTGAGAGTGACCGGGTCGGTGTCCGAGGCCGACCGTGGCGTCAGCACCGCCCAGGTTCAGGCCCGGGTGACAATTCCGATCTATCAGGGTGGCGCGGCGTCGGCCCGGGTGCGCCAGGCCAAGGAGCAACTCGGCCAGCAACGCATACTCGTGGACAAGGCGCGCCGGTCGATCGAGCAGTCCGTCGTTTCGTCCTGGACGCAGATGGAAGCGGCGCAGGCCACGATTCAGGCCAATCGCGCACAGCTTTCTGCGGCAAACCTTGCGCTCAACGGCGTGGTTGAAGAGCGGCGTGTCGGCCAGCGCACCACGCTTGACGTGCTCAATGCGCAGCAGTCGGTGCTCAACACCAAGGAAGCGATTTCCAACTCGGAGCGCAATGCGATCGTGGCGAGTTTTTCGGTTCTGGCCTCCACCGGCAAGCTGACCGTTGACCGGCTGGGTCTCGCGGTTGCCAACTATCAGCCGGAAATCCACTATGAAGCCACCAAGGACCGCTGGTACGGTCTGCGCACCGTCGACGGGCGTTAGGGTCTCCACAGTCGAGACCCGGTTGTCTCCCGTATTTCACAACGGCGTTTCGGGCCCGGCGGGCGTGTTTGCGGAAATCTGTGCACGATTGCCATGCAGGCCGCGGACGTGATTCTCAAACGCGGCCATATGGCTTAAACTCGTCTTGTGATTCGCTGGCGCTGTGTGCGCCGGGCGACCAGAGTAACGGAGCGTAATCATGGCACAGGCCGGCGCGCAGCGCGAACCCTCAATGGAAGAGATCCTGGCATCCATCCGGCGGATCATTGAAAACAATGATCCTGCCGAAATCGCCAGGACGGAACATGACGACAGTCATGATGAGCGGGACGAGCAGCCGGTCCAGGCGGCCGAGCCGGAGGTTGATCACGGGCAGGCGCAGCCGGACACCTCATTCAATGAAGATCAAGAAGATGCAGGCGAAGCCGAGCTCTCAAGCCATGACAGGCTTGAGGTTGTTCATGCTTCGGCTCCCGACGCCGACAATGGAGCCGGCGGAGCCGGTACAATTTCCCTTGCCGATGTCGCCGCACGCGCCAAGGGATTGGGATTGTCCGATCAGGCCGCCGCGGCGGTTTCGGCGCAGGTTGCGCCCGTACAGTCAGCCGCTTCCATTCCCGCACCCGTTAATGACGACATTTCTTCCAAGATTGACGACGCGGTTGCCGAAGAACTTCGCCAGGCACTCGTCTCCGACGAGCCTGTCGCGGCCGCGCCGGATGCCGAGGAGGCGCCTCACGCGCACTCCGAGGCGGCTGCCGAGCCTGCCGACACACTGGAGAAGCCCGCCTACAGGCGTGCCGGGCGCGAGACGGAGATTGCAGACGACAGACAGGACGATGCGCCGGCGGGCCAGCAAGGCGGTCAACTCGTTTCGATGCAGACCGGCGAGAAAGTCGCCGCTGCTTTCGGGGAACTGACGGCAGCGATCGCAGCCGGCCAGACCCGTTCTTTCGACGAGATCGCCGAGGAAATGCTCAAGCCGATGCTTACCCAATGGCTCGACGACAATCTGCCCACACTTGTCGAGCGGCTTGTGCGTGAGGAAATCGAACGGGTTTCGCGCGGGACACGTCGCTAGAACAGCCTCTGGCTGCGGCCGGTCGGAGCTTCAGAGAATCCGAAACCCAAGCATGCGGTTCCCGGCTTCGAGGGCCGTTCCGCTTTTTTGCCGGTCTCGTCGCGAGCCGGGGAACAGTCGCGGTCGTTTTGGCGTTGATCATCGCACCGGACGTTACGTGACAGCGAGTTCGAACCGGTGACAGCTTTCCCGGGCGTCATCGGGGCTGGTTGTTGACTTCACCATGGCGTTCCGGTTTATCCAAGCCGAGGTTCAGACCCCATATCCCCAACCACGCAAACGGTTTCCACTCATGCTTGACAAGACCTATGACGCAGCGGCCGTCGAACCGAAAATCGCAACGCGCTGGGCGGAGGCCGATGCTTTCGCCGCAGGGGCTGGCGCGAAACCGGGTGCGGACTCCTTTGCAATCGTGATTCCCCCGCCGAATGTCACCGGCTCGTTGCATATGGGGCACGCGCTCAACAACACGCTTCAGGACATTCTGGTGCGCTATCAGCGCATGCGCGGGCGCGATGTGCTGTGGCAGCCGGGCATGGACCATGCCGGCATCGCCACCCAGATGGTGGTCGAGCGGCAACTGTCCGAACGCCAGGAACCCGGGCGGCACGATATGGGGCGGGACAAGTTCATCGAGCGGGTCTGGACCTGGAAGGATGAATCCGGCGGGATGATCTTCAACCAGCTCAAACGTCTGGGCGCCTCGTGCGACTGGTCGCGCGAACGCTTCACCATGGATGAAGGCCTTTCACAGGCGGTGCTCGAGGTCTTTGTTTCGCTCTACAATGAAGGTCTGATCTACAAGGACAAGCGGCTGGTCAACTGGGATCCGAAGCTGCTGACCGCCATTTCCGATCTTGAGGTCGAGCAGGTCGAGGTCAATGGGCATCTCTGGCATTTCCGGTACCCGCTGGCCGACGGGCTGACCTATGAGCACCCCTTTGCCCTTGATGACGAGGGCAACCGCCGCTCGTGGAAGCCGTCCATGGGCGAGCCTGCTGGCCACGAGACCCGCGACTATCTCGTTGTCGCCACCACACGACCCGAAACCATGCTCGGGGATACGGGCATTGCGGTCCATCCCGACGACCCGCGTTACAAGTCGCTGATCGGCAAGCATGTGGCGCTACCGCTGGTCGGGCGTCGGATCCCGATCGTTGCGGACGAATACCCGGACATGGAGGCCGGCACAGGCGCAGTGAAGATGACGCCGGCGCATGATTTCAACGATTTTGACGTCGGCAAGCGCCACAATCTCAGGGCTGTCAATGTTCTGACAACCGATGCCCGCGTCGTTCTCAGGGACAATGAGGATTTTCTCGAGGGGCTCAGCGTCGAGGGCAAGCTGATTGAGGTCATCGAAGAAATAGACGGCATGGACCGGTTCGCCGCGCGCAAGGAAATCGTCGCGAAAATGGAAGAGGTGGGGCTGCTCGAACAGATCGAACCGCACACCCACATGGTTCCGCACGGTGACCGTGGCGGCGTCGCGATCGAGCCGTTCCTGACCGACCAGTGGTACGTGAATGCCGCGGAACTGGCAAAGCCCGCCATCGAAAGCGTGCGCGAGGGCCGCACCGGTTTCGTGCCGAAGACCTGGGAGAAAACCTATTTCGAGTGGATGGAGAACATCCAGCCATGGTGCATCTCGCGGCAATTGTGGTGGGGGCACCAGATCCCGGCCTGGTATGGTCCCGACGGTCAGGTCTTCGTCGAGAAGGACGAGGAAACCGCGCTTGAGGCAGCGATCCAGCATTACATCGCCCATGAAGGTCCCTGGAAGGCCTGGGTCGAGGAGAAGCTTGAGAATTTCAAGCCGGGCGAGATCCTGACCCGCGACGAGGATGTGCTCGACACCTGGTTCTCCTCCGCGCTCTGGCCGTTCTCGACACTCGGCTGGCCCGACACAACGCCCGAGCTCAAGCGCTATTACCAGACGGATGTTCTTGTGACCGGTTTTGACATCATCTTCTTCTGGGTGGCCCGGATGATGATGATGGGTCTGCACTTCATGGATGAGGAGCCGTTCCATACGGTTTACGTCCATGCCCTGGTGCGCGACAAGAACGGCGCCAAGATGTCCAAATCCAAGGGCAATGTCATCGATCCGCTGGAACTGATCGACGAGTATGGCGCCGATGCGCTCCGTTTCACGCTCGCGATCATGGCGGCGCAGGGCAGGGATGTGAAGCTCGATCCCTCGCGGATCGCCGGATACCGCAACTTCGGCACCAAACTCTGGAACGCGACACGGTTTGCGGACATGAACGGCGCTGTGCTCGATCCGGCGTTCGACCCCGATACGGCGAAGCTGACGATCAATCGCTGGATCCTCACGGAGCTTACGCGCACCGCGACGGAAGTGCGCGAGGCGATCGAGGGGTATCGGTTCAACGAGGCTTCGGCGACACTCTACCGCTTTGTCTGGAATCAGGTTTGTGACTGGTATCTCGAATTGCTCAAGCCGGTGTTCAACGGCGAAGATGAAGTCGCCAAGGCCGAGGCCCGCACCTGCGCGGCCCATGTGCTGGCTCAATCGGTGAAGCTGCTGCACCCGTTCATGCCGTTCATGACCGAAGAGTTGTGGACCCACATGGCGGGCGAGGGGGCGGGGCTGGCCTGTCATGCGGAGTGGCCGGAACCGTCCTTTGCCGATGGCGCAGCGGCCGACGAAATCAACTGGTTGGTCGATCTGGTGTCGGGACTGAGATCGGTTCGCGCCGAGATGAATGTTCCGCCCTCGGCCCAGGCGCCTCTTGTGCTCGTGGGTGCAAATGCGACGACGCGCGAACGCATTGTTCGTCATGACCCCGCGATCAAGCGGCTGGCGCGAGTGACCGATATCCTGGTTGAAGGCGAGGCTCCGCGCGGATCGGCGCAGATCGTCGTCGGCGAAGCCACAGCCTGCCTGCCGCTCGGCGACCTCATCGATCTCGATGCCGAAAAGGCGAGATTGCAAAAGGCGGAGGCCAAGGTTTCGGCGGATATCGGCAAGATCGAGGGCAAGCTGGGCAACGAAAAATTCGTCGCCAATGCCAAGCCCGACATCGTCGAGGCCGAGCGCGAGAAACTCGCGGAGTTGCAGGGGCAGCGCGACAAGCTGAGGGCTGCGATCGAGCGCCTTGAGGATGCCGGCTGAAGCGTCATGCGATTGGCGGGCGGGAATTCCTGCCAAGGACAGAAGGTGCAGTGGGGTCGAACCTGTTGGCGCAGCTAAGTTCTTGCCCTGGAAAGGAAAAAAGTGCTGCGGCGTAGCGGCGGGGAGCCGCGTGCCGACAGTATCGGGGACTGGCAGGCAAAACTGCGCCTTCGCTGATCAATTTGGCGAAGAATCTGGCAAATGTGACGAAATTGCAACAAAATTGCGTCCATGCGCGGATTCAGTACCAATTTGAGTGGCTTGCAGGTGTCCGCAGCCGAGAATCGTCGCGTTTTGAATGAAATCGGGCCACTTTTTGACATGTTCGCGTCTTGCGGTGGCGACGTCGCTTGGTGGGGGCTGCTTTCTTGCAGTTTACAAACAGCGAGATTTCTTTACCTAATCGGGGCAATCGTAAGCTTTTACGTCCTGGAGGGGATTCATGATTCGCGGTACTTTGAAATCGATGGTGGCTGTCCTGGCGGCGAGCGCCGCACTGGCAACCGCGGCGCAGGCGGGCGGTTTTGACCGTGGTGGCGTGAACATAGACTTGTTGTTCAGTGACAAGCGCATTGATACGGAATTGTCCGCGACCTACGTTTCGCCTCAGCGCACCATCAACAACGTAACGCGGGGCACCAACGAGGCCACCCAAGCCGCTGTAGCCCAAGCGCTCGCGCCGGTGGTTGGAGCTGCTGGTCCGGCGGCGACGGCGGCTGAAATTCAGGCTTTCATCGCTGCAAATCCGGCCGTGAACGGTCCCGTCGTTCAGGGTGTGCAGACCGCCGTTATCGGCGGAATTGTTGGTGGCGGCGGAAACCCCAACCCTGCCACTTCGCCATCGATCGCTGTGGACAGCGATTTTGTCGTTCCTCGGCTTGGCCTGAAGGTTGGTGTGACCGATGATCTGGCATGCTTGGGGACCTATTCCGAACCCTTTGGCGCTGCGGCGGATTATGGCACCGGCAATGCCTACTCGGCATCGACGGTGGCGTTTTCAATTGAGACACGGGACCTTGGCCTAACCTGTTCGTATCGCTTTGCGGGCATGCAGCTTGGTGTCGGCCAATCTTTCTTCCGGATCATCGGTGGTGTCTCATACCAGGAACTTGACGGATTTCAGTCGCGTCAGCGGTTCCTTGATTTTGCGAACCTGGGCGTCGCCGCCGTTGGCGGCGTAACGAATACATCGGGGCTCGGAACCTTCACTGTGGGTGGCGATTCCGTAGGGTACCGGTTGGGAGCCGCTTTCGAAATCCCGGATATCGCGTTTCGCGCATTGCTGATGTACAGCTCCAAATACGAATATGATCTGTCAGGCAACCAGAACAACACCGGATTTGGCGCAGTTATTCCCGGGACCGGAATAGTGCCGATCACGATGAACACAGAAATTCCGCAGTCGTTGGAATTCAAGGTACAGTCAGGCATCGCTGCAGGGACTCTTGCTTTCGGAAGTATCAAATGGCAGCAGTGGAGCCGATTGGGGATTATTCCGGTGAACGGCGGCAGGAGTCCGGTTGACGGTCAGCCGACTTCCTTGTCCTTTGATCCGGTTTACCGTGACGGCTGGACTGTTACCGGTGGTCTCGGGCGTCAGTTCAACGAGTCGCTGTCGGGGTCCATTGCCTTGACGTGGGATCGCGGCACCTCGACGACAACCGGAAGCCAGACGGACACCTGGACCGTGTCCGGCGGCGTAGCCCATGAATTCAGTGAAAATGCTGAGTTGCGTGTTGGTGGGGCTATCGGTCTCCTTACCTCCGGGAGTTCCATGCCTGCCCCTGGCGGCGATGCGGCCAACAACGTGACCTACAGTTTCGGCAACGACGTGGTCTATGCGTTGTCAGGCGCTCTCAAGGTAAATTTCTGATCTGTCTTTTCTTCACGGACGGACGGCTTCTGACCCCGCCCTCGTGGCGGGGTTTTTCGTTCTGGGATATCTCTCAAATCGGGCGCGAGCCATCCGCCATCCGAAAAGGTTCCCGAGAAAGCTTCCTTTTCAAAGCGTTCGCATGCGAGTGATCACGCAATGTGACGATTCCGCAACACTTTTTTCCGATCGCATCTGCTATGGAAACTACCGGGTACTTTGTGCCCATTTCCCGCCACAAACGGGGCGCACGGCAGGATGCAAATCCACCCGCACCCTCGTTTGTAGACAGGATGCGTCTGAGGAACACATGGCCGCAAAACCGTTCGACAAGTCCAAGCTTCCCAGCCGTTACACCACGGTCGGGCCGGCGCGTGCGCCGCACCGCTCCTATCTCTACGCGATGGGGCTTTCGAGCGAGGAAATCGCCCAGCCGCTGGTTGGTGTTGCGTCGTGCTGGAATGAAGCCGCGCCCTGCAACATCTCCTTGATGCGCCAGGCGCAGGTGGTCAAGAAGGGGGTTGCTGCCGCGCACGGCACGCCACGCGAATTCTGCACCATCACCGTGACCGACGGCATCGCCATGGGCCATCAGGGGATGAAGGCGTCGCTGGTCAGTCGCGACGTAATCGCCGACTCGGTCGAACTGACGATGCGCGGGCATTGCTATGACGCCATCGTCGGGCTTGCCGGTTGCGACAAATCCCTGCCTGGCATGATGATGTCGATGGTCCGGCTGAATGTGCCGTCGATCTTCATCTATGGCGGATCGATCCTTCCGGGCAGTTTCCGCGGCCGTCAGATCACAGTTCAGGACGTGTTCGAGGCCGTCGGGCAACATTCCGTTGGCGCGATCTCGGATGAGGATCTGCATGAGATCGAACAGGTGGCCTGTCCGTCCGCCGGATCCTGCGGCGCTCAGTTTACCGCCAACACCATGGCGACGGTTGCCGAAGCCATCGGGCTGGCGCTGCCTTATTCCTGTGGTGCGCCGGCGCCTTATGAAATTCGCGACCGCTTTGCCTACACCGCCGGCGAGAAGGTGATGGAACTGATCGCCAAGCAGATCCGTCCACGCGACATCGTCACCCGCAAGGCGTTGGAAAATGCGGCGGCCGTGGTTGCGGCATCGGGCGGATCCACGAATGCGGCGCTGCATCTGCCGGCAATTGCGCATGAATGCGGTATCGAGTTCGACCTTTTCGATGTGGCGGAGATTTTCAAGAAAACGCCTTACATCGCCGACCTGAAGCCGGGTGGAAAATATGTCGCCAAGGACATGTTCGAGGCCGGTGGGATTCCGCTTCTGATGAAGACCATGCTCGCGCACGGCTACCTGCATGGCGATTGCATGACTGTGACCGGCCGTACGATTGCCGAGAACATGGAAAAGGTTGCCTGGAACCCGGACCAGGACGTGGTGCGCCCCGCCGACAATCCTATTACGGCCACCGGGGGCGTGGTCGGGCTCAGGGGCAATCTCGCCACCGATGGCGCCATCGTCAAGGTGGCGGGGATGTCGCGGCTCAAGTTCACCGGACCGGCGCGCTGCTTTGATTCCGAGGAAGAATGCTTCAATGCGGTCACAAACGGTGACTACAAGGAAGGTGAGGTTCTGGTGATCCGCTACGAAGGGCCGAAGGGTGGCCCGGGCATGCGCGAGATGTTGTCGACCACCGCGGCCATCTATGGCCAGGGTATGGGCGACAAGGTCGCACTGATCACCGACGGCCGGTTTTCCGGCGCAACGCGCGGCTTCTGCATCGGCCATGTCGGCCCGGAAGCGGCTGAGGGCGGCCCCATAGGGCTGCTTGAAAATGGCGACATCATCGAGATCGATGCTGTCGAGGGACTTCTGAATGTGCATCTGTCCGACGAGGAACTGGCTGCACGCAGGGAAAAGTGGACAGCGCGGGAGACCGATTACGCATCGGGCGCGCTTTGGAAATACGCCCAGACGGTGGGGTCGGCGCGCTACGGCGCAGTCACCCATCCGGGCGGAGCGAAAGAAAAGCAGTGCTATGCAGATATCTGACCGTACCCGGACCAGTCTGTTGTGTGTGACGCTCGCCGCGTTGATCGGAATGAGCGGACCAGCCCGAGCACTTGATCCGAACAGCGGGGTTTCACCGGAATCCGGGCCGTTCGATTTGTTCAAGTTCGGGTTTTCGGCCTACAAGAAAGGCCGCAAGGAGGAAGCTGTCGAGGCTTACAAATACGCTGCCGACAAGGGTCATCCGGGCGCCCGCTGGGCGTTGGCGAACATGTATGCCTATGGTGACGGCGTTGTCGAAAACGATTATGAGGCGTTCAAGATCTATGACGATATCGCCCGCCAGGGCGTGGAGCCGGGTTCGCAGGATACCGGCTATTTCGTCAATGCGCTGTTGTCGCTTGCAAATTACTATCAGGCCGGAATTCCCGGCAGCCCGGTGAAGGCCAATCTCGGTGCGGCGCGACAACTCTATTTTCAGGCTGCATCGGCGTTCGGGGTTCCCGAGGCGCAATACCGTCTGGGCCGCATGATTCTCGAGGGCAAGGGCGGTGAAAACGATATTCAGCAGGCCAAGAAGTGGTTGAACCGGGCGCGTGTCAGCGGACATCCCGCCGCATCGGCCGTGCTTGGCAATGTTGTGTTCGAGGAAGGCCAGGTGGTGCGCGGGCTTGCGTTCATGACCACGGCGCTCGAACGCTCTTCGCCAAACGATCGCCCCTGGATCCAGGCGTTGCAGGAGCGCGCATTTTCTCTTGCCGGAGAGGCCGACCGCCGGACCGCGGTCGCGCTGGCTCAGGATATGCTGGCCAAGGGACTGAACTGAACCGGTGCGACCGGGCTTGCGCTGCCGAATTGACCTCCGGCATGCGGGCCTTCTGTGTGGCGGCCCGGGGTCCCGATCAACCTGAAAATGTGGCGCTCGACAGAGGGCGCGTTGCTGATGCGGTTGGGCATCCGTCGGAGATCTTTTTCCAACTGGTGTTGTTGAGGTTGCGTTCGCAGCGGGCAAGATAGCGGTCGGACGAGCCTATCTGAAGACAGATGACGCCGCCTTCCTTGATCCGCTTGCCATTGCCGACGCACTCGCACTCTTCCCCGGCCCAAGCGTTGGGAGCCGCGACCGAGATCGCGGCGAGAAGGATTGCGCTGAATGCGCAGGTTGACAATCGCATCCGGTCCATCAGGGGATCATGCGCCGGATCTTGAGCCTTTGCAAGCTCGCCTCAGAATTCCAGCGATACGGCCACGGGCACATGGTCGGAGGGTCTTTCCCAGCCGCGAACATGTTTTTCGACATGAGCCGATCCAAGTCGGTCGGCGGCTTCGGGTGAAAGCATCAGATGGTCGATCCGGATGCCGTTGTTCTTGGGCCATGCACCGGCCTGATAGTCCCAGAACGTATAGGTTTCAGGCCGATCGTTGACCGCACGCAGGGCGTCGGTCAGGCCCAGGTTCTCCAGTTCGCGAAAGGCCCCGCGGGATTCGGGACGAAAGAGCGCGTCGCCCTCCCAGCTCTTTGGGTCATGGCAATCGACCGGTTCGGGAATCACGTTGTAGTCGCCGGCGAGCACAAGCGGTTCTTCCAGCGCGAGACGCTCGCGGGCAAAGGCCTTGAGCCGCTCCATCCAGTCCAGCTTGTAGGGAAACTTCTCCGTGTCGACCGGATTGCCGTTTGGCAGGTAGAGAGAGACGACCCTGAGAACCCCGTCCGGTGTTGAGAAGACGGCCTCGATGAACCGCGCTTGCTCGTCGCTGTCATCTCCGGGCAGGCCGCGATTGACCTCGTCCGGGCTTTGCCTGGAAAGGATTGCAACGCCGTTGAAGCCTTTCTGGCCGTGGGTTTCGACGTGGTATCCCAGCGCTTCCAGTTCCAGGCGGGGAAACCCCTCGTCGACGGACTTGATTTCCTGCAGGCAGGCTATGTCCGGTTCGCTTTCCTTGAGCCAGGACTGGAGATTGTCGATCCGCGCCTTCACGCCATTGATGTTCCATGTGGCGATCTTCATGGCGGAATCCTTCGGAATGTGGGGGCAGACGCCGGCTGGCGCTAGATCGAGAAGCTTGTGCCGCAGCCGCAGGAGGCGACAGCGTTGGGGTTTCTGATCTGAAACGCCTGTCCCATCAGGTTGTCGACGAAATCGATCTCCGAGCCCGCCATATAGACCAGCGAGACCTGATCGATGAGAACCCGCGCCTCGTCCCGCTCAAGAACGATGTCATCGTCCCCCGGTTCGTCATCCAGGTCGAACTTGTAGGAAAAGCCTGAGCAGCCACCACCTTCGACCGAAACCCGCAATGCGGATTTGCCATCCTCGGCGGAGACGATCTCCCTGATGCGGCGGGCTGCCGATTCCGACAGTGTCACGGACGCGGTTTCAGTCATCAAACCTCCTTGCCGGGGTCAAGGTCCGGCAGAGACGTGTTTCAAATCACATATTGTATAGGTATGAATACGCCAGCCCGGCGTCAATGCTTCAATGCCGGCACTTTCATATGGGTGTTTCGAATGCCTGATATGGATGGCCGTGCGGGCGCGGCAATTGCGGCGTTCGGGCCGACGGGAAGGCAAACCGGGAATACAAGCGGTGGAAAGACTGTCCGCCAACAGGATCTTCATGAACTATGACGTCAATCAGCTGGGGTTTGGAACAGGTGTGCGTGCGCCGTGGGCTGCCGATGCCTGGGCCAGTCGCGGACGGCTGATCGCCGAACCGGTCAGTCCTACCCGGTCGGAGTTTCAGCGCGACCGGGACAGGATCGTCCACACCACCGCCTTCCGGCGGCTCAAGCACAAGACCCAGGTTTTCATTGCCCATGAGGGCGATCACTACCGAACCCGCCTGACGCACACGATCGAGGTGGCGCAGATTGCCCGCGCGTTGGCGCGCGCGCTGAAGCTCGACGAGGATCTGGCGGAGGGCGTAGCGCTGGCCCATGATTTCGGCCACACGCCGTTCGGCCATACCGGGGAAGATGCGCTTGCCGATCTGCTCGCCGGCTCCGGCGGGTTCGACCACAATGCGCAGTCGCTCAGGATCGTGACCAGGCTGGAGCAGCGCTATGCCGAGTTCGATGGCCTCAATCTGTCGTGGGAGACGCTTGAGGGACTGGTCAAACACAATGGGCCCCTGACTGGCGAGGCGGGCTCCGGCAAGCCGCTGGCCGAACCTATCCGACAATACAACAAACGCCATGATCTATGGCTGGGCACCCATTCGAGCCTGGAGGCGCAGGTTGCCGCGATCGCCGACGATATCGCCTACAACACCCACGATATCGATGACGGTCTCCGCTCCGGACTGATCACGCTCGAGATGCTTGAGGAACTGCCGCTGATCGCGGGCCTGATGGCCCAGGTGAGGGCGCTCTATCCGCGCTTGGAGGAGCCGCGGCTGATCCATGAAATCATGCGCCGGCAGATTACCGTGATGGTCGAAGACGTGATCGCGGTTGCCCAGAACAATCTTGGCCGGGTGAAACCGCGATCGGCCGACGATGTCCGCCATGCGGGCTTTACCATGGCCGGGTTTTCACCGGATCTGGCCGCAGCCGACAAGGACATCAAGGCGTTCTTGTACAACCGTCTTTACCGTCACCCGGATGTGATGCGGGTGAGGGCCAATGCCACAGTGATCGTCAAGAACCTGTTCGCGGCCTTCATGGCCGATCCCGCCGCCATGGGCGACAAGCATGCAGGCGCCGCGATGGCCGACATGCCGGAGGACAAGCGGGCGCGACGGGTGCGTGACTACATCGCCGGAATGACCGACACCTATGCCATTGCGGCGCACCGCCGCCTGTTTGACCACACACCTGAATTGCGATAGGCAGCGGCAACCTCGCGGGTCAGGCCCGGACCGGCTCGGTCTGCCGAACCTCCCGCTCTATCCGGATACCGACAATGAATGTGTTCAAAGACTTCGAAGCCCGAATCAGGAAGGCTGTTCAAGCGCTTGATGTTGTGAAGGAAAAAGCCAACGTGGTGGATTTCTCGCGGCTCGCCGTCGAGCCTCCGCGCGATCCGGCTCACGGCGATATATCGACCAATGCGGCGATGGTGCTGTCCAAGCCGCTGGGCCTCAATCCGCGGGCGCTCGCGGAGCAGATCGCAGAACAATTCTCTTCAGACGCAGATGTGGCCGAGACCTCTGTCGCGGGGCCCGGGTTTCTCAATTTCCGGCTGACACCGGCTTTCTGGCACCGGCTCGTGATCGATATCGTGCAGAAGGGCGCCGAATTCGGGCGATCCGGGCTTGGCGAGGGCCGCAAGGTCAATGTGGAGTATGTGTCCGCCAATCCGACAGGGCCCATGCATGTCGGTCATTGCCGTGGCGCGGTTGTTGGCGATGCGCTGGCCAATCTGCTGACCTTCACCGGCTACGAGGTCACCAAGGAATACTACGTCAACGATGCGGGTTCGCAGATCGACGTGCTGGCCAATTCCGCCGACCTTCGCTACCGGGAGGCGCTCGGAGAGGCTATCGGCGAGATCCCGCCGGGTCTTTATCCCGGTGATTATCTGGTGCCGGTGGGGCGGACGCTTGCCGAGGAGTTCGGGGCTTCCCTTAAGGCGATGCCAGCCGAGGAGCGCATGGCCGTGATCCGGCCACGGGTAATCGACGCGATGATGGCGATGATCCGGAACGACCTGAAGGCGCTCAATGTCGAGCATGACGTGTTCTTCTCCGAACGCAGCCTGCACTCCGACGGTGCGAAGCCGATCCGGCAGGCGATCAACGATCTTACGTTCAAGGGGCATGTCTACAAGGGCAAGCTGCCGCCGCCGAAAGGGCAGTTGCCCGAGGAATGGGAAGACCGGGAACAGACGCTTTTCAGGTCAACCGATGTGGGCGACGACATCGACCGGCCGCTGATCAAGTCTGACGGCAGCTATACATACTTCGCAGCCGATGTTGCGTATTTCCGCGACAAGTTCGAGCGCGGGTTCTCAGAGATGATCTATGTGCTCGGCGCCGATCACGGCGGATATGTCAAGCGGCTCGAGGCCGTCGCCAAGGCGGTTTCGGCGGGCGAAGCCAAACTCACGGTTCTGCTGTGCCAGTTGGTCAAGATTTTGCGCAACGGCGAACCCGTGACAATGTCAAAGAGGTCGGGCGACTTCATCACCCTGCGCGAGGTGGTCGAAGAAGTCGGCCGGGACTCCGTGCGTTTCATGATGCTCTACCGCAAGAGCTCGGAATCCCTTGATTTCGACTTTGCCAAGGTGACCGAGCAATCCAAGGACAATCCGGTGTTCTATGTGCAGTACGCACATGCCCGCTGCGCCTCGGTGATGCGCCAGGCGGTGGAAGTTTTCCCCGACATCGACCTGTCACCCGACGCGCTGGCCAAGGCGGACCTTTCGGAGCTTTCCCACGAAAGTGAGCTGGCGCTGATCGGCAAGCTGGGCGAATATCCGCGAATGCTGGAAGCGGCGTCCTCCGGCCACGAGCCGCACAGGGTTGCATTTTACCTCTATGATCTTGCAAGCTTGCTGCATGCGCATTGGAACAAGGGCAGGGACGAACCGGGTTTGCGGTTTGTTAACGATAAAAACCGACAATCCACAGTCGCCAGGTTGGGTTTGGTGTACGCGGTCGCATCGGTGTTGAAGTCCGGTCTTGGAATTACTGGAACTGATGCTCCGGATGAGATGCGCTAAACGTCACCTTTTCCCCACAATGCTCTGGCAGTAAACTGTGCGAGAGTTTGTGAGTGACGTATGGCTGATCAACTGGAACGCAACACCCGGGCTCCAAATCCGGAAATTGAAAACGATGATCCCCTGGCTGAACTGGCCAGGATCATCGGATATGAGCGTCCGGCTGGCGACCAGGCCGAGAACGTCCGTCCGTCTGCGCCGGAACAAGGCGGCTTCGATCTTGAATCGGAGTTGATGCGCGAACTCGACGTGCTTCCGCTGGACGGCTTTGACGAGTTGGATCAGGCCGACGATACGGAGGTTTCGCAGCCTCAGGCTGTTTCGCCGGACATCACCCGGGACCAGCCAGCCGATACGCTCGAGCGCAACGACACCGTCGAGGGCGACCCGTTCGAATTCTCCGCCTCCTGGCTTGATAACAAGCCCGAAACGCCCGGCGACAACGGCGCTGACGCGATGCAGCCGTTCACGGACAATGAGGTCGAAGCCGATTTGGAGAATCCTGACGCTTTGACGCAGAGCGCCAGCACGGATGGCGATGCCGCGAGTGACGACGGTCTTTCTCTTCCAGGGGTTTCGGTTGCTCCGCCGCCTTCCGACATTTCCGACGATGCTGTTCTGGCCGACATGTATCGCTACGAGTTGCCGAATCGGAGCGCCGGCCCTGCAGCGGGCTCTCCGAACCCAAGTGCTACGGCTGAAAGCGCTCCGGATGTCGAAGCTGTCACTGAAACAGTTGTTTTGCCGGATTTCGAAAACGAAACCGATGCGAATCAAAACCCGGAATGGGTCGAGACGGCGCCTGTTTCGGATGCCGACCACAGCGGTCATGACGGTTTGGGCGACCAGGCCGGAAGCGGCGCGGGCGCAGCCGGCAGCGGTTTGGCGGATATTGATTTCGAGGACTACCTGTCGGCTGAACTCGATGTGTTCGAGCAGCATGCAAGCATGGGTGCTGGCGCCACGGATCCGGAACAAGCTCGCGAATCGGGCTCGTGGGAGCAGAATGCTGCGCTCTTGCCCGATGATTCGGAGTTCGCGAAAGATGACGGCATTGCCGATGCTTCTCCGGCTGGTTCGACCGAAGGAGCGGCATCCGCCGAGCGGAACAATACGCCCGCTGAAGACGGCTTCTCGCTTGAAGATGATTTTTTGTTCGATGAAGCCGCTGAAGAATTGCTGGCCGACATGGAGCAGGACGAAGCCATCAAGCAGGCCGGTCTTGACAATGACTACACCGACGAGAACCTGGAAGCCGGTCTCGATGAAGGTTTGAGCGGCGAACTCGAGGATCTGTTCTCTTTCGACGATGACGACGCGCCAGCAAGCTCCGACAACAGGAATTCGGCCGGCGATCTCGAACTTGACATGGACCAAGTGCTTGCCGAAGCGGTGATCGATCCTGCCGTCGCATCACAGACATCGGCCCCAAACCGGTCTTCCGGCGATCTTGAGCGTGCGCTGGCCGGCGCAGTGGTTCCGTCGGCCATGCGCGGTGCATCGGCCTTCTCGTCCAGCCGTGATGAAATGACGGAAGCCTTCAAGGATCTTGTCTCCGATCAGGGTGGCGAGGCGCCGGCTCCGGCGGAGCCCGAAGCGGCGACCCCAGATGCGCCGACGACGGGTTCGGGCAGGCCAGCCGCCTCGGCGGAGGAGGACTGGCTCTCGGGATCGGACGCCACACCGGATGATGCGGGTCCGCCCGAGGCGTCCGGGGATTCCGGCTTCTTTTTTGATTCCGATTTGATCGCAGAGCCGGACGAGCCTGTGGAGACCCTTTCCGAAATCGACGTTCCGGAAATCACCGAAGACGAATTGTGGGTTTCGAACCCGAATTTCGAAAGCGAAGTCGATCAGGAATTTTCCGATATCATTGATTCCGATTTGATCGCCGCGGATGCGGGCGGCGAGCGTGAATCCCGGTCCGAAGATGCAAGTGCTTCGGCGTGGGGCCTTGATTCACAACAGTCCGAGGCGGAGGCTGTCGATCCGTTTGACGATTATTCTTCTCTTGAGCGTGAACTGGGCGGCAGAGGGATATCGGAAAGCGACGCGGACGTCGCCCCTCCATACGGCGCAGCCGGATCCGGATCTGATCAGGACGCCCTTGGTGGTGAATTCGCCAGCGGATTGCAGAGGGCGGATGACGGAGAGGCGCGGGATTCGCGCGCGCCCATGGTAGCCTTGATCGTTCTGGGGATCGCGGTGTTCGCCGGTGCGGGCGCTTTCGGCTGGTCCATGATATCGGGCGGAGATGGTGATGCTGCCGACGGTCCGCGGATCATCCGGGCCGACAAGGAGCCGGTGAAGGTGCTGCCCGAGAATCCGGGCGGTGTGACCGTGCCCAATCAGGACAAGGCCGTCTATGACCGGGTTGCGGGCGGCGACGCGGCGCAAACCGGCCAGCCGGCGCTGGTAAACACTGCCGAAGAGCCGGTTGATGTGGTTCAGCGGACCCTGGATCCGGATGTGCTCCCCCTTGAAGGCCGGAACGAGGTTGCGGCGGTCAAGTCGGAGGATCGTCTGACTTCGGATGGCGCAACCGAGGTGTCGGGCACCTCCGGCGCCAGTGCCCCTGTGGTCTCGCCGCGGCGGGTGCGCACCATGATCGTGAGGCCGGATGGCTCCATTGTCCCGCGCGAGGAGCCCGAGCCTGAAGTGGCCCAGGCTGAACCGGTCGCCGGAACGGAGACGGTTGCGGCCAGCCAGCCGGAAGATGCGGGAACCGTCGCACCGGTTGCGGCTTCGCAGGAGCCGACGCAGGATGCAGCAGCTCCGACTGCGGCCGGGACCGGGACCGCGGAAGCGGACGTGGCGGAGGCCGGAACGGGAGTTGAACCCGCAGTTCCCGAGGCGCCCACGGAAGGTACCGTTGCGCCGGTTCGGGTGGTGACGACCCAGCCCATTCGCGCGCCGGTTCCGCAGGGCCGTCCCGCCGACCAGCCCGTCAATGTGGTTGGCACTGTGACGCAGGGCGGCAATGTCGCCAATCCGGTTCAAGCGCCTGCTGCGCAGACGGCGCAACCCGCGCCTGCAGCCCAGGAGGTTGCCAGTGCCGCTGCCGCTCCGGTGTCCAATCCTGGCGGCTACTACGTGCAGATCGCATCGCAGCCTACGGCAGAAGGCGCACAGGCCTCATGGCAAACGCTTTCGAGCCGTTACAGCGGCGTGATCGGCGGGCGGAGCGTCGACATCCAGCGCGCCGACATTCCGGGAAAGGGCATATTCCACCGGGTGCGCATCCCGGCTGGTGGCCGCGACGAGGCCAATGCCCTGTGCTCGCGCTACAAGGCTGCAGGCGGAAGCTGTTTCGTCTCCCGTTAGGATTTGTTCTAGAGGCATGACAATGGGAAGGGGCCGTGGCGACGGGCGGCCTTTTCGATTCCGGCTTGTGCCTTGCCTGACCGGGCTCCGGTTGGCCCCGTTGCCTTCGGGACTGGGCGGATGCCCGATGATTCCCTTTGGGCGCGATTGTCCGTAACATCCGGGTATGAGCGAATCAAATGCAGTGATCTTCGGCTGTTCCGGTCTTTCCCTTTCGGCTGATGAGAAGGCCTTCTTCCGCGAAACGCGGCCGTGGGGCTTCATCCTTTTTGCCCGCAACATCGAAAGTTTGGCTCAGGTGCGAAACCTCACCGACAGTCTGCGCGAGAGCGTCGGCCGGCCGGATGCGCCGGTCCTGATCGACCAGGAAGGCGGAAGGGTGCAGAGGCTCAAGCCGCCGCTGGCGCCGCAATACCCGTCCGGTGCTGATCTGGGGGCGATCTACCGTTCCGACAGGAAAGCGGGATTGCGCGCCGCCTGGCTTTTGTCGCGGTTGCATGCATTTGATCTTCTGCCGTTGGGTATTACCGTCAACTGCCTGCCGGTGCTCGATGTGCCTGCACCGGGGGGGCACGAGGTCATCGGCAGCCGTGCCTATGGCGACGATCCAGCGATCGTGGCGGATATGGGCAAGGCAGCCTGCGACGGGCTCAAGGCAGGCGGAATGTTGCCCGTAGTCAAGCACATTCCGGGCCACGGCCGGGCGGGAGCGGACACGCACTACGAACTTCCGACGGTCGGGACATCGCGTGCGGATCTGTCGGAGCGGGATTTTGCGCCGTTCAAGTCTCTTGCCGGCCAGGCCATGGCGATGTCAGCGCATGTGGTCTTCAGCGCCATCGATCCCGAGAACCCGGCAACAACATCGCGGACCGTGATTGACAGCGTGATCCGGGATGAAATCGGTTTCGATGGCCTGTTGATGTCCGATGACGTGTCGATGAATGCGCTTTCTGGGGATTTCGTGCAAAGGGCAGGTGCAATTGTCGGCGCGGGATGCGATGTGGTTCTGCACTGCAATGGCAATCCGGACGAGATGCGGCGCGTGGCTTCGGTCGTTCCGGCACTGACGGGGGATTCGTTGCGCCGCGCAGAAGCCGTGATGACGGCCTTCGGTCAGCCCGACGAAAGCGACGAAGCGGAACTGCGCAAGGAATTCGAGGGATTTATGGCGCTCTCGTAGAAGCTGAAAGGCGACAGAAGTGAACACCGGCAACCGAGCGGCGGGCAGCGAAGCGAGCAAGGCGAGGCCTGGCGCCACGCCGATGGACGCGGTGTGGGAAAACGCGGAATCCAATCGCGCCACCGGGGATCCCGCGCTTGTTATCGATGTGGATGGTTTCGAGGGACCGCTCGACCTGTTGCTGCATCTGGCGCGGACGCAGAAGGTTGATCTGGCAAAGATATCGGTTCTGGCTCTGGCGGAGCAATATCTCCAGTTCGTCGAGAAGGCGCGCGCCCTCCGGCTGGAACTTGCCGCCGACTACCTGGTGATGGCTGCCTGGCTCGCCTATCTCAAGTCGCGGCTTCTGATCCCGCAAAACCCCAAGGGAGACGAGCCGAGCGGGGAGGAGATGGCGGCTCAATTGGCATTCCGGCTCAAGCGGCTGGAAGCGATGCGCGAAGCCGCCACGCGGCTCGTGAATCGCAACCGACTGGGCCGGGACGTGTTTGCCCGCGGCGCTCCCGAGGCGATCGTGACCGATCGCATTTCGAGTTTCGATGCCTCGCTCTACGACCTGTTGACCGCCTATGCGGCGCAAAGGCAGCGCCAGATGGTGAGCCAGGTGACCATCGGCCGGCGCAGGGTCTGGTCGCTCAGTGATGCACGGGTTATTCTGGTTCGCCTGATTGGCGAGTTGAAGGACTGGACGGCGCTGGACCAGTATCTGGTCCGTTATCTCTCCGATCCGGAAGAGCGTGTGACCGCGATTGCCAGTTCTTTTGCCGCGAGCCTGGAGATGGTTCGTGAGGGGCGCCTGGAGATACGTCAGGATGGCGTGTTTCAACCTATTTACATGCGGCGGCCGGTCGATGCCGCCGTCAGCGCAGGGAGCAAGCCATGACGATGGATCCCGCCCAGTCCGGCGCGGTTGCCTTTGACAGCCGATCCGAGGAAACCGACATCGAAGCTTTCGGGACTGATCGGGACGGCGAGAGCGACGGGCTCGACGCACTCAGGGAGCGGGCGCTCGCGGAAGCCGAACGCATTGCCGAGGCGCTGGTTTTCGCGTCAAGCGCACCGGTCCCTGAAAAGCTGATCACAAGCAGGCTTCCCGACAATGTTCCGGCGGACGTGGTTATGGCGCGTCTTGGCGAGCGCTACGCTCATCGCGGAGTCAATCTGGTTCGGGTCGGTGACGGATGGGCGTTCCGCACGGCGGCCGATCTCGGCTTTCTGATCCGTCAGGAGGAAACCGAGGTCAAGAAGCTTTCGCGCGCCGGTCTCGAAGTGCTTGCGACCATTGCCTATCACCAGCCGGTAACCCGGGCGGAGATTGAGGATGTGCGCGGGGTGGCCACCTCGAAAGGCACGCTGGATGTGCTCATGGAGACGGGCTGGGTGCGCATGCGCGGCCGCCGACGGACGCCTGGCCGCCCGGTAACCTACGGGACCACACCGGCGTTTCTGGATCATTTCGGTCTTGAGGAATTGCGCGACCTTCCCGGAATGGATGAGCTCAAGGGCGCGGGTCTCCTGTCAGGACGCGTTCCGTCCAATTTCCAGATCCCGGCGCCGCGGGCCGATGACGACCTTACCGACGACGAGGATCCGATCACGCAAATGGATCTTGAGGAACTTGGACTCTTGACACCGATGGGTGAAGCGGAGAACTAAGCTTCCGGCCCGGGTTTAGCGCCAGGCCGGTCCATGCGCACACAAGGGTTCCCGCCATCGTAACGCAGCAGCCAAGATCAGCGATCGCACGCAGAACGGCAGGCGTTACCTTTGCCGCGCGGCTTGTCTTCGAGGATGTGGATCACTTCTACGGCGATCAGCAGACCTTGCGAGGCGTCAGTCTTGCGGCTGAACCGGGCGAGGTGCTGTGCCTGCTCGGACCATCTGGATCGGGCAAGACGACGCTGTTGCGGATCGCGGCGGGGATCGAACCGCTGCACAAGGGCAGGCTGTATCTCAATGACCGCGAGATCGCCGGTCCGAACACGCATCTGCCGCCCGAGCGTCGCGGCATCGGTCTGATGTTCCAGGATTTCGCACTGTTTCCGCATCTGAGCATTCTGGACAATGTCCGCTTCGGTCTGACCGCGCTGTCTTCGGCTGACGCGCGGCGTGAGGCGCTCGCTGCACTCGATCGGGTCGGCATGGCCGATTATGCCGACAACTACCCGCATTCGCTGTCGGGCGGTGAACAGCAGCGCGTGGCGCTTGCGCGGGCACTGGCGCCGCGCCCGGCGGTGCTTTTGATGGATGAACCGTTCTCGGGGCTCGATTCGCGCCTCAAGGACAGCGTCAGGGCTGAAACGCTCGCCATCTTGCGCGAAGCCCGCGCAACGGCCGTGGTCGTGACGCATGATGCAGAGGAAGCCATGCGGATGGGCGACCGGATTGCCTTGCTGCGCGACGGCGCGCTGGTGCAGCTTGGAACTTCGGAAGACCTGTATCACCGGCCCGCCAGTATATTCGCCGCCGGGTTCTTTTCGGAAATCAACGTGTTCGAAAGCCGGGTGACGGATGGATATGCACAGGTTCCCGTCGGTCCGGTCAAGGCGCCGGGCTTTGCAGATGGCACAGAGGTTTCCGTCGCTGTACGGCTGCCGGGAATAGAAATTACGGAAACGCCCTGCGGGGTGCCCGCCAGGGTGCTGGCAAGGCGGTTTCTGGGTGTGGAAGAGCTGATCACGCTTGCGGTCGCGGGTGGCGACAAGCCGATTGATGCAAGAATTCGGGCAGGGCAATTGCGTTCAGGCGCGCGCGATGTTTCTGTCACCGTTAACGAGCGTGACATTTTGGTGTTTGAAAGAAACGGATAAACACCTTACATCACGGTGAGATCCTGAGAGGAGAGTTTCATGGGTACGTTTAGCATCTGGCATTGGGTCATCGTTCTGGTCGTGGTTCTGCTGTTGTTCGGTCGCGGCAAGATTCCGGAACTGATGGGCGATGTCGCCAAGGGCATCAAGAACTTCAAGAAGGGCATGGGCGACGACGACTCGACGCACGAAACCAAGACGGTTGAAGGCAAGACGGTCGATTCCAAGGCAGAAGAAGCCAAGGATCGGGGCTGATTACCAAGTTCCAACGCCCGGGTTGCGGGCGAGGAGACGCCTGAATGTTAGATATCGGTTGGCCGGAGCTCCTGGTCGTCGCAATAGTGCTGATCGTGGTGGTCGGTCCCAAAGACCTGCCGCCGATGCTGCGCGCCTTTGGCCGCACGACCAAAAAGCTCCGAGGCATGGCTTCGGAGTTTCGGGGTCAGTTCGATGAGGCCCTGCGTGAAGCGGAGCTGGACGACGTCAAGCAGACGTTCAGCGACGCCAAGAAGCTCAATCCGATGCAGAGCATTCGCGATGCGGTCAATCCTCTCAAGGATACGGCCAAGGACATCCGGTCCGATCTCGAAAAGACCGTGAATTCGAAGCCCTCATCGAGCACTCCGGCCAAGGTAGATGTGCCCGAGCCGACGATGAAGCTCGACGACAGTCCACCCAAGGTGCAGAAGCCGAAACCCGATTCGACGTCTTCTGCTGGCGACAAGTCCGCGCAAACCGGAACGAGTGAGTCAAAGGTGGCCGGATACAAGTCTCAGGCCTCCAAGGCGAAGTCGGGTTCTGCTGCGAAGGAAGGCTCCGCATCAAAATCGGAAACAGGCAAGGCCCGATCGGTCAAGAGCGGCTCCGGCAAAACGGCGGCTTCGGGATCAACGGCATCGAAAGCGGCAGCGAAGAAGCCGAGCGCCACCGCATCGACCGGGGCCAAGACGGCGACTGCAAAGTCTTCCGGAGCGAAGGCGGCCGGCAAGCCCTCTGCAAAGCCGGCTGCGAGCAAGACAGCCGGTGCTGCAAAGACGTCAGCGAGCAAAGCCGGAGGCAACAAGCCGGCAACCGGAAAGACCGGCGCAAAAAGTACGGCGCGGGCCCGGAAGCCGAAGCAGAATGAGGGTTCGGCGTGACCGACGATATCGACGACCAGCCGCAGCCGCTGCTTGCGCATCTGATGGAACTGCGCAATCGCCTGATGTGGGCGATCGGCGCCTTCTTCATCGCATTCCTGCTCTGCTTTGCTTTCGCCAAGCCATTGTTCAATTTCCTGGTGGAGCCGTTCAGTTGGGCCGTGGAGTGGGCAGGCCTCGACAGTCGCAAGGTCGAGCTTATCTACACCGCGCCTCAGGAGTTCTTTTTCACCCAGATCAAGATCGGAATGTTCGGCGGTCTGGTGCTGGCGTTTCCGATGATAGCAGCGCAGCTCTACAAGTTCGTTGCGCCCGGGCTCTACAAGAACGAGCGCTCGGCATTTCTGCCGTTCCTGGTCGCGTCTCCGCTTCTTTTCCTGCTCGGAGCCGCGCTGGTTTATTTCTTCTTCACGCCCATGGTCATGTGGTTCTTCCTGTCGATGGAACAGACCGGCGGCGACGGAGAAGCCTCGATCATGCTTCTTCCGAAGGTTTCGGAGTATCTCGGCCTGATCATGACGCTGATATTTGCGTTCGGTCTGGTGTTCCAGTTGCCGGTGGTGACCACGCTGCTGGCGCGCGCGGGCCTCGCCACGAGCGAGGGGCTTGCGAGCAAGCGCAAATACGCGATCGTCGGAGCCTTCGTGGCCGCGGCGGTGCTGACGCCGCCCGATCCGGTGTCCCAGATCGGGCTTGCGCTGCCAACCATCATTCTTTACGAGATTGCCATCTATTGTGCCCGGCTGGTGGAGCGCCAGCGCGCTGCCGCCAGGGCTGAAGCCGAGGCAGACGAACCGGCGTCACAGGCTTCTTCGGGGTCCGAGGAAGACAGCTGAGGCCACCGGTCCGGGCTCTTGACCTTATCTGGCGCGCGGGCCCGGCAACGGGCCTTCGCTTCCATCTGAGTACCGGGACCGGACATGCTTGACATCAAATGGATACGAGAAAACCCCGCAGCGCTTGATGCGGCTCTCGAAAAACGTGGCGCGGAGCCGCAGGCCGAACGGCTTGTGGCGCTCGATGAGGCGCGGCGCCAGCATGTCGGGACGGTGCAGGCGCTGCAGGAACGCCGCAATGCCGCCTCCAAGGAGATTGGCAGGGCGATGGCCGCCAAGGACCAGGCCGCCGCAGATGCGCTGAAGGCCGAGGTCGCCAAGCTCAAGGACGAGTTGCAGGCCGGCGAAGCCAGAGAGCGCGAACTGTACGAGGAACTGAAGCACGCGCTTTCGGTGCTGCCCAATATTCCGCATGATGACGTTCCGGTTGGCGTGGACGAGGCTGACAATGTCGAGGTGCGGCTTGTGGGCGAAAAGCCGGATCTGGGTTTCGAGGCCCTGGAGCATTTCGAACTTGGCGAAGCGCTGGGGATGATGGATTTCGAGCGTGCGGCGAAGATGTCGGGCGCACGGTTCACGATCCTGTCTGGACCGCTTGCACGGCTTGAGCGGGCGCTCGGCCAGTTCATGCTGGATCTTCACACCGGTGAGCACGGTTACCGCGAGGTCAATCCGCCGCTCCTGGTCAATGACGCGGCCGCCTATGGTACGGACAAGCTGCCCAAATTCGGCGATGATCTGTTTCGCACGACTGACGGTCGCTGGCTTATTCCGACCGCCGAAGTCCCGCTTACATATATGGCGGCGGGCGAGATCATACCGGAAGAAGAACTGCCGCGGCGTTATACGGCCCAAACTGCCTGCTTCCGTTCAGAAGCAGGGTCGGCCGGGCGCGATACCCGCGGCATGTTGCGCCAGCACCAGTTTTCGAAGGTGGAACTGGTGTCGATCACCACCCCCGAGACCTCGCTTGAGGAGCACGAGCGGATGACCGCGGGCGCGGAAGCGGTGCTCAAGCGGCTGGGGCTGCATTTCCGCACAGTCGTGCTTTGCACCGGAGACATGGGTTTCGGCGCGCGGAAGACCTATGACATCGAGGTCTGGCTGCCGGGGCAGAAGGCTTATCGGGAAATCTCCTCCTGTTCGGTTTGTGGCGACTTCCAGGCGCGGCGCATGAATGCCCGTTGCCGCAAGGCGGGCGACAAGGCGACCCGATACGTTCATACACTGAACGGGTCGGGCGTTGCGGTCGGACGCGCGTTGATCGCGGTGATGGAGACCTACCAGAACGCCGACGGATCGATCACCGTTCCCGAGGCGCTTCGGCCCTATATGGGCGGGCTTTCGAAAATCGAGAAGGCCGGCTGATTTCAAGGCAAGGATTTGACGATGCGGATTTTGATCACCAATGACGACGGCATTCATGCCGAGGGGCTCGAAGTGCTTGCGCGTGTCGCACGGTCCCTGTCCGATGATGTCTGGATTGTGGCGCCGGAGACCGACCAAAGCGGTCTTGCGCATTCGCTGACCCTGTCCGAGCCGCTTCGGCTGCGCAAAATCGACGACAAGACCTTTGCGCTTCGCGGCACGCCCACCGACTGCGTCATAATGGCCATGAAAAGCGTGATGAATCCGGGGCCGGATCTGGTTCTCTCCGGTGTCAATGCGGGACAGAACGTGGCAGACGATGTCACCTATTCCGGTACCGTTGCGGGCGCGATGGAGGGAACGCTTCTGGGCGTGAAGTCGATTGCAATCAGCCAGGCCTACACGACCGTTCATGCCGAAGGCCGGATGTTGCCATGGGCCGTGGTGGAGACGCTGGCGCCGGATCTTTTGAAGAAGCTCGTCGATGTCCCGCTGCCGCGCGGAACCTTGCTCAATGTGAATTTTCCCAATTGCGCCGCTGACGAGGTCAAGGGCGTGCTGGTGACCGAGCAGGGCCAGATGACCCATGGCTTGTCGATCGAGGAGCGCAAGGACGGCAGGGGGTTCCCCTATTTCTGGCTGAAATTCGGCCGACGCGATTTCTCACCCGAATCCGACAGCGACATCAAGGCGATTTCCAACGGCTATATTTCGGTGACGCCGCTGAAGCTCGATCTCACGCATCACGCTGTGCAGGACCAGATCGCCAAGGCGCTGGAAGGCTGAGCGGTGAATGTCCGCCTCGCCGAAAAGGAAGGGTGTGCCGGACTGTTCCTGCGGCTGCGCGCTGAGGGCATAGCCGACAAGGCTTTGCTGACGGCGATCGAACAGACCCCCCGGACGATTTTTCATTCCGCCGCCTATTCCGATGCCGTCTATCATGACCGGCTCCTGCCAATCGATTGCGGTGCGTTCGCCGAGAGTCCAGACCTTGTCGCACGTGTGCTTGCCGCAGCAGCCATTGAGCCGGGGCAAAGGGTGCTCGACATCGGAACCGGCTCGGGTTTCCTCGCAGCGGTTGCGGGACGGATGGCCGAGCGGGTGACCACCATCGATCGTTACAGGACCCTCGTGCAGCTTGCCCAGCAGCGGTTTTCCCATCTCGGTCTTGGCAGCATCGTTGCGCGGCAGGCGGACGGGCTCAAGGGCGTGAACGGGGAGGGGAGCTTCGACCGGATCATTGTGACCTGTGCGTTCGACGGAATGCCGCGCCAGTTTGTCGATCATCTGGCCTCGGGAGGCGTCATGCTGGCGCCGATCATGCCGGAGGACGGTACGGTGGCGAAAATGGCCCGGTTGACGAAAATCGGCAGCAGGTTCGAGCGCGAAGATCTCTTCGATGTTCCCTATCGCCCCTTCATTCCCGGGGTTGCGGCAGCCCTTTGAACCCCGATTTGCCCGGTTTCCGACCAAAATACCGGCGACTTAACCGATGAGTAACACTAACGCGCTTTAATCATCACAGTTGGTTTTGCGTTGATGGGTAGTGTTATGCGTCTCAGACAGACTGTTGTTCCCGGTGCTTCGGTTACTCGATTGCTCGGCGTTGCGCTGCTGGCGAGTTCGGCAGCCGCCTGCAGTTCGGATGCGAGCCGCTTCTCGCACCAGTCCGCGGATCAGTTCTACACGGCTTCTGTGCCTCAGCCCGCCTCGGATTCGCTTGCGCCCGTTGGCGCAAATCCGCGCAACCCCGTTCCGCCCGGTGGTGTCGGACCTTCCGGCGGCTCCCAGGGCGGTTATCCGCAAGCCAGCGCATATCCGGCGAGCAACAGTTTCCCCCAGGCCCCGGCGCCTGCGTCGACGCAACAGGCCGGTGTCTCGCAAGCCTTTCCGGGAGACTATCGCGCTCCGCTTCAGCAGGGCTACGACCCGGCATCGACAGGGTCGGTTCCCGGCGCAGCACGCGCGGCGGCCTCATCGGCGAGCCTGGTTCCCCAACAGGTCCGGAGATCCGCGTTGAACGCGGGTGATGGAAGTCCGTCCTTTGCGCCGAGCCGGCCGGCTGCGATACGGCAGGACCAGGCCGCTTCAAACCAGATCAGACACGTGCCCGAACCCGTGAAGGCTCCGCAGTCCGTGGTGGCCTCCGTGCCGGACCGCCAGCCATTCCCGGAACGCTCCGAAGTCACGGGATCCATTCAGCCGGCTTCGATCTACAATGCCGACGCCGATCAGGTGCTGGCGCCGGATCCGATCGTGACAGGCACCGCACCGAAGGGCGCAGGCTGGACAACGACCGGAGCGACCCGGATCGCGCTCGGACCGGGTGAGACGATCTACAATCTTTCGAAACGCTACGGCGTTCCCGCCGCGGAGATCATGAAGGCCAACGACATCGACGATGCCTCGAAGGTTGCCGCAGGGCGCCAGTTGCTGATTCCGGTCTATGTCTATTCGCGCCAGGCCCCGGTCTCGGCGCCCGACAACAATCCACGGACCCGCGCCTCGAATTCGGGCGTCGGGCTTCAGGGCGAAGCGCGCCATAACCGCATTCCGGTTCCGCTTCCGGCGCCGAGCCGCGACGTTGCCGTTCTCCCGGCTGCGCCTTCGGTCAGGAGCGAGGGCAATTCGCAAGGCCCGGTCGTGACCGCGGCGGTGACCGAGCGCAATCGGGATACGGCGCCGGCCGCCCCGAAGGGCGGAATCCATACGGTGAAGGCCGGCGACACTTTGAGCAAGATTGCCCGCACACATGGCGTTGGCGTCGATGCGCTCAAGGCGGCCAACAGCCTGTCCGGGTCAACCATACGGATCGGGCAGACGCTGGCGATTCCGGGCGAGAGTGCGAATTCCGTGGATACCACACGGACGGCCTCCGTGACCCGCGAAAGCGAGCCGCGATCCTATACGCCGCCCGCGCCGCAGGCCAATGCCGGCGTTGCGCAGGATGGAGTCGCCGACAAGGCGCGCGGTGAGGTGGCGGCTGTTGCGCCGGCGGCCACCGGCATCGACAAGTTCCGCTGGCCGGCGCGTGGGCAGGTGATCACCGGATTCGCCAGGACCGAGGACGGCAAGCGCAATGACGGGATCGACATCTCGATGCCGACAGGCACCCCGATCAAGGCCGCGGAAAACGGCGTTGTGATCTATTCCGGCGACGGCCTGAAGGAGTATGGCAAGACGGTCTTGATCAGGCACGATGACGGACTCGTTACAGTCTACGCGCATGCCAACGACCTGCACGTCAAACGCGGCGACAAGATCGCGCGCGGCCAGGTGATCGCCAGTTCCGGCATGAGCGGTGTTGCAAAGACGCCGCGGCTCCACTTCGAGGTCCGCAAGAATGCGGCGCCGGTGGACCCGATGACCTATCTCGAATAACTGCCCCTCCAGGCAAAATCGGAAAGAGGCCGGTGCGGAATGCGCCGGCCTCTTTTCGCTGCCCGGTTCTTCAGTGCGCAGACTGCGTCGGGGTAACGATCAGGATGTGGTGCTCTGGCCCAGCCGTCCGGCCAGGTCCTGGATGAACTGCCATGCCACGCGGCCCGAGCGCGCGCCGCGCGTGGTGGCCCATTCGAGGGCCTGACTGCGGAGCGTCTCCGGATCGACGCGGAGCTCGTAATGCGCCGCATAGCCGTTGACCATCTCGAGATAGTCGTCCTGATTGCACTTGTGGAAACCAAGCCAGAGACCGAAACGGTCGGACAGCGAAACCTTTTCCTCCACCGCCTCGCTGGGATTGATTGCGGTCGATCGCTCGTTCTCCATCATGTCGCGTGGCAGGAGATGCCGGCGGTTGGACGTCGCGTAGAGAAGGACGTTGTCCGGACGGCCCTCGATGCCGCCATCAAGGGCTGCCTTGAGCGACTTGTAGGCGGTGTCGTCGTGGTCGAAGGAAAGATCGTCGCAAAACAGGATGAACCGCGCGGGCGCGGCGCGCAGAATTCCCATCAGCGTGGGCAGCGAATTGATGTCCTCGCGATGGATTTCGACAAGCTTGAGCGGTGCGGGCAGCCCGGGGGTCTGCGACAAAGCGGCGTGGACCGACTTTACAAGCGAGGACTTGCCCATTCCGCGCGCGCCCCAGAGCAACACATTGTTGGCCGGCAGGCCCTGGCCAAAACGGCGGGTGTTGTCAAAGAGGATGTCGCGGACATGGTCCACCCCCTTGATCAGCCCGATGTCGATACGATTGGGCTTGGCTACCGGCGCCAGATGCGCGCGCTCCGCGCTCCACAGGAAGCAGTCGGCGGAATCGAAATTGTTCGTTCCGGGTTCCGGGCCGCCAAGCGCTTCGACCGCGGTTGCAAGGCGTGAAAGTTCAGACAGGATCTGCCGGGCGATATCGTCGTGCATGGCGCTGTGGGGCTCCTTCGATAACTGTCGTCATACGCCCGTCTGCGGCTTGGCTCCGGGGATGCCAATGGCGGTAGCACGGTGATGACGGTCCGAAAAGCACCGAACGCCCGAAAATCGGGCCGCCCGTGGCCATGTTTGCGTTGCAATCACATCGTCTGTCACTATATTCCGCACGACTGTTGGGTGGCCCCGCGGGGACCGCCGTGTTTATCCTTGAGGAGTTTTTGATGCTTGTGACCCCGGCCTATGCCCAATCCGCCGCCGGTGGCGGTGAGATCCTGATGTCGATCCTGCCGTTCGTGCTGATTTTCGTGATCATGTATTTCCTGATCATCAGGCCGCAGCGCACGCAGATGAAGAAGCGCGAGGAAATGCTCAAGAATGTTCGCCGGGGCGATCAGGTTGTCACCGGCGGTGGCGTGCTTGGAAAGGTGACCAAGGTGATCGATGATGGCGAACTCGAAGTCGAGATTGCCGACGGTGTGAAAGTGCGGTTGGTCCGCAGCCTCATTGCCGATGTTCGCGTGAAGAGCGAGCCGGTCAAGGAATAACCGCAATACCCTGACAGGCGTTATTCTGTCCCGTCGAAGATTGCGACGACCAGCCATACAAGATTGGTCCACTGGACCGAACCGAGAGCGACATGCTGTACTTCTCCCGTTGGAAAACAACCCTGATCTGGCTTGCGGTTCTCGCCGGCGTGGTCTTTGCGGCCCCAAACCTGCTTGACCGCCAGCAGGCGGCAAGCCTGCCGGATTGGCTTCCTTCCAAGCAACTGACGCTCGGGCTGGACTTGCAGGGCGGCTCCTACATGCTGTTGCAAGTGGAACGCCAGGACATCATCGAAGACAGGCTGACCACAACGGTTGATGATGTGCGGCGGCTGCTGCGTGAGGCCGGTATCGGCTACACCGGACTTTCGGGGACGGGCCAGACGGTGCAGGTGCGCATTCGTGATGGCGCCCAGATCGAGGAAGCCAGGGAGGTCCTTTCGGAGATTACCGAGCCGGTCGCCGCGGGTGTCTTCGGCGGCGGCACGGTGGTCGAGGCGTCTATCGAGGAGCCCCAGCCCGGTCAGTTGCGTATTTTGCTGACGGATGAGGGGATCACCTACAGGGTGTCTTCCGCCGTGGCGCAGTCGATCGAGGTGGTGCGAAAGCGTATCGACGAATTGGGCACCACGGAGCCCGTCATTCAGCGGCAGGGCGCGGATCGTATCCTGGTCCAGGTGCCGGGTCTCGACGATCCGGAACGCCTCAAGGGTCTGCTCAACCAGACTGCCAAGCTCGCCTTCCGCATGGTTGATACGAGCATGCCCGTGCAGGAGGCGATGGACGGCCGTCCGCCTGCCACATCTGAAGTGCTGTTTTCGACGGACGATCCTCCGATTCCCTATCTCATTCAGCGCAGCGTTCTGGTCTCGGGTGAAAACCTCGTCGATGCGCAGGCCGGATACGACCAGCGCACCAATGAGCCGATCGTGACGTTCCGTTTCGATTCAAAGGGTGGCCAGCGCTTCGGCCAGGCAACCACCCAGAATGTCGGCCTGCCGTTCGCTATCGTGTTAGATGAGCAGGTGATCTCCGCGCCGGTCATCCGCGAGCCGATTCTCGGCGGCACCGGCCAGATTTCCGGTAACTTCGACGTGCAGAGCGCCAACGACCTCGCAATCCTCCTGCGGGCGGGGGCACTGCCCGCGACGCTGACGGTGATCGAGGAGCGAACAGTCGGACCGGGCCTCGGCGCGGACTCGATTGCCGCGGGCGAAATTGCGGGCGTAATCGGCGCTGTTCTCGTTCTTGCCTTCATGTTCGTGGCCTACGGCATGCTCGGTTTCATCGCCAACCTTGCGCTGATCGCCAACGTGACGATGATCATCGCGCTCCTGACCATGCTCGGGGCGACGCTGACGCTGCCGGGTATTGCCGGTATCGTGCTGACCATCGGCATGGCGGTCGACTCGAACGTCCTGATTTACGAGCGTATCCGCGAGGAGCACCGGGCCGGGCGTTCCCTGATCCAGGCGATTGACGCCGGCTTCAGCCGGGCGTTCTCCACCATTCTGGATGCGAACGTGACGACCCTGATCGCTGCGATCATCCTGTTTTATCTCGGCACGGGGCCTGTGCGCGGTTTTGCCGTCACGCTTGCCATCGGTATCGTCACGACCGTGTTCACGGCTTTCACCTTCACGCGCTGGATGATGGCCGAATGGGTTCGTCGCCGGCGCCCGAAGGCGATGCCCAGGGGGCTGCTCGACGCCGTCATTCGCGACTTCACGTTCCGCTTCATGACCTTCCGGCGTTTCACCTTCGTTCTTTCGGCGGTCGCCTCTGTCGGGGCCATGGTGCTGTTTGCCACGGTCAACATGAATTACGGCATCGATTTCAAGGGCGGATCGATGATCGAGGTCCAGGCCAAGCAGGGCAATGCCGATGTGGGCGACATCCGGGCTCGGCTTTCGGAGCTCAATCTCGGCGATATCCAGGCCCAGGAATTCGGCACCCCACGTGACGTTCTCATCCGTGTTCAGGCGCAGGGCGGCGGCGAGAACGCGGAGCAGACGGTTATCACGCTGGTTCGCGCAGAACTGGAGGGCGATTACGATATCCGGCGTGTGGAAGTGGTCGGTCCGACGGTTTCCGGCGAGCTTGCGCAGGCCGGAACAATCGCGGTTATCGCATCGCTGATGGCGATCCTTGTCTATATCTGGCTGCGGTTCGAGTGGCAGTTCGCACTAGGCGCGATCATCGCAACCGTGCATGACGTCGTTCTCACGATCGGGATTTTCGTGATTTCGGGGATTGAGTTCAATCTCTCGAGTATCGCTGCGGTGCTGACAATCGTGGGTTACTCGCTCAACGATACGGTGGTTGTTTATGACCGGGTTCGCGAGAACCTGAGGCGCTACAAGAAGCTTCCGATGACCGGTCTGCTGGACCTTTCGATCAACCAGATGCTTCCGCGAACCATCCTGACGTCTGTCACGACGCTTCTCGCGCTTCTCGCGTTGTTCATATTCGGCGGCGAAGTGATCCAGTCCTTCACCTTCGCGATGATCTTCGGTGTGCTGGTCGGAACCTATTCGTCGATCTTCATCGCCGCTCCGGTTCTCATCCTCTTCAAGCTCCGGCCCGAAAATTTCCGTGTCGGTCTGGATACCGAAGATGACGCGGAGTCGGGGACCGGGGTTGCGGGAAAGAGCACAGCCTGACGGTGGGACGCGGGATCGAAATTCGCGAGGCCCACTTTCCCGGACGCGCGGGAATCGATGCCTATGGCAATGGCGGTTTCCGTTTTGCCGACATGTCGCATCGCGGCTCCATCCTGTGCCTGCCCTCGGGAATTCACGGCTGGGATGTCACGGAGGATCAGCCGCTCGAAAAGGAATTGTTCGAGAAGGTGCTCGCGGAAGCCGGCGACATCGAGTTTTTGCTTGTGGGAACGGGATCGTCGATCAGGCCCTTGCCCGCCGGTCTCAAGACAGCGCTGCGGGAGTTGGATATATCGTCCGACCCCATGAGCACGGGCGCCGCGGTGCGCACCTTCAACGTCATGCTTGCCGAATCACGTGCGGTCGCCGCCGCGCTGATCGCCGTCTGAGCCATGGTTGCCCCGCAACAGGGTGACAGCCGGGCAAACGGAAACAGTCTGCTTGACGCGTTGCGCGCAGTGGATATCGACAGATATCTCGGCCTTCTGCTGATGCCCGAAGACGTGCGGGACGACCTTGCGACCCTGATGCTGTTCAATGCCGAGATCGCCGCCATTCGCGACCGGATCCGCGAAGCGCTGCCGGGTGAAATCCGCCTGCAATGGTGGCACGAGGTTGTTTCCGGCGGACGGGCCGGGGAGGCGGAGGCTCATCCACTCGCCTCGAGGCTGATTGAACTCATTGCACGCCGTTCCATGCCCGTTGCTCCGTTCACGGGCATGTGCGAGGCGCGCGTTTTCGATCTCTACGACGATCCGATGCCTGACCGTGGCACCTATGAGGGATATGCCGGGGAAACGGCTTCGGCGCTTTTGCAGATGTCGGTTTTTGTTCTCGCTCCCGAGGCCACGCCCAAGACTGCCATGGCGAGCGGTCACGCGGGCGTGGCGCAGGCTGTTGCCGGGCACCTGATGATGTTGCCGATTACCCAGAGGCGGGGCCAGGTGTTCGTTCCGGGAGATCTGCTTGCCGCGACCGGTCTCGGCCGGGACGGCCTTCTCGAAGGAAAGAGCAGTGATCGGATAGACGCAGCGATTCGCGCTTTTGCGGGGCTTGGACGCGAGCATCTGGCCAAGGCTCGGAGCGCCTTCGCCGAGTTGCCTGCGGGGACCCGCCCGGCTTATCTGCCGGTTGCGTTGGCGGAACCCGTTTTTACCCGCGCCGAAGCGCTTGGAAGCCGGTGTCTTGAGTCCTCGCCGCGCCCTTCTCAGTTGAGGCGGCAATGGCGATTGTGGCGCGCGGCGCGCAGCGGGCGGATCTGAAGACATGGTGTATGACCGTAGCGGTGACCACAGTGCGGATTGCCCGGCTTGCGTGCTTCGGTGGCGCGCGGCATAGTCGGTGTTGACGTGATCGGGAACCACGTCATGGGGAGAGAGTGAATGAGTCTCGGAGCTTTGATTGTCGTCGTTACCTTTGGCGTGCTCGCTGTAATCGGCGCGGTGCACGTGACAGGTGGTTCACGGCGCAAGGAGACGCGCGATCACGGCGAAGCGATCCTGGAATTTGCGAAAGCCTATCCGGGGGAGGCGATTCGCTCGGTGATCATGACGGCCGACGGCAATGCCAGCTTCATGCGGCTTGCCGATGGCAAGACCGGGTTCCTGCAGTCGATGGGGCGTCACTTTGTCGCCCGGATGATCATGCCGCAATCGGTCGGGGTGCAAGCGCTCGAGGACCGGCCGGCGCTCAGGATCGAATTTCACGACTCGACCCTGCCGGGCGGGGATTACATTTTCCGTTCGACCGAGGAAGCGGCGGAAGTCTCGCTGTGGCTGTGCGGGAGCATGGCGCTTGCGACACCCAAGCTAGCGGACTCAACGGAGGATGACGGACATGCCTGACCTCAAGGACTTTCCGGATGTCACGCAATTGGCGATTCCGTTCTTTGTGATCGCGATCCTGCTCGAACTCACGGTCATACGCTATTTGAAGAAGCGCGGCGATTACGAGACGCGCGATACGCTGACCTCGCTGGTGATGGGCGTCGGCAATGTGGTCTCGGGTCTTTTGCTCGGCTTCATTGCCTTCGGGGTATTGATGTGGGCGTGGGAGTTCCGCATTACCGATCTGGGCACGTCCTGGTGGGTGATTGCGCTGTGCTTCGTCCTCGATGATTTGCGGTACTACTGGTATCACCGCATAGCGCACCGTTGCCGCTGGGTCTGGGCCGAGCATGTCAACCACCATTCTTCACAGCACTACAATCTTTCCACCGCGTTGCGCCAGAGCTGGACCGGAACGTTCACGGGTATGTTCATCCTGCGCATTCCCCTGGCGCTGCTCGGTTTTCACCCGCTGTTGCTGCTGTTCGTTGGCGGCCTGAACCTTGTCTATCAGTTCTGGATCCACACCGAGGCGATCGGAAGGATGTGGAAGCCGATCGAGGCTGTGTTCAATACGCCGTCGCATCACCGTGTGCATCATGCGACCAATCCCCGCTATCTCGATTCCAATTATGCCGGCACGCTGATCATCTGGGACAGGATGTTCGGGACCTTTGTACCCGAACTCGACGAGGACATGCCGCGTTACGGGATCGTCAAGAATCTCGGTACGTTCAACCCGATCAGGGTCGCGTTTCACGAGTGGATCGACATGTTCAGGGATGCGCGCCAGCCGGGCCTGACCGTTGCCGAGCGCCTGGCCTACCTGTTCGCTCCGCCTGGCTGGAGCCACGATGGATCGCGCATGGGATCGCAGGATCTGAAGGCGGATTACGTCAACCGCAATCCCGAGAGCGCCGGGATGCCGGGATTGCCCGGATCGGCAGGGACGGGGCCTGGAAAAGAGCCAGGAATAGCACCTGCCGAGTGACGCCGGGCGGATGGTGACGGGTACAGCCCCGCTATCTCACTCGTCGGGTGAGGGAATCGTTTCGCCCGGAGCCGGTTCGTTCACCTGCTCGATGACGGTTTCGTTGCCACCGGGATCGCTTGTCGTGATCGCTTTCAGGGCAAAGCCTGTTTCGGCATCAACCCAGTATTTTCCCTGCATGGGTGTTCCAGTTCCATGCATTTCATAATCCACGGTGTAGTAATTGACCCTGTTGCCGTCGAGATCGAGCCCGTATTCGCAGGTGATGTTGCGCGCCTGGGCTGCCTGCTTCGCAAGCCCTTGCCTTGTCTGTTCCATGGTTTCGGCTGAATAGGTCTGAACCAGGGTCCAGGTCTCGCCTGCGTCTGACGTGGTGTAGAATTTGGCGTCGCGAAACAGCGACACGGGGTTGCCGTCTGCGTCCATCGTCAAATGGTTCTTGCCTTCGGTAAGGCCCAGACTGACCATTTCCATCCCACCCGTCATCCGGGTGAGTGAACGGCTGCGCACCGGACCCTGATGCGGGCCCGTGCCTTGCATGAGGGCGCGAACTTCGTCCGCGCATTCGGCTTCCGCCAGTGCCGGCGCGGCAAATCCCAGGCCGGTCGCAAAACAGGCCGCACCCAGCATTCGGATGCTGCCGGATCCGTTTCGCACTTCAACCACCATCCATCCTCCTCTGCCGGTTGCCGCCCATGCTGCCGCGAGAGGAGGGCAGGGTCAATCCGCCGGGGGTAAACCGGTTTCGGTTACTCCGCAGCGTCCGCCGCAATCGCTTGCGGGCCAAGCCAGGCGGCGCAATCGGACAGCGCGCGGCGTGCATAGGCCTGTTTCTTGGCCCTTGCCTTGTCCTTGCCGCGGAATCGGCCGCCGCCTTCAGGCCGGATTATGGCGCCGGGATCGAGCGGGGGAAACAGCCCGAAATTGACGTTCATCGGCTGGAACGAGCGCTTGCCCGGTTCGTCGTCGCTCAGGATATGGCCGCCGGTGATGTGGTTGAGCAAGGCGCCGAAAGCCGTTGTCGGGGGCGGCGCTGAAAGCGGTTCGCCGATATGCTCGGCGGCGGCGAACCGGCCGGCGAGAAGGCCGATGGCGGCACTTTCCACGTAGCCTTCGCAGCCGGTGATCTGCCCTGCGAAGCGAATGCCCGGCCTGCTCTTGAGTTCGAGTGTCTGGTTGAGCAGTGCCGGCGAATTCAGGTATGTGTTGCGGTGCAGGCCGCCCAGGCGTGCGAATTCGGCATTTTCAAGCCCCGGAATCATCCGGAAGATCTCGGCTTGCGCGCCATACTTCAACTTGGTCTGGAATCCGACCATGTTGTAAAGGGTGCCGAGCGCATTGTCCTGACGCAGTTGCACGACCGCATAGGGCTTGATGTCCGGTTGATGCGCATTGGTCAGGCCCATCGGTTTCATCGGGCCGTGTCGCAAGGTTTCAGGTCCTCGCTCCGCCATGATCTCGATCGGCAGGCAACCGTCAAAATAGGGCGTCCCTTCCCATTCCTTGAACCCGGTCGTGTCGCCTCCGACAAGCGCCGCGACAAAGGCCTCGTACTGCTCCTTGTTCATCGGGCAGTTGATGTAGTCGCGGCCGGTACCGCCCGGTCCGACCTTGTCGTAACGCGACTGGAACCAGCATATCGACATGTCGATCGAGTCGGTGTGAACGATCGGCGCGATCGCGTCAAAGAAGGCGAGCGCCTCCTGACCGGTTTCCGCCTGGATGGCCTCGGCGAGGCCCGGAGCGGTGAGGGGACCTGTCGCGATGATTGTTCGCGCCCAATCGGCGGGCGGCAGCCCCGTGACCTCTTCGCGGGCGATCGTGATCAGCGGCTCGGCCGCGATCGCGTCGGTCACTGACTGTGCGAAGCCCTCGCGGTCCACGGCCAGCGCGCCGCCGGCGGGAACCTGATTTGAGTCGGCGCAGGCCATGATCAGCGATCCGGCCATCCGCATTTCCGCATGGATCACACCGACGGCGTTGTTTTCCGCGTCATCGGACCTGAACGAGTTGGAGCAGACGAGTTCGGCCAGGCTATCTGTCTTGTGCGCTTCGGTTCCGCGCACGGGCCGCATCTCGTGGAGAGTGACGGGCAGGCCGCGGCGTGCGATCTGCCATGCGGCTTCGGAACCGGCGAGCCCGCCGCCGACGACGTGGATTGGGGAAGTCGAGGTGTCTTTGTTGGTCATGATGTCCGTTTAGCATGAGCGCCATGACGGCTCAAAGGTGTTTTGCGGCAGTGCCGCCGCAGTTTGACCGTTGAGACAATATCCTGCCGGCAAAACGAAAACGGCGCCCGATCGGGCGCCGTTTTCAGGTCGTTCCAGTGACTGATCGCCAACTCGCTCAGCGATGGCGGCCGCGGGCCACCTTGTCGATGTCGAAACGGGTCAGGCCGATATCAGCCAGAGTTTCGTTGGAGAGGTTTGCAAGCTGCTGTGCAGTCTGCCGCGATCTCATCCAGTTGCGTGCCTTGTTGAAAATGTTCATGTCGGTCTCCTCGGGTAAGCCCGATTTCGGGGCTGTCAATCTGATGCCCTATATATAGGCGATTGCATGCTGATTGTGCAGCGCAATAATGGCAGCCCAGATATGCAGTTCCCGAATGGCTGGATTCTCTGGAAGGCATTTCCAGAATGTGCCCAATCGTGAGGCATCAAGTTCTTACGCCAAGGCGGGGAAATGAAATGACGGATGGGCCTGGCTGTTTTCGCAGCTCCATCAATGGGGGGGCTCATACGCAAACAGCGCCCTGTGTCCAGGGCGCCGTTTTGACTGACCGGCCAGGCCGGGCAGTGGATATCATTTGACCGTCGGATTAACGGGCGGGCTGACGGGCCACGAACGGGATGTCGCCGCGCGAGATGCCGAGGTCGTTGAGTTCGCGCTCGGACATGCGGGAGAGTTCGTTGACGGTGTTACGGTACTGACGCCAGTCCTGATAGGCTTTACGGAAGTTCATGTCTGTTTTCCTTTCATGTTCGGGCCGATGTTTCAGCCCCGCGTTTGCTTGAGCCTGATATAGTCAATCCAATGCGGATTGTGCAGTGCAATAAACTACATAGGGGCCATGCAACGATTGCAAGGCACATTAACAAAGGGTTGATGTGTCTCGTGAAAATGAAACGTCGCCAGGTCGATGCGGCGCCACGCCCGCACGCAGTGCGGCTATTCGATAGGCGGCTGAGGGAGGAGAGGGAAGCACGCTTCCGGTCGGCCGAACGTTGTGCCGGGCTGGAAGCGGGAAGCTGTGGAGGGACGCTAGGCAAAAAATAACGCCCACCGGGGGAGGAGGATCCGGTGGGCGTCATTTTGGAAGACTGACGCTCGGGAGGAGGATGAACGTCAGTCACATCGAAGCGGCTATTGGGAGGAGGAGGAGGCCGCTCCGAATTCCTTAATCTCTTACACTGCGCGCCGTGCGACGAACGGTATGTCGTCACGCGCCATGCCAATGTCGCTCAACTCGCGCTCGGAGAGCTTGTAAAGTTCCGAGCAGGTTTCGCGGTATCTGCGCCAGCTGGCGTAGGAGCGGATCAGTTTCATGGATACTCTCCTTTGGTCCCGCTGTTGTCCGAACCACTGTGTGGCGTTTCGATGATTGGAATATAGGTCGATTCAATCGATTTGTGCAGTGCAAAATATTCATGGAAGATATGCGTCGAACGCATAGCGCGACCCTTGTTTCGACGTTTTTGCCTTCAAGCCGTGCAAATGCCTCATGTGGGGCGCACAATGCCTCCATTATCGGCATTGTCCGGTTTCCATGATGATGTAATCTCGCCCGAACAAACAGATCGGGGGTCCCGCGTGCTGCGAAAATATATCGTTCGGGAGATCGGGCACTGGAGCAAAGGCGGGCTTCTGTCGCCCGGGCAAGGTGAGCGGCTGCTTGCCGATTATGACGCCCGCCATACCGGGTTCAATCTCTCGGCAGTGCTCGCCGTTCTGGCCGCCGTTCTGTTCGGCGCGGCGGTGATCGCGCTCGTTGCGTCCAACTGGGAGATCATCGCCCGCCCGTTGCGGGTGCTCCTCATTGCCTTCCTGATTTCGGTGAGCCTGGTCGTCGCGGTCATATCAAAGCGCAGGAACGCGCAATGGATCATGGAAGCATCGCTGGTTACGGGTATCCTGAGCTACGGTGCGGGGCTGGCCCTGATTTCCCAGATGTATCACATCAGCGGTGACCAGACCGGTTTCATGCTGACCTGGGCGACCGCGTCTCTTGTCGTGGCGCTTGCCTTCTCATCGGGACTGTCGGCGATCGCCGCCGGATTGCTTGGTCTGGGGCTGTTGTGGGCGCAAATCGACATGCTGGGCATTGGCCCGGCGAACACGGGCGACATGCGCGCAATCACGATCACGCTGCTGGTGGCGCTCATCACCGCCATTGCCGCCCTGCGGTCGCGCTCGATCGTTGCCGGACATCTTGTCGTCATTCTCATCATTTGCTGGCTGGTCTGGGTTGGCGACAATCTTGCCGGAATCGAACCCAAGATGGTGCTGCCGGTACTGGGCGTTGCCGCTCTGGCTCTGGGCTGGTTGCCTCCCGCAGGTCTCGGCGGTTTTGTCGAAAGGCACGGGTGGGCGACCTCCTACGGGGCCTTCCTTCTGCTTTTGGGGCTGGCGATCATGCAACTCAATCTGTCGAATCCCAGTCTTCTGGCCGAGATGGCCATGGCGGCGGTGATCCTGCTTGCAAGCGTAGTGCTGCTGGTGATGTCGGGCGCCCATAACGCGCTCGTGCGGCGGTTGGCCTATTTTGCGTTCGCGGCGGAAACGCTTTGCGTCGTCAGCGAGACGCTCGGTTCGTTGATCGGGAGTTCAGGCTTCCTCTTTGTGGGAGGGCTCGTGCTTGCGATCATCGCATTCGCGGTGATGAAAATCGAAAAACGCATTCGCGCAGGGGGAGAATTGTCATGAGCGCTGTTCTCGACCGCCTCCGCGCGCCTCTCAATCCGGTCGTCGCCGGCGTTGTCTGCGGCCTGTTCCTGCTCGGCACTCTGGCCGTCATGATCGAGAGCCGGGCATCGATCCTGCGTGACGGCGTTGAAGTCATCCTCAAATCCGAGCCGATCGACCCGCGCGATCTGATGCGTGGCGATTATGTCCGGCTCGGTTACGGCGGAGGCATTTCAGTGGTGGAGGAAGACCTCGTCACCGGCGACTGGCCCAAACGGGACACGGTTCAACCAATCTGGGTGGTTCTCTCCGCCGGTGAAGACGGCTTGCACACGGCCCGGGAGGTGCGTTTTTCCAGGCCCGTTGAGGTGGAAGAGGGCGACGTGGTCATGAGATCGCTGCCGGTGCGCATCCGTGTTGCCGGAAATGGTCGGCGGACAAGCGTGATCGACCCGCCGAGGTTCGGGATTGAGCGCTATTATGTGCCCGAAGGTGAGGGACTGGAGATCGAGAAGGCCCGCAATGAAGGGCGGACCACCGTCGCCGTGCGGGTCTCCGAGGCCGGCGATCCCCAGATCGCCCGCCTGATGATCGATGGCGAGACGCTTTATAAAGAACCGCTCTACTAAAGCCGCGACAGTGCGGCGCGATCAACCGCGGCGACTGCGACGGATTTTGTCTTTGACCGCTGCGGGACGGGTGATATAGACGCACCGCACCGACGGGCAGGGCAGATTTAAACATTTGGCCATCGGGCATGCGGGTATGGTGGAATTGGTAGACACGCCAGATTTAGGTTCTGGTGCCGCAAGGCGTGGGAGTTCGAGTCTCTCTACCCGCACCATCAATCAAGGTCGCTTCGGCGGCCTTTTTTGTTTTATGTCCATGAAGATTTTGATTTTACAGGATTTTCTCCGACAAGCCCTCTTTTGATGTTCGAAATATTTGTGTACCAAATCGGTGATTAGAAGATAACCGGCGCATTGCCGTTTCAACCCCGCCATGAGCGGCACGAGGTCTCGATGCAAATTGGCAACGCTGGCAACCAACGCGGCGGTTTGTGCCCCAGTTAGGGCAGGGTGGTGCATTGGTCATTTTATCATGGGGCACCTCTAAATCAGGTTGTCCCGTCTCGTGTGATGTTTGTGCCGCGATTTGGGGCTGGTGAGCAAAAAGGGAGTGCTAGCTCCTGTTCTCCTTAAGGGTCATTCGCGCGTTTCTAAATACAATTGTCTCCGCAGATTCCAACGTGCGTTCGTCAAGATCTTTTTCCGTGATTTTAAAAATGTTTTCGATCTTTATTTTGCGAATCGGTTGAGAGGTTAATATTTTTGCCAAGCCATTTGAGTATTTCTCTAAAAAATAAATAGAAAAATAAATGTAAGTTACGTCAATTGAGATGTTATTTTGAGTTGTATAAAAAGACCAATTTGGATCGTTTGGCTCGAATGGAGGGAGGTATATAAATCCAACGTAATCATCAGATATATATTTCTCGTATTCACTATCAGCCATTCTGTGTGTTGATTTTATGAGGCAGTCTAATCGTATTGTCGAATATTCTATGCCGCAAATACAAATTGGTTTGGGAAGCTTGATCTCTATATAACCACGAATATCATGATCCGGGCCTTCAATTCCATACTTCGATATTGTGTATATTTGATCTACATTTGCTATTGTTATATTCAAATTTTCTTTAATAATACACATCTTGATTGCATCAAAAACCGCTCGCATCTGGTTGGGATTGAGGTCTAAATCGCTATGCATTTTCTTGCCTCTAAATAACCTGCGGGGCGATTAATCTCTATACAGCCCCCGCTCGCACCAATACGCTACAGTCACACCGGGTTGCGCCTCAAATAGATCAGCAGCGATCTGGCAGTTCTCGCGGTTGTAATCAGCGCCGTCTTCCGCATCGAATGTTGCCATATGAATGCGCATGTTTCTATCGAGCGCGCTTGAACGATAGAGTGTGTAAGCGTCTTGCCCTTCAACGCACCCGGCGAGAATGGCTACCAGTATGATCAATAGGACGGTGCCGCGATAGCGCATTAATTGAGGTTATGTCTGCCGCCAAGTGTGGTCAACTTGTCAAGCATCTAATGCGCAGGGGGAATTGGTTGGGTGACCGGAATCGTGCAATTGTTTGGGACTGCAACTAATCCTTGATAAGGGGCGCGTCCGTGGTGGCAAGTTATGAGGTCGTCAATCGTCACGGGGAAGGACTGATCAAGACCGTGATTGCGATCAATGGCGCGGCGGCTACGGCGGTGCTTGGGTTTGCGCCTAGCCTGACAGGTGATAGTGCTTCGGTGCTGTCAGGTTGGTATGTGGGCACTGCTTTCGGGCTTTACATTTTTGGGATGATGTTTGGTCTGATAAGCTACCTGTCGATGAACCTGTTCTTGATGTTCGATGGGGACGTAACGTGGTCACGCAAGCCCAACGCCGAGAGCAGCGCCGATAACGCGAGGTTGGCAGCTTATGCCTTCGGCATTCTGTCCGGTTTGGTATTCATCCTCTCGGGCTTGATAATTGCCAGCGCTCTGAGGGGTGTTTGATTGGTATTGCGGGCCAAAACGGCGCACAAAATGTGTACCAAAGCTCGAGCTATCGGATGTAATCCCCGACCTTTAACGTTATCAGTGCGTTGAGTTAGCTCTTATCTAGCACCAATTTTCCGCACCGGTGCGCTCTACCCGCACCACTTCTTGTCTTTCTGTGCTGTGGTGCCAGCCAATAGTGGCGGCTGCGCGGCGGAGCGCGTCCGGCGGTTTCCATCTCAACCGCATTGCGAAGACAGCCCGTCTTTCCGGACGGGCTGAAGCCGTGTCAGGCTTGCCATTTCAGGTGAAATCGCATAGGTGCGGGGGCTAGCCGGCGGGACACTGTTCTGCCGGGACGGCTGATTGCGGAAATCCGCGCATGATTTGCGGAAAAAATCATGCGCCGGATCGTAAAACGCCTGGTTTTCGATGCTGCGGAAAACACCGCCAATCGTCCTTTTACCGCCGTATCGGCGGGCTATCGGGGGCGTTGAGGCGAGGTCGCCGCACCCATGGTTCGTTCCAGCCGCCGGTTTGCGGCGATCTGGCCCGATCCGCACAACGTGGCGTTCAGCCGGCGCCGCCGGTTCGGAGCCAGACAAGAAGAATGCCACAAGCGACGCCGGATAACCGGCCCAGTCGCGGGGCCAACCCGAACGGTCGCAGTCGCGAGGAAATGAAGGTTTGAACATGCAGGTAACCGAAACGCTTGCCGAAGGGCTGAAGCGCGAATTGAAGATCGTTGTCCCGGCAAAGGACATGGAAGCGCAGCTCAACGAAAAGCTCGCCGAAGCCAAAGGCAAAATGCAGATCAAGGGTTTCCGCCCGGGCAAGGTGCCGATCTCGCACATCAAGAAGGTCTATGGCCGCTCGATGATGGCGCAGATGGTCAACGAGATGATCCAGGAAAAGCCGACCTCCATCCTCTCAGAGCGTGGCGAGAAGGCTGCAACGCAGCCTGAAATCTCCATGACCGAGGACGAGAAGGAAGCCGAGGAAATCCTGACCGGCAAGGCCGATTTCGAATTCACGATGGCCTACGAGATCATTCCCGAGTTCGAAGTCGCCGACATGTCGAACTTCAAGGTCGTGCGCGAAGTGGTCGAGGTTCCGGCGGAGGAGGTCGAGGAGCAGGTGCTCCGTGTGGCCGAGAACAGCCGCAGCTACGAGGCCAAGGACGGCGAGGCCGCCGACGGCGACAAGGTGACGATCGACTATCTCGGCAAGGTCGACGGCGAGCCCTTCGAGGGCGGCGCCGATCAGGACGCCGAGCTTGTTATCGGATCCAACCGGTTCATTCCGGGCTTCGAGGAACAACTGGTTGGCGTCAAGGCCGGCGACGAGAAGGTGATCACGGTTTCCTTCCCGGCCGATTACCAGGCGGCCCATCTGGCAGGCAAGGAAGCCACCTTCGACATCACCGTCAAGGCGGTGGCGGCACCCGGCGAACTGGAAATCAACGATGAAGTCGCCAAGTCGCTGGGTCTCGAGTCCGCCGACAAGCTTCGCGAAGTGGTCAAATCCCAGATCGAAAGCCAGTACGGTCAGGTGACCCGCCAGAAGCTGAAGCGGCAGGTTCTCGACCAGCTCGACGAAGCCCACAAGTTCGATTCGCCTTCGAAACTGGTGGACGCCGAGTTCGAGAACATCTGGCGCCAGATCAACCAGGAATTGTCCGACAACGGCAAGACCTTCGAGGATGAGGACACCACCGAGGAAGCTGCTCGCGAGGAATACCGCAAGCTTGCAGAACGCCGGGTGCGTCTGGGACTGGTGCTTTCCAAGATCGGCGAAGGCGCAAACATCCAGGTCAGCGACGAGGAGCTTCAGCGCTCACTGTTCGAACAGGTGCGCAAGTTCCCCGGCCAGGAACAGGAAATCTACGAATATTTCCAGAAAACTCCCGGTGCAGTGGCTTCGCTGCGCGCGCCGATCTTCGAAGAGAAGACCATTGATCACCTGATGACGGTCGTCGATGTCACCGACAAGACCGTCACCAAGGAAGAGCTGATGGCCGACGATGAGGCCGAGGCGGAAGAAAAGCCTACGCCCAAGAAGAAAGCGCCGGCCAAGAAAAAGGCCGCCAAGAAGGACGACGCTGCAGCCGAATAAGGCTTTCACGCCGATTTGAAATCTAGACGCCGGGGCCTTTGCTCCGGCGTTTTTGCGTTTGGGATCATCCGGTTTCTCGAACAAGCGGAAAAATGGCTGAACCGACGCGGGGCGCGGGCCGTACTAAATGTGCTCGGAGCCACAGCCTGAAGGCTTGCTCGTCCAGCCAATACTTCACGGGAGCGGCCCATGTCGGAAAGAACGGTTCTGCGCTTTGTCCTCGGCGATCAATTGTCCCGCGGGATTTCCAGCCTGTCGGATGCCGACCCGCAGAAGGACGTGATCTTCATGGCCGAAGTGATGAACGAGGCCACATCGGTGCGTCACCACAAGAAGAAGATCGCCTTTCTGTTTTCGGCCATGAGGCACTTCGCCGAAGAGCTTCGCGGCGATGGCTACTCCGTCGATTACCTGGCACTCGATGCGACCGAAAATCCGGGAGATTTCGGCGGTGCGCTGAAACAGGCCGTCGAGCATCACAAGCCCTGCCGCGTGGTCATGACCGAGCCTTCGGAATGGCGGGTGCTGGAGGCCGCCAATGACTGGCGCGAGGAGCTGGACATTGATCTGGACATTCGTGCTGACGATCGCTTTCTTGCAAGCCATGAGGACTTCGTTTCCTGGGCCACCGACAAGGACGGCGGCCAGCCGAAAACCCTGCGCATGGAGTATTTCTACCGCGAGATGCGGCGGCGCACCGGCTACCTCATGGAGGACGGGGCCCCGTCGGGTGGCGAGTGGAACTATGATTCGGAGAACCGCAAGGCGCTGCCCGATGATGTCGACATTCCCGCTCGGCCCCGGTTTGAGCCGGACAAGGTGACATCCGAAGTGATGGACCTCGTTGCGGAGCGTTTTTCAGGGCATTTTGGCGATATCGAGCCGTTCGATTATCCCGTAACGCGAGCGGATGCCGAGAGCTATCTCGATTGGTTCATGGGTGAAGCTCTGCCGGGCTTCGGCGACTGGCAGGATGCGATGCGTGAGGGCGAGCCGCTCCTGTTTCACAGCCACCTGTCGGCATTGATCAATTGCGGTCTGCTCGATCCGCGGGAGTGTTGCGAGCGGGCGGAGCAAGCTTACAGAGACGGTGACGCGCCGCTCAATGCGGCCGAGGGCTTCATCCGGCAGATCATCGGCTGGCGCGAATTCATTCGTGGCGTCTACTGGCTGAAAATGCCCGATTACGCCGATGTGAATGCGCTTTCGGCGAAGCGCGCGCTGCCGGCCTTCTTCTGGACCGGGGACACCGGCATGAATTGTCTGGCGCAGTGTATCAGCGAAACCCGGACCAATGCTTATGCGCACCACATCCAGCGCCTGATGGTGATCGGCAATTTTTGTCTGCTCGCAGGCATCGATCCACGCGAGGTCCAGGAGTGGTTCCTGATCGTCTATTTCGATGCGTATGAATGGGTCGAGATGCCCAATGTGGTCGGAATGGCGCTGTTTGCCGATGGCGGGTTTCTGGCCTCCAAACCCTATGCGGCGTCGGGCTCCTACATCAACAAGATGAGCAATTATTGCCGGTCGTGCCGCTATAACGTAAAGAAGAAAAATGGCGGGGAAGCCTGTCCGTTCAATTACTTGTACTGGAATTTTCTAAAAGAGAATCAAGAGCTTCTCAGATCGAACCATCGCATGGGTCTGATCATGGGATCGCTCGACAAGATGGGAGACGACAAGCTGAAAGCCGTCGATCAGGATGCGAAGCGCTTCTTTGAAAGCGAAGAAATGAAAGGCTATTGACGCGGCCCCGGGGCAAGGCGCATCGGGAGCCTGTCGATAGCATCGCGCCGGTCAGATCAGCTTGAGCCCCTTGAGGCTCGCGTGACCGTCCTTTCCGATGATGATGTGATCATGCACGGTGATGCCCAGGGGGCGCGCCGTGTCGATGATCAGCTTGGTCATCTCGATGTCCGCGCGCGAAGGAGTCGGATCGCCGGAGGGGTGGTTGTGGACCAGGATGATGGCTGTCGCCGAGAGCTCGAGTGCGCGCTTGACCACCTCGCGGGGATAGACCGGAGTGTGGTCGACCGTGCCGGTCTGCTGGATCTCGTCGGCAATGAGCGCGTTCTTCTTGTCGAGAAACAGGATCCGGAACTGTTCGCGCGCTTCGAACGCCATGGCGGCCCGGCAGTATTCGATGACCGAGGACCAGGAGCCGAGCACCTGACGGCCCTTGAGTTCACCCTTGAGCATCCGGTGGGCGATGGCCGCCACGAGTTTGAGGTCGCTGGCGACACTTTCACCGACTCCTGCGACCTCGGTCAGCAGGTGTACCGGAGCGCCGAACACTTCGGGCAGGGAGCCGAAACGCGCGAGAAGCGCCTTGGCGATCGGCTTGGTGTCGCGTCTGGGTATCAGCCTGAACAAAAGCAGTTCGAGCAGTTCATAGTCGGCCAGCGCCCGGTCACCGGTTTCACGGAAGCGTTGCCGCAACCTGTCGCGGTGGCCGTGGTAATGCTCAGTGCCCGTGTTGTCCCGGGTGCTCTCTCCGTTCGAAGAAGCGGTCCGGGGATCAAGGCGCCGGCCGCTGCTCTTTCCGGGCCGGGTCTCCGCGAAGTAGCTGCGCTCATCGGGCAACGGGGTCCCGGTCGCTTCGTCGTTGCCGGCGCCGCCGTCCGGGCCAGTTTCATCCAGTCCCGGGCGGCGGCGTGAAGTCATGCAGAAAGTCCGGGGCGATCCAGCCCGGCGGGTGAAAGCGTGAAGATCTCGCAGCCGGTTTCAGTCACGCCAATCGTATGTTCGTATTGAGCCGAGAGCGAGCGGTCCCGGGTCACCGCGGTCCAGCCATCCGAGAGAACCTTCACATGGGGGCGTCCCAGATTTATCATGGGCTCGATGGTGAAGATCATGCCCGGGCGCATCTCGGGCCCTTCGCTGGCACGGCCATAGTGCAGGATGTTCGGCGCGTCATGAAACAGGCGGCCAAGCCCGTGGCCGCAGAAATCCCGCACGACCGAGCAGCGTTCCGCTTCGGCGAAGGTCTGGATCGCTTCGCCGATGGCGCCGGTGCGCGCGCCCGGCTTGACGGCCTCGATCCCGAGCATCAGCGATTTCTGGGTGATGTCCAGGAGCCGTTCGGCGGCCCGCTTGATTTCGCCCACGGGGTACATCCGGCTTGAATCACCGTGCCAGCCGTCAAGCACATAGGTGACATCGATATTGACGATTTCGCCCTCGCGCAGCGGCTTGTCGTTGGGAATTCCGTGACAGACCACATGGTTGATCGATGTGCAGCAGGACTTGGTGTAGCCGCGATAGTTGAGCGTTGCCGGCAGGGCGCCGTGATCCTGTCCGAATTCGAAGACGAACCGGTCAATCTCGTTGGTGGTAACGCCCGGCTTTACGCGGGAAACGAGTTCATCGAGGCAACGCGCCGTCAACTGGCTCGCCTTGCGCATCCCGTCAAAATCATCGGATCCGTATAGCCGGATCTGTCCGGTGTTCTTCATCGGGGCCGAATCGGCTTCGATATAGGTGACCATGTATGGCTCGCTTGTTTGATCCTGTGGCCCGTCGGAGCCGTCAGGACATCATGATACGCTGTTTATGCCTGTTTCCTCAACGGGAACCAATGTGTCGGCTTCAATTTGCCCGCAGCCAATTGTGCATCGTATGGCGCAGGCTTCAACCCCGCGTTTCATGGCGCGGTCGAACGCTTTTGCATAGGCAGGATCGAGGTCACGGCAAAGTTTGAGACGGTCCACGTCGCCGCGCTGGATCAGGTAGACCATGACGGCGCGGTGCCCGGCCGCCACCATGTCTCCCAGTTCCTCAAGATGCTTGGCGCCCCGCGCGGTGACGCTGTCGGGAAATTCGGCAAGCCCCGGCGAGCGGCGGAAATGAACGTTCTTGACCTCCACATAGGCCCTGCCGCGCACCGGGTCTTCCAACAGAATGTCGATGCGCGAGTTCTGGCCGTATTTCTGTTCGCGGAGCAGCGCCCTATACTCACCGAGCGAACCGACAATTCCGTTCCGGATTGCTTCCTCGGCCAAACGGTTCGGTCGGGCAGTGTTTATCCCCACCAGCGTTCCATCCGCTTCCACCAGTTCGAGTGCGTGACGGTATTTCCGTGTCGGGCTGTCGTGCTCGGTCAGATGGATCGCCGAACCCGGCTCCGTCAGCCCAAGCATCGAGCCGGTATTGGGGCAGGAGCCGGTGATGAACTCTCCGTTTTCGAGATGGGCGTCGAAAAGGAACCGCTTGTAGCGCCGGACAAGCGTGGCGGGAATCAGCGGCGGATCGAATTTCATGTCGAATCCGCTGACCGGCCCTCGGGCGGCTCCAGACCCTGCAGGCAGGCCGGTGCGCGTGCCGGAACGAATTTGGCCGCATCGGCAAGCGCGACCGCAATCTGCAAGCGGTTAAACCCGTGCACGTACGTAGGAACCCGGTGCGTCCTCGATCGGCTTGAGTTTCCCGCCGCCGGGAACGCGCGCGTCCACCTCGTCGGCGTTTCCGCCGCGTATCCATGCGTCCCAGTGCGGCCACCAGGATCCGGGCGTTTCCTTGGCGCCAGCCACCCAGTCGTCGAAATCCGCGCCATCGGGACCGTCGCTCCAGAACTGGTATTTTCCGGAGGAGGGCGGATTGACTACGCCCGCGATGTGGCCGGAGCCGGACATGACGAAGGTGACATCCCCGCCGAAGAACCGCCCGCCAATATACGCCGAGCGGGCAGGGGCGATGTGGTCTTCCCGGGCGGCGAGGTTGTAGACCGGAATCTTGACATCCGAGAGGTCGAGCGTCTTGCCGGCCAGCACCATGCGGCCCTGCGAGAGGTTGTTTTCGAGATAGCAGTTGCGCAAATAGTAGGAGTGATTGGCCGCCGGCATCCGGGTGGCGTCGGAGTTCCAGTAAAGCAGGTCGAAGGGCATGGGATCCTTGCCCTTGAGATAATTGTTGACCACGTAGGGCCAGATCAGATCCGAAGCGCGCAGCATGTTGAAGGCCGTCGCCATGCGCGATCCGTCGAGATAGCCGTTCTTTTCCATCGAGGCTTCGATCGCTGCGATCTGATCCTCGTCTACAAAGACCTTGAGGTCGCCTGCGTGCGTGAAGTCGGTCTGCGTGGTGAAGAATGTCGCGGTTGCGATCCGGGAGTCCTGTTCCTGGGCATGCAGCGCAAGGGTGGCGGCCAGCAAGGTGCCGCCGACACAATAGCCGATGGCGTTGACTTGCCGTTCTCCCGTCGCTTTTTCGACCGTGTCGAGCGCGAATGAAATCCCCTCACGTGAATAGGACTCCCAGTCCTTCCTGGCGTGGCTCCGGTCCGGGTTTACCCAGGACACCACAAACACCGTGTGTCCTTGCTCGGCCGCCCATTTGATGAAGGATTTCTTGGGGTTGAGATCAAGAATGTAGAACTTGTTGATCCAGGGCGGGACGATCAGCAGCGGGCGCTTGAGGACCTTGTCCGTCTTTGGCGCATACTGGATGATCTGGCAGATTTCGTTCTGCGCGATCACCTTTCCCTCCGAAACGGCGATGTTCTCGCCGACAGCGAATTTGGATGCATCCGACTGGCGAAGCTTGAGTTCGCCCTTGCCGGCGGCGATGTCCTCGGCCAGCATCTTCATGCCGTGGACGAGGTTCTGTCCGTTGGTTGCGACCATTTCCTTGTAGAGTTCGGGGTTGGTCACAAGGAAGTTCGCCGGCGACAGGGCGCTCGAGATCTGGTTCATGTAGAACTTGGCCTTGTGGCGGACGTGCTCGTCCAGGCCGTCGCTCTCTGACACCAGCTTTTCGGCCCAGTCCGATGTGATGAAGTAGGCGTTCTTGAGAAATTCGAAAAAGGGGTTGTCTTCCCAGTCGGGATCGGCGAAGCGCTTGTCGCGTCGAGCGGGCTCGGGACGTTCCTTTTCCTGTGCCGACATTCTCTGGACGGATTCGCTCCAGAGGCTGAAATAGCTGGTCAGCAGGGATGTCTGTGCCTCGATTGCGCGCTTGGGGTCGGAAAGCCAGTATTCGCCGACCTTGGAGAAAGTCTTGACCATGTCGGCCATCGGATCGGAAAGCGTGTCGACCTTTTCGCCCTTTTCACGGGGCTCGATCCAGGCGGAGGCGGCCTTGCCGAGTTCCTCCAGCATCCGCGCCACGTTTCGCGCAAAGGCCTCGGGATCCTTGACGATATAGGCTTCGGCCGGCGAGTTGGTGTGTCCGGTCCCGGAGCTTTCCGCTTTGCTGTCGCCCCTGTCCACCATCCTGGTGTCTCCTCTCCCGGTCCGAAGGTTGCTTCCAGACCCTCTTCTGCCTTAAATCGGCTTGGTTGCCGTGGTTATGATACGGCGGAATGACTGCTAACGTAGATACGGACTTTTTTTGTCCATGTCATGACCGCCATTGGGTGCAGGCCGGAAAACAATTGAAACTCATAAGAAAAAAACCTTGGTTGCCGGGGCTTTTCGCTGCGCTTCTTGCGTCGGGTTGCCAGACGGCTTCGCTCGAGGACGCGGCGCCCAGGCTCTCGCCCCCGGTGGCGCCGGCGGGAGTCGAAACCGGAGGCGCAGCCCAAACCGCGAGCGAAGCCGGCGCAGATGCCCAGGCGGAACCCGCGATCGCCCGTTCCAACCCGGGAATTGCATCGATCGTACCGGTCGAGCGGACGGCTCCCGTGGAAAACCGGGAATTTGTCGCCACCGGGGCGCGCCGGACCGGCCAGTATCCTGGTTTCGGTGAGCAACCGACGGCAGCCAACTCGCAGATGTCGGAGGCCGAGCGCATAGCTGCGGAAACCGAAATGACCGAACTGCTCAAGGCCCGGGCATCGTCGCCCGATGCGCGGGCACAGTATGAGGCGAGGTTGCGCCAGTTGCGTGCGCTTGCCCGGTCTCATGCCCGCGAGACCCGGGAGAAAATCGAGAATTGATCTTGCGTTGAACCGGAATTGGCCGCAAACCGGAAGCAACATTGCTTTGAAATGCCCAAAGTCAACGGGAACCCCCATGGAAGAATTTCACAAAGTCCGACGGCTTCCGCCCTATGTCTTCGAACAGGTCAACCGCCTCAAGGCGACGGCCCGGGCAGGGGGCGCGGACATCATCGATCTCGGGATGGGCAATCCCGACCTTCCCACACCGCAAAGCATCGTCGACAAGCTGTGCGAGGCGGTGAAGGATCCGCGCACGCACCGTTATTCGACGTCACGCGGCATTCCCGGCTTGCGACGGGCCCAGGCGGCCTACTACCAGCGTCGTTTCGGTGTGAAGCTCGACCCGGAGACGCAGGTTGTCGCCACGCTCGGGTCGAAGGAAGGGTTTGCCAACATGGCGCAGGCAATCACCGCGCCCGGCGATGTCATTTTGTGTCCCAACCCGACCTATCCGATCCACGCCTTCGGTTTCATCATGTCGGGCGGCGTGATCCGCTCTCTGGATGTGGTTCCCGACGACAGTTTCTTTGCGCCACTGGAACGCTCGGTGCGCCATTCGATCCCGAAGCCGCTCGCACTGATCCTGAACTACCCGTCCAATCCGACGAGCTATGTTGCGACGCTCGACTTCTACAAGGAGGTCGTGGCCTTTGCCCGCAAGCATGACATCATCGTGCTGTCCGACCTGGCCTATTCTGAGATCTATTTCGACGGCAATCCGCCACCCTCGGTGCTCGAGGTTCCCGGCGCGATCGACATCTGTGTCGAATTCACCTCGATGTCCAAGACCTTCTCGATGCCGGGCTGGCGCATGGGGTTCGCGGTCGGCAACGAGCGTCTGATTTCGGCGCTCACCCGGGTGAAATCCTATCTCGATTACGGTGCGTTCACACCGATCCAGGTTGCGGCAACCGCGGCGTTGAACGGCGACGGATCGGACATCGAGCATGTGCGCTCGGTCTACATGCGCCGGCGCGATGTGCTCGTGGAGAGTTTCGGCAAGGCCGGATGGCAGGTTCCGCCGCCGCCGGCGACCATGTTCGCCTGGACGCCGATACCCGACCGGTTCAAGGAACTTGGCTCGCTCGAGTTTTCCAAACTCCTGGTGGAAAAGGCGGATGTGGCAGTCGCGCCCGGTGTGGGCTTCGGCGAACATGGCGATGAACACGTGCGCATTGCCCTGGTCGAAAACGAACACCGGATCCGGCAGGCAGCGCGCAACATCAAGCGGTTCCTGTCCTCCTATGGTGAGGGGGACGACAATGTGGTCTCTCTGTCGGCGCGGCGTTGACCCTCTGGGCCGGCGCGGTTAAACCCGGCCCATCGCTTTTCCCCTCCGCCCTGAAGGGCGGTTTTTTTACGAACAGGTGGACACTGCACATGACTGATGCCCTCAAAATCGGCATTGCGGGGCTGGGCACTGTCGGTGCTGCGCTGTTTCGCGCGATCACCACGCGCCACAACAGCCTGACCGATATCTGCGGCCGCGAAATCATCATCACGGCCGTGAGCGCACGCGACCGTACCCGAGACCGGGGCCTCGATCTCTCCGGAACCGCCTGGTTCGACGACCCGGTGGAAATGGCGCGAGAGGCCGACATCGATGTCTATGTCGAACTGATCGGCGGCGAGGGCGACCCGGCCTACTCGGCGGCCAGGGAGGCGCTTGGGCGCGGACGGCACTTTGTTACCGCCAACAAGGCGATGCTCGCCCGGCATGGCGTCGAATTGGCAATGTTGGCGGAGAACAACGGCGTTCTGCTCAATTTCGAAGCCGCTGTCGCTGGCGGGATTCCGGTCATCAAGGCAATGCGGGAATCCCTGACCGGTAACGCCATTCAACGGGTCTACGGAATTCTCAACGGCACCTGCAACTACATCCTGACGCGGATGCAGCGGGACAATATCGGTTTTGCCGAATGCCTGTCGGACGCCCAGCGACTGGGCTATGCTGAGGCCGATCCGACCTTCGACATCGAGGGCAATGACACGGCCCACAAGCTCGCGATCCTGACCAGCCTTGCATTCGGCGTCCAGATCGCCTCTGACGAGGTCTACATCGAGGGTATCACCAATATCTCGGTCGACGATATCCACGCCGCCGATGAACTCGGCTTCCGGATCAAGCTCCTGGGGGTCGCCCAGCGCACGGCATCCGGCATTGAACAGCGGGTTCATCCGACCATGGTACCCAAGGGGTCGATGATCGCGCAGGTCGAGGGCGTAACGAACGCGGTCACGATCGAGGCCGATATCCTGGGCGAACTGATGCTCTCGGGCCCGGGTGCGGGCGGCGACGCCACCGCCTCGGCCGTGTTGGGCGACGTGGCCGATATCGCCAAAAGCCGACCCGGCCATCAACAGGCGCCGGCGCTGGGCCGTCCTGCGGCCAAGCTCGAACCTTACCGCCGCGCCCGCATGCGAAGCCATGAGGGGGGCTATTTCATCTCGCTCAGGGTCGAAGACCGGGCGGGCGTGTTTGCCGCGGTCGCAAGCCGCATGGCGGAGAACGGTATCTCGCTCGAATCGATCGTTCAGCGCGCGCGACCTTCGGATGCTCCCGAGGGGCCGCGGCGGGTCATCCTGGTGACCCATGCCACGATGGAAGCCAATGTGCGCGCGGCTGTCGACGGCATAAAGGCTGAAGGGTATCTGGCAGGCGAGCCCCAGGTGATCCGGATCGAACGGACAAGCGAGAACTAGAGCCGATCAGCTTTGGCTGGAATCGTTTGAACGCAGGGATTTCGTGATCCGGCTGGAAGCGTGAGGCGAAGCGGCGCGAGCGCCGTTGTCCTCGCCGAGCCGAAAAATCCTGTCCATCAAATCGCTTCCAGCCAAAGGTGGTGGGCTCGCGGGTACGCGGGCCTTTCCGTCAGGCTCTGACCGTGGCGTCCATCCGGGAAGCCGGGCTTGCGCGCTTTAATCGATTTAGTCCGGGATCAGTTCATAATCGTGCAATTTCAATGGTTTTGAATGGCGTTTTCACATTGCCTTGCCGACTTTCAAGGCTGTATGAGCGTGGCATCGAAAGTCTCTGGGAGTTGATGCGCCATGGCTGACAAGCAATCTGAAGGAAGCGGTCTGGACCGCATTCTCACGCTTGAGATCGCTCGCGTGACCGAGCGCGCCGCCGTGGCGGCCGCGCGGCTTCGCGGCCGTGGCGACGAAATGGCTGCCGATCAGGCTGCGGTCGACGCGATGCGCCAGGAGCTGAACCGGCTTCCGATCGACGGCACCGTCGTCATCGGTGAAGGCGAGCGTGACGAAGCGCCGATGCTCTATATCGGCGAGGAAGTGGGAACACGCGAAGGGGCGAAGGTCGATATTGCGCTCGATCCGCTCGAAGGCACCACGATCTGCGCCAAGAACCTCCCCAATTCGCTGGCCGTGATCGCGATCGCGGAAAAGGGAAGCCTTCTCTATGCGGCGGACGTCTACATGGAAAAGGTCGCCATCGGGCCAGGCTATCCGCCCAACACCGTGTCACTCGAGGCAACGCCGACGGAAAACATCCATGCTGTGGCGCGGGCCAAGGGAGTGCCGGTCGAACGGGTGACCGCCTGTATACTCGACCGACCCCGTCATGCCCGGATGATCGAGGAGGTGCGCGCCACGGGCGCCGCCATCCGGTTGATCGGCGATGGCGATGTGGCCGCGATCATTCACGCCACCGATCCGGATGAAACCGGCATCGATATCTATCTGGGAATCGGCGGTGCGCCGGAGGGCGTTCTCGCCGCCGCGGCGCTTCGCTGCATTGGCGGGCAGATGCAGGGGCGCTTGCAGCTCAACACCGAGGAAAAGCTGGCCCGTGCCGCCAAGATGGGGATTTCGGATCCGAACAAGATCTACACGATGGACGAGATGGCGAGCGGCGACGTTCTCTTTTCGGCCACCGGGGTGACCGACGGCAATCTGCTGCAGGGCGTACGTTTCGGGCGGGACGCGATCGTTACCCACACCATCGTCATGCGTTCGTCGTCGCGCACCGTCCGCGAGATCAAGGCCCGCCATCAGGACCTCGACAAATTCGACTGATCCGGTCCGGTTGCTTTGCGGCCACATCGCGAGTGCGCTATGAGCATGGATGCAGGCGCGATCATCTCGGCCGCGCGTGACAGGACGGATTGTTGTGGCCATGACAGTGAGCGGTGAAACCGAACGCGCATTCCTGGGGGTTGAGCAATCGCTTTCCGGGCAGAAATGGGTCGCGCGGCTGGATCAGGCCGGTGAAAACAAGGCCATCACCATCGCCCAGACCACGGGCCTTCCCGACATAGTTGCGCGGGTTCTGGCCGGCCGCGACGTCGCGATGTCGGATGCGGCCGCCTTTCTGGACCCGACGATCAAGTCGCTCATGCCCGATCCGTCCAGCCTGACCGATTGCGACAAGGCGGCTGCGCGCCTGGCCAGGGCCATCGTCGGCGGGCAGCGCGTGGCTGTCTTCGGGGACTATGATGTCGACGGCGCGGCCTCATCCGCCCTGATCCAGCGCTTCCTTCGACATTTCGGTCTTGAGAGCGAAATCTACATTCCCGACAGGATTTTCGAGGGCTACGGTCCCAACGCGCCGGCGATCAGCGAATTGATCGGTCGCGGCGCGGGCCTGATCGTGACTGTCGATTGCGGGTCGACAAGCCATGAGGCTCTGGAAGAGGCTGCCCGGCAGAATGTCGACGTGGTGGTGATCGATCATCACCAGATGGCCTCCGAGCTTCCGGTGACGCATGCTCTGGTCAATCCCAACAGGGAGGACGATCTGTCGGGGCTGGGGCACCTGTGCGCCTGCGGGGTCGTGTTCATGGTGCTTGCGGGAACTTTGCGGCTGCTTAGACAGCAGGGCGACGCGCGCGCATCCGAATTCGATCTTCTTTCATGCCTGGATCTGGTGGCGCTTGCCACCGTGTGCGATGTGGTGCCGCTCAAGGGGCTCAATCGCGCGTTTGTGGTCAAGGGGCTGCTGGCGGCGCGCAGTCTGGGCAATCCCGGGCTTGCAGCGCTTTGCCAGAGGGCAGGGGTGAACGGCCCGGTCTCGCCCTATCACCTGGGATTCCTGATCGGCCCGCGGATCAACGCGGGCGGCCGGATCGGCGACGCGGCTCTCGGCAGCCGGCTTCTGGCGCTTGACGATTCGGCGGAGGCGCAGGCGATCGCCGAGAAGCTCGAGGAGCTGAACCGCGAGCGTCAGGCGATCGAGGCGGCCATGCTCGAGGAGGCCGATGCAGAAGCCGTCAACGAAATGCAAAGCGCCCGGGGGCCGGCGGTCATCGTCACCGCGCGGCAGGGATGGCATCCCGGGGTCGTCGGCCTGCTGGCATCGCGGCTCAAGGAGCGCTACCGCCGTCCCGCCTTCGCCATCGCCTTTGACGGGAACGGCAAGGGAACCGGATCCGGACGTTCCATCCCTGGTGTGGATATAGGCCGACTGGTTCGAAAGGCCGTGGAGAGCGGCATCCTTGCCAAGGGCGGCGGCCATGCGATGGCTGCTGGACTGACCGTGGACAAGTCGAAGCTCGGCGATTTGCGCGCGTTCTTCGAGGAGGAAGCCGCCGGGGCAGTGGCGCGGCTCGGCGCGGCGCACCGCCTGCGAATCGACGGTGCGGTGTCGGCCTCCGGCGTGACACTCGATCTGGCCGAGATGATCGAGCGGGCCGGGCCGTTCGGCGCAGGACATTCCCAACCGGTTTTCGCGGTCCCTTCGCATACGCTGAGCGATGCGCGGGTGGTGGGGCAGAACCACGTCAAGCTGACCATAACCGGACCGGATGGCGGAAAACTGAACGGCATTGCCTTCCGCGCCGCGGATACTGATCTGGGGGCGGCGCTCCTGGCCGGGCGGGGTCTCGCCTTCCATTTTGCCGGCTCGATATCGATTGACTACTGGCAGGGTGTCAGGCGTGTTCAGATCCGGGTCACCGATGCCGCCAGGGTACGCTGACTGCCCTGGTCGGAACAGATGGCGGCAGCGCGTCGCAAGGGCCGCAAGTTTCGCAGCGGAGGACAATCGGGCGCCTCCCCGGCGCCTTCACAAAACAAGCTGACGGCGACAATAAAGGTGTCTCCCCAAACGCGCGGCGGTCGACTTGTGCACGCGTCTCCAGGCTCGCTCGGGACCGCAACAATGCGGCTGTCCGACACGTGGCGGCAGCACATACACAATCTCGAAACCGGATGAGAAAAACAAGCGAAGTGCTTGAAAGAAGTGGCACGCCCTAGGGGAGTCGAACCCCTCTTTCCAGAATGAAAATCTGGCGTCCTAACCGATAGACGAAGGGCGCGTGCGATGTGGGCGTCTTATAATCAGAGCCGTTTGCGACCGCAAGCGGATAATTGGGGTCGAGAGCAAAAAAATGTCACCTGATTGTCACGGGCGGCTGCTTTCCGGGTCGCGCTCCGCGTCACGACCCGCGATCCATGGCGCAAACCTATTTCCGGCGACGGCAGCGCCAGTTCCAGTCCCGGGTGTTGCCTATATCGATGTGAACCGATTCGGTGTGGCAATAGGTGCCCACGCCTCCGCGGCCCGGCATCGATCGCAGGTATTTGGCAAGCTGCCACTTCGACACGCCTTCGATCTGGATGTCCGCGGCCTCACAGGAGGTGTGTCGCGATCCCGATGCTCCGCCGATGCGGCGATTGTGTTTCGGGCTGCGGTACCCTGAAGTCACCACCACGGGCCGGCCATAGTGCCTTTCCACCGATTTGAGCACCCTGACGAGTTTCGGCTTGAAACAGTCGATTTCGACCCGGTCTGTCTGTGTGTGCAAACCATTTGGGGCAAGGCGCGCAAGGCCCGCGGCCGAGGCAAGCTGAACATTGCCCGATGTCGAAGTTTCCGTTGTCCCGGCGCCCGAATCGATTCCGAGGACATTTCTGAGGTTCACCCCCGGCAGGGCGCCTCCGGCGGACGCCATGGCGACGCGCTTGGGCTCGGGCTGGGCGGCAACGCGCTTTGTCGTTCCTGACGGCGCGCTGCGCCTGGCTTTGGCTTGCGGCGCAAACAGCCTGGCAAACATCGATTGCTTCTTGGGCGGCGCCACTACGGCGAGTTCCTGAACGCGCGGTGCTTCCGCCTGTTGTTCGGATGGTTCGGCAACGTTTGCCGCCGCGGCGTTTTCGGTTTTGTTCGATGAAGGCAATTGCGCCGTTTGTTGCTCTACGGGTGCTGCCACCTGTGCCTGGACCTGCGGCGCTGCAGCATAGAGATTGGAGCCGGCCTGAGCCGGTGCGGATTGCATAAGGCCCCGGTTCAGCGCATCGACAGCGGTGGATTGCTGGACCAGCGGCTGCGCGCTTGCCGTCATCGCGGCGGGTTCGCGCGATTGGGCGTCTGCAGCCTCAGGAGATGGGGTCGGCAACGGGATTCCGGCTGCTGACGCCGTGTCGGAGCTTTCATAGGAAAAACCGTCTGCCGCCGGATCCCCGGATGCCATGTCCGAAACCTCCGGTGCGCCCGGAGCAAAACCTTGCGTGTTGGCAAACATTGCCGGATCGCCGGCCGAGACACAGCCGCTCAGCGCAACCGCTGCGCCGGCCAAAAGCCAGCCACGCGAAAACATCTGACTGTAGGCTTTGCTGTTCCCGCCTTTATGCAATCTTTGCGGCCCCCGGTCTGGTCCAATTGCAGACCCGAGGGGCCTGCCTTGTTGCCTAGTCATTTGTGCTGTTGTTGTAAACGTCCGGACTGAAAAACCGGGCACAAAAACGGGCAGTATGAATAGGTATCATGCGTTGCGTCGCAAATACGGCGAAAGCATGACACCTGCATCCTTATAGCGGTCATTGTTTGCGCGAGCCTTGCGCAAGGTCAAAAAAGCGTCGTTTTCGCTTTCCGAGCAGACCGCTTTCGGCTTCATGCAGTCGCCTCGAGAAGGTTGGCAGCCACACCCTTCCGCCCCGCACGCCGGGCTTGCGGGGCGGAAGGGTGTTCGCCAGCAGAAATTTCATGCGCGCGCGGCGCGGTCTCGGATCACCACGCGCCGGTGTTCTTCATCGATGCCCATGGCTCGGCAGGAGCGAGCGCTTCGCCCTTCTGAAGCAGTTCGATGGAGATTCCGTCCGGGGATCTGACGAAGGCCATGTAGCCATCGCGCGGCGGGCGGTTGATGGTGACGCCACTGTCCATCAGGGACTGGCAGAGAGCGTAGATGTCGTCGACCACATAGGCGAGATGGCCGAAGTTGCGTCCGCCCTGATAGTCCTCCGGATCCCAGTTGTAGGTCAGTTCGACCATCGGCGCCTTGTCGGCAAGTGCGCGTTCCCGGTCCTCCGGCGCCGCCAGAAAGATCAAGGTGAAACGGCCGCCTTCGTTCTCGATGCGGCGGATTTCCACCAGTCCGAGCTTGTTGCAATAGAAGTCCAGCGAAGCGTCGATGTCGCTGACCCGGACCATGGTGTGAAGATAACGCATTGGCATTCCCTGTGTTTCTCGCTCAGTCTTTGTTTGGGTCTTAAACGTTAGGCGGATTCGTGTCCGAGGCAATGGCTTGCCGATAAAAGTGGATCGATCAACAAGTTTTGCGGCGGGGCTTGCACTGCCCGCGTAATACAATGTTAATGTTTGCGAGAAGAATCACTTCATCGATAGTGGCGCGTATCGGAGAGGCATCCGAATGGGGGAAAGTTCCTCACACAAGAACCGGGGCGAAGTCGAGTCGCCCGCCGATGCGGTCGATCTCATCGAGATCACCGGCGTGATCAAGTGGTTCGATGTCGCAAAGGGCTTCGGTTTCATTGTTCCCGACAACGGCATGGAAGACGTGCTCTTGCATGTCACCTGCCTGCGCCGCGACGGTTACCAGACCGTCATGGAGGGAACGCGGATCGTCTGCGAGATCCACAAGCGTGACCGCGGTTATCAGGCGTTCCGCATCATTTCCATGGACACATCGACGGCGGTGCACCCGTCGCAGATGCCGCCGGTGCGCACCCATGTGCAGGTGAAACCGTCGAGCGGGCTCGAAAGGGCGATCGTCAAGTGGTTCAACCGGACCAAGGGGTTCGGCTTCCTGACCCGGGGCGAGGGGACAGAGGACATCTTCATCCATATGGAGACGCTTCGGCGTTACGGACTGGCCGAGCTGCGTCCCGGTCAGGTCGTGCTGGTGCGTTTCGGCAATGGGGAAAAAGGTCTTATGGCCGCTGAAATTCACCCCGATATCGATGCTCCGATCCCGAATTCCCATTAGGTCGGAATTCCCATTCCGGAGTCGCGGCTGTGCTGACACGGCCGTGGAACGGCAGACCGATCCGGATCGGCCGCTCACACACGACCGCCTTAAAGACAGGCTTTCACTTATCCGCGGTTTTCTGTTTCCGTTTATTGTCGTGTGTCTTTCCGCCATGGCCGTTCCGGTTGCGGCGCTGCCCATCGATTCGGAACCTCTGGTTATCGAGACGCAAGCGGGGGCGGTGGAATTCGATGTCGAACTGGCGCTCACACCGTCTGATCGTGCGACCGGTCTGATGTTCCGCCAGAGCATGCCGGAAAAGCAGGGCATGCTGTTTCGTTTCGATCGGACCCGACTGGTGGTCATGTGGATGAAGAACACTCCGCTGCCGCTGGACATGGTCTTCATAGATGAAAACGGCGTGGTGGCCGGCGTCGCCCGCGACACGGTGCCATTTTCCGAGGCCGTGATTCCGTCACCGGGGAAGGTGCGCTACGTTCTTGAACTGAATGCCGGCGCTGCCCAGCGCCACGGCATTGCCGCCGGAGACCGGGTTCGCCACCGGGTTGTCGATACCCATGACGAGTGAGCCGCCGGCCGAATGATCGGCGGCGTGCAACGATTTGCAGTTGCGGCGCCCTTCGTTCCGGTGTATCCGGACCTCGCCGCAGTGCAACGGAGCGTAGCGCAGCCTGGTAGCGCATCTGGTTTGGGACCAGAGGGTCGGGAGTTCGAATCTCTCCGCTCCGACCATTTGAGAGTGCCGGTGAATCTGACCGGGAAGGATGCGCGCGCAGGCTGTGTTTCAGTCGTGGCCTGCGAAAGGGAACATGGTCATGACCGCGAGAATATACCGCCCCGCGAAGACTGCGATGCAGTCCGGAAAGGCCAAGACCCAGGACTGGGTTCTGGAATTCGAACCGGAGAAGGCGCGCAGCATTGATCCGATCATGGGCTACACCACCTCCAGCGACATGAAGAGCCAGATACGGCTCCGTTTTGACACTCGGGAAGCGGCCGTGACCTATGCGACGCGCAACGGTATCGCGTATCGTGTCATCGAGCCCAAGGAAAGCACGCGACGCAAGGTCGCCTACTCCGACAACTTCCGTTTCGACCGTCGGCAGCCCTGGACCCATTGAAATGCGGGCGGATCATGGGCGATCCGCCGGTCAACGGATTGGCCCCGTAGCTCAGCTGGATAGAGCGTCGGTCTTCTAAACCGAATGTCGCAGGTTCGAGCCCTGCCGGGGTCGCCACCCCCTTTGGGTCCATTCTTGTCACATGGTTTACATTTGATACCGGAGAGATGGTTTACACTGTTTCCGGAGCGAATGGGTTTTCGGCTGGTTCGACGCGGTCCTCCTTGTTGTCGAAGAAGCCCAGATCATAGTCGAGGAATGATACGATCCAAATACCGTCTTCGACTTCCCGCAGTCCGAGGATTTGGCCTGCGAAGACCTG
>JAVJQD010000005.1:0-24069 GCA_040218025.1 Hoeflea sp. | reverse complement strand
CGGTTGGATAGCGGTCGGAATTGCGGTTATGCTCAGCGCGGGTGATATCAGTCCAGGACACAGTGGCCTCCATCGAATCTTTGACAATCCGACGGAATCACATCCCACTGATATCACTCAACAACTTTCAAATCGGGCTCTCAGTAACAGCAAAGTTTTGAGAAGCGCGCAGGATAATCAAAGTCTTGCGGGCGGGGGCGGGGTATTGTCCAAATGGTTAGACTTGTTTTCGGGCTTTTGTTCGCATCGGTATCTGTCGCAGTCCTGCCAACGGTCAGCAGTGCCCAACTGGCCAACGATCGCCCTTCGCTTGAGGAACTGATCGATACTTTGGGGGAAGAAGGGGCGGTCGCATTCATCGAACTCAGATACCTTCAGACGTTGGGCAATGAGGCCAGGAATCTTCATTGGGCATCGCTTCGCACCGAGATGATTCCGCTTGCGAGCGCTTTGAGAGATGACGCGGAACGCCGGCAGCGGATTCTGGACCGTCAGCCGAACCAGGCTGCCCGCGACCGTGTGGCGCGCGAACTGGACAATGACGAGTATCGACCCGAATACGATCCAACCAGTCCGGAATGGACGGATCGAATACGCGGGGACACTGATTGGGAGGTCCGTTTCGGTCCGATCTACTCGCATATCGACGTTCCGAGCGATTTAAGCATAGGGACTTTCGCGATCCTCGGTGGCGACGAGTTCGGCTCGGCCAGCGGCGGTTCCGGTATGGATCGTGCCGGCGGAAGCTTCGGGCTTACCCGCAGGTTCGTTTGTGAGTACCTGCACGGTCCCGAAGAAGGGTGTGACGTCGAATCATTTACGGATTTCGAATGGGCCACCGGAGAGCTTTCCTATTCCGGGACACAGACCGTTGGCCAGGACAACGTCACCTTCGTCGGCCTCACCTACAACGAGAACGTCGGCGCCTCAACCGGTGTCGGTTCGGGTTTTGCCGGTGACGGTATCGTCTCTTCAGGCACTTTTTCAGGCACTTGGGGCAAAGTCGAATCCGGCCTGCGGTTCAGGTTTGATCCCGATGGTCCTCCTGCTTCCGAGGCCGATGCCGCGTCGACCGCTTTCCCGTGGTATCCCGGCGCGGGTGAAGGTTTCCCGGATTTCGGCGGCGCCGGGCGCGTGAGACTGAGCTTTGCGCCCTCTTTCGAGTATCTGTCCACCGATGGCGCCGGCCGCGCGACCCTGACGCGTGCCGGGGTGCCGCTGGCCTTTAGCCAGACCCACGAACTCTCAACCGATGACAAGTGGTATGGCGGTTCGTTTCGTCTTGGCTACGACATTCAGGTGACTCCCGGTCTTGAAGTCGGGGTCACCGGACGGGCCGACCTCACATATCACGTGGGTACAGGGACGTTCCGACAGGACACCATGGTTCCCGGCACCACGACCACGCAGGGACTGAGCTACCGCGACGAGGGTGTCGAGCTCGGCGGCGGGATCGAGTTTGCCGCGCGGTACAATTTCGACAGCAACACCGCGATCAGGTTTCATGGCGAAGTGGCGGTGCTTCCCGGTGCGACCGGTTTCGACGCCCGCACCTCTCCCAACGATATGCCGGGCGCCTTTCGAAAGAAGGACCTGACCCGCGCGACGGTAGGTTTCGATTTCCTGCGGTCTTTCTGACACTGAAGAGACTGACACAGAAGAGATCCGGTTTCGGCAATGGTCATCCCGGCAGGAGCCGCCGCAACGGATTGCCGTTTTCACTCATGTCTCCGACTGCCGGATATCCGGCTGGCCAGGGCCCTTGCGTCCGGCGAAACCGGCTTGACGAGGATTGTTACATTTTCGGCGTTGTACTCATCGTGCAGACGCAGATTTTCATCATGGGTCTCGATGATTGTCTGCCGGCCGCCTGCAATGGCGCGTTTGAGGTCCTTTTCGACAAATCCCGGCGCATCGATATCGAAGAGCACGGCGTCAACCGACGCTTCAACGTTTTCCGGCTGCGGCAGGTCGATTTCGAACCGGGAGCCCACCCCCTGCCTGGTGCACAGCGAGATTGTGCCGCCGAGGCGGGCGACGAGCCGCTGTGCTGTTTTCAGGCCGCTGCCTTCGCCCTCGCTATCGGCGCCGGCCAGGCGCCGGTTGGGGCGGAGGAAACTCATCTGGTACCCAGCCTGTTCCTCGCTCATTCCGGGACCGGTATCGAACACCTGGAACCGAAGTCCGTTACGGCCCTTGCGGGCAGTCAGCAGAATCGCGCCCCGCTCAGTATAGCGTATGGCGTTTTCAAGGAGATTTCCCAATACCCGCAGGATCAGTGCACGGTCACCGGCAAAAGTTTCGGCATTGCAACGGATTCGCAAGTCCAGCCCCTTGGTTGCGGCCTCAGGTTCGTGGATCAGCCGAAGACCTTCGAGAATGGCGGCCGGGTCAAGTGTCGACAGCGCCACCGTGCCGTCGTACCCGCCTCCACTGGCGCTCGCGGTCAGTGTCGTCGAGAGCACATCGGCCAGTTGCGCGGAGGCCAGTTCGATTGCCTCACCGGTGTTTCTGATGCTGCCGATATCCCGAGCTCCGGAAATCCGCCGGGCGAACAGTCTGAGCGACAGAAGCACCTGCCGGGCATCGTGGCTTGCGGAACGGATCAACTGGATACGCTCAAGGAGGTCCTTGGTCGCGAGAGCCTTTTCCTCGGCATGCCGGGCTGTTGCCCTGGCCTGAGCCAGCTCCGCGCGAAGGCTGTCCCTGAGCAATAGTTCGGTTTGCCGAGAGCGCCTGTGCAGTGCCCGCACCTGCAGCGCCAGGCCCATCGACATGCCGAACGCCTCCAGAACACTCACGATCGTTATCAACTGCGTCTGGAGGCGGCTGACCGGCACGAGACCGAATATTGACGATACCGTAAAGGCCAGCAGCATCATTGTGATCAGCCAGGCCAAGGCAAAGGGCCAGCCCGAGCGGTCCCACTTCCACGTTCCATACCATGAGATTCCGATCACGGCCGCCCAGGCGAGCGCCGGCAGGGCCGTATTGACCAGATAGAAGGATTGCCGGGCCCAGACAGGCCAACCGTTCTCGATGACACAAAACGGCAATGCCAGGGCCATGAGCCAGAGCAGGCCCCGCAAGGCGCGATCCAGCCGGGGTGCGCGGCTGCGGACGTCAAAGAAGGCGCGTGCGAACTGCAACAGAAGCGCTGTTGCGACAAGACCGAAGATTTCGGCCCAGTCCCGGATCAGCCACAGATGATCGGTGAATGCATAGGCCGTGGTGTATCCGGCCAGATGGCTGTAATAGACCAGTAGCGAGAGCTGGGAGAGGATGTAGTAGACATACACAATGCGCCTGGTGGCAAAGAACAGGGCGAGATTGTAGACTGTCAATGTGACGATGGCCGCGGTCGCAGCGACATAAATCAGCATGTCTATGGTGCGGTTCGCGAAATAGTCGTCCGGCAAAGTCAGCCGGGGGTAGAGGCCCGACGAGTTCGGTCCCTCGTATCGCACCAGGACAGTTATTTGTTCGTCGCGATTGATCGGCAAGGTCGCCGCCAGCTTGCCGTAGCGGCGCAGTGCGGGCTTAAGCCCGTTTCCGGAGCTGCCATCCAATACGGTCTCGACGTTTCCGTTGCGGAGAACCGAGATCTGCAGTTCAGTCAGAAGGCTCCGGCCCAGACCCAGGATCCATTCGCCGGCAACCGGGGATGCGTTCTCGACATCGAAACGCAGCCAGATCGGGGCCTGTCCGAGCCCGAAATTGATCCGGCTCCCGGGAGGCAGTGGGCGGAATTCAGTCGTCCTGTCGAGCGCTTCCTCCGGCGTAAGCCGTCGAGCCTCTTCCTTGAGGAACAAGACATTTCGAGCCGTTACGGCCGTTGCGCCATCTCCAACGAGTGTGACGGGGTCGGCGGCCCGGGCATTTGAGAGGACGAGGGACGCGAGAAGACAAACCAAAGCGGGCAGGATGCGACTGAAGGAAACAGGACGGGGCGAAAACCCTCGCCTGCGGTCAAACCGGCTTCGCCACCAAGCCAAGATCTTCGGCCTTGCGCACCAGTTCAAAGATCGACCGGGCTTCCAGCTTGGTCATGATGTTTTCCCGGTGTTTTCGCGCTGTCCCTTCCGAGACGCCCAGTTTTTCGGCAACCCGACGTGTGGTGAGGCCGGCTGTCAGAAGATCCAGAACCTGCTGTTCCCGTTTCGACAGTCCCTTGCGGAAGGGGCCATCGGACCGGTTCTCCGGCAACGTGCCGAACATGCGACTGATCTGCGGTGAAACATAGCGCTTGCCCGCGCGAATGGCCTTGAGCGACATCAGGAAGCAATCCGGGTCTTCGCTCTTGTGGACCAGTGCATCCGCCCCGAGACCCCAGGCTTCATGAAACTGGCGACCGGTGGCCTGGCCAGAGAAAACGATGACGGGCACAGGATTTCCGGACGACTTGATCGCTTCCAGAATTGCGAGTCCGCCGGATCCGGGCAGCATGATATCGAGGAAAACGAGCCCGTGGGTTTGCCGGTCAAGCATCTCAAGCGCCTGCATGCCGTCACTTGCGTGTCCGACAATCCCGCAATTGCCCTCGTCCTCCAGAAACTGCTGCAGAGCAGTTGCGGTCAGCGGATGATCCTCGACAACAATCGCTTCAAGAAATGTTTGCCCCACCATGGCGTAATCTTATCCCGCATATGTGAAAATGGTCAGGAAAAGTCAGTCGGTTTGAATGCACGCAAATCAGCGGGGCGCGCTTTCAACGCCCACACCTCATCTTGATCCAAGTAAATCGGCCAAATTCTCCGGACAGTCAACTGACGACGGGAGATGGAAAACTGGCGCCGGCCGGGACAAAGCCGGATTTCCGCCGATCCTGTGAGCCGCTTCTGGCGGGATCGTGTCCGATACGGTCCGGGTTGCGCAAACTTCACACAATGCGCTGGCGCCACCGCGGTGTCATTCGATGAACCCGTGCGGGATCTCCTCTCCGAACACCCGCCGGGCGGAGCCATGACGGGTGTTCCGAAAGAGCCGTCGAGATCCCCTATTGCCGCTCGCTCACGGCCGCGATCACGAAAGTGTGAAGTTCGTCCTTGCCGTGGTCGCGGATCGATATGTATTCGCCAGGCTTGAAGACATGGCTCGAAAGCCGGAAACCGGTTTCATCGTCGTCATCGTCCGACGGGTCGTAGTCAAAGGCCCAACCGACCTTGGCGTGATGCACCAGGTAACCCAGTTCAGAGCGCTCGCCGTCCCAGAAGCGCACGACGGTGCAGGCTGACGGCGCTTTTTCCCAGGCCTCCTTGTCGAGATGGCCGTCGGCATCGAGCGGGGCGTGAATGTCATAACCGCGATGCGTATTGCCGTCGGGAAATTCCTTGCTGCGGGCCATGACCAGGTGGATGTGATACAGCGTCATGCGGGCCTCCGTGGAAAGCATGCTTTCAAATTGGAGCCGACGATAGCCGGCAAAACCCGACGGCACCTTGATCTGGCGCAAGAACCGCAACGGGTTTTGCATTCATCGAGGCTTGCGCCTGTCCGGCGTATGTGATGTTGAAGATCATAATGCAATTGCAAGATGTTTGTCCGCGCCGCATGCGATCCTAGGGAACGCCTGGGTGCGGAAACCAAAACACCGTCTTGCGGGCGGTATCGCGGAGGATGCATGCAGTTTGAAGGCACAGAAGCCTATGTGGCCGACAAGGATCTGACGGTTGCGGTCAACGCCGCCATCCGGCTCGAACGTCCGCTGCTGGTCAAGGGCGAACCGGGTACGGGCAAGACCGAACTGGCCCGCCAGATCGCCCAAAGCCTGGGGCTGTCGCTGATCGAATGGTCGGTAAAATCCACCACCAAGGCGCAACAGGGATTGTATGAGTACGATGCCGTCAGCCGCCTGCGCGACAGCCAGCTGGGCGATGACCGGGTCAATGACGTGTCGAACTACATCCGCCGCGGCAAGCTCTGGGAGGCTTTTGCCGCCGAGAAGAAGACCGTCCTGCTGATAGACGAGATCGACAAGGCGGATATCGAGTTTCCGAACGATCTGTTGCAGGAACTCGACCGTATGGAGTTCTTCGTCTACGAGACCGGCGAGACAGTGCGCGCCAATCAGCGGCCGATCGTGATCATTACCTCGAACAACGAGAAGGAGCTGCCGGACGCCTTTCTGAGGCGCTGCTTCTTTCACTATATCCGGTTTCCGGAGATGGCGACGCTGCAGCGCATTGTCGATGTTCACTATCCGGGTATCAAGCAGACCCTTGTGCGCGAAGCCCTTACCCAGTTCTACGCGATCCGGGAAACGGCCGGCCTCAAGAAAAAGCCCTCCACTTCCGAGGCGCTCGACTGGATCAGGCTTCTCGTTTCCGATGATGTGGCGCCGGAAGACCTCCGTGGCGATGCAAGGAATGCCCTCCCGAAACTCCACGGAGCACTGCTCAAGAACGAGCAGGACGTGCATCTTTTCGAACGGCTGGCGTTTCTGGCACGGCAACGCGGCGCTTAGTTCTTTCAGGTAATTAATTGGCTAGGTTTGGCTGCTAGCTTCTTGCGGAATCCCCATGCTGAGCGAAGAGGCCGCCGTTCTTGTTTCATGCCTATTTGACCTATGAGTGGCTCGGGCCGGCAATCTTCGTGTCGGCCGGGGGCGGCTTTCTGCTTCTCTACCTGCATGACAGGGCGCATCTGGCCGCGCTCAGGCTTGGCATGGCGTATCTGTGCACGCTCGTCGGGTTCCTGACGATCATGCTTGCAGAGGGCGATCTCCGCCCTCCGAACCAGGCGGCCATCCTGTTTTCCCTTGTGGCCGGCAAGTTCTTTCTGGTCTGGGGCGTGACCTCGCTTTTCGGCATTCCGTTCCCCAGACGTGCCTTCGGCCTGCTTGCGGCGGTTCTCGCCGGACTGGTCGCTTACGTCAACCTGACAGATGCCCCCTTCATGGACCGCTTTCTGGTCGTCAACGGCTTCGCGGCGACGGTCAACCTGCTGTGCGGTCTTCAGGTCTGGCGTGCGCGGACCCAGCGGATCGATGTCATCGTGGCCGGGCTCTTGTTCTTTCAGACCTTCATGCTCGTCAACCGGATCATCTTCATTCATGTTTCGCAAACCGATTTCTCGACGCTGAGCGCCTTCAGGCGTTCGGAGTTCGCCGCCTCCATGCAAACCGAAAACGCGATGTTTGCGATAGCCATAGGGCTTGCGCTCTATGCGCGCTACTCGGTGACGCTGGTGACCCAACTCAGGCGTCTCGCGGAAACCGATGCGCTGACCGGGTTGCTCAACCGCCGCGCCTTCGAAACGAGGGTGGAGGAGTTGCGGGCGATTTCAGCGCCACTGCCCACGGGACTGATCATCTGCGACATCGATCATTTCAAGTCGATCAATGACCGCCACGGGCATGATGCCGGTGACCGGGCCCTGGTTGCCTTTGCACGCCTGCTCGAGCGCGAGACACCGGAAACCGCGATTTGCACGCGGCTGGGCGGTGAGGAATTCTGTATCCTTCTTGCAGCGGTGGACGACGAGGCGATCCGGTTGCAGGCGACGCATCTGCGTGCGGCGGTCGAGCGGTTGCGCGTCGCCACGCCGGACGCGGATCTGCAACTGACGGCGAGTTTCGGATATTGCAGGCTCGACCACGGCGGCGAGCTTTCGGTGGCAATGGCGCAGGCGGATGCGGCCGTGTACCAGGCCAAGAAGGACGGCCGCAATCTGGTCCGGTCGGCGATGGCCCCATGCGCGGGCGAGCCGTCGCTTCAAAGGGCGTGAATCCCCCAACGCACATTCCGTGGAATGCCCCTACTGGCCAATTGCCGAGCCCGATATCCGTGTCAGATTGACCAAAGGGTCTTGCCGACCTAATGTAATTCCCGTGGTGATTTGGCCGGCCGGCTTGCAGCCACGTTAAACAACTCGCTAAAGGGCCGACGGGGATACCCCCACCGGACCGGCGGCGCGTTATCGCGAGCCGGTTTCTTGTTGGAGTTCCTGCGTCATGCCGATCCGTATTCCCGATGGTCTTCCCGCCCGCGACGTGCTGGTCAAGGAAGGCGTTCAGATCATGGATGAATCCGTTGCCGTCAGGCAGGATATCCGTCCGCTGCACATCGGGCTTCTGAACCTCATGCCCAACAAAATCGCCACCGAGACCCAGATCGCGAGGCTGGTCGGGGCGTCTCCGCTGCAGGTCGAACTGACGCTGGTGCGCATCGGTTCGCATGCAGCCAAGAACACGTCGCAGGATCACCTGATCAATTTCTACCACACCTGGGACGAGGTGAAGCACCGCAAGTTCGACGGATTCATCATCACCGGGGCTCCAATCGAGACGCTTGAATTCGAGGACGTGACCTACTGGTCCGAACTCGAGCAGATCCTCGACTGGACCGCCACGCACGTGCATTCGAGCTTCTTCGTCTGTTGGGGCGCGATGGCTGCGGCATGGCATTTCCATCGTGTGCCGAAGCGATTGCTTGATGAAAAGGCCTTCGGGGTCTACCGGCACCGCAATCTCAACCCGGCATCGCCTTACCTGATGGGGTTTTCGGACGATTTCCAGGTTTCGGTTTCGCGCTGGACGGAAGTCCGGCGCCAGGATCTGACCCCTGATTTCGATGTGCTTATGGAAAGCGACCAGACCGGTCTGTGCCTGTTGCACGAGGCGTTCGGCAACCGGCTCTATATCTTCAACCACATCGAATATGATTCGGGCACGCTCGCAGAGGAGTATTTCCGCGACGTCACCGCCGGGAAACCGATCGCGCCGCCAAAGAACTATTTTCCCGATGACGACCCGGAGCGCAAACCGCTCAACCGCTGGCGCAGCCACGCCTTTCTCTTGTTTGGCAACTGGATCAACCAGGTCTATCAGACGACGCCGTTCAACATGGAAGACATCGGGGTCGATCGGGCCCTCGCCGAGGCCGGAGAATAGAGACATGGCAACCCAGATCGAAATCAGGCCGATTGCCGTTCCCGACGAGGGCCAGTGGCGCGCACTGTGGACGGATTATCTGGAGTTTTACGAATCCGGTGTCCCCGAGGAGGTTTACAAGACCACGTTTGCGCGGCTGACCGGCCCGCATGCCGAGGACTCGCTATCCTTCTATGAGCCGCGCGGATTTCTGGCCCTGGCGGACGGGGCGCCTGTCGGTCTGGTGCACTATTTCTACCACCGCCACTGCTGGAAGGTGGAACAGGTCTGTTACCTGCAGGATCTTTATGCCGCACCGGAGGTCCGGGGCGCCGGGATCGGGCGGAAGCTGATCGAGGCCGTCTATGGCCAGGCCGACCGTGACGGCTGCCCCAGCGTCTATTGGATGACGCAAGAGTTCAACGCCACCGCGCGTCAACTCTATGACCGGATCGGCACGCTCACGCCCTTTATCAAATACAGCCGCTAGATGGATGGCGCTGCCTGATCCTGTGTGGGAAGATGCTGCCTGGCAAAACATGCCGCATTGCGGTCGAGGCCAGCATGAATGGCGGTTCGTGAAGACAGGACTTTCGAGAAAGTGATCGCTGCAGCGATCATTCTGGTGCTTGGGCTTCTGACCATCGGGTTCATGACCCGAAAGGGTCCCGAAGAACGGCCCGCGATCGGGATTGCCGGCGGCGGCTTCATTTTCAACTACCGGGAATCCGATGTGTTTTACGGCTTCACAGCCCAAGTGCTCAAGCCGCTGCCGGCGGGATCGGTTCTCGTTTCCGCATTCGAGGATCCCGGTGGCGGGCCGCCGCTGGTGGTGGAAACCAGACTGCATGCGCGAAGCACGCGATACAAGGTCCGGTCGCCCAGCGTGCGCGGCGTCAAGGCCGGAAGTCCCTACCGTGTCGCCATCCGTCTCTGCGACCGGACCCGGTCGCGGTTGCTCTGGTCGGAAGAGAGGATCTTTTCCAGCCAGATCGACGATACAATTGTGCCCGACAGGCCGCTGACAATCGGGCCGGGATATTCTCCGAACCCTGATCTGAGCCGTGCCGGCGACCGGCTATGACGTACAAGCATCGTATCAGAGGTTCACAGCGTCCCTTGCGGATCCAACTGGATCCGCAAGGGACGCTGCAGGGCTCGGCGCCCGAGGGGGGGCGCGCCGCGCGAGAAACCGGGATCCGAAGGCCGGGAATGGCTGGAAAGGACACGGTAATGCGGCTAAGGTCCCGCCCATGTTCCTGCCGTTTTTCCTTGAGCTCAAGGCCGCAAAAGTCCCGGTGTCGCTGCGCGAATATCTGACCCTGATCGAGGGGCTCGATGCCGGTCTTGCGCGTTTCGATGTGGAGGAATTCTATTATTTGGCGCGCGCGGCGCTGGTAAAGGACGAGCGGCATGTGGACCGGTTCGACCGGGTGTTCGGCCATTATTTTCGCGGTGTCGAGGCGGTCGGCGGCGAGGCCGGGATCGATCCGCGCAATCTGCCCGAGGAGTGGCTGCGGCGGATGGCGGAGAAACATCTTTCCGAAGAGGAGAAGAAACTGATCGAAGGTCTCGGCGGGTTCGACAAGCTGATGGAAACGCTCAAGCAGCGTCTGGAGGAACAGCACGCCCGGCATCAGGGCGGCTCGAAGTGGATCGGCACGGCCGGCACGTCACCCTTCGGCGCCTATGGCTACAATCCGGAGGGCGTTCGCATCGGCCAGGAGGAAAGCCGGCACCGGCGGGCGGTCAAGGTCTGGGACAAACGCGAGTTCAGAAATCTCGATGATACGGTCGAACTTGGAACCCGCAATATCAAGGTGGCGTTGAGACGGCTCAGGCGCTGGGTGCGGGAAGGGGCCGCCGAGGAGTTCGATCTTCCGGGGACGATCCAGGCCACGGCCGAGCATGGCTGGCTTGACGTCAAGACGCGGCCGGAACGCCGCAATGCGATAAAGTTGTTGATGTTTTTCGACATAGGCGGCTCGATGGACGACCATATCCGGGTTGTCGAGGAACTGTTCTCCGCCGCGCGCGCAGAGTTCCGGCACATGGAGTATTTCTATTTCCACAACTGCCTCTATGAAGGTGTTTGGCGCGACAACCGGCGGCGGCGCGACGAGCTGGTCCCGACCTGGGAGGTGCTGCGAACCTATGGTTCGGACTACCGGGTGATCTTCGTCGGAGACGCGGCGATGAGCCCATATGAAATCGTGGCGTCCGGCGGTTCCGTGGAGCACTGGAACGAGGAGCCCGGCCAGGTCTGGCTGACGCGTCTGCTCGGACATTTCCACAAGGTGGCGTGGCTCAACCCAACCCCGGAGAACTACTGGCCCCATACACATTCGACCGCGCTGATCCGGCAGCTTTTCTCCGACCGCATGTTTCCGATGACGCTCTCGGGTCTGGAAGCGGCGACCCGCAATCTGACCAGGTAGGGCCGGCGGCGGCTGGACGGCTGCAAATTGCGGCCTTGCGTCGGCGTCTTCGCGGATCCATAGATCCGGCATAGGCGGTGTGCCGCGGCAAACACAACTCAACACACCACGAGGGGGAACACAGGATGACAATCGAGGCATTCGGGCAGACGGCACAAGGTGAAACGGTGCACCGCATCAGGATCGAGGGCGGCGGGCTGACCGCCTGGTTCATGACATGGGGCGCGACATTGCAGGATCTCAGGCTGGAGGGTCACGAGCCGCCGCTCACGCTTGGATTTCCCGATTTCGAAAGCTATCCGAAACATGCGCCCTATTTCGGTCAGACGCCCGGCCGTCACGCCAACCGGATTGCAAATGGCCGCTTCACGCTGGACGGCACCGAGTATCAGCTCGATCTTAACGAGAACGGTATCACGCACCTGCATGGCGGGCGGGAAGGGCTTGCAAAACGGATATGGACGCTGAAGGAGCATGGACCGGATTTCGCCGTGTTTTCGATTGTCGACCCCGACGGTCATTGCGGCTATCCGGGGACACTCGAAGTCGAGGCGCGGCATGAGTTGAAGCCCGGTGGCTGCCTTGCGATTACGTACACCGCCTCGACCGACCGGCCCACCCTCGCCAATCTGGCGCATCACAGCTACTTCAATCTCGATGGCAGCGACAGCATTCTAGACCATGAACTGATGATGGCGGCGGACCACTATCTTCCGGTGGATGGCAATCTGATTCCGACCGGGGAAATCGCGCCTGTCGAGGGCACCGATTACGATTTCCGGGAGATGCGCCCGATCAGACGCGAAGGACCGGATGGACCGGTGGGGTATGATCACAATTTCTGTCTGGCGCCCGACAGGGGGCAGGTCAGAACCGTTGCCATGGCGCAGTCCAGGCGGTCTGGCGTTGCCATGGAGGTCCGGACAGGCGAGGCCGGGGTCCAATTCTACACGGGGTTCAAGATCTCGCCTTCGGTGCCGGGTCTCGCGGGAAAGACCTATGGTCCTTGCGCGGGATTCTGCCTCGAGACCCAGAGCTGGCCGGACAGTCCGAACCATCCAGACTTTGCAGGGGCGGTGCTCAGACCGGGTGAAACGCGGGTCCAGCACACCGATTATGTCTTCATGCGCGATTGAGCGCGCCGTAAGGTCCAACACACTTGACAGAAGGCGGGAAATAGAAGCCCATAGGCCAGTCTTATATAAGACTTGCCTACGCACTGTGGTTGCCGGCTCGGGGAGGACCTAGACCATGGCAGTGATATTAGGGGTGTTGAAACCCTTGGGACGGCTTGTCACCCTGCTCTTGCGGGCCGGGCGGAACTTTGCCTGGATCGCCATGGGGCTGATGGTGCTGATCATCATGCTGCAGGTGTTTTTCCGCTATGTACTGGGCAATGCCCTGGCCTGGCCCGATGAGGGCGCGCGTTTCCTGATGTTGTGGATGACAGCGCTGATCGCGCCCACCGCCTACCGCTGGGGCGGGTTCGTTTCGATCGACATGGTCAAGGACCTGCTGCCGCCGCGCATCGGGGCGGTCCTTGGGCTGGCGCTGCTTCTGGTGTCGCTGGTCGTGCTCGTCTACGGCTTTCGTCTCGGGCTCAACCATGTCAATTCAGGCTGGTTGTTCGCTTCCAGCTCGCTGAAGCTGCCGCTCGAGTTTCTGGGCCTCGGTCTGGTGCGGATCAAGCTCGCCTGGATGTACATGTCGCTGCCTGTCGGCCTGTTTCTGATGATCCTGGTAAATATCGAGCTTTGCCTCAAATCGATCGCTTATCTGATCGATCCGGACGCAGACCTGCCGGAAGATCATGATCGTGTCATCGTGGCGGTGGAGTAGGCCATGCTGTTTTTCTTTCTGCCGCTATTCCTGTTCTTCCTGATGATCGGCCTGCCGGTGTTCTTCGGCATGCTCGCCGCCCCCGGCTTCCTCCTTTGGCTGAACGGGCAGGAACGCGACATCGCGCTGTTGTACCGCAACGTCTATACCGGCATGGACTCGTTCCCGCTGATGGCAATCCCGTTCTTCATGCTGGCGGGTGAGTTGATGAACCGCGGCGGCATCACGATGCGCATCGTCGAGTTCAGCCAGGCGATGATCGGCCATCTCAAGGGTGGCCTTGCGCATGTCAACATCATGTCCTCGATGTTGTTTGCGGGACTGTCCGGGTCCGCGGTGGCCGATGTTTCCGCGCTCGGTTCGATGCTGATCCCGGCGATGGAGAAGAACGGCTACAAGCGCAGATTCGCCGCCGCGGTAACTGCGGCCTCGTCGGTGATCGGGCCGATCATCCCCCCATCGGGCATCATGATCATCTATGCCTATGTGATGGGGGAATCAGTGGCCGCGCTGTTCCTTGCCGGCATCGTTCCGGGGATCCTGATCGGGATCTCGCTGATGCTGGTGGTGGGTTTTCTGGCGAAGCGGAACGATTTTCCCGCCGCCTCCCGCCGCGCGACCTGGCCCGAGAAGGGGCAGGCGAGCCTCAAGGCGTTCTTTCCGCTGCTCACGCCGGTGATCATCCTTGGCGGCATCCTGGGCGGTGTGTTCACACCGACCGAAGCGTCCGCTGTGGCCGCGGTCTACGCCTTTATTGTCGCGCTGTTCATCTTGAAGACCATGGGGTGGGCCGATCTTCCGAAGGTGTTGACCAAGGCCGCGATGACGACTTCCGTGGTGCTGCTTCTGGTTGGCGCGGCGATGGCGTTCAAGACGGTGGTCAGCCTGTCGCATGCTCCGGAAATCATGGCCAATTTCATTCTCGGCCTGTCGGAAAACCCCTATATCCTGCTGTTCCTGATCAACATTCTGCTTTTCGTCGTGGGCATGTTCCTTGATGCAGGGCCGGCCATCATCATTCTGGGCCCGATCCTGGGCCCGATCTTTACCGATCTGGGCGTCCATCCGGTGCATTTTGCGATCATCATGAGCGTCAACCTGACGGTGGGGCTGGCTACACCGCCGATGGGGCTGGTGCTGTTTGTCACATCGAGTGTCTCGGGAGAGCGCGTGGAAACGATCGCCAAGGCAATCCTTCCCTTTCTCGCAGTCCAGATCGTGGCGATCTTCCTGATCACCTTCGTTCCGCAGATCTCGCTGTACCTGCCGCAACTGTTCGGATTTGCGAATTGAGGTGTGGAGCAATCACATGCGCGGGTCGTCAAAGGGTGTCAGGCCACGGGAACGGTTGACAAGCCGAAGTGGCTCGTCAATCTTATGTCTTATATAAGACTGCATGGGAAACAGTGGAAAACGGGAGGAGAATTCATGATCTTGAAGCACCCATTGAAAACGCTCACCGCGGCCGCGCTCGGCCTGTCGGTGCTGGCCGGCGGCATGATCACGGCGGCGCAGGCCGCTGACATCACGCTGCGCGCGACAGCGAACTCGAATGAAAACGACGAGGACTATGACGGGCTCGTTGTGTTCAAGGATTATGTCGAGAAGGCGTCCAACGGCGCCATTGCCGTGGAAATGTTCATCGGCACACAGCTTTGCTCGACCGGCGCCGAATGCCTTCAGGGCATCGCCGACGGCTCGATCGATATCTACATCTCGACCTCGGGCGGAGCCTCGGGCATCTTCCCTTACGTTCAGGTGCTGGACCTGCCCTATCTCCTGCGCGACGACCGCATCGCCGAGGAAGTTCTGACCGAAGGCACGTTCACCCGGGCGATGCGGGAACAGATGCTGGCGGATTCGGGCGGAATGATCCGGCTGATGACGATCGGCAACACCGGCGGCTGGCGCAACTTCGCCAACACCGAGCGCGAGATCAAGTCGCCCGCCGACATGGAAGGGCTGAAGATCCGCACGGTGGTGGCCGACCTGCCGCAGGAACTTGTGAGGGCCATGGGCGCGTCGCCCACGCCGATCCCGTGGCCGGAGCTGTTCACCTCGTTCCAGACGGGTGTGGTCGAAGGCACACAGAACGGCATCACCGACATCATGGGCATGAAGTTCCCGGATGCGGGGCTGAAGTATCTCACGCTCGACGGGCATTCCTACATGGGTGCGCTGTGGTACATGAACAACGATCGTTTCATGGGCCTGGATGAGAATCAGCGCCGGGTCGTGGTCGACGGGTTCGCAGCGTTGCAGCAGGCCACTTTCGCCTCGCCGAAGCGCAAGTCGATCGACGCCTACAAGGCGTTCGCCGAGGCCGGCGGTCAGGTCTACGTGCCCACGATGGAAGAAAAGGCGCAGTTCAAGGAAGCGGCCGCACCGGTGTTTGACTGGTTCAAGTCGAATGTCGATGGCGGCGCAACCTTCTACGACCTGCTTGTCGCCGAAGCCGCGAAGGCTGTCGAGACCATCGACGGCGGCGCCGAGATGGACATGAAGTAGGCCTGTCCCGCAGAGGGACAAAAAACCACATCAACCGCCCGGGGCAATCCGGGCGGTTTTTCATGTGGGGTCAGCGAAACGGATACATCCACGGCCGGTAATCGTTGATCAGGACTTCGGCGCGGCGGATCTCTTCGGGCGTCATCTTCTTTGCCACTTCCTCGATCGAGATCGCCGCGTCCGGGTCGCCGCCGATCGCCGAGAGGCCGTACCACATATATGCGCGCACCAGATCGACCGCCGTGCCGCGGCCGACTTCGAAATACCAGCCGACACCGGATTGCGCGCCGGGATGGCCCTTCATCGCGGCGCGAAGATACCATTCGAAGGCGCGTTCGTCGTCACGCTCGACGCCAAGCCCCATGGCATACATGACGCCGATGAGCTCCTCGGCATCGGCATTGCCGGATCGCGCGGCCGGCAGGAACTCGTCCATCGCTTCCTCGAACCGGCTCTGCTCCATCAGGATGCGGCCCTTCTCGATCTCCGCACGGGCAGGCGAAGCAGTGACGAGTAGCGTCAATGCGCAAGCCAGGGCACACCTGCAAACGGTCGATGTCGCAATTGCAAGCGGAGATGTCATTTGCCATTCTTCTCCATGAGCTGGATTGCCAACCATAGAGGCTCAGCGGTGATGCGGGCAATACGGCGGTCGCATCATCGCGGCCGGCGGGGCGATCTGAAGTTCGGCGCAAGGGGAGGAGAGTCCATGCGCGCGGGAGAGGACATGACCAATCCGTTTCACCGGACTGCCCGGGTCCGAGGGGCGATCCTTCACATTGCCGTTCTGGCGATACTGCTTGCGTTCGGATCCCTTGCCAAGGCCGGCGAGCCTGCGGATTCTCGACCTGCCGCACCCCTGACCGAAGCCGATTTCCATCCTTTCGATCCCGAACTGGCGGAGATCGGGCGGCTTCTGTTCTACGATCCGGTTCTTTCAGGAAATCGCAACATTTCCTGCGGGACCTGTCATCACCATGAGCTTGCCAGCGGGGACGGGCTCGCGCTGGGTGTGGGCGAGGGCGGCGAGGGGATCGGTCCGAAACGGACCACGGGCCGGGGAGATGCGCGCATCGAAAAGCGCGTGCCGCGCAACGCTTCGGCGCTGTTCAATCTCGGCGCACGCGAGATCCATGTCCTTTTCCATGACGGGCGGCTGAGCGTCGATCCGATCTTCGGCAATGGCTTCAATTCGCCTGCGGAAGAATACCTGCCGTCCGGGCTCAAGGGAATCCTGGCCGCCCAGGCGCTGTTTCCGCTCACCTCGGAGACAGAGATGGCCGGAAACCCGGAGGAGAACAAGATAGCCGGAGCCGCCTATGACCGGATCGACCATGTCTGGCCGCTGATCACGGAGCGGGTCAGGGCTATCCCGGGCTATATGCAGCGGTTTCAGAAGGCTGATCCAGACATCGCGGGCGTCGGCGACCTGACAATCACGCATATCGCAAACGCGCTGGGCGACTTCATCAACGCCGAATGGCGCGTAACCGATACGCCGTTCGATCGCTATCTTGCCGGAGACGTCGAGGCGATTGACCAGGGCGCACGGGCAGGCATGGCGCTGTTTTACGGAAAGGCGGGCTGCGGCGAATGCCATTCGGGCCCATTGATGTCGGATCAGGATTTTCATGCGCTTGCGCTGCCGCATTTCGGCCCGGGCCGGACCCGGAGGTTCGACCCCTATGTGCGCGACGTCGGCCGCATGGGTGAAACCGACCGGCTCGAGGACGCCTACAGGTTTCGCACCCCGATGCTGCGCAATGTCGCCCTGACCGGGCCATGGGGGCACAACGGCGCCTATGACACGCTGGAAGGCATCGTGCGTCATCATCTCGACCCTGCCGCGGGTTATGAGAGCTGGCGTCCGGAAATGGTGCGCCTGCCTCCCGACGAGAGGTTCGCTGCTGTCGATTTCATCTCCTTCGAGGATGCGCGGGAGCGGGCGCGGCTGGCCGCGCGCATCGACATCGCTCCGGTCAAGCTCGACGACGCGGAGGTTGCCCAGCTTGTCGGGTTTCTCAATTCGCTTACCGGGAATGCCGGTGGCCGTCTTGGCAGACCGGAGACAGTACCGAGTGGCCTGCCGGTGGACTGATCCCTGCCGGGCATTTTGAACAGCGGAATCGAATGCCTGACCGAATTCGGTCTTGTGTCTTATATAAGACTTGATAAGCTTGACTGGATGAAACCGGTTTCATCCTCTGAAATCACTGTCCATCCGAAGTTCGGGGCTGGGAAAGCATGACGAGAATCGTAACGGCCGGCGTCGCGGTGGCCGACTTCGTCTTCTACCTTGAGGAAATGCCGCGCAGTCCGGAAAAATACCGGGCCCGCGATGCCGGGATTACCGGCGGCGGCTGCGCCGCCAATGCTGCTGCGGCCATTTCCCGTCTCGGCGGCGAGGCGATGCTTGCGGCCCGTCTCGGTGAGGATGAGGTGGGCAAGATGATTGTATCGGGTCTTGAGGCCGATGGGGTCGATTGCCGGCTTGTGCGCAAATTCGCAGGCCGCCGCTCTTCCTTTTCGTCGGTCTTCGTTGACCGTGAGGGCGAGCGCCAGATTGTCAACTACCGGGATACCGACCTGTCTATGAATGCCGACTGGCTGGTTGCCGCCTTGCCCGCGACATTCGATGCGGCGCTCGCAGACACGCGCTGGCCTGACGGGGCCGCAGTGCTGATGCGGGCTGCGCGCGAGAGGGGGTTGCCGGGCGTGCTCGATGCCGAGGCTCCGATCCGCGAAGCCGAGGCGGCTTTCGAGCTTGCAAGCCATCTCGCTTTTTCGGCGCAAGGGCTTCGGGACTGGGCCGGCCACGACGACCTCGGCCGCGGACTCGCCGAGGCGGCGCAGCAAACCGGAAAATTCGTCTGTGTTACCGACGGCGCGCGCGGCGTGTTCTGGCAACGAGGCACGGCGTCGGGAGCCGCACCCGCGTACCGGATCGAGGCGGTGGATACCCTTGGCGCAGGCGATGTCTGGCACGGCGCCTTCACCCTTGCGCTGGGCGAAGGAATGGAGCCGGAAACAGCGATCCGTTTCGCCAGCGCGACAGCGGCGCTCAAATGCACACGGCATGGCGGGCGGGCCGGGTATCCGATCCGGAAGGAAGTCGAGCAATTCATGAAAGAGGCAATGGCATGCAATTGAGCGCGGGCAAACTGTGGGGCATGCGGCGGATGGCCGATGCACAGGGACGCTTCAAGATGACGGCGGTCGACCAGCGCCCGCCGATCAAGGGTCCGATCGCCCGGCACCATGGTGTTGACGAGGCGCCGTGGGAGGACGTGGCGCGGTTCAAGGCCCTGCTGATCGAAACCCTGCAAGGGGAAGCTTCGGCCATGCTGCTCGATCCGCACTACGCCATTCCCATGGGTCTGGACCGGTTTTCGCCTTCCAAGGGCCTGATCGTGACGCTTGAGGATTCGCTCTTCGAGGAGACGCCGGAAGGCCGGCGGTCCAGCGAGATCGACGACTGGTCCGTCGCGAAGATCAAGCGGATGGGCGGTGACGCGGTCAAGGTCCTGGCCTGGTACAGGCCCGACGCGCCCGAGAGCAACCGGCAGGCGCAGAAGGATTTCACCAAGCGCATCGGCGAGGCCTGCCAGCGCTACGACATTCCTTTCCTGTTCGAGCTTCTGGTCTATCCCCTGTCCGGCGACGCACACCAGACAACGGACTATGTCGAGATGACCGGCAAACGCACGGATCACGTCCTGAAATCGGTTGCCGACTTCGCTGCGCCCGATTTCGGCATCGACGTGTTCAAGCTTGAAAGCCCGGTCGCCGCGAAAGATGTTCCGGCGCAGGAAGATCCGGATGTACAGGCCGCTTTTGACGAAATGGGCAGACTGGCCGGCCGGCCCTGGGTCATGCTGTCGGCTGGCGCGGGAAAATCCGAGTTTCGCAACATCATGGCGCATGCCTACCGGGCGGGAGCCTCGGGTTATCTGGCGGGTCGCGCGATCTGGCTCGAGCCGTTCGGACTTTACCCGGACTGGGACGCGATGCGGAGTGGTCTTGCAACCGGTTCGGTCGATTACATGCGTGAACTCAATGCGTTGACCGACAGCGCTGCAACGCCGTGGCATGCACATCCGGTGTTCGGCTCGGAAGGCGCGCGGTTCTCCCCTTCCGACAGCAGCTTCCGGCACCAGTATGGCGATTTCGGATGATGAGCGAAGCGCGATCAGTCAAGCAGCAGCCGGTTGACCACCCGGGGTGGATCTCCGGGTTCGATCGCGGGCGCGATGATGATGGCCTCGCCTTCCCGCGGCGTGGTTCCCGAGATCGCGCGGATGAGTTCGGGATGGGTGACCATCAGCTGGTTTCCGGAGCCGAAAAAGTCATCGACGGCCTCAATGAGCTCGAGCGGGATCTCGTCGGGATTGCCGCCATCCACTACCGAATTGAGATAGGCCCGGGTTTCGACCCGGGATGCGCCGAAGCCCAACTCGGCGGTTCGAAGCGCGCGGCAGAATTCGCCGGAGTAGACGGCGTCGATCGACACTGCGCGGGCGGCAAATCGCATTCCGATGCGGCGCGCTTCCTGGATGCCGCGGTCACTCAGGCCCTTGCGGTTTTCGCAGTTTCCGAGATCGGGGCGCAGCGGTTCCCCACCGCCGGGCGTGCGGGCGTATCCCAGCAGGATGGTGTAGCCGCCCTGCGCCAGCCGTGCCCACGCGGCCTCGGTTGCGGAGCTTTTGGCGATGGGGGCAATGACACTGATGGTCACTGCAACGAAGAGGGCGAACGCCCCGCGTCTCAGGATCGTTATCATGACTGCAATTTAGTGCTTTTGGCGGGTGATGTAAGGGGGCGCTTCGATGTCGTCTGAAACTCGGACAATAGGTGTTTTGCCGCTGGGAAGGCCCACTTTCGACGTTCAGTTTGGGCAAGACATGCTTTGCGGTATGTGGCGTGATCTGGAGCAGACCGGCCACCGGCTGGTCGGGCCGCGCGGTCTTTTGATGGATGCCGGCGCGACCGAGGCGGCCATCGCGGACATGGAAGCCCAAAATCCGGATCTTGTGTTGATCCTGCAGGTGACGTTCACCGATGCAGCGGCGACCTGCCGGATTGCCGACGTCTTCGATCAGCCGCTCGCGATCTGGGCGGTGCCGGAGCCGCGGCTTGGCGGACGACTGCGGCTTAACGCGTTCTGCGGATTGAACCTGGCATCGCATGCCCTTTCGCTGCGCAACCGGCCGTTCTCATGGCGCTATGCGGCGCCCGGAAGCGGCGGACTTGAACACCTGCTGGGCGCCGAGGCGGGCGTCAAGCCGCTCAAGCCGGCGGCGGTCAATGCGGATCCTGGCAGGGGAAGAGAGATCCTCGACGACCTGCGGCGGAAAAGCATCGCCCGGATCGGCGCCCATCCGGACGGCTTCGACACTTGCGCCTATCAGCCCGAGCGGCTCGCGGCGCTTACGGGGCTCAAAGTGACAGGGTTCGATCTGGCCGATCTGTTTGACCGGGCCCGTGCTGTGCCGGGTGAGGCTGCTTCCAGCCTCCGCACCGAAGCGGACGGAGTGATTTCCGGGCTCGATCAGGTTGATCAGGAGCAACTGGACCGCTCGCTCAGGCTGAAGCTGGCGCTGGAATCGATCAAGGACCAAGGCGCCTTCGATGCCTTCGCAATCCGCTGCTGGCCGGAGACCTTCACGGACTATGGCGGCGCAGTGTGCGGGCCGGCGGCGATGATGGGGGAAGCGCGGACCCCCTGCGCCTGTGAAGCGGATGTTTATGGTGCTGCGACGCAGTTGATCCTGCAGGCTGCAAGCGGCGCACCTGTGTTCCTGACCGACCTGGTCGACATCGATGTCGAGGACAACTCCGCCGTGGTCTGGCACTGCGGGCAGGCGCCCTTGTCGATGGCCGATCCCGATGCCGTCGCCAAGGCGACGATCCACACCAACAGGAAGATGCCGCTTCTGTTCGAATTCCCGCTCAAGCCCGGGCCGGTCACGTTCCTGCGGCTGAGCCAGGCTCACGGTCGGCATGCTCTGGTTGTGGGGCGCGGCGAGATGCTCAAGCGCGCGAAGGCGTTCACGGGAACGTCTGGCGTGGTGCGGTTCGAGCGCGACGCCGGCGATGTGCTCGACCGGGTGATGAACAGCGGGCTCGAGCATCACATGGCGCTGGCCTATGGCGATCATGCCGAAGCGCTCGACAGCTTCGCCGCGGCTGCCGGCCTGCCGGTCATCCGTCTGTGAATTCGCTTGTCAGACAACGGATACGATCATGAGTGAACTACGATACGGTATCATCGGCTCGGGCATGATGGGGCAGGAGCATATCCGCAATATCGGTCTGATTGACGGAGCCCGGGTTGCCGCAGTGTGCGATCCCGACCGGGACATGCGCGAGCGGGCGCAGGCGTTCGCCGGGCCCGGTTGCAGGGCGTACGAGCGCCACCAGGATCTCCTGTCCGAAGGCCTCTGCGACGCGCTGGTTGTCGCCGCGCCCAATCATCTGCATCACCCCATCCTGATGGATGTTCTGCCCGCCGACCTTCCGGTTCTCGCAGAAAAACCGCTTTGCACCACGCTTTCCGATTGTGACGACGTGCTGGCCGCTGCGGCCCGGCGCTCGGCCCCGGTCTGGGTGGCGATGGAATACCGCTACATGCCACCTGTGGAACGGCTGCTTGCGGCCTTGCGGACCGGAGAAACCGGCGGGGTGCGGATGGTTTCGATCCGCGAGCACAGGTTTCCGTTCCTTCACAAGGTCGGCAACTGGAACAGGTTCAATGCGATGACCGGCGGAACGCTGGTGGAAAAGTGCTGCCATTTCTTCGACCTGATGCGTCTGATCACGGGCGCGGAGGCCTGCCGCGTCTATGCATCGGGTGCGGCGGACGTGAATTTTCATGACGAACTGCATGACGGACGACGCCCGGACATTCTCGACAACGCATTCGTCGTCATCGATTTTGTCAACGGCGTGCGCGGCATGCTGGAACTGTGCATGTTCGCCGAGGGCTCCGAGTGGCAGGAAACGATCACGGTTATCGGCGAAGCTGCGAAGGCCGAGGCCCGGGTTCCCGGTCCCGCGCGCTTTTCCCCCGATCAAAAGGAGCGCAATTCGGAGTTCGTTCTCTCACCACGCTCGACCAAGCTCGAGCAGCGCGAGGTCATCCATGTCGATCACTCGATTCTGGCGGCCGGGGACCATCACGGTTCTACCTTCTTCCAGCACCGGAAGTTCTTCGCCATGGTCCGCGACGGGGGTCAGCCGGAAGTGACGCTGGAGGACGGGTTGAAGTCGGTGCGGATCGGTCTGGCGGCCGAACAATCCGCCCGGACGGGTGAGGCGGTCGTCCTCGAAGACGTGTTCGGCTTTAAAGCGGCCGTGTGAACGATGACGCGACCTCGGCGAAAACTGCAGAGCGGGCTTACCGCAGATTGACGGCGTAGTGGATCTCCCGGGAAATGCACCGTGACCAGCGCAGTTCGACGGGGTTATCCTCCAGATCCCTGGCCACGCGGCTGATCAAGAGCAGCGGCTCGCCTTCGCCGCAGCCAAGCCGGCCGGCGTCACGGCTGCCCGCGGCGATTGCCTTGAGGCGCTCCTCGGCGGAGCCGATGGTGATGCCCCAGCGTTCGGAATAGAGCCGGTAGAGATTGTTGGGGATGATTGTCAGGTGATCGATATCCGGAAAGCGGCCCGAGGGCAGCGTGATGGTCTCGATCAGGATCGGCTGGCCCGAAAGCGAGCGGATGCGCTCGATCCGAAACACCTTTTCCCCGCCCGCAAGCCGGAGCGATCCGGTTTCGATCGCGGTGGGTTTGGCGTAGCCGGTGCTCACGACTTGCGAATCGGGGAAGCTCGCTGCGCCCTTGTCCGGCGTGAGCCGGAAGAACTGGAACAGGATACGGCTTTCCTCCGGTTCGGCGACATAGGTGCCCCGGCCCTGCCTGCGAATCAGGAGGTTGTCAGCGGTCATCGAATCGAGCGCCTTGCGAACCGTGCCCTGGCTGACATTGAGCTGGCGCGCCAGTTCGATCTCGCTGGGCAGCAGCATTCCCGGCAGCCATTCGCCGTCGACCAGCCGGCGCATGAGGCGTTCGCGCACCTGGGCGTAGAGCGGCTTGAAGCCGATGGTGTCGGTTGGATCCTTGCCGGCCTGATCCGCCATCCAGATTTCCTTTCGCTGTCCCGTGCCGGTTGACATTCCGGGTTCACAGTATCTTATAACTTATATAAGACCTGTCCATCGGGCAGAGGACGATTGCTCATCAGATTTCATATTGGAGGACGGACGTGACCACCCCCCATCTTTTGGTACATGATCACAAGGACAATGTCGGCGTTGTTGTTGTTGAGGGACTGACGGCCGGGACGAAGATGCTTTGCGTGATCACGCATGACAATTCGAGTTTCGAGCTTGAGACGAAGGCCGATGTTCCGATC
>JAVJQD010000004.1:0-110211 GCA_040218025.1 Hoeflea sp. | reverse complement strand
CGGTTGGATAGCGGTCGGAATTGCGGTTATGCTCAGCGCGGGTGATATCAGTCCAGGACACAGTGGCCTCCATCGAATCTTTGACAATCCGACGGAATCACATCCCACTGATATCACTCAACAACTTTCAAATCGGGCTCTGTCGAAAATCGTTAAGGGGATGCTGCCATGAATGGGATCCGGAATGCGCGTGATTGCCCGCGCGTGCGATAACCCTAACATGCACCCCTCACCCCGAGCCACTTAGACTTGCATTAAGGTGCTGCCCAAGGAAGACAGTGTCAACCCTCTAATTGCCGGATTATTCTAATCTTCAAAGTTCCGCCGGTAGTAAAATTGCCGTGAATAACAACATGTCGCCACCTGTCCAATTTGGGTCGGTTATAATCGAAGTTTTCACAAGACTTCGGATTATTACGCCAGGCACTCCCGAACTAAACAGGACATCTTCACCGAGCACGAGATCCCCACCCCTCACCCGATCGCCTTCACAATCCTGCGCAACTCCGCGTTCCGCGCGCCCAGCAAAAGCACGTTTCTCAGCGCGGCTTTCGGGTCGGTGGTGCGGAACAGGAGGCCGTTTTTGCGGATGTCGCGGTTGATGACGTTGTGGCGGATCTCGCCGTCCTGCTCGTTCTTCATCGCCACGGCGAAATACATCCGGGAATAGCCGGGCTTCACGTGGTGGAAGAACTTTTCCGCGCCCTCGATTTCGACGTCGATGTTCTCGCTGATCCGGGCGGAGAAATTGGCGATGTAGAAGCCCCAGCTGACGTCCTTGTACTCGGCGAAGTCGGTGCGCGAGGCGGTGACGTGGACATAGCCCAGATGCGGCGCCTGGGCGAGCGTCTTGTGGAAGATCATCTCGGGGAACCGGATGCCGTGATGAAACCTGTTGAGCCGCTCATGCGCCTTCCTGCCGGCGGTCTCGAGCCTGATGCCGGTGCGCTTGGCGACTTCGGCGGCGCTGAGATAGCGGCGCTCCTCCTCGATCCAGTCTTCCGCGCGCGCGATCCGGCCGGTTCTGAGAAAGTTGGTGTGCACCGCCTTGGGCGCGACAGGCGCCTCAGGCTTTGGCTTGGCCGCGTAGTATCTGAACATCGACATGGCGAGAACGAGCCCTGGTTTCCCTGACCCGATTCTTGACCCCAATTCGTTAACAGTTTCCTTCGACCGGGATCCGAGAAAACCGGCAAATTCCTTGGGCCGGCGGAAAACGCTCAGTTCGCGGACAGCGCCTGGTACACCGCGTGCGCGATCATCACGTCGAGATGCGCGCCGCCGCCGTTCTTGAACACGGTGATGTCGTCGGGCGACTTGCGGCCCGCCTTGCCCTGAACGAGGTCGTGCATGTCGCCCAGGATATCGTCGCGTTGAATCGCGCCTGCGGCGAGCGGGATCTTGATTTCGCCGATATGGCCGACGGTGGTGGCGCGGCTGTCGACGAAGAGCCGCCCGCGCGTGAGCGCCTGATCGTCCGCCTCGCGCATGTCGGGCGTGAACGCGCCGACGAGATCGAGATGCGCGCCGGGTTTGAGCGCCTCGCCGCGGATGATCGGCGTCTTCGTCATCGTCGCGGTGGAAATGAGATCGGCGCGCGAGACCGCCGCGTCGAGATCGGGGACGACCTCGGCGCTGATCCCGGCGTCACCGAGGCTTGCGGCCAGCTCTTCGGCACGCGGGGCGCTGCGGTTCCAGATCATCACGTGATCGAGCGAGGGCCGGACCGCGCGGTGCGCCTCGATCAGCGGCCGCGCCATCGAGCCCGCGCCGACCATCAGCATGGTCTTCACATCCTCGCGCGCCAGGCAGGATGCGCCGAGCGCGGAATCGCCCGCCGTCTTCCAGGCAGTCAGATCCACGCCCTCGAGCACGGCGACCACATGGCCGCGCGCCTCGTCGAACAGCAGCACCTGCCCCTGCACGGACGGCAGCGGCGGCGTCCCAGAGGGATTGTCCGGGTAGATCGTCACCGCCTTGACGCCCGAGGCAAGCCCGGGAACCCAGGCGGTGCGGACCAGCATCCTGCGGCCTCCGTTTTCGACGAGCGAATCGCTGAGTTCCGCCGGATCGAGCCTGTGCCCGGTTCTCAGCGCCTCCACCGCGAACGGCCAGGTGCACACCGAACGGATGTCGTCACCGGTGATGATATGCATGATCGGTCTTTCTGTCTTGTCTCGTGCCGTTCTGTCCCGGGCCTGTCGGGCGGAGCCGCGCCGCCCCCCGGAAGTGACGCCAGCGCCCCGGGAAGCGCCCGGGCCATCCCGATGGCGGCCCGGAAGCGCAGCGCTGGCGAAAACTACTTCTTGCCGGAATTCGTCATGGCTTCGCGCAGCTCCTGCAGGGTTTCCTGCATGTTGGCCTGCAGCACCCGGAAACTCTCCGAGCCGGACTTCTGCGCCATGCCGGCGATCTCGCTGGTGTTTTTCAGCGCCATCTCGAAGGAGCGGCGAGCGAAATCGGCCTGGGCCGACATCATCGCCTTGGGATCGCCGCTGGTCTTCATCTTTTCCGACATCTCGGAAATCTCGGCCAGCGCCTCCTGCACCATCTCGCGCTGGCGCTCGAGGATCGAGGTCGCGCCGGTGCCTGCAGTTTTCGTCGCCTCTTCGAGCGCCTGCAGGTTTTTGCGGTGGCGCGCCACCAGCGCCTCGAGATCGGGTTGCGGAAGGTTCATGTCCTTGCCGAATTTCATGAACATCGACGCGAGGTCTTCGGTGCTCTTCTTGCTGGTCATATCTGTCCTCCACTGTGGACGCGCGAAACGCGCCGCCTTCTGCGTTGGACCTGACTATACAGGCCCAGCTCCAGGCTCCAATGGGCAATCTGATCACAAAGTGCGCTCCGGCGCCCCGGTTCGGGGCCCGCCGATGCGAAAACGTCACGCCAGCCCTGCACCCGGACGTCCTGCACCCGGACGCCCTGCGCGCGATCGGGCCCGGGACCGGGCGAACCGGGACGTCTTGCAATTGTCGGATCTCTCATCGGTTCGGGCTCCGGTTGAGGCTCGCAGAAAAACCTGGAAGATCGATGGAAGGGCGGCCTCAGTGCGCGGGCAGCCCGCCTGCCGGCAGTTCGACAGGCACGGGCATGGCTGCCGGCAGGGGCGCGAAGGCGCGCCGCCGGCCCGCGAGCCGCAGGCCTTCGGCCACGTTGATGCGGCCGACCGACCGGTCGCCCTCAAACTGCATCTTTGCGCCGAATTTCCTGGCCAGCGCCTTCATGGCCTGATTCTGCGGACCGGTTTCGACGATGAGGGTGGAAATGTCATTTTCGGTCGCGCACTTGAGCAGCGACCTGATCAGTAGCGTGCCCAGTCCCTTGCGGCGCCAGTCCGAGACCACCGAGAACGCCGATTCGGCCTCGTGCTCGCCCAGCGATCCACCGGTGTGCAGCTCAGCAACCGCCAGCAGGTGGTCGCCCAGAAACGCGCCGATGCAGATGGCGTTGTCGAGAGACCTGGCGATGTAGGTCTCGAGCCAGGCGTCGGAGACCAGCCCGTTGAAGCGGTCGCGGAAGTCCACATAGTGGAGTTCGTGCAGATGATCGCGGAAGATGGCGGCGTCCCGGGGGCCCAGATGCCTCAGCCGGATGTCGCCCTCGAGAACGAATTCAGGTTCGCGCGGCTTGAACAGAAAACGGAAAAACATGTTCGACCTCCAAAGGCCAGTCCTCCCGAATTGACTGGATCGAATATAATTGTGCAGCGCAACAATTACAAGACACGCTTTCGCCGGATCGGTAATCTGTTGTGAGAACCGCGGGCGGGTCGCCTGAAATTTCGCCATTCTCATTCCTGCACATTTTTTTGGCGGCAAGCGCAGAACGCTGCCCAATGCGAATCCAACCCTTGCGCGACCGCGCCGGCGTATCGACCGGGAATCGCGGTTTTTCAACACGTTGCGCCAACTGGCACGGTTACTGCTTCGTGAAGGCCGTGCAGCGGGCATCTAGGGTTCCGGTCTTTCATCCCCTCCGAAAGACGCAGGTCCGAGAGGTGCCACCCGGTCAAACAGGCCGGGAACACGGCGGGGCAAAATCCCGGGAGACACCTGCACAGGTTTGCGCGCGCAGACTGTCTCCCGGCCCGCGCGCTCAAACCCTCACACACTGCGACGAGAGCGCACACGAGAGAGGCGAGAGCAAAATGATCAAGACATTCAAGACCAAGGCACTGGCACTGGCGGCGGCAACGGCGCTGTCGGCGCCCCTCCTCGTCGGGATGACACCCGATGCAACCGCACAGGAAAAATCCGAGTTCAAGGTGTGCTGGTCCATCTATGTGGGCTGGATGCCCTGGGGTTATCTCGAAAGTTCCGGCATCATGGACAAATGGGCCGAGAAATACGGGATCGATGTCGAGATCGTTCAGATCAACGACTATGTCGAATCCATCAACCAGTACACGGCCGGCGAATTCGACGGCTGCTCGATGACCAATATGGACGCGCTGTCCATTCCCGCCGGCGGCGGGGTCGACACCACCGCGCTGATCGTCGGAGACTACTCCAACGGCAATGACGGCATCGTACTGAAAGACGGCGACAGCGTCGAGGCGCTGAAGGGACAGAACGTCAACCTGGTGGAACTGTCGGTGTCGCATTACCTGCTGGCCCGCGCGCTCGACAGTGTCGGCATGAGCGAGCGTGACCTCACGGTTGTCAACACATCCGACGCCGACATGATCGCCGCCTATGCAACCGACGACGTGACGTCGGTCGTGACCTGGAACCCGCTGCTGTCGGAAATCGCGGCGACACCGGGCTCCACCAAGGTCTTCGACTCCGCCAACATCCCCGGCGAGATCATCGACATCATGATGGTCAATACCCAGACGCTGGCCGACAATCCCGATTTCGGCAAGGCGCTCACCGGCGCCTGGTACGAGGTCATGGGCCTGATGGCGGATGGCGACACCGAGGCGCTCGAATCCATGGCCGCCGCATCGGGTACGGATCTGGCCGGCTATCAGGCCCAGCTCGACACCACCAGGATGTTCTTCGATCCGGCGGAAGCGGCGAGCTTCACCAAGTCAGCGGAACTGCCTGCGACGATGAAATTCGTTGCCGAGTTCCTGTTCGAGAAGGGCATTCTGGGTGAAGGCGCGCCGTCGCCGGAATTTGTCGGTGTCAGCTTCCCCGACGGCTCGGTCTATGGCGACGAAAACAATGTGAAGCTGCGCTTTGACACCACCTACATGGACATGGCCGCCGCCGGCGAGCTCTGATCCGAGGGGCCGACAACGCCATGCGCCTGATCAACAGAAAGCCCGGCAAGCCCTCGGCAACGGCGCTGGCGGCACTCCCCTTTGCGGGTATCGTCATCGCCTACGCCGTCGCAAGCCACTTTCGCCGGCTGGAAAATCCCGCCGACAAGTTGCTGCCATCGATCGAACAGATGGCGGCGACCTTCTGGCGCATGGCCTTCGTTCCCGACCGCCGGTCCGGGGACCTGCTTCTGTGGGGCGATACGCTCGACAGCCTGCTGCGGTTGGCCGCCGGCATGGGCGCGGCAACGCTGTTCGCCGTCATCGTTGGCGTGCTGGTGGGCTTCCTGCCCTATGTGCGCAGCACATTGTCACCCTTCATTGCCTCGATTTCACTGATTCCGCCGATCACCATCCTGCCCATCCTGTTTATCATGGTGGGCCTGGGCGAAGCCTCCAAGATACTGCTGATCGCACTCGGCACCGCGCCGGTGATGACCCGTTCGGTGGCGCAAGCCGTGATGGACCTGCCGAAGGAACTCATCATCAAGGCCCAGACCCTTGGCGCCTCCACCTGGCAGATGATGACGCGCGTGGTGCTGCCGCAGGTTCTACCCAATCTGATCACGGCGATGCGTCTTGGCCTCGTCCCGGCCTGGATCTTCCTGATTTCGGCCGAGGCCATCGCTTCGACATCAGGTCTTGGTTACCGGATCTTTCTGGTGCGGCGGTTCCTGGCGATGGATGTGATCCTGCCTTACGTGCTGTGGATTACGCTGCTCGCCTATCTGATCGACCGGCTGCTGCTGACGCTGTCGCGCCGCGCCTTCCCCTGGAACCACATGCAGGGGGAAAGCCTGTGAGCGACCGGCCGAAGATCGCCGTTCAGGGCGTTGGCAAATCCTATGACGGTACGGTTGTGCTCGAGGGCGTGTCGCTCGATGTCGAGGCTGGCTCGTTCTGCACCGTGGTTGGCGCATCCGGCTGCGGCAAATCGACATTTCTCAGAATGCTGCTGTCACAGGAGAAGCCCGACCGCGGCGCGATTCTGCGCGACGGCGAGCCCATTCCCTCCGAACCGACCGAGGACCGCGGCATCGTGTTCCAGCGCTATTCGGTGTTTCCGCATTTAAGCGTCGAGGACAATCTCATTCTCGCTGACGAATTTGCGAATGCGCCAAGACTTGGCCGGGTCTTCGGCGCGAAACGGCGCAAACTGCGCGGCACGGTCGACAAAACGCTTGAGGCGATCGGTCTGGTCGGTGCGCGCAAAAGCTATCCCGCACAGCTTTCGGGCGGAATGCAGCAGCGGCTGGCGATCGCCCAGGCGCTTCTGAAAAAGCCGGATGTGCTCCTGATGGACGAACCCTTCGGCGCGCTCGACCCGGGCACACGTGTCGACATGCATGCCCTGCTGCTGGATCTCTGGCGCGAGCGCGGCATGACGGTTTTCATGGTCACCCATGACATTCACGAGGCCTTCAAGCTCGGCACGCGGGTTCTGGTCTTCGACAAGCGCCGCCACGACCCGCACGCGCCACAGCGCTACGGCGCAACCATCACCTATGACCTGCCACTGGACCGCCGGAAAATCGCTTCGGCGCCCGATGCGCGCGACCTCATCACACAACCGACCGACACACGACCTGGAGACCAAGATGCGTGATCTTTTCAACACCGGCCCGGCACGCGCGCGCAGGCGCGCAGGCTTGGAAAAGCGGCCCATGCCCGGCCGCCATCACCATCCGGATTTCGACAAGCTCAACATGCGTGGCTGGCGCGCAGCCGAGAAGGAAGGAAAGCTGCCTTCCGCCGCATGGCAGCAGGAACGCGCCTGGGCGCTGCGCATGGGTCTGACCGGATCGGACAGTCTCGAAGACAGGACCATCCCGACTTTCGCGCGGGGCGAACTGCCGCATTATGCGGGCATCAACACTTTCCTGAAGGCGCCCTATATCGAGGATTCGACGCTGGTCGGCAATTACGATGCGGCGATCATCGGGGTCCCCTTCGATGGCGGGACCACCTATCGCCCGGGGACGCGCTTCGGCCCGCAGGGCGTGCGCAAGATATCCGCGCTCTACACGCCCTACAATTACGAAATGGGCATCGATCTGCGCGAGCAGATGACACTCTGTGATGTCGGCGACGTCTTCACCATCCCCGCCAACATCGAAAAGACCTTCGATCAGGTCACTCGCGCGGTCGGCCACGTGGCCTCATCCGGCGCATTGCCGATCATCATCGGCGGCGATCATTCCATCGGCTTTCCATGCGTGCGCGGCATCGCGCAATGCACCTCCAGGCGGATTGGCATTGTTCATTTCGACCGCCACATCGACATCCAGGAAAAGGATCTCGACGAGCGCATGCACACTACCCCGTGGTTCCATGCGACCGATCTCGCCAATGTGCCCGCCGTCAACCTGGTTCAGGTCGGCATCGGCGGCTGGCAGGTGCCGCGCGAAGGCGTGGAGGAAGCGCGCAAGCGCAACACCAACATCTTCACCATGCGCGACATCGAGGAAATGGGGCTCGCGGAAACGGCCGCACGCGCGCTGGAACTGGCCTGGAAGGACGCCGACGCGGTTTATATCTCGTTTGACATCGACAGCGTCGACTGCGGTTTCGTGCCGGGTACCGGCTGGCCGGAACCGGGCGGCTTCCTGCCGCGCGAAGCGCTCGAACTGGTTTCGCTGGTCGCCAGGGAAGGCATCTGCGGGCTTGAGGTCGTCGAAGTCTCTCCGCCCTACGACACCTCCGACATCACCGCACTGCTCGCCACCCGCGTGATCGTGGATGTGCTGGGGACACTGGTGAGCCACGGCAAGATGGGCGCGCACAAGCACATCATCGACAAGCCCTTGCAGATCCCCGCCGGCCCCGATGTCACTTCGCAGGGATGGGACCTGAAAGCATGAGCCGGACGCATCATCACACGCATCATGGCCATGGTCACGGTCATGACCACCCGCACCACCACGCTCATGACCACTCTCACCATGATCATGACCGTCACGCGCATGGCCCGGGCCACAATCACGGCCATGACCACATGCATTCGCATGTGCATGCAGACCCCGGCAAGGAGCGCCTCCATCGGCTGCAGGCCCTGGCCTCGGCCTTCATCGAAGGCTTCCGCAAGGCCGAGGACAAGCCCGCTTTCATCGAATTGTCGCAGATTGCGGCCCGGCGCACGGGCAGTGACGGGCTGACCATGCATCTGGTCGACGCCAAGGTGGAAACCAGGTGGCAACTCGGCACTGCCTCGCCGGCCTTTGCGTCACGGGAACTGGTTCACCTGCCCTATCCGGCGGCCATGATCCGCGAGCGCGAAACCATGACATTCACCTATGTCTCGCTCACCGAACGCGAGGATGTCGACATCATCACGCTTCTCGATGAAGCCCAACCCAAACGGGACAGGAAAGGAAAACAGGATGACTAGATTTGCAAGCAGCACTGTGGCGGTTTCGCTTCTGGCGACAGGTCAGGCATTGGCGCATCCCGGCGACCATTCCCATCTGGAGATCTCCGAGATGGGAGCTCATCTGGCAAGCTGGCCGGATCATCTTGCCATCCTGCTGATCGCCGCCTTTGGCATGCTGATTGCTGTGGGCGCAAAGAGACTGAGTGCCATCAAACGCCGCAAGCAGCCGTCGAGACGGATCGGGTAGCGCGTGAGGACACGCTTGAACGCTTCACAGCCCTTCCCGGCGGGCGCAACGAAAAACCCTCCGGTCTTTGCGCCGGAGGGTTCTGTTCGTTGAACACGGCAACGGTTCCGGGAGCAGAGCCAGCTCAGGCCGCGCTGCGGTACCGGGAGCCTTCCGCGGACGCAGAGAGCTTGAACCGCGCGATCAGATTGCGCAGGGTTATGGTCTCGTCGGCAAGCGTGTTGGTGCTCGCGGCGGCTTCCTCGACCATGGCGGCGTTCTGCTGGGTCATCTGGTCCATCTGATTGACCGCTGAGTTGATCTCCTGCAGCCCGGTCGACTGTTCCTTCGCAGCCGTTGCAATGGCGCTGACCTGCTCGGCGATGCCGTTGACCTTTTCCCGGATCTCGCGCAGCGCGTCGCCGGTGGAGGTGACGAGGCTCACGCCGGTCTGCACCTCGTTCGACGACTTGTTGATCAGGTCCTTGATGTCCTTGGCCGCGGTGGCCGAGCGCTGGGCAAGTTCTCGCACTTCCTGCGCAACGACGGCAAACCCCTTGCCGGCCTCACCCGCACGGGCCGCCTCAACCCCGGCATTCAGGGCAAGAAGGTTGGTCTGGAAGGCAATCTCGTCGATCACGTTGATGATGTTGGTGATCTCGCTCGACGCCTGCTCGATGCGGCTCATCGCGGCATTTGCGTCGCCCACGACCACGGCCGATTGCTCGGCGAACTGGCGCGCCTCGTTGACCATGCGGCTCGAATCCTGAGCGCGCTCGGTGGAACTGCGCACCGCGACCGTGATTTCCTCAAGGCCAGACGAGGTCTCCTCAAGCGAGGCGGCCTGGGTTTCGGTCCGGCGCGACAGGTCGTTGGAGGCGTTGCGGATCTGGTCCGCCCCGCCATTGATCGCATCGGCGGAGTGGCGCACTTCCTCCATCAGTTGCCGCAGGCTTGCCATGGTGGCGTTGACGCCCGACTGAAGGTCGGCAAACACGCCCTGGTAGGCTCCGGTCATTTCCTCTGTCAGGTCGCCCTGGGCCAGCGCGCCGATGACGCGCTGGGTCTCGGCAATGCCGGTATCGACCGATTCCACCAGCGTGTTCACGTTGGAGGCAAAGGCATCGAGATCCGGATTGTCGTAGCGAGTGGTGATCCGCTTGCTGAAATCTCCGGCGACTGCTGCCGCCACCACCGTCGAGATGTTGGACTGCAGGTCGGTGTTCTTGGCCTGCAGCGCCGCTTCCTGTGCGGTGAGATCACGGACGCGGATGGCGTTCTGCTTGAACACGTCCACTGCCTTGGCCATGTCGCCGACTTCACTCTTGTGATCAAGACCCGGAATTTCGGTGTCGAGCCTGTTGTCGGCGAGTGCGCTCATGGCGCGCGTGATGGCCTGCACCGGGCGCGAGATCCCCGTGGCGATCAGAAGCGCGAAGGCAAGCGACAGCAAGGCTCCGCCAACGGCCAGAACGCCGGATATGATGACGCCATTTGCCATCGTGCCTTCAATCGACGGCCCAAGTGTATTCTGTATGCTCTGAAGCCGCGTCTTGAGGTCGCCGACGGCGCGCGCAAGCGCCGGTCCGACCACGTCGAGGGTCCCGGTGATAACTTCGTTGCGCTGGGCAATGACCTCGTGAACTTCGCTGACTCCGTCTGAATAGACGCTGATCTCGGAAGCCGTCGATTCGAACAGCTCTGCCAGAGCCGGATATTCGGCTTTCTGGGCAACCTCCTGAAGGCCAGATATGGCTAGCTGTGCGTTTTCGGTGGCATCAGCGAAAGCCTGTTCATCATTGGTCAGCAGGAAACTGTTGCCCGCCAACCGCATGTTGGCGACCGCATATTGAACCTTGGTTGCCGAAAAGGCCGCCGCTGTCTTGAAAACGTTCTGCAGTTCCTTGGTAATAAGCGCAACATCATCCTGCAGCTTCGGACCAATCACATTCAAAGTCTCGTCGACAATGGTGTTCCGCCTTGCCTGAAGTTCCGAGACCCGGTTGAATCCTGCGCGGTACTCCTCGACCTGCCCGGTAAGGGTCTCGATCTGGGTCGCGACTTCAGGGTGCTGTGAAATGCGGCCCATGCTTGCGATCATCGCCCCGGTTGCATCGAGGCGGTCGTAAACCTCCTGGGCAATCTCGGGCGTCTGCTGATTGCGGTACTTCATGAAAGACAGCCTGGCCGACTGCATGTTGGCCTCAACTTCCACGGCCGCATTGCTCAGGCGGGCGGCCGTCCGGTAGCTTCCGAACGCATCCTTGTTGCCCAGGTTCATATAGACAGACACACCGCCGATGGCCACGAGAATGGCAAGAATTACGCCGAATCCGGCATAAATCTTGGTACCGATCTTGATGTTGTTGAGAAAACCCAGGAACTGCATCTTTTGGCCCTATCGTTGAGCGGAAATGTTCCGGACGATATGGCCACGAACTGCCTTAATAAATCGTATTTTACTAATTCAAAGAACTCGCAATTGGTAATTTACTTATTTGTTGAACAACGCGAGTTGTCTTCAAAAACGGCCGGCGCAGGGCATTCAATCCCGACGCCGGCCCTTCCAATCGGTCCTGAATGATCAGTTCATGACCATGACCGACTGCGTGTTGGTGAATTCGCGCATGCCGTAACCGCCATGCTCGCGCCCGTATCCGGAATCCTTCACACCGCCAAACGGCATGTTCGGCTTGGCCAGGCCGAAACCGTTGATGAAGACCATTCCCGTGTCGAAGTGACGGGTGGCCATCTCGACAGCCCTGTCCCGGTCTTCGGTGATGATGCCGCCGCCGAGGCCAAAGCGGCTGTCGTTGGCGATGCGCATCGCATCGTCGGCGTCAGTGGCGCGGATGAGCGACGCCACCGGACCGAACAATTCGTCGTCATAGGCGGGCTGTCCCGGGGCAACATTTCCAAGCACCGTCGCGGGGTAATAGTATCCCTCGCCTTCCGGTATCCGGCCGCCACACAGGATTTCGGCGCCCTTCTCGACGCTGCCTTCCACCTGTTCGTGCAGGTCGTCGCGCAGATCCTTGCGGGCCATCGGCCCCATACCGGCCTCGTCGCCGGTCGGGTCTCCGGCCGAAACCTCGCCCATGGCCTTCACAAAGGCCTCGCGGAAGACATCGTAGACCGCGTCGACCACGATGAAGCGCTTGGCCGCGATGCAGGTCTCGCCATTGTTGTAGATCCTGCCATTGACACAGATCCGGACCGCCTTGTCGATATCGGCGTCTTCCAGAACGATGTAGGCGTCGTTTGACCCCAGTTCGAGAACCGTCTTCTTGAGCGCTTTCGCCGCGCGCGCGCCGACGGTCCGTCCGGCGACGGCGCTTCCGGTGAGCGTCACGCCCCGGACCCGGTTGTGCTCTATGATCGCATTGGACTGGTCATGGTCGATGATCAGCACGGTGAAGAGATGGTCCGGCAAGCCCGCTTCAAGGTAGATCTCCTCAAGCAGCTTGCCCGTCCCGGTCACCGAACTCGCATGCTTGAGCAGCACGCCGTTGCCGGCCATCAGGTTGGCGATGGAATAGCGCACGACCTGATAGACCGGATAGTTCCAGGGCTGGATGCCGTAGATCACACCCATCGGCTTGTGCGTGATGATGCCGCGTCCGCCCTCGGGAAGCTCGCGCTCCTCGTGCGCCAGTTCCTTGGGCGCGGCCTTTGCGGACCAATCGCAGATTGCCGCACAAAGTTCGATCTCCTGCTTGCTTTGCTTGAGCAGTTTGCCCATTTCGTCGGTCATGAGTGCGGCGAGTTCATCCGACCGGGCGCGCAGGCGCTCGCCAATTCTGCTGATGATCGCACCGCGTTCCTCAAGGGACCTGTGACGCCAGGCGTCATGGGCCGCATGGCACTTCTCGACGGCCGCATCGGCTTCCGTGTCGCTCATGTAGGTGTAGGTGGAAATCCTTTGCCCGGTGGCCGGATTTACAGTGTCGAATGTGTTGGGCATGACAGCTCCTTGCGGTTTTCTGGACTGGGCGGCGCAAACGGACACTGCAATGCGGACGCGCACCGCAAGCCGTGAATCGCCCGCAAATCATGTGGAGTGCCGGAAAGCCGACCTGCGCGATGACGCGGGCGAACGGGGATCACGCTCAGGTCAGCTCTGATGGACAGGCATCGGCCGGGCCGGACCGGATGTGCGTGCGGCAAGGACATCTCCACGTTCAAAATGCCCGGAGGAAATGCCTCAGGTTCCGATTGGTTCCGGTCTGATCCCGGCAAAGTCCGCGCAGCCTTTGAACGCCCGCCAATCTGCGCGGAGACGGGAGGCAAACCGGTGGGCAATCGACAGGCGAAAGGCCGCAGCCCGATGGGTCGCGGGCGCGAAGCTCCGACGCTCGGGGGAAAAGTTCAGGACCGGCCGGTTCGGTCCGGCCCGGGTTGGAGTCGGGTCAGAAAAACGCCTGTATCCCGGTCTGCGCCCGACCGAGGATCAGTGCATGCACATCGTGCGTGCCTTCGTAGGTGTTCACGGTTTCAAGGTTCTGGGCATGGCGCATGACGTGGTATTCGGCCTGAATGCCGTTGCCGCCGTGCATGTCGCGCGCCATCCGTGCGATGTCGAGAGCCTTGCCGCAATTGTTGCGCTTGACGATCGAGATCATCTCCGGCGCAAACCGGTGTTCATCCATCAGACGACCCACCCGCAGCGAGCCCTGAAGCCCCAGCGCAATTTCGGTCTGCATGTCGGCAAGCTTCTTCTGGTACAATTGCGTGCCGGCCAGCGGCTTGCCGAACTGGTGGCGGTCGAGACCGTACTGGCGGGCGCGATGCCAGCAATCCTCAGCCGCACCCATGACACCCCAGGAGATGCCGTAGCGCGCCCGGTTGAGGCATCCGAAAGGTCCCTTGAGACCCGAAACGTTCGGCAGCAGCGCGTCTTCGCCGACTTCGACATTGTCCATGACGATTTCGCCGGTGATGGAAGCGCGGAGACTGAGCTTGCCCCCGATCTTGGGCGCTGACAGGCCCTTCATGCCCTTCTCGAGCACGAAGCCGCGAATCTCGCCGCCATGGGCCTCGGACTTTGCCCAGACGACGAACACGTCCGCAATCGGCGAATTGGAGATCCACATCTTGGAACCGTTGAGCACATATCCGCCTTCGGACTTGCGGGCACGGGTTTTCATGCCGCCGGGATCGGAACCGGCGTCCGGCTCGGTCAGACCGAAGCAGCCGACCCATTCGCCGCTGGCGAGTTTGGGCAGATATTTCTTGCGCTGTTCCTCACTGCCATAGGCGTGGATCGGGTACATCACCAGCGAGGATTGCACGCTCATCATCGAGCGATAACCGGAATCGATCCGTTCGACCTCACGGGCAACGAGGCCGTACGACACGTAGCCCGCCTCGGCTCCACCGTAGATCTCGGGAATGGTCACGCCCAGAAGTCCGGCCTGCCCCATCTCCGAGAAGATCTCCCGGTCCGTGTGTTCGTCGAGATAGGCTTCCGTCACGCGCGGCGCGAGCTTGTCGGCGGCGAATGCCGCCGCCGCGTCCCAGATCATGCGCTCTTCATCGGTCAACTGATCCGCGAGCAGAAAGGGATCGTCCCACTTGAATGAGGGCTTGGCGGAATTGATCGAAACGGCGGGAGATACGGACATCTTGAAACTCCTGTTGAACCCGGCTGACTTAGTGCACTTCCCCCCCTGGGACCATGTCAACAGCACCGGCCAGCCATGGCGCGAACTCGTTATTCCATGTTTAACACGAATCCGGCAAGATACTATAGGCTTAAAATATTTTCGCCGACGGAAGCACAGCCACGTCGAACCGTCAGCGGTTCAGCCCGCTTTTGTCGGGTCGATGACTTCCCAAAGCGCAATCAGCTCCCGTCCGTCGCCGACCGCAAGCGGCGCCACGAGCCGCGCCATCAGCGATGTGCGTCCACCGTACAGCCAGGATGTCGTTTCGAAATAGTCCGGCACGCCACTCGCAAGCGTTTCCTCAAAGGAGTTGATCGCCCTTGTGACACTCATCAACGGCGGAACGGATTCAGCGACTGGCCGGCCCTTCACTGGCGTCCCGAAAGGCCAGTGGTCGGCCTCGGCGACATCGCGCCACACCAGCTCCGAGCCGGCTCCCGCGGTTCCGATCCGCGCAAGCAGGGGATACTGGGCCGACAGAACACCGACATCGAAGTCCAAGGCATCCGGCACGTCTCCCGAGGCTTTTGCAAGCCAAAGCGCATGGAAATCACGAATTCGCTCGGGCGCGCTGTCGGGCAATTGAAACGTATCTGAAGACATATGGACGATCATGCACAAATAGGGTTGACCCGGTCGGCGCCGGCGTCAGCACCATAGCTTTGTTCTCGACTCCGTCGTCCATTCCGCATTTACTGAAAGTGCCGATTCTTTTACCTTGGACGCCACGTCAATGAAATCGACTCTGGCCGACAGTTTTGAAGTTGCCGCGGGCCTGGCCTCCGGAATCAGCAAGTATGCTTCCGGGCTCGGCATTGATGCGGAACCGATCGCGCGGGCCTGCGGCCTGGATCCGGGCCGGTTCACCGTTATAGGCGAACGCATCAGTCTCGATCGACTTTGCCGATACATGGAAGCACTCGGGATGATCTCGGGGGACGACTGTTTCGGGCTTCAGTCTGCTGCGGCGTTCCAGAAAGGGGCGTCGGGACCTTTCGGCTATGCCATGATGAATTCGGCCACCCTGCAGGAGTGTCTGGTTTTCATGGGCCGAAACCTTCACAAGATCAGTGAATCGAGCGTCTGCACCCTAGAGGTCGGCCCCCGCAAGACCTACTACCAGTGGACCTACTCTCCGCTGATCCTTCACCGGACTCAGTATGTCGACATGGGGATAGCGCAGTCCTTCGCCCACTTTCGCAGCTTTCTTGAGGACGACGTCAGGGAACTGAAGGTCGAACTGGAGAGAAAGCCACCCAAAAACATGAGTTTGCATAGAAAAATTCTGTCCAGGGATGTGAGTTTCAACGCCCAGGTCAACACGATTGTGTTTCCCTCAAGCTTCCTCGGTCGCACCAATCCGCAAGCCGATCCCCGGCTTTTTGCGATGATGGCCAAATATGTGGACGACGTTCCCTCGCGGACGCCCGACGACGGCGACCCCGTTTCTGCAATCAGGCTCCATGTCGCCGAAAACCTTGCGACAAATACACCGACACTGACCGGCGAGGCCGAAAGGCTGGGCATGAGTGCGCGCACGCTTCAGCGCAGGTTGACGGCCGCCGGAACGAGCATGCAGGACATCATCGACGAGTGCCGAAAGGAGATGGCCGGGAAACTGCTGCTGGAAACGAACCTGACGCTTTCGAGCATCGGATACAAACTCGGTTTCTCCGCGCCCGCAGCATTCACCCGTTCCGCACTGCGATGGTACGGAATGACGCCCAGCGACTTCCGCAAGAAGCACAAAGCCCCGGATTGAAAACGAGGCGTCATGAGGTGTTTTGGGGCTGCTCACCGGCCCACTTCACAACCAATAGTCGTACTTTTTGGCGTCCAGAGTGAAGGCGAACCGATTAAATTCAAGGCATAAGCCCGCCAGCGTTCCAGACAATTTGAATCAACTTGTTGACTTCTGACGGCCAGCTTTTGGTTGCGCCGCAAACTCTGGTTCGCAGTCGCTGAGCAATCAGTACGAAAGGATGTCTAATGGATCTCGGCAAGGATCGGGGGCTGATACCTATGACCAAAACGGAAATGACATGCCTGAGACTCTGTGCCGAAGGGCAGACCGATCAGGAAATCGGTGCGGGCCTTCAACTGACCGCGCGCGAGGTCGCGTCCGTTCTCGCGGTTGTCATGCTCAAGCTCAGGGTTCCCAACCGCATGGCCGGACTGGCCAAGGCTGCGCGCCTCGGCCTGCTCGGGCCCTTCAAGTAGTTTTTGGCTCGGGGAGCTGCCGCTCATCCGCCTCGGGGGCGGGGTCGGGTTCGATGCGCAGCTTTCCCAATGATGTCCGCGAGGGCCAGCGGCGGAGCCCTCGCGGACATTTCATTTCCCGAACCGGTCCCGGTCTCCGTGACCGGTCATCCGCGCACCACCGCTCCACCGGAAATCCGGAGGCGCGTGAGCTCAGCGCGACAGCCAAACATCGTAATCCGACACCAGAAGGTGCCTTGGCGCCGTATCCTCGATGATACTGGAGAATCGTCCGATCGGCTCCCGGAACACATTGTCTGTCAGATCGTCATTGACGGTCGACACTTCGCCGATCAGCACGTCGCCGTTCTCGGCCCAGAAGGCATGCCAGTCGCCGGGCATCAGCGTGACGCTTTCACCGGGATCGAGCGCCAGACGTGATCCGGCTTTCATCCGCCTGAGAACCCCGTCGGTCAGCACAGCGACCTCGGCTTCGGGATCCGGCGATCCGTCATCCGCACTTGAAAACAGTTCAAGCACCAGGCGACCGCCGCCGCGGTTGATGATGTCTTCCGCCTTGATGTTGTGCCGGTGCATGGGCGAAAGCTGCTTGTCCCGCGAGATCATGATCTTCTCCGCATAGAGCATGCCCCTGCCCCGTGTCAGATCTTCCGCAGATCCGTTGCGGACGGTGAAGAGAAACAGGCCCAGCTCATCGAAGCGTCCCTGGCCGTAGTCGGTGATGTCCCAGCCCAGCCTGTTGGCCGCGATCTGCGCTGCATCAGAGGCGGTGCGTGTGCGCAGTTCTTCCGGGCTCCAGTATGCGAATGGCGGCAGCACATGGCCGAAGGACCGGATGAACCGATCGCTTTCCTCAAGGATCTCGTTGATTTCGGTCCGTTCCATTTCTGCCTCCCGCCTCGGGCCAACTCCACGCACACGCCATATCGGCCAAACGCCCTTTCGCGCCGATGTACCGGGTTGTCGCTGGCATGGCAATTGCGCTCGGCCGGCTTTGGGGGTAAGCCGGATCCGGAAAACCGTTACATCCGCAACGAGTTCGAGGCATCGCTGAAAATGACGCTCCGGAGTGCAGGCAATCCAACGAGCATTGTTCCGACAAGGCCGGCGTCAGCCCCGTCAAGTCTCTGCGGGCGCGACGACGAGACTCTGGCGCTTGAGGATTTCCTGCCCTACCGGCTGGCGCGCGCCGCCGAGATGGTCAGCAAGCAGTTCGCCGCGCATTATCGCGAGCAGTACGGATTGACCCGGCCGGAATGGCGCACACTGGCCACCATCGGCCAGTTCGACCGGATCACCGCCACCGAAATCGGCCGGCATTCCTCCATGCACAAGACCAAGGTGAGCCGCGCTGTCCGTGCGCTTGAACAGCGCAACTGGATCGCCCGGACGGACGATCCGGTAGACCGCCGGATCGAGCACATCGTCCTGACACGGGAGGGCAAGCGCCATTATCGCGAACTGGTGCGAATGGCCCGTGACTACGAGGCACGGCTTGTGCGGATGCTGGGCACAACCGGTGCGAAGCACCTTGAGACGGGTCTTGGCGCCATAGAGACCGAATTGCCCGGAGACTGAAAACGGAACGTCTGCCTTCACACGGATCGGGAGCGCTTCACACGCCCCAGGGACCGTGCTGCTCGCCCTCCATGTCGGTCCGCTCGAAGCCGTGTGCCCCAAAGAAATCGCGCTGGGCCTGGATAAGGTTGGCCGTGCCGCGCGCGCGGCGATAGGTGTCGAAATACCCGACCGCGCTGGCGAGCGCCGGCACTGGCAGACCGTTCAGTACCGCCTCGGAAACGATCCGCCGAAGCGGCGCGTCGGTTTTCTCGAGGATCGCGGCGAATTCGGGTGTCATGGCGAGGTTCGGCGCTTCCGGGTTCTCGGTGAACGCGGTTGCGATTTCATCAAGGAAGCGCGACCGGATGATGCAGCCCGCGCGCCAAATCCGGGCGATGGTCGCCAGCGGAAGCCCCCATCCGAATTCCCTTGAAGCCGCCGCCATCACCGCAAAGCCCTGCGCATAGGCGGCGACCTTGCCGGCAAGCAACGCATTTTCCAGGTCGCCGATAACCGCATTGCCCTCGCGACGGTCGAGCATTGGCGGAAGGCCGAAGCGATCCTGGGCCGCTTTCCTTTCATCGCGCATCGCCGACAGGCTTCTGGCTGCAACCGCCGCCTCGATGGAGGTGGCCGGAACGCCCATCATCTGGCTTTCGATCACCGACCAGCGGCCGGTGCCCTTCTGACCCGCGGCATCGACAATCACGTCGACGATCGGGACGCCGGCACTGTCGTCATGGGTCTTGAGGACCTCCGCCGTGATGTCGATCAGATAGGAATCGAGCGGGCCGGACGCCCAGACCGAGAACACGCTGGCGATGGAAGGCGCATCCATGTTCAGATGATCACGCATGACGCCGTACACCTCGGCGATCATCTGCATGTCGGCATACTCTATGCCATTGTGGATCGTCTTGACGAAGTGGCCAGCCCCGTTCTCTCCGAGCCAGGCTGCGCAGGGCTCGCCCTTGTACTTGGCCGAAATTGCCGTCACGACCGGTTCGATGCGCCGCCAGTCATCCTCAGCACCGCCGACCATGATCGAGGGGCCGTGGCGTGCGCCCTCCGCGCCCCCCGACACTCCCATGCCGATAAGACCCGGAGCCCTTTCCCGCCTTTGCTCGAACCGGCGCATCGTATCGCGGAAATTGGCGTTCCCGGCATCGATGATGATGTCGCCTTCCTCCATCAGGGCATTGAGTGCGCCGATCTGGTCATCGACCGCATTTCCGGCCTTGACCATGATGATCACCGACCGCGGAGCCTTCAGGCTGGCGACGAACTCCTCAAGCGTGGCGCAACCGATCACACGCTCGGACAGCATGTCGGCGGCGGCCACAAAGGCTTCCGTCCGCGACGCCGTCCGGTTGAACACGGCGACCCTATAGCCGTTGTCCGCTATGTTGAGGGCGAGATTCGCCCCCATGACCCCCAACCCGATTACACCGATATCCGCCTTAGCCATGCCCGCCTCGTGCTGTTAGTTTTCCGACTGGCATGTGTTTTGGAGCAACCGGGCCCGTCGGGCAAGCACAACCGGCCGGGAGGATTGGCCGATTGTTCACGATCTGGTGTCGATATGGCGCCGATCCGGCGGTCAGTCCTCGTCGGGCTTGTCTTCACCGTCATCGAGAATTCGCCAGGCGGCGCCGTCGAGATCGTCATATTGACCGCTCTTCATCGACCAGAGGAAGGCTGCAAGACCGAGCCCGCCCAACACCAGAGCAATCGGGATGAGGAAGATGAGATTGGTCACGACGAAGCCTGCATTCCCGCGCTTCCGGTCAATTGGGCAGCCGCCGGTTCCGCATTCTCATCCTGTCCGGCCCTGGCCTGTGCGAAGGCTTCAACCTCAGCCTTGCGGCGCAAACGCAGAGAGTTGAGCACGACGATCACCGAAGACGACGACATCGCAAGTGCAGCGATCAGGGGGGTCGCATAACCAAGCACGGCCACCGGGACGGCAATCACATTGTAGAGGATCGCCAGACCGAAATTCTGCCGAATCAACTTCCCGGCCTTGCGCGAAACCTCGACCGCAAGCGGCACCGCCTCGAGCGAATCGTGCAGGAAAACGAAATCCGCCGCCGTCCTGCCGACATCCGCGGCGCTCGCCGGCGCCATGGACACATGCGCGGCCGACAGGGCCGGAGCATCGTTGAGACCGTCGCCGACCATCAGAGGCTTTCCGCCATCGCTGGCCAGCGCCCTGAGCCTGTCGACCTTCCCGCGCGGCCGCACCCCGGCCGTGAAATCCTTCACCCCGAGATCGTCCGCCAGTGCATGCACGGGCGCTTCACGGTCACCCGACAGGATTTCCGAACCGATCCCAAGAGACGACAGGCGTGCGATGGCTGCCGCCGCGCCGCTGCGCAATTGGTCGGAGAACAGGAAGACTTCGACGAACCGGCCGTTCCGCGACAGGATAACCTGGCTTGACGCGTCATCTGCGCGGCTTTCCTGCCCTGGGCCGTCGAGCGCGAAGTTCGCGCGGCCCAGACGGTAGACGTCACCCCGGGGCGTCGTCGCAACAACGCCTTCGCCCGGCGTTTCGGTGGTGGCGAACTCCGCAAGATCCCTTTCGGGCCTGTCATGCGCTGCCAGCGCCTTGCTGAGCGGATGGCGGGACGACGATGCAATGCGGGCGGCGAGCGCGAGATGTTCCGGATCGATGGCAGCGGAATTTACAAGCTGCGGTTTGCCGCGCGTAAGGGTTCCTGTCTTGTCGAAGACAACCCGGTCGGTTTCCGCGAGCCGTTCCATGGCGGACCCGTCCTTGACCATGATGCCATGCTCGAACAGCCTGCCCGCGGCAACGACCTGCACCACCGGCACCGCAAGTCCGAGCGCGCAGGGGCAGGTGATGATCAGCACCGCCACAGCGGTCATCATCGCCATGCGCCAGTCGCCCGAGACGACCATCCAGCCGATGAAGGTGCCCAGAGCAAGCAGGTGCACCACCGGCGCATAGATGGATGACGCCCGGTCGGCCAGCCGCCGGTAGCCTGCGCGGCCGCTTTCGGCAGCCTCCATCATCGACACCATCTCGGCCAGGAAGGATGTCTTTGCGTTGCGCGTCGCCTCCAGCACCAGCGCGCCGGTCAGATTGAGCGTGCCCGCAGGCGCAAGAGCGCCGGGTTCCACCCTTTGCGGCGCGCTCTCGCCGTTGACGACGGCAAAATCCATGTCCGACCGGCCGGAAACCACGCGACCGTCGACCGGGATCCGGTCTCCCGGCGCGATGGCGAGGCGCATTCCGGGCTCGATCTCGTCGAGGGAAAGATAGTCGCGGCTGCCGTCCTCGCGGATGACCATCGCGCCACGCGGCGACAGTCGCACCAGGTTTCTTACCGCCGAGCGCGCCCGCTCCCGCATCATGTGATCGAGAGTCCGCCCGGCCAGCAGGAAGAACAGAAGCGTCACCGAGGCGTCGAAATAGGCATGCTCGCCATGAGTGATGGTCTCATGCAGGGAGATGGCATAGGCCAGCAGCACGCCGAGCGTGATCGGCACATCCATATTGGCCCGCCCGTGTTTCAGCGCACCCCAGGCCGAGCGAAAGAAGATGCGTCCGGAATAGGCCAGCGCGGGTGCGGCAATCAGGGCCGAGATCCAGTGAAACAGATCGCGCGTCGCCGCCTCGGCGCCCGACCATACCGACACCGAAAGCAGCATCACGTTCATGGAGGCAAAACCGGCCACGGCCAGGGCCTTGAGCAGTTCCCGGAACGCGGGATCGCCGGTCTCGTCGGCGCCGCCGGGCAGATGGGCCGGATAGCCGAGCGACTGGAGGCGCTCGCCGAGCGATCCCAGCACCTCTTCCGCCTGGCCGTCCCCGCCCTGCCCGGTGAAAACCACCGACACCCGCCGGGTTGAAAGGTTGACCCGGGCATGATCGATACCGGGCGTCTTTGGAAGTTCGCGCTCGATCAGCGCGATGCAGGCGCCGCAATGCACGCCCGGGACAATCAGATCCACCTGACGCAGGCCGTTGCCCAGAGGCCGGCTGGAAACCCACATCTCCTCGGCGGACGGACCGTCCGATCCGAGCCGGTCAAGGTCGGCGGCGCTTTCCGTTCCCGCCGCGCAGCAACTCATGGCCTCAGACTCCCGTCCCCGCCGATGCGAAACCGGCGCCCCTTCTTGTAGATCACGTCCCCGCCGCGCATCGCCGTGACGTGGGCAATCCATTCGCCTTCGGCCAGCGCTCCCTCGGCGCGGAACCTGCCCGCTCCGTCCGACGCAAAAACCAGATCGCGATCGTCGTCGGTGCCAACGGGGCGGCGGAGCGACGCGATAACGCTGTCGGCATGGGCGGGTTCGCCGCTCGTATCGGTCAGAACGATCGCAAGCCCGGTCGCGTCCGGTTCGAAGGCGACGTCGTAGCCAAGCGCCTCGATCGCCCGCGATTGCGCCGCCTGGGAATTGAACTGCTGGCTCGCCACATAGGTGTTGGGCACGACCAGGCCGCTCCAGGTGGTCACCGCAAAACGCGCCATCGTCAGGTTGACGGTGATGATGACACCGAAGAAAGCCACCATCGCCAGAAGCATGTGCTTGCCCGTGAATTGCTTCGGCTGGAAAATCGAGCGGATCAGGGTCATCAGTTTGTCTCCGGGGCGTGGAAATTGGCGATGTAGACATCACGCTCGGCGCTGGCCTTGTCCTCGGCGATGATGCGGAAGGTCGAACTCGTCGAACTGATGAATTCCCTGGGCTGCAGCACATGCACCTTGAGTTCGCGCAGCCTGTCCGGCTCGACCGGGACAGCGAAGGAAACGCCTGCCGGCTGGTCGATCCCCGGGATCTGCATGGTAGCACCGGCAAGCCCCTCGATCGAGAGGAAGATGACGCGCGGCTCTGCGATCATGTTGAGAATCTTGACCGAATAGCCGTTGCGGATATCACCGTTGGATTCGAGCACATATTGCGGGTTGCGGTCATGCAGCACGTTGACCTCGAGCCGGTCGCGCGACAGCAGCGCCACCAGGAGGCCAAGACCGACCGCGGACCAGACGCCCATATACAGAAGCGAGCGCAAGCGGAAGATGATGCGCCAGTCGAAATGCTTGACGGCATTGACGAAACCGCCATCCGCCGTGCGGACCCTTCGCGGGTCGAGCGCGCCGGTTTCGGGGTCCGTGGCGAGCGCCATGTTGCCGGCGTAGTCGGAAAGCGTCGCGTAGGAGATCAATCCGCGCGGCCGGTCCAGCTTGTCCATGATGCTGTCGCAGGCATCGATGCACAGCGCACAGGTGATGCATTCGAGCTGCTGCCCGTCACGGATGTCGATGCCCATCGGACACACCGCCACGCAGGCATTGCAGTCGACGCAATCGCCCTGCACCAGGCCCTCGGCGGCAGCTTTCTTGGCATGACGGCCGCGCGGCTCCCCACGCCAGTCATTGTAGGTCACGACAAGCGAATTCTCGTCAAGCATGGCCGCCTGGATGCGCGGCCACGGACACATGTAGATGCAGACCTGCTCGCGCATCAGCCCGCCGAAGGTGTAGGTCGTGGCCGTCAGGATGGCCACGGTGATGTAGGCCACCGGCGCGGCGTTGCCGGTCAAGAAATTCGCAAGCAGCGTCGGCGCATCGGCAAAATAGAAGATCCAGGCGCCGCCTGTCGCAACGCCGATGAACAGCCAGATCGCGTGCTTGGACACCCGCTTGGCCAGCTTCGAGACATTCCAGGGCGCGGCGTCCAGCTTCATGCGCTTGTTTCTGTCGCCCTCGATCGCCCGTTCGACGACCAGAAACAGGTCCACCCACACGGTCTGCGGACAGGTATAGCCGCACCAGGCCCTGCCGACCGCCGAGGTGATCAGGAAAAGCCCGAAACCGGCCATCACCAGAAGGCCGGCGACGAAAAAGAACTCCTGCGGCCAGATTTCGATGAAGAAGAAATAGAACCGCCGGTTTGCGACATCGAGCAGCACGGCCTGATCGGGGGCGAACGGACCACGGTCCCACCTGATCCACGGCGTGATGTAGTAGATGCCGAGCGTGACCAGCATCACCAGCCATTTGAAACGCCGGTAGGTGCCTTCGGCGCGCTTCGGGAAGATCTTCTTGCGCGCTTCGTATAGCGGCTTGCGTTTCCAGGCGGCGTTGATCGGCTCAGCGTCGAGTCGTTCGATGTCTTCCGGGTTCTGGGTCTTTTCGGGGGCGGTATGCGTGTTCATCTGGGGCACCATTGGTTTGGCGTGCACAATGCTACCACGCCGGTCCAGTTGCCTTGATCAAGATCAAGCCGCAATGGCCGCACCCGTCCCCGGGGGCCGGGTGCGACGATTCAGCCCGCGAGCCCGGTCCGCTCGAGCACCCACCAGGCCGCGATTGCGGCAATCGCCACAGACAATGGAATGGTGATGCGCGTGCGATACCAGGTCCTGTCGGCGAACCAGGCGCCGAAAAGCGCGTAGCAGCCCGCAACCACCGCCAGTTGCCCGGCTTCCACTCCGATGTTGAAGCCAGCCAGGCCGCTGGCGAAGTGCGCCGGCGACAGGCCGATCTCGTTGAGGACGCCGGCAAAGCCCAGACCGTGCAGAAGCCCGAAAGCGAAAACAAGGTAGGGCCGCCAGCGGCTGAGCCGGTCGGTGCCGAGATTTTCCACCGCGATGAACAGGATCGACGCCGCAATCAGCGGTTCCACGATCGAGCCGGGCAAGGTGAGCACGCCCAGCATGGCAAGCGCAAGGGTGACCGAGTGGGCAACGGTGAAGGCTGTGATCTGAACCAGCAGCGGCTTGAGACGCGGGGACAGCAGGAACAGACCGACCACGAACAGGATATGATCGAGCCCCTTGGGCACGATGTGCGTGAAGCCGATGCCGATATAATCGATGAAAACCTCACCCGCGCCCATCGTGATCGCGCCCTCGACCGGGATCGGCGCGCTCGGACTGCCATTGTCGAGATAGGCGGAATAGCTGTTGGTCCCCTCCTCTCCCGGAACCCGGATCACGGTCGGCCCGAATGCGGGATCGAAGGAATAGACAAGCTCCGTTGCGCCCGGTGGAAGCCGGCCGGTCAGGGCAATGCGGCTCAGCCGCGCAAAATCGGTGTCCCCGACCGGATCGAGATCCAGCGATTCCACCTCGAGCGGAATGCGCTGATCGCCCGCCATCACCCGGACGCCTTCGAGGAATCGGGCTTCGGAGCGTTCGAATTCCGCCGCGAGCGCAGCCTCGTCCAGGAGCCTGAGCGAATCGTAGCGCTCGGCATTCGGGCTTTCGTCGGTGTCGGCATGTTCGCCCCCGACCTCGGCCAGCGCCGCCTCGAGGATGAGCGACATATCGAGCCGCACGCCGCCATCTGCGCCGATCGTGAGATCGACGATGGCCGGGCGGATTTCATGGGCGTGCGCGGGTTTGCCGGCCGATGCGCTCCAGAGTGCCGCCAGCGGCAAGATCAGCAAAAACCGGACAAGAGCTTGAATTGTCGGACGGAAGCACAGATTCATCATGGAAACCAGTTTGAGGCCCGATTGGAGACCCAGTGTGAGGCAAAAAATGACGCGACCGCTCAAAACCGGACCGGTACTGGCACTAATTGGCGCTATGCTGTCCTTTAGTCCAGCCTCGGCCCATGAATTCTGGATCGAGCCCGAGGATTACGCGGTCGACAGGGGCGAAGAGATCCGCGCCGACATCCGGATCGGGCAGGATTTTCGGGGCGACGCCTTTCCCTTCATTCCCGCCCGGTTCCGCTCGTTCTCGCAGCACGATGACCTGGGCACCGAACCGGTTGCGGGCAGTATCGGCGCAACTCCGGCGCTCACGGCAATGCCGCGCGCCGAGGGACTGACGATCTTCACCTATGTCTCGACAGAGCGGAGCATCACCTTTCAGGAGTGGGAGAAGTTCGAAGAATACCTGGACTATGAAGGCCTGGACAGGATCCCCCAACGCCACGATGCCCGGGGCCTGCCGCGCGACAGGATCCGCGAGATCTATTTTCGCTGCGCCAAGGCGCTGGTCAATGTCGGCCCCGTGACCTCCGGCGAGGACCGCGCCACCGGCATGCCGATCGAACTGGTCGCAGACGCCAATCCGGCCGCGATAGAGCCCGGCGACGAGCTGCGGTTCCGGCTTCTCTGGCAGGGAGAGCCCCTGCCCGACACGCAGGTCGCGCTGTTTCACAAACCCGCCGGCGGGACGGAAGCCAGCCGGATCACGACGCGCACGGACGCCGGGGGCAACGTGGCCTTCACCCTCGATACCCCAGGCGCCTTCATGGCCGCGGCGGTGCACATGACCGAACCCGCGCAGGAACAAAAGGCAGATTGGCAAAGCCACTGGGCAACGCTGACATTCGCGGTGGAGTGAAGGCTGGTTCGGTGACCCAGAGCGGGAGGCGGACTTTCGCCGCACCGGAAACCAGTGGCGGCAGTGCGGACTTTGCTGTTGATCAGTTCATGGACATTGAGACCCTGACACCGGACTTCATTGTTGCTACTGCCCAAAGGACTTGTGGATCGCTATTCTCATTGCCTGGATCGAAGGACTGTCGGCGTTGGGGTTCAGCCCCAAAACCAGACGTGAAATCGGCATTTCCCCGAACCCATCCTTTGGCCCGAGCCGCTTCAGATCCCGTGTGAGGCTCGTTTCGCCGAGAAGTCCGATTGCGACACCCGCCTCAATCGCGGCTGCGACCCCCGCGACACTCTGACTGGAATAGACCGTCCGGAAGGGGCGTTCCATCGTGTGCAACGTTTCCAAGGCGGCATCCCTCCACCAGCACTCACGGTCGAACAAGGCAACGGGAATGGGGTCGCGCGCCAGAAGGTCGTGATGCCGCGACATCATCCAGCAGGTTTGCTCCTGACGCAGCACATCCAATCCCGGCTGCGGATGCGCCACTTCGTAGATGGCAAGGTCCAATGTTCCAGACGCCAGTGCATCTGGAAATCCGGCGCTCATTGCGCAGGTGACTTCGAGATCGACAAGTGGATGGGATTGCGCAAACTCGCCTATGATCCGAGAGAGTGTGCCCTTGCTCTGATCGTCCGGAATACCGAGACGAAGTTTGCCATGCAAATCGTCCGAGGTCAGGTCGCGCATCGTTGCGTCCAATTTGCGGGTAACGTCCCTCGCCACAGGCAAGAGCCGTTCACCTGCTTCCGTCAAAACGACACCACGCCCATGCCTGTCAAAGACGGGCTGACCCAGCATATCCTCCAGTTTCCTGATCTGGAGACTGGCGGCGGATTGCGATCTGTAAATCTGCGCGGCGCCATCGGTCACGCTGCCTGTTTCGGCCACTGCCAGAAACGTGCGCAACAGATCGCTGCTCAAGTGATTCATTGAGAAACCTCATAGCTGAAACGCAAATTACCCGTTTCTCTTATGGCATACAAGCCGGCATATTCTAAGCTCGCATGTTCATGGAACCACTCAGCAGGGGCCGCAATGTCGAATCAAACCAAATCCAACAGCCGTATCATGCTCATGCCGTCTCTGATGCTGGCTACGCTTGCGCTGGTTGTCGCGACCACTATGATTTGGCCGCGACAGGCTTGGGAGATGTTGCAGTTCGTTGCCCTTGGCTTGGCCTCGGTCGCTCCGCTTGTCATTCCGGGAATCCTTATGGCAGCCTGGATCATGGCGAGTGGTGCAGATGCCCATATTGCCGGTGCATTCGAGCGACGGGGTGTAGGCTCAATCATTTTGGCCTCCGCGATTGGGGCGATTACCCCGGTCTGCGGCGTGACTGTCTTGCCATTGATGGCCGGGCTGCTGGCGGCAGGAATCCCGCTTGCACCGGTCATGGCTTTCTGGCTGTCGTCGCCGATTACCGATCCGGCGATGCTGGCGACAACGGCGGCGACACTCGGGGTCGGTTTCGCTGTTGGCAAGACCGTTGCCGCCTTTGGTCTCGGGCTCTGGGGCGGGGCTGTAACGTCGATCTTTGCAAAACGAAGATGGACAACCGCCCCTCTGCGCCGCAACCGGATTGTCGGCACCCTGTCGCAGTGTGGTTGCGGTGAGCCATTGTCCTTTGATGCGCGAGTGTGGAAGCACTCGGACCGGCGGGGTGTCTTTCGCCAACATCTCGCTGCAACGACACGGCTGATCCTGATCTGCCTCATCCCGGCCTTCGCTGCGGAATATGCGCTGAACGCCGCCTTGCAGCCCGAAGCCCTGTCCGCTTACGTGGGCGATGATGCCTGGTGGGCCATCCCTTTTGCGGTCTTTGTTGGCGCCCCCGCCTATCTCGACGGGTATGCGGCGCTACCCCTCACCCGCGGACTGATGGACCACGGCATGTCATCCGGTGCGGCGATGGCATTTCTTGTCTCTGGCGGTGTCGTCAGCATCTGGGGCGCAATGGCGATCTTCCCGGTTCTGAGACTGAAACCCTTCCTGCTCTACCTCGCGCTCGCAGTGTCCGGCTCGCTTGTTGCTGGTTATGTGTTCGATTGGGTAGCGTGATCGCTGTTGAATGTCCGAAACGGCCATGGGTTCAACTGAACGCGCCGACGTGACGAATGGCTTGGGATGGCTCGAAACAGACCATTGCCACGCGGCTCACAAAACTCCGCTCAGGGCCGAAACTCGCCAGTGCCTTGGTCTTCTTCCGTAAACCCAACGGGGTGCTCACAGCCAACCCGGGGCCATCAACAGCCCATAATCCCGCCGCCGTACCCCAACGAAAAACCCCGCCGGATGCGCATCCGGCGGGGTTTTGTCCTCTTTGCGCTTACCCTTGTCAGCAACCTGTCAGGCCCTACTGGCCGCCGCCCAGCGTGTGGACGTAGACGGCGAGCTGCTTGATCGTCGGTTCGCCGAGCCGGTCGACCCAGGCGGGCATCACGCCGTGCTTGGGATTGCGGATCTGCGAGGCGATCGCGGCTTCAGAAGAGCCCATCAGCCAGATGGCGTCCGACAGCCTTGGCGCGCCGAAATCGGCCAGCCCCTCGGCATTGTCGCCATGGCACGCGGCGCAGTTTTCGACGAAGACCTGGCGGCCGGCCTCGACACGCGAGGGGTCGGACGGATCGCGGCTCAGGCTGACCACATAGGCGACAACCTGGTCGATCTGCTCACCCTCGAGAATGTCGCCGAAGGCCGGCATTTCGGAGAAACGCGTGTCGGGGTCGTCCTCGTAGCGGATGCCGTGGGCGATGGTCTGGTAGATCTGGTCGATCTCGCCGCCCCAGATCCAGGCGTCGTCGTTGAGGTTGGGATACCCGGCCGATCCGGCGGCGCCGGACCCGTGGCACTGGGCGCAATTGACCTTAAAGGCGGAGGATCCGCCCGCAATGGCAAACTGCAACAGGTCCGGATTGCCTGCGATCTCCTCCACCGGCGTGGCGGCGATCCGGTCCAGCAGTTCTCCCTGTGCCGCCTTGGCGTCGGCCAGCTCGGCCGCCACCTCGGCGCGGCTCGAATAGCCCAGAATACCTTGCGTCGCGCCGTTGATCAGCGGGACAGCGGGATAGAGCACCATATAGCCGATCGCCCAGACGATGGTGAGGTAGAACGTCCACAGCCACCAGCGCGGCAGCGGATTGTTCAACTCGCGGATACCGTCCCAGGAATGTCCGGTCGTCTCGACGCCGGAGACTTCATCAATGTGTTTTTCGGACATGTCTCAGTCCTCCTCTTTGAAGGGAATGTTCTTGGCGTCTTCGGCGGACTTTCGGGCGCCGGGCCTCAACAGGAAGAGAATGACGCCGACAAAGACGACGAACAGGAAGACAAGCCCCCAGCTGTCGGCGAATTGGCGCATTGCCGTATAGGTTTCCATTTCAGCAATCTCCCTCCCTAGCGGTAGCCTGCAGCTTCGTCATAGGTCGAGAAATCGACCAGCGTGCCGAGCATCTGCAGATAGGAGACGAGCGCATCCATTTCGGTCAGCGCCGACGGATCGCCGTCAAAGTCGCCGATCTTGGCCTTGGGATAACGCTCCTCGAGACCCGAAGTGTCCGCGTCGGGGTCGGCCTGGGCCAGGAGATCGGCCTCGGCGTTCTCGATCATCTCCTCGCTGTAAGGCACGCCGAGCAGCGCATTGGCCTTCAGGTCGGCGGTGATGTTGGCCACCTTGAGCGGAGTCGTCGCAAGGAACGAATAGCTCGGCATGATCGATTCAGGCACCACCGAGCGCGGCTCGATGAGGTGCTGGACATGCCATTCGTTCGAGTAGCGGTCGCCGACACGGGCGAGGTCCGGCCCCGTCCGCTTCGAGCCCCACTGGAACGGCCGGTCGTACATCGATTCAGCCGCCAGGCTGTAGTGGCCGTAGCGTTCGACCTCGTCGCGGAACGGACGGATCATCTGGCTGTGGCACACATAGCACCCCTCGCGGATGTAGATGTTGCGCCCGGCAAGCTCCAGCGGCGCGTATGGCCGCATTCCCTCAACCTTCTCGATGGTGTTCTCAAGATAGAACAGCGGTGCGATCTCGACGATGCCGCCGATTGAAACCACCACAAGCGAGCCGACCAGAAGCAGGGTTGCATTGCGTTCGATGATACCGTGTTTGTCTAGCAGTGACATGGTTCCAGTCTCCTTATTCTGCCGGCTGCATGGCGGGTTCGCTGCCCGGTATGGGGGCCTCGTTGCGCTCATGTCCGAGGATGGTCATCAGGACGTTCCACCCCATGATCAGGGCGCCGGCGAGATAAAGCAGGCCGCCGATCGCGCGCAGAACATAATAGGGGTACATGGCCGCCACGGATTCGGCGAAGGAGTACACCAGGAAGCCCTGATCGTTGTACTCGCGCCACATCAGGCCCTGCTGAATGCCGGCGACCCAGAGGACCGCCGCGTAGACGACGATGCCCAGCGTGGCCAGCCAGAAGTGCCAGTTGACCAGCCGCAGCGAGTACAGCCGCTGACGGCCCCAGAGCTTGGGCGCCAGATAGTAGATCGCACCGAAGGAAATCATGCCGACCCAGCCCAGGGCGCCGGAGTGCACGTGACCGATGGTCCAGTCGGTGTAGTGGGAAAGCGAGTTGACCGCCTTGATCGACATCATCGGACCTTCGAAGGTCGACATGCCGTAGAAGGCGACCGCGATCACCATCATCCGGATGATCGGATCGGTGCGGATCTTGTCCCATGCGCCCGACAGCGTCATCAGACCGTTGATCATGCCGCCCCAGGAGGGCATCCACAACATGATCGAGAACACCATGCCGAGCGTCTGCGCCCAGTCGGGCAGCGCGGTGTAGTGCAGATGGTGCGGTCCGGCCCAGATGTAAAGGAAGATCAGCGCCCAGAAGTGGATGATCGACAGCCGGTAGGAATAGACAGGGCGGCCGGCCTGCTTGGGGATGAAGTAGTACATCATCCCGAGGAAACCCGCTGTCAGGAAGAAGCCGACCGCGTTGTGGCCGTACCACCACTGCGTCAGGGCATCCTGCACGCCGGCAAAGGCCGAATAACTCTTGACCCCGAGGAACGACACCGGAATGGCCAGGTTGTTGACCACGTGCAGCATCGCGATCGTGACGATGAACGCCAGGTAGAACCAGTTCGCCACATAGATATGCGGCTCCTTGCGTTTGAACAGCGTTCCCATGAAGACGACCAGATAAGCGACCCAGACAAGGGTCAGCCACAGGTCCACATACCATTCAGGCTCGGCATATTCACGGCTCTGGGTGATGCCCAGAAGATAGCCGGTCGCAGCCATGACGATGAACAGCTGGTAGCCCCAGAACACGAACCAGGCGAGGTTGCCGCCGAACAGGCGTGTGCGACAGGTCCGCTGGACCACGTAGAACGACGTTGCCAGAAGCGCGTTGCCGCCGAAGGCGAAAATCACCGCGGAGGTGTGCAGCGGACGCGTTCGGCCGAAATTGAACCATGGTTCGATGTTCAGGTCCGGATAGGCGAGCTGGAAGGCGACCACAACGCCCACCAGAAATCCGACAATACCCCAGAAGGTTGTGGCGATGATGCCGTAACGGACGACCTCGTCGAAGTAGCCCGACTTGTCATCGGCCGTTTCGCCGGTCGTTGTCGAGAACTGAATCTGGCGCAGCAAGAGCACTGTGCTCACCAGAAGGACGAAAAACAGAACCCACATGTGGGCCGCGAACAGATCGTCCTTGGCGAAAGCCGCGCCGAGCAACGCCAGGAAGGCGCCTATGCCCACGGCGATGGTTTCGAAAGCATATTTCATTGTTGATATCCCCCAGGGGTCTTAAACGAACCGGAATGAAGACCGACGCACCCGCCCCCTACGAGGCAACGCGCGCAATTCCTTCAGGCTGGCGCACAAATCGCAGAGCCTGAACGCAAACGCCTTGATCCAGGTCAAGGACGCTCCGCGAGCCCACCACTAACGTCCGGTTCGAGAGGGAAACAAAACGCCACAAAACCGCTCCGTGACTGGGCTCGGTGACCGGGATGACAAGCGCATGACGAACAATGCCACAATCAAGCTCTCACACGGAGAGGATCCGATTGCCGCCCTTCGAAAAGCGCACAAGGATCAATTGCTCCTGTGCGACCGGCTTGAGGAAATCGCCGATTCGCTGCCGGACGGAATCAATCGTCAGAAATGCATGTACGCGGCCCGCGCGCTGGGGCCGATGATCAGGGGCGTGCATCGCTTCGAGGAGGACATCGTCTTTCCGATGATAGCCCAACGGCTGTCCGGCGATGACACCATCAAGGTGACCCTCGACCGCCTGCGGTTCGAACATTGCGAAGACGAATGCTTTGCCGAGGAGCTTACAGAGGCTCTCCATGCGCTTGGAAGCGGAGACCCGAACGTCAATATCGAGGCCGTCGGCTACATGCTGCGCGGGTTCTTCGAGGCCATGCGCCGTCACATCGCCTTCGAAAGCGAAATGCTGCTTCCCATCGGCAAGCCGCTGGCGGCGGGACCGGCGCAGGGACAGGGATCCTGCCGCACCGCGCAATGAGGCTGGCAACCGGATGCGCTGACGTCGCCCGCGCAGCGGCCGATCTCGGCTCCAGGGTTACCGTTGTTCACAATGCCTGCGCGGCGCGCGATGCCGAGTTCGACGGGACTCCCGCACGAGCGGCGCAAGCACACGCGGCCGACCTGAGCGGCCCTTCGGGCACCCATGCGACAATTGTCGAAGGCGCGTCGCATCTTGAGGCCCGGTGAGAGGCCGGTTCCCGATTCGCCTTCCGGCACAAGCTGTCGCCTGCGCATTTTTCGATGCGCCGGCACTTTGCCCGCACGATGCTGTGGACAAGTGTGGACAACGTGCACAACATTGGATCTTTCGCGAGTCGCTTCGGGAACGGGCTGGCCACGCGATGACATGGCCGACCACTATCGCTATGCAAGCCCTCCGCACGCATCACGTTCAGGACCGATGATAAAATGAATGACGCCGCCCGCAAGCTTCAGCCGGTTCAATCCGGAGCGGAAAAAAGCCCGCTGTTTCGCGAGGCGCCCTCCAACATCGAGGCCGAACAGGCGCTTCTGGGCGCAATTCTGGTCAACAATGATGCGTTTTACCGCGTTTCCGACTTCCTGAAGCCGACCCATTTCCAGGAACCCCTGCACCGCAAGATCTACGAGGTTGCCGGCGACATCATTCGCATGGGCAAGACCGCCAACCCGGTGACGATCAAGACATTCCTGCCCGCTGACGCCAAGGTCGGCGACATGACGGTGGCGCAATATCTCGCCCGGCTTGCAACCGAAGCCGTTACCATCATCAATGCCGAGGATTACGGTCGCGCGATCTATGACCTGGCGCTGCGGCGCTCGCTGATCTCGATCGGCGAGGACATGGTCAACATCGCCTATGACGCGCCGCTCGACATGCCGCCGGGCACGCAGATCGAGGACGCGGAAAGGCGGCTTTTCGAGCTCGCCGAGACCGGCCGCTACGATGGCGGCTTCCAGTCGTTCAACGATGCGGTTTCGCTCGCCATCGACATGGCCGGCGCCGCCTACCAGCGCGATGGAGGCCTGTCGGGCATTTCCACCGGCATCTCCTCGCTCGATGCGCGCATGGGCGGCCTTCAGCCCTCCGACCTTATCATCCTGGCCGGCCGTCCCGGCATGGGCAAGACCTCGCTTGCCACCAACATCGCCTTCAACATCGCCGCGGCCTACGAGGGCGAAGTCCAGGCCGATGGCTCGATGAAAGCCAAGAACGGCGGAGTGGTCGGCTTCTACTCGCTGGAAATGTCCGCCGAGCAGCTCGCCACGCGTATCATTTCCGAGCAGACCGAGATCTCGTCGTCGAAGATCCGCCGCGGCGAGATCACCGAGGCCGATTTCGAAAAGCTCGTCGGCTGCTCCCAGATGATGCAGAAGATTCCGCTCTACATCGACCAGACCGGCGGCATCTCGATTGCGCAGCTTTCCGCACGCGCCCGCCGCCTCAAGCGCCAGCGCGGACTGGATGTGCTGGTGATCGACTACGTCCAGCTGATGACCGGCTCCGGCAAGTCGAGCGACAACCGCGTGCAGGAGATCACCCAGATCACCACCGGCCTCAAGGCGCTCGGAAAGGAACTCAACGTTCCGATCATCGCGCTGTCGCAGCTCTCCCGCCAGGTTGAAAGCCGCGACGACAAGCGCCCGCAGCTTTCCGACCTGCGTGAATCAGGTTCGATCGAGCAGGACGCCGACGTCGTTCTGTTCGTGTTCCGCGAGGAGTATTACGTCAAGAACGGCGAGCCGCGCCGCGCCGCCGACGAGATCGCCGCCGACATCAAGACGCCGGAATATCTGGCCTGGGAAGAAAAGATGATGAAAGTGAAGGGCACCGCCGACGTCATCATCGCCAAGCAGCGTCACGGCCCGACCGGCACCGTGCAACTGGGCTTCCAGGCGGAATTCACGCGGTTTGCGGATCTGGCCGATTCGTCCTACGCCCAATTCGTACATGATGAATAGGGGCGGTTGAGTGTCGCTGCCGGACCACGAGGCCGATGCCGGCGCCGCCACGACACGGCTGTCCGTCGATCTCGATGCGTTGGCCGACAACTGGCGCACCATGCGCGATCTGTCCGGCAACGCCCGCTGCGGGGCTGCCGTCAAGGCCAACGCCTACGGCACCGGCGCCGTCCGGGCTGCCCCGCGTCTCGCCCAGGCGGGATGCACGGATTTTTTCGTTGCCGACGCCAATGAGGGCGCAAGCCTGAGACCTCATTTGCCGGATGCGCGGATCTTCGTGCTCAACGGCGTCTTCGACGGCTCCTTCAGCCAGATCCTCGCCCATGACCTGATCCCGGTGATCAATTCGCCGGAGCAGGCCCAATTCTGGACCGGAAATGCCGGCGGGCGGGCCTATGCGCTGCATGTCGACACCGGGATGAACCGGCTTGGCCTGACACCCGAACAGGCTGCCGAACATGCCCGCACCGAAGGCCATTCGCCCGTGCTGATGATGAGCCACTTCGCCTGCGCCGACGAGCCGGATCACCCGCTCAACGCCCGCCAGATCGAAACTTTCGGGGAGGTCCGCACACTTTTTCCCGGGATCGACGCGAGCCTCGCCAATTCCGCCGGCATCTTTCTCGACCCGTGCGCGCATCACGAGCTTACCCGCCCGGGCATAGCGCTTTACGGCGCCAATCCGGTGAGCGGCTCAGACCGGCAGATGCGCTGCGTGGTGACTGCCGAGACAAGGGTCCTGCAGATCCGCCACGCCAGAGCCGGGGAACCGGTCAGTTATGGCGCGGCCCATGTGCTGACCAGGGACAGCCGCATCGCTGTGTGCGGCGTGGGCTATGCCGACGGGCTCCACCGTTCGGGCTCGGGCTCTGGCGTGCCGTTGCGCGCCGCCGTCCCAAACGGGACTTTTGGCGCGATCGGCGGCGTCCGCGTGCCCGTGATCGGCAAGATCACCATGGACCTGAGCATGTTCGATGTGACCGATATTCCGGAAGGCTCGGTCAGCGCCGGCGACTGGATCGAAGTCCTGGGCCCCACCATTCACTTGAACGAGGCCGCCGATGCGGCGGGCACCATCAGCTACGAACTGCTGACCTCGCTCGGAAAGCGGGCCGCGCGAAGCCATCACGGCTGACGTGCTGAAAGCCGATTGCGGCAGAACGGAACAAACAGTGGACAAAACGGTGCGTTCCTGACAAACCGGCCTGAGAAGAAAAGGAAGACCCCTTGGCCAAATCACGCACCCAATTCGTCTGCCAGGCCTGTGGCACGGTTCACGCACGCTGGGCCGGAAAATGCGATGGCTGTGGCGAATGGAACACCATCGTGGAGGACGATCCATCCTCCGGCGTCGGCGGCGGGCCGGGAACCGCGGCGCGCAAGGGCCGTGCGGTAGCGCTCGCAAGCCTGTCCGGCGAGATCGAGGAAGCTCCCAGAATTCCAACCCGGATCAGCGAGCTCGACCGTGTCACCGGTGGCGGCTTCGTTCGCGGGTCGGCCGTTCTGGTCGGCGGAGATCCGGGAATCGGCAAGTCGACCCTGCTCATGCAGGCCGCCGCCGCCCTGGCGGGACAGGGACATCGCGTGATCTACGTGTCCGGGGAAGAGGCCGTGGCGCAGGTTCGCCTCCGTGCGCAACGCCTCGATGCAGCCGATACCGGCGTGCTGCTGGCGGCGGAAACCAATGTCGAGGACATTCTGGCGACGCTCGCCGATGGCAAGCGGCCGGATTTCGTCATTATTGATTCGATCCAGACCCTGTGGAGCGATCTCGCCGGATCCGCCCCGGGCACTGTGACCCAGGTGAGGACCGGCGTCCACGCCATGGTGCGGTTTGCAAAGCAGACCGGCGCCGCCATGGTCCTGGTCGGCCATGTCACCAAGGACGGCCAGATCGCCGGCCCGCGCGTGGTCGAACACATGGTCGATGCCGTGCTCTATTTCGAGGGCGACCGCGGGCACCATTACCGCATCCTGCGCACGGTCAAGAACCGCTTCGGCGCCACCGACGAGATCGGCGTGTTCGAAATGTCCGACAAGGGCTTGCGCGAAGTGGCCAATCCGTCGGAACTGTTTCTCGGCGAGCGCAATGCAAAGGCCCCGGGCGCGGCGGTGTTTGCGGGAATCGAAGGCACGAGGCCCGTGCTTGTGGAAGTTCAGGCTCTGGTGGCGCCCTCAAGCCTCGGAACCCCGCGCCGGGCCGTTGTCGGCTGGGATTCCGCGCGGCTTTCGATGATCATCGCGGTGCTGGAAGCCCATTGCGGCGTGCGGCTTGGCAGCCACGACGTCTACCTGAACATCGCCGGCGGCTACCGGATCGCGGAACCGGCCGCCGATCTGGCAGTCGCGGCAGCCCTTGTTTCCTCGCTTGCCGGGCTTGCCCTTCCCGCCGATTGCGTCTATTTCGGCGAAGTCAGCCTGTCGGGGGCCATCCGACCGGTTGCGCAAACCGCTTTGCGGCTCAAGGAGGCCGAGAAGCTGGGATTTGCCAGCGCGATGTTGCCATCGGGCTCGGCGGACCTGCCCTCCAACCGTGGTGCGGGACTTGCGCAGATCGAAGGTCTTCCGGATCTGGTGGCCCGCATCGCCGGATCCAAGGTCGCCAGTCTGACCGAAGGTGACGAGGACTAAACTCATTTCGGCCCATCCGGGAGCCTTAAGCGGCGATCGGGGGCGGAGCCCGAACGGAACGCGACTCAATGCCCATTACCCTTCTTGACGGCATCCTGCTTGCCATAACGCTGTTTTCGGCCGTCCTGGCCATGGTGCGCGGGTTCTCGCGCGAGGTTCTGGCGGTCGCATCATGGATCGCTGCGGCGGCGGCGGCCTATCTCCTTTACGGTTTTCTCACCCCGTTCGCGCTGCAATATACCTCGTCGGAGAAGATCGCCATGATCGGCTCGGCGGCCGTGATCTTCATCATCGCGCTGATCGTCGTGTCCTACATCACCATGCGCATTGCCGACTTCATCATCGACAGCCGTATCGGCGCCCTCGACCGGACACTGGGTTTCGTGTTCGGCGCAGCCCGCGGCGTGCTTCTGGTGGTCGTCGCAATGCTGTTTTTCAATTGGCTTGTGGCGGCGCCCAAGCAGCCGGAATGGGTTGCGACGGCAAAGTCCAAACCAATGCTCGATTCGCTTGGCGCGCGCCTGGTCAACATGTTGCCCGACGACGCCGACGCAACCATCCTGGAGCGCCTGCGTGGCGGCACCTCGGATGAACCGGTTGCCGATGAGGCTCCCGCGACCAGCGGTTGACGGTTTGCCGACCGGTTGGTCCGGCCGGCCTGTTGGAAAAGGTCCGACGACATGACTGACACTGGATCACCTGATTCTGGTTCCCCCGCCGCGCAGCAAGACGATCCGGGCGCCGCGGACGGCTGCGATATGGCCGCCGAGAGCCCCCAGCATGACCTGGCGCCTTCCGAAGGCGAGGCAGACTGCTTTCATGACGAATGCGGCGTCTTCGGGATATTCGGCAAGCCGGACGCCGCGGCTGTGGTCACCCTCGGGCTTCACGCGCTCCAGCACCGCGGCCAGGAGGCCGCCGGCATCGTGTCGTTCAACGGCAACCAGTTCTCTGTCGAACGCCATGTCGGCCTGATCGGCGACACCTTCACCAAGCGCTCGGTCATGGACCGGCTGCCCGGCGACCGCGCCATCGGCCACACCCGCTACTCGACGACGGGCGGCGAAGGCCTGCGCAACGTGCAGCCGTTTTTCGCCGAATTCGCAGGCGGTGGTTTCGCCATAGCCCATAACGGCAATATCACGAATGCGCTCACCGTCCAGCGCGAACTGCAAAAGCGCGGATCGATCTTTTCGTCGACATCCGACACCGAGACCATCCTGCACCTGATCGCGGTCAGCGAGAAGACGCGGATCGTTCCCAAGTTCATCGACGCGATCAGCCGGCTTGAGGGCGCCTATTCGCTGGTGGGGCTGTCGGAAAAGAAGATGATCGGCGCGCGCGACCCGCTCGGCATCCGACCGTTGTGCATCGGCGATCTCGACGGGGCCTATATCCTGGCTTCGGAGACCTGCGCCCTCGATATCATCGGCGCACGGTTCGTCCGCGATGTGCAGCCCGGAGAAGTGGTAGTGATCACCGGCAAGGGGATCGAGAGCCATTTCCCGTTCGAGAAGCAGTCCCCGCGGCTGTGCATTTTCGAATATGTCTACTTCGCCCGGCCGGATTCGACCATCGAGAACCGCAACGTCTATGATGCACGCAAGCGCATCGGCGAGGAGCTTGCCAAGGAATGCCCGGTCGATGCGGACGTGATCATTCCGGTTCCCGATTCGGGCACCCCCGCAGCCATCGGCTTCGCGCAGCAGGCCAATCTGCCTTTCGAACTGGGCATCATCCGCAACCACTATGTCGGCCGGACCTTCATTGCCCCCTCTTCCTCGATCCGGCACATGGGCGTGAAACTCAAGCTCAATCCGAACAAGAAGATGATCGAGGGCAAGCGCGTCGTTCTGGTCGATGATTCCATCGTGCGCGGCACCACAAGCCAGAAGATCGTCCAGCTCGTTCGCGAAGCAGGCGCGCGCGAGGTGCACATGCGAGTCGCATCGCCGCCAACGATGTCCTCGTGCTTTTACGGCGTCGACACTCCGGAAAAGTCCCAGCTTCTCGCTTCACGCATGTCGGTTGACGCGATGGCGGATTTCATCCGGGTCGACAGCCTCGGCTTTGTTTCGATAGACGGGCTTTACCGCGCCGTGCGCGAGCCCGGACGCAATGCCGAGTGCCCGCAGTTCTGCGACGCCTGCTTTACCGGCGATTACCCGACAGTCCTGACCGATCAGGAAGATCTCGACAATGTCCGCAGCCTCTCGCTGCTGGCCAACAACGGATAAGTCTCAGCATGGCATCTCTTGAAGGACGCACAGCGCTCGTGACCGGCGCTTCCCGCGGCATTGGCTACTGGACCGCGCTCGCGCTCGCCAGACAGGGTGCGCATGTGATCGCCGTGGCCCGCACGACCGGCGGGCTTGAGGAACTCGATGACGAGATCCAGGCGTCGGGTGGAAGCGCGACCCTGGTTCCCATGGACCTGACCGACATGCCCGCCATCGATCGCCTGGGCGGCGCCATCAACGAACGCTGGGGCAAGCTCGACATTCTGATCGCGAATGCCGCGGTTCTGGGAACGATCTCACCCGTCGGTCATGTCGAAGCCAAGGTGTTCGACAAGGTGATGGCGATCAATGTCACGGCCACCTGGCGGGTCATCCGCTCGGTCGAGCCGCTGCTTCTCAAATCCGAAGCCGGCCGTGCGGTGATCATATCGTCCGGTGTCGCCCATTCCGCGCGCGCTTTCTGGGGACCGTACGCCGCCTCCAAGGCCGCAGTGGAAACCCTGGCCCGGGTCTGGGCGCAGGAGACCGGGAAAACCGCGCTCAACATCAATTCCTTCGACCCCGGCGCCACCCGCACGGCAATGCGCGCCCAGGCCATGCCCGGCGAAAACCCCGACACCCTGCCGCATCCTTCCGAAGTCGCGGAGAAGATCGTGCCGCTCTGCCTGCCGGATTGCCTTGAAACCGGCCGGCTCTACCGCGCGGCAGAAGGCCGTTTTTACGACTACCGCCTGCCCGAGTAATCCCGGAAACCGGAGTCCGGGCCCCCTTCCCTCCTCTTGCAAAGCGCCTTAGGCTTCATGCCGGGAGACCCGGAGAGAACGGCCCGCCCGTTCCTCCGGCATCAACGGTGAGGAGGCTTCATGACCGACCTGGTGGCGACACTGGTTGTATTTGCGCTGGCGGCTTTCCTGTTCGCCGGTTACCGCGTGGCCGCTCACCGCGGGATATCGTGGCCGCAGGGCCTGGCATTGCTCAAGCTCGGGGCTCTGTTCCGGCTGGAACTTCCTGCCGAAATCGTGGACGGGGACGGAGCTACTCCGACTGGCGCGGTCATCCATATCTACGCCCGGCAATCGGGCCTCGATGTCGCGGTACTTTGGAGTCTGCTCGACCGCAGGTGCCTGCATCTTCTCACCCCCGCCGACCGCAAGTCCGCAAGCCTGTTCGCGTTCAGGATGTGGGGCAGCACTGCCGATCTCGATGCCACCGACCGGCTTGAAAAGGCGCTGGCAGACGGAATGTCAGTCACGGTTCCGGTACCAGCCGATATCGAGCCTCAACCGGAAACCCTTGAACGCTATGCGCGCCTTGCGGAAGCTGCCCGCAAACACGGGGCCTTGATCAGGGCCTGGCATGTGCGCGGTTCCGTTCATTCGATCTGGTCGGCCCGCCCCAGCACGGAGGCGCCGAGACGGCTGTTGCCCAAACTCAGGCTCGGATGCTCGGGCACACTTGATCCGGCCAACCCCGCCAAGCCCGCCAACGGCGCAACCGATCCACAGGATCGCGACCGGATCCACGACCTCCTCGCCGAGGCGCGGTTTAACAGCAACGATCTCGAACGGACCCTGTTTTCAGCGTTTCGTGACGCGGCGGACCAGTATGGCAGCGCCGGTCCCGTGCTCGAGGACGCCCTCGGCGGCAAGCTCACCTACAAGCGCATCTTCGTCGGCGCCCGTGCGCTTGGCAGGCGATTTGCCGGCATGAGCGAACCCGGAGAAGCGCTCGGCGTCCTGCTTCCCAATGCCAATGCGGTGATCGTGACGCTGCTGGCGATCCAGTCCGCCGGACGCGTGGCGGCGATGCTCAACTACACCGCGGGCCCGGCAGCGATCGTCTCCGCGCTTGCCACCGCGAAGGTGCGCACGGTGCTCGCCAGCCGCGCCTTTATCGAGAAGGCGGGACTGGAAACCGTGGTCTCGGCAATTGAAAAGGCTGGCGTCTCCATCGTCTGGCTCGAGGACCTGCGAGAAAACATCGGGCCTGTGGAAAAGGTGCTCGCCTTCATCAACTGGCGGCGTCCGCTCAGCCGCACCGAACCTCGCGATCCGGCAGTCATCCTCTTCACATCGGGGTCAGAAGGCGCGCCCAAGGGGGTCGTTCTCTCCCACCGCAACATCCACGCCAACGCGGCACAGGCCGAGGCCCGTATCGATATTTCTGTGCGCGACAGGCTGTTCAACGTCCTTCCGGTGTTCCATTCCTTCGGCCTGACCGGCGGCGCGATCCTCCCGCTGCTTTACGGTGTCCGGCTGTTCTTCTACCCCTCCCCGCTGCACTACAGGATCATTCCCGCCGTTGCGCGCGAAGTCCGGCCATCGATCATGTTCGGCACCGACACCTTTCTCGCCGGCTATGCGCGCACCGCCAAGGAGACGGATTTTGCAAGCCTAAGGCTGATCGTGGCGGGCGCGGAAGCCGTGCGCGCGGAAACCAGGCGGATCTATGCCGAGCGTTTCGGCGCGCGCATTCTGGAAGGTTTCGGGATGACCGAGGCAGCACCGGTGGCGGCCGTCAATTCCGCCAGCCATTCAAGGGACGGAACTGTCGGCCGCCTGCTGCCGGCCATGGCTCTGCGCCTGGAGCCTGTCGAGGGAATTGATGAAGGGGGCCGCCTTTTCGTCACCGGTCCGAACGTGATGCTGGGCTACATGCTCGCCGGCGAGCCGGGGGTGCTCAAGCCGCTGGCGGATGGGTGGCACGATTCCGGCGACATCGTCACGGTCGATGAGGACGGTTTCATCGCCATTCGCGGCCGGGCAAAGCGCTTCGCCAAAATCGCCGGCGAAATGGTCTCGCTCGGCGCCGTCGAGATGATGGTTCAAAACCTTTGGCCGGAGGACATTCATGCGGCCGTCGCCGTCGAGGACAGCCGCAAGGGCGAGCGCATCGTGCTTGTGACCACCAAAATGCCCGCGCTCCGGGAGGAGTTGCGGGAATATTCCCGCCGGTTCGGCGCAACCGAACTCATGGTGCCGGGCGAGATCGTCAACGTGCCGGAGATACCCGTTCTCGGTTCTGGCAAGACCGACTATGTGAGCGCGCAGAAGATTGCCGACGAATGGGTCAGCAGCCACCGCGCCGGACGCAAGACCGGCGCTTCGGACTGAGTTGCAGTCAGGAAGATCCGCCGGGTTTGTCCTGTCCGCCGTCGTCCGTACTGTCCTGACGGGTGTCGGCTGGTTCGGCCTGCGCCTTGGGTGCAGACGCACCGTATTTCCTGGACCAGGCCCTCGCCCCGAACGGCAATGAAATCAGATAGCCGATCGCCGTCAGCGTCAGTGTTTCCCAGGTGAAACTCATCAACAGCGACACATAGACGACCGCCATGAGGATGAACGGCATCACAAGGTCGCGGCGCACTCCGCCGCCGGAGCCCTTGCCCGAATAGACAGGAACGCGGCTGACCAGCAGAAACCCGATAAACATCGTGTAGGCGGCAGCAAGAAATCCTGTGGTCCGGTCAATCGGCAAACCGAGAAAGCCGAAATAGATCGGAAGCAGCACGAGCAGCGCCCCCGCCGGGGCGGGAACGCCGACGAAATAGTAGCTTTCCCAGACCGGCTTGACGCCGCGCTCCGAGATCACGTTGAACCGCGCAAGCCGAAGGGCTGCCGCAATGGCATAGACGATTGCCGCGATCCATCCGAAGGAACGCGCCTGATCGAGTATGAAGACGTACAGCACCAGCGCCGGCGCCACGCCAAAATTGACGATGTCGGCAAGCGAATCCATCTGCGCGCCGAATTTCGACTGGGCTTTGAGAACGCGGGCCACCCGCCCGTCGATTCCGTCAAGGAACGCGGCGATCAGAACCATGGCGACCGCCAGTTCGAAGCGATTCTCGAACGCCAGACGGATGCCGGTCAGCCCCGCACAGATGGCAAGCACGGTGATCAGGTTGGGGACCAGCATCCGGAACGGGATTTCGCGCAGCCTGGGTCCACGGCCGCTCCGGTCGGCTTCCGGTTCGTCGTAGGGTGGAAACGGCGTCTGCATCGTCGAGATCCTTTCCTCCGTCAGCCGGGCTTAATCGCGGCGGCTGACCACAGGCCCCTTGGCGGAACCGAACTCTGCCAGCATGGTTTCACCGGCAATCGCTGTCTGACCGACGCTGACAAGGGAACGCGCGCCGGCAGGCAGGAAGACATCGAGCCTGGAGCCGAAGCGGATAAGGCCGAAGCGTTCGCCGGCATCGAGTATTTCGCCTTCCTCAGACCAGCAGAGGATTCTGCGCGCCACCAGGCCGGCTATCTGGACAACCCCGATCTCGCCATGTCGTTCAGTCTCGATCACAATTCCGCTGCGCTCGTTTTCGCTGCTGGCCTTGTCCAGCTCGGCATTCAGGAAAGAACCCTTCGAGTAGACCTTGCGCATGATCCGGCCGGCTGCCGGTGAACGGTTCACGTGACAATTGAATACGTTCATGAACACCGAGATACGCAGCATCTCGTCGCTGCCGAGCCCGAGCTCTTCGGGCGGCCGCATTCGCACCACGGACGAGACCCGCCCATCGGCCGGGCTGACCACGACATCTTCGTCAAGAGGCGTCACCCGTTCCGGATCGCGAAAGAAATAGGCGCACCAGGCGGTCAGCGCCATACCGATCCAGAAGAGTGGTTCGGCGATCAGCCCCAGCAGAACCGAAACACCGAAAAAGATGGCCACAAACCGGTAGCCCTCACGGTGGACGGGAACCAGCGCATTGCGAACGCTGTCAATGATACTCATGATTGGAATCCTTGATATGTGTGAGAGCAATGCCCTTCATGTTGGCAGTGCCTAGCGCAATTTCACCACCAGCGAAAACACTTTGAGCCGAAAAGTGCAACAATCCGGCGGAATGGCGCGTCAGGCGCCGTCCGGATCGGTGACACGCCGCCGGTCGAATATGCCGAATTCATCCGCTTCGCGCATGCGCTTGAGCTGTTCCTCCGCCTCGGTGGCCTCGCGCTGCCGATCCCACATCGAGGCATAGAGTCCCTTCTGAGCCAGAAGCTCGCCGTGCCGGCCGCGTTCAGCGATCACCCCGTCCTTGAGTACGATGATCTCGTCTGCGCTCACCACCGTTGAAAGCCTGTGGGCGATGACCAGTGTGGTTCGTCCCTTCGAGACGAAATCAAGCGCCGCCTGGATTTCCTGCTCGGTCGCTGTGTCGAGCGCCGATGTCGCCTCGTCCAGGATCAGGATTGGCGGCGCCTTGAGAATGGTGCGGGCAATGGCAACACGTTGCTTCTCGCCGCCCGAAAGTTTCAACCCGCGCTCGCCGACCATCGAATCGAACCCTTCCGGAAGGCTCTCGATGAAACCGCTGATCTGCGCCAGTTCCGCAGCCTTGCGGACCTCCTCCTCACCCGCCCCGACCCGGCCATAGCGAATGTTGTAGGCAATCGTGTCGTTGAACAGCACCGTATCCTGCGGAACCATGCCGATGGCGGCGCGCAGGCTCTTTTGCGTGACCTGGGAGACATCCTGGCCATCGATCGAGATGCTGCCCGACTGAATGTCGTAGAACCGGTACAGGAGCCGGGAGATCGTGGATTTCCCGGCGCCCGACGGCCCGACGATGGCGATGGTCTTGCCCGCCGGAACCTCGAACGAGATGCCCTTGAGGATCGGTCTGGCCGGATCGTAGCTGAAGCTTACATCGTCGAACCGGATGGTCCCGCTGCTGACATCGAGTGAAGCGGCATTCGGCGCATCCTTGACCTCGGGCTCGACATCCAGCAGTTCGAACATCTGCTCGATGTCGGCAAGCCCCTGCCGGATCTCTCTGTAGACAAAGCCGATAAAGTTCAGCGGCACCGCCAATTGCATCAGCATCGCATTGATGAAGACAAAGTCGCCGATCGTCTGATCGCCGCGCTGAACGGCCAGGGCCGACATGACCATCATCACCATCATGCCGATGCCGAAAATGACACCCTGACCCATGTTGAGCCAGCCGAGCGAGGTCCAGACCTGGGTGGCTGAACGCTCGTAGCCGGCCATGGATGAATCGAAACGGCGGGACTCCATGTCTTCGTTGCCGAAATACTTGACCGTCTCGAAATTGAGCAGCGAGTCCACCGCCTTGGTGTTGGCGTCGGTGTCGGAATCGTTCATCGCCCGGCGAATGGCGATGCGCCAGTCCGAAGCCCGCACGGTGAACCAGATGTAGAACCACACGGTGATTGCCGTCACCGCCACGTAGGTCCAGCCATAGGCAAAGCCGAAGATGACGGCGGTCAGGGCAAATTCAATCAGCGTAGGGACCGTATTGAGAATGGTGAAACGGACAATGATCTCGATGCCCTTGGTGCCGCGCTCGATGATCCGTGACAGCCCGCCGGTCCTTCGCTCGAGATGGAAGCGTAGCGACAATTCGTGCATGTGCACGAAAGTCCTGTAAGCCAACTGCCTGACCGCATGCTGCCCGACCCTTGCGAACAGCGCATCGCGCAACTGGTTGAAGCCCCACTGGACCAGGCGCACCACATTGTAGGCGACGACGAGCATCACTGGCGTGGCAAGCGCCACCGGGAGCCAGCCCGGAACCGCCAATTCGCCGTTGAGCGCATCCGTGGCCCATTTGAAGAAATAGGGAACCGTGATCAAAACCACTTTTGACAACAGCAGAAACAGGGTCGCCCACACAACCCGGCGCTTCAGGTCGGGCCGGTCCGACGGCCACATGTAGGGCCACAGGTTCTTGATCGTACCGAAGGGGTTGCCCTGTTCGGCAGAGACGGTCTTGGAAGCCAAATCAAATGTCCTTGTTCACGCCATCCGGCGTATGCGTATCCGTCGTCGGAGAAGACGGGTTTTCGGAGGCGTGTCCTTCCGGGCCCCTGCCACAGCAACCGTGAATGGTCTGGCCGATCTCACCGGCGAGTTCGCCCAGCGCATCCGTATTGATCCTGTAGCAGGACCGGGGCCGCTCCGCCCGGTAGTCGACAAGACCGGCATCCACGAGCACTTTCAGGTGCTGGGAGACGGTCGATTGCGCCATGCCGACCCGGGAGACCATCTCCTTGACGCAACAACTGCGGGCCGACCCGATGTGCCTGAGCAGCCGAAGCCTGACGGGATGGGCCAGCGCCGCGAGTTTCCGCGCCACCTGCGCGTCGCGGGTTTCAGAATGGGAGCACAGTTGTTTCATCGTTTATCGCCGATATACGATGAACCGTCCCTCGTCAACCGAGTTGGCATCCGTAGCCGGATGAATGGCGGTTCGGTCACGCACGGCGGACACAAGTCAGACGGATTGAGCGGGTTTGCTTTGCTCGGTACGCGCATGCGGCCCGGGCACACAGCAGACCAGTTCGGAAACTGGAACGTACTGAATGCGAACCAAGCGCCCGTACGGGCGCCGCTCAGTCTCCCAGGACCCGCTTGCGATGCAGCTCCTCGGCATTCTCCAAAGGTGCGACAGGCACCGAAAACACCTGTCCCGGCTGGATCCGGTCGGGATTCTCGATCTGCGACCGGTTGGCGAGATAGATCGTGGTGTACCGGACGCCCTGACCGTAGGTCCGCCGAGAGATCTGCCACAGCGTGTCACCGCGACGTATGATCACCGCGCCGGGCGCAGACGCCAGCGGCTCCTGGACGATCGTCCGCGGCTCCGCTGAGGTTTCAGCGCCGGAAGTTCCATCCTGATCTGCCTCTGCAAGCAATTCGCCCGCCGGCTGCGACAGCGCGGACCTGGCCTCGCGCAGCATTTCGCGAAGGTTCTCCATATCACCCTGTGCAGCAGTCGACAGGGCCGCGGACCGGTCCTCCTCGCCGGCGGGTTCCAGTGCGGCCAGCGCCGACCGGGCCTGGAGCCGCATTGATCTTGCGATCTCGCGCGAATTCGCCTCGGCGTCGGCGGCCAGATCGGCCGAAGACGCCGCCTTGAGCCTGGCGATGGCTTCCTTGCGGGCCTCGGCCACTGCTGCAGCGTCCCTGTCCGCCTCGTTGGAAACCATTTGCTCAAGCACAGAAAGCGCTTCGAACGCATCTTCGCGCATCTGCGAAAGGCTGGCGATATCGGGAAGAACCAGCGCCTCGCCGGAAGGATCGCCATTGCCGGTCATCGGCGCTGCGGAGCCTGCAGCGGATGATCCGGCGTCTGCGGAGGCGGCCTCCGTGTCGGCAACGCCGTCATCCGTGACATCGTCTTGAGACGCCGTCTCGGACCCGGGTTCCGACGCGGCGCCCTCACCTGTCACGCGTGATGTCTTCGCATCGGCAGCCGACTGTGCCGGCGCGACTGCCGCCAGGGCCTGCCCCTCTGGCCGGTTGAACGGCACGGTGGCACGCAACAGGATGGACCCGCTGTCCGGATCCATGAGGTCGGCATTGATGATATGATCCCCGACCGACAGATCGACTTCTGCCTCTACAATAAATCTGCCGCTCGCATCGGCCGTTTCGGTGCCGATCACCGCGCCATCCGCCGAAACGGTGACCGGATAACCCGCCGGCGCCGAGCCGGCGATAAAGATCCGTCCGCCCTCGATTTCAACCGCATCGACGCGAACGGTGGCGTTGTCCGGCAGCCGGGGCGCGTCCGCACTGTCGGCGTCCGGAGTGAGGGCCGCGACTTCGGTCTGGCCGTTATCCGACGCGGGTTCGCCTTCCGCCAAGCCCTCCGAGACCGCACTCTCTGTTGCTGCGTCTCCCGTCGACGGGCCGGTCCCAGTTGCCGCGGCCGTTTCAGCCTGACCGCCGCCGGCGGGTGTCCGATCAGTGGCATCGCCCGACGCATTCGAAGCGCCCGCCGTATCGGTCTCCGTATCGACACCGGGAGCCGTGGTGGTCAGCAGGGACGACATCTCCGGCAGTTCAGGCGTTTCGATGCGTGCATCCGCGACCGCGCCGGAAGCCGGACCCGTCTCCACATCCTCGGAAGGTTCCCCGGCCGGTTCGCCGCCGGTCCCGGTATTGCCCGAGGCAGCGGTTTCCGCTTCCGACCCATCGGTCGCGGCCGCCGTCTCGACGGCGCTGTCATCCCCGGAACCATCGGCTGCAGCCCCGGACGCATCCGACATTGTCGTTCCGCCATCGGCCTCGTTCCCGTCCGTCTCGGGCGCTGCCGGTTGCGCAATGATCCGGCTCGCCTTTCCGGGCGTGGTCACCATGGCCAGAAGTTCGCCCTCGGCATTTTCGGGGACAGAGACGATCGCGACCTCTTCGGATTCGCTGACGTTGCCGTCATCGCCGGACGTGCGCAGCGTGAGCTGGTAATCGCCGGGCTCGAGCGGCGTGTCGAGGATGGCGGCGAAGTCCCCGCTGGGACCCACCGATGCCGATGCGATCTCTGTCTCCCCGTTCATGATGCTCAGCCTGGTGTTCGGAGTCGCCTTGCCGGCAATAACCGTGGACCCGTCAGGTTCGACACGCAGGATATCGAAGCTCGGCCGGACCGTCGGCTGATCGAGACTGGCCACGTCGACCGGCTCGTCGGATTCGCCGTCGGTTGTTTCGGCTGATTGGGATGCCGGGGCCTCGTCCGCGACCGAGGCAGCCGGAGCCTCCGCGGCGTCGCCGGCTCCGGTCCCGATACCGGTCTCGATTCCCGTCTCCGGGCCGGATCCGGAGCCTGTCTCCGAGACGCGCTCGCTGACGCTGACCGTATCGCGCTCCTTGAGTTGGGGCACGATAAAGAATGCTCCTACCGCGATGGTGAAAATCACTCCCAGAAAGGCCATCAGCCCGGCATTCGTTTTCATGTCATTCTGCTCCGTAGATCAGGGAATCCCCCGTCATGTTGGCGAAAACCTATCTGCTTTGCATATCCGGCACAAGAAAAAGCGCGGTTCGCTCCAGACCCGGACTTGACCCCTTGGCGGCGGTCATGTCTGGTCGCCACATGGACATCAAGACAAACCCGATACGCTCCATCTGCGTCTATTGCGGCTCCCAGCCGGGCCGCGATCCCGCATATCGTGAATCGGCGCGGATCCTCGGGCACGCGATGGCCGAAAGCGGCATTGACCTGGTCTATGGCGGCGGCACCAAGGGGATCATGGGAGCGGTGGCGGACGCCGTCCTCGAATCGGGGGGAAAGACAATCGGGATCATCCCCGAATTCCTGATGGACAAGGAAGCCTCCCGCCAGTCGTTGGGGAAGCTCAGCGAACTGCACGTCACCAATGACATGCATGAACGCAAGCACATGATGTTCGAGCGTGCGGACGCCTTCGTCACGCTTCCCGGCGGCATCGGCACCCTTGAGGAAATCATCGAGATCATGACCTGGGCACAGCTCGGGCGGCACACCAAGCCGATGGTCTTTGCCAATGTTGCGGGTTTCTGGAACCCGCTCAACGCGCTTCTGACCTACATGACCGGCGAAGGATTCATCCACACCGCCCATCTGGTGCGCCCCATGGTGATCGATCATGTCGAGGACATCATCCCCGCAATTCTGACGCGTGTGGCCGACACCGGCGAACATGGCGGCGAACCCGGCGTCATCGCAAAGCTCTGACAGCGTCTCCCCGTATGACCGGTCAATGCGGCAACCCCGCGCTGCGAACCGCGGCAGACTTCAGTGGCTCGGGGTTTGACCAGGCTCGAGCAGCACCGCCGCCTTGCGGGCCTTGCGGCTGCGAAGCAGCGACGAGCTGTAGACCGCAAGCGCTGTCCAGATCAGCATGAAGGCGACCAGCTTGTAGGGCCCGAAAGGCTCCCGGAAGATGAACACCGCGATGACGAATATCATCGTCGGCGCGATGTATTGCATGATCCCGATGGTCGACAGCCTGAGGAGCTTGGCTCCATTCGCATAAATCATCAGCGGGACCGCTGTTACGACACCGCAGCCCAACAGCAGCAGCACGTCGCCAATGCCGGTGTCCCCGAAATGGCCGGCGCCGGATGTTTCGGTGTAGATGATGAAGGCGATCGCCGGCGGAGTGAGCATCATCACTTCAAGAAAGAAGCCCTGATTGGGGCCGACCGGAAGCGACTTCTTGAAAAAGGCATAGAAACCCCAGCTCAGCGCCAGGCCGACTGACACCCAGGGGACACCGCCCGATTCCCAGGCCAGCAGCGCCACCGCGACAATCGCCAGCCCGATGGCGACTTTCTGCCGTCCGTCAAGACTTTCCTTGAGCAGGACCGCGCCGAGGAAGATCGAGAACAGCGGATTGATGTAGTATCCCAGAGCCGTCTCAAGCGCGCGTCCCGCCCCGATCGACCAGACATAGATGCTCCAGTTGACGGTGATCAGCGCCGCCGTCACCGCGGCCATCAAGAGGGTGCGCGGGGTCCTCAGCGCAATCGAGATGTCGCGCGTCCGCCCGAGCAGGATCAGCACGAGACCCGCAATCGGCACCGACCAGACCACACGGTGCGCCACCACTTCGACGGCGGGAATATGCGCCACCGCCTTCATGTAGAACGGCAGAAAGCCCCACAGAAGATAGGCGGCGAGCGCGAAGGCGAAGCCGCGCGGCGTATCTTCGTCGATGGGAAGTGGAAGCGGCTTTGACATGGGAACTCCGATCACCGGGCGCCGCTCCGCGCGCCGCCCGGCAATGAATACAACGGTTACCCGCCGCCCGATATCAGCGCAACGTCGACGAAGCGATCAATTCATCACAATCGTTTATGAGTCGCGCTACTCCGCCGCCACCCGGCCGGCCAGTTCACGGTTCTTCATCAACTTGAAGGTGATCGAATCCATCAGCGCCTGGAACGAGGCGTCGATGATGTTGTCCGACACGCCCACCGTCCACCAGCGCGCGCCGGTTCCGTCGCCCGATTCGATCAGAACCCTGGTCACGGCCTCCGTTCCGCCATTCAGTATCCGCACCTTGTAGTCGACCAGTTCAAGATCTGTGATCTCCGACTGGTAGACGCCGAGATCCTTTCTCAACGCGATGTCGAGTGCGTTGACCGGCCCGTGCCCCTCGGCCACCGACATCATTTCCACCCCGTCCACCTCAAGCTTCACCACGGCCTCGGAGACCGTGCGCAGATTGCCCATGGCGTCGAACCGGCGCTCAACCATCACCCGGAAACTGGTGACCTTGAAATAGTCAGGCACTCGCCCGAGCGTTCTGAGCGCAAGAAGTTCAAAGCTCGCATCCGCGCCCTCGTAGGCATAGCCGGTGGCCTCACGCTCCTTGACCAGCGCAATCAGACGGTCGAGCTTGGGATCGTTGCGGGCCACCTCGATACCGCGTTGCCTGAGCGCGTTGACGAAGTTCGATTTGCCCCCCTGATCGGACACCATGACCTTGCGGAAATTGCCGACACTTTCGGGTGGCACGTGTTCATAGGTCTGCGGATCCTTGAGAAGTGCGGAAGCGTGGATGCCCGCTTTCGTGGCAAACGAGAATGCCCCCACATAGGGCGACTGAACCGCCGGCGACCGGTTGAGCAACTCGTCGAACGCATGGCTCAACCGTGTCAATCCCTCAAGCTTCTCCTTGCCGATACCGGTCCCGAACCTGTCGGCGAAGACCGGCTTGAGCGCCAGCGTGGCGACCAGCGTGACCAGGTTGGCATTGCCGCAGCGTTCGCCAATGCCGTTGAGCGTGCCCTGGATCTGGCGGACCCCGGCCTCCACCGCGGCCAGCGAGTTGGCCACCGCCTGCCCGGTGTCGTTGTGGGCATGGATGCCGAGCCGGTCGCCGGGGATGCCGGCTTCAATCAGCGCCGACACGATCTCGCGGATTTCGGAAGGCTGGGTACCGCCATTGGTGTCGCACAGCACGACCCAGCGCGCCCCTGCCTCGTGCGCGGCTTTCGCGCAGGCGACGGCGTAATCGCGATTGGCCTTGTAGCCGTCGAAGAAATGCTCGCAATCGACCATCGCCTCCTTGCCGGCATCGGCGACGGCGCGCACGGACTCCGCGATCGACTCAAGGTTCTCTTCGTTTGTGCAGCCGAGCGCCACCCGGACGTGGTAGTCCCAGCTCTTGGCGACCAGGCAGACGGCGTCGCCCGCAGCCTGGATGAGGCCGGCGAGCCCCGGATCGTTGGACGCCGAAACGCCGGCGCGCTTGGTCATGCCGAAGGCCACGAACGAGGCATTGTTCGTGCGGTTTTCGGAGAAGAACGCCGTGTCGGTCGGATTGGCGCCGGGATAACCGCCCTCGACATAATCGAAGCCGAAGTCATCGAGCATCCGGGCGATGGAAATCTTCTCCTCGACCGAGAAGTCGATTCCCGGGGTCTGCTGCCCGTCGCGAAGCGTGGTGTCGAAGAGATAGAGGCGTTGTTTTTCAGTCATGCGTCTGCCTTGCCCGCGAATTTGTCGGTTGCGCGGATGAGTTGGTCGAGAATGCCGGGCTCGGAAAATGCGTGCCCAGCCCCTTCGATCAGGTGGAAGTCCGCCCGCGGCCATGCCTTGCTCAGTTCCAAGGCGATGCGCGCCGGGCACGGCATGTCGTAGCGACCGTGGACGATCACGCCGTCGATGTCGGCGAGCTTGTCGGCGTCGCGCAGCAGTTGCCCCTCCTCGAGCCAGCCGCCATGCACGAAGTAGTGGTTTTCGATCCGGGCGAAGGCGAGCGCGAACCGGTCTTCGTGAAACTTGTCGCTGGTGGAAGGCTCGGGCATGAGCGTGATGGTCTCGCCTTCCCAGCTGCTCCACGCCTTTGCCGCCTCGATCTGCGCCCCGGCGTCATCGCCCACGAGACGCTTGCGGTAAGCCGCCATCAGGTTGGACCGCTCGTCTTCCGGAATCGGCGCGAGAAACCGTTCCCATTTTTCGGGAAACATCTCCGAGACGCCGAACTGGTAGTACCAGTCAAGTTCTGCCTTGGTGAGCGTATAGATGCCGCGCAGCACCAGTTCGCTCACCCGCTCCGGATGGGTCTCGGCATAGGAGAGCGCCAGCGTCGATCCCCATGAACCGCCGAACACCAGCCACTTTTCGAAACCCGCCATCTGCCTGAGGCGCTCGATGTCGGCGACCAGATGCCACGTGGTGTTGTTCTCAAGTTCGGCAAAGGGCGTCGAGCGTCCGCAACCGCGCTGGTCGAACAGGATCACATCATACAATGCGGGATCGAACAGTCGCCGGTGCACGGGCCCGAAGCCGCCCCCCGGACCGCCGTGAAGAAAAACCGCAGGCTTCCCGCCGCGGGTCCCCACCCGCTCCCAATAGACAGAATGCCCGTCGCCGGTGTCGAGAAAACCGGTCTCGAAGGGCTCGGTTTCCGGATACAAGGTGCGCAATTCACTCATTCTCTTACCCCCAGTTCACCCGGACGACGACAGCAACGGTCACCGCCGCCACCAGCACGCCCTTGCCGATGAGCCCGTAGAGCAGCCATTTCGGCATCTCCGTGCCGGGCTTGCGCGTGGTCATGCGCGATCCTCCGCCGGCCAGGTATCGGTGTCATGGTCGGGATGCTGATTGGAAACCAGCGTTTGAAGAAACGCGACCGCGTCCGCGTCCTCCATCGTGTGACGTTCCGGCAGACCCGGGACGGCGTCGCACCAGGGCCTCTTGCCTTCATTGCCATAGGCGATCGTCGGCGGCACGGCGTCCGGATTGTCAAACGCCAGCACCGAGAGCGCCAGCCCGTCAGGCGCATCATAGGCGAGCGGGGTGCCGCAGGCCGAACAGAACCCGCGCCGCGCGGCGTTCGAACTCTGGAACCAGGAGGGCTGCCCCCGCGTCCAGTCGAAAGCCGCATCGCCCACCGAGACCAGCGCCAGCGCATGACTTGCGGACGCCTTCTGGCACATCCGGCAATAGCACACGGATGACGTACCGGGCCGGCCTTTGAGCCGGAACCGCACCGCGCCGCACTGGCAGCCGCCGGAAAGTGTCCCATCGCTCATATTCTTTTCTCCACGGGCCAGATCTCGGTGTCATGATCCGGGTGCTGGTGATTGGTGGAGGCGATGCTTTGAAGCCCGCCCGGAAGGTCGTCGCGGTCGACCTGTTTGCCCGGAAGCCCGCCGAGAAGCGCGTGGAAGGAGACCCGTGTCTCTATCCCGTCATTGGAGACCGGCGGAACGGCCTCAGGGTGATCGAGGCTGCCAAGCGTCACCGCCATTCCGTCCGACTGCAGCGTGTCGAAGAACAGCGGCGTGCCGCAATCCCGGCAGAAGCCGCGCCTGACCGGATCGGACGAGTGGAACCAGCCCGGTTCACCGCGTGTGACGGTCAGCGCCCGGCCGGGCGCGAACCCGAGCGGCATGAAATAGTTGCCCGCTGCCTTCTGGCACATCCGGCAGTGACACAAATGCGGATAGTCGAGGTCGCCCTCGACCCGGTACCGCACGGCGCCGCACTGGCAGCCGCCTGTGTGAAATGCAGTCATTGTCCGTCCTCCGGCTCGAAGGTTACCGCCTCGATGTTGTGGGCCTCCGGATCCCTGACAAAGGCGGCGTAGTATTCCGGATGATAGATCTCGCGAATGCCTGACGGGCCGTTGTCACTTCCGCCATTGGCCAGACCCGCCGCGTGGAAATCGCGCACCGCCTGGCGCGAAGCCGCACGGAAGCAGATGTGGGCGGATGGCGTCTGCGGTCCGCCCTCGGCGATCCAGAGCTGCCCCTTCCGGCCGATGCCGAAGCCGGCATAGGCGACCGACCCGGATTGCGCGGCCGTTACCTCGCCCACCATCTCCATCCCGAGCGTTGCCAGAATGGCCGAGTAGAACCGTTTTGCCTGCTCCATGTCGGCAACGCTGAGACTGACATGGTCCAGCATCATTGTGAGTTCAGCGGTCATTGAGATACCTGCCGATGGCTCTTTCAATTTCAAGGAAAACGTGATCTTCAGCATCAATCAGGTCCGAATTGTCAAACCTGAGGACAGTGTAGCCTTGATTTTTCATCCATGCATCGCGCACCCGATCGTGGGCGCGGCCATGATCGGTTTCGTGGCTGTCTCCATCCACTTCAACGACAACCTTCTTCGACAGCCATGCGAAATCGGCGATATAGGGTCCTATCGGTGTCTCCCGCCGGAACCGCGCGCCGCGCGGGCGGAAATCGCGCAGCAGGTTCCACATTTTGGCCTCGGCTTTGGTCAGCTCGGTCCGAAGCTTTCGGGCACGGTCGCGGGTCTCGGGCGTGATGTTGGAATGGGGCATGAATCATGATCCCCGCGTGATCGAGCCAGCAGCAATAAAAGTCCCCTCCCCAACCCCTCCCCGCAAGGGGGAGGGGCTACCAGGCCGCACCATCCCATCCACCAGTCTGCTCTTCGCAGTGCTGATGGATATTTTGGTAGACGCGAGGCACACGCGACCGAGCCCCTCCCCCTTGTGGGGAGGGGTTGGGGAGGGGTCTTCTCCAAACCCGCCGCTCACCGCCTGACCTCCCAGGTGGTCACCCGCTCGCCGGTCTCGGGGTCCTTGCCGTCCTTGAGCTGGATACCCTGCGCCAGCAGTTCGTCGCGGATCCGGTCGGCCTCGGCCCAATTTTTGGCCTTTATCTGCTCCAAACGCTCAGCCACGAATTTCGCCACATCGACGGAAATCTGCTTGGGTCGAAGATCGATACCAAGAATATCACCGGCAGCAACAAGAGAAGAGCCCGAAACACCCTGGAGAAGCCGGATGAACTCGCCGGAGTTCAGGTCGTCGCCAAGCGCCGCCACAAAGCCGGGTTCAAGCCTGCCAGCCTCATCCGCAGCGTCTGCCCGGCGGCGGAGCTTGCCGAGTATATTCTCCGCCTCCTCCAACCGCTTCACCGAAAAATCGATCGGCTCGCGGTAATGCGTCATCAGCATCGCGAGCCGCAGCACCTCGCCCGGCCATTTCCGGCCGCCGAATTTTTCGGTTTCCAGAAGCTCGGCGATGGTGACGAAGTTGCCCTCGGACTTCGACATCTTCCTGCCCTCGACCTGCAGGAAGCCGTTGTGCATCCAGAGGTTCGCCATCCGGTCATTGCCATGGGCGCAACAGGACTGGGCAATCTCGTTTTCGTGGTGCGGGAAGATCAGGTCGAGACCGCCGCCGTGGATGTCGAATTTGTGCGGTTCGGCCAAGGCCGTTTCCGATAATTTTCCGGCTCGCTTGGGCTCCTGCCAAAGCAACTCATCGCTCATCACAGAGCATTCGATGTGCCAGCCGGGGCGGCCATGGATGGTGACGGTCTCTCCGTTCTCGGTGAAGCTGCCGTCCCAGCCGGGCTCGTCGGCTGCGGATTCCTTCCAGAGTACGAAATCGGCCGCGTTGCGCTTGTGGTCCTCCACGGCCACACGCGCGCCGGCCTGCTGGTCCTCGAGCCTGCGGTTCGACAGCTTGCCGTAATCCGGCATGGACCCCACCGCAAACAACACCTCCCTGCCCTCGCGGCCCGACGTGACATAGGCGTTGCCCTTGTCGATGAGCGTCTGGATCATTCTGACCATGCCGCCGATATGGGCTGTGGCGCGCGGCTCGTGATCGGGCGTCAGGCAGCCGAGCGCCGCCGCATCCTTGTGGAAGCGTTCGGCGGTCTTTTCCGTGACTTTCGCAATCGCCTCGTTCAAGGGAAGATCTGGATAATCGCGCAGCGCCCGGGCGTTGATCTTGTCATCGACGTCGGTGATGTTGCGCACATAGGTGACGTGGTCCTCGCCATAGACATGCCGGAGCAGCCGGTAGAGCACGTCGAACACGATGACCGGCCGCGCATTGCCGATATGGGCAAAGTCATAGACCGTCGGGCCGCAGACATACATGCGGACATTGTCCTTATCGATAGGCCGAAACTCTTCCTTGGCCCGCGTCAGCGTGTTCCAGAATTTGAGTTCGCTCATGTCAACTCCCCGATGCCGGCCCCGGCCCGGGTCGTTTGTCCTGTGTGGTGAAAAGACGAAAACGGCCGAGCCAGCGATGCGCTAGCGAATAATGATGCCGCAAATGCAGATGGCGCGTGCGCCGTGTGCCGTTTTCATGGTCGCCTTATCCCCGATTGCCGGGGCCCGGTCAAGATGCTCCGTGCGCCCTCACCCGGTCAGGAATCGGTGAACGAGCGAGATCGAGAGGGCCGCCATCACCAGCGCGATCAGCCCGTCGAGCACGCGCCAGGCCGACGGGCGCGCAAACAGGGGCTCAAGCACCCGCGCACCATAGCCCAGCCCGAAAAACCACAGAAAGGACGCAGACATGGCGCCGATGGCGAATGCCAGTCGCGCCGTTCCCTCATAGCGTCCGCTCAGGCCACCCACCAGCAGGACGGTGTCGAGATAGACATGCGGATTGAGAAAGGTGAAGGCGAGGCAGGTCAGCACCGCCGACCGCAGGGACGAAGGGCCGGTCTTCGCCGCGGTCAGCACGGACGGGGCGATCGCCCGTCTGAGCGCGAGCACCGCGTAGCAGGCCAGAAAAACAGCACCGCCAAGGGTCACGACCGAGATCAGACGTTCGGACCCTGAAATGATCGCGCCGAGCCCGGCCACGCCGAGCCCGATCAACACCGCATCCGAAAGCGCGCAGATCAGACAGAGGATGAAGACGTGCTGCCGCAAAAGCCCCTGTCTCAGAATGAAGGCGTTCTGCGCGCCGATGGCAACAATCAGGGAGCCGCCGAGCAGCAGCCCGGCAATGGCGGGGGCCAGCATCTGTGTGACTTTTCCTAAAACAGTTTCATCTGGTCGGACGGCGGCTCGGCGTGCTTGGTGCTCTTCTTTGCGTCCGGCGCCGCGGCAGCCACCGGTTCTGGATCCGCATCCGGCTTCTGCACCTCCGGCCCCGTGTTTGCAACCTTGTTGACCAGGTCGGAAACCCGGATCGCCTCGAAGTATCCGTCACGCGCGGGCGCCATGAGCTCGGCCACGTGCCTTGGCTCCTGATTGAGGCAGTCGAGCCAGCGGCTGAAATCCTGCGGTTTGATGACGACAGGCATCCGGTCGTGGATCGGTGCAATCTCGCGATTCGGGCCCACGGTCAGGATCGCTGCGGTGTCGATTTCCGTGCCATCGGCGCTGACATAGGTTTCCATCAGGCCGGCGAAGGCCACGATGCCGCCCGCGCTCGGGCGGATCCAGTAGGGCGTGGATTTCTGTTTGGACCCCTTCCCCGGCCGATGCCATTCGTAAAATCCCGAGGCCGCCACCAGAATCCTGCGATGCCGCATCGCCGCACGGAACGAGGCCTTCTCGGCCGCTGTTTCCGAACGCGCATTGATGAGCAGCGGAAAATCGTCAGGGTCCTTGACCCAGCCCGGCAGAAGGCCCCATCGCGCCAGAAGCGCACGGCGGTTTGTCCGGTTGTCGCCTTCGGCGCGGCGGAGATCGCCGGCGACGATGAGGATCGGTTGGGTCGGGGCGATGTTGTAGCGTGGGGGGAACCCCTCGATCTCTTCGAGACCGAACAGTTCCTGAACCTCTTCAGGGGTTGCGGTTAGCGAGAAACGTCCACACATTGCCTACCCATGACCGAGGACGAAAGCAGGGTCAAGCAATGAGCGACGAAACGGCGGCCGGCGGCAACGGCGCCCTGGCGCTTGCGGTCTCCGTCGCGCTCGAACGCGACGGAAGGTTCCTGCTCGTGCTGCGCGCCAATCCGCCGGCGCAGGACCTCTATGCGTTCCCTGGAGGAAGGGTCGATCCCGGCGAGACGCTCGAGCAGGCGGCCCTTCGGGAACTGGAGGAAGAAACCGGGCTGAAGGCCTCCAACCCGCACCCGCTCGCCACCTTCGATCTGACCACCGATGATCCGGCCGCCTCCAACCGCTCGAACTTCCTGCTTACGGTCTTCCGCGCCGACGATCCGGGCGGGCAAGCCCGCGCCCTGGACGACGCCAAGGCGGTGGCCTGGTTCACGCCCGACGAGATCCGCTCGCTGCGCACCCCTCAAAGCATGCTCACCTGCATCGACATGCTGGCCGCGGATCACGGTTCGCGCAGGGCGCGATAAGCCGGATTTCGCCCGGATCTGCCAGGCCGGGCACAAGGGCTGGAACGAGCACATTCAAGCAAACGTGACCGGCCTTGATTGGCGGCCTCGCGGAAAGCGGGGCAGACTTCGACGATGGTCGCGTTGATCCGGCACATCATGGTCCTTGGCCGCCTGCGCAGAGCACGCCCTGTGCTGGGTTTGCTCTGTTGCCTTCTGCCGATGCTGTTGCCGATTGCCGCAAGCGCCGAGCCGGACCGGTGGAAAGCCGAAGGCTGGAAAACCGATTTCTCCCGCTCCACTGTCGATTTCTCATCAATCATTTCCGGCGGCCCGCCACGTGACGGCATCCCTCCCATAGACGATCCATCCTTCGTTCCGGTGGAGGACGTGACAGGGCTGGACGAAAGGGAACCGGTGATGTCGGTCATGATCGGCGGCGAGGCCCGCGCCTACCCGCTTCGCATGATGATATGGCACGAGATCGTCAATGACACTCTGGGTGGCCGCGCCATCGCGGTGACCTACTGCCCGCTTTGCAATGCGGCGATCGTGTTCGACCGCACGGTCGACGGATCCGAGACGACTTTCGGCACCACCGGCAAGCTGCGCAACTCCGATCTCGTGATGTACGACCGGCAGACCGAAAGCTGGTGGCAGCAATTCACCGGGGAGGCCATAGCCGGAGAAAGAACCGGGATGACGCTTGAGGTCATTCCCTCACGGCTCGAAGCCTGGAAACATTTTCGCGATCGCCATCCCGATGGCCAGGTGCTCACACCGGGCAATCCCGATCTGAGGGACTACGGTCGAAACCCCTATGCCGGATACGACACATCGGGCGTTCCGTTTCTGTACCGGGGGCCGATGCCGGAGGGCATATTGCCGCTTTCCTATGTCGTCGTGATCCGGGAAACCGAAGCGCCGCCGGTCGTCATTTCCCTCGACCGGGTCCGTCGCGAGGGACGGATCGAACTTAAGAACGGCGCCGTCGTCACCTGGGTCCCGGGCGTGCGCTCTGCGCTCGACGACAGGGCGATCGCCGAGGGCCGGCAGATCGGAAGCGTCACCGTCATGCGCAAAGGTGAGGATATTGCGCATGAACTGACCTTCGCCTTCGTCGTGCGCGCCTTTCTCCCCGAAGCCGATATCCTGGATTGATCAATGCGAGACTTTGGCGGGATTTCATCTGCACGCCTGTTGGTGTAATGAGCGCCTATGTTAAGAGCCCTTGTCATCGTCTCGCTTGTTCTCGGTCTGGCTGCTGGGGTCGGAGGCAGCCTCACCGACGGCGCCCGCGCGCAGACACAGGACGAAGAGGTCGAGCCCGCGGTGCCGCTGGAGCCGCCGCCCTACGAGGACCGCTTGTTGCGGCTGGCGGAAATCCTCGGCTCGGTTCAATACCTGCGCAATCTGTGCAACGGCGAAGGCGAGACAACGTGGCGGGAAACCATGCAGGCGCTGCTCGACAGCGAAACCGTGAATGACGCCCGCCGACGGGAAACCTTGACGGCCGGATACAACCGGGGGTTCCGTGCTTTCGCGGCGGTTTACACCTCCTGCACAGATGCAGCCCGCCTCGCGGAGACGCGGTACCGTCGCGAAGGTGCAACACTTGTCTCCGAAATTGTTGCGCGCTACGGAAATTGAGGATTTGTTAACCGATATCGCCGTGCCCCCGTGCCGAAACCGGTCGCACCGTGCTAACGTGTTAACGACATGGTAAGTAAGAGTTGGTCCGCATGACACATTCAACGCATCATACGCCCGAGGAACTTGACGAGCTGATCGTTCAGGAGAAGCTCCAGGTGGCTCTTGAGTTGCAACATGACGCCTGGGCCGAGAGTACGGCGGACGGCATCGAACCCGAAATCATCGCGGACGCCGCCATGATCACCGCGATCCGCGAAACCGTCCGCGCGCTTGGCGAGGACCAGGCGGAAGCGCTGGTCGATTCGTTGCGCGAACGCATACTGGCGGGTGAATTTTCGCCGGAACGCGTCCTCCAATAACAACGCGATCAGGGACAACGAACCAGAAGGCGGGCAAGACCGGTGGGCGATCTTCAGGTGCGCCAGTCCGTTTATCGAAAAATCCTTGGCTTCGGCCTGCTCTCCCTGATGCTTGCCGCCGCACTTTCGCCGCGCGACGCTGCGGCTCTCAGCGAACTCAAACCCGTCGATCCGCCCGCCGGGGAAGAAACCGGCTCAGATCCGGCTCAGGAGACCCAGTTGCCTCCGCTCGAAGGGCCGCTGGACGGCCCGGATGGCGGCCTGCCCGCGCCCGGACCGATCATTCGCGCGCCCCTGCCCGCACCCGACACTTCGACGGCCGAAACCCCAGCACCGGAAACAGATGGCGAAAGCGCCGGCGAGGACGTGGCCGAAGTGGTGTCGGTCGAACTGGTGCGGGACCTGTCGGAGCTTCCCGAACCAGTCCGCCGCATGCGTGAACTGATCATTGAAGCAGCAGCGACGGGGGACCCGGAAAAGCTGCGCGCCTTGATCGGTCGCGGGCCGTCGGCCACCAGACTGGCGTTCGGCGAGATCGAGAATGACCCGATCGATTACTTAAGGTCGATTTCCGGCGACGGTGAAGGTCTCGAGATCCTGGCAATCCTGATCGATCTGCTGAATGCGGGGTTTGTCAGGATCGATGCTGGCGGCCCGGAGGAGTCCTACATCTGGCCCTATTTTGCCGCGGTTCCGCTCGATGATCTGACCCCGCCCCAGCGGGTGGAACTGCTCCGCCTCGTCACCGCCGGCGACGTCGAGGACATGAAGACCTATGGCGCCTACAATTTCTTCCGGATCGGCATAGCCGCCGACGGAACCTGGCGCTTCTTCCTGGCCGGCGATTGAACCTACCGCTTTACGGCAGGAGACCTGCCAGCCGCCACGCTGCCTCTTGCCCGAGCGACCGCGACCGCCTACCTAGTGTGTGTCGCGACAAGTTGGATCAAACCGAGCGACGGCGTACATGCACGGTATCGTACATGTATGATATCAAAGTGTTACAGTGTCTTTTGGCCGTCTCTGCGGAGACATGGCGCTGTAGTGCAAACACATCAAGACCTGAAACCCAAACCTCAAACCGGAGTGCGCACAGTGCCAGCCCTCAACCTCACCGACCGGGTTCTCGTCCGTGTCGATGGCGTGGAAGCGGAACACTTCCTGCAAAACCTGATCACCGCCAATGTCGAGGCCGTGGAGCCAGGTCATGTCCAGCCTTCAGCCCTTCTGACTCCGCAAGGCAAGATCCTTTTCGATTTCATGATCTCCAGGGCGCCCGAGAGCGGTTTTTTTCTCGACATCGCAGCCGAATTGGCAAGTGACTTCGAAAGGCGGCTCGCGCTCTACAAGCTCAGGGCAAAGGTGACGGTCGAGACGCTTTCAGACACGCCCGTTATCGCCGGTTGGGGAGGCTCGGCGCCGGAAGGCGCCTTGATCGACAACCGCTTTCCGGAAGAGGCGGGTGTCTGGCGGCTATACGGAAGCGGCGCACTGCTCGATGCCGAACGTGCGGGATGGGACGCGGTTCGCGTGACCCACGGCGTGGCGGAATCGGGAACCGACTATTCGCTTTCCGACGCCTTTCCGCATGACGTGATGATGGACAAGAACGACGGGGTCGATTTCAAGAAGGGCTGCTATGTCGGCCAGGAAGTGGTCTCCCGCATGCAGCACAGGGGCACGGCGCGGCGCAGGGTCGCGATTGTCAGTTCCGAAGAGACGCTTCCCGGATCGGGAACCGGCATTCAAGCCGGCGGCAAGCCGTCAGGGACGCTCGGAACCGTCGCGGGAAAACAGGCACTTGCGATCGTGCGGACGGACAGGATCGCCGACGCGATGGCCAACGAACTGCCCATCGAGATCGACACGATCCCCGTAACCCTCTCGCTGCCGGGTTGGACAGGATTGAGCTTCGTGTCCGGCCCGCATTCGGATACAGACGATTGACCATGGCAATTTCGGAAAAATCGCCCCGGGCATGGCAACGAATGCTATCGGGACGAAGGCTCGATCTTCTCGACCCTTCTCCGCTCGATGTGGAAATCAGCGACATTGCCCAAGGCCTGGCGCGTGTGGCGCGATGGAACGGCCAGACACGCGGGGACCATGCCTTTTCGGTGGCGCAGCATTCGCTGGTCGTGGAATCGATCATCGGGCACCTCACCGCTGCCTCGCCGGATCTGAGGCAACTGGCGCTTCTGCACGATGCGCCCGAATACGTGATCGGCGACATGATCTCTCCGTTCAAATCCGTGGTCGGCGGCGGTTACAAGACGGTCGAGGCCCGCCTTGAGGCCGCGATCCACATCCGGTTCGGGCTTCCCGCCACACTGCCGAAGGCCACAAGGGCGCTCATCAAGCGCGCGGACCGTATCGCGGCCTATTTCGAGGCGACGGAACTCGCCGGTTTCTCGGACGCCGAGGCCCGCGCCTTCTTCGGCGCACCACGTGGCGTCAACCGGGACATGATCGAAGTCGCCCCTTTCCCGGCGGCAAAGGTTGAAAAGCTGTTTCTCGATCGCTTCGAGGCAATCGAAAAGTTGCGCCGGAACGGAAAGAACTGACCATGTCCTACCTGGTCGTCTGCCGCCTCAATCAGATCGCCGAAACCGCGGTTCTTTACGGCGCGCGCGAGATGATCAGCCTGATGGCGGAGGGGCAGGACTTCCACCGTCCGGCGGTGATCGGGGCGAGCCGGCATCTCAAGCTTGGCGTCAATGACATTTCCGGCGAGATGGACGGTCTGATCGCACCGGCCAAAACCCATGTCGAACGGATTATCGACTTCGCGGAAAGCTGGAACAGGAGCGCGCCCCTCGTCATTCATTGCTGGTTCGGAATATCGCGCTCGCCGGCCGCCGCCCTGATCACCGCATTGGCGCTCGCACCGGACCAGGAGGAAGACGAACTGGCTGCCCGTCTGCGCTCGGCTTCACCGTTTGTGACACCGAACCCGCGGCTGATTGCAATCGGCGACGAGATCCTGGGCAGAAACGGCAAACTGGTGCGGGCCGTGGAACGGATCGGGCGCGGCGCCGAGACCAGCCAGGGCCAGCGCTTCTGCCTGGGCTTGCGTGCAGGCGATGAGATCCCACCTGCCACGCCTCGCCGTCGCAATACCGCCGGAGAGGGATAAGGTGTCATCAGACAGCTCGCCCCCACCCGATGACATCCAGCCGCTCCGCATCGGTCTGAATGCGGCGATCGTCGCGGTCACGGAATCCAACCCGGGCATTCTCGCCGTCCCGCCCATGCCGGGCGAAGGCCCTGCCGACGGATTGCCGTTCGGACCTTTCGATCCGGCGCGCCATCGCACCTTCGAGGCAAGCCTGCGCGACAGCGTCAGGCACCAGACGGCGCTGAGCCTCGGTTATGTCGAACAACTCTATACCTTCGGAGACCGCGGCAGGCACCGCCGCGACGATGGTGAAGGTCCCCATCTCGTTTCGGTCGGCTATCTTGCCCTGACACGAGCCGACGCCGGCGATTCTGACGCGCTTGCGGCGACCGGCGCGCGCTGGCGCGGCTGGTACGATTTGTTCCCATGGGAAGACTGGCGCAAGGGCCGCCCCGCCGTCTTGGACACAGTGATCCTGCCCCGGCTTTCCGCATGGGCGTCAGAACCTCAGGAGGCGCCCAAGAGCCCGACCCGGATCGCCCGCACACGACTTGCTTTCGGATTGAACGACTTCCCGTGGGACGAGGAGCGCGTACTGGACCGCTACGAACTCCTCTATGAGGCGGGCCTCCTGTCCGAAGCCGTCAATGACCAGCGGGTGGCGACAACGGGCCTCAAATCTCCGCTGGGCCGCGCAATGCGTTTCGATCACCGCCGCATTGCAGCCACTGCCGTCCAGAGGCTTCGCGCAAAGATCAAGTACCGTCCGGTGATCTTCGAGCTGATGCCGCCCGAATTCACGCTGACCGAACTTCAGACCACGGTGGAGGCCATCTCGGGCAGGCATCTACACAAGCAGAATTTCCGCCGGTTGGTGGAAGGCGCCGAACTGGTCGAAACCACCGGCGGCGCGAGTTCAGCCACAGGCGGACGCCCTGCCGCCCTCTACCGCTTCCGCGCCAAGATCCTTGAGGAACGTCCGGTGCCGGGCCTGCGCCTTGGCGGCCGTGGATAAGAACGAGGCAGACCCGGATCCCGAAATTTGCGTGGTCCGCGCTCTTGCCAAACGATGAGTGTCTGCGACAACGAGACCTTCCTGTTCAGGATGCCCCTCGACAGCAACGCGCCGGACGCTTTCCGCCCATGATCCCTATTCTTTCGGTTCTCATCCCCACCATGGGCATCATCTCGCTAGGCCGCGTCTTTCGCGAGCGTCTGAGCAATGACGCCTGGCGCGGCATCGACCGCCTCAATTTTGAACTGCTGTTTCCGTGCCTGATCTTTTCAGCCGCCGCATCCAGGCCGATCGCGCTCGACGATGCCGCAGTCATAGGGTTGAGTGTCTGGGCGATCATGGCCCTGGGGCTTTGCCTTGGCTGGTTTCTGCGTCCGTTCGGGCCGGAAAGGTTCCTCGATTTCGCGGGCGCGTGGCAGACCGCGTGGCGGTTCAACACGGCGATTGCCTTCGTGGCGGTCAGCGCGGTCGACAACGCCGCGCCGCTTATGTCGGTGGCCGTGGGTTTCGCGGTGCCGCTCGCCAATGTCTTTGCCATCTCGGCGCTCTCGCGGGGCAGCGGTCTGGGGCCGCTCGGAATTTTCGCACGCATTCTCCGCAACCCGTTCTTCATCGCATCGGTGTCGGGAATGGCGCTCGGAGCGAGCGGATACGCCCTGCCCCAGGTCATTAAGCAGGGCGTGGACTACCTTGCCGGAGCCGCCATTCCCATTGCCCTGATGGCGGTGGGCGCGACAATGGACTGGAGCGCCCTGTTGCGGCTCAACCGTTTCACCGGCGGCATCACGACCATCAAGCTCGTGATCCTGCCCGCGGTCACCTTCGCCGCCGTGACCCTGGCCGGCCTTCCGGCGGCGCAGGCCAATGTTCTGGTGGTTTTCGCAGCGCTGCCACCGGCCTCCGCAGCCCATGTCCTCGCCTCGGTCTATGGCGCCGACCGCACGCTGCCAGCCACCCTGATTGCCCAGGCCACCCTTCTCTCGGCGCTCACTCTGCCCCTCTGGATCTATATCCTGACCCTGTGAGAGTTGGCCCGGACCGTTCAGCCAATCGCGATGTCGAGACCGATATCCAGCGTCGGCGCCGCCATGGTGATCTTCGAGGTTGAAATGTAATCGACCCCGGTTTCGGCAATGGCCCGGACGGTGTCCAGATTGACATTGCCTGAGGCTTCGAGCGTGATCCTGCCGTTGTTCATGGCAACCGCTTCGCGCAACAGGTCCGGTCCCATATTGTCGAGAAGGCACACATCCGCGCCCTCCTCAAGCACCTCCCTGAACTGCTCGAGCGTATCCACCTCGATCTCGATCCGGACGAGATGGCCTGCGAAGGCCTTTGCCGCCCGCAAGGCCTCAGAAATCCCTCCGGCCACGGCGATGTGGTTGTCCTTGATCAGGATCGCGTCGTCGAGTCCGTAGCGGTGCGAGGAGCCGCCGCCGCAACGCACGGCGTATTTTTCGACCGCCCTCAGCCCGGGAATGGTCTTGCGGGTGCAGGTCACCCGCGCCTTCGTATGGGCTGTTTCATCGGCAAACCGGGCAGTGTGCGTGGCGATACCGGACAGATGCATCAGGTAATTGAGTGCCACCCGTTCGGCTGAAAGTACGCCCCTCGCCGGCCCTGTGATCCGAGCGATCCCGGCGCCCGGCTCGACGCGCTCTCCGTCGGTGACGAGCGCCTTGAAGTCAATCGCCGGATCAATCAGCCTGAAGGCGGCTTCGGCCAGCGGGAGACCGGCGATAACGCCGGTCTCGCGGCAGTTCATCTCCGCGGTTGCCGTCAGCTCCGGTCCGATTGTGGCATTGGAGGTGATATCGCCGGCGCGTCCGAGATCCTCGACGAGGGCGGCGCGAACCTGATCCTCGATCATCAGCGCGGGAAGTTCAGGCAGAAATGCACGGGTCATCGGTCACTCTCCAGGAGATCAGGAACAATGGCGTTTGCCTGCTCCAGCGTCAAAAGCGTCCGCCGCTTCCAGTCCGTACTTTCCTCGGGGAAGTCGGTCCTGAAATGCCCTCCCCGGCTTTCGAGCCGGTTGATGGCCGCCACCGCGATCAGTCTGGCAGTGGTGATCACATTGTCAAACCGGGCCGAATGGCTGTTGCGCGCAAGTTCCAGTATTGTGCGCAGCGCATCCCGCATGCCATCGCCATCACGCAGCACGCCCAGATTGGCGCTCATGGTCTTGCGCAGCGCCACCATGTTCGGGTGATCGTTCTCGGCCAGATGGCTGGCACTGGACACCGAGCCCTCCTGCCAGTCGGCAGGCGCCACTCCGGTCATCTCCGTTCCCAGCCTGAGCGCAATCCGGGCAGCGAAGACAACGGCCTCCAGAAGCGAGTTGGAGGCCAGTCTGTTGGCGCCATGCGCCCCGGTGGACGTGCATTCCCCGCAGGCCCAGAACCCGGGCAGCGACGAGCGCCCGTCCGCATCCGTCCAGATCCCGCCCATGAAGTAATGCGCCGCAGGGACCACCGGAATCATCTCGCTTGCGGGATCGATGCCCGCATCCCGGCAATATCCGTAGACGGTCGGAAACTCGTCCGCGAAATCACGGACCGCTGTCCGGCAATCCAGAAATGCGCCGCGTCCCGCCTTCACTTCCGCGAAGATGCCGCGCGCGACCACATCGCGCGGTGCAAGTTCGGCATCCTTGTGAAGCCCGAGCATGAAACGTTCGCCGGCGGAATTGTGCAGCGTCGCGCCATGGCCGCGCAAGGCTTCGGTGGCCAGCGGCGCCGGATCCTTCCCGACATTGATCGCGGTCGGATGGAACTGGACGAATTCCATGTCAGCGAGCCTCGCGCCAGCGCGCGCCGCCATCCCGATGCCGCCGCCGCGCGCTTCGGTCGGGTTGGTGGTCACCTCGTAGAGATGCCCCACACCGCCGGTCGCCATCACCACGTGGCTGGCTGTGAGCCTGTGCAGATCATCGCCGCTGCCCACCTGATCGCGCGCTGCAACACCGATGACCCTTCCATTCCCGGTGATCAATTCCTCGGCAACGTAACCCTCGAGCACCCGGATCGACGGCGTCTTTCGAACGGCGGCAACCAGGGCCTCCATGATGGCGCGACCGGCCATGTCGCCGCGCACACGCACGATCCGGCTTTCCGAATGCGCCGCCTCGCGGCTCACCGAGAGCTTGCCGGCGAGGTCCCTGTCGAATGGAACACCGAATTCCAGAAGGTCATGGATGCGTGGCGAGGCTTCCGTCGCCATCATCCGGATGATGTCCTCGTCGACGATGCCGTCGCCCGCAACGATGGTGTCGGTGACATGCTTGTCGACCGTATCCCCCGGCCCGACGGCGGCCGCGATGCCCGCCTGCGCCCAGGCGGACGAGGCGCCGCGGCCGATCGGGGCGGCAGCAAGCACGGTCACGGCCCTGGGCGCGAGCTTGAGCGCGCAGAACAGCCCGGCAAGTCCGCCGCCGATGATGATCACGTCGTCGAAAGTCTTCTCGGACTTCGGCCGATAGGCGGCGACAGCTGTCGTAGCCATGGCGCGCTCCCTTTCCGGGTTGCCGGTCATCCCGGCAACCGCGCCCTAGTGCTTGAGATTGATCATCCGCTCGACCGCGAGCCGTGCCCGATCAGCGATTTCAGGTTCGACCAGCACCTCTTCGGTCATGGTCAGCAGGCTGTCGAGGATCTTGGGCAGCGTGATCCGCTTCATGTGCGGACACAGGTTGCACGGCTTGATGAATTCGACGCCTTCGACTTCGCTCTGGATGTTCGAGGCCATCGAACATTCGGTAACGAGCAGCACCCGGGATGGTCGCGTGTCCTTGACGTAGTTGATCATCCCGGCTGTCGACCCGGAATAATCGCAGACATCGATCACATCCGGATGGCACTCCGGATGGCCGATGATCTCGATCGAGGGATCGGCTTCCTTGTAGGCCAGCAGCTCCTCCGCCGTGAACCGCTCATGCACCTCGCAGTGCCCCTTCCAAGTGAGGATCTTTTTCGACGTCTGCTTGGCGACGTTCATTGCCAGATACTCGTCGGGAATGCACAGCACGGTGTCGGAATCGAAGCTCTCGACCACCGCCACCGCGTTCGAGGACGTGCAGCACATGTCGGTCTCTGCCTTCACATCCGCCGATGTGTTGACGTAGGTCACCACCGGGACACCGGGATAGCGTTCCTTGAGAAGACGGACATCGGCGCCGGTGATCGATTCGGACAGCGAGCAACCCGCCTTCATGTCGGGGATCAGAACCGTCTTCTCCGGATTGAGCAGTTTCGACGTCTCCGCCATGAAATGCACGCCGCACTGGATGATGATCTGCTCATCCACAAGCGTGGCCTCACGGGCGAGTTGCAGCGAATCGCCGGCAATGTCGGCAACGCAGTGAAAGATCTCGGGGGTCTGGTAGTTGTGCGCGAGGATGACCGCACCGCGCTCCTTCTTGATCCGGTTGATCGCGTGGATGTAGGGCGCATAGACCGGCCACTCGATTTCAGGGATGTGATCGCGCACGCGATCGTAGAGGTGGGCGGTTTCACGCGCCACCGCAGGTGTATATTTGAGGTCCGGACGCTCAAGCACGCCGAAGCGCTCGGCGGCACTTGTCTCGCGGCCAGCTGCCTTTTTTACGGCCTGTTTCCCTGCATCTGTTTCCAATCGGGTCATGGCAAACCCTCCCGTCAAAACAAATTATGCTCATTTTGAGCATAATTACTTCCAAAAGAAACCGGCAATGCCGGTGAACCTTTGACATAAGACTTCACAGAGACGATTGCAAGCGGACCCGGGAAGCTGGAATGCGGCATGGTTGCAAGGCGCGAAAACAGGTTCCGGTATGGCCGCTCCCCTGGTTCGCGCGTCTCCGACTGTCCTGAATTTCCTGCCCGGCTCTCCCGCGACCCGTCGCATTCCGGTCTGGATTTCCCTCCTTTGGAACAAACCATCAACCGCCGTGATCGATAACTTCAATCAAATGCACTTGTTGAATGCTCCCGATGGCCTAAAGTCGCGGCGTATTTCAGGAGCCAGCCATGCCCGACAGAAGCCCCGCCTCAGCCAGCCCGCCCTTGCCCTGGCTCATCATCATTGCCGGTTGCCTGATATCGCTGATGTCGTTCGGACCGCGTTCAGCCATGGGCTTCTTCCAGTTGCCGATGCTTGTCGATACGGGGTGGGACCGGACCACATTCGGGTTGGCAATGGCCATCCAGAACCTGTTCTGGGGCATCGGGCAGCCATTTTTCGGCGCCATCGCCGACAAGTTCGGGACCTGGCGCGTGCTGGCGCTTTCGGCGGTGATCTATTCGGCAGGGTTGTTGATGATGGCGAACGCCGCCAGTCCCGTCTGGTTGCACATCGGCGGCGGCGTTCTGGTTGGCCTGGGTATCGCCTCGGCATCCTTCGGTGTGGTGCTGGCGGCATTCGCCCGCAACGTCGCCCCCGAGCAGCGGTCGCTTGCCTTCGGTTTCGGCACCGCTGCCGGGTCGGCCGGCATGTTCGTGTTTGCACCGTTGAGCCAGGGGCTGATCGATGCGCTCGGCTGGTCTGACGCGCTGGTCTGGCTCGGCATCATGATGCTGATCATCCCCGTGCTCGCCATTCCGCTGCGCGGCAATTCGTCTTCCGGCAGCCAGAAGCAGACCGATGTCGAGCAATCCATCTCCGAGGCTTTGCGCGAAGCCTTCGGGCATCGAAGCTTCGTACTGCTGGTGTCGGGCTTCTTCGTCTGCGGCTTTCAGGTGGCATTCATCACGGCCCATTTTCCGGCCTATCTCGGAGACATCGGCATCGCCGATTCCTATGCCGTGATCTCGATTGCGCTGATCGGCTTCTTCAACATCATCGGCTCGCTGGCCTCCGGCGTCATCGGGCAGCGGCATTCCAAACCGGTGTTCCTGGCGCTGATCTACATCGGCCGCTCGATTGCGGTGACCGCGTTCATTCTGCTGCCGCAGACACCCGCATCCGTGGTGATCTTTGCGATCGTGATGGGGCTTCTCTGGTTGTCCACGGTGCCGCCAACCAACGCGCTGGTCGCCATCATGTTCGGCACCCGCCACCTGGGACTGCTCGGAGGAATGGTGTTTTTCTCCCACCAGGTCGGATCCTTCCTCGGTGTCTGGCTCGGCGGTTACCTCTACGATATCTTCGGCTCCTACGATCCGGTCTGGTGGCTGGGAGTGGCGCTGGGCCTGTTCGCGGCAATTGTCCACTGGCCCATCGAGGAAAAGGCTGTCGACCGCCCCGCGATTCCGGCGCCGGCGGAATAACGGGGCTGCGCCCTGCGGGCCTCCTGTCCGGCACGAACGACAAGGCGCATTGCGGGCCCCAACAAAAATCCGCAGGCAAAAAGGGTCTGTCATAACGCTGTAACCGAGCGGGGTACATTTGCTGTCATCGGGGCCAACTCAACACGATGGAGACAGCCATGAACGAAATGTTCAAGCCAGATGACGAAGTTGTCAATCTCACCGAGGTCCGTGAAGCCGAGGAAGATGTCGGCCGCAATCCTTCCGACAATCCGACAATGGGCGACATCATCAACCGCCGCTTTTCTCGCCGCGGTTTCCTGGGCGGCTCGCTCGCCGTCACGGCCATTGCCTCCACGGTCAGCCCGTTGGCGCTGATGATCGCCGACGAAGCCCGCGCGGAGGGCGCCAGCGCGTTTTCCTTCACGGAAGTCGAAGCCGGCGTCGACGAGACCCATCACGTGGCCGAAGGCTACGATGCCGATGTGCTTCTGCGCTGGGGCGACAAGGTTTTCGCCGATTCGCCCGAATTCGACCCGCTGAACCAGACGCCGGAAAGCCAGGCCCGCCAGTTCGGCTACAACAACGATTATGTCGGCTTCATCCCGCTGGATGGCGCTAACGACCACGGCCTTCTGGTCGTCAATCACGAGTACACCAATGCCGAGCTAATGTTCCCCAACTGGGCCTCCATCGGAAAGGATGGCGAGGGCAAGGACAAGGTGATGATGGGCGAGTTCACCAAGGACATCGTCGACATCGAGATGGCCGCTCACGGTGGAACCGTCATCGAGATCCGCAAGGAAAACGGCAAATGGACGCCGGTCCTCGACGGCAAGATGAACCGTCGCCTGCATGTGGGCACCGAAATGGAACTGACCGGTCCGGCTGCAGGCCACGACCGTCTGAAGACCAATGCCGACCCGTCCGGCACCAAGGTTCTCGGAACGCTCAACAACTGCGCAGGCGGCGTCACCCCTTGGGGCACGTGGCTGATGGCCGAAGAGAACTTCCACGGCTACTTCCTCGGCGAGTTGCCGGAAGGTCACCGCGAGGCCGTCAATTACGAGCGCTACGGCGCGCCGGCCGGCTGGTACAACTGGGGCACATATCACGACCGCTTCGATGTCTCCAAGGAGCCCAACGAACCCAACCGCTTCGGCTGGGTTGTCGAGGTCGACCCGATGGACCCCAATTCGGTTCCGAAGAAGCGCACGGCACTTGGCCGTTCCAAGCATGAGGGCGCGGAAAGCGTCGTCAACAAGGATGGCCGCGTGGTGTTCTATTGCGGCGACGACGAGCGTTTCGATTATGTCTACAAATTCGTGACCGAAGCCGCCTACAATCCCGACGACCGCGCCGCCAACATGGACCTGCTCGACAGCGGCACGCTCTATGTGGCTCGCTTCAACGAGGACGGCACGCTGGACTGGATGCCGCTGGTCCACGGCGAAGGGCCGCTCACGGCCGAAAACGGCTTCATGAGCCAGGCCGATGTCGTTATCGAGGCGCGCCGCGCAGGCGACCTTCTCGGCGCCACCAAGATGGACCGTCCGGAAGACGTTCAGCCCAATGCGATGACCGGCAAGGTTTACTGCATGCTGACCAACAACACCCGTCGCAAGGAAGGCGACGAGAACGCCGCGAACCCGCGCGCAAACAACGCTTTCGGCCACATTATCGAAATCAGTGAAACCGACAGTGACTTCGCCTCCACCAAGTCGACCTGGGAAATCCTGCTCAAGTGCGGTGATCCGTCTGTCGCCGAAGTCGGCGCCAGCTTCTCCTCCGCGACCACCAAGGATGGCTGGTTCGGCATGCCCGACAACTGCGCCATCGACGCCGATGGCCGGCTCTGGGTCTCGACCGACGGCAATTCCGGAAAGCGGACCGGTCGCACCGATGGCCTCTGGGCGGTCGACACCGACGGTGAAGCCCGCGCCACCTCCAGGCTGTTCTTCCGGGTTCCCGTCGGCGCGGAAATGTGCGGTCCGCTGTTCGATCCGTTGGGAGAAACCGTGTTCCTCGCCGTCCAGCATCCGGGCGACGAGGGCCTCGCCACCTATGAGCAGCCCGCCACCCGGTGGCCCGACTTCCGCGACGACATGCCGGTTCGTCCGGCCGTCGTCGCCGTCACCAAACAGGGCGGCGGCAAGATCGGAATGGCCTGATCGCCACCCCCTCAGATCATGGAAAAGGAAGCTCGCGGGCGTCCTTTTTTGTTTCGCAAACAGCCAGGCGGCGTCAGCGCATCAACCGGTCGATGGGAAAGATCGCGCAGGTTTCAGTCCCGTGAGCCAGAAGCCTGCCGCCTGCATCGCGCAGATAGGCCTCTGAGGTCGCTGTGGTCCTGCCGCGGTGAACGATGCGCCCCTCGCAGGCAATCTCGCCGCTGTCCGGCAGGATCGGCCGGGTGAGGTTCAGTTTGAATTCCACAGTGGTGTAGCCTTCGCCCGGGGAAAGCGTGGTCATGACGGCGCAGGCAAGGGCCGAATCCATGATCGTCGCCGCCCAGCCGCCATGCACGGTGCCAAGCGGATTGAGATGCGCGCCGTTCGGGGCACCGGTAAAGGTCACCGTCCCCTCCCCGACCTTCGTCAGCCAGAAATTGAGGGTTTTCGCAATGGTCGCGCCGGGCAGGCGTCCCTCGAGAATGCCCTGCATAACCGACAGGCCACCTTCCCGCGCAACAAGGTCGAGGGGGATCACTCCCGGGATTTGCCCATCCGGAAAACCGGAAGCCTGTTCACTCATGGCAAGATCACCTCATTGGCCGTATCGGCTGGAACGAATTGCGGCATCGCCTTGAGCGCCGCCACGCAAAAACTCTCGCGGCTGATTGGCGGTTCGATCCCGCGGGGCTCGAACACGTGGCGTTCGAGAAAATAGCCCGACAGCCTGAATCCCTTCGCCAGCATGTCCGCGTCCGAACAAGGGCGGCTCCGGTCGACGAGAAAGCCGGGCAGCGGCAGCATCCGTTCGGCCCAGGGGGCGCCCGCCGCGGCAGAGACCGCCCTACCCGACTTCGGCGAGACGTAAACAAGATCCGTTTGGACGCCTGTCGCGGCACAGGCGCCAAGATCCAGTCCAAACCCGAGATCCTCCAGCACCGCAAGCTCGAAACGGACATAGAGCGCGCCGGCCTCGTCGGGCGTGTCCAGACTGTCAAGGATGACTGCAAAGGCGTCATGCAGGCGCGGATGGGCGTCGCGCTCGGGCAACAGCCGCAACAGCGTGGCCATCGCTTGAACCCCGTGCACGCCAATGGCGCTCTGCATCAACCGCCCAGCCCGCCCGTTGAGCAGTTCGACCTGATACTGTCCCAAATGTTCATCAAGCCGGGCGCGCCAGACCAGATCCACCGTGTTTCCCGGCTGAAGCACCGGCTGCAGCCGTTTCGACCGCCCGCCCCGGACAATGCCCATGTGGCGGCCATGGGCGCGCGTCATGACTTCCGCGATCACGGAGGTTTCCCCGTGCTTGCGCAGCCCCAGTATGATTCCCTCGTCGCGCCACTCCATTGAACGAGCTTGCCCTCTCAGTGGGGAAATTCAAGCCCGATCTCGCGATAGCGCTCGGGATCGTTGCCCCAGTTTTCGCGAACCTTGACGAACAGGAACAGATGCACCTTCTGATCCAGGATCTCCGAGATCTCCTTGCGCGACGCCTGGCCGATGGCCTTGATGGTCTCGCCCTTGTGACCGAGAACGATCTTCTTCTGGCTGTCACGCTCGACATAGATGACCTGCTCGATCCGCACCGAGCCGTCCTTCTTTTCTTCCCAGCGCTCCGTTTCCACATGTGAGGCGTAGGGCAATTCCTGATGCAACCGCAGATAAAGCTTCTCACGGGTGATCTCCGCGGCGAGTTGGCGCATCGGAAGATCGGAAATCTGGTCTTCCGGATAATACCAGGGCCCCTCCGGCAGCGTTCGTGCGAGATAATCCATCAGATCCGAACACCCCGAGCCGTTGAGCGCGGAGATCATGAAGGTCTCGTCGAAACGCGCCTTCTCGTGAATGGCCGCCGTCAATGCCAGCAAGGTCTCCCGCTTGACCTGATCGATCTTGTTGAGCACCAGGATCAACCCGCCTTGCCTGTCGCCAAGCGAATCGAGCAGCGCCTCGGCGTCACCCTTGATCCCGCGCTCGGCGTCAATCAGGACCAGGACCAGATCGCCGTCTTTCGCCCCGCCCCAAGCCGTGGACACCATGGCCCGGTCGAGCCGGCGCTTGGGCGTGAAGATTCCTGGCGTGTCAATGAATACGATCTGCGTGCGATCATGAATGGCGATGCCGCGCACGATCGCACGCGTCGTCTGCACCTTGTGCGAGACGATCGACACCTTTGCGCCGACGAGCTGATTGACAAGTGTGGACTTGCCCGCGTTGGGGGCGCCGATAAGCGCCACGAAGCCCGAACGGGTTGGAAGGTCCGGTGCTCCGGTTCCACTTGCTTCAGTCATGATCTTGTCCTGTCGAGCGTTGCCAGACGCCTTCGCGTTCGAGAATGGCGGTGGCGGCCGCCTGCTCCGCGGCCCGTTTGGAGCTGCTCTCGCCGCGGGCGGGCCTGGCGCCCGCGATCTCGACGATCACGGTGAAGACCGGTTCGTGGTCGGGCCCCTCGCGGTCGGCAACGCGGTAAACCGGAGTCACGCCGAAACGGGCATGCGCCCATTCCTGCAACTCGGTCTTCGCATCACGCCGCGCCGCATCCTCGGCCAGGGCCCGCGACTTCCAGTGCCTGAGAATGAAGGCCCTTGCGGCTTCGAGACCGGCGTCGAGATAGATTGCGGCAATCAGCGATTCCACCACATCCGCGCGAACATTTGCCATGCGCTTGCCGGTCAGCTTCTTGACGTCCGCGCCGGTACGGATGAACTCGTGCAGATTGAGTTCGTCGGCGACTTCGCTGCATGTCTGGGCGCTGACAAGCTGGTTGAGCCGTACGGAAAGTTCGCCTTCGCTGGCGGTTCCGAAATGACTGAAAAGCAGTTCGGCGACACAAAGCCCAAGGACCCGGTCGCCCAGAAATTCGAGCCTTTCATAGTTTCCGCCCGGAATGGCGCGCGTGCTCGAATGCGTCAGCGCCCGTTCAAGCCGCTCCGGACGTGCAAAGTGATGGCCGAGCCGCTCCTCGACCCGGGCGTTGATTTCGGCCTGCTTTTTCTGTGCCCGGCTCATTGCTGCGCTGATTTGAAGAATCGGTCGAAACGCAGGTCGGTCGGCCACTTCCAGATCTCCAGCGGCGAGGAATCCTCGGCGATCGAGAAGAAGATGATCGTCGCCCGTCCGACGAAGTTCTCAAGCGGCACGAAGCCCACGTCGAACCGACTGTCCTGGGAGTTGTCGCGGTTGTCGCCCATCATGAAATAATGGCCTTCCGGCACCACGAACTCCCGCGTGTTGTCGCCGGGCGAATTCTCATTGAGATCGAGCGTGGTGTAGGAAACGCCATTCGGGAGGGTTTCGCGATAGACCGGAACATCGCTGCCCCGATTGTACCGGCCTTCCGGCGTGTAGTTGCCGACCAGTTCCCGTTCCACCGCCTCGCCATTGATGAACAGGACGCCGTCGCGGATCTGGATCCGGTCACCCGGAAGTCCCACCACGCGCTTGATGTAATCGAGCTTGGGATTGCTAGGGAGCCTGAACACGGCCACATCACCGCGCTCCGGCTCGTCCGACCAGATCCGCCCGGAAAACAGGTCCGGCGAAAACGGGATCGAGTATTTTGAGTACCCGTAGGAAAACTTCGAGACAAACAGATAGTCGCCCACCAGCAGCGTCGACATCATCGAGCCCGACGGAATGCTGAAAGGCTGGAAAAACAGCGTGCGGATGATCACCGCCAGCAACAGCGCCTGGACAAGCACCTTGACGTTTTCCCACAGGCCGCCGGACTGGTCTTTCGTAGATTCTGACACGCTTGGAATTCCTTGGATTGGCGCGGAAGCGCTTTCTCTAGCGCTTTGCATGAGTCCGGGCAACCATATAGCCGGACAGGGTTGATCTGACCACCAGAAGCCGGATCAGGCGTCAGGCAGGGCTTCGATGATCACGAAGGCCTGCGCCAGTGGATAGTCATCGGTAATCGTCAGGTGGATAGTGGCGGCCATGCCCTCGGGCGTCATCAAACGGAGGCGCTCTGCGGCTCCGCCGGTGAGGTTCATGGTGGGCTTTCCGCCCGGAAGATTGACCACGCCCATGTCGCGCCAGAACACGCCCTTGGAGAGGCCGGTTCCGAGCGCCTTGGAGCAGGCTTCCTTGGCGGCGAACCGTTTGGCGTAGGACGCGGCGCGATTGGCCCGCCGATCCGATCGCGCCTGCTCGACCTCGGTGAAGCAACGCGACGTGAACCGGTTGCCGTGACGATCGAGCATCTTCTCGATCCGGCGGATATCGATCAGGTCGCTGCCAATTCCGATGATCACGCGCGTTCTGCCTTTTCCGCCTGCCGCTTGGCGCGCGCGGCCGTCAATTCCTGGATCCGGGCTCTGGCCCGCGCAGCCAGTTTCGACTTTCGCCTGGTCTGGAAAGCGGCCACCCCCCAATAGGTCAGGGCATAAAACGCGATCGCGCTGAAAAAACCGAGCGGAAGGCTGCCGATCAGCATCGGCTTGAGAACGGGATCCCACAACTGGCCGATATCAAGATGCCTGAGCAGCGACTGGAGATTGACATGCCTGTGGCCAACGTCGGCGTGCACGCCGACCAGCAGATTGCCGAACTTCAACGTCGAGGCCCAAATGAAAGGAAAGGAAATCGGGTTTCCGAACGCGGTTCCGATGGCCGCGGCCACCATGTTGCCCGCAAGAACATATGCAAGGGCAAAGGCCAGCACGAAATGGAAGCCAAGCAGCGGTGTCCACGAAGCGAAGACACCCGCCGCAACACCCGCGGCAATGGCGTGTGGCGTGGCGGTCAGGCGCAGCACCCGCTTGACGAGATACTGAAACGACCGGCCAAAGGAACGCCGCGGCCAGAGCGCGGTGCGCATCCGGTCAAGAAACCCCTCTGGTCTACGGCGGCGAAACAGCATGATGGATCGTATATCGCTCTGTTTGTGTCAGTCCTAAGTCAGCCTGAGATTTTTTTTTCAAGCCGCAATTGGCGCCGGTCATCCTGGAACGGAGTTTATGGGCCAACACCGAAGAACTGGTAAAAACGCGGAGCATTTCAACAGATCCGAACCGGACCCGTCTCCAGCCAGAGCCATACAATCACTTCGGGCCGGCCTTGTCAGCCTATTCGTAAATCCGTTCGACCGTTGACACCGAATCGAGGCTTTTGAGCTGGGCAATCAGCTGGTTGAGATGCTTGAGATCCCACACCTGCAAATCGACCAGCATCTCGGTGAAATCGGCCGCGACACGAACCATGGAAAGGTTCTGGATGTTGGTCTCGCTTGCCGCAACGATCTGAGCGACGTCTGCCAGCGTTCCCGGGGCGTTGATCGCGGTCACGAGTATCCGGGCGGGGAAGCGGTTCCTGTTGTTCTCGTCGATATCCCAGCGGATATCGATCCAGCGGCTGGGCTGGTCGTCGAATTTCGTCAGTTCAGGCGACTGGATCGGATAGATGGTAATGCCCGCGCCAGGCTCCAGAATTCCGATGATCCGGTCACCCGGCACCGCCCCGCCAGGTCCAAACCGCACCACCGAATTGTCATCCATGCCGCGGATCGGCATGGCGTCCGTTTCAATTCCCGCGCCGGTTCGTATCGAGGACTTGATCCCACGCTGGGATTTGTTGAGCCCCGGCAGCTTGAAGATGAGGCCGGCTGCGCTGCGCAGATTGAACCATCCATCGTCAACGGGCTTGCGCACCGATGAAGCCCGGGTTTCCTGATGATTTGGCCAGACGGCCCGGAAGACGTCCTCGGAGCCCAGTTCGCCCCGGCCGACGGCCGCCAGCGCGTCTTCCACGTCCTTGTGGCCCAGACGGTGGAGAACCGGCTTGAGGGTTTCGCGCGACAAGGGCTTGCCGGCGCGGCTGAAGGTGCGCTCCAGAATTCGCATCCCAAGACCCGAATACTGTTTCCGGACAGCAGCCTTGGTCGCCCTGCGGATGGCCGCCCTTGCCTTGCCGGTGACGACGATCTCTTCCCATGCGGCAGGCGGCACTTGAACGCCCGACCTCAGGATTTCAACTTCGTCGCCGTTGGCGAGTCGGGTCACCAGAGGCATGATGCGGCCATTGATCTTCGCCCCCACGCAAGTGTCGCCAATATCGGTATGAACCGCATAGGCAAAGTCGATCGGGGTCGCGCCGCGCGGCAACGCGATCAGCTGGCCCTTGGGCGTAAAGCAGAACACCTGGTCCTGGAACAATTCGAGCTTGGTGTGTTCGAGAAAGTCCTCGGGGTTGTCTCCGACCGAAAGCGCCTCGATGGTCTGCCGCAGCCATGAATAGGCGCGTGAATCCCGTGACAGAAGCTCTTCGTCACCGTCCCGGCTTGCATCCTTGTAGAGCGCATGCGCCGCAACCCCGCGTTCGGCGATGTCCTGCATCCAGCGCGTCCGGATCTGCAGTTCCACGCGCTGCCGCGAGGGTCCCACGATGGTTGTGTGGATGGACCGATAGTCGTTCTGCTTGGGCGTGGAGATATAGTCCTTGAAGCGCCCCGGGACGACCGACCAGCGCATGTGCACGATCCCCAGCGCCCGGTAGCAATCGGCCTCGGTATCGACAACGATACGGAACCCGAAGACATCGGAAAGCTGCTCGAATGACAGCGACTTGGACTGCATCTTCCGAAACACTGAATAGGCTTTCTTCTGCCGCCCCTTAACGGTGGCGCACAGGCCCTGCTGCTCGAACAGCCCGGAGAGTTCCATCTCGATGGTGTGAATGAGATTGCGGTTGCGTTCCGAAAGCTCGGCCAGCTTCTGGGTTACGGTCTCGTAAGCCTCAAGGTTGATGTTCTGGAACGCCAGTTCCTCGAGTTCCTCACGCATCGCCTGCATACCCATGCGGCCGGCCAGAGGGGCATAGATATCCATGGTTTCCTCAGCGATCCGCGCACGCTTGTGCGGCGGGACGTGCTCAAGGGTCCTCATGTTGTGAAGGCGGTCGGCAAGCTTGACCAGAAGAACCCGCACATCATCGGAAATCGCCAGCAGCAGCTTGCGCAGGTTTTCGGCCTGCTTGGCGCGCTTGGTGACCAGATCGAGTTTCTTGATCTTGGTAAGTCCCTCGACCAGACGGCCGATATCTTCGCCGAACAATTCATCGATCTCGGCGCGGGTCGCAGAGGTATCCTCGATGGTGTCATGCAGCAGCGCCACCGCGATCGTGGACTCGTCAAGCCGCATCTCGGTGAGAATGGCGGCCACTTCGAGCGGGTGGGAGATATAGGGATCGCCACTGGCGCGCGTCTGTTTGCCATGCTTCTGCATCGCGTAGACGTAGGCCTTGTTGAGAAGAGCCTCGTTGACGTCGGGCTTGTATTTCTGCACGCGCTCGACGAGCTCGTACTGACGCATCATGGAAGCTGCACTCCAAAACAAGACAATGCGCCGAATCGAACGACCGGCGCATTCTGTCGCATCAGTTGTCTATCGGCTGAGATCCACCGTGCCCGCAATCCTGGAGGATTGCCGGCGCGCCGGATACCCTGATCAATAATCGTCGCTTTTCTCAGGCGGTACAAGCCCTTCGATCCCGGCGAGAAGCTCTTCTTCCGACATCGAGCCGAAGGCGACGCCTTCGGGCTGGTCTTCCTCGACAGGAGCCTCCGCAGCGGCATCCCCGGACTGGATGAACTTTTCCGGATCGGGTTCGGGCTCATCCACTTCAACATGCTTTTGCAGCGAATGAATGAGATCCTCCTTCAGATCACCCGGCGACAGGGTCTGGTCGGCGATTTCGCGCAAGGCGACAACGGGATTCTTGTCATTGTCACGCGCGATGGTGATCTGGCCACCCTGCGAAATCTGCCGGGCACGATGGCTGGCGAGCAGGACCAGTTCAAAACGGTTTTCAACTTTGTCGATGCAATCTTCGACTGTGACGCGAGCCATTGCCTGTCCTTTGCAAACTGCGAATGGGGAGAACTTGTCTGCCGGATAAACACATTATACGGCGATTTCAAGTCATTTGGTGCCGCCGCCCGTGTGGCGCGGATCGAAACCTGACCCTGTAGGATGAGCAGGGTGGTTATCATGCATCACAGAAAATTGCCACCCCTGCCGATTTGCCCCCTTGAAAAAAAGGGGGGAGAGTAACAGGTGCGTCTAATGTACGACGTATTGATTCGAAGGGTCGCCTTCGATCGGCAAGTTTCTGCAACAACGGTGCATTACCCCGCGCAATTGCAGAATGTTCCGAACCGCTGGGCCATTTTGAAATCAGGCAGATAATTGCCGAAAGGATTTTTGTTATGTTTGATCCAAGAGAGAAGATCGCCCTCTTTATTGACGGGGCCAATCTTTACGCAGCATCAAAGGGCTTGAATTTTGATATCGACTACCGGAAATTGCTCAAGTCGTTTCAATCGCGCGGCTACCTGCTCCGTGCCTACTACTACACCGCACTGATCGAGGATCAGGAGTATTCGTCGATCCGTCCGCTGATCGACTGGCTCGACTACAATGGCTACAAGGTCGTCACCAAGCCTGCCAAGGAATTCACCGATTCCATGGGCCGCAGGAAGGTGAAGGGCAATATGGATATCGAACTCGCGATCGACGCCATGGAACAGGCGGAAGTGGTCGATCACCTCGTCATATTCTCGGGCGACGGCGACTTCACCTCGCTGGTGGAGGCCCTGCAGCGCAAAGGGCGCAAGGTGACGGTTGTCTCTTCGCTTTCGACCCAGCCTCCCATGATCGCAGACGATCTTCGCAGGCAGGCAGATTACTTCCTGGACCTGACGACCCTCAAATCCGAGATAGGACGCGACCCGTCTGAGCGTCCGCAACGCCCAGCACCGGTGACGGACGATTACGAGGACGAGTACGACGACGACTGACGATCAGGCTAGGCCGTGCCGAGGGGAACAGGGCGAGCGGTGATGGAGCCCGGGCACGACTGTGCCCTGTGTCCGCGCCTGCACGGGTTTATCGCCGAAACCAGACAGCTTCACCCGGAATGGCACAACGGCCCGGTCAAAACCTGGCACCCGCCCGAGGGTCCGGAGAGCGTCGAGCTCCTGGTGGTCGGACTCGCGCCGGGCCTGCGCGGGGCCAACCGCACAGGCAGGGCATTCACCGGCGATGCGTCCGGCGATCTTCTCTTCTCCGTTCTCACCGCCAAGGGGTTTGCCACAGGCGAGGACCCGCGGCTCAAACGCACCGCGATCACCAATGCGGTCCGCTGTGTCCCCCCGGGAAACAAGCCGGTCGGATCTGAAATCAACACATGCCGCGTCTTTCTTCAGGCAACTATCGCAGCGATGCCAAAGCTCCGCGCAATCGTCAGCCTGGGCAAGATTGCCCATGACAGCACGGTGCGCGCACTCGAAGGGCGACCGGCTGCGCATCCCTTCGCTCATCAGCGTTCCACGGACATCGGCGCGGTGCGGATATTTTCGAGCTATCATTGCTCGCGCTACAACATCAACACCGGGCGGTTGACGCCGGAGATGTTCGCCGCGATTTTCGATGACGTCGGGGCGTTTTTGGCGGAATGAGACAGAGCGGCGGCTCAGCCGCCAGCACTACCCCCGCTCGCGCAACAGCCTTGTCTTCTGACGGTTCCAGTCGCGCTGCTTCTGGGTCTCGCGCTTGTCGTGGAGCTTCTTGCCGCGTGCAAGCGCCAGTTCCAGCTTGGCCAGCCCCTTGTCATTGAAATAGACCTTGAGCGGAACCAGCGTCATGCCGTCGCGCTGCACCGCCTGCGCCAATCGCGAGATTTCCCGTGCCTTGAGCAGGATCTTGCGCCGGCGCCGGGGCTCGTGATTGAACCTGTTGGCCTGCAGGTACTCCGGCACATGGGAGTTGATCAGCCACATTTCCCCGCCCTCTTCGTTGGCGTAGGATTCCGCAATGTTGGCCTTGCCCTGGCGCAGCGATTTCACCTCGGTCCCGGTCAGGACAAGGCCGGCTTCCAGCGTGTCGGTGATCTCATAATTGAAGCGGGCCTTCCGGTTCTCCGCGACAATGTTCCGATCGGGCTTTTTTGCCTTTGCTGCATTCATGGTCAGTCCGTAACACCCGCATGGTCGAGCGCCGCATCAAGCAGTGCCGCAGTCGCCGCGTCGACCTGCGTCAACGGCGAGCGCACCACATTGCGGACAAGGCCCAACCTGGAAAGGCAGTACTTGGTTCCCGCCACGCCTGGCTCGGTGAAGATCGCCTTGTGCAACGGCATAAGCCTGTCCAGCATCTTGAGCGCGTCGGCGTAGTCGCCACGCAACGTCGCCTCCTGAAACTCGGCGCAGTGCCGGGGCGCGACATTGGCCGTTACGGATATGCAGCCGACACCGCCATGGGCATTGAACCCAAGCGCGGTCGGATCCTCGCCCGAGATCTGCACGAAATCAGGACCGCAGGCCATGCGCTGCTCCGGTACGCGCGCCAGATTTGCAGTGGCATCCTTGACGCCGACGATGTTCGGGAAATCCTTGTGAAGCGCCGCCATGGTCTGCACGGTCATGTCGATGACCGAGCGCGGCGGAATGTTGTAGATGATGATCGGCAGCTTGACCGCTTCGGCCACAGCCTTGAAATGGGCGTAGAGACCTTTCTGCGTGGGCTTGTTGTAGTAGGGCGTCACAACGAGCACCGCATCGGCGCCTGCCATTTCGGCATGGACCGCAAGTTCAATCGCTTCGGCGGTGTTGTTCGATCCTGCGCCCGCGATCACCGGGACACGGCCATCGGCCACCTTTATGCACAATTCGACAACGCGCTTGTGTTCGTCGTGTGTCAGTGTCGGAGACTCGCCCGTCGTTCCAACCGGCACGAGGCCATGACTTCCGGCCTTGATCATCCGCTCGACATGGCGCGCAAATGCATCTTCATCCACCGCGCCGTCATCGGTGAAAGGGGTAATGAGGGCCGGCATGGAACCCTTGAACATTCTGGTCTCCAAAACTCATTGGTCGCAAGGCGGCAAATCTGTCGCCAATCTGTCATGGGAGGCGATACAGGAAATCAGCGCACTGGAAAAGCCTTACCGGTGAAAGCCCGGTGCTTTTGGCGATTGAGCCGCCGGTTCGGCCTTCGCTCGGCATAATCCTGGCGATTTGCCCCCATTATGCCTGAATGCTCGGATCTACAGTTTGTGATAGGTTTGCGGTCCGCCCCGGTGTTCGCAAATACGGACACCGGAAAGCACGCAACCTGTTTTTCGGCGCGGCCATCGGGGAGGTCGCGCTTCACCCCAGTCAGGGACACGCAACTCGGACCGACACGAATGAAGCTCCATACCCCATTTGCTGCGGCAATGCTTTGCGTTTTCGCGGCCAGTTCCGGATCCGCGGCGGCAGCCCCCCTGCCCCAGGGAAAAATCCCCGTCCCCGTTCCGAAACCCAAGGTCTCAGAACAGGCGCCGCAGGCATCCGATCCATCCGAAAACCCTGCTTTATCCATGCCCGCGAACACAAGGCTGGTGTCCGGACTTGATGCACTCAATGACCGGGATCCGGACCGGGCGCGCGCCATCCGCGATTCCATGCCACGATCGACGATCGATCGCCAGATCCTCACCTGGTCCATCGCCTTGTCAGGCATTGAAGGGGTTCCCTCGGAGGAAATCAGGTCTGCCGCGGCCGAACTCGAAGGGTGGCCCGGGCTCGGATCGCTGGGTGCGCTGGCCGAGCGGGCGATGTTTGCGGAAAATCCGTCAGACGGGCAGGTTCTTCGGGCCTTCGGCGACAAGGCGCCGGAGACCGTCAAGGGCGCCATACTGATGGTTCGGGCGCTGCTATCGAACGGACAGGCCGGCCGTGCAACCACGCTGGCGTCGCGGACATGGCGGACGGAACGCATGGACCGTCAGGAAACCGGCATTTTCCTCGACGAGTTCGACGGCCTCCTGACCAAGGCCGACCATCTGCGCCGCATGGAGATGCTGCTTTACCGCGACCACCTGAGCGAAGCCAAACCGCTTGCCAAACTTGCCGAGGCCCAATCCCTCTACCGCGCCTGGAGCGCAGTGATCCGCAATCCCGCCCGCGCCGCCGATGCCATATCCCGGGTGCACGCCTCCTGGCATGACCACCCCGCCTATCTGTTTATCAGGATCCGGCATCTGCGCGAGCTTGAGCGCGACCGGGAAGCCGCCGGGCTGCTGGCGAAAATGCCACGCGACAAGGAGGTTCTGGTTGATCCCGACGAATGGTGGATTGAAGCGCGCGTCGTCAGCCGCGGCCTTTTTGAAAAGCGCGAGTTCAAGGAAGCTTACGACCTTGCCGCCGCGCATCTGGCGCAAAGTCCTGCAGATTATGCAGAAGCCGAGTTTCACGCCGGCTGGTATGCGTTGCGCGGTCTGAAGAACCCGCAGGCCGCGTCCCGGCATTTTGCCAATATCCTGACTGTGGTGGACGGCCAGATCTCGACCGCACGCGCCCACTACTGGCTCGGACGCGCCGCCGAGGCCGGTAGTGGAGACCCGAAGGCCCATTTTGAAAAGGCGGCTGAATATCCGACGACGTTCTATGGCCAGCTTGCCGCAGCCAGGCTTGGCCGCAAGTCGCTGAACATTGTCTACCCCACTCCTAGCGACGCAGAACGCGCGCGCTTCGCATCCCGCGAAGCCGTTGTGGCCATTCGCAAGCTTGAGAGCGCAGGCCATCAGTGGCGCGCCGACAGCCTCTACCGCGCACTGGCGGATCAGCTCGAAAGCCCCGGCGAACTCGCGATCCTCGCGGCGATGGCGGAAAGACGCGGTGACCATCAGATTTCATTGCAAGTCGGAAAGATTGCCTGGAACCGAGGGCTCGAGGTGGCAGCGCTGGCCTACCCGCTTGGCGCCGTGCCGGCCAGCGCCAACATATCGGGCGCAGGCAAAGCCCTTGCCTATTCGATCGCAAGACAGGAAAGCGCGTTCAACAAGGCCGCAGTCTCGCCTGCCAACGCCCGGGGGCTGCTGCAACTTCTGCCCGGGACCGCCAAGGGCGTGGCCGCCCGCCACGGCCTGCCCTATTCCAAACCGCGACTGACCGCGGACGCCGGTTACAACGCCACCCTGGGCGCCCATTTCCTGGGCGAGCAGATCAGCGACTTCGGCGGCTCCTACATTCTGACGTTCATTGCCTACAATGCCGGACCCCGCAGGGTCTCCCAGTGGATCGAGCGTTTCGGCGACCCCCGCGGCAAGGCGCTCGACGAGGTGATCGACTGGATCGAGATGATCCCGTTCACCGAAACAAGGCACTATGTTCAACGCATTCTGGAAAACTATCAGGTCTACAAGGCGCGCCTGGGCCAGACCGCCAGCATTGAAAACGATCTGCGTTTCGGGCGCCGATGAAAACGACACTCACCGCCGGGCTCAGGGCGGGCGGTACCGCCGTCTTTGACAAGCCCTGCATCCCGGAGTGGCTTGAACCGGAAAATGCGCTATAGCGGTCAAAGCCAATCCGCAGGGAGAACAACAACCTACATGACCGATCAGGATATCGAGACCCTCGCCCCCGTCACCCATGAGGATGTGTTCTATTCCGCACGGGACGGCCTCAGGCTGCATGCGGCGGACTATGGACGCTATGACCCGCTGACACGGGGACGCCTGCCGGTTGTCTGCCTTCCAGGCCTGACCCGCAACACCAGGGATTTCCACGACCTCGCCATGCTGATTTCGCGCGATCCCAAGGCACCGCGCAGGGTGGTGAGTTTCGATTATCGCGGCCGTGGCCAGTCCGCATGGGACAAGGACCCGGCCCGCTACACGATCACGACGGAAGCCGAGGACATTCTCAACGGAATGGCTGCACTTGGCCTCGAACACGCAATCTTTATCGGTACCTCGCGTGGCGGTCTGATCATGCATGTTCTTGCCGCGACGAGACCCGGCATCATGGCAGCCGGGGTGCTCAACGACATCGGGCCGGTGATCGAAGGCGCGGGCCTAGCCCAGATCAAGGCCTATCTTTCGAGAACCCCCAAGCCCGCGGACTGGGCACAGGCTGCCAGCGTGCTTGCCGAGGCGCATGGAAAGAGCTTCCCCGCGCTGACCGACGCCGACTGGGCGGATTTTGCCCGTGCTGTCTATGTGGAGCGGAACGGCAAGCTCACGCCTGATTACGATCCCGCTTTGCTTGAAGGTCTCAAGGGGCTTGATCTAAACACGCCCCTGCCCACGCTCTGGCCCCAGTTCGAAGGGCTTGGCGCGATGCGGCTGCTGGCGCTACGGGGTGAACACTCAACCCTGCTGTCGGCTCAGACGCTCGATGAAATGAAGGCCCGCGTTTCCCATCTCGAAACCCACACGATCAAGGGTCACGGACACGCACCGATCCTGCACCTGTCTGGAATTCCCCAGATCCTTACCCGGTTCTTCGCCTCCGTGGACAAGACCCGCCGACATTGACATCCCGGGATGTGCGCCTGAAAGCGCCCGTACCGGTGCAAACCCCGATCCCTGCATGTCGCAGCCTGACAGGATCCGCGCGTGCGACAACATAACTCTGTTGCAACAAGATGCTATCACGCGCCTCGGTCAACTGCCGGACGCGCGGGCTGTGAAATCGGCTTCAGGATTTGCCGGCCCCGCCGCCTTTCGAACTGGCAACGTCTCCCTTGACCACGCGCTTGGAGAATTCGGTGTCTCCGCCCTTGGCGAGCACCTTCGCCTGGGCAACCCAATCGTCGCGCTCGATGCGCCCAGGAAATGACAGCTGCTCGCTGAATTCGGCCTGTTGCTTCTTGGTCCACTTGGCGATCTGGGCAAAACTGGTCACGCCAATGGCATTGAGCTTGGCTTCAAGCTGAGGGCCGACGCCCTTGATCTTTTTCAGATTGTCAGGACCGGCTGCAACAGCCGGTGCTTTACCGGAACCCGACTTTGCCTTGGCAGCAGCCGGTTTGGTCTTGCTTGGTGCGCCGGATTTCGTGGTTGTCGCCTTCGCAGTCGTCTTCTTGGCGGAGGATGGCTTTTTGGAAGACGTCCCCGAGGACCCTTCCTTTGCCGAAGATTTTGGTTTTGCAGCTTTGCCCTTGGGTTTCGGCTTATTTGGAGCCACCGGTTCCGACTGGGCGCTGTCCTGCGCCTTCGCCACCGGGGCGGTTGCCGCGGCGGCAACCGGCGGTGCGGCATCCGGTTTGACTTCGGCACCGGATCCGGTCGATTCGGCAGGTGCCGGGCTTGAGCGCCCCGGCGCCGGAGATGAGTCCGGCGCTTCGGGTGCGCCAGCGGACTTGGCATCGGGAGATGCAGTACTGGCCGCCGAGTGCTCCACCGTGCCGCTGTCAATTCGTCGTTTCAGCCAGCATCCGAAAAAACAACCGGCCACAAATGCAATCGCCATGAAAAACAGGGTCTGCAACACCAACATGATCACTTCTCCCTCTCCTTTTCAGATCCCGGGCCGGTCATGCGCGTTTGCCTCCGCAGGTCTTCCACCCGACGACAGCGCCCACAATAAATGCGCACAGGATCCAGAACCACATATGCGTGAACACGTAAAACATCGTCACCTCCTGCGGGGCACGGACCCCTTTCTCATTCGACAATCCGGAACTCGATCCGCCTGTTTGCGGCCTTGCCGGCCTCGGTTTCATTGTCTGCAACGGGCTTTGCCTCTCCGTATCCGACCGAAATCATTCGGCCCGGGGCAACACCGGCGTCTCTCATGTAGCCCATCACCGCTTCCGCCCGCCGTTCGGACAGCTCAAGATTGGCATCCGCTTCGCCATCCGCATCGGTATGGCCTGAAATTTCCAGCCGCACACCCGGACATTGGCGCGCCAGGAAGGCGATACGGTCGAGAAAGCCTTGCGAATGATACTGAATGCGGGCTTCGCCTGTGTCAAACAGCACCGAGTTTTCCGAGGCGGTGCGATCGATCCGGCCCTGACATTCCATTCCGTCAATTTTCTCGGATGGGAGGGGCACTTGTCCGATCGTATCGCTTAGCGAAAACCGGGCTGGCAGGGCGGCGTCCAGCTGATCGGATATTTCCCCGGAGGCAGTCGCGCTGAACGCGCTGCCTTCCAGGTTCAAATCCGTGTCACTCAGTGTCGCTTGTCCATCCTCAAGCCGGCTGAGCCCCTGCAATACGGCTTCTGCAGCCGCCGAAAAGCCTTCCGGCGCCCCGGCCGCAACCTTCATCCGGTTGGTGATCGGCAGAGAACCGAGCTTGAGCCGGGCAGAGCGGACCAGTTCCTCGGCAACGGTTTCACTGGGAACAACCCCTTCGAGCAGCAGTCCGCCAGAAGACAAGGCAGCCGTCCAGACAAAGGGCGAAATCCGGGCCAGGCCGATATCCGTGGCGCCAAGCTTCACGCCCCCCGCGAGATCCTCATCGAGCATTGCCTGAAGGGCGCGAAAAGCCTCCGTATCGCCGAACTCGGCGGAAATATCGATCCGGTCATTCCGAAGCGCCACCTGCCCCTGTTTCATCGGGGAGACCAGCGCGATTGCCTGCCGCGACGCGGCCAGGAAATCGACACTCTCCGGCGCCCCCGATGCGAAACGCATGTCGTCAACGACTGCAAGGTCGGGACGGCTCTCGGTCGCCACGGCAATCAGGGCACTCCGCGTGGGCGGGTCCGGAACGAAACCGCGCAGCGTCAATCTTTCGTCATCCACTTCGGCTGACCAGCTGTAATCGCCATCTGCGGGCGCCGCCGTTATGTCGAGGCTGGCAATGCGCCCTTCCCCCGGCGGTGAAGCCGAAAGCAGTTCCAGGGCGATCTCGTGATCCGCCGGATTGAGTGCCCGCCCCTTTATGTGCAAGTCAGTCCCGTTCAGTTCCATGAGGCCGGTCGACAGCCGGGAAAACAGGGACGAGCCGAACCCGACGAGCGCTGTGAACTCCTCGGGCGCCCCGCGCGCCAGCTTCAACTGGTCCAGCAATGCAATTCCCGGAAGGGTTTCACTCAGCAAGCCGATCAGGCGCGCCCTGGTCGCCATGTCCGGCGCAAATCCGTTCAGCACAAGCCCGCTTTCGGTTTTCTCGAGCGAAAGCACATAAGGCGATTGCACCGGCAGCAGGCCGGTCTCGTCAATGACGGTGCGTACGCCAAAGGTTTGTCGCGCTATTTCAAGAGCTTCCGCCCGGCTCTGCTCCGAGGGGGCAAGCCCCTGAAGGGTCAAGTCGCGCCCGTCCAGCGCAACGCCTGCCCAGGCATGATCCTTGGCGAGCGCCGCAGCCGTCCGGTCCTTCAGATCACTCTCGAACGGATCGAGATGAAACCAGACCGCCAGCGCGGTGAAAGACGCCACCGTGGTGACGCCGGGCCAGATCCAGGATTTCCAGTTGCGCATGCAATCTCCGCGAAGCTCTCAGGACCTGAAGCCTAGCATTGAGATTGACCGATGACCAAGGCCAAAGGTCCGTGGCGCGAAGGTCTTGAACCGGTCCCTGCCTGACCGGCCGGATTGGGACTTGCGCCAGTCGAACCTTAGACGAACGTCGATCGTTGCCCTGCCGGATCTCACTCGCGTGTCAAAGGTCTGCGCATACGAAAAACCCGGCAGCCGAAGCTGCCGGGTTCTATTCAGATCAAACCGGGGTTTGATTAGAACGAGCGCTGAACGCGACCGTAGAAGCCGAACTGGCCGCTGTTAACCGGCGCGCCGCTGTCGACGTACACGAGTTCCGGAGTGACCGTGAGGCCAGGAACGACGGTGTAGTTCAGGTTACCGACGATCGACCATGCGTCGTCGTTGCCGACAACGTTGCTTTCGATCCACTGAACCTGAGTGTTGAAGTTCAGCTTGTCGGAGGCGACGTAGGTACCACCGGCGATGACCGAGAAGGTTTCGGCGCCGACCGGGCCGTTTGCCCAGGTGGTGTAGGCCGAACCGTTTTCACCGTACATCAGCATCGCGAAGAGCGAAGCCTGGTCGTTGATGGTCAGGTCAGCGCGAAGCTTACCGGTCCAACCGCCACGGATGCTGGTGCGAACGCCGTTGACGAAGGTGTCGTCGCGGGTGTCGAAGCCGACAACTGCGCTGAGGTCGATCATGCCGGCATTGTAGCCAGCACCGACGACGACATGCGGCATGTAGTCGTCAATGCCCCAGCCGGTGTAACGGGAGCCAACAACACCTGCTGCAGAATTGTAGGTGCTGTCGTCACCCTGCTCGAGTGCGACACCGGCCCGGAAAGCGCCGCCGTTGTAGGTGTAGCTGATCAGGTTGGTGTCGAACGGGCCGTAGGAACCGTCGTTGATGACGGCGCCGGCGTAACCGGTCCAGGTGGTGAAGAACGATTCGTCCTTACCGACGCGGAGGCCACCGAGCTGGATCCATGCGAAGTTCACGGTGAACTCGTGGTCGTTGGAGTAGCCATACAAAGCGTTAGCAGCGACGGGGTTCGTCGAAGCGTTGTTCGCAACGTTGGTGTCGAACTGCCAGCGGGTTTCGACGTAGGTACGCAGGGTGCCCATTTCGGTTTCCGACGCGGTCGAAACGCGGAACGAGGCACGGGCCAGCTTGTAATAGGTGTCGGCAGTCGCAACGCCACCAACGATGGTTTTGTTGCTCTGGCGATCGAACAGCTCGCCAGCGCCGATGTCGTAACGGACGTAGCCGTGGATGCGCAGGCAGGTTTCGGTGCCCGGGATGTAGAAGTAGCCGGTGCCGAAGGCGTCGCAAACGCGGACGTATTCGACGGGCTCGGGCTCGGCTGCGATGATGGCGTCGGCGGCCTGTGCGCCGGAAACAGCGACGAGAGCCGCTGCGGAGCCGAGGAGAAGGCTCTTGATGTTCATTTTCTGACCTCCAGTCAAAAGTAATAAAGGGTCTGGGTTGTTGCTGAAGGACAGCGTTCCCTGCCCCATCCCCACGATGGAAGAAGACAGGCGGATGCCCGCCTCGCTTCGAAAATGACCATACTCGCCAGCCGCCGCCGCGCAACGTCGATCAACCGGGTTCGGACATTCGCGCCATGCCTTCACCTTGGCCTGTTGCACAAATGACACGAAATCGTCGACGGGCTGCTGATTTGTTTACCTTTCATTAGTGTTTGGCAGCGCTTCCGGCCTCGGCAAACCGGGAGATTGGGGCGTGCAGGCAATGATTCTGCCCCGGCCGGCCGGCCAATTCCGAAGAATCGCGTCTCCGCTAGTCGATTCGGCCCAGCGGCCAGGCGCGTTCTTTTTCAGGCTGCCCGGGATTGCTACGGCCATTAAGATGCGGCCGCGATTCAGAAGGCGCCAAGTGAAAGTCGATGGCCGCCCACCCATTCAGCTTTTGCACATGGCGCATGCCCTGATACCGGGTGCGCGCGCCGTGACACCGACGGTGCGCGGATCCGGCGCTGATCCGGAAACTTGCCGGTCCTTCGAATCCGCCTCTCTCTTTCGTCTGGTTCAGGAGCACAAAAGCGCCATGTTCGCTGACCGGCCGGCACGCCGGCGTTGCGCAACAAAACCTTCCGGGATCGTCGCAACTCCCGGAAAACGAAATGGACTTTCTGACTGCCAAGTCGGGAGCGCGCCGGCCGGGCCGCCCTTCATCCTTCGTCCCAGGCTGCCCGGGAGCGGCCGGCAACGCCGCCTGTGCCCGCATCGCGCCGGTTCAAAGCGATCACGAAGAGAGCAAATCCTCGGTTCGAAAGCCAGATCAGAGGGCGGCGGAATTGCGGTTGATTACATGGCCCGGCTGCGGTAACAGACGGGCAACGGAGAGGTGGCCGAGTGGTCGAAGGCGCTCCCCTGCTAAGGGAGTATACCTCAAAAGGGTATCGAGGGTTCGAATCCCTTCCTCTCCGCCATCATGAAGCCTATCACTCTGAAAATTATAAAGAAATCTCCGAGAACGCCACCTGTATGCACTTCTGTGTGCACTTCAGGGCCTCGGCTTCAAACTCTTTTGGAACACAGAGTAATGCCATCAGCGCCAGATCGCTTGCGGAGCTGTACCGTGTTTTTCGGGCTTGCTACAATTTAGCTACCTGCAGTCAGGTGTTTTCCTCTCAGCTTCTGATTCTCCGGTTAGATAAGATTTCGTGCCGAGAGGTTCCGCATAAATGAGGCGATGCCGAATGACCATTCCGCACACTCGGTCGACAAACGTACTGTGTTGGTCAGACTGCCAAGCCGGGGCGACGCAATTGTCACGACATCGCCGATCTTGTGGGTGAACCCTTCACCAGGGACGTCACGATCCTGGTTCGGAGCAAAGAGCGTACCGAGGAACAGCACCAGCCCGTCGGGATACTGGTGATGACGGCCCAGCGTCTGGGCAACCAGATCTTCGGGATCGCGGCTGATCTCCTTCATGGAGGAGTGCCCCTTGAGTTCATATCCGTCTTCACCGGTGACGGTCAGATCCAACTCAGCCTGACGAATGTCATCTAAGGTGAACCCTTCATCGAACAGGCGTATCATAGGGCCGATGGCACAACTCGCATTGTTGTCCTTGGCCTTTCCAAGAAGAAGGGCAGAGCGGCCTTCGACGTCACGCAGGTTGACGTCATTGCCGAGCGACGCACCAATGATCCGTCCTTTCGACGACACCGCCAGAACAATTTCCGGTTCAGGATTGTTCCACTGGGAAATCGGGTGAAGTCCGACCTCTGCGCCGGGGCCGACGGCAGACAGAACCTGAGCTTTGGAAAACACTTCGGCGTCGGGACCAATGCCGACTTCGAGATACTGGCTCCACAGCCCTTCGTCGACGAGGGCCTTCTTGACGCGGGCGGCCTCCTCGGAGCCCGCCTTGATGTTTTTGAGCGAACTGCCGATTGCATCACCCACCCGGGCACGGATATCCAGTGCCTTTTTCGGATCGCCTGCCGCCTTTTCCTCGATCACGCGTTCGACCATGGAGGAGGCGAAGGTAACGCCGCAGGCCTTGACCGCCTGCAAGTCGCAGGGTGCGAGAAAATGCGGCTTGCTCATATCGCCGGCATTTGCCGCGATCTCATCCAGCCCGCCGACTGGCTTGCCCTCGGCACCACGAACATGGGCTGCGGGATCATCCATCTCGCATATGTCGCGAACGGTGGGCGCGGTTTTCGAGGTTATGTCGTGGACAACGCCATCACGAACCGTGACCACCGACGGGCCACTCGCTGCAGGGGACCAGATGCGGCCGACGAACAGACCGTCGGCGGGAAGTTGAAAGCGGGTCATCATCAAAGTCCTTCATGTACAGTCACGAGACGTCCTAATCGGGTAGATTGGCCGGCCTTGCTCTGAATCCCAAGAACCGGTCAGGCGCCGGCCAACGGGTTGCTCTCGCCGTGGCGACATCGGCTCGTCAGCACGACCCGCAACGTGCCGTTGGATGGCTGCTTCATGCCTTGCGGAATTCAGGGCTCCGCTTTTCCGCGAACGCACGGCGACCTTCCGCAGCGTCTTCTGTGGCAAAGCAAATGGTTTGCAAGTCGCGTTCATATGCGATCGCATTCTCGGTCGGCATCCATGCAGCGGCAGACAGATTGAGCTTGGCCGTTTCCACCGCGACGGGCGCGCGGGAGGCGATCGTCGCTGCAAGCTCCTTTGCCCGGGCGACGAGATCGGCTTGCGGGAGCACTTCGCTGACAATACCCCATTTCAACGCCGTCTCCGCATCGATCGGGTCGCCGGTCATCAGCATCAGTGCCGCGTTGGAGGGGCCGGCTGCAGAGCGAAGGAAGGCCGCCATGCCGCCTCCCCCGATCCAGCCCAGCTTGACCTCGGGTGCTGCGAAACTGGCGTTCTCCGAAGCGATCCTGATATCGCAGGACATCGCGGTCTCGAGACCGCCGCCAAAAGCGTACCCGTTGACCGCCGCGATCACCGGTTTGACGATGCGCCGCATGGCGTCGCAGTAGTCCTGCCGCTGGCGAAACGACCAGGGCGTAGGATATCCGTCCAACGCACGTATATCGGAGCCAGCTGAGAAAGACCGGGGACCGGCGCCGGTCAGGACGATGGCGCGGACCTCGTCATCCTTGTTGCAGCGTTCCGCCGTTTCCACGAGCAGGCCCGCCATCTCGGGTGTCATCGCATTGAGCTTGTCGGGCCGGTCGATGGTGATCAACGCGACGTGATTCTCGATTTCAAAGCCGATCGTGCCGGACATGACGAGTTACCTCTCTCCGCCGTTGCGGCTCTTTGCGTAGAGTTTTTGCAGATGTTCGAGCACTTCGCCGGCCGCCACATCTTTCTCGAAGCTTTCCCGAAGCGCCGCGGAGGCGGCTGTCTGGAAGGCGATGTAACCGGAATGGCGGGGCCGTACGTAGGAATGCTCAAGCGTGTCCGCGGTGTTGATATAGAAATCTCCCCACGCGGCGTTTACCCCGGCGTCGAGCCACGCCTCTCTCCGTGACGGCTGGCCGTCATGAGCTGGAATGAAGCCGCATTGGGCATGCTTTCCCATCAGCCAGAGGACATGTGCCTTGAGTGCCGGATCCGGCACAAAGCGTTTGGAAAAACCGATGCCCGTACCGCCGAGCGTGCCGACCGGATGACCTCCGGCCGCGCGTGGCGCGTTATGAAAGCGCAGCAGCTTCCGGCCGGGCGCGGGCCTGCTGTAGTTGACGTAGCCATAAACAAGAGGGCAGAGCGCAATGCCGTCTTCACGGCCCATGAGATCAAGCAAACCAATCGGATTGAGCGATTTGGCCTGTTCAGGCATCTTCCTGGCAATCCTGGACAGGATTGCGTAGGCCTTGGCTCCGATATCCGCGTTGACCAGGACTTCGGGGTTGGCGACCGCAGGCGGTTCGCCAAGCGCGGCGCAGATCGAGAGAAAGGATAACGCGGCATGGGGCCCCGCAACCGAAGCCGCCACCTGAGCACCATCATCGACGAGAGCGAGAACATCATCCCACTCAACGGGAATGTCGGCCATCAGATCCGGACGCACGGCCATTACCTGGGTGGCGGCGTCAAGAGGCAACGCCCAGTGTTTGTCGGCAAACCGATAACTCGAGAGGCTGGGTCCGATCGATGCCGCTTCGAGCGAGGTGATGAGGTCGTTTCCAAAGGCATCCTCGATCGAATGAAGGCAGCCCGCCTCAACCGCCTCACCCACATGAGGATGATCGAGAACGACCAGATCGTAGCGATCGCACAGTTCGTCGATGGGTGCGGATTCGAAGCCTTCAAGCGGCTGCACGTCCCACGAGATCAGCCCATGACCAGGCACGCAGGTATTGCGGGAAGCAGCGTCGAGGGCGTTGAACCCACGAGGATGATCCCAGGTCAGTCCTTTCCACATCGCTCAGCCCTTTTTCCCGGTCGTAATAGCGCCTGACTTGACAAGCGTGTCGATGCGCTCGTCACTGAACCCTGCCTGCCTGAGGATTTCATCAGTGTGTTCGCCGACAAGCGGCGCACCTCGTTCGACAGTCGCTGGCGTCTTGGAAAACCTCATGGGGAAGCCGGGAGTCTTGACGTGGCCTTCGGTGGGGTGGTCGTACTCGATGAAGGTCTTGTTGTGGGCGATCTGCGGGTCGTTTACGAGTTCCTCGTAGCCGTAGACCGGGCCGGCCCAGATCCCTGCCGCGGAAAAGGCTTCGAGCCACTCATCCGTGGACTTGCCTTCAAGCTTTGCACGGGTGAGAGCAAAGATCTCGTCGCGTTTCTCCCAGCCGTCCCGTTCGTCGTTCATCTCCAGAAGCGCGGGCTCGGCAATGATCTCGCCAAGGGTCCTGAGCGAAGGGAAAGCCAGTGCCAGGTAACCATCAGCGGTCTTGAACGTACCATAGGGCGAGCGGATGTAGACGTGTGCGTGCGGTTCGGCGCTTCGTTGCTGCGGCTTGTGACCGACGGTGAAGACCGAAAGCTCCTGCATCTGGATGGTGGTGATCGCATCAAGCATGTTGACTTGCACGAGTTGCCCCTCGCCAGTCCGTTCGCGGTGCAGGAGTGCAGCGAGCGCACCTTCGAAGGCGGTATAGGCGGTGATCGCATCGGCAAGATACATCCCGGCCGGGGTCGGCGGCTCACCTTCGCGGCCGGTCGAGCGCATCGCGCCGGACATCGCCTGAAGCAGAAGGTCCTGCCCCGGTCGCTGCACGTAGGGACCGTCCTCGCCGTAGCCCGACATTGAGACATACACCAGGCCGGGGTTGAGCTTCGAAAGGGTCTCGTAGTCGACCCCGAGGCGCGCCGCCACCCCTGGCCGGTAGTTCTGGATGAAGACATCGGCCGACTTGACCAGTTCGGCAAGCACCTCGCGCCCGCCTTCGCTCTTCAGGTCAACCGCCAACGAGCGTTTGTTGCGGTTGAGCGAGAGAAACGAGACATTGATCTTGTTGCCCGTGGCGCCACCTGCAGAGACGTGGCGCTGCCATTCGCCACTGGTCGGCTCGACCTTGACGACATCCGCGCCAAGGTCTCCCAGCCGCTGCGCAGCGAAGGGTCCCGCCATTGCGATCGAACAATCGAGAACCCGATAACCGCTGAGAATGCCCAAGGGACTTTCCTTTCCTATTGCATCACCCAGCCGCCATCCACGTTGATGGTCTGGCCGGTGATAAAGCTTGCGTTTTCAGATGCGAGAAAGAGAATCGTACCGGCAATGTCGCCGGCATGACCGCGCCGTTGAACCGACTGGTTTTCCAGGACGTACCGGTTGTAGCCCTCCGGATCGGCGTGAATCTTCTCCGCGTCGGTCGGAAAGGCGCCGGGCGAAATCGCGTTGACCGTGACGCCGTACTTGCCGAACTCCCGCGCCCACGCCCGCGTCAGGCCGATGAGTGCACCCTTCGATTGCACATAGGGCGCGAGATGCTGCCATCCGCCATAGAAGGTAATCGATGCAATGTTGACGATGCGGCCCCACTGGCGGGCCTTCATGCCTGGAAGCGCGGCCCGCACGCACATCAGGTGCGATTCCACGTTCACCCGCTGGATCTCGCGATACTCCTCGATGGAGTAGTCCTCGAAGGCACGGGCCGGATACATGGCCGCATTGTTAATGACGACATCGAAACCGCCCGTTTCGGCGGCAAGCGCTTCAAGCTTTTCAGGCAGCGCATCGGTATCGGACAGATCGAAATCGCGCAGGAAAAGCCTGGAGGCGTCGGCCTCGGGCACGGCTTCCACAAGTTCCTCGCGCTTGGTCGGGTCGTTGTCGATTGCCGCCACGCGCGCGCCGGCCTCCAAGAGGCGCAGTGTGGTTGTCATCCCCAACCCGCCGGCCGCGCCGGTATAGAGCACTGTCTTTCCGGCCAGCTTGTCCGCGGACCCGGGTGTTGTCATCGTAACAGTCTTGTTCATGCACGCCCCCGGATGGGTTCGAAATTGCCTGAGGGTTCGGGGTAGTCTTCGGCAGGTTGCGCGGCGAGGCCGGAAATCCTTGCTTCGGAAGCAGCGATTTCATCGGCACTGGTGAGAACGCGAAACCGCGTGTCGTAACAGCGTTCGTCGCCGTGCTCGAGCCAGATCATTTCACCACGCTCGCGCGCTGCGCCCTGGCCCAACACGTGATTGGTCGAGGGTTCGATGCCGAGCGCGTAATGCGCCGACTGGAAATTCTGCCACTGGTACATGCAGGGGAACTGGTCCTTACGGGTGGTGATCTCGAAGCCGAGACCCAGCTCGTCATTGACCAGCGCGACAGGAACCTCGCCATTGTCGCTTGCGGCCATTTCGTGCTGCCAGACCTGCTCGTGGAAAGGGTTCGCGGGCGCCGAAGCGCTGCGGTAGCCCACATTCTGCTTGCGATAATCATCGCCCGCATGGGCGGCCCACACCACGTCGCGGATCGGAGCGAGATAACGCGAGCCTTCGGCCAGCACCGGATGGGCAACATTGATGTGGTAGCAATACATGTGCGGCGTCTTGTAGAAGCCGAGGTTGACCACCTTGTCGGACAGCTGAATGTCGTTGGTCCCGACCTCGACCTCGATCCGGCGGACAAGTTCGAGGTGCTCTCCGAAAACTGTCGCCTGCCGCACCCTTCCCTCTGCCCACAGGATGCAGCGGTCGCCTTCCCAGCGTTCACCGTATCCTGTCAGGCGCGCGGGGATGGTGCCGACCCGGCCGTGAATGGACTGGCTCACGGACTGGCGCGGACCATAGACATAATTGTCGGCCGGGGCGTCATACATGAAGAGGATGTGGTCGAGACCGCAGGTGACCATCAGGCCGGAGAACGAGCGCATCCAAGCCAGACCGCCCTCGCCTTCGTAGTCGTGCAGGGCCGGATGGCGAAAGCCCGATGGCGAGTGCCAGCCGATGGCCTTTCCCTGGTAGTCGCAATCGGCGATATCCATTGCGCGATCCACGAGCAACGTGAACCGAAGGCCGCTTCCCGTCCGGAACTCCAGCATGCGGATGCCGCGTTCCAGGCCATCTTCCAGGGTCATCAACCTCACGCCGGCGAACTGGGTCAGGTCTCCGGCATGGGTGGCCACGTCGACGCGCGACATAGCTCTCCCGTAGAGCTGCACCATGGACATCTCCTTCCATCCGGCGCACCAGCGGCCGCCGGTCAAATATTCAGGTTATGAATGCGGGGCCGAAAAGGTTTGCCTCGGCCCCGTTCTGATCACAGACCGTTGGCGCGAAGCTTCCCGTCGAGGAACTTCTTGGCGCGCGGCACATCCGCTTCCTCCAGATGCTCGATAATCATCGGGATGTTCGGATGCTTCTGCGCCAGGCGCTGCAGGTAGAGATCGTAGTTGAGTTCGCCGAGTCCCGGCGCTGGAAGCTCGATCTCGCCAACGCCACGGAAAGTGTGGCTTTCGTGCGCGGTGTCGTCGCCGATATCGGCGTGTTTCTCGGCCTTGTCATCACCCGAACGCTTGACGTCCTTGGCATGGCCGATCCTGATCTTGTCCGACAGCGCATCGAAGACGTAGTTCAGCGTCTCGTCCATCTTGTCCATGTTGTGCGCCTCGAAATAGTTCGTCGGATCCATCAGCAGGCCGAGGCCCGGATGATCGACTTCGGCGAACATGCGCAGCGTTTCCTCAACCGAGCCGACGACGTTGTTCACGTAGGTTTCGAGAAGGAACACGGCGCCATGGTCATAGGCATGCTGGGCGAGTTCGCGGATCACTTCGCGGCAGTCTTCCCAGCCTTCCTCGGTCTTGTTCTTCGGGTGGTGAACCCAGTCGCTCTCGGTATCGAACGTGCCGGTCTCCGATATCACATATGGCGAGCCCAGATACTGGGCATTGGCGATGATCTCCTTGAGGAGCCCGTTTCGCTTGGCGCGCTCGGACTTGTCCGGGTGCACGATGTTGGTGTAGCCGGAAATGCAGCTAATCGGCAGGTTGTGATCGCGGAACGTTTCCCGGATCTTGATGCACTTGTCCTTGGTAATGTTGCCGGCGCTGAGGTCCATGTCTTTGAAGTGCATGTCGAGCTGCACGGTGTTGAAGTCGTGGCCGCGAATGACCTTCGCCGTTTCCTCCAGGGTGTACGGGAAGTACGCCGTGAAAATTCCTGTCTGCATCATGATGATGTCCTCCCTTGGGTTCAGTCGATTTCGATTTCGGAAAGCTCGACGGTCCGTTTATCCTCAATGGACCGGTAAGCGGCTTCGACAAGCGCCATGGTCTTGACGTTGTCGGCAACGGAGAGCGCGGGCGCGTCTCCCGTTTTGACGGCGTACTGGAGCTGTTCCATCACGCCGATAAAGGCGTGCGGGAACCACATGGTCTCCCACTCGGGCGAGACCCACTTGCCGTCGGTGGTCTTTTGCGAAGCGTAGGAAAGCGTCGATGGAGCACCCGTTGGCCAGCCGATCGTTCCCTTGGCAACGCCTTCCGTCCCCTCGACCCGCCAGCCGATGTGCTGGTCATCCTCGTAACCTTCGGCCCGGGGACCTGACCAGACGTCTTCAAGCGACACCGCCACCACACCCGACGGGAAACGCAAGGTCGAAACCACGATGCCATCGGAATGCTTGAACGCCGTACGCGGGTCAGGGCGGGTAAGCGAGGTCACTTCATCCGGATCGCCGAACAGGAAGCGAAGAGCATCGAGATGGTGGACACTCATGTTAGAGAGCGTCAGGCGGTCGTAGCCTTCTAGAAAACCCTGCCAGTGCGGTATCGCATGCATGTCGATCTGCGCGAAGACGATTTTGCCGAGCTCGCCGCCGTCGATGATCTGCTTGAGCACACGCATCGACTGGTCGTACCGCATGTTCTGGTTGACCGAGAGGATCTTGCCTGCGGCGGCAGCCTCGTCACGCAGTTTCCTCGCCTCGTCGAGCGACAAGGCCAGCGGCTTTTGTGCAAGGACCGCCTTCACGTTCGGGGCGGCCAGCGCCTTGCGGATAAGGTCGGGTTGCAGATCCGGAGGATAGGCGATGTCGACGATCTCTACGCTCGGATCCGAAATCAGGTCTTCGGGCGTGTCATGCACCGTGCCGATTTTCCAGCGGTCGGCGACGGCCTGCGCGTTCGCCTTCGTCCGGGAGGCGATCGCGGCGACCTTGAAGCCCGCTTCGGCATAGGCGGCAAGATGGCACTCCGCCATGATCATGCCGGCGCCGATACAGCCGATCGCGTAATCCCTGCAGCGGACTTTCGGGTCCGGTTCAAATCTCATTTCGTCCATCCTCCCATTCTTCGCTGGTCAGCCTCACGCCGACAGCGCCTCTCCCTGCCCGTTGAAGAAACAGGCCTGTCCGTTCGCCACCGACAACGAGACCTCGCTCGATGGCCTGATCTGCGGTTGCCCCCGAACCATCGCCCGAAGCGTGGTATCCTCGGACTGAAGGGTGACGATGGTCACACCTCCGAGCGGCTCCACCTCGTAGACTTCGACCGCCTTGCCGGCTCCGCCCCCGTCGTAACCTACGGTCAAGTCCTCCGGCCGAATTCCGATCTTTGTCGCGCCGGCAGGCACCGTAATTCCCTCAAGCGGCAACGCGCCGCCAAGCGCGCTCGGCCGGTCCGGATCGAGGTCGATCAGGTTCATGGCCGGTGCGCCGAGCATGCCGGCGACATAGGCCGAGTTCGGATTGTCATAGATGTCGGACGGAGCGCCGACCTGCCGGATGACGCCGTTCTCAAGAACAGCAATCCTGTCGGCAACCGACATCGCCTCTTCCTGGTCGTGGGTGACATAGACCAGCGTCCGGCCGAGCTCGTGCTGAATGCGTTTGAGCTCAACCCGCGTTTCCTCTCTCAGGCGCGCATCGAGCGCGGAAATCGGGTCATCCATGAGATAGGCCACCGGATCGCGGACAAGCGCCCGGGCGATCGCAACGCGTTGACGTTCCCCGCCCGACAGCTGCGCCGGTGACTTGTGGAGGATGTGGCCGATATGGAGTTTCTCGACCACGTCGGCAACACGGGGAGCAATCTCGTCGGAACTCATCTTGCGTTCGACGAGGGGAAATCGGACGTTCTCCTCAGCCGTCATGTGCGGGAAAAGCGCCAGGTTCTGGAACACCATCGCCACGTTGCGGCGCGCCGGAGAGACGTGATTGACCGGTTTTCCGTCGATGAGAACCTCGCCCTCGTCAGGCCGTTCCAGGCCCAGAATGAGTTTCAGGATTGTCGTTTTGCCGGACAGCGGCGGCCCGAAAAGACAGAAGAACTCGTTGTCGGCGATCTCGAAGGAGACATTGTCGACGGCGATCGTATCGCCGAAGCGCTTGGTCACATTTCTGAATGCGATCGACGCCATCAGTTCGCCCCCCCTATGGCCGCACCGGTTTCGGCGTTGAACAAGCGCACATTCGAAGGATCAATGGCCAGTGAAACAACCTCCCCGGTACGGACCGGAACGCGGTTGTCGAATACGCATTTCACCGCGCTGCCGTCGCTTCCCATGTGAACAATGGTGCGAGCACCGATGCGCTCGACGAAGGTAACCGGGAGGCGCAGCCCTTCGCCGTCGGTCAATTCGCAGTGCTCCGGACGGAAGCCGTAGAAGACCGAAGCGCCTTCGGGCACCGAGTCCGACAGGTGCGCCGGCAAGGGTGCGGACACGCCTGCTTCTCCCAGGTCGACACGCTTGATGCCATCCGATTCCACGCCTTTGCCCTTGACGAGATTCATGCCCGGAGACCCCAGAAAGCCCGCGACGAAAACGCTGGACGGATTGTTGTAGACATCGATCGGGGTCCCTACCTGCAGCAGCTTCCCGTGATCCATCACCGCAATCCGGTCCGCCATGGTCATGGCTTCAAGCTGGTCGTGGGTGACGTAGACCATCGTCTGGCGAAACTCGCGTTGAAGGTGCTTGAGTTCCGTGCGCATGACGGCCCGGAATGCTGCATCCACATTGGAGAGCGGCTCATCGAGCAGGAAGATCGCCGGTTCCATGATCGCGGACCGTCCGATCGCCAGCCGCTGCAGGATGTTGACCGACAACCCGGCGGCAGGCTTTTTCAGAAGCGGTGTCAGGTGCAAGAACTCGGCCATGTCCCGGACGCGACGGTCGCGTTCGGCCTTGGCCACGCCCGTGGCGCGAAGCCCGTAGGCCAGGTTCTCATACACCGTCATGTGCGTGAAGATGGCGTAGTTCTGGAAGACGAAGCCAACTCCGCGGCGGCTCATCGGGACGCCGCGCATGTCCCGGTCGCCGAAGCGGATTGCTCCTTCCGAAGGGTCGATCATCCCGGCAATCATGTTCATCGTCGTCGACTTGCCGCATCCCGACGGACCAAGGAGCGCCACGAACTCGCCATCGGCGATTTCGAGATTCATGTTCCTGAGCGCGGTGAAGGAGCTGAAGGTCTTGCCAAGGTTTTCCAGGTGAATTGCGGTCATTAGCCGGCCTCCCTGCTCTGCGACATGCGCTTGATCGCGAAAGCGGACACGACCGACAGCGAGATCAGGATGACCAGCGCCACTGCGGCGACATAGCCCCAGATCAGCTCTTGCTGGGTGACCTTGTAGATGTAGATCGAGATGGTCTCGGTCGCGACGCCGGGGCCGCCGCCGGTCATGATGTAGAAGTTGTCGAACACCTTGAAGTTCTCGATCACGCGTATCGCCAACGCGATAATGATGATTGTCTTCATGCGCGGCAGCACGATGGTGCGAAAGCGCGTGGTCCAGGATGCGCCGAGAAGCGTGGCGGCGCGAAGCTGATCCTCCGGAACACCGACCATGCCCGCCAGCAGGATGAGAAACATCAGCGGTGTCCACTGCCAGATGTCCGAGGCGATGACGGCAAAGAATGCAAGGTCGGGATCCGACAGCCAGGCGATCGTGACCGGCGCACCGTAAAAGAAGGACAGGATGTCGTTCACCGGGCCGCCCGACTGGAAGAGCATGAAGAACATGTACCCGGCAACGGCCGGAACGACCATCATGGGCACCAGGAGCACCGAATACAGGAACCGGCGGCCGGGAAAGTTGTCGACAAAAAGGATAGCAAGTCCGAGCCCGAGAAGAAACTCCGCGGGAACGCAGATGGCCATGACCAGAACCGTCCGCCAGAGCGCCGACCAGAAACGGTCGTCTGCGGCAAGGTCGGTGTAATTGGCGAAACCGTTCCACAGTCGGTGGGCCTGCCACCAGCTGATGCCGTCGAGCGGCGACCAGTCGGTGAGGCTGATGTAGATCTGCATCAGGATAGGAAAGACCGCAATGAACAGGACGAGGAGCTGGGCCGGCAGCGTCAACGAGAAGCCGAGACGCCGGCTGTCGCGCGTGTCCTCGTGCTCGATGGGCTCGACTTTTGCCTCAAGAATGTCGGCGGTCATTGTTTCAATGCTCCGAATGTCAGGCCACGCACCAGATGTTTCTGGATCGCAATCCCCAGAACGACCGGAGGGATCGCCGCGATCAGTCCGAGTGCGGCCTTCGCACCGTAGAGCTGTCCGGTCATGGAAGATGACAGCGACGCCATGTAGACAGGTATCGTCACCCAATCCCGCGTGGTCAGCAGCAGCGCGATCAGGTAGTCCGACCAGTTCAGAATGAAGACAAAGAGTGCCGAACTCGCAAGCGCAGGACGCATCATCGGCAGAGTGATCTTCCAGAACACGCGCAGCCGCGAACAACCTTCGACGAGAGCGGCATCCTCAATCTCGCGCGGCATGTCATCGAAGAAGGTTTTCATCAGCCAGAAGGCAAACGGCATGGTGACGATGCCGTAAACGAGCGCCAGACCGTACCAGGTGTCGATGAGACCAAGGAAGGCCCACATGATCATGACCGGAATCATCACCGCCATCGGAGGAAAGATCCGCAGTTGAATGAGCGCCAGCGGCAGATTTGAGCCCGAGCCGAAGCGGGATAGCCCATAGGCGGCTGAAGTACCGGCCATCATGGCAATTAATGTGCCGAAGACCGCGGAGAGCAGCGAGGACAGAATTGGCTGTCCGGCCGTCCGGTCGAGCGCGACTATGAGATCCGAATTGCTTTCGCCGAAGAGGAACCGGAAATTGTCGAGCGTCGGGCTGTTGGGCCACCACGTCAGATCGGCGCCAGTTGCCGACCATTCGGCAATCGGTTTGAAGGCCATCGAGACCATCCAGAGCGTGGGGATCAGGGACAGCGCAACGAGCGAGAGGATCACCGCATAGCGGAAAATCTCGAATGGCATTGAGCGATTCATGGGGTGGTTCCAGGGCTGCAAAAGGGGATGCGGAACGGGTGGGCCCCGCACCCGCATCCCTTTATTCTGGTTTTAGCTGATTGGATCGGTGATTGTCGGCCAAGCGGCCTTGTTGGCTTTGATCGCCTCGATCAACTTGTCCTCTCCGACACGGCGTGTGACCCGTGCCCATTGGCGCTCGGTATCGGCCATCGCGTCGGTCGCCGATTTGCTGCCGGTGAGAGCCGCCACGAGGTTTTCATCCAGGGCGTTGTGGAAAGCTGTCGCGCCCGGATAGTTTATTGTCGGCACAGTGCGAGCGACACTCTCGCGGACCACATCCATGTGGTAATCGTGATAGGTCTGGCGTACGAGCGGATCGGCGAAGTTCGACAGCTGGAACGGGTCAAAATAGCCGCCTGGATTTGCCGTCATCCAGGAGTAGATCCGGCTGGACCCCAGCCACTGCAGCAGCAGATAGCTCGCTTCCGGATACTCGCTCTGCGAAGACACGGAAGCCGAAAGGTTGAGCCAGAGCACGGTGCGGCGAATCAGCTTGCCGTCGATCTCGCGACCGGGCGGAAGGTGAGAGCCGATCTTGCCGGTTACCTTGCTGCCCTCATTGGCAGGATTGTCCAGGAATTTCGGCAGGTTCGAGAAGGCGCAGGTCATGGCCGCGCCGCCGGAGGCAAAGTTGCCGTATTGCTCGGGCCACCCCCACGAAATCGCATCCGGCGAATGATGAGCTAGGGACGCGATGTATTCCTGCGTGGCCCGAATGCCGGCTTCAGAATTGATCAACGGGTTGCCGTCATCGTCGAAGAGGAACTGGTTCGGCGAGGCCATGGACACGAAGCGCTGGTACCAGTTGGTGTAACCCCAGCCCTGATTGCGCAGGTCGGTGGAGCCGAACAGCCCCTGATCCGGGCGATGGAAGAAGGCAGCGATCTCGTCGTGCTGCTTCCAGGTCGTCGGAGGCGCCAGTTCATAGCCGTATTGGTCGGCGAAAGCCTTCTGCTCAGCCGGATCGGAGAACAGGTCGGTACGATGGTTCCAGATCTGGAAGTCGCCGTCGAGCGACACTCCATAGGTCGAGCCGCGGTAATTGTTGAGAAGCGAGACACCCTGCTCACCTCCAACATAACCGCGCTCCGGATGGTCCCATTCGGGCTTGTGGGCTGCAACATACTCGTCGAGATTGACGATACCGCCGGTTTCCGCGAGGTCGCCCAGACGGTTCCATTCGACGGCATAGATGTCGAACGCGCCGCCCTTCGTGGAGACGTCTTGCATGACCTTGGTGAATTCCTGGCCGTTGGGCACACCGACAATGTCGAGCGTGATGCCGGTTTCGGCTTCCCAAAGGTCCTTGATGGACGGCGCACCGGCCGGGAATGGCTGGGTCAGCTGACCGATGGATCCGTCGGAGAGACCGAGAACGATGCGGTCCGGCGCCTTGCCGGCGCCCTTGAGTTCCTTGATCGCCTCGATAGCGCGGGCTTCCGGGGTATCAGGACCATACTGGTAGCGTTCGGCACCGTCGAAACCGGTCGGCCCGCCTACCATTCCTTCGGCGAGACCGTCAGCCGCCCTCGCCCTTCCGGGGCGCAGAAAATAGGGGGCAGCAACGGCACCGACCAGGCCAGCCGTGGCCGCTGTGGACATGAAACGTCTGCGTGAAATTGATGTTGTCATTCGCGTGTTCTCCTCCCAGAACGGCGTTCCTCAGCGCCTTGGAGGAGCAAGATTGATGTTTTTGCCCATCCCCGCAATCAGCAATATCAATCAATTATCATCATTTTACATCATTAAGCGCATTTGGAGCGTCTTGATCAACAGATAATGGCCGTATGTGAGCAGGCTGAGAATAATGATTGCTTTTGATGTCATTCCGAACCATCATCTCAATCAGGATATGGGATTCGAATGAGATCGACAGTTTCGCACATTGCCAAGGAGGCTGGGGTGTCGCCGGCCACGGTTGACCGGGTATTGAATGGGCGTGACGGTGTGCGTGCTCGGACCCGTGACATTGTCATGGAGGTCGCGACACGGCTGGGCTACTTCGGCCCGGTGGGGAGCAGGGACCAAAGCGAGATCCGCATAGAGTTCGTTCTGCCTGCGGGCAACAACACCTTCATGCTGATGTTGCGCAAGTTTCTTTTCGAGGAAGCGGCAGCCTATGGCGGCATCAATGCAAGCCTCCACCTGATAGAGGCATTTGATCCCGAGAACCTGTCCCACAAGCTCCGCGAACTTGAAGGCAAGACAGACGCAGTCGCGCTGGTGGCGCTCGATCATCCGATCGTACGCGAGGCGATCAATCATCTGGCGTCAACAGGCATTCGAGTAGCGACACTTGTCTCCGATATCTCCTCAGTCAACAAAATCGGATATGTGGGCATCGACAATCGTGCCGGCGGTCGCCTGGCCGGACTGCTCATGGGCAGGTTTCTCGGCGACGACCAGGAGCACGGCACGGCCATCTTCATTGGTTCTTCCGCCTACAGAGGCCATGAAGAACGTGAGATGGGGTTCCGGTCCATCCTGGCGCAGGACTTCCCTCTCCTCAAGATCGTCGAGATCATACCTGTGAGTGAGGACAGGGATCGTGCCTATGAAGCGGCGAAGCGACTGCTGGAATCGAAATCGGTGCGCGGAATCTACAATATCGGATCCGGTAACCAAGGCATCGGACGCGCATTGCGCGAGACCAAGCACGGACGTGAAATTGTCTTCATAGGACATGACCTGACGGATGCAACGCGCATGATGCTTCTCGACAGAACCATGGATGCGGTTATTGATCAGAACCCGCGGGTCGAAGCGAGGGAAGCGATCAAGCTGCTTGTTTCGGCTGTGAGGGGTTCTAAGGAACCGGAATACCTACCGCGTCTGCAGGTTATTTTCCGAGAGAACATCCCGACCTTTTAGCACTCTGAACCGCCTGCGTTTAGGAGAGCTTCAAGCTCGGCGGTCTGGGACTGATCAAAAGTCTCATCACCTCTAAGTGTCTCGAGAAACTTGATTGTAACTGCCTCCTAAAGCGACGCCATCTTCCACCATCCATAATTGCTCTGGTGACGTGAGACCCGATTTTGGACCACCCGGCTGGGGAATTTCCCAGGGGTAACACTCACGGCGGACCGGATGCGCCGGAGGCATTCATGAGCGATATCGGCGGCTTGTTGCCGATGGCACTGTGAGGGCGAACCTCGTTGTAGTCTCTACGCCATTCCTCCATCTTCTGACGGGCGTCGTCAAGCGTCAGGAACCAATGCTGGTTCAGACATTCAGCCCGGAACTTCCCATTGAATGACTCGATGTAGGCATTGTCCGTCGGCTTGCCGGGCCGTGAGAAGTCGAGCGTGACGTCATTGACATAAGCCCACAGGTCGAGATCGCGGGAGATGAATTCGCTGCCATTATCAACCCTGATCATTTTCGGATAGCCGACTTCCCGGCAGACCCGTTCGAGTGTTTGTACTACATCTTCGCCCCGGTAGGAGAACCGCGGGTCTG
>JAVJQD010000003.1:0-12720 GCA_040218025.1 Hoeflea sp. | reverse complement strand
TCAGCGGATAGCAGTATTGCCGGTTGCCGAGCATGAACTCGCCCTTGAAGTCGGCGCACCAAAGGCCATTGGCTTGAGTTGCGCCGTGGAGCGCGGTTCCCCGGGCCTTGTAACGGCGCCGCTTGCGGCGCTTGACCAGGCCGTGCCGGTCGAGAACCGCATGCACCGTTGAAATCGCTGGCGGCTTGATCATCGGATATTGCCGGATCAGCTTGTCGCGGATCTTGGGCGCGCCCCACGATGGATGTTCGCGCTTGAGACCGAGGATGCAGCGCTCGATCTGGACGGGAAGCCTGTTGGCCTGGCGATAAGGCCGCCGCGAACGGTCGTACAAACCGTCCAGCCCGCATTCCTTGTAGCGATCGTAAATCTTGTAACCGGTGACCCGCGATATGCCGAACTCCCGGCAAAGCGACGCCATCTGTTCTCCTTCAAGCAGACGGGCTATGAATTTGAGACGTTCATCCATTGGTCTACACTCTTTCCAAGGCATTCGGGTTCCCCCAAATGCGTGAGGTGTAAACCATGTGACCGGAATAAAATGTCAGCTATCTCTCGATAAGCTCACAACGCCTTGTGTAAAGCCTTTTGCAAGCAATACTTCCAGAAGCGACCGCCAATTCGGCACAGCGTTCGGGCGCGTTGGGTCACAGGCGCCTTTTGTGATCCGATGTTGTTGGGGACCGAGGACGACTATGCTGGATCGGGTGGCCACGTTCAAATCGAGATCCACGTATCCGCGAGACAGGAAGTCTGGACTTCTTCATATCGCATTGGGTTCTTACGGCGGCTTCGCGCCCTATCGCGGTCATCCCGTCCAACGATGCCAGACCTTGTTCCGGGGATCGTTTGCGAATCCCCGGAACATAGCGAACGCTACAAAACGCTGACACCGCCGATCGGCACCTTGTGATCGACGCGCTCGATGGCATTGACGAGCGGACGCCCGAAGATATCGATGGCGATTTCGAAGGTGTCTCCATTCTCCGTCTTGAAGCCGTCGCCAAACGAGGCCACCGAGGTACCCATGAACTGCACATGTACATCGCCGGGACGCAGGAACTGGTCATACTTGAAGTGGTGATATTCCAGGTTTGCAAGCGAATGACACATGTTGTCTTCACCGGTTGGGAAGTCTTTCTGCCAGACCACCTCGTTCCCCCTGCGCACGCTGACCCTGCCCTGGACGTGTGAGGGCAGATCGCCCGTCCTCAGTTCAGGGCCGTAGGAGCAGAATCGCAATTTCGAATGCGGCAGGTAAAGATAGTTCTTCTTTTCCATGACATGGTCGGTCGCCTCGTTTCCGATGGCGAATCCGAGCCGATAGGGCTTGCCGTCCTCCCCGATCACATAGAGCCCGACAACCTCGGGCTCCTCGCCCATGTCGTCGGCGAAACTTGGCACCGGGTAAGCCGAGCCCGGGCGCACGACGATGGATCCATCGCCCTTGTAAAACCATTCCGGCTGGACACCCGGCTCTCCATTGGCAGGCTTTCCGCCCTCCAGCCCCCACTTGAACATGCGCATCGAATCACTGAGCGACTCGTCATCGCTGTCGCCCAGCTTCTGGTGCATCTGGTTGCGTGCGGCGGCGCTGGCCACATGGGTCAATCCCGTGCCCGCGATAAGGGTATGAGCCGGATCCTCATGATCGAGCGGGGGAAGCACACGACCGTCGGCAATCAATTCGCCGTAATCGACAGATCCTTCCCGCCCAAGCTCGGCAACCATCGCTTCGAGCGAAACCGACTTACCGATCGCCTTCATGGCCAGTTCGCGCATCGTCCGCACGCCGCTGACCGTTTCGATTGTGTCACCTTCGACCACACCGACAGCGCGGTTTCGTTCCACGGTTTCAAATTGGATCAACCGCATGGATCGATACTCCTTCAACTCATCTATTGGAAATGGGATACCGGCAGCGCCGGTCAGGGAGGGTGCCGGCCCCGAGCCGGCACCCCTATTGTCATGTCAATTGCCAGCCGCCATGTCCTCGCGGGCCTGATCGATGAGATCGCGTCCGATTGAATCGGCGAACTCTTCGATCACCGGCGCAACCATCTGGCTAAGCTTCTGCTGCTCTTCCGCAGGCAGGGTGGTGACTTCCAACCCTTCCTGGACAAGCAGATTGTTGGCAATATTGTCGGCCGCATCACGCGACAGCCCACGCTGATAGGCCTCGGTCTCGGCTGCGGCTTCCAATACCAGTTCGCGGTCCTGATCCGACAGGCTGTCGAACCACGACTTGCTCGCTAGCAGGACATACGGGCTGTAGACGTGTCCCGTGAGCGTCAGATAATCGGTGACTTCGTAGAACTTGTCCGAATAGGTCAGGCCCACAGGGGTTTCCTGGGCGTCCACCGTTCCGCTTTCGAGTGCATTGTAGAGTTCCGGATAGGGCAGCGGTACCGGGTTGGCGCCGACCGCCTCGAAGGTCTTGATGAAGAGCGGGTTGGGGATGACCCGAATCTTGATGCCCGCCATGTCTTCCACGGTTTCGATTGGGCGCACCGCGTTGGTCATGTGACGGAAACCATTGTCCCAGTAGGCCAGTCCGACGATGCCCGCCTTGTCTTCAAGGCGACTGAACAACTCGTCGCCGACGCGGCCGTCCATCACCGCATCGACAGCGTCGAAATCGGCAAAGAAAAAAGGCAGATCGAAGATGCCGAACTCGGGCACTGCGCCGACAAGGTTCGAGGTGGGACCGACCATCAGTTCAAGCGTGCCGCCCGACAGCATGGATTGCGTCTGCGGCTCATTTCCCAGCACGCCACCGGCGTAGGTCGAAACTTCGACGCGGCCTTCGGTCTTTTCCTCCACAAGGTCAGCAAAGCGGTTGACTGCCTGGCCGACAGGATGATCCTCGACGGGAACATAGCCGAGCCTGGCCTCCTGCGCCTGTGCTCCAACGAGGGGCAAAGCGCTCGCCATGGTCAGGGCAAGTGCCGTTTTGATCAGTATATTCATATCACTCTCCTCCTTTTGCGGTGATTACCGGTAGAGCCATTGAGCTGGTACGGTGACCAACTCCGGCCACAAGATGAGCAGGATCACCACGGCGATCTCTGCGAAAACAAACGGAAGCACGCCCTTGACCGCACCCTCTATCGGGATGCGTCCGACCCCGCAGACCGCATTAAGCACTGCGCCGACCGGTGGCGTGATCATGCCGATCGCTGCTGTCATGACAAACAGCACGCCGAAATAGACAGGGTCGATACCCGCCTGTTTCACGACCGGCATCAGGACCGGCACCATGATCAGGATGGCAGGCGTGAAATCGAGCACCATGCCGATCAGCAACACCGCAAGTGCAATGGCCAGAAGCAGCAACCGGGGCGAGTCCAGCAGGGGCTCAAACAACGAGACCACCTGAGCCGGAATATTGGCTATCGTGATCAGATAGGCCGACACCATGGACGCAGCGACCAGCAGCATGATGACAGCCGTCATCTTCGCGGCGCTCAGAGTAGCTTCGTAGAGGGCTTTGATGGTCATCTCGCGGTAGACCGCCACACTGATGACCAAGGCATATGCGGCCGCGATGATCCCTGCTTCAGTGGGCGTAAAGATGCCGAATTTCAGTCCCCCGACTATGATGACCGGCATCACCAGCGCGAAGGAACCGGCCTTGACGGTCTTCCAGACCTCGCCCCAGCTCTTGCGCTCCATCGGCTCGTATCTCGCGTCACGGCTGACCATCCACCATACGATTACGAGCGACAGAGCCATCAACAGTCCGGGGACGATACCGGCCATGAAGAGCCTGGTGATGGAAAGGTTGGCGGTCACACCGAGAAGGATGAAGCCGATTGAGGGCGGTATTATCGGGGCTATGATGCCTGTGGCTGCCATGAGACCGGCCGAACGATTCAGATCATAGCCGGCCTGGCGCATCATCGGCAGCAGCATGACAGCCAGCGTCGCCGTGTCGGCTATGGCAGAACCCGACAGGCTGGCGAAAAGCAAACCGGTGCCGATGACAACGTAGCCAAGCCCCCCGCGGTAGTGCCCAACCAGGCTCATCGCCATCGCCACGATGCGACGCGACAGTCCGCCAGCATTCATGAATTCTCCGGCGAGCAGAAAGAACGGGATGGCCATCAGAGGGTAGCTGTCGGCACCGTCAATGAGCTTTTGCGCGAGAATCTGGGCGCTTACGCCAAACTCCATCGCCATCAGAACAAGCGCGCAGGTCAATAGCGCGAAGGCGATCGGCATACCGATCGCGATGGAGCCGAACAACGATCCTAGGAAAACGATGGCCGCCATGGTCACTTGGCTCCGTCGCGCGGGCCGGACCCATCGTTTGCCGCGGTCGCATCCGCCAGCAGACCGTCATCGTGATCTTGCGGCAGCGTTCCGTTGAGGGCGCGCCATATCCGTACGGCCAGTATCAGCGCGAACGCCACCGCAGTAACAAGCCCGACGCCGTAGAGAAAGCCCACGGAAATGCCCGAAATCGGAGAGTAGTTGGTCAGATTGACCCGTGTCTGGATCCAGCTTCCCTGCCAAAGCAGCCAGCAACACCATAACATGATGGCGTGGGTGACGAAAAAACACGCGTAGGCAGCAGGGCGCGGCAGCATCTTGACGATCGTTTCGACCTTGAGATGCGATCCATCGCGAAGGGCGACGATGCTGCCCAGAAAGACAATCCAGACAAAGACAAGTCTTGAGACCTCCACTGAAAAGGGCAAGCCGGAATTGAAAACATACCGGAGAACCACGTTGGTAAACACCAGCAGGCTCATCACCGCCATGCCCGCCACGAGAAGGTGATCGAAGATTGCAAATGAACGAAGCTGTCGCCAGATCATGCTTTTTCCTCCCAAACCGCTGCAGCACGCAGATGCAACTTTGCAGCAGCCCAATTCAATTCTACAGAACGCCTCTGCCGTCCGTCGGGGCACATCTCCTCATGTGCGTCCCGCCGGCCCGGACGTGCACGAACTAACCGATGTGGTTATATCGGGCTGTCCGGCATACCGAGCAAATCCGGCGCTTCAGCTATAATTTTGCCCTGTTTTGTGGGAACATATGCTAGAGTTGCGGCTCGCGAAAATGACGTTTCGCCATATGGATATAACCACGGGTGATATTATGCAGCCATCTTTGAACTCGATAGCATCGCGCCTGCGGCTGAAACACTTCCGGTTGCTCGTTGCCATTGACGATTGCGGCTCGCTTCTAAAGGCCGCCTCCGCGGTGGCCATGAGCCAACCAGGAGCGACCAAGGCGCTTCGGGAAATCGAGGAGACGCTCGGCCAGCAGCTTTTCATTCGCACCAGCCGCGGACTGGAGGCAACCGAACTCGGGCGCTGCGTCATCCGCCATGCGCGGTTCATCCAGAACGACATCGCCCATCTTCGCGATGAGATGGCGGGCATCCAATTGGGCCATGGCGGAAGGCTGGCGGTTGGTGCAATCATGGGCGCCGTGCCGATGGTCAGCGAGAAAGTCTCCAAGCTTCTTGCCTCCAAGCCGGCGATGTCGGTGGAAATGGTGGAAGACACCAGCGTTTCGCTTCTCAAATTGCTGGACGACGGTCGCCTCGATGCGGCCTTGTGCAGGATAAGCGTCAGTCACCACTGGGACATGTATGATGCGGTCTGCGTGCGTGAAGAGAGACTGGTTGTCGTCAGCAGTCGCGACCATCCTGCCGCCGGCGCGAAACGCGTGGAATTGGCAAGTCTGGCTGAATGCCCCTGGATTGCCTGTGCCGCCAACATGCCCATGCGACGCTATCTCGAGCGCGAATTCGCGGAAGCCGGCATCCAGTTTCCGCAAAACCTTGTCGAAACGACTTCGGCTTTCTCTGCAGTATCAATGATGCAGAAAAATCCGAAACTTGTCGCGTTGCTTCCATCTGATGTCGCGGAGTTCTGGGTCGAAAGCCGTTTGCTCACAACGCTCAATGTTGATCTTCAGGCGAAGGCGGAGCCGTACTATCTCGTCACCTGCCGCAAGAGAACGCTTACGCCAGTCACGCAGCTTTTTCTGGACCAGTTCGAGCCGCTGGAAATGGCCCTGCCGACTGCGGCGGAATAACGGTTCGACATCGAATCCCGACGCCCGTCAAAGAGCGGATTCCATCAAGGCCAAGTAGTCGGCCTGCGTCGTTGTGCGCGGGTTCGTCGCCGAGGAGTGGTCCTTGACCGCGGCCTCCGAAACGGGATCGAGATCGTTGCGCTCGACTCCGATCGCGCCAAGTGTCGATGGCAAGGCGATCCTCGCATTGAGATCAGCGAACCAGGCGGCAAGGTCGGCGTTCTCACCAAGGCCGAGCACCGACCGCATACGCTCATATTTGTCTGCACATGCGGGCTTGTTCCACTCGAGCACATGGGGCAACAGGATGGCATTGAGTGTGCCATGGTGAAGCGATACCCGGCCGAGCGCACCCAGAGGATGCGAAAGCGCATGGATCGCTCCCAAACCCTTCTGGAAGGTAAGTCCACCCTGGAGGGCGCCCATCATCATCTCCCAGCGTGCAGACCGGTTTTCCGGCTGCCTGAAGGCAGTCTCGATATTGCTCACCAGCCTTTGGAGGCCATCAAGTGCGATCGCATCGGCGACCGGATTCATTCGCGGACTGAGATATGTCTCGACGCAATGCGAGATCGCATCAAGACCGGTGGCCGCGCTGAGACCGGGCGGCAGACCCAGTGTAAGTTCCGGGTCGCAAACGGCCACGCTGGGGATGAGATGTGGCGAGATGAATCCGAGCTTGCGGCCGTCCTCAAGCGTGATCAGTGCGGCGCGGCCGACCTCGCTTCCGGTTCCGGCCGTGGTAGGAATGGCAATAACCGGATCGACCTTGCCGATCCGCTGAACACCGCCCTCGATGGCAGCATATTGCGCGATTGGACCGTCATGAGTTGCCAGCAGGGATATGGCCTTGGCCAAATCTATCGCCGATCCTCCCCCAATTGCGATCAGGCCGTGGCACCCGTTTTCCGAATAGACTGCCAATGCATCGCGTGCGGCTTTCTCCGTCGGGTTGGCGGGGGTCCGGTCAAAAACCGGCACGGCATTCTCGTCTGGCAGCATGTCTGTCAACTTCGCCAGAATACCCGCAGCCCTGATACCCTCGTCTGTAACGATCATCGGTCGAGAAAGCTGCAAGTCCGCCATGATGTCTGGGAGCAACGCGAGAGCACCGTTGTCGAATTCGATACGGGTCAAATAGCTAATTGTGGGCACGAGACTGAAACCTTCTGCAAGAAACACAAACTGAAACAATGGACCGACGGCTATCGGAATTTACCTCCGGAACCATGTGAAAACATAAGCCGGAAATTCAAATCTGTTAAGACAGGCTGCCAGTCCGTTTAGGGCCCCAACCCAGACGCTGCGGGAATGCGTCCCTATCAATCGCTGAACCGGTGTTGACGATACAAAAAACAGCTCTCGGGATCATGCCCTGCGCAACAACCAGACGAAGAAGACGCCGCCGACAAGCCCCGTGACGATACCGATCGGCATGTCCTCCGGCGCCATGATGGTGCGTGCGGCGACATCGGCCCAGAGCAGAAAAACCGCGCCAAGCACCATCGATGCCGGCAGGACCCTTCGGTAGTCGCCGCCGCTGAACATGCGGACGATATGAGGAACCATCAGCCCGACAAAGCCGATGATGCCGGAAAAGGCAACCATCACCCCCGTGATCAGCGCGCCGACGACAAACACCTGAAGGCGGAAGCGTTTGACGTCGATGCCGAGCGTGGTGGCGGTTTCGTCGCCGACCGTCATGGCATTGAGGTCGCCCGCACGCCACCGCAGCCACACTGCGCAGATCAAGAGAACCACACACGGCCAACCCAGTTGCGACCACTGCGCCAGCCCGAGCCCGCCCAGCATCCAGAACACCACCGTGTGCGTAGCCTTGGGGTCGCCCAGGAAGATCAGCATGTTGGCAAGCGCCATGATGATGAAGGACACCGCGACGCCAGCCAGCACCAGCCGGTCCGCGCTGGTGGAATGCGTCATGCGCGCCACGCCGAGCACGACCATGGTCGCCACCAGCGCACCCGCAAAGGCAAGCAAGGGTACGGTGAGCAGACCAAGAAACAGGCCGGTATGAAGCAGGGCGAGGATCGCGCCGAAGGCGCCGCCCGACGATATGCCCAGAAGGTGCGGATCGGCGAGCGGATTGCGTGTGACCGACTGCAGGCTTGCCCCGACGAGCGCCAGCCCGGCGCCCACCATCATCGCGAGCAGAGCTCGGGGAAAGCGGATTTCCCATACGATCGCCTCGCGCCCGGACGACCATGTCCCCTCGACCGAACCCGGCGATATCCTGTTGGCGAGCACGCCCCACACAGTCGACCACTCGACAGCAATCGCGCCGACGGAAATCGCGACGGTCAGGGACAGGATCAAGGCAATGCAACTGGCAAGCAGGAACAGCGCACGCCCGGCGCCGGATGGCGCCAGGCGGGCTGTCATGCCGCGCTTCGGGATCGTGTTCGCCAACTCAATTCGACCAGAAACCGGCGGCCAGCTTCTTGATCGCCTTGATGTTGCGCGGCCCGGGCGTCGCCTCAACATATTCCAGCACGACGAAGCGGTCGTTCTTGACTGCGTCAATATTCGCGAAAGCCGGATTGGATTTCATGAAGTCAATCTTCTGTTCGGCGGTCACGTCGCCGTAATTGACGATGACGATGACCTCGGGATCGCGCTCTATGACGGCCTCCCAATTGACCGTGGCCCAGCTCTTTTCGAAGTCATCCATGATGTTGACGCCGCCCGCAGCTTCGATCATTGCCGTCGGCATCGCATAGCGGCCCGCGGTGAAGGGAGCATCCTCGCCGGAATCGTAGACGAATACCCGAAGCGGACTGTCGCCGGTCTCCAGCGTTTTGACAAACGCCGCAAGCTCGACCTTGTATCCGTCGACCAGCGACTGCGCCTTCTCCTCGATGTCAAAGATAAGGCCAAGGTTGAGCAGATCATTGTACATGTCCTCCATCGAAACCTTGTCCTTGGGTCCGATGTGGATGCAGCTTTCGGTAAGTTCGTAGACCTTCACGCCAAAGGGCTCGAGGGTTTCCGGGGTCACCTCGCCGCCCACCTTCATTCCGTAGTTCCAGCCTGCGAAGAAGAAATCCGCATCGGCGCCGATAATCACTTCCCTGGTCGGGTATTTTGCGGAGAGTTCGGGCAGTTCCTCGACGCCTTCGCGCATCTCTTCATCCAGCGTCTTCCAGCCGGATATGCCGGTATATCCCACCATGCGGTCGGCAAGTCCCAGAACCAGCATCATTTCGGTCAGATTGACATCATTGGAAATGGCGGCCTTCGGCGGAGCGTCAAAGGTGACGCTGCGGTTGCAGCTTTCGACGGTCGTGGCGCCAAGGGCGGGTGCGGCGAGAAAGGTCAGGCCGACAAGGGCGGGTATGATCGTTTTCATGTCAGAAGTCCTCATGCGTGAAGCTGATAAGTGAAAAGGGTGGCCTCGCTCGGCATCAGTCGTTCACGCCGGGCGAGCACCCCGAAGGCCAGCGAGACGGTGTCATCGGCCAGCACAGCATCCGGCGTGCCGAACGCCATTGCCCTGCCCTGTTGCAACAGCAGGATGTCATCGCAGACAGCGCTCGCCATGTTGAGATCATGCAGGCTGGTGACAATTGTCATGTCGAGATCGCGGATCAGCCGGATCACCTCTAGCTGATGTCGGATATCGAGATGGTTTGTCGGCTCGTCGAGCACGAGCAAGGATGGCTCCTGCGCCAGTGCTCGCGCCACCATCACCCGCTGTCTTTCGCCCCCCGAAAGCGAGCCGAAGCGGCGGCCCGCGAAAGCGGCAAGCTGAAGCCGTTCCAGAACAGTATCGACGACCTGAATATCGCGATTATCGCCCCGTCCGAACCCGAAACGATGCGGAATGCGTCCCAGATCCACGATCTCGCGCACGGTCAGCGCAAAATCAGTCGGCTGTTCCTGCAGCACGGCCGCGACCTTCAGTGCAACGTCGCGAGCGCGCATCGCCCAGATGTCCTCGCCATCGATCAGTACTGAACCGGATGTCGGCCTCAGGTAGCGGTAGACCAGGCGAAGGAAGGTGGACTTGCCTGCTCCGTTCGGCCCTACAACGCCCAGAACGCGGCCGCTCGGGAGGTCTAGCGTGACGGGTTCGAGGATCACCGGGCCACGGGGCGCCTGCCAGGACACACCGGCAAAAGACAGCCCGGCGGCACTCATTGGAGTGCTCCCTCAACCGGCTCGAGAACAAGCATCGCTGCGGGAACGCGCGCAAGCGTGGTATGCTTGAGCTTGCCGGGACGTTGGCTCGCCGAGCACCAGCCGTCGTCCAGACCGGCGTAGTGCTCCGCGAACCGGACCAGATCGTCAATGTCGGCGGCCGGGTCGATGTCGCCGAACAGATAGGTGGCCTTGTTGCTGGCATGATAGGCCACCGTGCATGGCCGGTCGCAGCCCGCCATGCAGGCAACACCGGAGATTTCGAACAGCGTACTTGTCGCTCCGCCGGCGTTATGGATCGCCGCGCGCAGCCGTGTAATCAATTCAAGGCCCGGTTGGCAGTCGCTGCCCGTGTGACGGCAGGCGGTGCAAACGGTTATGCGATGGGAAGACGGTCTTGCTGTCTTTGTGGTCGGCATTGTGCCCTCCGCACGAGCGTGCGGGGGTCAAAGCGATGATTGAACTGGCTATGTCCGGAGGTCCGGTTGCTCACGACAATTCTCCCTGTCCGGACACCCCGCCCGGGTTGAGTTAAGATGGTCATGGCAGGTCTCCTGACTTGCGGGTCACAGCTTGCTCAAACCTTCCCAGCGCGGTCTTCGCGCCAGTGGCCGTTCTTGAGGAAGCTCGCCGCTCACAGTTGCGGGGGCAGTCACGGATTCAGCGCCTATTGGCTACACCTCACCGTGTTCCCTTTTAATCCGCCTTTCGTTTGAGTCGGGCGGAACCATGCCATGAAACTAGTTCGATGTTTTCACCTCGTCAATTGAGTTGCGACGCCATTTCCATACGATCTTCCAGCTTCACCACATGATCGCAGAAGCGCTCAAGCAGATCCCCGTCATGGCTGACGATGAGCAGCGCCAGCCTTTCCTCGCGCACCATCTCACCCAGCATGTCGACCACCTCCGGCAGATGCAGGTTTGCTTTCGCTTGAGATTGCTATGCCGCCCGCCTGTCCCATGCCGGGAACGGGTCGGGCATCGCGGTCCACAGATCGGGAAGCAGGGCCGGCGCATTCACCAGGCAGGCATCCAGTTCGGCGCGGATCTTCGCCTCGTCCATCGGATCGCAGCCGATAAACACCAGCTCCTGACGACGGTCGCCCCAGACCGGATCAAAGTAGGGCGCCATGGCGCGATGCCAGGCCGGATCGTCGGGCCAATACTCCTTCGGCGCCGCCGACCACCAAAGACCGCGCTTTTCCGTGCGCACAAGCGCGCCGGCCATGGAGAGCTCGCCCACGAAGCGTGGCCGCGTCGCCAGCCAGAAGAAGCCCTTGGCGCGCACCACGCCGGGCCAGGGCCGGTCGATGAAGGCCTGGAGTTTCATCGGCTCGAAAGGCTGCCGCGCCCGGTAGACGAAAGAGCGGATGCCGTATTCCTCGGTCTCAGGAACATGATCCTTGAAACCGTTGAGTTCCCTGTACCAGAGCGGATGCTCATGGGCCCTGTCGAAGTCGAAGCGGCCGGTGCCGAGGACATCTGCAAGCGCCACTTGCGCGAAATCCGCCTCGATCAGAACCGCATCCGGATTGAGCGAGCGGATGATCTTGCGCGCGGCGTCGAGGTTTTCCGGCGACGTCGCCGAGATCTTGTTGAGAATGATCGTGTCGGCGAACTCGATCTGGTCGACAAGCAGATCCACCAGCGTGCGGTTGTCCTCGTCGCCGAGGGTCTCTCCGCGGTCTCGGAGGAAGTCGCTCGATGCATAGTCCTTCAGCAGGCTTGCCGCATCCACTACCGTGACCATTGAATCAAGCCGGGCGACGTCGGACAGGCTGTTTCCGTCTTCATCGCGGAACTCGAAGGTGGAGGCGACAGGCAGCGGCTCGGAAATCCCGGTCGATTCAATCAGCAGATGGTCGAACCGTCCCTGAGTAGCAAGTGCACGGACTTCCTTGAGAAGATCGTCACGCAGCGTGCAGCAGATGCAACCATTGGTCATCTCGACCAATTGCTCGTCGGTGCGAGACAGATTGGCCCCGCCATCGCGAACGAGGCTCGCATCGATATTGACCTGGCTCATGTCGTTGACGATGACCGCGACCCGCAGGCCTTCGCGGTTGTTCAGAATATGATTGAGCAATGTCGTCTTGCCAGCGCCCAGAAATCCGGAGAGTACGGTCACAGGGAGATGGAGATTTGTCATGGCATCGGGCTTTCATCAAATGGTTGGACGAAACCGGAAAACGGCAGTGAGGCGTGGCAAGCGGCGCCGGCGTGGTCGTCCAGCCGCAAGACGTCGTGCTGTCCCCGCCCGAGTTGTGACACCGCCCAGAGGCTTCCCCTCAGAAAGAAGTGAGCGCATTTCATACGTTATACCATCACGATTGTTGGTCGGGAAAACGGGCGGCGCCTGCCGCCGGTCATGGTGTCAGTCAGGTGGTCAGCTGGCGTCGGACAGGCAGGTGCTGATCGAGGTCGACATGTTGCGGATCAGCTGAAAATAGAGCTCCGGCCCGTCATCGAGTTCCGCGCCGAGCGGATCGAGGGTGCCGCCCCTGGC
>JAVJQD010000002.1:0-49138 GCA_040218025.1 Hoeflea sp. | reverse complement strand
GATCGGAACATCGGCCTTCGTCTCAAGCTCGAAACTCGAATTGTCATGCGTGATCACGCAAAGCATCTTCGTCCCGGCCGTCAGTCCCTCAACAACAACAACGCCGACATTGTCCTTGTGATCATGTACCAAAAGATGGGGCGCGCCCATATCCTATCTCCTTTGAGGTTGGTTCTAGCTTATTGTGTCAGGGTTCGAGAACGATCTTAGGCGCGGTGACCCGCCCTTCGAGTATCCCGGTAAATGCTTCGGCGCCGTGCTCCAGCGCCCGGACCTCGGGCCATTCAAGATCGCCCAGACGGCCGTCGAATATCGCTGCGGCGGTTTCACGAAAATCCTGCGGGCTGTAGGTGTAGGCGCCGATGAAGGTGATTTCCTGAAGCGTCATGCGCCGGATATCGAGCCCGCCTTCGGCATCCCCCAGCCCGATGTGAACGATAACGCCACCGGGGCGCACAGCCTTGCTCGCGGTCGCCCGCGTGGCGGCGAAACCCACACCGTCGATGACCAGATCGTAGCGCCCGCCTGTCTCCGCGCCAATCGCATCAGGCGTTGCGATACGGAATTCTCCTGCGGCCCCAAGCGCACCGGTTCGTCGCGGATTGGCCTCACTTATGGTGACATCGCCCGCTCCGTTGGCCTTGAGCGCCAGCGCCGCGCCAAGCCCGATCGCGCCGCCGCCGATGACCAGACACCTGGCGTCCGCGAGCACAATGTCGAGTGCGGCCGAGCCGAGGCGGACGCCATGCCATCCGCAGGCAAGAGGCTCGGCCAGGCAGGCTTTTGCAAGGGACACGTTGTCGGGCACCTCGACAAGGTTTTCACCAGGAACTGCGATCAGTTCGGCGAAGGCGCCCTGACGCGGCATCATCGAAAGGATCTGCCGGTTCGGGCACAGATTGTTTCGTCCGGAGGAGCAGGCAAGGCACTTGCCGCAGGTTGCCAGCGGATTGACGGTCACGCGCTTGCCTTCGAGAGGTCCGCGCACCACAACCCCGGCGGCCTCATGCCCGAGGATGAGCGGCGCCGGCCGGCGCTCGTCATGGCCGAGATAGGCATGCATGTCCGAACCGCAGATGCCGACAGCCTCGACCCTGACAAGCGCTTCACCCTCGGGAACCTTTGGCTCCGGTTCATCTCGCAACACGAGTGTTCGCGGTGCCGTGTAGACCAGCGCCCTCATTTTGCCGTGTACCCTCCATCGACGAAAAGCACCTGACCGGTGACATAGGCCGAGGCATCGGATGCCAGGAACAAGAGCGGTCCCTCCATGTCGCCCATCTCGCCGTTGCGGCCGATGCAGGTCGCACGCGCATGTGCCGCCGACATGTCCTTGTCTGCAAAGACCGGTCCGGTCAGTTCGGTCGGGAAGAACCCCGGTGCGAGCGCATTGGCCAGCACACCATATTGCGACCACGCCTCGGCCATTGCGCGGGTCATCTGCTCGACGCCGCCTTTCGATGCGCCATAGGCGACGCCATTGGTGAACGCCCGGCGCGACTGAAGCGAGGCAAAATTGATGATTCGGCCCCGACCCTTCTCGCGCATCGCCGGCACCAGGGCCTGAGCGAGAAAGAACGGTACCGTGAGATTGAGGTGGATCGTCCGGGCCCAGTCCTCCCGGGTCACCTGATCGGCGTGCTGCCGCGGGTTCAACCCGGCTGCGTTGACAAGTATTTCCGGCGGCCCGAACGGGGAAGAGGTCTGATCGGCAAGCGCTCCGAAATCTTGCGCTGCCCCGAGGTCGGCTGTGAGGGCGGCGGTTTGCTCGCCGGTTTCCTCACGCCAGGCTTCGAGCGCATCGGCCCGCCGGGCAAGCCCGACGACCTTCGCGCCGGCCTTCGCCAGAAAGCTGGCGGACGCACGCCCCAGGCCGGAACTCGCGCCCGTGACGAGCGCCACCCGGCCCTCCAGATCAAACACAGGTGAAACAGCCATGTCAGATGTCCTGATCCGCGCCGGACAGGTCGAAATTGTCGAGCGGAAAATATTTGCGCAGGCGGATGTCCGCGGTCCGGGCATGACCTTCCATACCCTCCAGGCGCGAGATCCGAGCGGTGGCTTCCGCGATCGGACGGGCGCCGTCACGGGTGGCGCGCTGCCACGTCACGATCTTCATGAACTTGTGCACCGACAGCCCGCCCGTGTAGCGCGCGGCGCCCGAGGTGGGCAGCACATGATTGGTGCCCGACGCCTTGTCGCCGAAGGCAACCGTGGTTTCCTCGCCGAGGAACAACGATCCGTAACAGCTCAGGCGGTTGTGCCACCAATCGAGATCCGCAGCCTGAACGGTAAGGTGCTCCGGCGCATATTCATCGGACGTGGCCGCCATTTCTTCCCGGTCGCCACACAGAATGACCTCGGCAAAATCGCGCCACGCGGCTTCCGCATTGTCGCGGTTGACCTCGGGAAGATCCGCGATCAGCCCGGGCACCAAACCCATGACAGTCTCGGCCAGTTCTCGGTCGTCGGTGACCAGCCAGACCGGCGAATTGTAGCCGTGCTCCGCCTGTCCAACCAGATCGGCGGCCACGATCCCGGCATCGGCATCCTTGTCCGCCAGGATCAGGCTGTCGGTGGGACCGGCGAACATGTCGATGCCGACGCGGCCGAAAAGGATGCGCTTGGCTTCGGCAACGAACTGGTTGCCTGGACCGACGAGGATGCCGGCCGCCGGGACATCGAAAAGCCCGAAGGCCATCGCGGCCACGCCCTGCACTCCGCCCATGGCGAGGATCGTGTCCGCGCCGCAGAGATGGGCTGTGTAGAGGATGGCAGGATGGACTCCGACACCGGGCCGTGGCGGTGAACACACGGTGATGTGCTTGCACCCGGCCACCTTTGCGGTCGTCACGGTCATGATTGCCGAGGCGACATGGCTGTAACGGCCGCCGGGAACGTAGCAGCCGGCCGATTCGATCGGGATCGTCTTTTGACCCGCGACCAGACCGGGCACGATCTCAACCTCGATGTCGCTCAGCGTGCTCTTCTGCGCTTCGGCGAACTTGCGCACATTGTCATGGGCAAAGCGGATATCGTCCTTGAGCTTTTGGGGCAGGCTCGCGGCGGCGCGCTCGATCTCCTCCTTGGTCACGACAATGTTGCCGGAATAACGGTCGAACGTCTCGGCATAGCGCCGCGCCTCGGTTTCGCCGCCGCTTTCAATGTCATTGAGGATCGACTGCACGGTGTCACGGACGGAACCGGAATCGGACGTCGCAGTCTTTTCGGCTTTCTTGAGATAAAGGCGGGACATGTCCGCAGAACTCCTAGTGGTAGATTTCAGGCAGAAGGGTTGTCGAAAGCGCCGGTACGAAGGCAATCACCAGCACCACGACCAGCATGAAGAAAACAAAGGGAATGGCACGCCAGGCTATCCTCAGGATCGATTCCCCGGTGATTCCAGATACGACGAAGAGGTTGAGGCCGAGCGGCGGAGTGATGAAGCCGACACCAAGTGCCGTGATCATCATGATGCAGAACTGAATTTCGTTCATTCCGATGTTGTCGGCCAGAGGCTTCAGGATCGGCGCCAGGATGACGATGTTCGGGGTTGTCTCCATAACGCAGCCGGCGGCGACCAGGATGAAGATCATCATCAGAATGAGCACGGCCGGCTCCTCGCTGATCGATGTGACAGCGGCCACGAAACCTTGCGGGACGCCCATGATGGCGAGCGCCTGGGCGAGCGGCAGCGAGAAGGCGATGATCGGCAGGATGACCCCGACCACCTTTGCCGAACTGAGCAGCATGTTTGGAAAGTCGGACAGTTTCAGCGTCTTGAGGATGAACCCCATGATGATGGTGACGATAACGGCGGTGGCGCCGGCCTCGGTCGGGGTAAGCCGGCCCGAGAAAATGCCGTAGAAGATGATGCCGGGCACCAGGAATGCATACCAGCCGGACTTGAGCGTGGTGAGCAGATTGCCGCCCCATTCGCCGAAGGTCATCGGCTCGCCGCCCTCGTATTTGTAGATGCGGTTGACCACGATATTGGTGATCAGGATCGAAAACAAAATGCACAGTCCGGGAATGACCGCGGCAAGAAACAGGGTCGACGCGGAAATCCCCAGAACCAGACCTATGATGATATAGGCGATCGACGGCGGAATCAGGATTCCGGTACAGGCGCCCGCGGCAACAAGAGCGCAGGCATAGGGACGCGGATAACCGCTTTCGACCAGCCGGCCGATGGTCATGCGGCCGACGGCGGCGGCGCCTGCGGCATCGGAGCCCGAGATGGCCGAAAACATGCCGCAGACCAGCACGGTTGCAGAACCGAAACCGCCCTTGGTCCAGCAGGTCAGCGCTTCGGCGACATCGAGAAACTTGCGGCTCAGTCCGGTACGGACCAGCACGTCGCCGGTCAGGATGAAAAGCGGGATCGCGGTGAGCGCGAACGCATCGATGCCGTCAAAGAGCGATTCGCCGACCAGCGACAGCGGCAATGCGCCGGACATGATGAGCATGATGATCGCTGCCGAGCCGATTGCGGCCCAGACAGGGATGGCAAGTGCACACAGCACGACGAAGAGGATCACGGGAGCATAGAAATCCCAGCCCAGTTCAACGGCATTCAGCTGCTGGTTCCACAACATGGCCGGACCTCAATCGAAAAGCTGGTTGCCCTCGAACACCGGTTTCCCGGTGCGCAGGGCGGTAACATCGTGGATGAAGGACTGGATCAGCCTGAGGATCATCAGCGAGAAGCCGATGGGAACCGCAAGCAGGAACCAGACCATGGAAATTCGCAGTCCGTGGCTGACCGAGCCGAACTTGTAGGACACGGCCACGCTTTCGAACGACCAGTAGAGCGCGACCAGCGCCACAAGCAGCATGACGAGGTCACCGAGGATGTAGATCGCCGCCTTGGCGCGGGGGCCGAGGTAATGCATGATCACATCGATGCGGATGTGGGCGCGTTCGCGGACAGCCGCGGCGGCGCCGATCCAGGCCAGATAGATGAAGGCGTAGCGGACAACCTCTTCGCCCCAGATCGACGAATAGGCAAGGACCTCGCGGCGAAGCACTTCGACCGCCATGGTGACGACGAGCAGCACATAAAACATGAGCAACGCCCAACGTTCGGCGTTCCTGTCCAGCGCGCTTAGAAATTTCGACACGACATCCCCCTTCCGGACAGAAACGGCTTCGTCCGTTCACGTGAGAAGCTTGGTTGATGGATGGCTCCGCCGCCGGAACCGGGCCCGACGGCGGACGACCTGCGAGCGCTTATGCGTCGTGAACGTAATAGCGGCCTTCAGTGTTTGCGGCTTCGTTGAGTTTCTCGAACGCATCCATGGAGCCTGCAAGCTCCATCTTGAAGCTGTCCCAGTCGCTCTTCTGGTGACCGCCGGCATCTTCCCACTCGGCAAGCTGATCGTCGGAAAGCGAATGGAACTCGACGCCGGACTTGCGCAGCTCGGCCATGGCGTAGTTGCGGGCCGCAGGAACCTTGGCGAGGTTCTGCTGAGCGGTGATTTCACCGGCAAACTCGATGCCTTCCTGCACGTCTGCGGGCAAGCCATTGAACCATTCCAGGTTCATCGAGAAGACCTGGCTGTCCGGAACGGCCTGGGTGAAGGTCACGTGGCTCAGAATGTCCTTGAAGCCGAACACGTAGAGCGCTCCGACCGAAGGATCGAGAGCATCGGCAACGCCCTGCTTGATGGCGGACGGAGTTTCGCCCCAAGCCACCGGAGTCGGGTTGGCGCCAACCATGCGGTAATACTGCTGCAGCATCGCCGAACCGGGAACCCGGAATTTGACGCCTGCCATGTCAGACGGGGACATGACCACGTCGCCACCCTTGCGCACTGCGACAACGCGAGGGTCGATCACAACGTAGAAGAGAGGCTTGAAACCAGCCGCTTCAATCTTCGGGTGGACTTCCGACTTCCAGGTTTGCGACGTTACCAGATTGACGAATTTCTGATTGGCGCCGCAGAAGTACGGCAGATTGATCAGGTCGGCCGCAGGCGCGAAAGGCGCGAAGTTGGACAGCGAATGCTGCGCCGCCTGGATGGTGCCGCTCTGAACCTTCTGAACAAGAGCACCACCGGCGCCGAGTTGGCCGCCGGGCGAAAGCCGGACATAGACCTTGCCGTTCGTGGCGTTCTGGATGTTTTCCTTAAGGTCAAGCTGCATGATCGGGTAGCTGCGCGACGCACCGAGGATATAGGCGGTGGCGATCGTCATGGTGTGCTCGGCAGCGGCCTCACGGTCACTCTCTTCCTTTGCGGTCTGCGCAACAGCCTCATCGGACCAGAGCGTTCCGGCCGCGCCGGCCATCATCGCCACGGTAAACGCGCCGGCTCCGGTCAGCTTGAGAAAATTCCGTCTTTCGGCCGAAGCCAGTTCAGCCTGAATTTTTCTGTCAGTCATCGGGTTTCCTCCTCCCCATTCATGTTTGAAGTCCCGCCGGACGTTTCGTCTGCTTCCACCAGAAGCAGGCCGGCAACAAAGAAACTGCAGGAGAGCGCAAGCAGCGAGGCTTGTGCGACATCGGACAGGAATTCGGCGCGTAGGAAGGCCCCGGCAGCCACATCGGCTGAAAACAGGGCTGCACACAGTCCGGATGCCCAGAATGCGATCTTTTCATTGCGCGTCATGACCCCTCCCAAGGCTCCAACATAATCAGTGTAAGCGCTTACATTGAATTAGGCAAGCGCTTACAGTGGGCTTTTTGGAATTACTTCGTATAGTGTTTCCGGGAGGGACCATGGGCGAGTATTTGAGACCCACACTGGATGACGTCGCAAGGGCGGCCGGCGTGTCGACGGCCACGGTCTCGCGCTGCCTGAATGCACCCGAGCGGGTGATTGCGCCGACCCGCGAACGGGTGATGGCGGCTGTCACAGCGCTCGGCTACACACCCGATTTCGGCGGCCGGGCACTGGCCTCGCGCCGCACCAACACGGTGGGCGCGATCATTCCGACCATGGAAAACGCGATCTTCGCACGCGGTCTTCAATCGTTCCAGGAGGCCTTGTCAAAAGCGGGGAAGACGCTGCTGGTTGCCAGTTCCGGCTATGACCCGGCGCGCGAACGCGCGCAGATGGAGGCGCTAATCGGCCGCGGCGCAGACGGACTGCTGCTGATCGGATCGGCCCGGCCGGAAAGCAGCGTCGAATATCTGAGGCGCCGGGGCGTGCCCTATGTGGGAGCATGGAATCTCGGACCTGGATCGGATGGCTTCTTCGTCGGTTTCGACAATGCCGCGGCGGCATCGGAACTCACAGCGAGGGTTATTGCCCGCGGCCATCGGAGGATTGCCATGATCGGCGGCATTTCCGAGATGAACGATCGCGCCGCCGCACGCATCGCGGGCGTGCGAAATGCCGTCGAGACCGCAATGCTCGATGGCGGACTTATCGACGTGATCGAGGCGCCTTATGCATTTCACGACGGGGCCGAAGCCTTTGCCAGGCTGATGGAGCGGACCCCGCGCCCCACGGCGGTGATCTGCGGCAACGACGTGCTTGCGATCGGGGCGATGCAGCGGGCCCGCGAGATGGGACTGAACGTGCCGGAGGACATCTCGATCACCGGGTTCGACGACATCGACATTTCTGAAATGGTCAATCCGGGACTGACGACGGTGCGGGTGCCGCATCGTCGGATGGGGGAAGCGGCGGCCGAGATGCTGCTGAAGCTGATCAACAAGGAACCGGTGGAGCGCCAGATCGAGATTTCGACCTCGATCATCGAACGCGGGACGCTTGGGCCTCCCCCTTCCTGAAGAACCTGTGGTCTGCACATCCTTGTCAGTGAAAATTGCGACCGCGCGGAAAGGCACGGCTCGCGGCCCGATGCTCCGCCATCTGCTCGTAGTCCCGGCGCAGTTCGGGCGCTTCGCGGATCAGCCTGACGATCCGGGCAGCGGGCTTGCGGTCGCGAACACGCGTATCCTCGATCGGGCGGCGAACCTCATCGGCATTGGCAAGCCCGCCCATTTCGGCCGCCATGTCGGAGATCCGCGCCATCGCCGGGGTGAGATCCTCAAGCGTGTCGGCGACCACGTGGATGACCCCATCCTCGTTCTGCAGCTTGCCCGACACGCTGACACAGCGGCTGCCGAGCACGATCGAGCGGTATTTCTCGAACACCTTGGGCCAGACGATGACATTGGCCACGCCGGTTTCATCCTCGATGGTCTCAAAAACGACGCCCTTGGCCGAGCCAGGGCGCTGGCGCACCAGCACCAACCCCGCCACCCGGACGCGGCGACCGGTTCGGAGACCTTCCAGATCCACATTCTGCCTAAAACCCCCGGAAGACAGATACCCGCGCAGGAACGCCATCGGATGCGCCTTCAATGAAAACGACAGCGCCTGGTAATCATTGATCACCTGCTCCCCCAGTGGCATCGGCGGCAGATCGACATCGGGCTCCTTCTGAAGATTGGCCGCGCCGGCTGCGGCAAACAGCGGAAGCCGCTCGGCGCTTGAAAGCGGATCGAGCGCCTTGACCGCCCAGAGAGCGTCGCGCCGGTCAAGCCCGAGAGAGCGGAAACAGTCGGCCTCGGCAAGCTGTTCTATAGCGCGGCGCGAAAGGCCGGAGCGCATCCAGAGATCGCGGACGCTGTCATATCCGCGGCCACGGTTGCCGACGAGCAGATCCGCCTCCGCTTCGCCGAAGCCCTTGACCTGCCGCAAACCGAGACGGACGGCATGGGTGTTCTTCATGGCCCGCGTCATCTCGCGGTGGCGGCGGGAAACCGGCTGCGGATCCGCATCCGGTTCCAGCTCGGAATCCCAGCGCGAGAAATTGATGTCCACCGGCCGGACCTCGACACCATGTTCGCGCGCATCCCGGATCAGCTGGGCCGGCGCATAAAAACCCATCGGCTGGGAATTGAGGATCGCGGCGCAGAAGACATCCGGATAGTGGCACTTGAGCCAGCAGGAGACATAGACAAGGAGCGCGAAACTGGCGGCATGGCTTTCGGGAAAGCCGTATTCGCCGAAACCCTCGATCTGCCGGAAACAATGTTCGGCGAAGTCGCGTTCATAGCCGTTCCTGACCATGCCCTCGACCATCTTCGTCTGGAAGGAACCAATGGTGCCGACCCGGCGGAAGGTGGCCATGGCGCGACGCAGCTTGTCGGCCTCGCCCGGAGAAAAGCCGCCGGCGACGATGGCGATGTTCATGGCCTGCTCCTGAAACAGCGGCACCCCCAGGGTCTTGCCCAAGACGGCGCGGAGTTCCTCCTTTGGATAGGTCACCTCCTCCTTCTTCTGCCGGCGGCGGAGATAGGGATGCACCATGTCGCCCTGGATCGGTCCGGGGCGGACGATGGCCACCTCGATGACCAGGTCGTAATAGCAGCGCGGCCTCAATCGCGGCAGCATCGACATCTGCGCCCGGCTTTCGATCTGGAAGACGCCGATGGTGTCCGCCCGGCAGATCATGTCATAGGTCGGCGCATCGCCATCGGGCAGCGAGGCCAAGGTTTCGCGGCGGCCATAACGGGCCTCGAGAAAAGCAAACGCCTTGCGGATGCAGGTCAGCATGCCGAGCGCCAGCACATCGATCTTGAGCATGCCGAGACTTTCGAGGTCATCCTTGTCCCACTCGACGAGGGTGCGGTCCTCCATTGCCGCGTTCTCGATGGGAATGAGTGATGACAGCCTGTCCCGGGTGATCACGAAGCCTCCCACATGCTGGGAAAGATGGCGCGGGAAGCCGACGATCTGCGAAGCCAGATCGAGCATTTGCGCCAGATGCCTGTCGGACGGATCGAGCCCGGCGCGCCGCGCATCCTCGGGATCGACCTCGCGCGACCAGCCGCCCCACTTCGTGCCGGAAATTGCGGAAATCGCATCTTCGGACAGGCCGAAGACCTTGCCGACCTCGCGGATCGCCGAGCGCGCCCGGTAGGTGATCACGGTTGCGGCAAGCCCTGCCCGCTCGCGACCGTATTTCCTGTAGATGTACTGGATCACCTCCTCGCGCCGCTCGTGCTCGAAATCGACATCGATATCGGGTGGCTCGTTGCGTTCCTCGGAGATGAAGCGCTCGAACAGGAGATCGACCTTGCCGGGGTCCACCTCGGTGATGCCAAGACAGTAACAGACCGCCGAATTGGCCGCCGAACCGCGTCCCTGGCACAGGATTCCTTCAGAGCGGGCGAAGCGGACGATGTCGTAGACGGTGAGGAAATAGGGGGCGTAATCGAGCTTTCCGATCAGTTCGGTCTCATGCACGATGGCCTTGAGGACCTTTTCGGGCACTCCGTCGGGATAGCGCCTCTTCAGCCCGATGGCGGTGAGCCGTTCGAGCGTCTCCTGCGCGGGCAACGGTTCTGGCGCCAGATCCTCGAACATGGGCGCATCGGGATACTGGTAGCGCAACTCGTCGAGCGAGAAACAGATACGCGCGAAAAGCCGCGCAGCCTGCTCCACAGCCGCCTCGTAACCACGGAACTGATGCATCATGTCGGCGCGGTCGCGCAGATGCCGCTCCGCATTGGGCAGGAGCCGGGTGCCGATCGTGGCAAGTGTCTCACCCTCGCGGATGCAGGTGAGCACGTCCTGGAGCGGACGGCGCCCGGGGGCGTGATAGAGAACATCACCTATTGCCACCAAGGCTATGCCGAACCGTTCGGCCAGCCGCGCCGTTGCCGCCATGTGGCGCTGATCGCCGGCGCCGTGATGGCGGACAAGCGCCAGATGCACATGGTCGGAAAAGGCCGCGTGCAAGCGTTCGAGCGCCGGCCTCAAGTCCTCCTCCAGATGAACTGAACGGTGATGCAGGCCGGGCGGCGGGACCAGCGCCATCAGCAAACCCTCACCGTGATTGAGGCAATCCTCGAAGGTGAGATGGCATTCGCCCTTGGGCGCGCGGCGCTTGCCCAGGGTCAGCAATTCGCAGAGATTTGCGTAGCCCGCCCTGTGACGGGGCCAGACCAGAATGTCGGGCGTGCCGTCGATGAACACCAGCCGGCATCCCGGCGCGAAGCCGAGCCCCGCCTCCTTGGCGGCCATGTGACCCCGCACCACGCCGGCGAGTGAATTGCGGTCGGCGATCGCCAGCCCCGAAAGCCCAAGCCGCGAGGCCTGCACGACCAGTTCCTCGGGATGGGAGGCCCCGCGCAGGAAAGAGAAATTGCTGGTGACGGCCAGTTCGACGCAGGCGTGACCTGCAGGTCTCATCAATCCCGTGCCGCTCATGCGAACAGTCCGTGCATGTACCAGGCCGGCTCACTGGTCTCGCGCCCGTAAAGCCCGTGCCGGAACATCCAGAACCGGTACCCCTGGCTGTCCTCGACACGAAAATAATCGCGCGTCCGGGCTCCGCGTCCGTCGCGCCACCATTCGCAGGCGATCCTCTCGGGCCCTTCGGCGCGGGCCACCTGGTAGGAAACGCCTCGCCAGCGAAACCTGAGCGGCGGCCCGTCGGGCACCTCGGCAATGGTGCTGAGCAGTTCGGGCCGGTCAAACAGCAGAAGCGGGCGGGTGACGAGCGGTTCGGTATCGGCGTCGGGGCGTGGTGCGGGTGCCGCATTCACCCCGTTGCCGCGCGTCCGGAGAGTGGCCCGGAAACCGGACCCTTTGTCGAGGCGGGCCACCGGTTCGCGACCGAAACTGCGTTCGGGAATGTGGGTGTCGGCCGATACAAAGCGCTGCACGCGTTCAGGACCAAGCCGCGCGCCGAGCCTGTCGACCAGCGCGTCATGGCCCGCGCCCGATTGCGCCCCGGCGACCATGTCGGATTGCCCCGCCTCGAAGGGATCGGCGTGAAGCACGTCGAGGCGAATCAGGTCGAAGCCGAAACCGGCGTCGAGCTCCTCGTGCAGCCCTGCGATGCGCTCGGCGAAAAGGCGCTCGACCATGGCCGGATCGCGCAGCGGCCGTGCGGTCTGCACCTCAAGCGCCGCAACATGGCCATCAGCCCTGAACAGCCTGATCCGGCAGCGCCGGATGCCGAGATCACGCCGTTCGAGCGGCTCGACAATCGCCCGGGCAAGTGCGCCGATGACATGGCTGACCTCGTCGTGATGGGTCACCGGATCCGCAAAGCGGCGCTCCGTGGAAAGTTCGGCCACCGGCATGATCGGGGAGATCGCCTCGGCCTCGCGTCCCAGGGCCTGGTCCAGACGCTGCAGCAGGCCCGCACCGAAGCGGGCCGCGAGCGGGGCGCGCGGCAGGTTGGCGATGCAGCCGATGGTCTTGAACCCGACCCGCCCGAGCGAAACGACCAGATCCGGAGGCAGGCGCAGACTGCCGAGGGTCAAAGGCGAGACGGCCCCGCCATGCCCACCCGGCGGAATGATCCGCGCGTCGCCATGGCGCGCCATTGCCCAGGCTGCGCCCGGCGTATCGGCGAGACACAGCCGGACATGAAAGCCCTGGGCGCGCAGGCGGGATTCGAGATCGGAAACAAGCTCCTCCTCACCACCCATCAGATGGGCGCAGCCGGTGATGTCCATGAACAGACCATGGTCGCCGGCCACGTCTCCCCCATCGGCAGGCTGCGCACCGGAACCCAGCGCAACGAGCGGGGTGTAACGCTCGCACCATCCTGCAATCCCGCGCAGAAGCGCGTGATCGGCCGCGGGATCCGCTTCGTGACACTCAAGGCCGGGGATGAGGGCGCGGGCATCGCTGAGCGATTGTCCCTTGCGGATGCCGCACGCCCTTGCGCGTTCATCGAGCGCGAGGATGCGCACGGCATTCCCGACCGTCCCCGTCACCACGACGGGCGGGGCGTCAGGATGCGTGTCCGAAATCCTGTCTGCGATCCAGGACCTGCCCCATCGTGTGCGATGGATCCTGTCGGTTGGCAGACGGGTGAAGGCGATGGAGAGAATGCGCTGGCTGCGTGCGTGCGGAGAGGGGACGGGATGCGGCATGGTTGAACACTCGGGACTTGGGATTCCAGGCTAGAAGCCATTGGCCGGTGCGACCGGCGCGGTTGCGTTCCAGCGTGAGCGACAGCCGCATTGCCCCCACGCCGCGTTGATCGAGTTCATCCACCCCTGAAACACCGGTTTGCGCCCGCCAGCGCGTCAGTGCCGCTGTTGCCTCCTCCTGCCCGCTCTGGCGCAGCACCAATGCCAGAACGCCATTCTCGCGCGCCCTTAGCAAAAGCCGCCTCGTGGCTGTGATATCGAAGCGCGCCGGGTTTCCGCGAATGTGAAACACCATGGCCGCAAGACCGTTGCAGCCTGCCGCCTCGTCCGCCGCCCACATCGCCTCCCGCAGGTCACGCGGCTCGACAAGCGTCATGGCTGCGGGATCGACCCCGTACTGGGCAAGGCCCGCGGGAAACAGTCCGCCGCCATCGACCCGGGCTGCCGGATCGTTGATCCAGACAATCCGGCTCCCGTACGCCCGTGGATGGCCTGCGGCCAGCGCCGCAAGGCCGAGGGCAAAACCGGTCCCGGCGCCGATGTCGCGGGCCAGATCACACCGCACCTCGTGCAGCCCCCCACAGCCAAGGCCACCTTCGAGACAGCGATCGACATCGGCCGCGCCCAATACCAACCGGGATCCGGCGGTTTCAGCCCTGACGCCAGCCCTGACGCCAGCCATGACACCGCCTGCGGACCGCCCCCGGTTTCCGGGCCGGTCCTGCGCCTCACGCCATGCCTCCAGAATGTCCGTCGCGGCGCGCAGCCGTGCAAGATCCATGTCACACCCAATGTTCCTGTTATGTTCCATTTAACGCCGAATCCCCTGCACGAGTCAATCAACCGTTTCGGGAGACAAAGACGTCCGGCTTTCAACCGCGGCGGCGCAAACGCCGCGGCTTTTTCCAGGACTTTGGAAAAGCAGCAGAAACGAAAGCGCCAGGATCGGCGCCTACATCACCGCGCCCATCTGCCAGGGAACGAATTCCGCGCCGCCAAAGCCCAATTGCTCGCTCTTGGTCTGCTCGCCGGAGGCCACACGCAGGAACAATTCGAAAATCTCGCGCCCCTTGTCCTCAAGGCTGACATTGCCGCTGATGATGTCGCCGCAATTGACGTCCATGTCATCGGCCATGCGGCCGTACATCTCGGAATTGGTGGCAAGCTTGATGCAGGGCGTCGGCTTATAGCCCGACACGGATCCCCGGCCGGTGGTGAAGGCCACAAGATTGGCGCCGGAGGCGATCTGACCCGTGACCGAGCAGGGGTCGTAGCCGGGGCTGTCCATGAACACGAAACCGCGCTCGGTCACCGGTTCGGCAAACTTGTAGACCTGTGTAAGCGGCGCAGTGCCGCCCTTGGCGACCGCACCCAGCGATTTTTCGAGGATCGTGGTCAGGCCGCCCTTCTTGTTGCCGGGCGAGGGATTGTTGTCCATCTGTCCGCCATTGCGTGCGGTATAGTCTTCCCACCAGCGGATCCGCTCGACGATCTTCGCGCCCACTTCCGGGGTGACGGCGCGACGGGTCAGCAGGTGCTCCGCCCCGTAGATCTCCGAGGTTTCGGAAAGGATGGTCGTGCCGCCATGGGCCACCAGAAGGTCCGAGGCCGCGCCGAGCGCGGGGTTTGCGGTAATCCCCGAATAGCCGTCCGAGCCGCCGCATTGCAGACCGATGGTCAGGTGCTCGAGACCGGCAGGCTCACGGGTGATCCTGTTGGCGACGGCAGCCATCTCGCGCAACTGCTCGACGCCGCGCTCGATGGTCTTGCGGGTGCCGCCTGTCTGCTGGATCGTCATGTATCGGAAGTTGCTGTCCGAGCGCATGCGTCCGCGACCGACGAGATCTGGAATCTGCATCACCTCGCAGCCCAGGCCGAGCAGCAGGATGCCGGCGAAATTCGGGTTGCGCGCATAGCCCTGAAGCGTGCGGAACAGGGTCTCGTAGCCCTCGTCGTCGCTGGCCATGCCGCAGCCGGTGCCGTGCACGATCGGCACAATGCCATCGACGTTCTCGAATTCGGAAAGCCAGCCCTGACGTTCCACGGCTTCGGCAATGAAGCGCGCCACGGAACCGGAACAGTTCACCGAGGTGAGGATGCCAAGATAATTGCGGGTTCCGACAGAACCGTCCGCCCGGTGGTAGCCTAGGAAATGCCGCTTGTCGGCGGGGGGCGACAATGGGCGAACCTCGCTGGAGAAGGCATAGTCAGCGCCATGGCCGCCCATGCCGAGATTGTGCGTATGAACATGATCGCCCGGCTCGATGTCGCTCGTGGCGACCCCGATGGTCTGGCCGTAGCGAACGACGCGCTCACCCTCCCCGATTCTCCGGACGGCGATCTTGTGCCCGCGCGGCACCGGTTGCGGCAGAGGACCGTCCAGTTCATTCAGGCTGGCGCCTGAAGCGAGGTCCTCAAGCGCAATGATCACATTGTCTTCTGGATTAAGGCAGATTGCCGGTTGCTGTCGGTTGGTCATCGTCCAGTCCGTGTCTATAAGGGCGCAATGCTTCAAGCCGCTCGTCGGCTTGACACACTATTACATCCATCTAACATGTTAGTATGCTACAAGCTAAGGATAATCCACTGCGAGAATCCATGAATTCACGACCCGCCCTCCCTGCCCTTGATGAATTTCCCGGGTCGCTAGCTCAAAAAGTCTACATGTCGCTCAAGCAGGCGATCCTGTCGCTGACGTTCCGCCCGGGCGAAATCATGCAGAAATCGGAGATCTGCACCGAGCTCGGCGTCTCCCGGTCACCAGTGGCGGAGGCCGTGGCAAGACTGTCCGCCGAGGGGCTCGTCAATGTGGTGCCGCAGGCCGGCACGTTTGTCGCGCGCTTCTCGATGGATGAAATCCGGGAAGGCGCGTTCCTGCGCGAGGCGCTGGAACTGGCGGCCGTCGAGATCGTCGCAAGGACAATCACGGAAGACCAGGTGGTGCTGCTTCGACGCAATCTGAGGATCCAGGAAGCGCTGATGGAGGACGGGGATATTTCCGGCTTCTACCAGATGGACGCCAGGCTGCATGAGCAGATCATGTCCTTCACCAATTTCAAGCGGCTCGCGACACTGGCCGAAACGGCCTGGGTGCATGTCAACCGGGCGCGTCGCCTCAATCTTCCGGCGCCAGGCCGCATCGAGGCGACACTTGACGAGCACAGGGCGATCGTCGACGCCCTTGAAGCGCATGATCCGGAAGCGGCGCGCGCGGCAACGCGCTACCATCTGAGCCAGTTGATCACCATCCTCGAGCCGCTGGTGCACGAACACCCGGAATTCTTCGATCCCGAGTAGCGGTCCAATTCGTTCCGCGCAGTTACCTGTCTTCCGAAAGGGCCACCATGCCAGATCTTCCCAACCGTCCCCGTTACGCGGCCCGACTGAACGCATTCAAGACCGGGCTCGAGGGCAAGCCGACCGCAGCCGACATGATCGCGCGCGCGGGAACAGTGGAAGGGCTCGATGCCGCCGATCTGAATTATCCCGACCATTTTGCCGACCATTCGCCCGAGGCCCTTTCCGAGATCCTTGCCGGGAACGGAATGGCGCTCAACGGTCTTGCCATGCGCTACTATACCGACCCCGGCTTCCGGCTCGGCGCCTTCACAAACCCGGATGACAAGGTCAGGCAGGCCGCCATCGACATCACCAAGCGCGGGCTGGATGCGCTTGCGGCGATGGGCGGCAACCTCATGACCCTTTGGATGGGGCAGGATGGCGTCGACTATTCGTTTCAGGGCGACTATGCGCGCATGTGGGACGATACGATCAATGCGATCCAGGCGGTCGCCGACCACAATCGCGACATCGACATCGCCATCGAATACAAGCCCAACGAGCCCCGCGCCTACGCACTGATGCCAGATATCGGCACCACGCTGCTGGCGGTGCGCGAGGCAGATCGCCCCAATCTCGGAGTCACGCTCGATTTCGCCCATGTGCTTTATGCCGACGAGATCCCGGCGCATTCCGCACGCCTGATCGGCCGACATTCGAAGCTTCTCGGCGTGCATCTCAATGACGGTTACGGCAAGCGCGACGACGGGCTGATGGTGGGTTCGGTGCATCCGGTGCAGACCGTCGAACTGTTTGTCGAGCTCGACCGCATGGGCTATGACGGCGTGCTCTATTTCGACACCTTCCCGGATCATGGCGGTCTCGACCCCTGTGCTGAAGCGCGCGCCAATATCATGATGGCCGAACGGCTGCGCGCGGTGGCGACGTCTCTGTACGGCGATGAAGAACTGGAGGCGGCGATCGCCCGGCAGGACGCCACAGCCGCGCTCGCCATTGTCGCCGATGCGCTCTACGGATCCGGCAAATGAGTGTCTTTGTCTGCGGATCGCTGCATTACGACGTCGTGGTCGATGCGCCGCACCTGCCTCGGCTTGACGAGACGGTCGCCGGCCATGCCGTTAATTACGTCACCGGCGGCAAGGGCGGAAACCAGGCCGCGGCCGCCGCGCGCATGGGTGTCGAAACCGCCTTCGCGGGTCGCATCGGTGACGATGCCTCCGGCGAAATCCTGGTCAAGGGCCTTGTAGAGGCCGGCGTTGATACGACCCATGTCCAACGGGCGGCCGGCGCTTCGGGCATGAGCGTGGCGATCGTCGATCCGAGCGGCGGCTATGGCGCCGTCATCGTGTCGGCCGCCAATCTCGACATCGACCCGAGCCGGATCGACGTGCCCGCCAGCGCCCGCGTTGCAGTGCTGCAAAACGAGATCCCCGAGGCGGTCAATCTTGCGGTTGCGCTCAAGGCGAGGAACCAGGGCGCGGCTGTCGTCCTCAACGCCGCACCGGCCAGGCCGATGGGGGCAGACCTGCTCGAGGCCATCGACCTGTTGGTGGTCAACCGCGTCGAGGCGGCCGACATGCTTTCAACATCGGATACAATTCTTGATCCGCTTGAGGCGGCAAGCGCGCTTTCAGCCCTTGGTCCACGTTCGGTCATCGTCACGCTCGGCGGTGACGGGCTTGTGCTTTGCGATGCGGGCAAGGCCAGCCACCATCCGGGCCACAGGGTCAATGTGGTCTCGACACACGGTGCGGGTGACGCGTTCTTGGGCGCGCTCGCCGCGGCGCATGCTACGGGGAGCAAGCTGCCGGAGGCCGCGCGTTTTGGTCAGGCGGCCGCTGCACTGCATGTTTCGACCGCACCCGCTGACCGCGCCTCGATCACCCGCATGGATGTCGAGGCGCTGCTGGTTCAGGCCGGCAACCGGTAAAAACGGGCAGCCGTGCCGCCGTAGATATTCGCTTTCTCGGATTCGCTGAAACCGGATGTCAGGACTTCCGCTGCCTTGCGCCAGTCCTCATAGCTCGCAGCCAGTTGGCAGACGGGCCAGTCCGACCCCCACATCACCCGTTCAGGCGTGAAGATCTCAAGCACATGCTCGGCATAGGGTTTGAGGTCCTCGACCGTCCAGCCGGGACTGGCCTCGGTCACAAGCGCCGAGAACTTGCAAAATGCTCCCGTTTCGCCTGCGATGCGGGCCATGCCGTCCGCCCATTGCTTGAAGGTCTCGGGCGAATGGTTGCGGATCTGCGGCTTCATGCAGTGGTCGACCACCACCCGCATGCCGGGGTAGCGCTTGAGGATCGTCAGGAAGTTGTCGAGATGCGGGGGAAACCCCAGCGCATCGAAGGTCAGGTCAAGATCGCAGAGCGCGCTGAACGCCCATTGCACATCATCCCTGAGCATCCAGTCGACGTCCGGAATGTCCTGGATCATCGGCCGGACACCCTTGAACTTCGGATGTCCCTTGAGTCGCTCAAGTGTCGCGCGTTCGGCGGGGTTTTCGAAATCCACCCAGCCCACCACACCCGCGACATGGGGCGTCACATCGGCAATGCCGAGCATGTACTCGGTTTCGTTGACGGTCGCCGCCGCCTGCACCAACACCGTCGCATCAATCCCGTGAGATTGAAGATGCGGCCCAAGATCAGCCGGACCGTATGGACGTGCCAGGATCTCGTTGTCCATCGGCATCCAGTCATAATCGCCACGGGCCGGATTCCAGAAATGCTGGTGCGCATCGATTTTCATGGACATCTCCTTTCAGGCCTCGACCGGCGCGTCTTCGCGCATCAGTCCCTCGGATTTGAGGTCGGTCCAAAGCGCGGTCGGAATTTCGGCGGTTGCCGCCTTGAGATTGGCCTCGACCTCGGCTACGCCCTGACCACCGGGAATGACCGAAACAATCGCGGGATGACGAAGCGGAAACTGGAAGGCGGCGTCGACCATGCGCACCCGATGGCGATTGCACACCGCCTCTATCCGGGCCACGCGATCGAGGATGTCCTGAGGCGCCAGATCGTAGTTGTAGAAGGCGCCGGGCTTGGGTCCCGTTGCGAGAACGCCTGAATTGTAAGGTCCGCCGATGATGATGCCGATGCCACGGTCGGTGGCGAGCGGCAGGAAGCTTTCGAGCGCCTCCTGTTCAAGCAGCGTATAGCGGCCGGCAAGCAGGAAAAGGTCGAAATCGCCGCGCTCGGTCATCCACTGGCAGGGCTGCCATTCGTTCACCCCGGCGCCGAAGGCCTTGATCACGCCCTGGTCGCGCAGTTCCACCAGCGCCTTGTAGCCGCCATCCATCAGTTCGGAAAGCTTGGCATCCAGAGCCTCCTGGCTGCCATGGTTGAAGATATCGAGATCATGAGCAAACAGGATGTCGATGCGGTCGACACCGAGGCGCTCCAGAGAAAGTTCGAGCGAGCGCATGACGCCGTCATAGGTGTAGTCGTAGACCTCGCGCCGCGACGGAGTGTCGAAAAACTTGCCGATTCCCGTGCGCTGTTCCGGCGGGCACACTTCAAGAAGCCGACCGACCTTTGAGGACAGTACGTATTCTTCGCGTGGCTTGTCCCGCAGGAACCGGTTGAGCCTGGTCTCCGACAGACCAAGCCCGTACAGCGGCGCCGTGTCGAAATAGCGCACGCCCAAATCCCAGGCGCGGGTGAGAACGGCGTGCGCCTCATCCTCGCTTATTGCACGGTAGAGGTTTCCCAGTGGGGCCGCGCCGAAGCCGAGTTCGGTGAATGAAAGCCCCCCGTTGTCGAGCCTGTCCCAATGTCGTGTCTTCAATTGCATATGCGCCTCCCTGACTGCTAACATGCTAGTATACATCGGGAACTGCTGCATAGCCTTGATTGTTGCATTGCAGCCATTTGGAGGAAGTGATTTGACGAATTTCAGACATGTTTTCGGATCCGGCAAGCCGGTCATCGGGATGGTTCATCTCGGCGCCCTGCCAGGGTCGCCGCTTCATGATCGCGAGGCCGGGCTGGACGGGCTGGTTTCGGCCGCCCGTGCCGACCTCGAGGCGCTGCAATCGGCCGGCTTCGACGCCATCATGTTCGGCAACGAAAACGACCGGCCCTACGAGTTCGACGTCGATACCGCATCGACCGCGACGATGGCCTATGTGATCGGGCAGTTGCGCAACGAAATCACGGTGCCCTTCGGCGTCAACGTGCTGTGGGACCCGATGAGTTCGGTCGCGCTCGCAGCGGCCACCGGCGCCCGGTTCGTCCGCGAGATCTTCACCGGCACCTATGCCAGCGACATGGGCCCGTGGACGCCGGATGCCGGCAAGGCCATGCGCTACCGGGACCGTCTGGGCCGCAGCGATCTGGCCATGCTTTACAATGTCTCGGCTGAATTCGCCGACAGCCTCGACCGGCGGCCGCTTCCCGACCGCGCGCGCAGTGCCGTGTTCTCCTCGATTCCCGATGCGGTGCTGGTCTCCGGGCAGATCACCGGCGAGGCAGCGGCACTCTCCGATCTTGAAGCGGTCAAGAAAGTGCTGCCGAACACTCCTGTTCTGGCCAATACCGGCGTGAAGCACGAGACAATTGCCGACGTTCTTTCCGTCGCCGATGGCTGCATTATCGGTTCGGCGCTGAAGATCGACGGCGACACCTGGAAGGCCATCGACCCGAATCGCGCCCAGGACCTGATGGACCGGGCCCGCGCGGCGCGGGGTGGCGCATGATGCGGCAGCGTTTGCGTACGGACCTCAAGGACCTGATGATGACGCCCGGATTGTCCGGGCACGAGGAAAGGGTGGCCAAACTCATCCGCTCCCGTCTTTCCGATGCGGGTGTGGAAAGCGGGGTCGACCGTATGGGCAACGTGATCACCAGTTTCGACGGCGACCCCGGCACCCCTTCGGTTATGATCTTCACGCACATGGACCAACTCGGCTTTTTCGTGCGCCGAATCGAGGCGGATGGCCTGATTCGCGTCGAGCGCATGGGCGGCGTATCCGAGCGCGCCATGGCCGCACAGGCTGTCACGCTTTGCGTGGGTGAAGGCCGGGACGTTCCTGGCATCATCATGAACAAGGCGCATCACGCAACCACACCGGACGAGAAATACAAGGTCGTCACCACGCCCGACATCCTGATCGACACCGGGCATGGATCGAAACAGGCCGTCGAGGCCGCCGGCGTGAAGATCGGGACACCCGTTGTCTATCAGTCACGCGTCATCGAGCTGGCCGGAGACCGGGTGGCCGGAACCTCGGTCGATGACCGGGCTGGTTGCGCGGCCCTGATCGAGATCGCCCGCGCACTGGCCGGTCGCGACGGCGGACCGACGGTTCATGTCGTCTTCAGCGTACAGGAGGAGTTCAACCTGCGCGGCGCGGTGGTGGCGGCGCAATCGCTGAAGCCCGATATCGCCATACAGATCGACCTGATGATGGCCTCGGACACGCCCGATCTCGCCGACCGCGGTGAAATGAAGCTTGGCGGAGGCGCCGGCATCAGTCTTTACTCCTTCCATGGCCGGGGTACGCTCAACGGCGTGATCCCGCATCCTTCGATGGTCGAACTGTTCGAAAAGACCGCCGAAGATCTTGCCATGCCGCTGCAGCGCTCGGCACAGGTGGGCGTTCTCACCGACCTGTCCTATGTGCAACTGGTCGGCGAAGGCGTGGCTTCGATCGATATCGGCTTCCCGATGCGCCATTCGCACTCGACCGTTGAGTGCTGCGATCTGGGAGACGTGGAAGCCATGGTCGAACTGGCGGTTGCTGCAATTGCCGGCATCGGCCCGGATTTCAAACTGACCCGGGAGAGCTGACATGGGCTACACGCTGGGCGTGGACATAGGAACATTCGAATCCAAGGGGGTTCTCGTCGAGGATGGCGGACGGATCGTGGCGCAGGCCGCAAGGCCGCACGAGATGATCGTGCCGCGCCCGGGCTGGGCGGAACATCGGGCAGAGGAAGACTGGTGGGGCGATTTCGTTTTCATCACGCGCAAACTCCTTGCCGACAGCGGCGTGGATCCAGCGGAGGTTCGAGCCGTGGCGACCTCGGCCATCGGTCCCTGCATGCTGCCGGTCGATGCAGCCGGAAAGCCCCTCATCAATGCGGTGCTCTACGGGGTCGACACCCGCGCCTCCCGGGAGATCGATGATCTGAATGCCGAGATCGGCGGAGACACGATCCTCACGCGCTGCGGCAATGCGCTGACCTCGCAATCCGTCGGTCCGAAGATCCTCTGGTTCCGGCGCAATCATCCTGATCTGTGGGAAAAGACCGCGAAGATCCTCAATTCGGCAAGCTACCTGACCTTCCGGCTGACCGGCGCCTACGCCATCGATCATTACACCGCGGCCAATTTCTCGCCGCTCTATGACATCAACCGGCAGGACTGGTGCTTCGACCTTGGCGACATCTGTCCGCCGGACATGTTGCCCGACCTGATGTGGTCGACCGAAATCGCCGGGCATGTCACCGAAGAGGCCGCCCGGGAAACCGGGCTTGCCGCTGGAACGCCGGTGACCTGCGGCACCATCGATGCCGCAGCGGAAGCGGTCAGCGTCGGGGTGCGCGACCCCGGCGACATGATGATGATGTATGGATCGACGATCTTCATCGTCCTGCTGGCCGACAAGCCGCTGACCGACCCGAGGCTCTGGCATGCGCCCTGGCTCTTTCCAGGCGAACACGCCGCGATGGCGGGACTTGCGACCTCCGGCACGCTGACACACTGGTTCCGCGACCGATTCGCGCGTGAACTGGATCGCGACGGCGCGTTCGGTGTTCTTGCAAAGGAGGCGGAGGCCTCTCCACCCGGAGCCAAGGGTCTTATCTGCCTGCCCTATTTCTCCGGCGAGCGGACCCCGATCCACGATTCCCGCGCCAAGGGCACCTTTTTCGGTCTCGATCTGACCCACGACCGCGGCGACATGTACCGCGCCGTGCTTGAGGGGATCGCGTCTGCCACGCGCCATATCGCCGACACCTACGCCGAGGCCGGACAGCGGCCGTCGCGGGTACTTGCCGTCGGCGGCGGGACCAAGAACAAGCCGTGGCTCAAGGCGACGTCGGACCTGACCGGGCTCGACCAGATCGTCTGCACCGTGACAACCGGCGCCTCCTACGGCGATGCCTTCCTCGCAGCGCTTGCCGTGGGTGAGGCGGAGCCCGGCGACATGGCCAAGTGGAACCCGGCGGGAGAGGTCATCGAGGCCGAAACCCACGCCGCCTACGACAGGCAGTATCCGTTGTTTCTCAAGCTTTACCGGCAGACGCGGGACATCATGGCTGCGCTGGAGGCAACCGAATGAACGCTTTCGGCCAGGCCTTGTCCGAACTCGGTTCGGTGCTCGATGAAATTCGTGCCGGCGACATCGAGCGGGCGGTGGAGATGATTGCCGAAGCCGGGGTTCTCGTAGGCTATGGCTGCGGCCGCGAGGGGCTTCAGATGGAGGGCCTCGTCATGCGGCTTCATCATCTGGGCCTCAAGGCCTCGATGCAGGGCGCGATGAACACACCGCCGCTGGGGCCCGGTGATTTGTTCCTGTGCTCGGCGGGTCCCGGCGAACTTTCAACCGTCACCGCGTTGATGGGGGTCGCACGAAAAGCCGGCGCCCGGGTCCTGTTTCTCACCGCCGAACCGGAGTGTGACGCTGCGCGAATGGCAGACCACGTGCTGACAGTGCCGGCGCAGACCATGGCGCGCGACATCGGCGGCTCTTCGGTCCTGCCGATGGGATCGGTTTACGAGGGCGCCCTGTTCGTGTTGTTCGAAATCATGGTGCTGGAGCTCAAGCAACGGCTCGGCGAAACCAGCGAGAGCATGCGGGCTCGGCATACGAACATGGAATAAGCCGTATTCTCCGGCCCATCTCCGGCCTGAGGCCTCACTCAAGGGGAGGCAGATTTATGACGCCCTTCTTCAGGATGAAACAGCCATAGGGGCCGCTGTCGGAAGTGCGCACGATGCAGAAGGACCGTTTGGCGGCCTCGTAGAAGGCGAAACGCTCCAGCGCCGTCATGCCGACCTTGCGGCCTTCCATCCTGTCGACAACCGCCTGCATCCTTGAGAACACCGGGGCTTCGCCGTCCGGATCGTCCACCATCAGCATGCGGGTCACCGGTTCGCCGACGAAGGTGTCGAGCGGCATCAGCGAGAGGATCGCCTCGGTTGCCGCAGGAATGTCGCATCCCGGCATGTCGATCAACCGGCCGAAGGTGGTCCCGGCGGCGATCGTGGCGGCCGGATGGTTGATGTCGCAGACCACGAGGTCGTCTCCGTGGCCCATCAACATCAAGGCGTGGACGAGATCCGCACTCAGCCTCTGGTCAATTCCCTTGAGCATCATGCGCCCCGGATGTCACTTCACCGCGCCCGCAGCCATGCCCTTGATGATGTAGCGCTCGAGCACGATGCCGATGGCAATCAACGGAAGGATCGCCGCAAAGGAGAGGGCCGCCATCGACCACCAGCTGATGCCCTGGCTGCCCGTCTGGCTCGCCACCATCACCGGCAGTGTATTGGCATGGGTCGATGTCAGAAGCGCCGCAAAGAAATATTCGTTCCAGGTCAGAACCAGCGACAGGATGAAGGCCGCAACCATGCCCGGCAGTGCGATCGGCAAGACGATGGTGGCAAACGCGCCCCAGATCGACAATCCGTCGACAAGAGCCGCCTCCTCCAGTTCCTTGGGGATGCCGGCGAACTGGTCGCGCATGATCCAGATGACGATGGGCAACACCGTGAGCGTGTAGAGCAGGATGAGGCCGATGCGGGTGTCGAGCAGCGCCAGCGACTTGTACAGGACCAGGAACGGCAGCGCGAGCACGACCGGCGGCAGGATCAACTGGCTGAGGAAGAAGAACGAGATATCCGAATTGCGCATGAAGCCGAAGCGGTAGGAAAACCGGGACAGGCCGTAGGCTGCGAGCGACCCGAGGAACACCGCCAGGCCGGAGGACGCCAGCGCGGTGATCGTGGAATTGAGGAAACGCTTCAGGAATTCCTCGCGCACGGTCGACTCGGCCCAGATTGTGTCCGGCGAAAGCCCGAGCGAGCGCCAGCCCAGCCATTTCGGCGTGTAGTCCCAGAACGGGATCAGGTTGCCGCGCATCACGTCAGGCGCCATCTTGAACGACGTCGTGATCGTCCAGTAAATCGGAAACAGGCAGATGACCGCCCACAGGATAAGGATTGCATAGACGGCGAAACGGCCCGTGAAGCGTCTGGCCTTGTAGGACAAGTCGTCAGGACTGTCGTGAAAGATCTGGTTGCTCACCTTGTCCCCTCCCCGGTCAATAGCGCGGCCGCGACCAGCGGTCGGTGAGTTTCATGATGATGGTAATCGCAATCACGATCACCACCAGATAGACCATCGCCAGAAGAGTGCCGTATCCCACATTGGAGCGGTCACGGTATTCGCGGAAAATGAAGCTGGTCACGCTGTCGGTCGCACCGCCCGGTCCGCCCGCAGTCACATTGATGATGATGTCGGCAAGCTTCAGCTTGAAGATGATGCGGATCAGGATGACAGTGATCGAGACCGGAAGCATCAACGGAAAAGTCACTTCCCAGAAGCCGCGCCAGGCCCTGGCGCCGTCCACCTTCGCCGCCTCCTGAATGTCTTTCGGAATTGCCTGCAGACCTGCCAGGATCATGATCATCATGAACGGTATGTAGGTCCAGGCGTCCATCACCATGATGGTGAACCGGGCCATTTCGGGTGTCCCGAAGAAAGACGGCGACTCCCAGCCGAGTTCACGGGCCAGCCGCGCAAGCGGGCCGAAACGGGCTTCCATCATCGACTTTCCGATCATCCAGCTGACAGCCACCGGCGACAGCATCAGCGGCATCAGGAAAGCCACGCGGAAGAATTTGCGGGCCCGGATCTGGGAATTGAGCAACAGCGCCAGCCCGAAGGCAATTGCATATTCGACGATGATGGCGAGCGTGTAGCGCACCATGTTGGCCAGTGCATTCCAGTAGAAATCGTCAGTCCACATCTGACGGATATTGTCGAGCCCGTTGAAGGTTCGTCCGGTCGGCGAAGACAGGTTCCAGTCGGAAAAGGCGATCACGAAGCCGAAAAGCAGCGGGAACACCACCATGGAGACGACGAAAAGCGCGGCGGGCAGCACGAAAAGCACCCGCTTTCCGCGTTCGCCGCGAATGAGCACCTGGCCCCAACACAGGCAGATCGCCCACAGCACGTAGGCATAGAGTGTGGGACGCCAAGTGGAGAAGCCCAGATCCGCATAGCCGATTTCCTGGGCAGTCTGGGCCAGCGCGACGATCGCGAGAAACCAGGCGGAACCCCAGATTACGGTGCGTCCCAGCGCAACCCTGCGATTGGTAATATTGTCACTGGTGACAACGTGAAGGAAATCGCCCTGCTCGGCCAACTGCGCACATCCCGAATTGCATGAAAACGCCGGCGGTCTGCACCGCCGGCGTCAAGTTTGATAGTCAGGTTACATACCCAGTGACGCCTTGTAGAGAGCGATCTGGCTTTCGCGACCGATCTGGTCGGTGATCTTCTCCCAGGCTGCCGCAATCGCATCGGCGGTTTCCTGCGCCGAGCCATACTGGCCCGCAAAGCCCTTGGCCAGTTCGTCCTCGGCGACCGAGTAGTACTGGAAGATGCCAGGAATCCGCGGCTCGATGGCTGCGTTGGGGTGGTTGTAGCTGTCGAGGTTGGAACCGAGATAGTCCTCGATATAGGCCCGGTCGTAGCCCGCCTGTTCCCACTCCTCATACTGGAAGTGGCTGTTGCGGTAGGGCTGGAAGCCCGACGGGTAGGCTGAGGTCCACAGCGACAGGTCCTTGCCGCCGAGATGCGCTGCCGCCGACCAGGCGGCCTTGCGCTTTTTCTCGTCGCCCGACACACGGCTCGTGACGTAAATGCCCCAGCCGATGTAGGCCATGCTCGGGGCCTCGTTCATTTCGTCTTCCCAGGCTCCGGAACGCCAGTTGTAGCGGCGTTCGGATGCCGGGTTGATGCCGAAGCCGACCACGTCACCAACCACCGAGGTGTCGGAGGTCCGCGCCGAGGAGCCGACGTCGCCCCACCACATCAGCATCGAACCGGTTCCGGCGAGGAACTGGCTGAACGCCGTGGTGCCGGGGTCCGCGTTGATCTGGTCGGCCGGATAGGCGCCTTCGGTGGCGATCAGATCCATCACGTCCTGGAACGCCTGCACCCAGCCCGGGTTGTTGACCAGCGGCTTCATGGTATCGGGCTCGAACAGCCAGGCAACCTCGTCCGGATGCTTGACATAGGCGGCGGCGCGGTTGGCGACAAAGTAGAAGCCGAAGCCACCCCAGCCCTTGAGCGGATCGAGATAACCGTGTGCAGGCAGGCCGGTCAGCGGATCGGTCTTGCCGGCAAGCGACTTGGAAACCTCGTTGATCTGCTGCCAGGTCTTCGGGACCTCGGCGCCGCCGATGCCGTCGGGGCCGAAATAGTCGGTCCGGTAAGAGAATGTGTGGCAGTCGCCGTCAATGGTCACGCGGTATTGCTTGCCATCCCAGGTACCGACCGGCGCCTTGAGGTAGTCGACGAGGTCGTCCGCCTCGATCTGCTCGGCCACCCATTCGGGCATTTCGTCGAGCAGGCCGCGGCCAGCCGTATCACCCTCGAAGGGCGCGCCCATTTCAATAATGTCGAAGTCGACTGTGCCTGTGGCGATCGACTGCTGAAGACGGGCATTGTAGTCAGCCTGGGCAAGATCGATCCAGTTGATCTTGGCACCGGTGTAAGCTTCCCAAGGCTTCAGGAAGCCGCGGAAAAGGAAATTGTGCAGGTTCTGGTTGTTCAGACCCATGAAGGTCAGCTCGACGCCTTCGAACTCGCCCTCGGCAACATTGGCCTTGGTTGCCGCGAGGCACATTTCACCGACCTTCTGCCAGTCGGCATCGGTCGGGGAGCCGGCGCCAACGCCGGGAATCTTGAGGATTTCGGCGCGGATGTTGTCCTGCGCTGCAGCGGTCTTGGTGCCAAGCCCGCCCATTGCGGCCATGCTGCCGACAGCCGCAGCACCCTGAAGCAGCCGACGTCGTGTCATCGACACCCGGACCGCGTGTTCATAAAGATCAACTTTCATCTAAAACCTCCCGTGTTAGTCCCGCGCCTCCCGCAGTCCGGAGCCGGGAGGCGCGCCAACCAGACTACTGGCATCATCGCCTTCTTTTTCCCCAACGCCGGGCCCGGAAATACCAGGCAGGATGAAAACATTTCAGCCTTCCGGCAAGCTGTCAAGCATCTAACATGCTAGTATGACTAGATGATAGACAGGGCGACGAAGCTGGGGTACCACTTGGCGCTCAAACGGTAATGCACAGCGCGGGGGAAGCATGGCAGACGTCAGGATCGAGAAACTCTACAAGGCCTATGGGTCAGTGGAAGTCATCCACGGCGTCGATATCGACATCCCGGATGGGCGCTTCGTGGTGCTTGTCGGCCCGTCCGGTTGCGGAAAGTCCACGCTTCTTCGGATGCTCGCCGGGCTTGAAGGCGTGACGGGCGGCACGATCAGCATCGGCGGAAAGGTCGTCAACAACCTTCCGCCGGCCGAGCGCAACATCGCCATGGTGTTCCAGAACTATGCGCTCTATCCGCACAAGACAGTGGCGGCGAACATGGGGTTTGCGCTGAAGATGCAGCGCATGGACAAGGCCGAGATCGATCAGCGTGTGGCGGATGCCGCCGACATCCTTGGCCTCAAGCCCTATCTCAAGCGTTATCCCCGCGAACTTTCGGGCGGCCAGCGCCAGCGCGTCGCGATGGGACGGGCAATCGTGCGCGAACCCAAGGTGTTTCTGTTCGACGAACCGCTGTCCAATCTCGACGCCAAGCTCCGGGTGCAGATGCGCACCGAGATCCGCGAGCTGCACCAGCGGCTGTCGACAACGACTGTCTATGTCACACATGACCAGATAGAGGCCATGACCATGGCGGACCAGATCGTGGTCATGCGCGACGGGCACATTTCCCAGCAGGGGGCCCCGCTCGAGCTTTATGACCGGCCGGCCAACGTCTTCGTGGCAGGCTTCATCGGATCGCCGTCCATGAACCTGATCGAGGGCGAGATCAGGCGCAATGGCGGCAAGACCATGATGCATGCCGAGGGTGTGGAGCTCGAGGTCCCGGACATGGCCGGGCTCGAAGAAGGGCGCAAGGTAACCTTCGGTATCCGTCCCGAACACCTCCTGCTTGACGATAGCGGCTTCGAGGCGAAGGTGGCGGTGGTGGAGCCCACAGGCTCGGAGACCCATCTTGTTCTGCGGGCCGCGGGTCGCGAAATCATTGTCGTCTTGCGGGAGCGCCAGAACATCAAGCCGGGTGACACGATCAGGCTGCGGCCGCAGCTTGAAATGGCCCATATGTTCGATACAGGGACAGGACTGCGGCTCGAGTGACTGCTTGAAGCACCCGACCGGACCCCGGAATTCCGACCGGGATGACAGACAACCAAAGAGTTTCGAGGGAGGACAGAATGCTGAAGGGAATCGATCCGAGATTGAACGCAGAGGCGCTTTATGCGCTCCGCGCGATGGGGCACGGCGACATTCTGATCATAGCGGACACCAATTTTCCCTCCGATTCCATCGCCCGCCAGACCGTGCTGGGCGATCTTCTCAGAATGGACAATCTGACTGCCGGCGAGGCCGCCGAAGCCATTCTTTCGGTGCTGCCGCTCGACACCTTCGTCGACGATTTCGCGGGCAGGATGGAAATCGTGGGCAATCCGGACGAAGTGCCGCCGGTGCAGCAGGAGGTGCAGGATGCGATCGATGCGGCGGAAGGCGAGCCGCGCAAGATGGTCGGCATCGAACGCTTCGCGTTCTACGATCTGGCAAAACAGGCCTACGCGGTGATCCAGACCGGCGAACGGCGTTTTTACGGATGCTTCATGTTCCGCAAGGGCGTGATCCCTCCGGAGAACTAGAAGGGGCCGAATTGCCATGTCAAAAGTCGTCATTCTCGGCGTGTTCGTCGCCGATACCGCCTACCGGGCTGCGCGCGCGCCGCGCATGGGCGAAACGATACTGGGCGAGAGCTTCAAGCTCGGACCCGGCGGCAAGGGATCGAACCAGTCCGTCGCCGCCGCCAGGGCCGGCGCCGAAACCCACTTCATCACCCGCCTGGGCAAGGATACTTTCGCCGAAATGGCGCTTCGTACGTGGGAAGAAGCCGGTGTCACTCCGGCGATCACCCAGCATGATGACGGCTACACCGGTGCTGCCTACATCTTCGTGGAATCGGGGACCGGCAACAATGCCATCATCGTCAGCCCCGGTGTTGCGGGCGACATTTGCCCCGCCGACATCGAAGCGCGAAAAGACCTCATCAGCAGTGCCGCGGTTTTTGTGACCCAGCTCGAACAGCCGATGGACGCGGCGATGCGGGCGCTCGAAATCGCCCGGGCAGGCGGCGCACAGACCATTCTCAACCCCGCACCGGCGGCGGAGCTTCCTGATGGCATGGTCGCACTTTGCGACTACGTCACACCGAACGAAACCGAGGCTGAAGCGCTGACCGGGCTTTCGGTGGCGACGCTCGAGGATGCGACAAAGGCCGCCGAGAAACTCATCCAGATGGGCGCCAAGGCGGCTGTGATCACACTCGGTGAAAAGGGCGCACTTTACCATGCGGGCGGCCAGAGCGTTCACGTGCCTGCCTTCGATGCGGGGCCGGTACTGGAAACCACAGGGGCAGGCGATGCGTTCAATGGCGGTTTCGCAGCGGCGCTGGCCCGGGGCGACGACCCGGTGACAGCCGTGCGCTTCGGGTGCGCCACCGCAGCCATCTCCGTCACCCGTGCAGGCACCGCACCGTCGATGCCGTCACTTGAGGAAATAGACGCACTGCTCGCCGGCGGCTGACAAAACAGTCGCGCCGGCATGGCGATTTTCCAGGTCCCTCGATCCACAGGCTTTACAGCCGCTTGCTCGTCGCGCAATAGAAGGCTGCCGTCCGCCAAGCGCCGAGCCGCAGGGCAAGCGGCGGTTTCAAAGAGGCGGAAACATTGGCCGGAACGAGCGAAACAACAACCTGCCGGGCAGTCCCATCGGACGGCCGCGCCGTCAAGGCTTCAGCCGGACCGTGCCGGCAAGCGTTGCGTGCAAATCCGCGAATGGTGACATGATGACCGGCTCCCCGTGGAAACCGCTCGAGTCCGAGCGCTGGAGAAGCCGCACCGACGTTAACGGCGATGTTGCGGTCCGGCGCCCAAATGCGCTGCAGCAGGGCCTGATTGCACTCGCAAGGGGCACCATGCTGCGTCGCGGAGTTTTTCGGGCAACGGTCAGCCGGCTGGTGTTTATGCTTGGCGGCAACCGACCGTTCGACGTTGACTTTCGGGGGGTCACCTACCGGCTCGAGGGAGGACGCAACCTGATTGAGTACGGAATCCTGCTCAATCCGGACTACAACGCCGAGGATATCGATTTCCTGACGACCGGAGTGTCGGACGGTGGCGTGATTGTGGACATCGGCTCGAACATCGGCCTCTACAGCTTGCCGCTGGCGCGCGCCGCGGGGCCCGACGGGCGCTGCATCGCGATCGACGCGAACCCGCTCATGACCGAACGTCTGATGCGCAACGCCGCCCTTAGCGGGCTCGACAACGTGACCGTGATCGCCTCGGCGGTCAGCGACCGCGACGGTTCGGGACAGCTCACTGTGCGCAAAAACGACGATGCGATCGTCGCTGTCGATGAGAGCGCTGACGGACCAATCGCAATCCGCACGCTGGCGGCACTGCTCGATGAGGCCGGTGTTGCCCGTGTCGACGTGCTCAAGATTGACATCGAGGGTCACGAGGACAAGGCGCTTCCACCCTATCTCGATGCGGCGCTGCCCGAGATGATGCCGCGCCGGATCGTGATCGAGCACCCCGAACCGAATGCGGACTATCCCGGCTGTGCGGAGGCTTTCGCGCGGCACCGCTACCGGCTTGCCGGACGAACGCGCAACAATTCGCTCTACAGGCGCGACGATGCATGAAACCGGCGGTCGCGACGACGCCCCGGCCGTCGCCATCATCCCCTATGGCGTACGAATAACCCCTCGCCTTTCCGCCCTGCCACTCGATTGCCTGAGTTGGCCGCGGGGCCGGCCTGAACGGCTCAAGCAGGGTGTGGTGGCCGATCTGGAGCCGGACGATCATCTTCTGGGCTATCTCAATTCACGCCTGATCTACATGCCGCGTCCGGGTGTGCGCGCGAAGATGTCAGTGATGGTGGTCGAGCCCGAGGCGGTGCATGGCCGCAACATGAACTGGCTGAGGCTGGTCTGGTGGCGCTTCTTCCGGGTGCTGAGTTCCAATGCCGGCCTTCTGGCCGCCCTTCCGAATGCCACCTTGTTCTATTACGGCACCACCTGGGTCGGAAACTGGGAGAACCTGAAGGTCGAGAAGTCACGCATGGCTTCGCTTATCGCCTCCGCCAAGAACCATTATCCCGGTCACCGGCTGCGCCACGAAGCGGTGGCCCACATCAGGGAACGCGGCGCCGATGTCGATGTTCTCGGGCGTGGCTATGCGCCGATCGAGCAGAAGGCCCAAGGGCTTGCGCCCTTCCGCTACTCGGTTGTCATCGAAAATGTACGCGAGCCGGGCTATTTCACCGAGAAACTGATCGATGCATTTCTGTGCGAAACCGTGCCGATCTATTGGGGCGCTCACGACATTGCAGGCATCTTCGACGAGCGCGGCATGATCCTTGTTGAGAACCTGGCAGACATCTCGGCCGCAATCGAACAAATGAGCGAAGATGATTACCTGGCAAGACTTGAATTTGTCCGGCTAAACAAGGACAAGGCCAAGCGCTACGCCAATCAGGAAAAGGCGGCCGCCCACATCATCCTGCGCCAGGACGCCAGAAGCAGAAAGACCTAGTCATGACTGAGGACAACTTCCCGAAAAAAGCCCTGATCACCGGAGTGACGGGACAGGACGGCGCCTATCTCTCCGAGTTCCTGCTCTCAAAGGGCTATGAGGTACATGGAATCAAGCGCCGCACATCGCTGTTCAACACGGCCCGGATCGATCATCTCGTGGATGGCGAGCCGGGACAGTCGGGCCGGTTCGTGCTCCATCATGGCGACATGACGGATTCGTCGTCGCTGACGCATATCCTGCAGCAGACCAAGCCGGACGAAGTCTACAATCTTGCGGCGCAGAGCCATGTCGCAGTCTCGTTCGAGGAGCCCGAATACACCGCCAATTCCGACGCTCTCGGCACACTCAGACTGCTCGAAGCGATCCGCATTCTGGGACTGAAGGACAAGAGCCGGTTCTATCAGGCCTCGACTTCGGAGCTCTACGGCCTGGTGCAGGAAACGCCGCAGACCGAGCGGACGCCGTTCTACCCGCGATCGCCCTACGGCGTGGCCAAGCTCTACGCCTACTGGATCACGGTCAACTACCGCGAGGCCTACGGACTCTACGCCTGCAACGGCATTCTGTTCAACCATGAAAGCCCGCTGCGCGGGGAGACCTTCGTCACCCGCAAGATCACCCGGGCGCTGGCGCGCATCAAGCTCGGCCTGCAGGAGGATCTCCGATTGGGAAACCTCGATGCGCTGCGTGACTGGGGCCATGCCCGCGACTATGTGGAAATGCAGTGGCTGATGCTGCAGCAGGAGGAGCCCGAGGACTTTGTCATCGCCACAGGCGTTCAGTATTCGGTGCGCGAATTCGTGCTCGCCGCAGCGGAAGCTCTTGGAATGACAATCCGATTCGAAGGCAATGGCGTCGATGAGGTCGGTCGCGATCCCTCCGGCAAGGTAATCGTCTCGGTCGATCCGCGCTATTTCCGCCCGACCGAGGTCGAAACGCTGCTGGGTGATGCCTCCAAGGCCAAGCAGAAACTTGGCTGGAGCCCGCAGACATCGTTCGCCGACCTCGTCGCCGAGATGGCCGAAGCGGATCTCAAGGAGGCCGAACGCAATGGCTGAGACGCCCTACACGCTGACTGGCAAGAAAGTCTATGTCGCCGGGCATCGCGGCATGGTCGGCTCGGCAATAGTGCGGCGGCTGGCCACGGAAGGGTGTAGCGTGTTGACCTCAACGCGCAGCGAGGTGGATCTGTCACGGCAGGCATCGGTCGAAAACTGGTTTGCCGAACACCGCCCCGATGCCGTGTTCCTGGCCGCGGCGAAGGTCGGCGGCATTCTGGCAAACGACAGGATGCCTGCGGATTTTCTCTATGAGAACCTGATGATCGAGGCCAACATCATCCACGCCGCACACAAGAATGGCACGGAAAAACTCCTGTTCCTCGGGTCCTCCTGCATCTATCCCAAATTCGCCGGGCAACCGATACCCGAGGACGCCTTGCTCACGGGCCCGCTGGAGCCTACGAATGAATGGTACGCGATCGCAAAGATTGCCGGCATCAAGCTTTGCCAGGCCTATCGCAAACAGCACGGCGCCGACTTCATCTCGGCGATGCCGACCAACCTCTATGGCACGGGCGACAATTACGACCCCGAGACCAGCCATGTCCTGCCCGCGCTGATCCGCAAGGTCCATCAGGCCAAGACCGAAAACGCGCCCTCGATCACGCTGTGGGGCTCGGGCACACCGCTTCGCGAATTCCTGCATGCGGATGATTGCGCCGACGCGTTGGTGTTTCTCATGCAGCACTATTCCGGCCACGAGCACGTCAATGTCGGCAGCGGCCACGAGATCACGATCCGCGACCTGGCTTTGATGATCGCGGAAGCATCGGATTACAGCGGGACAATCGAACTTGACCGGACCAAGCCGGACGGCACGCCGCGCAAGCTGATGGATTCGAGCCGGCTGCTAGCAATGGGCTGGCAGCCGTCCATCGGGCTGGAGGCGGGCATACGCAGAACGCTCGCCGAGTTTGAGGGCTTGATAGACTAGGGGAACGAATGGGCGGTCCCGCGCGCTGACCGCGAAGTTCGTTGCGTCGTCCCGGCCGGCTCTCGCCTCGGGCCACGATCGCAGCGCTGCAGCCCATTGAAATGATCCGCTTTCCTCATCGCTCGATCCAATTGAGCGCGGCGAGATCGAGCCTTAAGCTCGTTTGCCGAGGAGACGCCTGAGCCGCCGGCGCCACTTGAAGATCTTCCACTGCAGCCAATTGTAGTCGCCCGGATAACGGCGGATGAAGGCCGGCAGCATCTGAATGTCGGCGGCCGTCAGCTTTTCGTCATGCCAGAGCATGTCATGCGACTCGGTAAGCATGACCGTACCGTCGTAGGTCGAAAATATGATCGACATCGGTGGCTCCTCGGACCGGAAGTCGGTCAGATCCTCCGCCCGGGCCGGGGAATCCCCTTCCCAGAGATCCGCCCTCACCAGAAAGGCATTGAGGCGATTTGCACAGGCAAGCTTGTAGCCTTTTTCCAGCCCGAGTTCGTAAAGCGCACGCAGGCTGTTGCCGTGGCTAACGTCGGGATCGGCCGGCTGCACATAGCTTACAATCGACGGAATGGTCGGATTGAACTCGACACAGATCAATTTCGGCCGGTAGTCCGTCATCGCCTTGATCGTGTGGTAGTCATTTCCATCGATGTCGACGGAGAGAAAGTCGAAGTCACGGGGGCACCCGGTTTGCGCAAGAAGGGCATCGAGACCGTCGTCGGCCCCAAACCCCACGAACCGGTTCATGCATTCGACGGTCTTGTATTTCTCCATGTTCTTTCGAAGAACCGCGTAGCGTTCCGAACTGCCTTCGATCAGGACTGCATGGTAGCCATTGCTTTCGATCAGGTGGTACGTATTGCTCAGGTAGACACCGTCCCAGGCGCCGAATTCAACGCACCAGTTGTCGCGTGCGGGCAACAGGCTCAAAAGATGCTCTATGATCCCGTCCTCACCCTCCTGGGAGTGAACGTTGCGGGCATGAGCCAGGATATCCGCGGCGCTTTTGTTGAGCATGGTCTAGTCCCCGATCGCCGGCGGTTGTTCGCAATCTCCGGCCGCTCCGACGGAAGCGGCCAGCCGGCGCTGCTGTGTACAATTCGGATCGTCCCGATCCCCCAAGACTGCGCCTAGGCCCGCGCCTCAAGATTGAGCGAGACAAGTGTCCCGTTCTGCTTGTCCATATGCGGCAGGTGGGCCTGGCTGTAGTCGTCCATTTCCGCGTGCTCGGTGGTCCGCCAATCCCAGCGGTAGACCTCCGAAAAACCCGCTTCCATGAGATAGGCTGTGAGGCTTTTCTCATCAAAGACCATTTTGTGGAAGTCATACTGGTCGCGCTGGCCACCCATCATCAGGCCAAGGATGGTGGGGAGCCCGTCCGGCAGCTTTCCCTCCACATAAAGCCTGGCACAGGCTTCATAGTCGGGCACGGCGAGGCGCAGCGTGCCGCCCTTCTTCAGAACCCGGCGCCACTCCTTGAGAACGGCGGCATATTCCTTGCGCCCGAAATGCTCGAGCAAATGGCAGGCATAGATGTGGTCGACCGCCGCATCGGCGATGAAATCCAGATTGTCGACCGGGCCGACATGATCGACATGCGGATAATCGAGTGCATCGATATGGAAATAGCCCGGGATGTGCTTCACGCCGCACCCGAGATGAAGTTTGGAATAGTCTGCTTTTTCCATCGCCAATGTCCGATACTCGTCGTGGGCAGCGCTATAACCCGCCATCCCTACGTTGTCCATCCGGTCGCCAGGACCGACGTCCACTGGCGTCGCGCGGCCGGTGAAGGTATTTCGCTTTCGGATCTTTACCTCGCACGGATCACTGACTACCAAGCTGTATGAACGACGGGCTCACCCGTGGCATCCGCGTTTTCAGTGTCGGTCCGGCAACCCTATCAGGATTTCAAGAGGATTGAATGAGCTTGACTCCAGTAATTTCCATCGGGGTTCCTGTCTACAATGGAGAACAGCATCTCGGAGATTCTCTTGATGCGCTGATAAATCAAACATTTTCGGACTTCGAGATCATAATTTCAGACAACTGCTCGACAGATTCCACGGAGAGCATCTGCCGTGAATATGAACGCCGGGATCCCCGCATCAGATACATAAGGCAGACCGAGAACAAAGGCGCGCTCGCCAACTTCGCGTTCGTGCTGGGTGAGGCAAAGGCAAGGTTCTTCATGTGGGCGGCGCATGACGACGTGTTCGAGAAAGACTGGATCAGTTCGCTTTTGCCCCTCTCGATGAACAATGACTGCATAGCCTTCGGCCGGGTCCAGACAATCGATGAAAGGGGGGAAAACACCATCCACATCGCCAACAATCGGGATCTGAGTTTTCGTGGTCCAAGATTGTTGCGCCGGCTCCGATATGCCACGGAACCCGGATTTTGCGGCAAGGCCAATCCCGTTTATGGCATCTTTCCAACTGCCGCCCTCAACGAAGAGGCCCTCAACGCCTTCGGGACGAACGAGACGGAGGGAGACGTCATGATGATGTTCCATCTCCTTGACCGGTACGAAATCATGAGCATTTCCGGAACCCGCATTTTGAAGCGGCAGTCACCTGTAGGTAGGGTGGCGCCGTCGACAACGAGGAAACCAAGGCAAAGCATGCGACGACGCACCATGATTGACGGGTTTCTCAGATACAGTCATGGATACGAGAACACTTTGTTGCGGATGCTGTACCCATTGACAGTTCTAAGATATCGGATTGCAAATCTCCGGCTTCGGAGACTTGCCCGCCAGTAATGCGGACATGAAAAACCTTTCGAACCGCAGCCTGGGGCACGTTCCCGCAAAGCCGCGATTGGAGACGATCATCTTGGGCTGGAAGCGATTTGATGGACAGGTTTTTTGTGTCAGCAAGGAAAAGCCGCAAGCGCGATGCCGCGCATCGTGCGAGGATTTTGACGCCGCTGGCGCGGAAAAGACGTCCAAGCCTTGCGGAGCGGGCAGTCAGACCGAATTCAACTCACCCTTATCGCCTGAACCTGGTCTTTCGCGCCCTGGACTGCGTCGCGCTACAGCGCCGCGTATCCGGTCGGATGCGCAAAGGTCGCTGTACCACTTTGATTGAATGCATGTACGTTATCGCTCAATTGAATCCAATTGAGCGCGACATGCATTAGGCCAACGACGATCGCGCCGCGTCCCCTCACGCTTCTGGCCAGATCACGAAATCCCTGCGTTCAAACGATTCCAGCCTACGATGACCGGCTCTAGTCGTTTTCAATCCTGCGCCAACTGTCCGGCGTAATGTATTCGTTGGAAAGGCCCGGATCCAGATACCAGGTCTTCGGGCCGATCACGATCTTGTCCGGTGACGGGTTGAGCCAGCCCCCCCACCAGGAAAAGGTGGAATTGGCGATGATGTTGTGCCTGCAAGCCGCCATCAGCCGCAAATCTTCATAGGGCACTTCCGGCCCGTTGATGGCCACGACGGTCTTCTCGCCCGGAAGATCGAGATTGGCCTCCGCCCATTCCGGATCGTCGGAAAAGACAAAGAACCTCGGCGTCCCTTCGACCGACTCCAGGATCGACTGTGCCGCCCTGGCGTAATATTGCTTTCCGCAAACGGCGTAAATTCCGCGGGTGGCCTCGCTGGTGAGATAATCGCCCCGTCGGACATGCACCGACACGGATTGGCACGCTTCAATTTGCGCCCTCATCTCAAGATTTTCGGCGCTTGGCTCTGTCACCACAGTCAGGTCCTCGCGGATCTGCCGGGCGACATCCGAGAAATAACGCTCGGACTGCCAGTAGCCCCTGAATTCGGATCCCGGCTTGGCCTGCAGGACGCGCGGATCGAACAGGTTGCGGGTTTCGCGGATGAACCGCCCGTCGAGCTTGGCAAGAGTGCGCCAGGCCAGGCGCTTGTACTTTCGTTCTCGGGGCGGGCAAAGCTCCTTGGGACCGCCGACCCGGGCGTCTATGTTGAAATGGCCCAACTCATAGGGATGGCCCATTTTCTCCAGCGAACGCGTGTCGAGCACCACCTTGGCGCCGCAGCGCAGCGCAGCCGCCCGCGCGGTGGCATACTGAAACATCTGGTTGCCCAGACGCCCGAGCAGTTCGATGACAATGGTATCTTCGGGCGCGCGCCAGCGCCGTGTCTTGCGCATGGCCAGCGCGCCGCCGAACTTCGCCTTGTCGCGGATCAGGATCTTCTGGGCGAACGGTAGCGACCATCCCTCGGGGAAGCAGTAGCCGGGATCGAGCAGCTTGTGTGGATGGTCGAGAATGTAGCGGTTGAGATGGGACTCGTCATGCCAGAGGGCCATGACGCCCCCCTTTTTGTCGGCCTCGACAGCCTGGCGCATGGTCTCGATGAAGGCCAGATAAGTGTCGCGCGGCCCGCCATTGACACCGCCGGCAACATAGTTGCTGCCTTCGCCTTCGGGGATAAAGGCGCTTGAACGCGGGCTGCGTTCATAGGGGAATTCTGCCGGCGCACGCGCATGATGGCCGGGATGGCGCACGACCAGGATCTCGCCAGGGCCTGCCAGCATCTCCTCGCCGATGCGATCAACGAACTGGCAATTGGCGTTGAAGAAAAAGACATGGTCGAAGTCCGCAAGCTGGTCACGAACCTTCGAGAACACGGTGAACCGGTCGAGCGTGTTTCCGGGCCAGCCGAGATTGTCCTGATGAACCGTGACGACGCCCGGGTACTCGCGGTCGAGCGGCGCATCCGTGAAGACGAAGTAGGTCTTGTCATGGCCGGGCAGGAAGTGCTCTTCGCTGGAGGCGTGGAAGCCATCGAAAAAGACCCGGTAGCTCCCGGTGCAGATATACAGAATGGCGATCTTCACTTGGTGCCTGCCTTTCCGGCGGCCACGAAGCGGACGCCATCGATCTCCACCGGCACTTTGCGAAAACGCCGGCGGGTCAGCGTATTGGTCATGAGGCGTTCGGCCAGCCCGCCGAGCTTGCGCAGCGGTCCCATCACACGGCGCTCAAAACCCTTCGGTTTGGCCGACCGTCCTCCTTCGGGATGAAACAGGCGTGGGGCGGCGTTGACGACGCTTTCGACGCCGGAATGCCTGTCGCTCGCGGTCACCAGGTAGTCCTGGACGCAGATCGCCGGCTCCAGCTGCCAGATCGACAAGTGTCCTGCAATGCCGAGCCTGGGGTTGAACATCAGCTGGTCCACCGGGTCGCAGGCGGCGGATGTCAGCTTGAGCAGCTTTTCGGCGCCGCGGCGCGAAATAAAATAACCCGCAGTACCGCCATGGGCGGAGCACAGCCGGAACAGCCCGTGGCCAAAGACCGAGGCGGTCGGTCGCTTGTCCATCAGCACGCGCTGGAACACCGTTTCGGCCTTGACCAGATCCGCATCGCCGGGCAGCCAGCCCGACGATCCCATGAATTCGGGCGCATTGCTGGAAAAATGGATATCGTCCTCGCAAACGAATGCCCAGTCCTGCGCTTGCGCGACGACCATTTCCCACAGGCGCACATGGCTCAGGAAGCAGCCGATCTCGCCATAGCCCACGCCATATTCGCCCGATGTGCGCGGCCCCATCGCGGCAACCACATCTTCCGGCAAGGCCCGGCCGTCGACCGCCGGGACCCGGAGCGGTTCGATGCCGACGCGGGCGCATTCCGCGCGAAAATCTGCATCACGCTCGGGCGAGCGGTCTAAATTGATATAGTAACAGGGAATCGTCATGTGATGGTCTTGATCCTGTCGCGGGTACCGGCCTGCGAAGGAGACTGGTCCGCCCCGCACGCTTCAAGCCTGTTTCCGGCGTTCATGCAGAATATCAGCGCCGAAGGCAAGTTGGTTGACCCAAAGGGCGCAGTCGATCCGACGACTGTTCAATCTCCCGGCTGCCCGCCGGTCCGGTTGCCAAGCCGGCCTTCCCATTTGAGTGCATGGCGGATGATCGTTTCGAGATCATCAAGCTCCGGCGTCCATCCCAGCGTCTGGCGCGCAAATGTGGAATCGGCCACGATCATGGCGGCGTCGCCGGGCCGACGCGGGGCTTCGTTCACCCTGAAATCGACGCCCGAGACCGCCTTCACGGCGTCGACCACCTGGCGCACCGAATAGCCGCTGCCATAGCCGCAGTTGGCCGCGACCGACGGCCCGCCATCCCTGAGATAAGACAGCGCGCAATAATGCGCCCTGGCGAGGTCTGTGACGTGGATGTAGTCGCGCACGCAAGTGCCGTCCGGGGTTTCGAAATCATTGCCGAAGATCTGCAGACCGTCGCGCTTCCCCGTCGCGGCTTCCGCGGCGATCTTGATGAGATGGGTCGACCGGCGCGAGGACTGGCCGGCCCGCATCCCGGGATCGGCGCCGGCGACGTTGAAGTAGCGCAAGGCGGCAAAGCGGAAACCGCTGCAGGCCGCCGCGACGTCGCGCAGCATCCATTCGGTCATCAGCTTGGAACTGCCATAGGGGGATTCGGGGGCAAAGGGCGCGGACTCGGTCACCGGTTCGAGCCCCGGTGCGCCATAGACCGCCGCCGAGGAGGAGAAAATGAAGCTTTCGACCTTTGCTTCGAGTGCGCGCTGGATCAGGTAACGCGATTTGCAGGTGTTCTCATGATAGTAGTCCAGCGGCTTCTCGACGGAGTCGGGCACGATGATCAGCCCGGCAAAGTGAATGATCGCATCGATCTCGTGAGTGGCGAAGATCGCATCGAGGGCTGCTGCGTCGGCAATGTCGGCCCTGTAGAACCGGGCCCGGTCAGGCACTGCCCATTCATTGCCTGTCAAAAGGTTGTCGATGACAATCACATCCTCGCCGCGGTCGAGAAGCTCAAGCACCATGTGGCTGCCGATGTAGCCGGCTCCGCCGGTGACCAGGACACTCATTCTTGACCTCCGATGGATGCAAGATACCGGGCGGAAAGGGCGCGAATACGGCGGCGATAGACCAGCCGGTGGAACTCCCGAGCGAGCGTTTTCATCAGGCTCCCTCGAGAGCTGGTCGATATCGTGCTGCCGCCCGATTGCTGCGTCCGGTCGCTGACGCCCGAGGGCACCGCGCAACTCGGGGCGACGCCTGTGACCCAGCTCAGCTGCAGCAGACCGTCGACTGGCCGGTCGAAACGATCGGTGATCTGCAGAAGCCGCCTGGCTTGGGCAGCACTTACCAACTGCGCAGATGTGCGCAGCATCGCCACCGGGGGACGCAGGATGGAGACGCCGTCATCTTCCGTTACAACACTTGCTCCGTCTGCGACCGGCCTGACCTGAAACTGGATATAGCCCTCCTGCCCGACATATTGTGTCGCGAGGGCAAGGGCACGGGCGAAGGCGTCACGGTCGATCTCGACGTCGTCCTCAAGGATCAGGCCGGCCCCGAGGCCGCTTTCGACAATGATTCGCCAGGCCCTGCGGTGGCTGAGAAAGCAGCCGATCTCACCTGCGGTGATGAAGAAGGGATAGCGTGGAAAATGAAGGGGGCGTTGCGAAAACACCGCACCGATCTCGTCTTCCGTTAGCGCCCGGCCGTCAACCGCCTCGATCACACGGGCGGGGACCGGGCAAGCGTTCAGAATTCGCTCGACCTGGGGGCGGCGCGCCTCGGCGCGGGACAAGTGGATGACGAGGGCTTCAATACCACCAAACCTGCTCATGCCGCCTCTCAACATTTACGGCCCTGCCCGCTTCCCGCGCATGGCCCCATCCGATCCGGCGCCATCGCGGTCGAACCGGTCAATCCCGACCTGTTCTAGACGACAGCGTTTCACCCCGGCAAGGGGCTTCGGAGCGGGCATATCCGCCGTCATAACCTCTATCGCCAGTGGACAAGCCGATCCCGACCCTCAATGCCAATCCCCGGCGTTGCGATTGGCCGAAGGGTGGTGCATTTTCCAATGCAAAGGGTTAAACCGACCCGATTCGAGCGTCAGGCCTTGCAGGAACAGCCCGATCGCGGTTCGGAACAAAGGAAGACATCTCGTGTCACTGAAAGCAGTCATACTGGCGGGCGGGCTGGGAACCCGGATCAGCGAAGAGTCCCATCTCCGTCCCAAACCGATGATCGAGATCGGCGGCAAGCCGATCCTGTGGCACATCATGAAGATCTACGGCGCCCACAACATCACCGAATTCGTGATCTGCTGCGGCTATCGCGGCTACCAGATCAAGGAATATTTCGCCAACTACTTCCTCCACATGTCCGATGTCACCATCGACATGTCGCAGAACTCGATGGAGGTGCACCAGCGCTATGCGGAACCGTGGAAGGTCACGCTGGTCGACACCGGAGCGGACACCCAGACAGGCGGCCGCCTGCGCCGCGTGCGCGACCATCTCGACGGAACCTTCTGCCTGACCTATGGCGACGGCGTCACGGACCTCAACATCACAAACGTGGTAGATTTTCACCGGTCGCAGAAGGTCGAGGCAACGATTACCGCGGTGCAGCCCATGGGCCGGTTCGGGTCGCTTGAAATCGGGAACAACCGCGTCACGCACTTCCTGGAGAAGCCGCGCGGTGACGGGCGCTGGGTCAGCGGCGGTTTTTTCGTCTGCGAGCCCTCGATGATCGACCGTATTTCGGGCGACGCAGACAATCTCGAAGGGGCGCCGATGGAAGGGCTTGCGGCTGACGGACAGCTGGCGGTGTGGAAACATGACGGCTTCTGGCACTCCATGGACACGCTGCGCGACAAGGAGAACCTGGAGCGGCTCTGGGCGTCGAAACAGCCCCCCTGGAAGTTGTGGAAATGAAGACCTTCTGGACGGGACGGAGGGTCCTGGTCACCGGGCACACCGGGTTCAAGGGAAGCTGGCTGTCGTTGTGGCTGGACGCCATGGGCGCCGAGGTTCACGGAATGGCGCTGGCGCCCGAAAGCGATCCGAACCTTTTCGACATGACGGAGCTCGCCTCAAGACTGGATCACGGGATTTGCGACATCCGCGATGCAGGCGCGGTTGCGCGGCGCGTTGCCGAGATCGAACCTGAATTCGTGTTTCACCTGGCCGCCCAGTCGCTGGTGCTGCGGTCCTACGAGGCGCCGGCTGAAACCTGGGAGACCAATGTAGCGGGCACTCTGCATCTTCTGGATGCGCTCAGATCCGCGAGCAACCCCGCGACGGTCATCGTCGTGACCACCGACAAGGTCTACGAAAACCGCGAGTGGGAGCACCCCTACCGCGAGACCGACCGTCTCGGCGGCCACGACATGTATTCCTCTTCCAAAGCCGCGGCGGAAATTCTGGTGCAGAGCTGGCGGGCGAGCTTCGCCTCCGAAGGCCTGCTCAGGCTTGCCACCGCCAGGGCGGGGAACGTGATCGGCGGCGGCGATTATGCCGACAACCGCATCGTGCCCGACATCGTCCGCGCGCTGACCGCCGGAGACAGTATCGAGGTGCGCAATCCCCACTCGGTGCGTCCCTGGCAGCATGTGCTGGAACCTCTCGCGGGCTATCTGAGGCTCGCCGAGGCGCTGCATGCCGACACGTCTCATGCGCGGGCTTATAATTTCGGGCCGGCTGCCGGCGACTTTCGCACGGTCGAGGATCTCGTCACCGAGGCGCTCGGCGTCTGGCCCGGCGCCTCTTCGGGTGACTGGGTCGACGTCTCTGCGGGAGGCGACAGGCCGCACGAGGCCGGACTTCTTGCCGTTGCCAGTGATCTTGCCCGGCAGAAGCTCGGCTGGCAGCCGCGCTGGAATTTCGAGACCGCCATAGACCGGACCATCGGCTGGTACCGCGCCGTCGATGAAGGGCACTCGGCGCGTGAGGTGAGCCTCAAGCAAATCCGAGATTATGGGGCGGCATGATCTATTCTGCGCTTCCCATCGACGGCGCCTACAGGATCGATCCGGAGCGGATCGGAGACGATCGCGGCTTCTTTGCGCGAACCTTCTGCGCCGAGGATTTTGCCGCGCACGGGCTCAAGGCGCACTGGGCGCAGATGAACGTCTCCTTCAGCGCCAGCCGGGGCACGGTGCGCGGTATGCATTTCCAGCGTCCGCCGGCCGCCGAGGCGAAGCTGGTACGCTGCCTCCATGGCGCGATGTTCGACGTTCTGGTCGATCTCAGGCACGGTTCGCCCACTTTCGGGCAATGGACGTCCGTCGAGCTCACACCCGAGACCGGCGCCATGGTCTATGTGCCCGAGGGCGTGGCCCACGGCTTTCAGACACTGCAGCCGGACACCGAGGTGCTCTACTGCCATTCCGTAGCCTACGACCGGTCGCTTGAAGGCGGATTGCGCCATGATGACGCGGCCGTCGCGATATCATGGCCGCTTCCCGTCTCGACGCTCTCGGCGCGGGACCGCACCCATCCCGGCCTGAACGAACTGGAGCCGATCACACCATGAAGTGCCGTCACTGCCAGGCCCCGCTCAACCAGCCCTTCGTCGATCTGGGCAGCGCACCGCCGTCAAACGCCTATCTCTCGGAGCCGGACCTGCACCGCCCCGAAACGCACTATCCCCTGCGGGTGCTGGTGTGTTCGGACTGCCATTTGGTTCAGACCGAGGACTATGTCACGGAAGACACTGTGTTCGGTGCGGATTACGCCTATTTTTCCTCGACTTCGCGTGGTTGGCTGACGCATGCCAAGACCTATTGCGAACGGGTGACCGAACGCTTCGGCCTGGGATCCGAAAGCTTTGTCATCGAGGTGGCGTCCAATGACGGCTATCTGCTGCGCAATTTTGTCGAGCGCGGAATTCCTTGCCTGGGCATCGAGCCGACGGCGAGCACGGCGACGGCCGCACGCGAGGTCGGCGTCGAAACGCTTGAAGCCTTTTTCGGGGAAGAACTTGCCGGAAACCTCGTCCAAGAGCGCCGGCAGGCGGATCTGATCGCCGGCAACAATGTCTATGCCCATGTGCCCGACATCAATGACTTCACCGCGGGGCTTGCCGCAGCCCTCAAGCCGGAGGGCGTGATAACCCTCGAGTTTCCGCATGTGATGCGGCTCGTCGAATCCTGCCAGTTCGACACAATCTACCATGAGCACTTTTCCTACCTGTCGCTGCTGACGGTGGAGCGCATTTTCGAGAAAGCCGGGCTTCGGGTATTCGATGTCGAGGAACTGCCGACCCATGGCGGAAGCCTCAGGGTCTACGGCTGCCACCAGGCCGCCGAACATACCCGCCATTCCGCTGTGGAGACGGCGCTCGCAGAAGAGCGCCGCCGCGGCATGGACACCGATGGCTATTACGAGGGTTTCCAGGTCCGCGCGGACGCGATCAAGGACGGGCTGCTGAGGTTCCTGCTAACGGCCAAGCAGGATGGCCTGAGCGTCGCCGGCTATGGGGCGGCGGCAAAGGGCAATACGCTGCTCAACTATGCGGGCGTGCGGCCCGACCTGCTTCCCTTCGTCTGCGACGCGGCGGGCGCCAAGATTGGCAAGTTCATGCCGGGCAGCCGGATCCCCATTCTCGATCCGGCGGTGCTCGAAACCTGGCGCCCGGACTATCTTCTGATCCTGCCCTGGAACATCGCGGAAGAAGTGCGCACCCAGAACGCCCACCTGGCCGAGCGGGGCACCCGCTTTGTCGTCGCGGTTCCGGAACTGACAGTCTTCTAATGCATGTCGCGCTCAATTGGATTCAATTGAGCGATAACGCACATGCATTCAATCGAAGTGGTACAGCGACCTTTGCGCATCCGACCGGATGCGCGGCGCTGTAGCCACCGTGATCCGGCACGGTGGCCTTCCGGCAAATCATTCCACCATCTACCGGCCTTCCGTCAGCCAGGCCGGAAGCCCCGGTTTCGCGCGTCCCGTCAAGGCCGCCTCCGCGCAATCTTCCAGGCATCCGAAGCGCATGTCGCGGCCGGTCAGGCCCTTGCCGTAGTGGGCGTATTTGCCGGAATTGGTCATGATGACGGAAGCATCCCCGGGAAAGACAGGTTCCGTTATCGAGCACCAGCAGAGATCCGGAAGAACCTGCACACCGGCTTGCTGCAGCCTTTGAAGGATGCCCTCGGCCTGCATGCCCGCCAGCGTGTTGCGGCCCACGGTTACAATGGTTCTCAAGCCGTCATGACAGCGCCTTCCGCCCAGACACTCGGCAAGGCGCCGGGTTTCGGCAAGCGAGGCGTGCGGACTGCCGATGGCCACGAGATCGATCCTGTCATCGCCGGCATTGAACTCCCGCCAGAGCTCTCTCAGATCGTCGAGCGGGATCTCGAGCAAATCCGCGCCGGCGGCCAGAGGCAGGCCGCCTTCCGGCGTGTGGCCCCTTACATGCAGCATCGGCGCTGCCGAAGTCGTTCCGAAGGCGGCGCACAGGGCCCTGAGGTCATCGGGCGCGGGAGACAGATGCTCAAGCCCGGTAAGAACCGGGATCCCCGCCGGGGACCTCGATCCTGCCAGCCACCCAAGCATGGGCCACAGGGCATCGTCAAACGACCGAGGTGGCTCAACACGGATCTCGCAGACCGGCTTGCGGTTTTCGGCAAGATAGACGCCGGTGTTTGGCGCACGCCCCGTGATCGCAACGAACAGGTCGAGATAGTCCGGGTGTTTCTGGGTGCGCGCTCCGAGCACTGAATTGGCATAGATCACGGCATTGGATTCCGACCAGCCGATCGCTTCATCTTCCCCCGGCACATCGTCCAGAAGGTAAGGCGCACAGGTGAATGTCGGCCGCGCACCCATATTGACATAGGCATCGGCGAGCCGGCTGGCCTTGCTTCCGAACTCGCCCGGAACCCCTTGGCTTCGCCAGTTCTCCCGGTCCACCGAGATGGCGTTCATGGTGGTGGGGACGACCGCCTTCGCTCCCATCTCGTCCATCTTCTCGGCAAAATCGAGATTGGCGTCATGGGCCAGAATGCAGCCATCGATATGGGCGCGCGACACATCGATCAGATCCTTTGCGCCCTGGGCTGCGGCCATCAGGCAGAGAACCTCCATGGCAAGCCGGCGCGCCGGACCACCCCTGCCTTCGAGCATGTCACGGTCCCTGGAGCTGAGCGAGAGCCCGCGGCTTTCCGGGCGCGACAGTTCGATCCGGCGACCGGCGAAAGACAGCCTTTCGCCTTTGATTTCCGCGTCCTCGGCCCGGGACAACGCCTCATAGGTTTCGGCGGGAAGGCGAAGGACCGCAATCGGTCGGTCAAACAGGCGGGCCGAAATGATCGCGCCGAGTGTGAGGATGTCCTCCGGCTCGCGAAACACCAGTGCGGCCGGCGCCTGCCCGTTTCGCGCCAGTTGAAGCAGGACGCCGCTGCCGCTGCAGGACCCGCGCGAGGTCGGCATCAATACGATCCTGCCTGCAAGGCTTGCGCCGAGGTCCGGGTGATGGGTGTCGATGATCGTCCCGGTGTCGGGATCCACGCCTCCCCAGAAGCTCAGCCCTTCGCGGCAGGCGAGCACCGCGCCGCTTGTGTCATTGTGCACGAGCAGCGTGGCTTCGGTTCCGGTTTTCATCGTCCTGACACATCCGTTCTTGCCATCACACGGCTCCATCGACAGGCGGACGCCAAGCCGTTTCGACACTATCAGCATTTGCAGCGCGTTGGCGACCCGCTGCAGTGCAAGCTGCGACTACAATGCAACGCCAACCCAGTGAATTGATGAAGGGGGTGAGCGACCTGAGACATAGGTGACGAAACGTACCGGACACATGGGTAACACTTTTCGCTTTGCGGGAGGTGTTGATGCCGTGGAGAGAGAGTTCGGTTATGGAAGAACGACTTCGTTTTGTCGCCCGCCTTCTGGAAGGAGAAGGCATGAGTGAGGTCTGTCGCGCGTTCGGGATATCGCGCAAGACGGGCTACAAGATCTGGGGCCGCTACAAGGAGGAGGGGCTTGAGGCGCTTTGCGACCGCTCGCGGCGTCCGGTGCGCTACGCCAACCAGCTGCCCGACCAGATCGAGCGGCTGATCGTGGAAACCAAACGCGACAAGCCGCACTGGGGCGCGCGAAAGATCAGGGAACTCCTTGTGCGCAGGCTGGCCGGCGACGTTCGCATCCCGGCAAAGTCGACGGTACATGCGGTTCTCGACCGGCACAGCCTGGTCAAGCGCCGCAAGCGGCGCCGTTACAAGGCCCGGGGAACCGCGCTCCACGGCGCAACTCAAGCCAATGGCCTTTGGTGCGCCGACTTCAAGGGCGAGTTCATGCTCGGCAACCGGCAATACTGCTATCCGCTGA
>JAVJQD010000021.1:0-93142 GCA_040218025.1 Hoeflea sp. | reverse complement strand
TGCGGCGCGAGATGACCATCGACGAGGCCGGCGACGCCCTCATCGACATGATCCGCAGGACCTCAAACGGCCGCAACACCGCTGCCGAGGCCCTCGGACACAGAGAGTTCTCCATGACGAAACTCTACAGATCCGCGTAAGGCGCGGTTCACTGGCAAAAGAGCACCCGCACCATGGCAGATATCGTGATTACCGAGTTCATGGACGAGGCGGCGGTCGCCCGCCTCTCCAACGCGCATGACACGTTCTACGATCCGAAGCTGGTCGATGATCCGGTGGCGTTGCATGGCCTTCTGGCATCGGCCAAGGCGCTGGTTGTGCGCAATCGCACACAGGTGCGCGAAGCGCTTCTGGGGATGGGGCCAAAGCTCAAGGTGGTTGGCCGGCTTGGCGTGGGTCTCGACAATATCGATGTCGAGGCGTGCCGGGCCCGCTCGATCAAGGTGATCCCGGCCACCGGCGCCAACGATCTCTCGGTTGCGGAATATGTGATCACCTCGGCGCTGATGCTGCTTCGTGGCGCCTGGCTGCGCTCCGATGAGGTTGCGGGCGGCGCCTGGCCGCGCCAGTCGATGATGGGCCGGGAACTGGCCGGCAAGACAATGGGGCTTGTCGGTTACGGCTCCATTGCGCGCGAGGTTGCCTGGCGGGCGCATATGATGGGCATGTCCATCGTCGCCTATGATCCTTATCTCACCGCCGACCATCCGGGATGGCAGATTGCCCGCAATGTCTCGCTCGACGCGGTGCTGGAACTTGCGGACGTGGTCTCGCTGCATACCCCGCTGACGGATGCAACGCGCAACATGATCGATGCGGACTCTCTGGCAAAAATGAAATCCGACGCCATTCTGGTGAACGCTGCACGGGGCGGTATCGTCGATGAGGCGGCGCTCGCCGAGGCGCTCAAGGAAGGCAGGATCGGCGGCGCGGCACTCGACGTGTTCGAGACCGAGCCGCTGACGGCGGAGGCGGGCGCGAAATTTGCCGGCCTCTCCAATCTGATCCTGACCCCGCATGTTGCGGGAGTGACGGAGGAATCCAACGAGCGTGTAAGCCATCTTATTGCCGACAAGGTGCTTGAGGTTCTGGGAGCCGGAACATGAGCGGAACCACCAAAATGACTGCGGACGAGGTTACTGCCCTGATCAGCGGTGCGCTCACGCGCAGCCGAACCTCGGAAGCCAATGCCAAATCCGTTGCCAGCGCGTTGCTCGCCGCCGAGCTTGCGGGCCAGAACGGCCACGGTTTAAGGCGCGTCGCCGCCTATTCCGCGCAGGCAAGGGCGGGCAAGGTCGACGGGTTCGCCAAGCCGCGATCCGAAACTCTTCGTCCGGGTGCGATCGCCATCGATGCAGGAAACGGATTTGCCTATCCGGCCATGGATCTGGCTCTCGAATGGCTGCCCGGGGCCGCGAAGGCACAGGGGATCGCCATCGCCGGGATCCGGCGCTCGCATCACTGCGGAGTGGCAGGCGTGACGGTCGAGTCTCTGGCACAGCGAGGGGTCGCGGCATTGATGGTTGCCAATGCGCCGGCGGCAATGGCGCCCTGGGGCGGACGTCGGCCGCTGTTCGGCACCGATCCGGTTGCCTTCGCGGCGCCGCTGGGCAAGCGCGATCCCGTGGTGGTCGACATCTCGCTCTCCAAGGTTGCCCGCGGCAAAATCATGGCAGCGGCGCAGAAGGGTGAGCCGATCCCGGAGGGATGGGCCCTCGACCCCGATGGAAACCCGACAACCGATGCAAAGACGGCGATGGAAGGAACCATGGTGCCGCTTGGCGATGCCAAGGGAACCGCGCTTGCGCTGATGGTGGAATTGCTGTGCGCCGGCCTGACCGGGGCAAACTACGCCTGGCAGGCCACATCCTTTTTCGACGACAAGGGCGATCCTCCGGGCACGGGTCAGGCGATCATCGCGATCGATCCGGATGCTTTCGGTTCCGGCGGGATGGAGCGCATGGCGCTGATGGCCGAGATGGTCGAAGGCGCCGAAGGAGCGCGGCTTCCAGGCCGGCGGCGGCAGCAGATCCGCGCCGATTATCTCACCAATGGCATCCCGGTGGACAGCGATCTCGCAGCCTCGATCCGTGCCATCGGCGCCTGATCCGTAGCGCCAAGGAAGCAGGCTGGAAAGGCCCGCTTCAGTACAGCAGCCTTACAGCCACCAGCGTAATTGCCGGGAACATTGTCAGGATCGCAACCCGGACGATGTCGGTCAGCACAAAGGGAAACACGCCGCGATAGGTCGCGGACAATGGCGTATCCTTGGCCATGGAGTTGATGACGAACAGGTTCATCCCGACCGGCGGCGTAATCAACCCGACCTCGACGACGATCAGAACGATGATGCCGAACCAGAGCGCGAATTCCTCCGGGGACAGGCCGAAATCCAGCGCCGACATGATCGGAAAGAAGATCGGCACCGTGAGCAGGATCATCGACAGCGAATCCATCACGCACCCGAAGGCCAGATACAGAAGCAGAACCGCGACCAAGACGAGCCAAGGATTGAAACCCTGGCTGCCGACATAGGCTGCCGCGGTCTGGGGCAATTGGCTGAGGGCCAGAAAGGCATTGAAAACGCCGGCGCCGAAGACGATCAGAAAGATCATTCCGGTGGCGCTCGCCGTGGTCAGGATCGAAGAGATCAGTGTCGAGCGGTTGAGCCCTCCATTGATCAGGGCGATTACGCCGGTGCCGAATGCGCCGATGGCGGCGGCCTCGGTCGGAGTGAAGATGCCGCCATAGATTCCGCCGACGACGGCGATGAAAACGAGCAGCACCGGCCAGACCGCAAGCAGGCTGCGGAAGCGCTCCGAATAGGGCGCGCGTTCGCGGCTTCCGGCGGAGCCGGGCTTGAGCCTGACATAGATGGCGATGGCGATCATGTAGCCTATCGCGGCGAGAACGCCCGGAATGAAGGCCGCAACGAACAGCTTGGCGATGTTCTGTTCGGTCAGGATGGCGTAGATCACCAGGATGACCGAGGGCGGGATGAGAATGCCGAGCGTGCCGCCGGCAGCCAGAGCGCCTGTCGCCAGTTCGCCCGAATAGCCGTAGCGGCGCAGTTCCGGCAGCGCGACCTGTCCCATGGTGGCGGCGGTGGCCAGCGAAGATCCGCAGATGGCGCCGAAGCCGGCGCAGGCCCCGACGGCGGCCATGGCGACACCGCCCTTGCGGTGGCCGAGCCAGGTTTCAGCGGCCTTGAACAGCGATTGGGACATTCCGCCGAGCGTCGCGAACTGGCCCATAAGCAGGAACAGCGGAATGATCGAAAGCGAATAGCTCGAGAACGTCCCCCAGGTCAGGTTCTTGAGCTGGGCAAAGATCATCAGGAACGAGCCGTTGATGAAGTAGCTTCCGCCAATGCCGGTGAGCAGCATTGCGAGCCCGATCGGGATCCTCAAAAAGATGAGAAACAGGAGAGCCGGGAAGGACAGGAGCGCGATGTCGATGTTGCTCAATGCACCACCTCCCCATGTGCCTGATCACGGCCCGAAACAAGCGCCCTGAAGCTTAGAAACATGCACCAGAGACTGACGATGACGAAACCGATGGCGCCGACAAGGCCCGAGGCGTAGGCCCACCAGACGGGATACTGGATGATGAAGGTGGTTTCGCCGTAGGCCAGCTTGTCGAGCGTGCCCTGCCAGTGTTTCCACGCCAGAAGCACGGCGACCATTGCCATCAGTATGTCAGCGACGAGATCGATCGCGCGGTTGGTGCGGGCGCTCAGCTGCATCGTCAGGATTTCGACTGACGCATGCTGGCGGTTGATCTGGACCCAGGGCAGGAAAGCGAAGACCGCAAAGCCCGTCCCCAGTTCGACCAGTTCGAAATCGCCGCGGATCGGGCTCAGGCCAAGAGGGATAAGCGCCCGTCCGGTGACCGAAGCGACGGTGGACAGCATGACGACGATCAGGGCGAGGCCGCCCAGAATTGCGAGCACGGCCGCAAACCGCCGCATGACTGTGTCGATGCGATCAAGCATCGGCTGAAGCCTGCCCGACGCGATCCGTGTCCGCAATCAGCGGCGGGCGGAGGTTCAGCGTTTCCCGGTCAAACCCGGCGAGCGCCTTGTAGCGTGCCGCATGGTCCTCGAGTTCCTCGCGGCTCATCACGTCGGTGACAACATCGAACATGCCCTGACATTTCTCCTCGATGACCTGCATGATCTGGTCGGGTCCGTTGCCGCGATTGGCCACCACGATTTTCTCGGTCGCTGGCCGCCTCTCATCTTCATAGGCGATCAGCGCCGCTTCCGACAGTCCGTGTGCGACAATGGTCTTGCCGAGCACGCGCGCATCGAGAATGGCCTGGGACGCGCCGTTCGAACCGATCGGATACATGGGGTGCGCGGCATCGCCCATCAGCGTGACGCGACCCTGGCCCCAGCCCGGCAACGGGTCCCGGTCGACCATGGGATATTCGTAGATCCGGCGCGCGCCCCGGATGAGTTCGGGAACATCGAGCCAGTCGAAACGCCAGCTTTCGAAGGAAGGCAGGAAATCCTCGAGCCTGCCAGGGCGGTTCCAGTCCTCGCGGTTCCAGGCGGCATCGGGTTTCTTCTTGAGTTCGGCGACCCAGTTGATTTCGGACAGACCGGTTTCCGGGTCGGCTGGAGAAATCGGATAGGTCACGAATTTCTGCCACTCATGGCCGATCATTGCCATGGAGGCGCCGGTTAAAAAAGGCTTCGCGCGGCTGGTCGCCCGCCACAGCACGGCGCCGCCCCACACGGGCGGGCCTTCGCCCGGGTTCATCCGGGCGCGGATGGCGGAGTGAATGCCGTCAGCGGCAACCAGCAGGCTTCCCCGTTCGGTCCGCGTGTCGCCCGCCCGGTTTTCAAGCTGCAGGACAACTTCATCCTGCCGTTGCGAAAAGCCGCACGCTTTCCAGCCTGTTTGCACCGCATCGGCGCCGAGACGCTTGCGCACGGCCCTCAACAACATCAGTTGCAGCTGTCCGCGGTGAACGGAAAGCTGCGGCCAGTTGTATCCTGCCTCAAGGCCGCGTGTTTCCGACCAGATCAGGCGGCCATGTTTCGAATAGTAGGCAACTTCCCGGGTGCGGATGCCGACGGCCTCCAGTTCGGATTCGAGCCCCAGTTCGACAAGTTCGCGAATGGCATGCGGTTGAAGATTGATGCCCACTCCAAGAGGGCGGATCTCGTCGACCTGTTCGAAGATCCGGACCCGCGCACCGATCTGGTGGCAAGTGAGCGCAAAGGTGAGGCCGGCAATTCCGGCACCGGCAACAAGAATGGTCATCGCGAGAATCCGCTCGTCGCTGCCGCCGGAACCTGCCGATTCGGGCGGGTCCCGGCGGGATGGTTCGAACCTTGCGGTTTAGTCGGTGTATTTGGCGATCAGTTCCTGCGCCCGGGCGTGCAGGGCCTTGCCGTCAATGCCCTTTTCTTCCATCTCCGTGTACCAGTTGTCGATGACCGTCTGCGAGGCGTCGCGCCAGCGCTGGAGTTCCTCGCCCTCGATCTGGAGAATGGCGTTGTCTGTCGCTTCCGCAATTTCGCGGCTCGGCGCGTCGAAGGCTGCCTGGGTCTTGCCGGCGAAGGCGGAGAATTCAGCACCCGTGGCGTCGTCGAGGACTTTCTTGAGGTCATCGGGCAGGCTGTCGTACTTGGCCTGGTTCATGGCCAGAACGAAGGCCGCCGTGTAGAGCGCGGTGTCGCCGCCAAACTCTGTGTGGGTGTCGACAAGCTCGGCGATCTTCAGCGCCGGCGTCACTTCCCACGGGATCACGGTGCCATCGATCACGCCCTTGGAGAGCGCTTCGGGAATCGCCGGGACGGGCATTCCGACCGGCTCTGCGCCAAGTTCGGCGAGCATGCCGTTGATCACGCGGGTGGGGCCGCGAACCTTCTTTCCCTGCATGTCCTCGAGGGTGCGGACGCCCTCTCCCTTGGCGTGGATGACACCGGGTCCGTGGACCCAGGTGGCAAGGATCTTGATGCCATTGAATTCGCCCTGTTCCATGTCGGATTTGAACAGGTCCCAGTAGGCACGCGAAGTGGCCTCGGCATTGGTCATCATGAATGGCAGTTCGAAGACCTCGACGCTGGGGAAGCGGCCCGGCGTGTAGCCCGGCAGGGTCCAGACGATGTCGACAACGCCGTCACGGGCCTGATCCATCAATTGCGGAGGCGTTCCGCCCAGCGACATCGCGGAAAAAACCTCGACCTTAAGGCGACCGCCTGATGCCTCGCCGATCTGCTCGGCCCAGGGGATCAGGATTTCCGCGGGCACATTGGCCTGCGGCGGCAGGAACTGGTGCATGCGCAGGGTAACTTCCTGGGCGAGAGCGCCCACCGAAGTCAGTCCCATCGCGGAGACGGCGATCGCCGCTGCCGCCGCGGATTTCAGGAAATTGCGTTTCTTCATTGTATCCTCCCAGATATTTGAAGCGGCTTTCGGGCCGCTGCTCCCGTCGAAAACTAGAGGCAAATTTTGTAACTGCCTAGACCGTCCCGGCCCGTCTGCGCAACGAAGCTTCGCAACCTGCGCTTCCGACATTTAGAAGGCAGGAGCGGCAAGAAAGCAATCGCGTTGGCCCGGTTTGGCGGCGCTCGCTTCTATGCCATTCGTCTTATGCCGAATGTCGTTTCCCCTCCAGAGGTTGACGCCCGTCAAATTGACTGACCGATCGGTCAATTTATATTGAGGAATCCATCCCGCGACAAGCGCTTTCTTGTATTCATCTGCCGCCAGGTCAAAACCGGTCCGGGCAAGGGTGCGGCCTTGCCACGTGGATGATAACGGAACAGCCGTCGTTTCAGATATCCCTGATTGATGGTTGATCCTTTTGAAAAAAAGGAAAATGATGCTTCACGGGATGCGATACCGCAAAACCGTCAAGGGAGGAATTTGATGGCCAATGTAACAATGACCGTGAACGGGCGTTCCGTTTCCGGCCTGTGCGATGACCGGACGCTGCTGGTTCAGTTCATCCGCGAGAATCTCGGGCTGACCGGAACCCATGTCGGCTGTGATACGTCTCAATGCGGAGCCTGCGTGGTTCACGTGGACGGCAAGGCCGTCAAATCCTGCACCATGCTTGCAGCCCAGGCGGACGGGTCCGAGGTGACGACAATCGAGGGATTGGCGTCCGGCGGCGAACTGCATCCGGTCCAGGCTGCATTTCGAGAGCATCACGGACTGCAATGCGGCTTCTGCACGCCCGGCATGATCATGTCCGCCGTCGACATGATCAACCGCCATCGCGGTCAACTTGACGAAAAGACCGTGCGCGCCGAACTGGAAGGCAATATCTGCCGCTGCACCGGCTACCACAACATCGTCAAGGCGGTTCTTGATGCCGCTTCGAAGATGGGCGATGGAGCGAAGGTCGCCGCCGAATAGGTTTCGCCACAACCGGCGACGTTCGGAGGTGCTGAATGTCGGAGCGCAGAAGTCCGGCCCGCAAGCGAATGCCTCAGTTGCGAGAATCTCGCATCCCAAGGCATTCGAGACCGGGAAGCCCGGCCAAACCGCCCGAGAGCAAGCACCGGCTCGTTCGCCAGCACTCAACCGGAGGAGTTTGAGAGATGGGAATGGAAGGCATTGGCGCCCGCGTGGCGCGCAAGGAAGACAAGCGTTTTATCACCGGCAAGGGCCGCTACACCGATGACATGGTGGTGCCCGGAATGAAGCATGCGCATTTCGTTCGCTCGCCGCACGCGCATGCCAGGATCAAGAGCATCGATACCTCGGAAGCCGAGAAGATGCCGGGCGTTATCGGCATCCTGAATGGCGCGCAACTGACCGAGGACGCCATCGGCAACATCATCTGCGGCTGGATGATCCATTCCAAGGACGGCTCGCCGATGAACATGGGTGCCTGGCGGCCGCTGGCGCAGGACACGGTGCGCTATGTCGGTGACGCGGTTGCCATCGTCGTGGCCGACAGCAAGGCCCAGGCGCGTGACGCGGCCGAAGCCGTTGTGGTCGACTACGAGACCCTCCCGGTGGTTACCGACGCGGTCGAGGCGCTCAAGGACGGTGCGCCGCAGCTTCACCCGGAAGCCAAGAACAACCTGATCTTCGACTGGGAGATCGGCGACGGTGCCGCCACCGATGCGGCAATCGCCTCGGCAGCCCATGTCACCGAGATGAAGATCGTCAACAACCGTCTCGTTCCCAATCCGATGGAGCCACGCGCTGCGCTCGGTTCCTATGACGAGGCGGAAGATCACTACACGCTCTGGACCACTTCGCAGAACCCGCATGTGGCCCGGCTTGTGCTCAGCGCCTTCTACAATGTGGCGCCTGAAAACAAGCTGCGGGTGATCGCGCCCGATGTCGGCGGCGGTTTCGGATCCAAGATCTACATTTATCCCGAAGAGATCGTCTGTCTGTGGGCGTCCAAACGGACAGGGGTTCCGGTGAAATGGAATTCGGACCGGACCGAGGCTTTTCTGACAGACGCCCATGGCCGCGACCATATTTCGACCGTCAAGATGGCCTTTGACGCAGACAACAAGATCACCGGCTTCAAGGTCGACACGATCGCCAATCTCGGCGCCTACATGTCGCTGTTCTCGAGCTCGGTGCCCACCTATCTCTACGCGACCCTGCTTTCCGGCCAATATGCCATCCCGGCGATCCACGCCAATGTGCGCACGGTCTACACCAACACGGTTCCGGTGGATGCCTACCGCGGCGCCGGGCGGCCGGAGGCCTGCTACCTGCTTGAGCGCGTGCTCGAGACTGCGGCCCGCGAGCTCGGCGTCACTCCGGCGGAATTGAGACGCAGGAACTTCATCCGCGAGTTCCCGTACCAGACGCCGGTGATCATGTGCTACGACGCGGGAGATTTCGACGCTTCGCTCGATGCCGCGATGAAGGCCATCGATTATGACGGGTTTGCCGCCCGCAGGGCCGAATCCGAATCCCGCGGCATGAAGCGCGGCATCGGCATCAGCTGCTACATCGAGGCGTGCGGCATCGCGCCCTCGGCTGCGGTTGGGTCGCTGGGCGCGGGGGTCGGCCTTTGGGAATCGGCTGAAGTGCGGGTGAATGCGGTCGGCACCATCGAGGTGTTGACCGGTTCGCACAGCCATGGCCAGGGCCACGAGACCACCTTCTCGCAGCTGGTTGCGGAGCGGTTCGGCGTTGGCATGGACAGCGTTTCCATCGTTCACGGAGACACCGACAAGGTGCAGATGGGCATGGGCACCTATGGCTCGCGCTCGGGTGCAGTCGGCATGTCGGCGATCGTCAAGGCGCTCGACAAGGTCGAAACCAAGGCCAAGAAGATCGCCGCGCACCTGATGGAGGCCGATGAAAGCGACATCGTCATCGAGAATGGCGAACTCAAGGTCGCAGGCACCGACAAGAGCGTGCCGTGGTTCCAGATGGCGCTCGCCGCCTATACCGCGCACAATCTGCCCGAGGGCATGGAGCCGGGTCTCAAGGAAGGGGCTTTCTACGATCCCTCCAACTTCACCTTCCCGGCCGGCACCTATATCTGCGAGGTCGAGGTCGACCCCGACACCGGCAAGACGACGGTGATCGATTTCGTCGCGGCCGACGATTTCGGCAAGATCATCAATCCGATGATCGTCGAGGGCCAGGTGCATGGCGGCGTGGCGCAGGGCATCGGCCAGGCGCTGCTCGAAGGAACCCATTACGATCCGGAGACCGGACAGCTTCTGACCGCGAGCTACATGGATTACACCATGCCGCGCGCCGACGACCTGCCTTCCTTCAAGGTATCGACCACGGAAACGGTGTGTCCATCCAACCCGCTCGGCATCAAGGGCTGCGGCGAGGCGGGCGCCATCGGATCGCCGCCGGCGCTGATCAACGCCATCACCGACGCCATCGGCAACAACGACCTGACGATGCCCGCAACCCCGGAACGGGTTTGGGCAGCGCTCAACCCGGCACGTTAAGAAAGGGAGGCAGACACAGATGTATGCTACCAATTATCACCGCGCCTCCTCGGTTGAGGATGCCGTCAAGCTGGCCACGTCCAACGATGAAGCCAAGTATCTCTCCGGCGGGCAGACGCTTCTGCCGACCATGAAGCAGCGGCTCGCCGCTCCCTCGGATCTGGTGGATCTCCGCCACGTCGACGCACTCAAGGGCATTTCCGTGGATGGCGGGAATGTTCGGATCGGGGCCGCGACCACCCATGCGGAAGTGGCCGGTTCGTCCGAACTCGCCTCGGCATGCCCGGGACTTGCGCATCTGGCCTCGCATATTGGCGATCCGCATGTGCGGCACATGGGCACCATAGGGGGGTCGATCGCCAACAACGATCCGGCTGCCGACTATCCCGCCGGCCTGATGGCGCTTGGGGCCACCATCGTCACCAACACCCGTTCGCTCAGCGCCGATGAGTTCTTCACCGGCATGTTCGAGACCGCACTGGAAGACGGTGAACTCGTGGTGGCCGTGGAGTTCGAGGCGCCGGAAAAATGCGGCTACTCCAAGTTCCCCAATCCGGCCTCGCGTTATGCCATGACCGGGGTGTTCGTCGCCAAGCATGGTGACGGATCGGCGCGTGTGGCCGTGACCGGAGCCGGCTCGGACGGCGTCTTCCGCCACGAGGGTATGGAACAGGCCCTGGGCTCGAACTTCTCCGCGGGCGCACTCGACGGCGTGACGGTGGAAGATTCGGACCTGATGTCGGATATCCATGCCTCTGCGGCCTATCGGGCCAACCTGGTCAAGGTGATGGCAAAGCGCGCGGTTGCGGCCTGCGGCTGATTGAACCTCGCAAGTGAAAACGGGGCGGGATCAAGATCCCGCCCCGACGGCTTCGCCGGCAGATGCGATCCGTCAGGCCCGATGCTCCATCAAGGACTTCGCGAGTTCCCGCGCCTCCAGATCCGCGGCATAGACATCTTCGATGCTGTGCGCCTGGCGGCCGTCGTCGAGCCGGTCCATCGTCGCGGCCACGATGTCGGCCATCTGCAGAAATCGGATCCTTCCGGCGATAAAGGCCTCAAGCGCGGCTTCCTTGGCGCCGTTGAGCACGGCGCCCTGCAATCCGCCGCGCTCCATTGCGGTGCGGGCGAGGGCCAGGGCCGGAAACCGGGTTTCGTCCGGCGCGTGAAACTCGAGTTTGGCGAGCCTGGCGAAATCCAGCCGCTCGACAGGAAGCGGCGCGCGGCGCGGGTGACTTATGGCGTAGCCGATGGCATGGCGCATGTCCGGTGCGCCAAGTTGCGCCAGAACCGATCCGTCGCAATAGCCGACCATGGAATGAACGACCGACTGGGGATGGACAATGACCTCGATCTGCCCCGGCTCCATGCCGAAAAGGTGCCGAGCCTCGATCATTTCCAGCGCCTTGTTGAACATCGAGGCGCTGTCGATGGAGATCTTGAGACCCATTGACCAGTTCGGATGCGCGGCGGCGACTTCGGGCGTCACCGCTTCCATCTGCTCGCGGGTGAAGGTCCGGAACGGTCCGCCCGACGCGGTCAGGATGATGCGCTCCACAGCGTCGCGCTGGGCCTGTTCGAGCACCTGGAAAATGGCATTGTGCTCGCTGTCGACCGGAAGGAGCATGCCGCCGCCCCCGGACATTGCCGCGGCGAAGAGATCACCCGCCGATACCAGGCATTCCTTGTTGGCAAGCGCGATGTCGGCGCCGCACGATACTGCGGCCAGTGTCGGTGCGAGACCGGCGATGCCGACAATCCCGGCCATGACGAGATCTGTGTCGCGTTCTCCCGCCTCGACCAGGGCCGAGGGACCTGCTCCGACCTCGATGCCGCTGCCGGACAGGGCTTGCTTGAGATCCTGATAGCGGTCCGGATCGGCGGTTACCGCAAAACGCGCTCCGGCGGTTCTTGCCTGACGGGCGAGCAGATCGATGTTGCCCATGCCGGTGATGGCGGGCACTTCGAACGCGTCCCGGCCCCCGAGATGCTCCATGACGTCAAGCGTGTTGCATCCAATGGATCCGGTTGCGCCAAGAATGGTGATGCGCCGCAGGGCCTGATCATGAATGTCGCTCATCGCTCAACATTCCATTGCCAGCGTCGGCCGGTCAAGAAAATCAGGGCGCGGAGCGGTCATTGAGATCGAGAAGCTCGAGAAACAGGGCGGAGTGATCCAGATCTCCGCCCCCCAGACTGCCGGCCAGCCGCACGAAACGGTCACGGATGGTCCGCACCAGAGGCAGTTCGATGTCGAGGTCGTCGGCTTCCGCCAGGATGTTGTCGAGATCCTTGATCTGCACATTCACCCGGCCGCCCGGCGCGAAATCGCCGGCCTCCATTCGCGCGCCGTGCTGCTGAAGGATGGTCGAATCGGCAAAGCCGCCCTTGAGTGCGGTGCGGAAAGCATCCAGATCGCCGCCGCCTTCCGAGACCAGCAGCGTGGCTTCGGCGACAGCGCCGATGGTGATGCCGACGATGGCCTGGTTGGCGAGCTTGGCCAGTTGGCCGGACCCTGAAGGCCCGACGCGGATCGCGCGGCCCATGGCTTCGAAGATGGGTTTGGCTTCTTCGAATACCGCCTCGTCGCCACCTGCCATAATGGCAAGCGTGCCTGCCTCCGCGCCTTTCGTTCCGCCGCTGACCGGTGCGTCGAGATGGCGGACATTGTGTTCGGCGAGCCTTGAGGCATGATCGCGCGCCTGGGACGGCTTGATCGAGCTCATGTCGATCACGCAGGCTCCCGGCCCGAGCGCCTCCGCCACGCCCTGATCGAACAGGACGGCTTCGACCACATTTCCGTCCGTCAGCATTGTGACGACGTGGCTCGCGCCGCGCACGGCCTCAGCCGGGCCCGGCGCAACCGTCGCGCCCTCGGCGGCAAGCGGCGCCGCCTTTTCGGCATTTCGGTTCCAGACGGTCAGTTGCCAGCCGGCGGCGATCAGGCGCCGGGCCATCGGAAGACCCATCAGGCCCGTGCCCAGCAATGCGATCGATTTGCTCATGTATGCTCTTCCTCAGACGACGCGCAGGCCGCGCACTGTTCATGGACGGGTCTGGTACAGCATCAGGCGCGCAGACTGGCCTGATGCAGGAGTGAATTCCAACTGTTCATGGATGCAAGATGACAGTAGATCGTGGCAAGCGCATCGGCCTTGCGGAGCGCCAGAAACGCCTTGTCCTCCATTGACTGAAGGCGGGTTTCATCGACCAGGTGAAAGCCGCTGATGTTGAAGCTCTTGCCGTCGCCGAGAGTGATCTTGCTGTTACGCTCGACAAGCAGATCCGTGCCGGCAATCACATTCATGATTTCCCGGGTCTTGCGGTACATGCCCTGGTACTGCTCGCAGAACGACAGTGCGCTGTCGATGATCTCGGTCTTCTCGCCATTGTCGAAAAGGGGCTTCGAATTCTCGTCCTCCTCCGCCCCAATATCAACCAGACGGGCTTTGTCGACGCAGAGCGCCAAACGCTCCGCGTTGTCGTCTCCGGCCAGGATGAACGGATAGCGCCGCACATAGGCGGGCACATAATGCGGCTCGACCCACTTTCCGCCATTGTCGACAAAGAGGTTTTCGCCCTGCTTGATTCCGAGAATGGCAACCGGCATGAAATCGGGTCCCGAGAAGACGATCGGATAGGATCGCATCGCTGCCGGCATCTCGGCCGCCATCAGGGGTATGACGATTGCGTTTGCGGCGAAGCCGAGATCTCCGCTCTGGACGAGTGCCTTGCCGGCATGGCGTTCGGGATTTACGGCTTCGGGTTCATGATAAAACAGCGGCAGCGATGTGCCCGCCGCGTCCTTGGTCTTGATCAATTTTCGTCCCCCTTCCTGCTTTCAACGTGCAATTGTCTTGGCTTGTCTGCGGCGACATTGCAAGACCGTGCCTGGGATTGCTCGGGATTGCCGGGGATTGCGGGGCATTGCAGGGAAATGAAAGGGTGCCGCTGCCTCGGGACGGGCGGAGTCACGGTCTCTCGGGGCATTGCCCGGAGCGGCCCACTGCCCGGCGGCTCGCATTTGCCGAATGCCGTTTCCAACTCTTTGTCGCTTGCTCTATCACTCGTTTATGACGGACGATTCGATTCTCGACAGCCGGTACTCCTGGACGCGGCTCGGCATCACACTCGCGATTGCGCTGGTCGGCAATGTCGGCATGTGGGCGATCATCGTCATCATGCCGGCGGTGCAACAGGAGTTCGGTGTCGACCGGGCGGATGCCTCGATTCCCTATACGATGACGATGCTGGGTTTCGCGCTCGGCAACCTGCTGATCGGGCGTGCGGTCGACCGGTTCGGAATCACCACCGCACTTGTGGGTGCGGCCCTGACGCTGGGATCGGGATTCGCGCTTGCAGCGGCCAGCGGATCGATCGCTGTCTTGTGCATGATGCAGCTTGTCGTGGGGTTCGGAACCGCCGCCAGCTTCGGCCCGCTGATCGCCGATATCTCGCACTGGTTCTATCGCCGGCGCGGCGTCGCGGTCGCGATCACTGCCAGCGGCAACTATCTTTCCGGTGCGATCTGGCCGCTGGTGCTCAGCGGCATTCTGACCGATTTTGGCTGGAGAACCGCCTATGTGGTGCTCGCTGCCCTGGCGATTGTGCTGATCATCCCGCTGGCGATGCTGCTCAGGCGGCGGTTGCCGGACGAAGCAACGGCGCATGCGCAGCGCCTGTCGGCGGCGAATGCGCGCTCGGTGAGCTTTTCGCCGAGAACATTGCAGATCATGCTGGGGGTTGCGGGCATCGGTTGCTGCGTCGCCATGTCGATGCCGCAGGTCCATATCGTCTCCTATTGCGTCGATCTCGGCTACGGGCCTGCGGTGGGCGCGGAGATGCTGTCGCTGATGCTGATGGGGGGCGTCGTTTCGCGGTTGCTCTCGGGATTTCTCGCCGACCGCCTGGGCGGGGTGATCACGCTGATTATCGGCTCGATGCTTCAGTGCATTGCCCTGTTTTTGTATCTGCCTTTCGACGGCATGGCGCCGCTCTATGTCGTCAGCCTGATTTTCGGCCTGTCGCAGGGCGGTATCGTTCCGAGCTACGCGGTGATCGTGCGGGAATATCTTCCGCCGAAGGAAGCGGGCGCGAGGGTCGGCTTCGTCATCATGGCGACGATCGTCGGCATGGCGCTTGGCGGCTGGATGTCGGGCTGGATCTACGATCTGACCGGATCCTACCGGATGGCGTTTCTCAACGGAATCGCCTGGAACTTCCTCAACATCGCAATCATGTCACTGCTTCTGTTCCGGTCGCGGTCGAGAAGGGACGCGGCGGTTGCAGTCTGAGCGGTGGTGATCCCGGCAGGATTCGAACCTGCGACACCAGGATTAGGAATCCTGTGCTCTATCCCCTGAGCTACGGGACCACGCGAAAACTGCTTACAGAATGCGTGCTGTTTGTTCAACACGCCAAACGCAACGAAACCGCCGGTGATGGCGGTTTCCAGAAGGCTTCGCTTCGATTGCGCATCCGTTGATGCAGGGACCGATGGCGGTTCAGGCGGCAAGCGCTTTTTCGGCAAGCCTGACCCAATAGGACACCCCGACCGGAATTGCGTCATCGTTGAAGTCGTAGGCCGGGTGGTGCAGGCTCGCGGTGTCGCCATTGCCCATGAAGATGAAGGCGCCCGGACGGGCCTCGAGCATGAAGGAGAAATCCTCGCCGCCCATGGTCGGCGGCTGTTCGCGTTCGACGCCCCGCTCGCCCGCGACGCTTGCGGCGACATCGGCGGCGAAATCCGTCTCGTCGCCATGGTTGAAGGTGACTGGGTAATTGCGCAGATACTTTACCTCTGCCGTGCATCCGTGCGCTGCGGCGATGCCGGAGGCAATCTCGTTGATGCGGGTTTCGGCAAGATCACGCATTTCCGGCGAGAGGGTGCGCACGGTGCCGGCCAGTTCCACGGTTTCGGGGATGACATTGTAGGCCGATCCGCCGAGGAATTTCGTCACCGAGACCACCACGGATTCGAGCGGGTTCGCGTTGCGCGACGAAATCGACTGCAGCGAGGTGACGATCTGCGATGTAGCAACGATCGGATCGATGGTCTGGTGGGGCATTGCGGCATGGCCGCCGCGACCCGTGACGGTGATGTCGAAGATATCCGTGGCTGCCATGATCGGGCCCTTGCGGATTGCGAACTGGCCCACCGGGAGGCCCGGCAGGTTGTGCATCCCGAAGACCTTGGTGATTCCGAACCGCTCCATCATTCCATCATTGACCATTTCGCGACCGCCGCCGCCGCCTTCTTCGGCGGGCTGAAAGATCACGGCAACGGTGCCTGAGAAATTGCGGGTGTTTGCCAGGTGACGCGCGGCGCCGAGCAGCATGGCGGTATGTCCGTCATGGCCGCAGGCGTGCATCTTGCCCGGTGTCCGCGAGGCCCAGGGCGCTCCGGTGATCTCGTTGATGGGCAGCGCGTCCATGTCGGCACGCAGGCCAATGGACGGACCGTTGCTGCCGGGGCGGCCGTGAATAATCCCGACCACACCGGTGCGGCCTATGCCGGTGACCACTTCGTCGCATCCGAAGGACTTTAGCTTTTTGGCGACGAAGGCCGCCGTGTTGTGAACATCGAACAGGAGTTCGGGGTCGGCGTGAAGCGAGCGGCGCCATTCGGTGATGTCATCCTTCATGGCGACAACTTCATCAACGAGCTGCATGATTTACCTCGGCTGTGGTTCGGTGCTCTTGCCTGCAAGAGGATGATACGGCTGTTAACGAGGTTCCGTATCGTCCTTTGCCATCGGAGTGCCATATAGGCTAAGTAAGGACTGTTGACGAGGAAAAAGCAATTGCCGTGTCGCGGTCCCGGGCTGCGGGAAGCGGTGAACGATGTGTTCCTGTCGATGGCTGCGGGAACCGGAAGGCTTGGGGCTTGGTATGAATTTCATTGTTCGAATGCGCCCGATGGGCGCCCTTGTGGGTCTGGCTATGCTTGCGGCGGGGTATGCGCCGGCTGCGACCGCCGCTCCGAGCATTTCGGTGGACGTTGGATCCGGACGGGTGATCGCCCATGAGGATGCGTTCCAGCGCTGGTATCCGGCCTCGCTGACCAAAATCATGACCGCCTACCTGGCTTTTCAGGCGATCAGGTCCGGACAGATGAGCCTGCAGACACCGATAACGATGTCGGTGCATGCGGCCAGGGAACCGGCAAGCAAGATGTATTTCAAGCCGGGCGAGCGCTTCACGCTCGATTCGGCGCTCAAATACCTGATGGTCAAATCCGCAAACGATGTGGCTGTCGCGATCGGCGAGGCTGTATCGGGCAGCGAAGAGGCTTTCGTTCGCGACATGAACGAGACGGCCCGCAGACTCGGCATGACAGCGACGCGCTTCGTCAATCCGAACGGATTGCCGGGCAGCGGCCAGTACACTACGGCCCGGGACATGGCGGTTCTGGCCGTGGCGGCGAGGCGGAACTTTCCGGAGTTCGCCGCCTATTTCGGCTATGAGGGGTTTGTCGCCGGCGCCCAGAAACACACCAATTACAATCTGCTGATCGGCCGCTTCGCCGGGGCCGACGGCATGAAGACCGGCTTCATCTGCGCGTCCGGCTTCAACCAGGTTTCCTCTGCCACCCGCAACGGGAAGACCGTAATCAGCGTCGTGCTCGGCGCACCCTCGCAGGAATCGCGGGCAGAGCGGTCTGCTGAGCTGCTGCAGCAGGCGCTGACCACATCCGCGTCCGGGCGTCCCGCGCTCGATACGCTTGCGCCCTATGGCGAGGGGAGGGACGCCGTTGAGGACATATCCGGCAGCATCTGCACGCCGGAAGCGCGGAAGGCCCGCTATGAGGGCCGGGACGTCGAGGGCAAGATGGTCCTCAATTCGCCCTACATCACGGATATGACACGCGAGCCCCGCCTCGTGCAGGCGCCGGCCGGGCTCGCACCGGCCAGCACCGAAATTGCGTTGTCCCGAATCCCGATCCCGCTGCCCCGTCCGACAGGCGTGCTTTCGGGCGATTCCGCACCTGTGCGCGCCTCTGCCTTCAGTGCCCCCGCGAAGGCTGAAACGCCTTCCCCGCTCGGGCCGGGAGTCACCATACCCGTGCCTGTGCCGCGACCTTCACTCTGAGAGACAGGATGTCTATCCGATGAGCAGCGAATCCGCTGGCTGGAGCGCGCCGCAAGGCATTCCTGTTTCGATCCTGACCGGCTTTCTCGGCGCCGGAAAGACCACCTTGCTCAATCGCCTTATCGGCGATGCCTGGCTCGCAGACGCGGCACTGATCATCAACGAGTTCGGAGATGTCGGGATCGATCATCTTCTGGTGGAGAGCTCGGGGGATGGCGTCATCGAACTTTCCGACGGATGTCTGTGCTGCACGGTTCGCGGAGAGCTGGTTGATACGCTTGCGGACCTGATGGATCGCATGCAAACCGGAAAGATCCGTCCATTCTCGCGCGTCGTCATCGAGACCACGGGACTCGCCGATCCTATCCCGGTGATGCAGTCGGTGATCGGTCATCCGGCGCTCGGGCAGTCCTACCGTCTCGAGGGGCTGGTGACGGTCGTTGATGCGGTCAACGGACTGGCGACGCTTGATGCACATGAAGAGGCGCGGCGGCAGGTTGTCGTGGCCGACCGGATTGTGGTGTCCAAGACGACGCTCGCGACCGGCGATGATCGCTTGAGGGACCGGCTGGCGGCCATCAACCCGCTGGCCACTGTTCGTGACGCGGACGATTCCGGTTTATCGGCGCGGGAATTGTTCGACTGCGGCGCCTATGACCCATCCACGCGCAGCATGGATGTGGCGCGGTGGCTCGAGATCGAGGCCGTCGGGGACCGTGATCATCATCACCATGGTCACGGGCGCCACCACCACGATGTCAATCGACATGATGGCGGTATCCGGGCTGATACGCTTTTGAGCGAGCAGCCGATCGCGCCCGAGAGCCTCGCCATGTTCCTCGATCTGCTGCGCTCGGCGCACGGGCCGAAGCTTTTGCGCATGAAAGGCATCGTGCGTCTTGCCGATGATCCGTCGCGCCCGCTGGTGCTTCATGCGGTGCAGAGCCTGATGTCCCCGCCGGTGCGGCTTGACCAGCCGCCGCGCGGCTGGGATGGGAAGACGCGGCTGGTCATGATTACGAAGGATCTGCCGCAAGGCTTCATTGGTGAGCTGTTCGCAGGCTTTTCCGGTGAACCGGGCGTGGGCCGTCCGGACAGGGCCGCGCTTTCCGAAAATCCGCTCGCCATCCCGGGAATGCCGGCCGCACCGTTTGCGCCCGTCAAACGCTGAGGCGCGTCGGCTTCAGACCTTTTCGATTGTGAAGACGTGCCCGCCGTCCATCAGGTCGGTGGCAAGCAGACGATACCCGTCCTCCCGGCAGAAATGCGGAATATCGATCACCGCCAGCGGATCCGTCGTTTCCACGCGCAACCGCGTTCCGCTGGCCGCATCGCGCAAGTGCTTTCGGGTGCGCAGCACCGGCATGGGACATTTCAATCCGCGCAGGTCCAGCGTCCGGGCGCCGTCGCTCAATTGCTGCTCCAGATTTTCCAGAACGGCTTGTCCGGATTTCCTTCCGCGGCGGCTCCCGCCTGCGGTTGTGCGGCCAGCGGGCTGGGTGTGGGAACAGGCACGGCTGTCTCCGCCTGGATTGTCTGATCCGGAGCCTGCGGTTCCGCCGTTTCCTGAGTGGTGGCGGGAGCCTGCGCGCCTGTCCCCGGTGTCAGAACCGAGAGGGGATTGGCTGCCGAGAACAGGCTGACCACCGGATTGGCGGGCGGTTCGCCCCCGTTTGCGGCGATCTCGGCGGCGCGTCTGGCCTCGCGATTGGCGCGCTCGGCTTCCCGTTCGGCCTGTTCCTGTGCCGCGGCGATTTCCCTTGCTTCCTCGCGGTCCAGTTTCGCGACAGCGGCATTGAATGACTCGTTCCAGCTTTTCTCATAGGCGTAATGGGCCGATGCCAGCGCCTGGGGAACCTGCGCGGGAGGACAGGCCTGTGCCGCGCGAAACGCCATGTTTTCCTGCTCGGGCACCTGATTGAACACGTAGCGGCGTTCGCAGACTTCCACCTTCGGGGGCCGTTTCGTCAGCTCGAAATGATCGTAGCCGGTCTTGAGCATCTTCCAGAATTCGAAATGTTCGTTGTCTCGGTGACGCGCCATGTTTTCCGGCGTCATCCTGAAGGGGAGCGCCTCGACAAGGAAGTACTCCTGTCCGCCCTTGAAAGCGTCGCGGGCAAAGCCGTAGATCTCCAGCACCTGTTCGTCTGTCATGGAGTAGCAGCCTGCCGATGAACAGGCGCCATGGACCATCAGGTTGGAGCCGGTTCGATTGTGGGAGCGGTCATAGCTGTTGGGGAAGCCCATGTTGAACGAGAGATAGTAGCTCGAGTTCGGGTTCATCTGCGAGGGATAGATCCGGTAGTAGCCCTCGGGCGCCTGCCGGTCCCCCTCCTTGAATTTCGGTCCCAGCTTGCCGGACCATTTGCAGATTTCGTAGGAGGCGATGATGTCGTAGCGGCCATTGCCCTTCTGCTTCCAGACCTCAAGCACGCCTTCTTCCTTGAAAATCCGCATCATGATAGGCGAACGCGTGCTCATGTCGTTCGCTTTCATCTTGTTGACGAGCTTTGCGGGAAGGGGATGTTCGACCTTGTTGGACACCGAATCGAGCGCGTCCTGGCAACCGGCAAGTCCCAGAAGCAAAACGGGTAGGAAGCGCAATGATCTCATCGGTGGCATGGGTCTCTTGCTTGTTGCGATCGCGGTTTTCGGCGGTTTGGCGATGGCAGTCGGCCCCTTGGCTGCCGGACCTGGAGCCTCCGAATTCCGCGGCAATCCTAAACCGGTTCGGTTCACGAAGGATTAACCAAAGCCCGAACCAAGGCGCACGAACCCGCAATGCCGGGTACATGTGCTTGCAAATGTGGCTCGAATGCGGCGTCTGTCAACCGATCCGCCGGCCGATCTTGAGGAACTTGTTGCGTCGGTTGGACCGCAATTCGTCGCCGGACTGTCCCGAGAGATCCGAAAGCGCGTCGGCAATTGTATCGCCGGTTCGCGACATGACGCTTTCGGGGTCGCGATGGGCGCCGCCAACGGGTTCGGGGATGATCCCGTCGACAACGTCAAGTTCCTGAAGATCCTGTGCCGTGATCTTCATTGAAGTGGCGGCATCCTTGGCGCGGGTGGCATCGCGCCACAGGATCGATGCGGCGCCTTCGGGCGAGATGACCGAATAGATAGCATGTTCGAGCATGTAGACCCGGTTTCCGGTGGCAATTGCGATGGCGCCGCCGGACCCGCCTTCGCCAATGATGACGGAAATCAGCGGAACCCGGATGTTGAGGCAGGTCTCGGTCGAGCGCGCGATGGCTTCGGCCTGGCCACGCTCTTCGGCGCCGATGCCGGGATAGGCGCCGGCGGTGTCGATCAGGGTTATCACGGGAATGGCAAAACGGTCTGCCAGTTCCATCACGCGAATGGCCTTGCGGTAACCTTCCGGACGGGCGGAACCGAAATTGTGATGAATGCGGGTTTTGGTGTCGTGGCCCTTTTCCTGTCCGATCACAGCGACGGGCTCGCCGCGAAACCGCGCGAATCCTGCCTGAATCGCCGCGTCCTCGGCAAATTTGCGGTCGCCGGCGAGCGGGGTGTATTCCTCGAAAAGAGCCTTGGCGTAATCCCTGAAATGGGGCCGGGCCGGGTGACGGGCGACCTGGGTCTTCTGCCATGGATTGAGCTTGGCGTAGATCTCGGCCATGGCATCGCGGGCGCGGGTTTCGAGCCGTGCGATTTCCTCGCCGGTGTCGATGCTCTCATCCTCGCTGGCCAACTTCCTCAGTTCAAGGATCTTGCCCTCCAGATCGGAGATCGGTTTTTCGAAATCAAGATAATTGTGCATTGATTGGTTCCGCGCGGAGACCCGCATTTTGGTTTGCTGCACGCATTCAAGCGCCGTTGTTTGCTTCTGTCGCGCCATGTCCGGCCGCCGAAACGGCTTGTTGCAAGCCCGCTTAATCGCGATTTTTCGGATGTTTTGCAAGGGGGTGATGCTCGGCGACCAGCTCCTTGAGGCGTTCATCGAGCACGTGCGTGTAGATTTGGGTTGTCGAAATGTCGGTGTGACCGAGCAATTCCTGCACTGCCCGCAAATCCGCTCCACCGGCGAGAAGGTGGCTGGCAAACGCATGCCTGAGCACGTGCGGCGAGACCTTTGCCGACGGCAGTCCGGCGCGGGCGGCAACGTCCTTGAGTTCCCGGGCGAAGACCTGTCGCGACAAATGTCCGTCATTCGAGCTGGCGGGGAACAGAAACCCGGATTCCTCGGCCACCTCGCCGATTCTGGCGACCCATGCATCAAGCGCGGCGCGGGCGGGCCGGGACATCGGCACCATGCGTTCCTTCGAACCCTTGCCGCGAATGACGAGGAACCGCCCGCCCTCGGCGAGGACGCGGAACGGCAATCCGACCAGTTCGCTGACCCGCATGCCGGTGGCGTAGAGGAGTTCGAGCAGCGCACGAAACCGGATCCGCTGAAGCGCCTCGGTTTCATCGCGCGCCTGAGCGATATCGGCTTCGGCCTGTGCAAGCAGACGGGTCACATCGTCCACGCTGAGAATCTTGGGCAGAGAGGGCCGCTTGCGCGGACTTTCGACAACCCCGGTCGGATCGTCGTCGCGCAGACCCTCGGCGTGGAGAAACTTGTAGAACTGCCGCAAGGCCGACAGCCGTCTCGCCTGGGATGCGGGGGAAAACCCGCGCGCGGCAAGATCCCCGATCACGGCGCGAATGTTCTCCGAACTTGCCCGCGCAAGGGTTACGCCATCACCCTTGAGCACCGAAGACACGTCGTCGAGATCCCGCCGGTAGGCCTCGAGCGTGTTCAGCGCGGCGCCGCGTTCGGCGCTAATCATTTCCAGAAAGGCTTCGACATGGGCAGCGCTGAGATCGCGCATGAGCGTGCCTTTTATCCTTAGGGGTTCAGCTTTTCGGTCGGGACCCGAATGGTGACGTCCCGCTCCACCGGCTCGACATATAGGACCAGCGCAAACATCGCGCCATAGACAATCCCGGCAATGATGGCGCAGAAGACGAGAAAGCGGAACAGGGTTGGCATGGGCACTCCGGGACCTGGTATCGACCGAGTTATGCGGCAGCAGATGACTTGTTTCAAGACAGTGGAGCGTTGCCCGATGCTTGACGCGTCGTCGCGCATGGCCAATAGAAGGCCCGGAGCAAGAACAGAAGGGTCAGGGAGCCACTTTGCCGGACGCTCGGACAAGCACTCTGGAGCAGGATATCGCCGAAGCCCGCCGGGTGCTCGGGACGCGCAATCTCGTGTTTGTCGGTCTCATGGGCGCGGGTAAATCGGCCATTGGCCGACTGGTTGCGCAGATGATGGAGATCCCCTTCGTCGATTCCGACAACGAGATCGAGCGGGTGTCGCGCATGAGCATAGCGGAACTGTTCGCGGCCTATGGAGAGACGGAATTCCGTGCGCTGGAGGAACGGGTGATCACGCGTCTGCTCAAGACCGGGCCCCGGGTGCTGTCGACCGGCGGCGGCGCCTTCATGAATGAGGCGACCCGGGCGAGATTGCTCAAATCGGGCCTGTCGGTGTGGTTGAAGGCCGATCTCGACGTCTTGTGGATGCGCGTTTCCAAACGCGATACCCGGCCGCTTCTGCGGACGGAAAACCCCCGGCAGACCCTGTCCGACCTGCTCGACAAGCGCTATCCGGTCTATGCGCTCGCCGACGTTACCGTTCAGTCGCGCGACGAAATCAAGGAAACAATCGCCGCCGAGACGATTGCCGCTATAGCGAAATTCAAGGACGGACGGAACGAGGCAGCTTCCCGATGAGTGATTCCCTGAACCGGAGAAACGTGCGCGTCGATCTTGGTGAGCGCAGCTACGACATTCTGATCGGTTCGGGTCTGATCGCCGGCGCCGGCACGGAAATCGCGGCTCGCAGGCCGGGAATGCGCTGTGCCGTCATCACAGATACCAATGTCGCCGAAAACCATCTTCAACCCCTTCTGGACAGCCTGACATCGGCGGGGATAGAGGCGGCGCCATTGGCGCTTGAGCCAGGCGAAAAGACCAAACGGTTCGAGGAAGTGATCAGGGTGTGTGATCATGTCCTGGGCGCCCGCCTCGAGCGTGGTGACGCAGTGCTCGCGCTCGGCGGCGGCGTCATTGGCGATCTTGCCGGCTTTGCGGCAGGAATCGTCCGGCGGGGTATGCGGTTCGTGCAGGCGCCGACGAGCCTTCTGGCACAGGTGGATTCTTCGGTTGGCGGGAAGACGGGCATCAACGCTGCGCAGGGCAAGAATCTGATCGGGGTCTTCCATCAGCCGGATCTTGTTCTTGCCGATACCGACGTGCTCGACAGTCTGCCGCTGCGGGAGTTTCGCGCAGGGTATGCGGAGATGGCGAAATACGGCCTGATCGACCGCCCGGATTTCTTTTCCTGGCTGGAAGGCAACTGGCGTGAGGTGTTTTCGGGCGGCGAGGCCCGAATCGAGGCGATCGCCATGAGTTGCCGGGCCAAGGCCGACGTGGTGGCGGCGGACGAACGAGAGAGCGGTGCGCGTGCGCTGCTGAATCTGGGGCACACATTCGGCCACGCGCTCGAGGCGGCGACAGAGTATGACAGTCGGCGGCTGGTACACGGGGAAGGTGTCTCCATCGGCATGGTGCTGGCCTATCAGTTCTCTGCGCGGATGAATCTTGCCAGTCCCGACGATGCGAGCCGGGTGGAGGCGCATTTGAAGCAGGTGGGTCTGCCGACCCGGATGACGGATATTGAAGGCCGGTTGCCGCCTACCGATATACTGATGAAGCACATTGCGCAGGACAAGAAGGTCCGCCGCGGTGCGCTGACCTTCATTCTGACGCGCGGTATCGGCCAGGCCTTCATCGCCGATGATGTGCCGCAGGATGAAGTCCAACGATTCCTTGAGGACAAGCGAACATCATGATTTTGGAGCAAATTGGCCAAATCCTGGCCGAACACGGGCTGATCATCCTGGCGATCCTGGTACTGATCGGGGTGTCGGGGTTCTTTTCCGGTTCGGAGACCGCGCTGACGGCTGCGTCACGTGCGCGCATGCATTCGCTTCAAACAAGCGGCGAGAGCCGCGCGGGGACCGTCAACGTCCTGATCGAACGCAAGGACCGGCTGATCGGAGCGCTGCTGATCGGCAACAACCTGGTCAACATCCTGGCCTCGGCGCTGGCGACCAGCGTGCTGCTTTCGATTTTCGGTGATTCCGGAGTGGCCCTGGCGACCTTGATCATGACGCTGCTGCTGGTTGTGTTTGCCGAGGTCCTGCCAAAGAGCTGGGCGATTTCCACCCCGGACCGGTTCGCGATGGTGGTTGCCCCGGTGGTCAGGGTGTTCGTCCTCATCGTTGGGCCGCTGTCCAGTTTCATCAACTGGATCGTCCGCAAGATCATGCTCGTATTCGGCATCACCTTCGCATCGGAAGCCTCGATGCTGTCCGCACATGAGGAGATCCGTGGTGCGGTCGACCTGCTTCACCGGGAAGGTTCGGTGGTCAAGGCCGACCGCGACCGACTCGGCGGCGTGCTCGACCTCGGCGAGCTGGAGGTCTCCGACGTGATGATCCACCGCACCTCGATGCGCATGCTCAACGCAGATGAGACATCGGAAACCAATGTTCGCGCGGTGCTTGAAAGCCCCTATACGCGCATGCCGATCTGGCGCGGCTCCACGGACAACATCATCGGCATCCTTCATGCCAAGGATGTGCTCAGGGCTCTGGCCGACGCAGCCAACGAACCTCAGCGGATTGATGTGACAAAAATCGCCCAGAAGCCGTGGTTCGTGCCCGACACCACCAGCGTTCCGGACCAGCTCAACGCGTTTCTCCGGCGCAAGGCGCATATTGCGATCGTCGTGGACGAGTACGGGGAAGTCGAGGGACTGGTCACGCTCGAGGACATTCTGGAGGAGATCGTCGGTGACATTGCCGATGAGCACGATACCGAAGTCCAGGGTGTGCGCCAGGAGGCGGATGGCTCGGTGGTGGTCGATGGCTGGGTGCCGATCCGGGATCTCAACCGGGCCCTGGACTGGTCTCTGCCGGATGACGAGGCGACCACGGTGGCCGGGCTTGTCATTCATGAATCCCAGACGATTCCGGAGGAAAAGCAGGCCTTCACCTTCCACGGCAAGCGCTTCATCGTGATGAAACGCGATCGCAACCGAATCACACGGCTCAGGATCCGGCCTGCCGACAAGGTTTGACCGTACAAGGGGCTCCTGCGTCCAGCTTCAGTCCGGACACGGGTGCGGTCGGTATCCGCGCAAAGCGCCGGCGTGGCTACCAGCGGGTGGCTTCGCCCGGAGCCGCCGCCTCGACCGCCATGGCATGTAGTCCGCTTTCGAGTTCGTTCGCCAGCAGTTCGTTGACGGCGCGGTGGCGATCAATGCGGGACATCCTTGAGAAGGCTTCCGCAACGATGCGAATGCGAAAGTGGGTCTCCCCGGTCCCGTCGAAGGCGTCATGATGGTCGCTGCCCGCGTGATGGTGGCCCGCGTGAAGATGACTTTCGTTGATCACCGCCAGCCGCTCGGGCGCGAAGCGTTCATTCAGGGCTTGTTCGATGCGGTTCTGACGTGACATGACGGAGCTCCCGGGTGCCGGTCTTCGGATTTTTAATTCCACCTCCCGTAAAATGTGCGGTGGCATTCACGGGCAAGACGGGGTACGCAGCTTGAATCATCCTTGTCAATCCTTGTTCCCCTAAGTGCAGAGCACCATAATCGACGTCATGAAACTGGATTCGAAATATTTTGACCGCATCAGGGTGCGCCGAAAAGGCGAGCGTGCCGCCGAACCGAGCACGCCCGAGTGCCAGTGGGACGGTTGCGACAAGCCCGGCGTTCACCGTGCACCGGTGGGTCGCGATGCGGAGGGTCAGTATTTTCTGTTCTGTTTCGAGCATGCGCGCGAATACAACAAGGGTTACAACTATTTTTCCGGCCTCTCGGACGGCGAGATAGCGCGCTACCAGAAGGAGGCGCTGACCGGTCATCGCCCGACCTGGGGAATGGGCGTCAACCGGGCCGCGAAAAGCGGGCCGACGCAGTCCAGGGCCCGTTCGGGCTCGGCCGGATCACATGCGCGCATGCGCGATCCGTTCGGTTTCTTCAACGAGCCCGGAGCCAACAAGCCGGTCCGCGCGCGCAAGGTCAAATCGCTGGAATCCAAGGCGTTCGGCACCCTGGGTCTGGCGGAGAATGCCACATCGTCGGAGATCAAGGCGCGCTACAAGGATCTGGTGAAGAAACACCACCCGGATGCCAATGGCGGCGATCGCGGTTCCGAGGAGCGCTTCCGGGCCGTAATCCAGGCCTACCAATTGTTAAAGCAGTCTGGTTTCTGCTAAGCGAACAGTCTAAAGCAGGACCAAACAGGACGCGAATTCGGCCCATGGGCGCAAGCGCCAGGCCTTGGAGACATGATGAGCAAGATCGACCTCGACATTACCAATCTGCCTGACACCACCGTGAAGGTCCGGGATGTTTTCGGCCTCGATTCGGACCTTGTAGTCCCGGCCTACAAGGAGCGGGATGCCTATGTTCCGGATCTCGATCCGGATTACCTGTTCGACCGCGACACGACGCTGGCAATCCTGGCGGGCTTTGCGCACAATCGCCGTGTGATGGTGTCGGGTTACCACGGCACCGGCAAATCGACCCATATCGAGCAGGTTGCGGCGCGGCTCAACTGGCCATGCGTGCGCGTCAACCTCGACAGCCATGTCAGCCGTATCGATCTGGTCGGCAAGGATGCGATCGTGGTTCGCGAAGGTCTCCAGGTAACAGAATTCAAGGATGGCATACTGCCCTGGGCCTACCAGCACAACGTGGCGCTGGTGTTCGACGAATATGACGCCGGACGCCCCGACGTGATGTTCGTGATCCAGCGCGTCCTGGAATCGGCTGGGCGGCTGACGCTTCTCGACCAGAGCCGGGTGATCCGGCCGCACCCCGCGTTTCGCCTTTTTGCCACCGCAAACACGGTCGGTCTCGGCGATACCACCGGGCTCTATCATGGCACCCAGCAGATCAACCAGGCACAGATGGACCGCTGGTCGATCGTGACCACGCTCAATTACCTGCCGCATGATCAGGAAGTCGATATCGTTGCTTCAAAGGTGAAGGAATTCGCCAAGGGCGATGGCCGCGACGCGATCTCGAGGATGGTTCGGGTGGCGGACATGACCCGCTCGTCCTTCATCAACGGCGACCTCTCGACTGTGATGAGCCCGAGAACCGTGATCACCTGGGCCGAGAATGCGGAAATCTTCGGCGACGTGGCATTGGCCTTCCGGCTGACCTTCCTCAACAAGTGCGACGAGCTGGAGCGGGCGCTGGTGGCCGAGCATTACCAGCGCGCCTTCGGCGTCGAGTTGAAGGAAAGCGCCGCCAATATCGTTCTCAGCGCAACGGCCTGACGGGAAACGGGAATGGCCGGACGCGGCGACAATTCCAGACCGAAGCCTTCGGGCATTGTGGATTCCGAACCGTTCCGGCGGGCACTGACCGGCTGCGTGCGGGCGATTGCCGGGGATCATGAGCTGGAGGTCGTGTTCGGAAACGACCGCCCGGGGCTGACCGGTGAACGCGCCCGGCTGCCCGATCTTCCGAAGCGGCCGACCCGCCAGGATTTCTCCGTGACCCGCGGCCTTGGTGATTCCATGGCGCTGCGCAAGGCCTGTCACGACGGTGCAACCCATTTGCGGATGGCTCCGCAGGGACCGGATGCGCGCGCGGTATACGACGCCGTCGAGCAGGCCCGGGTCGAGGCCATCGGCGCGCGGCGCATGACCGGCGTGGGCGACAACATCACCTCGATGCTCGAGGACAAGTATCAGCGTGCGAACTATCAGGGAATCACCAGCCGCGAGGATGCGCCGCTCGAAGAAGCCCTGGCGCTAATGGTTCGTGAAAAGCTGACCGGTCGGCGCCCGCCCGAGACGTCCGGCCAGGTTGTCGAACTCTGGCGCGAGTTCGTCGAGGAGAAGGCCGGCGACATTCTCGGTTCGCTTGAGCGCTCCGTCGACGACCAGCAAGCCTTTGCCAAGGTTGTCCGTGAAATCCTATCCGCCATGGAAATGGCCGAGGATTATGGCGAGGACGACAGCGAGCAGGATGAGCAGGACGACGTCTCCGACGAGGACCAGCCGCGCAGCGAGGAGCAGAACGAGCAGTCTTCGCAGGAGGAAGCCGGGTCAGACGCAGCGCCCGCCGAGGAGAGCGAAACCTCCGACGAGCAAATGGACTCAGGTGAAATGGACGGCGCCGAAACCGGCGACGACGACACCATTGACGACAGTGACGAGGACGCCGAGACGCCCGGCGAGACCCGCAAGTCCGACGAACCCTTCGCCGACATCAACGAGAAGGTTGACTACAAGGTCTTCACCACGGAATTCGACGAGGAAATCTTTGCCGAGGAGCTTTGCGAAGAGGCCGAACTCGAGCGTCTGCGCGCGTTTCTCGACAAGCAACTGGCCCATCTCCAGGGTGTGGTCGGCCGTCTCGCCAACCGGCTGCAGCGGCGACTGATGGCGCAGCAGAACCGGGCCTGGGATTTCGACCTCGAGGAAGGCTACATCGATCCGGCGCGGCTGCCGCGCATGATCATCGATCCGATGCAGCCATTGTCGTTCAAGATGGAACGCGACACGAGTTTCCGGGATACGGTGGTCACGCTGCTGATCGACAATTCAGGCTCGATGCGCGGCCGGCCGATCACCGTGGCGGCAACCTGCGCGGACATCCTGGCGCGGACCCTTGAACGCTGCGGCGTGAAGGTGGAACTGCTGGGCTTCACCACCAAAGCCTGGAAGGGCGGGCAGGCGCGGGAGAAATGGTTGACCGGCGGCAAACCGACCGCTCCGGGCCGTCTCAACGACCTGCGCCACATCGTCTACAAGTCCGCAGACGCACCATGGCGCCGTGCCCGACGCAATCTCGGCCTGATGATGCGCGAGGGACTTCTCAAGGAAAACATCGACGGTGAGGCACTGATCTGGGCCCATACACGGCTTCTCAAACGTCCTGAACAGCGTCGCATCCTGATGATGATCTCGGACGGCGCGCCGGTCGACGATTCCACGCTGTCGGTCAATCCCGGCAATTATCTGGAGAGGCATTTGCGTGCCGTCATCGAGGAGATCGAGACCCGCTCCCCGGTGGAACTGCTGGCTATCGGTATCGGCCATGATGTGACCCGCTACTACCGCCGCGCAGTCACGATCGTGGATGCGGAGGAACTGGCGGGCGCCATGACCGAGCAACTCGCCGCGCTCTTCGCTGAGGAAGGCTCCGACCCGCGACGCGGGCGCAAGCGCGCGTGAGCGGCGCCGTCTCCGTGTCCGCGAAGGGCGGAGGCATTGTGCGCACTGCGGTCGCGGTTGCAGCTCTGGCTGTTTTCTTCGTCTCGCCGCTCATGGCCGCCGAAGACGGGACGATCATCGTCAATTCACGCCTGATCGAGAATTTCAGGATCGGATCCTCACAAACGCGGTTCGGCGAGTTCGAGTTCGTCGGCGGCCTCGAACTGAGTTCATCGAGCTCCCATCTTGGCGCGATGTCGGCAATCCGCCTTTCGGCCGCCCGGAGCCGTTTTCTCGGAGTGATGGATACCGGATTCTGGTACGCGGGCCGGTTTGCGCGGGATGAAGACGGTCGGCTGCTCGGTGTCGAGGATTTTGCGGTGTCTCCGATCCTCGACGGGTCGGGGACCGGATCCGACGAGAAATGGAAGTTCGATGCCGAAGGCCTCGCGGTCCGAGGGGAGGAGATCCTCGTCAGTTTCGAACGCAACCACCGGGTCGACATCTATCCGACCGACAGTCCCGGCAACGCGAAGCCGACCGGCTCCCTTCCGGTTCAGATCCCGATGCACGAGTTCAGGGGCAATCGCGGGCTGGAGACTGTCGCCGTTGCACCGGAGTCCTCCCAGTTGGCAGGAGCGGTGGTCGTGGTGACCGAGAAGAGCCTGAACACCAGCGGAGATATATTTGCGGCAATCCTGACCGGACCGTCGAAGGGCGTCTTCTTCATCAAGCGTGATCCGCCCTTCGATGTGACCGACGGCGATTTCCTGCCCAATGGAGACTTGTTGCTTCTGGAACGGCGGTTTTCGATCGCCCAGGGTGTGGGCATGCGCATCCGGCGATTCGATGGAAGCCGCATTGCGCCGGGAAACCTCATTGACGGCGAAACCGTTCTCGAGGCTGGGTTCGGCCACCAGATCGACAACATGGAAGGACTGGACGTGTCCACCGGCGAAGATGGCCGGATCTACGTCACGCTGGTTTCAGACGACAACCATTCCATCCTGCAGCGCAATCTGGTGCTCGAATTCCGGTATCTCGGCGATCAATAAAGGCGCTGTCTAGCCCCCTCAGGGCCTCGCCCGGGCACCCAGCACAGGCAGCATGGCTCCGTAGGGGGCAAGCATCGCGATCCCCACGGCAAGCTTGACCATCAGGTCGCCCAGCGCCCAGGACACCCAGCGCGGCGCCTCGGCTGCGAACAGGCCGAGAAGCGGCGCAGCTTCGCTCGCGAAAGCATCTCCGGGTCCGATGATGTTGGCAGCCTGGGAGAAGGCGAGGCCGAAGAACAGAAACGTGTCGAGAAGCGAGCCGATCACCGTCGAGACTAGCGGGGGCAACCACCAGACCTTGTCGCGCAGGCGATCAAACAACGAAACGTCGAGGAGCTGCGCCATCAGGAACGCGGCGCCCGAGGCGATTGCGATCCGTGGCGAGGCAAGCCAGACCGACAGTGCAACCGCGATTACAAAGCCGCAGAACACCACGAGGCGGGCCGAGTGCGGGCCAAAACGGCGGTTGGCCAGATCGGTGATCAGGAACGCCACCGGATAGGTAAAGGCGCCCCAGGTCAGAAGGTCGGCAAGATCGAGTGCGCCGAGGTTCGCATCGACCGGGAACTGGACGAGATAGTTCGAGGCGACGACAATGGCGGCCATGGCCACCATGAATGGCGATATGGGAGAGATCATTCGCATTTTTTTATCCTGGGTTGATGCCACCAGCAAAGAAAGAAGGCGGGCTCAACGCCCGCCGTCACGATGTGACAGAAGAAGGGGCCTGATGTCAGGCGGCCTTGTTCTCGTCGAGCTTCTTGGCAATCTGGCGCTTGAGCAGGCGCGCACGCATCGACAGCTCGGCATCCTTCGCCTTGGCGAGAAAGGCGTCCAGACCGCCGCGATGCTCGACCGTGCGAAGCGCATTGGCCGAAATGCGCAGACGGTAACGCTGGCCCAGCGCATCGGAGATCAACGTCACGTTGCACAGGTTGGGCAGGAACCGCCGACGGGTCTTGTTGTTGGCGTGGCTGACGTTGTTTCCAGACTGGACGGCCTTGCCGGTCAATTCGCAGCTGCGGGACATGTTGCACCTATTTTTTTCGCCAACGGACGGGCCGAGCCACCTGAAAGGCTCACCCAAAGGACCGCAGGCCTTTATCGGAAAGTCGCGTGTCTATAATCAGCCATGCGAGCCGCGTCAAGCCGGATAGATCACAAACACGCACAATAGCAGGCTTGCCGGCGGACCGCAGCCCTATTCCGGGCGCCCGGCACGGAAATGCCGTATTGGGCTATTTGACTGAACAGCGACCTGGCAGCCCGGTGCTGGCCGGCACGGAGGGCCGAAAGATGTATGGTGCTGGCTTTGAAGGGAGGCGAAGGCGCAGCGGACGGAGGGGTGCGTTCGCCCTCGCGACGTTACTGGCGATGTCGGCGCCCGCTCATTCCGAACCTGTTCGGGTCTACGCCGACTATACGGTTTCGCTCGCGGGACTGCCTGTCGGCTATCTGAACTTCGCCACTGAGATAAACGGTCGTGACTACCGGCTGGAAGGCAGCTTGCGCCCCTCGATCTTTGCGGGACTTTTCGCATCGATAGAAGGCGCCGCCGATGCTTCGGGCAGAATTGGCGATACATCGTTCCGGGCAGCGGCCTTCTCTGCAGTCTATTCGACCGGCAGCAAGGCGCAGCGGATCGAAATCGATTTTGATGATGGCGATGTCACGGCAACACGTCATGAACCGGCCAAACGCCCCAGGAAGGGCGACTGGGTGCCGCTCAAACCCACCGATCTGAAGGCGGTTCTGGACCCCATGTCAGGCATGATGGTTCCCGCCGGGGCAAGTGTCTGTCCGCGCAGCCTGCCGGTTTTCGACGGAGACACGCGTGTCACGCTTCATCTTAGGCCACAGGGACGGCGGCCGTTCATCACAGAAGGGTTCAAAGGCGACGTGGTGGTGTGCTCCATCCGCTTCGAGCCCGTTGCAGGGTACCGCAAGTCGTCGTCAGCGATTGCCTATCTTCGCAAACTCGAGGACATGGAAGTCTGGTACGCGGAAAGCGAAGCCGGCGGCTTCCTTGCACCCGTCTATGTGCACGTTCAGACTGAGGTGGGCCAGGTTCGGGTCTATGCCACGCGGTTCGGCATTCGACCGTAATGCGGGCGCGACATTACCGCTTCCAATCGGGTGCGGGAGTGCGCTAAGGGCTGGCGGTTCCTCCGTTGACATGCCGGTGTACCCAATTGCGCAATCTTCCCACCCTGATCGGTTTTTCCGCTGTGCTGATGTGGTCGGCGCTGGCGCTGCTGACCGCGGCGTCCGGCGCGGTGCCGCCGTTCCAGCTTTCCGCCATCTGCTTCGCCATTGCATCGCTGATGGGTTTTGCGATGATGCTGCGTCAGCCGGTCCGGTTTGTGGCGCTCTTGCAACCGGCAAAGGTTTGGGCGCTCGGGATTTTCGGGCTGTTCGGCTATCATTTCTTCTATTTCACGGCACTGAGGAACGCACCCGCCGTCGAGGCCGGACTGATCGCCTATCTCTGGCCCCTGCTGATTGTCGTGGGCTCGGCCCTGTTGCCCGGTGAAAGGCTGTCATGGCGTCATATCGTCGGCGCGTTGATGGGGCTTGCGGGAACCGCGCTGATCCTGATGCGGGGCGCCGAGGGCGGTTTTGGAGGCGGGAGTCTGCTCGGTTACGGCGCGGCCATTCTTTGCGCGCTTACCTGGTCGGGATACTCGCTTATGTCGCGGCGGTTCGGCGAAACGCCGACCGACATTATTACCGGGTTCTGCCTTCTGGCGGCCTTGTTGTCGGTTGTCTGCCACATGATGCTTGAGGCGACCGTCTGGCCTGAAACCACGGCTCAGTGGCTGGCGGTGCTCGGTCTCGGCCTGGGCCCCGTGGGCATTTCCTTCTTTGCCTGGGATCATGGCGTGAAGAAGGGCGATATCCAGGTGCTGGGCGTTGCAAGCTATGCCGCGCCGCTTCTGTCGACGCTGATCCTGATCCTGTTCGGTTACGGCAAGGCGAGCGTCACCATCGCCCTTGCCTGTCTTCTCATCACCGGCGGCGCGTTCCTTGCCGCCTATGACATGCTGCGCGGGAGGCAGAAGCTTTGACCGGGATCGATCTGGCCGGCAGCCCAGCGATGCAGGTTGCCTCGCTCGCATCGTTTCTCGGCTTCGGCCTCTATCTGGCGATGCTGCGGCGTCCGCAATCGCTCCTCCGCACATCCGCGAAGACGATCTCTGTCCTGGCGCTGGCCGGCGTTGCCGGGCTTGGCGGTGGCCCGGCACTGCTGATCGCTGCGCTTCTGCTTTCGTCCATGGGGGATGCGTTCCTGGCGCATGAAGGGGACGTGGCCTTTCTGGGCGGTCTTGGCAGCTTCATGCTCGCTCATGTTCTGTATGTCGTCCTGTTTCTGTCGCTGGCCCCGGAGATGACGATCGCAGATCTTCCGGGGCTGATCGCCGTTGCCGCATTCGCACTCGGGATCGGAACGGCAATGGTCCGGAGAGCGGGGACGCTTGCGTTTCCGGTCGCGCTCTACGTCCTTGCCATCGCGGGCATGGGGGCGGGTGGCGTTCTGCTCGGCGGCCTGGTTCTTGCTGGTGCGGCGCTGTTCATGGCCTCGGATGCGATCCTCGGCTCGGAGAAGTTCCTGATCGCGGAAAACAGCTCCGTGCGCCGGTTGACTGCGCCGGCGGTCTGGATCCTGTATTATTTCGCCCAGGTGCTGATTACCCTCGGCCTTTTGGTCTGACCGGGGCGCCATCGTAGGGAGCGGGCCGCCAATCGGGCGGGGCCATTTCGAAACTTGCGAATTCGAAGCCCGGCGCTACGGTACAACCGACCAGCGTGTAGACGCCGAGCGAGGCTGCGGTCTGCCAGCAATTCGCGGGCACCACGAGTTGCGGGCGCTCTCCGGACGCCAGGTTCATGCCGAGCCGGTGGGACGTCGCGTTGATACCGTCTTCGGACAGGGTGAGCGACAGCGGCCCGCCTCCGTACCAGTGCCATATCTCCGTGGCGTCGGTGACGCGGTGCCAGTGTGAACAGTCGCCGCCCTCGAGCAGATAATAGATTGCGGTGGAATGGCCGCGTTCCCCGCCTTCCGAATCGCGGAAGGTCTCGCAATACCAGCCGCCTTCGGGATGCTCGCGCATGCCAAGAAGGTCGATTATCTGGCGGGCCGTCAGATCCTGCGGCACGGTCAGAATCTGTCCTTGGCGGCCCTCAAAGCCGTGAAAACCTCAAGATCCGTTGCATCTTCAAGACCCAGTGTCCTGCGGATGCCCGGATCATGCGCTCGCATGAACGGGTTTGTGCGCTTTTCGAATCCGATGGTCGTCGGAAGGGTTGCCAAACCCTTTTCGCGCAACTCGTCGATCTCCTTTGCCCGGTCGGCGAGGGTCGAATTTTCCGGATCGACGGTCACCGCAAAAGCCGCATTGGCCTTGGTGTATTCGTGCCCGCAATAGACCCGGGTCTCGTCGGGAAGGTTGCCGAGCTTCCGGAGCGAGGTGAGCATGTCCTCCGGAGTTCCCTCGAACAGGCGCCCGCAGCCCAGTGCGAACAGCGTATCCGCCGCGAACAGCAATTGTTCGTCGGGAATGTAGAAGCAGATGTGGCCGGCGGTGTGTCCCGGCGTCGATATCACCTTCACGGTGCGTCCCGCGAAATCGAAACTGTCGCCATCACCGACAGTGCGGGTCAGACCGTTGATCTTGTCCGCCTCGGCCGCCGGGCCGATCACATCGACCGAGCCGGATTCGGCAAGCGCCGGAATGCCCTCCACATGGTCGGGGTGATGATGGGTGATCAAAAGGTGCGTAAGCGACCAGTTGCCGGAATTCAGGCGGGAAGCTATCCGCTCGCCGTCGGGGGCGTCGATGCTGGCGGTCTCGCCTGTCATCGGATCGTGCAGGATTACGCCGAAATTGTCCGATCGACAGATGAACTGTTCGATTATCAAGCTCGTCAAGAGTGCCTCCATCCCGTCTGCTGATTCATTTCGGTCAGCATAGCGTGGCAATCGGGCAGCGTCACCCAAGCCAATCGTAGGGTTCGCACCTCGCCAATGCCCTTGAAGCGATTGTCAGAATTCCATTTGTCAGGTTCTCTTGATCGTGCGCAGGTGTATGCTGATCTTGTAGGGGACCTGCGGCTCGGAGTATGTCGGATGCATGCAGACATTGTTGAACTCAGACAGTTCTATCACTCGCGGCTTGGCCTGCTTGCCGAGCAGTCGGTGGCGATGGCGCTGTCCTCGATCTGGGCCAATCTGCCGGGCGAACGTCTGATGGGGCTTGGTTATGCCGCACCCTATCTCGACCGCTTCCGGCCGGATGCGGAGCGGACATTCGCCTTCATGCCAGCCGGTCAGGGGGCGGTGAACTGGCCCGCGGGCGGGCCGTCCGCCACTGCGCTGGTTTTCGACGAAGAGTTGCCGCTGCCCGACGCCTCGCTTGACCGGGTCCTGATGGTGCATTCACTGGAATTTGCAGAAAACCCCCGCGAAACGCTGAAGGAGTTGTGGCGGGTGCTTGCTCCCGGAGGCCGCCTGGTGATTGTTGCTCCGAACAGGCGCGGCGTCTGGGCACGGTTCGAGCACACGCCATTCGGGGCCGGCCGCCCATATTCCCGAGGTCAGTTGGTACGGCTGCTGCGCGAGAGCAACTTCACTCCGGGCGCCTTTGCGGAAGCGCTCTTTTTCCCGCCCTCGCAGCGCGCCATCGTACAGCGGTTACGGAACATTTTCGAACGCTTCGGCAGACGCATGTGGCCGGTCTTTTCGGGCGTCATCGTGGTGGAAGCGCAAAAGCGGCTCTATCAGGGACTGCCGGTCGCACAGCGCGCATCGCGGCGGGTTTTCGTGCCGGTCCTGTCGCCGCAGACCTCCCGGGCAACATCACGGGCCTCTTCCCGCCCGGCCGATTGATCTGGCGGTGCGGCGTGCCGTTACACTCTCTCGACAAGACCGCCGCAAGAGGCTATTTCCGCGCCCATGTCCCGTTTACGGGCTTTTTTTCAGACAAGGATCCTCACCCATGACCAGCTCCGATATGCCACGTCCGAAGCCCGGCGTTCTGGATATCGCGGCCTATGTGCCGGGACGCGAGACCGTGCATGGCGCGGCCAGGGTCTACAAGCTGTCATCGAACGAGACGCCGCTGGGTCCGAGCCCGAAGGTCGCCGAGGCCCTTGCCGCAAGGAATGCGGATCTGGCCCTGTATCCTGATGGGTCGGCGCATGTGCTGCGCGAGGCGATCGGCCGTGCGCACGGGCTGAACCCGAACAACATCATGTGCGGCAACGGCTCGGACGAACTGCTCGGTCTGCTCTGCCAAACCTATCTCGCGCCGGGTGACGAAGGGCTTTTCACCGAGCACGGGTTCCTGGTCTACAAGATCCAGGTCAAGGCCGCCGGGGCGGCGCCGGTTGCGGTTCCCGACGACGATGACCTGACCGCCGATGTGGACCGGCTGCTGGATGCGGTGACCGACAGGACCAAGATCGTCTTTCTGGCCAACCCGAACAATCCGACCGGAACCTACATCCCCGTGAGCGAGGTCCGGCGGCTGCATGCGGGTCTTCCGCCGCATGTGATCCTGGTGCTCGATGCAGCCTATGCGGAGTATGTGCGCCGCAATGATTACGAGGCGGGGGTCGAACTTGTCTCCAATCATCCGAACGTGGTGATGACGCGGACGTTTTCGAAGATCCACGGGCTTGCCGGACTTCGCATCGGCTGGATGTATGCGCATGAGGCGATCATCGACGCCTGCAACCGGGTGCGTGGTCCGTTCAACGTCAATTCCCTCGCCATCATTGCCGGAGCCGCAGCGATCGGCGACCGGACCCATGTCGAGCGTGCCGTCGCACACAATGACCTATGGCTGGGTCGCGTGACCGAGGCTCTCGAAGGGATCGGTCTGAAGACAACGCCGTCCGTCGGCAATTTCGTTCTGGTGCATTTCCCCGAGACGCCCGGCAAGACGGCAGCCGAGGCGGACGAGTTTCTGGGATCGCGGGGTTTCGTGCTGCGCCGCGTTGCGGGCTACGGGCTTCCCAATGCGCTCAGGATGACCATCGGCAGCGAAGAGGCAAATCTCGGCGTGATCGACGCGCTCACTGCATTCATGGCCCCATCCTCATGACGAAGCCGATGTTCGACAAGATTGCGCTGATCGGCATCGGACTGATCGGGTCGTCGCTGGCGCGCGTGATCGCTGCCAGGAGGTTGGCGGGTCATGTGGCGATCGCGTCACGCAGCGGGGCCACCCTCGATGCGGCCCGGGCGCTGAAGCTGGGTGACAGCTATACACAGTCCAATGCCGAAGCCGTTCGCGACGCCGATCTGGTGATCGTTTCGGTGCCTGTCGGCGCTTCGGAAGCCGTCGCAAGCGATATCGGCGCGCATCTCAAGCCAGGCGCAATCGTCAGCGATGTCGGATCGACAAAGGCGTCCGTGATCAGCCAGATGGCGCAGTACATGCCGCCGAATGTGCATTTCATTCCCGGCCATCCGATCGCGGGCACCGAGCACAGCGGGCCAGAAGCCGGTTTTGCCGAGTTGTTTGAAAACCGCTGGTGCATCCTGACGCCGCTGCCTGAAACCGATACGGATGCGATCAAGCGCCTGGCCGGTTTCTGGGAGGCTTGCGGATCGACCGTGGAGCAGATGGATCCGGATCACCATGACCGTGTTCTCGCAATTGTATCGCACCTGCCGCACATCATTGCCTACAACATTGTCGGGACCGCCGATGACCTTGAGACCGTGACCAAATCAGAGGTGATCAAGTATTCCGCATCGGGTTTTCGCGATTTCACCCGTCTGGCCGCATCAGACCCGGTGATGTGGCGGGATGTTTGCCTGCACAACAAGGACGCGGTGCTGGAAATGCTGGCCCGGTTCTCCGAGGATTTGTCTTCGCTGCAGCGCGCGATACGCTGGGGTGACGGGGACAAGCTTTTTGAGTTGTTCACGCGCACCCGCGGCATTCGCCGTTCGATCATCGAGGCGGGGCAGGAAACGGATGCGCCGAACTTCGGACGCGACCCGCCGAAGAGCAGCGGTCCGGGCGCAGGCGAGAAGTCGGGAAACTAGAAAGCCGGCAAACGCCCCAGCGGGATGATGCCTATCGAAACGGCACCGTTGCGTATCGTCAGCGGGACGGTAATGGCGTCATCCCCCTCCACCGTGTCGAATGCGCCAAGCATGGGCGCAACATTTCCGATCAGTTCGGCATATTGCGGATCGATGCGCGCTGCGAGTTGCGCGAGATTTTCCTGATTGCGCACGGTCACATTGATATTGCCGGAGATCCTGCGGGTTTCATCGACCTGGACCGGACCGCTGAATTCGAGCGATGTGCCGGCATCGAACTCGACCAGGAGCCGGTGCAAACGGACATCGAAGGCTCCCTGCGGTTCACGGAGCGGTACATCGAAAAGTGTCGCCTGTCCGGGAAGGGTGGCTTCAAGCGTCAGCCGGTCAAAGGCGGCCTGATCCAGCATGTCGCCTTGAACGCCTTCGGCATAGACCGCGATGTCGGCATCCAGATCGTTCCTGCGGGCATGAGCGGACACTCTATCCGCCCGAATGCCGAACCGGGATGACAGCGCCGTGCTGTCGATGTCGATGCTGATCTTCTGGCTGTCGAGCGATCCGCGATCAAGGCCACGCGGCGTCAACCGCATGCTGGACTGCAGGCTCCGCCAGTCGATACGGCCTTCTCCGGCCTTTCCCGAGAACGAAAGGGGGCCGTCAAGCTCCGAAACGATATGGTTGGGGCGATAGAACTGGGCTGCGGATCTGAGCGCGCCGCTTTCCGCACGCAGGTTCGAGCGTACGCTGTCGTAGGAGACCCGATCGCAAAACAGTCCAAATCTGAAGGGGTAGCCGCGGATCTCGGCGTTAAGGCACTCGGCTCTTGCCTGCTGTCCCGCCAGTTGCTGCAGGGTGAGCGGCAACCGGGCCTCGATCCTGTCAGCGACGAAATGCCACCCGGCTGTCCAGGCAAGACCGAAAACCGCGATTCCGGCGGCGAGCCAGACAAAGCGCCTGGCCTTGGATCCGGCGGGTTTGGTCTCTTGCGGCATTGCGTTCTCCCTGATCGCCCTGTCATAAGGGCAGCGTCCATAGGCAATTGAAGCAGATGGATACGTCGTGGCGGATTGCTGCCTTGGCGGCATGTTGCAACTGGCGCTGCGCGTCCCGTTACCGGCCAAGCACGCGGCGCAATATGGGTTCGGATATGGACGATTTTTGGGTGTTTGGCTACGGATCACTGATGTGGCGGCCGGGGTTCGATCATCTCGAGGCGAGGCCAGCGCGGCTTTTCGGCTTTCATCGCGCCCTGTGCGTACGTTCCTTTGTTCATCGCGGAACACCGGAGCGTCCCGGCCTTGTGCTGGGTCTCGATCGCGGCGGGTCCTGCCAGGGCGTCGTTTTCAGGGTGTCGGCCGAGGATCAGCCGAAGGTCGTCGATTATCTGCGCGCACGCGAACTGGTCACCAATGTCTATCAGGAGACTGTCCGCAGGGTGCGTCTCATCACCGGTGAGCATGTGCGGGCCTTGACCTATGTGGTCGACCGTACGCACCATCAGTATGCGGGAGCGCTAACTGCCGATGACGCCTATTCGTCGGTTCGCGGCGCAAAGGGGCAGTCCGGTCCGAATGACGAGTATGTGCTCAACACAGTCGAGCACCTGAGAACCCTGGGAATTCGCGATCATCATCTCGAGGCAGTCGCCGGTCACCTGGATGCAGGTGCAGACGCGACAGTTCGAGACCGCCAGCGGGGCTAAGGCCGCGCTCCGAGTTCGGCCAGCCTGCGGCGGGCCTCCTCGCGCAGCGGCACATGCGGATTTGCCGCGACAGTCTCGATCAGCAATGCGTCGCTCGCGTTTTCCATCACCTCGATGAGCTTCTCCATGAAGTCGTCGGGATCCATCCCCGGTGCGATGGGTTCGAGAATGCGCACCTTGAAATGGCCCGGAAAGCGCAGGAACCTTCGTCTCGGCCAGAACAGGCCCGGGTGCATCACCACCGGCACAACCGGTACATCGAGGTCGCGGTAGAGCCGGGCTATGCCGTATTTGTAGGACGGAGGAGCGCCCGCCGGTCTGCGGGTGCCCTCGGGATAGATAATGAGCTGGCGGCCATTCTCCATTTCCCGCTTGGTCCGCTCCATCACGTCCGCCATCACCTTGCCCTTGGCGCCTCGGTTGACCGGGATCATTCTCATCTTGAAGATGTACTGGCCGAAAAGCGGGATCCAACCGAGTTCGCGCTTGAGAATATAGACCGGATCGTCAAGCCACGGCAGCAGCGCGTAGGCATCCCAGAAGGACTGGTGCTTGGGCGCGAAAATGTACCCGCCCTCGGGAATGTTCTCCAGCCCCTCGATTTCGAAGGTCGTGCCGACGATGATTTTTTGCAGCCAATGGTTTGATTTCACCCAGTTCTTCGGGATCCGCCATGCCGCCTTGCGATTTGCAAGAAAATAGTAGGGCGTGAACAGGATCATCTGAACGATCAGATTGAGATAAAAGGCTGTGTTGAACAGGATCGAGCGAAAAGCAATCATGGCGGGTCCGTTCGAATAACCGGCCGGGCCCGGAACGTGGGCCAAACCATCAGAACCCGGTTACACCATCGGCGTCCGGGGGAAAACCTGACAGATCGCGATAATCAGTTGAAAGTGGCTGAATGGGGTTGCTTCTCGCCGGCATCGGCGCGCAAGCCGCTTGCGGTTTTTGCGCCGCTCCAGTTCCGGAGCCGGGCAAGCGAGTATTTGGCATACTCGGTGAAAAGTGTCCGCAGCGCACCGGGATCGGCAAGCCACGCTTCCGTCTTGAGGTCCGAATGGGCGATCGGATATCCGACGAAGACCACATCGGGGCTTGCCTGGGAGAGCTCCATAAGGCTGCGCGGCATGTGGTAGTTGTTGGTAACAACGAGAATTCGCCTGTAACCGAACTGCCGGATCCAGCTTGCGGTCTCATTGGCGTTGCCGATGGTGTCGAGCGCCTCGTACCCAATATCGACGCAGCAATCGAATGTCGCGGACTTGGATCCCGTCGTCCGGCGGATGGTTGCGCTGGAGGTAGAGGGATTGACCCCTGATATCAGAAGACGCTGCCCGATCCCGCTTTCAAGCAGGGCAAGCGCCTGCTCGATGCGCTGGTAGCCACCGGTGAGAACCACGATCGCCTCGACCTCCGAACGCGCGGGAGGGGCTTCGAGTTCGGCGATGGTGTCGGTGAAACGGAAAAACCCGATGACAAAAAAGGTAATGCTCAGGATAACGCCGATCGTGAACAGACGCAGGCCGTGATGCCCCACCCGCCGGAGACGGCGAAGGGCGCTCTTGCTCTCGGCTTGCGCCGGTGCAGGCTGGTCGGAGTCCATGTTCATGCAACAGGAATACTCCCAGAATTCGGCAAGGACCAGCCGGATTTGCGGCGGAATCCGGGCTATTCAGTCATTTTGGAGCTTTCATTCCATTTCCGCGAGAGATGGATCGGCGCGCTGGCGATCGATCTCGCGAATCGTGCGCACCACCGTAAGCCTTGTGGTGAAAGCCGTCATGACCGAGATAAGCACGACAACCCCGAGAATGCCGACATATCCGGCGCCGCTCAGGGTGAAGCGCCCGAACAGGGCGGTGACCTGGTCGTTGGCGGCCGTGGCCAGGCTGTTGGACTGCCATGCGCCCAGCAGGAGAAAAGCGAGGATCGCCAGGCCGCCGCCCGTGGCGGCGCCTTTGAGACCGATCATGAGAAACCTCTTCTGGAATTCGGCTGCGATGAAGCCGGTCTCCGCGCCGACGAAATGCAGCACCTCGACAATGTGGCGGTTGCCCGCCATGGCGCCGCGGGTCGCAAAAATGACGGTCAGCATCGTGGTGGACACCATCAGCGAAAGAACTCCAACGCCGACAAGCACGGTAATGCGTGCCATGGTGATGAGCCGGCTGGCCCAGGCTCGGTGATCGTCGAGGCTGGCGGAGGGCACCGATTCGGCCAGCGCCTCGCGCATGGCCCCGAAATCGGGCGGCGCCGCCTCGTCGATGGTGACGATTACCAGCCGCGGCACGGGAAGCTCGTCCATGTCGAAGCCTTCGCCGAGCCATGGTTCAAGCAGCCGGGCAGTGGAACTGCGATCAACGATCTCGGCGGTCAGCGCGCCCCGGTAGGACAGCGCGATACCACGAACCTCCCGAAGCGCCTCCTCGATGTCGAGACCCTCCGCCGGCCTGATCTGGATCGTGATTTCGCTGGAGACGTCTCCCTGCCAGTCTTCGGCCTTTTCCTGCACCATCGTGACCGCTCCAAGGGTGAGTGCGCAAAGGAAGGACATGATCGCGATCACCACCATCAGGGCCCGGCCCGAAACATTGAGCGGGGGTACGATCGGCGCCAGCGGGCGGAGCATGCTGGCGCGCGCACGGGCGTTCCTGGCTGCCTTTGTGGATGCGGGCTTAGTCATAAATGTCCAGCCGCCCCTGGGAGAGGATCATGCGCCGGGCATCGACCCTGTCCATCAGGCTGAGATCGTGGGTGGCGATCACCACGGCCGTGCCGAGCCTGTTGAGTTCGATGAACAGATTGAGCAAACGTTGAGCCATCGGGGGGTCCACATTGCCCGTGGGCTCGTCCGCCAGCAGAACCTCCGGCTGGTCGATCAACGCGCGGGCAATCGCCACCCGCTGCTTTTCGCCGCCGGACAGCACTGGCGGAAGCACATTGATGCGTTCCCCGAGCCCGACCCATTTCAGCAACTCGATCACATCCGAACGGTAGGTGTCTTCGTCCTTGCCCCGCACCCTGAGCGGGAGTGCGACGTTTTCATAGGTCGTCATGTGATCAAGCAGCCGGAAATCCTGAAAGACAATGCCGATGCGTCGCCGCAACAAGGGCAGTTCGTCTCCCGGAATGACGGAAATGTCCCGGTCAAACATGCGAATCAGACCGCGTGTCGGCTTGAGCGACATGAACAGGAGCCGCATCAAGGTGGTCTTCCCCGCGCCCGACGGGCCGGTCAGAAACTGGAATGATTTTTTCGGGATATCGAAGCTGAGGTCGCGCAGAACCTCCGGTCCCATGCCATAGCGCAGCCCGACGTTTTCGAAATGGATCAAGGGTTGTTTCCTGTTTTGCAGGCCAATCCGCACAGTCGACCCGCATGGTTAATGCGGGGTTAAACCAGCCTGGAATACCGCGGTTGGAAACGGCTCGTTCGCGAAGCGTTAACCATTCCGGTTTACGCATCGGTAACGGATGTTTCAATGCTTTCTGCATGCGAAGGCTGAAAAGGGGGCGCAAATGGGCGTTTCGGAGCGTACTGCCAAGGCGTTTGAACCCAAGGCCGGCGATCTGCTGATGCCTGAGCGCCGGTTGCAGCGGCGACAGCCGCGTATGCGCGATGTCGAGGATGCAAACTTTGAAATCGTCGGCGGAAGGGCTGCTGTCCATCCGGATGCGCGAACCCGGTCAAGGCCGGGTGGAGTGTTCAAGTCGCGCCTCAACGCTCAGCCTGATAACGGGCCTTTTCCCCGGGACTTCGCGGCCGACGAGCCGTTTGCGGTGTCGCGCCGGGGGGGCGGCGAGCGGCTCGGGGTCTTTGCTGGGATCGGCGCACCATCGGTTGCGCGGCGCCAGGGTAGTGCACGCCTGGGATTTGCCGTCATGGTCGGGACTGTGGCGCTTGCCGTCTTCTGGATGGCCGGCGGGCATGCCCTTCTGTTGGCTCCGGACACGGATATCCGGACCTCGGCTGCAGCATCGCCCTTGCCTGCGGTCAAGCCTGCTGCGCGAGAAGTTGGAGAACCCGACCCGGTGACAACCTTGTCAGTGCCTTCGAAGGCGTTTGCCTCCGGCGACGGTTCGATCATTCACGCCAAGCCGCGGCCGGCGCGGATCGAGAGGGCGGGCTCGATACTGATGATCCGTCCCGGGGCCGACTGAAAGCAGCGGTATCCGAGGAATTCGGTTTTCAGGGCTTTCCCGATCCGCTAGGGGTGGGCAGTATTTGCGAGCAGAGCCCGAGGAGAACCGTATGCCGGTCGTGCGCGGAAAAATCATCGAACCACTGTTTTCCGCGGAGGCCATTGCCGAGCGCAATCACTCGATGGCAGCCGAGATAGCTTCAAACCCGAAAAAGAACCTTCTGGTGATTTCGATCCTCAAGGGATCGTTCATCTTTGCGGCCGACCTCATCCGCGCGCTTCATGCCGCCGGCCTCGAACCGGAGGTCGAGTTCATCACGCTGTCGAGTTACGGCAAGGGCACCACCAGCCAGGGCGTGAAGATTATCAAGGATATCGACAGCGACGTTCAGGATCGCGACGTGCTGTTGATCGACGATATTCTCGAATCCGGGCGCACGCTGCGGTTTGCCCGCGACCTGATGTATGAGCGCGGCGCGAGGCATGTCGACATCGCGGTGCTTCTCGACAAGCGCTCGCGGCGTGAAGGCAGCCTCGATGCGGAGTATGTCGGATTCGAATGCCCCGATTATTTCGTGGTCGGCTACGGAATGGACGTGGCCTATGCGTTTCGCGAATTGCCGTTCGTGGGCGTGGTCAAGGGCGATGCCTGACATGCCGGGTACCGATCGCGGCGAGAAGCTGCGAGTCTCATGCACAGGTGTTCACCTTGCGGCAAGTTTTGGCTTCTAGGTTCGCCTGAGACAGAGAAGGAGCCGATCATGGCCAAAATCCTGATTGCCGAAGACGAAGACAGCCTGAGGCGTTTTGTCGCCCGGGCGCTGGAAATTGACGGGCACGAAATCGTGCAGGCCGGCGATGGGGCCGATGCCGTCGATCATCTTCAGGCGGACAGCTTCGACCTGCTTCTGTCGGATATCCGCATGCCGGTCATGGATGGTATCGCGCTTGCAACGCAATCCTCCGAGATCGCGCCTGACATGCCTGTCCTGCTGATGACCGGTTACGCCGAGCAGCGTGAGCGTGCCGAACCGCTGATGCGCATCGTGGTCGACGTGGTAGACAAACCGTTCTCGCTGCCGCAGATCCGTCAGGCTGTGGCCGACGCGCTGGCCGCGCAGGCCGCCTGAGCCGAGCCAACCGGCGTCAGGGCCTGCGGGACTGTTACTGAAGATCGAGCAGACGCTCAAGATAGCGCTTTTCAAGCTCCGGAGAAAGTTGGTCGCCCAGCCGCTCGCGGATGGCATCGAGAATTCTGCGGGCGCGCTGAATGTCGATCTCGTCGGGAACCTCCACCCGGCTTCCGAAGTCAGGGCCGGTGGTGGCGCGTGGGCGACCGAGCGGATCACGATCGTCGGCGGAACGGTTGCCGTTTCGGTCGGGTCCATCACCCTCGGCGTCGCCCTGCTCGTTGCCCATGGCCTGCATCATCTGGTTCATCATTTCCTCGGCGCCCTGGCGCAGGGCCTGCAGGGCGCGGCCCTGATCTCCGAGTGCCTGGCCGGTTTGGCCCTGTTGCAGGTTGCCGGTGGCGTCACCCATGGCCTCTCCCGCTTCGCCAAAGCCTTCCGACGGGTTGATTCCCAGTCCCTCGAGGTCGCGCTGTAACTGTCCAAGGGCATCCTGAAGCTCCTGCTGGCTGCGCCCCAAGGCTCCGAGCATTTCCTCAAGAGACTGACCGCCCTCGCCCTGCTGACCCTGATCCTGCCCCTGACCGGGCTGGCGCTGGCCCTGTTGCTGGCGATCGCGTCCTTCTCCGGATTGCCCCTGCTGCTCGCGGTCGGCGCGCATGGTCTCGTCCATCAGCTGTTGCTGCTGCCGCATCAACTCGCCGAGCTTGTCCATCTGCTGCCGCATGGGGCCACCCTGTTGCTGCTGGCGCTGCTGCCGGCCTGCCTGGAGATTGTTCATCATCCTTTGCAGTTCCTGGAGCATCTGCTGCGCCTGGTCGCGGGCGCCAGAGCGTGCGAGATTTTCGATCTGGTCCAGCATGTTGTCGAGATCGCGCTGGCGCAGCATGTTCTCGGGCATGGCCTGCTGCATTTCGCCGGGCGGGCTGTTTTCCATCTGGCGGGCCATCTCCTGGAGGAACTCCTGCATGGCCTCTCGCAATTCATCCATCAACTGTGCGATTTCCTCGTCGCTCGCACCGTTCTCAAGCGCCTCGGCAAGGGCGTTCTGGGCATCGCGCAAACGGCGCTCGGCGAGCGAGAGGTTGCCATCCTCGATCTGCAGCGCAACGCCCCACATATAGTCGATCGCAGCACGCAGATCCTCGTCAGTGCGGGCGTTCTCAAGGCGCCCACGCACCGATTCCAGCAAGAGATAGTGTGAAAGATCCGGGATGGTCTCCTCTGGCGCGATTGTCAGCGCGTCATGCAGGTCGAACACACGAGGAAGGTTCTGCGCATCGAGCGCCAGAACGCCACGCTGCTCCACCACGGCGGCTGCAAGCGGATTGGAGAACCGCCGGCCGGGCATGGTGGTTTCAAGTGTTTCACTGCGTCCTTCCTGCCCGGCGCCATCGGTGGCGACCAGTGTAATCCGGACTTTCTGTCCGGCAAGCGGATGTTCGGTCAGGTCGTGACTGGAGACCGCACGGTTGTTTTCCGAGGACCGCCGGGGCAGCGAAAGCCGGTACTTCGGCGGATCGAAAAGGGGGCGCGCGGTGGGCGAGGGTTTCTCGGCAGGAACGATCTCGGCTTCGGCGCTTGCGAGCCCGTGATCATCCGACAGTGTATAGTCGAGTTCGAGCGCGCCGTTGACGGCGCGGCGCGGCGTCTCGACGAAGGCTGCGACAGGCGGCGCGTCAGGAATGATCTGTAGCACAAAGTCCAGATCCGAACGCCCGGCGCGTATCGAGAGCATACCGTCGGCTTGCGGCTTGAAGGTCCAGACTGCCGAACCCGATGGTGTGGACGCAGCTGCCGGTGGGTCGGACTGCTCGATGCCGGCTGGTGTTCCGCCCACGGACGCCCAGGAAACCTCGGCGTCACCGGTTGCGCCCCCGAGCCGGACCGTGACCTCGCTTCCGGCAATGGCCGAAACGGCTTCACCCGGATCGCGCATCACGCCGGTCAGAAACACCGGCGCCTGGCTGACATAGGCAGGAGGAGTCACCCATGCATCGATCCTGACATCGGGCAACTCGGCTCTGACATGGCTGACGAAGGCATCGCCCGGTCGTCCGGAATGCCCCGAGTAGGAGTAGAAAAACGACACGAACAGCAGAAGACCGACGGCCACACGCAGACCCCACGGATCCCGCTGCGGCAGGCTGGATCGCGGGATGCCGGTTTCGAGAGCGCCGATCCGGGCCGCCATGCGCCGGCGATGTTCGATCCAGAGTGCACGGGACACCGGATCGCTGGCGGCGATGTCGTCGTCCTGACTGGCGATTGCCTGGTTGGCGATCCGGTTTTCGGCCTCGAGCCGGATATCGACCTCTTCCCGGGAGGGGCTGCGAAAGCGGCCAAGTGGCCAAAGCGATGCCGCAAGGCTCAGCGCGAAGGCCGCAAGAAGGAAGATGCGCGCCCAGTCAGGAACCATCCGGAAGACGCCGAACCATGAAAGGCTCAGGAACAGGGCGACCACACCGAGAGCCGGGGCCGCCAGCGTAAGCAGTCGACCGACGGCCAGATTGAACCGCATCCGCATTCGGCCGAAGGCCACTGAGCGCCGGGTGGCGTCGTCGAGCGTTTCATGTTCGGGGTGTCTGCTGTCGGGTTCGCCTGCCATGGTCACCTTTCTTCAGCTGCTTTGAAGGAAGATAACAGTCTTTGCGGCCATGGCGAGGCCTGTGACAAAAAAGTGAAAAGGGATTGCTTCCGCAAGGGCAACAATCGACCCTTTTGTTTGATCCGGCCGGAGACGTGAACCGGATCACAACAAGAATTCAGAAGATCCCCGGCGGTCCTGTATTCTCGGGAAGATCGTTAGTCCAGCCAGTCGGGGATATCGTCCATACCGATCAGCTCCTCATAGCTGGGACGCTTGCGGACCACGTGGAACGCCTCATCCCTGACCAGCACTTCGGGAACGAGCAGGCGCGTGTTGTAGGTGCCGGCCTGGACCGCGCCATAGGCTCCCGCCGATCCCACGACAATCAGATCGCCCGGCTTGACGGTCGCCATTTCCCGATCCCTGGCGAGATAGTCGCCGCTTTCGCACACCGGTCCAACGATGTCGGCGCGAATCCGCGGGGCGCTTGCCGCCGACAGGCGGACGGGCCGGATCTCGTGCCATGCCTCATAGAGCGTGGGGCGGATCAGGTCGTTCATCGCCGCATCAACGATAACGAAGGTCTTGTCGCCGCCATCCTTGACGTAGATGACTTCGGTCACCAGCACGCCGGCATTGGCGACAATCAGCCTGCCTGGCTCGAGGATAACCTTGCAGCCGAGTTCACCCAGCCTGGTTTTGACCATCCGGCCATATGCGTCGGGATCGGGCGGCGGCGCATTGTCGTCTCGGTAGGGCACGCCGAGGCCGCCGCCGATATCGAAATGGTCGATCTCGTGACCGTCGGAACGCAGATCGCCGACAAGCTCGACCATCAGCTTGAGCGCATCATCGAAGGGCTGGAGATCGGTGATCTGGCTGCCGATGTGCATGTCGATGCCGGTGACCTTGACGCCATCGAGCGTTGCCGCCCGGCTGTATACATCGCGGGCGCGCTGCCAGGTGATGCCGAACTTGTCTTCCTTCTTGCCAGTCGAGATCTTGGCATGGGTCCTGGCGTCGACATCGGGATTGATGCGGAAGGAGATCGGCGCAACCTTGCCCATGGCCAGCGCCCTGCTGTTGAGCGCTTCGAGTTCGGGCTCGGACTCGATGTTGAAACAGTAGATGCCGGCAGCGAGCGCCGCATCCATTTCACGTGCCGTCTTGCCGACGCCCGAAAACATGATCCGGTTCGCGGGGATCCCGGCGGCCAGCGCCCGCCGCAATTCGCCTTCCGAGACGACGTCCACCCCCGAACCGAGCTTTGCCAGCGTCCTGAGAACGGCCTGGTTGGAATTGGCCTTCATGGCATAGCAGACCATCGAATCGATATCCGAAAAGGCGCCGGAAAAGACCTTGTAGTGCCGGGTGAGCGTGGCCGTGGAGTAGCAATAGAACGGAGTTCCGACGCGGGCTGCGATGTCGGGGATGCTCACGCCTTCAGCGTGAAGCACGCCCTCGCGATATTCGAAATGGTTCACCTGGGAGAATCCTAGTCCAGCAATCCGTCAAGGATGAAACGCCGGTCCTCAACGGGAGTTTCCCGCGTTTCCGCCGGGTCTGTCACGGGAGCTGCGGACACTCCGGGACGATCGAGCTCGCCCTTGCGGCCACAGCCCGAGAGGCCAGCGACCAGTGCGGCCGCAACGCAGGTTGATTTTATCAGGGCACCGGTCGTCATCATGTCTTCCTCGCCATATCCGTTGCGGATGGTAACGCGCGGAGGCTGTCATACCTGTTTTACCGGAGATGTGCACCCCGGAACATGGCGGCACCTAAAGCTTTTTGCGCCAGTAGGCGACCTGCTCACGCACGCCATCGGGCGCGGTTCCGCCGAAACTTTTTCGGCTGCGCACCGAGGCATCGACTGTCAGGACCGAGAAGACTTCCCCGGTGATTGCCGGGTTTATGTCCTGGAGGTCGGCAAGCGAGAGCTCTTCCAGACCCGCGTCGCGGCTTTCCGCCAGCGCTACGGCGCGACCGGTCACATGGTGCGCTTCGCGGAAGGGAAGCCCCGCTTCGCGCACGAGCCAGTCGGCCAGATCGGTGGCGGTCGAATAGCCGGCGCCCGCGGCTGCACGCATGTTGTCTTCGCGGATCTCCATGTCGCGGACCATTCCGGTCATTGCCGCGATTGACAGTTCGAGGCTGGCGGCGGCATCGAAAACCTGTTCCTTGTCTTCCTGCATATCCTTGGAATAGGCCAGCGGCAGACCCTTCATGACGGTGAGCAGTGCGACGAGCGCGCCGTTGATCCGGCCGGTCTTGGCGCGCACCAGTTCGGCTGCGTCCGGGTTCTTCTTCTGCGGCATGATCGAAGATCCGGTGGAGAATGCGTCCGAAAGGCGCACGAAGCCGAATTGCGGCGTCGACCAGATGACGATCTCTTCGGCCAGGCGCGACATGTGTGTGGCGCAGATCGCGGCAAGCGAGAGAAACTCAAGCGCATAATCACGGTCGGACACTGTGTCGATGGAATTGCGGGTGGGTTCCCGGAAGCCAAGCGCCTGTGCGGTCTCGTCGCGATCTATCGCGTAGCCGGTTCCGGCGAGCGCCGCTGCGCCCAGCGGGCATTCATCGAGCCGCTCGATGCAGTCACGCACCCGTGACCGGTCCCGGCCAAACATCTCGACATAGGCCATGCAGTGGTGGCCGAAGGTTACCGGCTGCGCAGTCTGCAGATGTGTGAAACCCGGCATGACGGATTCCGCGTGAAGTTCGGCCTTGTCGAGAAACGCGCCAACAAGCGCCGTCAGCGCGGCATCGGTGCGCACCAGTTCCTGCTTGACCCAGAGACGGAAATCGAGCGCCACCTGGTCGTTGCGCGAGCGCGCCGTGTGCAAACGGCCCGCCGCCGGGCCGATCAGTTCGGCAAGCCGCGATTCGATGTTCATGTGGATGTCTTCGAGACGCCGGGAGAAGCTGAAACCGTCGTTCTCGATCTCTGACAGGATCGTGTTGAGACCGTGAGAAATCTTGTCGCAGTCCTCGACCGAAATTATGCCAGTCTTGGCAAGCATGGCGGCATGTGCCAGAGAGCCGGCTATGTCCTGGGCATACAGTTTGCGGTCGAAATCGATGCTCGCATTGATTTCCTCCATGATGGCATCAGGTCCGGACGCAAATCTTCCGCCCCACATCTGGTTTGAAGCCTGTTTGTCCTTATCTGTCGACATGAGCCTGTCCTGGAGTTTGTCATGAGCCAATCGCGCAAAAGCCTGTCCACCGGCGCCCTGGTCGCAATTGCCGTTGCCTTGGGCGCCGCCGTCGGGGCTGTGGGCATATACGGGAATTCATCATTGCCTGGCAATGCGCAGGCGCCCGAAAGTCAGGCGGCGCTTTCCGGGGAGGGTTGTCAGGCAGGTGCGGCGGAGCTTGCCGCGCTCAAGCCGTTGGCCAAAGGCGAGGTCGCGGCCATGGTTATTCGGCCAAGTGCCGCGCAGATGCCGACGCTCAGCTTTTCTGACGCGGATGGGCAAGAGGTCGGCCTTGAGGATTTTTCCGGGCAGGCTCTGCTGGTCAATCTGTGGGCGACATGGTGCGTGCCATGCCGAGAGGAAATGCCGGCGCTGGCCGAACTGCAAAGCGAACTCGGCGACGAGGGCTTTCGTGTGCTGGCCATCAATATCGATGCGGGCGATGTCGCCAAGCCGAAGGCCTTCCTCGAGGAAATCGGCGTTTCCAATCTCGGACTGTACCGCGACGCGACGATCGGCGTATTCAATACGCTCAAGCGCGAAGGCCTGGCATTCGGTCTTCCGGTCACGCTCATGGTCGGGCGGGACGGTTGCCTTCTGGGGGCGATGAACGGCCCGGCGGAATGGGCCGGCGAGGATGCCAAGACCCTGATCCGGGGATTCAAGGAGATCTGAGCCTGTGTTTCAACAGCGGGGCTGAAAGCGGCCTGGCGCTATTCAGCCTCCGATCCTTGTCCTCGTATCGGGTTTGCGGCGGATGTGCAGCGTTTTCGATACCCGGGCGACGGTGTGTCCATCGGTGTCCGTGATGTCGATCTGATAGCGCGGCGTGAATATCGATCCCTCGTCGGCAGTGTTTGCCCTGATCTCTTCCAGCATGCCCAGGGTAAGGCGGAAGCAGGCGGTCACGGTGCCACGGCCGGGCTTCAAGAAATCGATCGCGGCGGACCTGTCCCACACAGTATAGCTGCGGTCGAGATTGCGCATGACCATCATCATCCAGAACGGATCGGTCATCGCAAACAGCGAGCCGCCGAAGTGACATCCGACATAGTTGCGATTGTAGAAGCGTTCGTGCAGTTCGACATCGACCGCGCGGAAGTCGTCAGCGATCCGCGTAATCCTGATTCCGGCGAACAGAAAGGGCGGCCAGAGGTTCATCCCCAGGCGCAGGGTACGGGCTTTCATGCGCTATCAGCGTGTGGGGATCGGCGTTTCGCCGCGATAATCATAGAAGCCGCGGCCCGATTTCCGGCCCAGCCATCCCGCCTCGACATATTTGACCAACAGGGGGCAGGGCCGGTACTTCGAGTCCGAAAGCCCATCATGCAGAACCTGCATGATCGAAAGGCACGTGTCGAGACCGATGAAGTCGGCCAGTTGCAGCGGCCCCATCGGATGGTTGGCGCCGAGCTCCATCGCCGTGTCGATGGCTTCGCCGGAGCCTACGCCCTCGAACAGGGTGTAGATCGCCTCGATGATCATCGGCAAAAGGATCCGGTTGACGATGAAGGCGGGAAAATCCTCGGCCACGGTGATGGTCTTGTCGAGGGAATCTATGAACCCGCGGGCAGTCTGGAAGGTCTGATCTTCGGTGGCGATGCCGCGGACCAGTTCGACCAGCTTCATGACCGGAACCGGGTTCATGAAATGGATGCCGATGAAGCGCTCCGGCCGGTCGGTCGTCGACGCCAGCCGGGTTATCGAAAGCGAGGAGGTGTTGGTCGCAAGGATTGCCTCAGGATTGAGGATCGGGCAGAGCTGCTGATAGATCTTGCGCTTGACCGTTTCATCCTCGGTCGCGGCCTCGATCACCAGATCCATGCCGGCAAGGCCTTCGACCTGCCTCTCCAGACCGATGCGGCCGAGGGCCGCATCGCGGTCCGCTTCGGTGGTTTTCCCCGAAGCGACCTGGCGTGCGAGATTGCCGCTGATGGTGGCGAGCATCGACTGCAGCCCGTCGTCGGAAACATCGTGAACGTGAACATCGTAGCCGGCCATGGCGCAGACATGGGCGATGCCGCCTCCCATTTGACCTGCGCCAATGATGCCGACACTTTTGATCTGGTTTCCCATGGTTTCCGCCTGACTGAATTTCTCGGTGCCTGCCGGCACTTCGGACCGGCCGCATCCGATGAGGGCACACTAAATGGCCGGGATGGAGACGTCCAGCCCGGCCACGTTTCTCAGCTTCGCATATTGCCCGTTTACAGGGCCTTTTCAAGCTCCGGGAGAGCCTCGAACAGATCCGCGACAAGGCCGTAGTCGGCGACCTGGAATATCGGGGCTTCCTCGTCCTTGTTGATGGCCACGATGATCTTGGAGTCCTTCATTCCTGCAAGGTGCTGGATGGCGCCGGAAATGCCGCAGGCGATGTAGAGTTCCGGGGCGACCACCTTGCCGGTCTGGCCCACCTGCCAGTCGTTCGGAGCATAGCCCGCATCGACGGCTGCGCGGGATGCGCCAACGGCGGCGCCGAGCTTGTCGGCGACCGGGAGGATGACTTCCTGGAATTTCTCGGAAGACCCCAATGCGCGGCCGCCGGAAATGATCACCTTCGCCGATGTCAGCTCCGGACGATCGCTTTCGGCGATGGCGTCCTTGATGAAGGAGGAAAGACCCGGATCTCCGGCCGACTTGACGGTTTCGACGCTGGCCGAACCGCCTTCTCCGGCTGCCGAAAAGGAGGCCGTGCGCACGGTGATGACCCGCTTGGCATCGGTGGAGCGAACCGTCTGGAGCGCATTGCCTGCATAGATCGGGCGCTTGAACGTGTCGTCCGAGATCACCTCGATGATGTCTGAGACCTGCATCACGTCGAGCAGGGCGGCGACCCGCGGCATGACGTTCTTGCCGCCGGTGGTGGCGGGCGCCATCAGCGTGTCGTAGTCGCCGGCAAGCGAAACAACGAGGTCGGCGAGCGGCTCGGCAAGCCGGTTGGCGTATTCGTCACCCTCGGCATGCAGCACCTTGGCGACGCCTTCGAGTTTTGCGGCAGCATCGGCAGCGGCCTTCGCGTCCTTGCCGGCCACCAGAATGTGGACGTCGCCACCGATCTGGCTTGCGGCTGTGAGCGCCTTTGCCGTCTGCTCGGAGAGCGAGGCGTGGTCGTGTTCGGCGACAATGAGAATGGTCATTGATCCTGTGTTCCTTTCCCGCGCTTACAGCACGCCTGCTTCGTTCTTGAGCTTGTCCACCAGTTCGGCCACGGAGCCGACCTTGACACCCGCCTTGCGGCCGCCGGGCTCCTCGGTCTTGAGGACTTCCAGCCGGGCCGCGGTATCGACGCCGTAGTCGCCGGGGGTCTTCTTGTCGAGCGGCTTCTTCTTGGCCTTCATGATGTTGGGCAGCGAAGCGTAGCGCGGCTCGTTGAGGCGAAGGTCGGTGGTCACGATGGCGGGAAGCTTGACCGAGATCGTCTGCAGGCCGCCATCGACCTCACGGGTGACGTCGGCACTGCCTTCGCCGATCTCGAGCTTGGAGGCAAAGGTCGCCTGGCTCCAGCCGAGCAGGGCCGCAAGCATCTGACCGGTCTGGTTGGCATCGTCGTCGATCGCCTGCTTGCCCAGGATCATCAGGTCAGGGTTTTCCTCGGAGGCGACGCCCTTGAGGATCTTGGCCACGGCAAGCGGCTCCACCGCGCCTTCGGCCTCGACCAGGATAGCCCGGTCGGCGCCCATGGCGAGTGCGGTGCGCAGCGTCTCTTCGGATTTTGCCGGCCCGATCGACACAGCCACGACTTCCGTCGCCTTGCCGGATTCCTTGAGTCGCAGCGCTTCCTCGACCGCGATCTCGTCAAACGGGTTCATCGACATCTTGACGTTGGCGAGATCAACGCCGCTGCCATCGGGTTTGACCCGGATCTTCACATTGTAGTCAACAACACGTTTGACCGGCACAAGAATCTTCATAGGTCTGTCTTCCTCACTTTGCTGGGCCTCACTGTTTCGACCGCATTCCGACCAACCGGATGACCGGGGATCAGACGAATTTCCCGATCTTGCCTCTCCCGACGCCAACCGGATAGCCGATTGGCGACATGGATACGCGAATTTCCCCCAAATTCAATCGCGACCGCACAGGAGATTTTGCGACGCGAAATAGCTGACGTTTACGTTCGCGTCAATTCCGGTGACGAGATTCCGTTAAGTGCTCATCGCCCCCATTTTGGCGGAGCGGCAGCAGGTTTCGGTGGTGGCGGCGTTTCGTTCTTGTGGACCACGGCTTTCGGGGTTTCGATTCGACGGTCGAACAGCGGCACGCCGGAGCGGCGGAACACGAGAACCAGAATTGCCCCGGCGACGATGCCGCCTACATGGGCGGCCCAGGATATCTCGCCGCCAATATCCGCCACGACCATGAAGAACTGATAGACGATCCACAGAACGAGCGGAATGTAGGCCGGCAATGGAAGCGGGATGCGGCCAAGCGCAAGAATCCATACCCGCACTCTCGGGTGGAGCATCAGATAGGCGGCAACGACGCCCGCAACCGCACCGGAAGCGCCGATCAAAGGGTTTTCGGACTCGGGCAGCAGGAGTGCATGGGCAAAGGCGCCCGCGGCCGCACAGACAAGATAGAAAACCAGGAACCTGAAATGCCCCATCGCGTCTTCCACATTGTCGCCGAACACCCACAGGAACAGCATGTTCGAGCCGAGGTGCAGCAGTCCGCCGTGGAGGAAGCTGTAGGTTACATAGGTGGCATTCTCGTTGATCAACACCAGCGAGGGCGGAAGCTCGGCATAGTCATTGACCACGGAGGGTATGAATCCGAACCCCAGAACCGCCGCCGTGACGACATCGCTTTCGGTTCCAACCAACTCGGTAAAGGCCCACACAAGCACGTTGAGCCCGATCAGGGACAGCGTCACCCACTGCAGACGGATATGCTTGAGATTGTTGGAGTCGTGAAGCGGTATGAACATTGTCGGGCTCCTAGCTGGCTCGGGCGGCTGTCAAGCGCTGCAAAGCCAGCCTAGCGGTTTTTTCCCGGAACCCAAAGTACATCCGCTCTTCCCCGGTCGTTGACCCAGCGGGCGGCGACAAAGAGGAAATCCGAAAGCCGGTTGATGAAACGGATCGCGGCCGAACTCACGACCTCATCCTCCCTGTCCGCGAGTTCGACAATCAGGCGTTCCGCGCGTCTCGCCACCGTCCGGGCGACATGGAGATGGGCGGCGGCTTCGCTGCCGCCTGGCAGGACGAAGGACTTGAGCGGTTCGAGATCGTCATTCAGCGTGTCGATGTCGGTTTCGATCCGGTCAACCTGCGCGTCAACGATGCGCAGCGGCTCGTATTCGGGCTTTTCGCCCGTGTCGGGCGTTGCAAGGTCGGCGCCAAGGTCGAAGCAGTCGTTCTGGATGCGCATCAGCATGGCATCGAGTTCGGGCATTTCGGATGTATGAAGCCTCGCGACACCGATGACGGCATTGGTCTCGTCAATAGTGCCATAGGCCTCCACCCGCAGATCGTATTTCGGCCTGCGGTCGCCGGCGACGAGGCCGGTTGTGCCGTCATCTCCGGTCCGGGTGTAGATCTTGTTGAGTTTTACCATGGTGAGAACCCTTTGATAGAATGCCGGGGGTTGTTTCTACCGTCCGCCGCCCGTCAGCCAGAGTGTCGCGACGATGAGCACGACCGCGACGAATTGCAGCAGAACGCGCGCCTGCATGAGCTTGTTGGAAAGATTGCCCGATCCGCCGCGGGCCATGTTGACCAATCCGCGCACGAGAACCGCTGCAACGGCGAGCATTGCGATGATGGAGAGAACGTAGGTAACGGACGACATCAGAGAAGATCCTTGAAACGGGTGTGTATGGGAGGGGAACCTAGCGTGGATTGGCGCCAAGTCCATTCGATGCGGCTTGGGCAGTGGGTCTAGTCCTGCCGCGCCAGAAAGGGATAGAACCAGCGCGAAGGCAGCAAACGGCGGGCGATGACGCCGATTCTTGCCTCCCGCGTCACCGGGTAATGGTAGCGCGGACGGGGCGAGGTCAAGGCATGACGCAAGACGGCGTGTACCGCTTCGGGCCCCAGCCGACGCTTGCCGGATGTCAGGGCCTGATCAAGCCGGCGCAACTGGGCCTTGTAATCATCGCGATGCACGGAGTTCTCAATGTCTATGTTGCGGTGAAGATGGGTAAGTGCATTGGACCTGAACTCGGTGTCGATGGCGCCGGGTTCGATGAGGCTGACATGGATGCCGGTGTTTTCCAGTTCCAGCGCGAGCGTGACCGACAGGCCTTCAAGCGCATGTTTTGACGCATTGTATGCACCGCGGAAACGCATCGGCACCAGGCCCAGGATCGATGAGCACTGAACGATGCGACCGTGACCGGCGCGGCGCATCACCGGAAGAACAAGCCTTGTCAACTGGTGCCAGCCGAAAACATTCGCTTCGAACTGGGCCCGAAGCGCTTCAACCGGCACGTCCTCGACGGCGCCGACCTGACCGTATCCGCCATTGTTGAACAGCGCATCGCACGTGCCGCCGGTGACCGCCATCGCGTTGTCAAAGAAATCCCGGATGCTCCGGTCGTCCGAGTAGTCGAGATAGAAGGCTTCAAGTCCGTCCTCACGGAGCTTCCGGAGATCGTCTTCGGTGCGTGCCGAGGCAACCACCAGCCAGCCTTCGGTATTGAGCGCCCGGGCGCAATAGGCGCCAATTCCGCTTGAGCAACCTGTGACGAGGATTGTCCTTTTGTGCGGTCGATCGGCCATTGTTTGGCGAGCCCCTGTTTCAGCCGCGTTTCAAATCCCATAATTAGGGTTGGCTGACAATCTCGGGCAACCGAGAATACCGGCAGGGCAGGAGCACGGCGTGAAGCGCACACGATCCATAATCTGGGACGCGGTGACCCATTTCAACAATGATGACGGCTGGGCCATGGCCAGCCATGTCGCGCTTTCAATTCTGATGGCTCTCTTCCCCTTCATGATCTTCGGCACTTCGCTTGCCAGTTTTCTCGGCGCCAACGCCTATGCCGAAACCGCCTCGCACCTGATCTTCGACACCTGGCCGGAATCGATCGCCGCGCCGATTGCGGGTGAAGTGATCAACGTGCTTACCGTCGAGCGCGGCGGGCTGCTGACTTTGTCGGTGCTCGCGGCCGCCTTCTTCTCGACAAACGGGGTGGAGGCGTTGCGGGTGTCGCTCAACCGCGCCTACCGGGTAACCGAAACCCGGGCATGGTACGTTACCAGAACCCAGAGTCTGCTGTTCGTATTGCTTGCCGTGATGGTGATCATGGCGATCAGCTTTCTCCTGGTCCTTGCTCCTCTGGCGCTCAAGCTGGCGCGGCAGTTTGCGCCCTGGATGGACGCCATGATTTCAACGGTGGACAACTGGCGTATCCTGATTGCCGCGACAGTTCTGGTGATCGGGCTGGTCGTCTCCCATTTGTGGCTGCCGGCCGGGCGCCGCAGTCTCTATGACGTGATCCCCGGGATCGGGCTGACGCTGGTGGCCTGGATGGCAGGCGCATTGATGTTTGCGAGCTATCTCAAGGAGTTCGCCACCTATGTCTCGACCTATGCCGGCCTCGCCTCGATCATGATCGCGCTCGTGTTCCTCTACATCATTGCCGCCATCTTCATTCTCGGGGCGGAGATAAACGCCGCCATTCTCAAGGCGCGCAACCGTGCCGAAACGAAGCAGGTTCCGGCGGAGTGATGGTTAAGCGTTAGCCGCGTTTGGAGGCTTCGCGCCGTCTGCGAATTTACCATGTTATGACACGCCCGATGTCTGGCGCGGGCCCCGACCCGTCGTGACGCGGACCCGAATCGCGGTCGGTTTCCGGATTCACCGGCACGCCTCGGCCCATGAAGGGCCGGGGTCGGACCAACACATGTAGAGGAGAAAGGACATGTTTGCAGGGCTTACCTCCGACGCTATCTGGATGTTCATCGCCGTATCGGTCGCCGCATCCTTCTTCGTCGGAAACGCGATGAACACCTTGCTGGGTGAGCTGGGATTCGGTGTCGTCGGCAACATGCTGGTGTTGTTGACCGGCTTTGCTGTCGGATTGAACATCGTCGATTACATACCGATCGGAAGGGTGCCGAGCGTCATGATAATCCCCGCAGCGGCAGCGGTCGCCTTTGCCATCCTGTTCGTTCTGGCGGTTTTCAAACGGCTGGTCAGGCCCACCTGATTTTTTGGCTACATCAGTCCAGACCCGCCATGCGGGCGATCTCCTCCGGACCCAGCCCTTTTTGCCTCAACGAAGCCAGCGAAACATCGCCGTCGCTTTTCGACAGCTTGCGTCCGGTTTTGTCGCGCACGAGGTCATGATGGAGATAGGCTGGGGCGGGCAGGCCCAACAGCGTCTGCAGCAGCCGATGAACGGAAGTGGCGGCAAAAAGATCGTGACCTCGGATGACCGTGGTAATCTCCTGCAGCGCGTCGTCCACGGTAACGGCAAGGTGGTAGCTTGACGGGACGTCGCGGCGGGCGAGGATCACGTCGCCCCAGGCGCCGGGGTCGGCGATGATCTGACCGGTTTGTCCCGAGGGCCCTGTTCCGGTCTCCCGCCAGGTGAGAGGCGCCTGAAGCCCGTTCAATGCCACCTGCATGTCGAGCCGCCAGCTGTGCGGGTCGCCGCGTTCGATCCGGCGTCTTCGTTCCGTATTGCCAAGATTGCGGTCCTTCGAAGGATAAAGCGGAGCTCCGTCGGGATCTCTCGGCCAGGTCTTGCCGCCCGATTCAGCTTCGCGAATGTGGCCGGCCGCTTCGGCACGGCTCATGAACGCGGGATAGACGAGATCGAGCTTCTTCAGTTCCGCCAGGGCTTCGCGATAGTCGGCAAAGTGTTCCGATTGACGCCGCGGCGGCTCAGGCCACTCAATCCCCAGCCAGCCGAGATCCTCGCTGATGGCCCGTTCGAATTCGGGACGCGCCCGGGTTGTGTCGATGTCCTCGATCCGAAGCAGGAACCGTCCGCCGCAGGCCTTGGCAAAGCGCCAGTTGAGAAGCGCCGATCTGGCATGGCCAAGGTGCAACAGACCGTTCGGGCTCGGCGCGAAGCGAACCGTCTGAACCCGGGTCTCGCTGTTTGTGGTGGTCGTGGCGACGTGCATGGTGTTTCATGTCATTTTTCACCGGGCCCGTCACCTGATGCCGGAGCCAATCGGACCCGGGAAGAGGGGATCGTGGATGCGTCTGATAGAAAACGCGGTGGATGTTGAAGACGGTCTCCGTGCCTTGGCCCGGATCGATCCCCGGCTGGAGCGGGTTATGGCGCTTGCCGGGCCTGTACCTCTGAGACGGCAACCTCCCGGATTTGCCGCCCTTGCCGAGATCATCCTGTCGCAGATGGTTTCCAAGGCGAGCGCCAACGCATTGTGGCGGCGACTGCAGGCGGTGGCGGGGGAGATCACTCCGCAAGCCGTCCTCAGACTGTCGCCAGAGGCGCTCGCCGGGGCCGGTTTGTCGCGGGCCAAGGCCGAAACGCTTCACCGTACGGCTGAAGCGGTTCTCGCCGGGGAGCTCGATCTGGAGCAGCTTTGCGCGACGGATGGACGCGCGGCGATTGCCGCGATGACCGGTATCAAGGGTGTCGGGCCATGGACGGCGGAAGTCTATCTGCTTTTCTGTGCCGGCCATCCGGATGTGTTTCCCGCCGGCGATGTGGCTTTGCAGGCTGCTGCGGCGCATTCGCTGGAGCTTGGTGAAAGGCCGACGCCGCGCGCTCTCTATCGACTGGCCGAACAATGGAGCCCGTGGCGTGGCGTGGCTGCCCGTCTGCTGTGGGCTTACTATGCGGCCGTCGTGCGCCGCGATGCGGTCCCCATTGCCGGATGAGCGGGCTGTTTCAGGCATAACCATCGAGGCGCTTCACAATCTTGTCACGTCCAGCCTAATATAAAGCCGTTAGATGCCGAATCGCTCTGGAGAGCCCTTTGACGATTTTTGTATCCCCTCAGTCGCTGCCGGCGTTGGTCCTCAACGCCGACTATCGTCCCCTAAGCTATTATCCCCTGTCTCTCTGGTCATGGCAGGATGCGATCAAGGCTGTCTTTCTCGACAGGGTCCAGATCGTTGCGGAGTACGATCAGGAGGTTTCCTCACCGAGCTTTTCGATGCGGGTGCCAAGCGTTGTCTGCCTCAAGACCTATATCAAACCTTCAAGGTATCCGGCCTTCACAAGGTTCAACGTGTTCCTGCGCGACCGGTTCGAATGCCAGTATTGCGGTTCGCCCAATGAACTGACGTTCGACCATGTGATCCCGCGCCGATGCGGTGGAGAAACCACCTGGGAGAACGTCGTCGCGGCCTGTTCGCCCTGCAACCTGAAAAAGGGCGGCGCGATGCCGAAGGACGCAGGCATGATTCCGCAACAGAAGCCCTATCGCCCGAACGTGCAGGATCTGCACAACAACGGCCGGATGTTCCCGCCCAACTTCCTGCATGAAAGCTGGATGGACTATCTCTACTGGGACGTCGAACTGCAGCCCTGATATCTGAGCCCCAAGCGCTAAAGCTTGAGCCTTGGCCGGCTGCCTCTTTCAGCCACGGATCGCGGCCGCGCGCGCGGCGACGGCGGCAAGAGCGGCACTTGCAAGGACATTCCATCCGGCAAATGAAAGGCCGAGCACCCTCAGCGCCGCCGCATCGCAGGATGGCGGCTTTTTCGAACTGAGGTCGCCAAGCAGCGATCCCGCATCTGTGGTGACTGCGTCGGCCGAGGTGGCGCAGCCGGCAGGTCCGTCCCACCATTTCCATTCGACGCCGGAATGATAGATGCCGAGAACCATGCCATAGAGCATCAGTAGGCCGCCGACGGTCAGCAAGCCCCGCACAAGCCATGCCGGACCGCCGGCGTATGACAGGACTGCCGCCACAAGCATCAGCGGCGCGCCGATGTAATAGGGCGTGCGCTGGGTGAGGCACAGGGCGCAGGGGATGTAACCGCCGATATGCTCGAAGGCGAGCGCGGAACCGACGACCGCGGCCATCGCGACGGTCAGGATGACAGCATACAGGGTGCGCTCGTTTCGGGCATTTGCAGTGAGCATGGGAGGGCTCCGTAAGGTGATGTGTCCTGTTCAGGCTTCCGCTGAAATGGTGTCGAAAAAGTGGTGCCGGTCCGGGGGTGGTGAGGATCAGGCGGACGCGCCGCGCGCCAGAATGAAATTGACGAGGAAATAGATCAGGGCAGGTCCTCCGATAACCAGGATTGCCACCCAGACGAGCCCGGTGATCAGCCCGAGGATGACGAAAAGTCCGTCGCGTTCGATCAATCCGATCGCGGCGAGCGCGACGCCGATGCCGGGGACCGTATTGGTGAGCGGCAGCGGAACCAGTATGGACAGGCATGGAACCACCAGAAGTGCGCCGAGGATGCGGGCAGAACGATCGCCTGCAAGGCCCGAAAGGCGCGGATGGGCGAGTTGCTCGAGCCAGCCGCCGTAGCGCTTAGCCCGAGCCACGACATCGAGCAGCCCGGCCACGGGCAGTTGCCGTTTGCGAAGCGTTTCAGGCAGCCACGGTGCGCGCCGTCCAGCAGCCATTTGTGCTGCGAGAACCACCATGGGCAGGGCGACCAGTTGCGGCAGAAGATAAACGAAGGGAAGGCAGCAGGGCAGAGCCAGCACCAGAAGCAGCAACCCGAAGGCGCGCTCTTCCATCAGATCCGAGAGCGTTCCCAGCGTGATGGTCGCTTTGCCACCCGACCCGGAAGACGCGAGATGCGGACGAAGGATTGTCTCGATCTTCGACAGCGCTCCGGCCGGGGACTGGGATGGCTGATCTTCGCTCATGGGTGACAAAATCCTGATGTGCCGCAATTCTCGAGCAGGGTCATAGCAGAGCCGGCCACTCCAATCCATCGTCTTCGATACCACCACCGGCTCGGGGATGGCATTGATCGGGAGACCGGGCTTCGAACGCAAACGACCGTCGGAATCAGTGCGATCATGCGACTTGACCGGCGGGCCACGGCAGAATATTGGACGAACAGAGTGAAAGCCCCTTTGGCGGAATTGGTAGACGCGCCGCACTCAAAATGCGGTTCCGAAAGGAGTTCCGGTTCGAGTCCGGAAGGGGGCACCACTCGCTTCTTCATGTCATGAATTGCGGGATTTTGATCGGCATCCCCCGCATGTCGGTGGGGTCTCTTTTCCATTCGCAGACCGACCACCGTCACGCTGCATTTGCAGGACGTCAAATCCCTTCTGTCCGGGCCCTGCGCCTGATATCACTCAGTGTTGCCGAGCCTTGGTAACTGACTGGGCGCGGGACGACACTGCCCGATGATATTCGGGGCTGATCAGAATCGGGGATTTGCGCACATGCTGCTGCCAGAAGGCCGGACACTCGCGGCCATCGGATCACGTTTCAAATGGAATGTGCCGGAGTTCTTCAATATCGGCGTTGCCGTTTCCGACGACTGGGCCGCGCGGGATCCGCAACGGATCTGTCTCGAGCATTTCAATCCGGACGGTGCGCCGGCACGATTGAGCTATGCCGACCTGGCCCGGCGTTCCAATGCCTTTGCAAATGCGCTCAGATCGCTCGGGGTCACACGCGGTGATCGGGTGGCGCTGATGCTGCCGCAGGGGTTTCATACCGCAATTGCCCATGTCGCGGTTTACAAGCTTGGCGCGATCGCCGTGCCGCTGGCTCTCCTGTTCGGGGTTGAGGCCATCGAACACAGATTGACCGCTTCCGGTGCCAAAGTGCTGATCACGACACCGGACGGACGCGACAAGATCGCCTCGATTGCCGAGGCGCCCGGCGATCTCAAGGCGGTGATCACAACATCTCCGGATCCGCAAGGCGGGCATGACTTCGAAGCCCTCGAGAATGCACATCCGGACAGGTTCAATGCAGAGCGGACCCGGGCCGATGATCCGGCGATGATGATCTTCACTTCCGGCACAACGGGCGCGCCGAAAGGAGCCTTGCATGGTCATCGCGTGCTGATCGGGCACATTCCCGGCGTGCAGATGCACCATGAGTTCATGCCTCGGCCCGGCGACAAATTGTGGACGCCGGCGGACTGGGCCTGGGCGGGAGGCCTTCTCAACGTTCTCTTGCCGGGTCTGCTTCTCGGCGTGCCGGTTGTTTCCTCGCCGGCCCAGAAGTTCGATCCGGAACTGGCCTACCGCATCATGGCGGAAATGAAGGTTCGCAATGCATTCATCCCGCCCACAGCGCTCCGGATCATGCGCACCGTTTCCGACCCGCTGGCGCGTTACAAGCTGGATTTGCGCACCGTTGGTTCCGGGGGCGAATCGCTCGGTCAGGAAACCTATGAATGGTCGAAACGGGTGCTGGGCCTGACCATCAACGAGTTCTACGGCCAGACGGAATGCAATCTGGTTCTGGCCTCGATGGCCGGTGTGGGGGTGAGCCGCGCCGGCGCGATAGGCAAGGCGGTTCCGGGCCATGAGGTGGCGATCATCGATGACAACGGTGCGGTCATGCCGGATGGCAAGTCGGGGCAGATCGCCGTGAAGCGACCGGATCCGGTGATGTTTCTTGGCTACTGGAACAATCCTGAGGCGACCGACGCCAAGTTCATCGGCGACTGGATGTTGACCGGGGACCAGGGGGTGCGCGATGAAGAGGGTTATGTATCGTTCTTCGGGCGTGACGATGACGTGATCACCTCCTCGGGCTACCGGATCGGGCCGGGAGAGATCGAGAACTGCCTTGCAGGTCATCCGTCCGTGGCGCTGGCCGCAGCAGTCGGAAAGCCTGACACGGTGCGCACCGAGATCGTCAAGGCCTATGTGGTGCCGGTGCCGGGAACCGTCGTGGACGATGCGCTGTCGGACTCTATCCGTGAATGGGTCAAGACGCGCCTTTCCGCCCATGAGTATCCCCGTGAGATCGAATTCGTGGACCAGTTGCCGCTGACCACGACCGGCAAGGTTGTGCGTCGGCTTCTCAGGAACCGGGCAATCGCAGAATCGGCGGGATCCAGCGATGTTCCGACAGACTGATTTGGCTGTTCAGGCGCGACCGCGGTTCGAGCCCTCGTCTGGAGGTTCCTACCGCCGCGCCATTCCGCGTATTTTCTCGCGCAACAGACGCGCCATGTTGCGGGTGTTGCGGTAGATGTGAAGTTGTGTCGCGACCTGCCGGACATCGCGGTCGCGACCGGGGTCGAGGCCGATGATCATCGTGCCCATTGAGACACGTTCGCTCCACAGGCGGCTCATGATCGGATGATCGGGGACGGCGCAGGAATCCGTGCGGTGGATGTTGAGGTCGTCGAGATGCCATTCGGTGAGCCGGTCGACGAGCAGCTTGCCCGGCGAATAGCGAGCCCATTTTTCATCGAAGGCAGTCTTCCATGTCCAGGCCTCGCCGGAGGAGATGAACACGATCATGGAGGCGATAGCCTCGCCATCGAGCGATAGTGTATGAATGCGGACGCTGTCGGTTTCGGCAAGACTGTTGATGGCTTCGCGGGCAAAGGCGGCGCGGTATCGATCCGCGACCATCGCCGTTCTCCGGCGACCCTTCCAGCCCGAATCCTCAAGCGTCAGAAATTCCTCGAGGTGATGCCGAATCTCCTCTGGCTGACGGGCGACAATGTAACTCAACTCGCCGTGCTCGGAGAGACGCCGCCATTGCCGACGCATTTCATGGCGATGGTGGCGCGATATCGACCTGGTCAGATAGGCATCGGCATCGAGATCGCTCTGAAGAAAGGGCCGGTCGACCTTTCCGGTCTCCTCGATGGAAAGGTTCCGGCCCAAGGCCACGGCGCGAAGCAGGCGGGCTACGGGTCCGTCCAGCTGCATGTCCGGAAGGACCAGAATGCCGGGCAGGCCGGCTTCGGGGCGCCCCAGGGCTTCGAGCATGTTGTCGAGCGTCTCGGCCGCGTCCTCCCGGTCGAGAAGGGGCGTGCCCAGGGGGCCGAAGGGATTGGACCAGGCACGGATGATCGAAGCTCCGACGGAAAACCCTGGTTTTTCGACCGAGAAAGGAAGCAGAAGGCGCATGCGCGAGCGATTTTCATCTTCGTCGCGCATCACCATCAACCGGATGATCCGGTCTTCAAGGCGTGGCATGGCCGGGGCAAGAAACCGTCCGGAGAAGAAGACATTGGGCTCAAGCGCCCGGTTAGTCAGAAAGTCGAGTTCCTCCTGAAGTTCATAACCGGCGCGCGCGTGATAGATCGTCAGCCGCCGTCCCGGACGGCCGACTTCGATATCGGTTTCGGGGACGGGCCGGGCGGCCTCGATGTCGGCAAGTTCGCCGATCATGGTGTTGGCCTGGCTCGCGACACTTTCCTGGACAATGGGGCTGGACGCCATCTCTCAACGCCCCCCTTCGGCTTGGACCGGAAGCGGCGCTGTCTTGCCTGCGGCGATGAACATGACGATCCCCAGCTTCCGGCGGATGACGACATGTAGCAGGATGGCCTCTACCGCCATGGCCGCGGCGGTTGCAGTGGCTGCGCCAAGCAATCCCCATTCAGGGATGAGAAGAACGTTGAGACCGAGATTAGCGGCCAGCGCGAAGGCATAGATCGCGGCGCAAATTTTCTGTTCGCCAGCCATGGTCAGCAGCACTTCACCCGGGCCGATCATCGCCTTGGCCAAGATCCCCACAAACAGAACCACCATGACGACATGACCATCGGCAAAACTCGGCCCGAACAATGAGAGAAGGAACGGTCCCGCCGCGACCACGAGCCCGCCAACGATCAGGGACGGCCAGAAAGTCCATCGTGTGGTCTGGCGGGTGAAGCCCGCGAGCTCCGCACGGTCACCGGCAGAGACAAGCGCCGAAAACCGCTGTGCCGCCGCGGCCTTGACCGCGAAGTAGACGAAATGAACCAGCGCCATCGTTTTCGCGGCGGCGAAATAGACGGCCACCTTTTCCGGCGGCAGATAGATACCGACGACGATCACGTCAGCATTGGTCAGCATGAAATAGAAGCCCTCGATCAGGAAGATCGGGAAGGCGACGAGAAGCCAGGTCCGGAAATGGATCTCGATTCCGCGGCTGGAGAAGCGATTTCGCAGCTTGCCGGTGACGACAAGAAACTGCGCCACTGTCGTGGTGTAGGCGGCGGCGAGGGTAGCGATAATGGCGGTGTTCGCATCCGCAATCTGGCCCATGCCGATTGCAAGCGCCACGAAACAGAGGATCAGGAGTGGACGGACGATGTAAGTGGGGCTCAGCGCGTGAACCGGCCATCCGTTGGCGCGTGCGGTGCCGTCCAGAACATCGCCGAGCGCGATCATCGGCAAGGCAAAGGCTGCCACGAAGAGGGGCTGCACATAATGCTCCTCGATGCGATCCCCCAGCATGTAGAGCATTGCGATACCGGTGATGGCGATCAGCGTGGCCGAGACCATCGCAAAGATACGCGCCGTTGCGGCGAGGCCGAGTATCGCGTCTTCGGCGCCCTCGGTCCGGTATTGCGGCAGGAAGCGGATGACCGCGGTGTGGAAACCGAGACAGGACAGGTTTCCCAGAATGATCGCGATGACCCAGACGAACACGAAAACGCCGTACTCGAAATCGCCCATCATACGGGCAAGAATGATCTGTGAGACGAAGGCAATGGCTGCGCTGATGATGCGGATCGCGAAAGCGATCATCGCCATGCGCTGGGCCTGGCTTGTCTCATCCGTTGCCGAAAGGGTTGCCGACAGGCGTTGAACGGCCGGCTGCAGCCGTGCGGCGAAGCGCGGCGGCAGAACCTTGCCGGCAGTATCGATCAACGTCATGTTCACATTCCAGATCCGTGTCCTGTCGGCAATCTGGCACGACGACGTTAAGAAACGGTTTGATCGGGACAATGAGCGACCGTGATCGCGCCTGCGATGCGCAGCATGCTTTTCCAGTGCGCATCGGGACGTGAAAAGGGCCGCAATTGCGGCCCCAAGCTGAAATCCTGCAATGAAATTCGGATGTTGAAATGCCGCGCGGGCTTCTGCGGGCTGCTTAGAAGGCGCCGTGGCAGTGCTTGTATTTCTTGCCCGATCCGCAAGGGCAGGCTTCATTGCGGCCCACCTTGCCCCAGGACGTCGGGTCGTCGGGATTGCGGTCTTCCGGCGCCACGACACCAACGATGTCGTGGTTCGGCGCAGTGTCGAACTCGTCTCGACCGGTGCGCGCATCGATATGATGGCCTTCCATGCCCTCCGGCAATTCGGGTTCCGGAGAGGCGGCTGCCTCGCGGACGATCTCGACACGCATAAGCTGCGCCATCACCGCCTGACGGAGATTGGCAAGCAGTGCCTGGAACAGTTCGAATGCTTCCGATTTGTATTCCTGAAGCGGGTCGCGTTGGGCATAGCCCCTGAAACCGACAACCGAACGAAGATGGTCGAGATTGACCAGATGCTCCCGCCAGAGATGGTCAAGTGTCTGAAGCACAACCGATTTCTCGACATAGGTCATGACTTCGGGTCCAAAGCGCTCGGCCCGTTCGGCTGCAAGCTTGTCCGCCGCCTCGGTAATCCTTGCGCGAATGTCGTCCTCGGCGATGCCTTCCTCGGCGGCCCATTCCTCGATCGGGAGGCTGAGGTTGAGATAGGCTTCGACGCCCTTCTTGAGTTCGGTGACGTTCCACTGTTCGGCATAGGCCCGTTCCGGGATATGCAGATTGACCAGATTGTCGATCACTTCCTGGCGCATGTCGGCGATGGTCTCGGAGATCGATTCCGCGTCCATCAGTTCCTTGCGCTGCTCGAAGACGACCTTGCGTTGGTCGTTCATCACATCGTCGAACTTCAGCAGGTTCTTGCGTATGTCGAAGTTGCGCGCCTCGACCTTTTTCTGGGCGCGCTCCAGAGCCTTGTTGATCCAGGGGTGGACGATTGCCTCGCCTTCCTTCAGGCCAAGCGACTTGAGCATTCCGTCCATGCGGTCGGAGCCGAAGATGCGCATCAGGTCATCCTGAAGGGAGAGGAAGAACTTTGAGCGGCCGGGGTCGCCCTGCCGGCCGGAGCGACCGCGCAACTGGTTGTCGATGCGGCGGCTCTCGTGGCGTTCCGTGGCCAGAACGTAAAGGCCGCCGGCGGCAAGCGCCTCTTCCTTGAGAGCCTGGACCTGGGCCCGGATTTCCTGCTCCCGCTTGTCGCGCTCGGTCCCTTCGGGCAGGTCCTCGAGTTCCTGGGCGACGCGCATGTCGGCATTGCCGCCAAGCTGGATATCGGTTCCGCGGCCTGCCATGTTCGTCGCAATCGTGATCGCTCCGGGAACACCGGCCTGGGAGACGATGTAGGCTTCCTGCTCGTGATACCGGGCGTTGAGGACGTTGAAGTCGTTCAGGCCGTGCTTGCGGAGCATTTCCGCGAGAAGTTCGGATTTCTCGATAGAGGTCGTTCCAACCAGAACCGGCTGATTCCGCTCGCGGGCCTGCTTGATGTCGGCGGCGATGGCCTCGTATTTTTCTTCGACCGTGCGGTAGACCTCGTCATCCTCGTCGATACGGGCGATCGGGACATTGGTGGGAACCTCGGCGACGTCGAGGCCATAGATGTTGCCGAACTCCTCGGCTTCAGTGGCCGCGGTGCCGGTCATGCCGGCGAGCTTGGAGTACATCCGGAAATAGTTCTGGAAGGTGATCGAGGCCAGGGTCTGGTTCTCAGGCTGAATGGAGACGCCCTCCTTGGCCTCCAGCGCCTGGTGCTGGCCCTCCGAGAACCGGCGGCCCGGCATCATGCGGCCAGTGAACTCGTCGATGATGACGATCTCGTCATTGCGAACGATGTAGTCCTTGTCGCGGGTGAACAGCCGGTGGGCCTTCAGCGCATTGTTGATGTGATGGACCACGGCGACGTTTTCGACGTCGTAGAGCGATTCGCCCTTGAGCATGTCCGCTTCGGACAGCATTGCCTCAAGCTTCTCGGTGCCGGCCTCGGTGAAGGTCGCCGAACGCTGCTTTTCGTCGATCTCGTAATCATCGGGTTCGAGCTTCTGGATCAGGGTGTCGATGCTGTTGTAGAGATCGGAACGGTCGTCGAGGGGGCCCGAAATGATCAGTGGCGTGCGGGCCTCGTCGATCAGGATGGAATCGACCTCGTCAACGATCGCATAATTGTGGCCGCGCTGAACCATCTGCGCGCGGTCGTATTTCATGTTGTCGCGGAGATAGTCGAAGCCGAGTTCGTTGTTGGTCGCATAGGTGATATCGCAGGCGTAGGCGTCTCTCCGCTCCTTATCGTCCATGCCGTGAACGATGATGCCGGTGGTCATGCCGAGAAAACCGTAAATCTGGCTCATCCACTCCGCATCGCGACGGGCCAGATAGTCGTTGACGGTCACCACATGCACGCCATCACCCGACAGGGCGTTGAGGTAGACGGGGAGGGTGGCGACCAGCGTCTTGCCTTCGCCGGTCTTCATTTCGGCAATGGAATTCTCGTTAAGGATCATGCCGCCGATCAGCTGGACGTCGAATGGCCGCAGACCGATTGCGCGTCTTGCTGCCTCGCGCACCGTCGCGAAGGCGGGGACGAGGAGGTCGTCGATCTTGGCGCCGTTGGCGATCTGTTCCCGGAACTGAACCGTCCGGGCCGCCAGATCCGCATCACTCAGTGCGGCCAGTTCGGGCTCCAGAGCGTTGATCGCGTCCACCTGCGGCCTGTAGGCGCGGATGCGACGATCATTTGACGATCCGAACAGTTTTCTGGCGATGGCGCCAAACTTGACCATTGCTATGGTCCTTTCTTCTGGCTGCGCGTGCGGCAGGACGGGCAACCGGCGCTGGCATGCGGCCGGTGAAGCGGTTGGAAAACGCCGCCCGGACGAGTCTCACAGGGTGAAAGCCGTCTGGACGGACAGATGGCTGACAGATAAGAGGGGGGTTGAACGATGTCAACGGCGGCCGGGAGCCGTCTTATGGTGGTCAAATTTGTGCCCCAAGCGGCAGCCACTCCCATAACCCTTCCCTATGAAAGGTACCTTCATGCGCCTATCCCAGCTCGCAGCCACCCTCCTTCTTTCAAGCATCTCTTTCCTGCCGGTGCACGCATTCGCCCAGGATGCTGCAGACCCTGTGGTGGCCACGGTTGGCGGTGTGGAGATCCGGATCTCCGAGCTCCAGATGGCGGAAGCCGATCTCGATCCCCAGTTCGAGAACCTGCCCGCCGAACAGCGCCGCGTCGCAGCCCTTGCAGCGGTCATCGACATCAAGGCGCTGGCCCGCAAGGCCGAGGCCGAGGAACTTGACGAAACCGAATCCTTCAAGCGGCTGATGGCTTTCCAGCGCGACCGCGCGCTTCACAATGCGCTTTTCCGGTCTGGCGTTGTCGAGTCGATAACGGAAGAAGATGTACGCGCACGCTACGAGAAAGAAGTGGCGGCGACCCCGGCTGAAGAGGAAATCAGTGCCCGGCACATCCTTGTCGAGACCGAAGAGGCGGCCAATGCCCTGATAGCCGAACTGGATGCGGGCAAGGATTTCGCCGAACTCGCCAAGGAAAACTCGACGGGTCCGAGTGCGGCAAACGGTGGCGATCTCGGCTACTTCACCAAGGGCCGGATGGTTCCCGAATTCGAAGCAGCGGCTTTCGCGCTTGAGGAAGGCGCCTATGCCGAGGAACCGGTTCAGACCCAGTTCGGCTGGCATGTGATCAAGGTCGAGGATCGCCGCGAGGCTGCCCCGCCGCCTTTCGAGCAGGTCGCCGACCAGTTTCGCCAGCTTGTTCTCCGGGAACGTTATGGCGACCTCATCCGCGAAGCACGCGGGGCCGTGGAAATCGATGTGCTCGATGAAAACCTGAAGGCCGCCTACGAGGCGATCAGCGCCCAGCAATAGGCGTGTATCGTCCTGTCATCGTTCCGTGAAACGAAGGTAACCGCTATGACCGGCGACATCTCACCGCTAGCGCCCAAAGCCTTTGCGGAGCTTCCAGCTCTCGATGGTGTGCGCATCGAAACGGCTGCGGCCGGTATCAAGTACCAGGGCCGCACGGACGTCATGTTGATGGTGTTCGATCAGCCTGCGGCCGTGGCCGGTGTCTTCACAACGTCCCGATGTCCGTCTGCGCCGGTCGATTTCTGCCGCGCCAATCTCGGTGGCGGCAGGGCCCGGGCGCTTGTGGTCAATTCGGGAAACGCCAATGCATTTACCGGAAAGAAGGGGCGTACGGCCACCGCGATGACGGCCGAAGCCGCAGCCAAGGCCGTGGGCTGTGCGGAAACCGAGGTGTTTCTGGCGTCCACCGGCGTGATCGGAGAACCGCTCGATGCGACCAAGTTCGCCGGTGTTCTCAACCGGATGGCGGAAACTGCGAGCGGGCCGCGTTGGCTCGATGCGGCCAACGCGATCATGACGACCGATACCTATCCGAAAGTGGCCACGCGCACCGCGCTTGTCGATGGCGTGAGCGTGACGATCAACGGTATCGCCAAGGGTGCGGGGATGATTGCGCCCGACATGGCGACGATGCTCTCCTTCATCGCCACGGACGCCGACATCGACCCTTCAGTGCTGCAGGCGTTTCTGGTTCGCCACGTCGGCTCGACCTTCAACGCCGTGACGGTGGACAGCGACACGTCCACGTCGGACACGCTGATGGTGTTTGCAACCGGTGCCGCTGCAGGCCGCGGCGCGGGCCGCATCTCCAATCCGGATGATCCCAGGGCGGCCGAGTTCGCTCATGCGCTCGCCGGGTTGATGGAGGATCTCGCGATCCAGATCGTCCGTGACGGCGAGGGCGCGCGCAAGCAGGTCGAAATCCGGGTTGACGGGGCCGCTTCGGATGCGGCCGCCGGCAGGATCGCGCGGTCGATCGCCAATTCGCCTCTGGTCAAGACAGCCGTCGCAGGCGAAGACGCCAATTGGGGCCGGGTTGTGATGGCCGTCGGCAAGGCCGGTGAAGAGGCCGACCGCGACCGGCTGGCGATCTGGTTCGGTGACGTGCGGGTGGCCGTCGACGGCGAGCGGGATCCCGATTACAGCGAAGCCGCTGCCTCGAAGGTGATGCAAGGCGAGGAGATCCTGATCCGCGTCGATCTCGGGATTGGTTCGGGGTCGGCACGCGTCTTTACCTGTGACCTGACGAAGGCATATGTTGAAATCAATGGCGATTACCGCAGCTGACAAAAACCCAGAAGCCCCGAGCCCGGAGCGAATTGTGCCCAATCTTGCTATTGTCAGACGGCTTGAGGCAGTCGGGTTCAGAGCCTGGCCGGCAGCCTCGATCCAGTATGACGGCAGTTGGCAGATCCGGCTCACGGCCGGACATCCGTCCAAAAGGCTCAATTCGGTCAACCCTCTGGACCCTTCCGACCATGGCGACATCGAAGCGCGGATCGAACGGGCTTCGCGCCGTTTCGATGCCTATGACCGACCACTGGTCTTCCGTCAGTCGCCCCTGGCGCCACCGCAACTCGAATCCTACCTCGACGCCCATGGATGGCGAAGGTTCGACGAGACAATCGTCATGACGGGCGTTATCGACGATCTGGATATCGATGGCGGCATGGACCACCTGCCGGTTCGGGACATCGGTCGCTACGTGGACGCCGCCATATCCGTCCATGGGCGCACCCAGTCCATCAAGGCGGGTCTGACCGAGGTGCTCAGTTCGATCCGGCCGCCAAACGGACTTTTCATCATCGAGGACGAGGCGACGGGGCCGCTCGCGACAGCCCTGTGTGTGCATGACAATGACCTTGCCGGGCTTTTTGAACTGGCGACCCGACATGACGTGCGCCGGAACGGGCATGGCAGAGAGGTGGTTCGCGCGGCCCTGCGCTGGGCGCGGCATCGTGGCGCCGACACCGCCTGGCTTCAGGTGGAAAGCTGCAATGCGGCCGCGGTTGCACTTTACGAGAGGCTCGGCTTCAGCGAAGTCTATCGCTATGCCTACCGGCAGAAACCTGGATCCTGAAGCGATGACAGACAGGAAGATTGTTCTGGTTGCGGCCTGTGCGCTGGTCGATACGGACGGGCGGGTGTTGCTGTCGCAAAGGCCGCCGGGAAAGAAGCTTGCAGGACTATGGGAGTTTCCGGGGGGAAAGGTCGAGGCTGGGGAAACGCCGGAATCGGCGCTCGTGCGTGAACTGGCTGAAGAACTCGGCCTGACGACCAAGGAGGATTGTCTGGCGCCGCTGACATTTGCCAGCCACAGCTATGATGACTTCCATCTCCTGATGCCCTTGTTCGTCTGCCGTCGTTTCGAGGGCCAGGCGCGCGGCCTCGAAGGCCAGGCGCTCAAGTGGGTGCGCCCTCGCGACATGCGGCAATATCCGATGCCTCCCGCAGACGAACCGCTGATCCCCCCCCTGATCGATCTGCTCTGAAGCAATCATAGCTGTGATAACGCATTTCGTTTTCTCGAAGTGCGGGGTACCGATCTGTCGGCACGTTCCCTTGGCGCGTACATAGGGAGCGTGAAGCAACCCATTGCCATCAGACGACGACGTTGCGCTGCACCGGCAGCCGCGGTCTGAGGGCGCCTCAATCGGCGTTAATCAATCCTCAATCACCATCCGGCAAGATCATAATTGGTTAGGGATGTTCAAGAAATCCCGATGGAGACCTCATGGCCAGTGGCGATTTTTGGGTGACTGTTATGGACAGGTATGGCGTTGAATCTCAGCCCAAGCGTATCGGCGCGATCCGCGCTGCGCTGCTTTTCGGCACGGTCGCGATCGCGATGGCAACCATATTGACACCGCTCGTCGCAGAGCGAACCAAAACGTCGCGTGTGGCCTGGTCTCCCGACCAGTTCGACAACATAACCACCGGCTCAATTCCGGCAAGGAGCAATACCCGGATCTATACCGTGCGGAAATCGATCCTGCAGGATCTGCCCGGGTCGGTGTGCATCATTGGCTCCGATGGCCGGACGTCCGGCGATTGCTAGTCTCGCGAGCGGCCTTTCGAGGTCCCGGTAACCGGAGTAAAGACATGAAATCCACATTCACCCGGTTCATTCGGAACGAGGACGGCGCGACCGCGATCGAGTATGGCCTGATCACGGCATTGATCTCGGCCGTCATCATCGGCGGCGGTCTGACGCTGGGAAATGCAGTCAACGGAAGCCTGTCCAGTACTGCCGAGCATCTGCAGAACAGCCAGTAACTGCATTTTGGCACCTATCGCGGCAATTTGTGCTCGGGAGACTTCAGTGCATCGGCCAGACGCGCCTTGGCCGATCCCGGGCGGAGCGGTTTCTGCTGGCTTTCATGCGGCGCCCAACCCGAAAGATGTACAACGGGGAAGCTCGCACGGATGCGTCCGTCGGCATCCGAGAACCGCTCCGCATAGATCTCCGCGGCACGCAGAAAGACCGACCTTGAAAGCGGCTTCCGGCTTCTGCCTGCAAGAATCGAGGTCATACCCATGGCGCGCAAATCCCTGAGCAGCGCGAACATGTCACTGTAGCGGACCACGATATCCTCGACGTCGGCGACCGGCAAAGCGAAGCCGGCGCGCTGCAGCAAGGCGCCGTAGTCGCGCACATCCGCAAAAGGGTGGACGCGGGCGTTCGCCCCCCCGGTTGTCTCGCTTTCTGCCGCGAGAAGCGCCTCCCGGAGTTCCCCGAGTGTGCCCGCTCCCGGTGTCGCGGCAAGAAGCAGTCCGTCAGGCCGGAGTGCCCGGCGCATCTGCACAAGAACGCCCGGCGTGTCATTGGTCAGATGAAGCGCCAGCGGCGAAATCACCAGATCAGCACTCTGCGGTTCAATCGGTACCAGGTCCGGGTCGGCCTCCACCACGTTTCGACCGTCCGGGTCAGGAAGCAGACAGAGGTCGACAAACCGGAACCTGCCGGTTTTCGCCCTCGCCTGCATCAGGTCGGCTGGTAGCGGCAGGCCCCCGTGAACCTGAACCGGCGCGTCGAAACGGCGTTCGACGAGCATCAGTCTTTCGGCCATGTCTTCTGCCACGCGGCGGAGCAGGAACTCCGCCCCGGCCTCGAACCGCGAGAGCGCCCGCTGGCGTCTCCGGCGCAACAGGTCATGATCAAACAGCTGTTCCATTGCCGGTCCTGAGCTTGGCGTTGAGCTCGCTTGTTGGACGGAACCCGGTTAATGTCAACCGATGGAGTTTCGTTCAAGCCTTCGGTCCCGAAAACTGACCGGTGCGCTGTTGCGCAATGGCGCCAGTGCACTGGTCCGGTTGCTTTACCCACCGGTTTGCGCTGGTTGCGGCACGTTCGTGGCCGGTTCCGGGGCTCTTTGTTCAACCTGTTGGGGCTCCGTGCGGTTCATCGAAAGGCCTTTCTGCGAAGTTTCGGGAGCTCCGTTCGATCATGATCTTGGCGTCGGGATGGTCTCTCCGGAAGTGATTGCAAATCCCCCTCCCTATGAAAAGGCGCGCGCAGCTGTGTTTTACGACGGGGCTGCGCGAAAGCTTGCACACGGTTTGAAATATTCGGACAGGGCCGATCTCGCCGCAATGATGGCGGGCTGGATGATACGCGCGGGCCGTGAGGTGCTTGACACCAGTGATGTCATTGTGAGTGTCCCCTTGCATCGGAGTAGGTTGTTCTCGCGCCGCTACAACCAGTCTGCGGAACTTGCACGGGCCATTGCGCGTTTGACCGGCAGACCGTTCGAGGCGGGAGGCTTGCGCAGGGTGCGGGCCACGCGCCAGCAGGTTGGACTCGGTCTGAGGGCAAGGCAGGACAATGTACGTGGCGCCTTTGCCGTACCTGCCGACCGAACCCCCCGGATCGCCGGGCGCAGGGTCCTATTGGTCGATGATGTGCTGACGACCGGTTCCACCGTCGAAGCTGCGGCGCGGGCACTGTTGCGGGCAGGCGCGGAACGGGTCAGCGTTCTCACCTTTGCCAGGGTTGCAAGCCCGGGAGGCGAGACCCTATATGCGTGAAGGTGCCTCGCGGCGCCTCGAACCGATGGAGATCGAAATGGCTGACGTGACGCTTTACACTCGACAGTTCTGCGGATTTTGCACCGCTGCAAAACGTCTGCTGGACAACAAGGGGGTAGCCTATACGGAGCATGACGCGACCTTCTCGCCGGAGCTCAAGCAGGAGATGATCGGGAAGGCAAACGGCCGTGCGACCTTCCCGCAGATCTTCATTGACGGCACCCACGTCGGCGGATGCGACGAACTTCAGGCGCTTGAACGCGCCGGCAAGCTCGATCCGATGCTGCAGGGGGCCCGAAGCCATGGCTGATCTTCCGGTCGCCGCGATCCAGATGCGCTCGGGTGTCGATCCGGAGGCGAATATCCGGGCAATGACCGAGCTTGTGCGCGATGCCGCCAGCCGTGGGGCGCGCTATATACAGACGCCGGAAATGACCGGCGCCGTGCAGCGGGACCGCGCCGCGCTGCAGAAGATTCTCCGTCCCGAAGCGGAAGATCCGGTGCTGGAGGCTGCATCCTCGCTCGCTCGGGAGCTTGGGATCCATCTTCATATAGGATCGACGGCTGTGGAGGCGGACAATGGGATGGCGGCCAACCGCGCCGTTCTGTTCGGACCGGACGGCGCCGCGCTTGCGCACTACGACAAGATTCACATGTTCGACGTGGATCTCGACAGCGGTGAAAGCTGGCGCGAGAGCGCCGTCTATCAACCGGGCGAGGTGGCGCGCACCGTCGATATCGGCGGCGCGCGGGTGGGATTGGCGATTTGCTACGACATCCGATTTCCCCACCTGTTCCGCGACCTGGCCTTGATGGGCGCTGACATCGTAACCGCGCCCGCCGCCTTCACCCGGCAAACCGGCGAAGCGCATTGGCATGTATTGCAGCGTGCCCGTGCGATCGAGAACGGCGCGTTTGTGATCTCGGCCGCGCAAGGCGGTACTCACGAAGACGGTCGCGAGACCTATGGACATTCGATCATTGTCGATCCCTGGGGCCGCATCGTTGCCGAGGCCGAAGGTCGTGATCCATGCGTCGTGTTGGCCAGGCTAAATATCGATGAGGTCAAGGCTGCGCGGGGCAAGATTCCCAATTTGAAGAATGCCCGAAGTTACCGGTTGAACGACGGCAGCAAGGAAGAGGCGGAAAGAACGGGATGATCAGGTTCAACCTGCATTGTGAGAAGGATCACGAGTTTGAGGGATGGTTTTCCTCGGGCGCCGATTTTGACAGGCAATGTGAAAGCGGACTGGTCGAATGCCCGATGTGCGGGTCCCGCGAGATCGGAAAGGCGTTGATGGCGCCGGCTGTCAAGGTTTCGCGAGAAGCGCCGGCGCAACAGCCCCTGGCGCACGACCCGGAGAAGCGCGAAATGATGCGCAAGCTCCGGGAGATGGTAAAGAAGGTGCGGGAGGCAGCTGAGGATGTCGGCGAACGCTTCCCGGAAGAGGCGCGCAAGATCCACCACGGCGAGACCGCGGCGCGCGGCATTGTCGGCAAGGCGTCGGGTGACGAAGCCCGTGCCTTGATCGAAGAGGGGATCGAGATTGCGCCCTTGCCTGAATTCCCGGAAGATCTGAGCTGAGATGACGGCCGGCGCCCATCGTCTGGCAATGTACAATTTCGGTCTGCATGTGGGGCCTTACGATGCGCCTGAGGTACAGGGTTTCCTGAGACGCGAACCAGCAAATTTTGCCGCGGCGGAGAGAGCTGCGGGCTTCATCGGACGCTCGGGATATTCCGGCGAACCGGGGCCGCATAGCTGGGGACCGCAGGTGTTTCCGCGTTTCATTGAGGGCAGCGGCTTCGACAGCGGCCCGTCTTCACTGTCATTGTGGAGAGATATCGAGAGCCTGATGGCATTCACCTATGCCGGAGTTCACGCGGACGCCCTCAAGAATGCGCGCAACTGGAATTCGAAAGGCTACTGGCCGCCGTTGGTCTTATGGTGGGTCGAGACGGATCGAAACCCGGATTGGCGGGAGGGTGCGGAAAGGCTTGAGCATCTTCATGATCACGGGCCAGGCCCCGGTGCCTTCACGTTCAAGCAGGCCTTCGACCCGGAAGGTCTCCCTTATGAGGTCGATCGGGAGCGCGTGAAGGTTCTGGTCGGTGAGAACGCTCCGGGACAGGCTGACCTTCTGGAAAAGGTCCGGGTCATGCCGGTCTGACAAAGCCGGTGCAACGCCCTGTTTTCTTCTGACGTCAATCGGTTTTCGGTCGTTCCGCAAGCATCATGTAGTTGACGTCCATGTCGTGAGACAGATTCCATTTGTCCTGCAGCGGATTGTAGAAGACGCCGGTGCGTTCGATAACGGTCATCCCGGATTCCGAGAGCGGCGCCTCGATCTCCTCGGGCCGGACCAGTTTCTCGTACTGGTGTGTGCCCCGCGGCAACCAGCGCAGAACATACTCCGCCCCGACTATGGCAAGCGCCATGGCCTTCATCGTCCGGTTGATGGTGGCCACGAACATCAGGCCTCCCGGTTTGACCATCTCGGCGCAGGATTTGAGAAAAAGGTCGACATCCGCCACATGCTCGACGACTTCCATGTTGAGCACAACGTCGAAGCGCTCGCCGCGTGCCGCAAGTTCCTCCGAGGTGACCGCTTCGTAGTTCACCTGCACACCGGTTTGCTTGGCGTGAATCGAAGCCACCTCGACATTCGTCTTCGAGGCGTCCGCGCCCAGAACCTCCGCGCCCATCCGCGCCATGGGCTCGCAGAGGAGACCGCCGCCACATCCTATGTCGAGAAGGCGAAGGCCTTCGAGAGGCGTGTCGGACTTTGGGTCACGACCGAAATGTGCGGCGACATGATCGCGGATGTAAGTCAGCCGGACGGGATTGAACTTGTGCAGGGGGCGGAACTTGCCCTGAGGGTTCCACCATTCCGCGGCCAATGCCGAAAAGCGTTCGACTTCACCCTGATCAATTGTCGTGCGCGCCGCTTCGCTCATGGAAGTCATCCTTGGATTCTGTGTGTTGCAAATCAACTCGTGCCTAGGGGTGCGGTTGTCAAGGGCAACAGACGACGCACCGGGTGCAGGGGGGATGCAGCGTGCTCGCCGATCCGGTTGCAGGCGCGCGGATAATTGGCTATGAGACCGCCACCTTCCGCTCCGGTGTCCGGGGCGTTTTTCTTGCCCGGAACCGGGCCAGCCAGCGGATAGTGGACCATGCCCCGCATAGTGATGAAGTTTGGTGGCACATCGGTTGCCGATCTCGACCGGATCCATAATGTCGCACGTCACGTCAAACGCGAGGTGGACGCCGGGCATCAGGTTGCCGTTGTGGTTTCGGCGATGGCCGGGAAGACCAACGAGCTGGTCAATTGGGTTCAATCGATGCCGAAGGTTGCCGGCGCCGGCGCCTCGTTCTTCGATGCCCGGGAGTATGACGCCATCGTGGCTTCGGGCGAGCAGGTAACCAGCGGTCTGCTCGCGATTGCACTCCAGTCGATGGGTGTGGATGCCAGATCCTGGCAGGGGTGGCAGATCCCCGTGAAGACCGACAATGCCCATGGCGCGGCCCGTATCCTCGATATCGACGGATCCGAACTGATCAAGCGCTTCGAAACCGGTCAGGTGGCGGTCGTCGCGGGATTCCAGGGCGTTGGTCCTGACAACCGGCTGGCCACGCTCGGCAGGGGCGGTTCCGATACCAGCGCAGTTGCGATCGCGGCCGCGGTCAAGGCTGACCGGTGCGATATCTATACGGATGTGGATGGCGTCTACACCACCGATCCCCGTGTGGAGCCGAAGGCGCGGCGCATGAAGAAAATCGCCTTCGAGGAAATGCTCGAAATGGCGTCGCTCGGAGCCAAGGTGCTGCAGGTCCGATCGGTCGAACTGGCGATGGTGCACAAGGTGCGTACCTTTGTCCGTTCCAGTTTTGATGATCCGGATGGTCCGGAGATGAACAATTTCGAGAATCCGCCCGGAACTCTCATTTGCGACGAGGAAGAAATCGTGGAACAGGAAGTTGTCACCGGCATTGCCTATGCAAAGGACGAGGCGCAGATATCACTCAGGCGCCTTTCGGACCGGCCGGGAGTTTCGGCGGCAATCTTCGGGCCGCTTGCCGATGCACACATCAATGTCGACATGATCGTGCAGAACATCTCGGAGGACGGTTCGCGCACCGACATGACTTTTACCGTCCCGTCGGGCGACGCCGAAAAGGCACTGGCCGTTCTGAGCGGTCAGAAGGACGCGATCGGTTACGATGTGGTGCAAAGCGAATCGGGTCTGGCGAAGGTTTCGGTGATCGGAATCGGGATGCGCAGCCACACCGGGGTAGCCGCCAGCGCGTTCAAGGCGCTTGCGGAAAAATCAATCAATATCAAGGCGATCACCACCTCCGAGATCAAGATCTCCATTCTGATCGATGGGGCCTATGCCGAACTTGCAGTCCGGACTTTGCATTCCGTCTACGGTCTGGATAAGACTTAGGTCGACGGGATCAGACCAAGCCGGCCCTAGCCGCATATCGGATGTGCCGGGAGAATCCCGGGAACCGGACGGGAGGTATTCCGCGCCGGGAATGTTAATTGGAGTGTGAAACGCGATGAGAGACCTTTCAGCAGGTCCCCGCGTGCTTCTCAAGCGGCTGCGCGAATTGATGGCGGAGGCGCTTGAGCCGCAGGAGCGTCTCGACCAGATTGTGCGGCAGATCGCGGCCAACATGGTCGCCGAGGTGTGCTCTTTTTACGTGCTCCGCGCTGACGGCGTTCTCGAACTTTTCGCCACCGAAGGTCTCAACAAGGACGCGGTCCACCATGCCCAACTGAAGATGGGCCAGGGCCTCGTGGGCACGATTGCAGCCAGCGCCCGATCGCTCAACATTTCCGATGCAAGGTCGCATCCGGCCTTCACCTACCTGCCCGAAACCGGCGAGGAGATCTACAATTCGTTCCTCGGTGTGCCGATTCTCCGGGCGGGCAGATCGCTGGGCGTGCTCGTTGTCCAGAACAAGGCGCACCGCAAATATCGCGAGGACGAGGTCGAGGCGCTTGAAACCACCTCGATGGTGCTGGCCGAGATGATCGCCACAGGTGATCTCAAGCAGATCACCAGACCCGGCATGGAACTCGATCTGAACCGGCCGGTCACGATGGAAGGCGAAGCCTATGGCGAGGGCATCGGCCTCGGCCATGTCATCCTTCATGAGCCGCGGATCGTTGTCACGGAGCTTCTCAACGAGGATATCGATGCCGAACTGAAGCGGCTTGAAGAGGCGTTGGGGTCGCTCAGGATCTCCATAGACGACATGCTTTCGCGCCGTGACGTTTCGATGGAAGGCGAACATCGCGCCGTGCTTGAGGCCTACCGGATGTTCGCGCATGATCGCGGCTGGGTGCGCAAGCTCGAAGAAGCCATTCGCAACGGGCTGACCTGCGAAGCGGCGGTGGAGAAGGTGCAGAGCGACACACGCGCGCGCATGATCCACATGACCGATCCGTACCTGCGCGAACGGCTGCATGACTTTGACGATCTGGCCAACCGGCTTTTGAGACAATTGACCGGCTTTGTGCCGGGCGGCGCGGGTCTGCCCCAGGATGCGATCATCGTTGCCCGGGCCATGGGGGCGGCGGAACTTCTCGACTATCCGCGAGAATCGCTGCGCGGACTGGTGCTCGAGGACGGGGCGGTGACGAGCCACGTGGTTATTGTCGCCCGCGCCATGGGAATACCCGTGGTCGGGCAGGTGAAGGGCGCGCCGTCCCTTGCCGAGAACCGCGACCCGATCATCGTCGATGGCGAGGATGGAGTGGTCCATCTGCGCCCGATGGCAAACCTGCAGGACGCCTATGCGGACAAGGTGAGGTTCAGGGCCAAACGCCAGGAACAGTTCCGGGCATTGCGGGACGTCGAACCGCGCACGCGTGATGGGCAGCACGTGACCTTGCAGATGAATGCCGGGCTTCTGGTCGACCTGCCGCAGCTGGCCGAATCGGGCGCGAGCGGCATCGGGCTTTTCCGTACCGAACTGCAGTTCATGATCGCGTCCACCATGCCCAAGGTCGACGAGCAGGAAATACTTTATCGCAATGTCCTGCGACAGGCCGGGAACCGGCCGGTCACCTTCCGGACTCTCGATATCGGGGGCGACAAGGTGGTGCCATATTTCCGTTCGGCGGAAGAGGAAAACCCCGCGCTGGGATGGCGTGCGATACGGCTGTCGCTCGACCGTCCCGCGCTGCTCAGGACCCAGCTACGGGCCCTTCTCAAGGCGGCGGCGGGCGTAGAACTGAAACTGATGCTGCCAATGGTGACCGAGGTCAACGAGTTGAAGCTGGCTCGCGAACTGGTGGACCGCGAGGTTCGCCATCTCTCGCGCTTCGGTCATCAGTTGCCGCGGAAGATGAAGTTCGGGGCGATGCTGGAAGTCCCGAGTCTGATGTGGCAGCTTGAGGAGTTGATGGAGGCGGTGGATTTCGTCTCCGTGGGTTCGAATGACCTGTTTCAGTTCATGATGGCGGTAGATCGCGGCAATTCGCGCGTGGCGGATCGGTTCGATCCCTTGAGCCGGCCGTTTCTCAGGGCGCTGCGGCAGATTGTCGAGGCTGCCGAGCGCGCGGGAACTCCGTTGACGCTGTGCGGCGAAATTGCAGGCAAGCCGCTTTCGGCGATGGCGCTGCTGGGCATCGGATTTCGCTCGATCTCGATGGCTCCTGCAGCGATCGGACCGGTCAAATCGATGCTTCTCTCCCTGGACGCGGAAAAGCTCGAGGAGGGGTTGCTGGCCGCTCTCTCGGACCCTGAAAGCGGCAAGACCGTGCGCGAGTTTCTTGCCGATTTTGCAGACGCCAATGGCGTGAGCCTTTAGGAATATCACAGATGGCAAGATTGCCGACCGACAAGATTCGTGAGCTCGACCGCAGGTTTGGCGAGATCGAGGCGCGCATGGCGGCGGGTCCGGATGCGGACGCTTATGTGAAGCTGGCTTCGGAGTACTCGGAGCTTCAGCCGCTCGTGGAGAAAATCCGTGAACTTCAGGCAGCCGGCGCCGAGCGCAATGATCTCGAGATGATGCTTGAGGATGGTTCGACCGATCGGGAGATGCGTGAACTCGCCGATACCGAGTTGCGCGCGATCAGGCAGCGGATCGGCAATCTGGAAGAGCAGATCGAGATCATGCTGCTGCCCAAGGACGCTGCCGATCAGCGAAGCGCGATCCTTGAAATCCGGGCAGGAACCGGAGGGTCGGAGGCCGCTCTTTTTGCAGGAGACCTGTTTCGGATGTATGAGCGATATGCGTCTTCGCAGGGGTGGAAGATCGAGGTTCTTTCGGCGAGCGAGGGCGAAGCGGGCGGCTACAAGGAAATCATCGCGACGATTTCCGGAAAAGGCGTTTTCGCACGCCTCAAGTTCGAATCCGGCGTTCACCGCGTTCAACGGGTGCCCGAGACGGAATCCGGGGGGCGGATTCACACCTCTGCAGCGACGGTTGCGGTTCTTCCCGAAGCGGAAGACATCGATATCGAAGTGCGTCCCGAGGATATCCGGGTCGATACGATGCGTGCATCCGGCGCGGGCGGTCAGCATGTCAACACCACCGATTCGGCGGTTCGGATAACCCATATTCCAACCGGCCTGGTGGTCACATCCTCAGAGAAATCGCAGCACCAGAACCGGACACGCGCCATGCAGGTGCTGCGCGCCCGTCTCTACGATCTTGAGCGTCAGCGGGCCGATGACGAGCGGTCCCAGTCCAGAAAGAGCCAGGTCGGCTCCGGTGATCGCTCGGAGCGGATCAGGACCTACAATTTCCCGCAGGGGCGGATCACCGATCACCGCATCAACCTGACGCTCTACAAGCTGGACAGGATGATGATGGGCGAGATCGATGAAGTCGTTGATGCGTTGATCTCCGATCATCAGGCGGGGCAACTGGCGGCGCTGGGCGTCAATGGCTGAAGCCGAGCCGGATGAGGCAGGGACCGTCAGGGGTGCATGGCTGGACATGCGGGCGGCGTTCCGGGCGGCCGGTCTTGGTTCCGCCGATCTGGACGCGCGCACACTGGTCTCCAACCTTGCCGGACTGGAGCCGCACCAGCTTGTGACCGCTGCTGATCTGGCGCTCACAGAGGACCTGAAACGACGTCTGCAACAGGCCGCCGACCAGAGACTTGCCGGCAAGCCGGTGTACCGGATTCTCGGGTGGCGTGAGTTCTACGGTCTTTCGCTGGTGCTGTCGGAAGCGACCCTTGAGCCGCGTTCCGATACCGAGACCCTGGTTGATGCCGTGCTGCCGTTTGTCCAGGAGTGCGGGGTGCGGAAGGGACGCTGCGATATTGCCGATCTTGGCGTCGGAGCCGGTGGAATCGGACTTGCGCTCGTAGCAGGGTCGTCCAGGGCGCGATGTCTGGGCATTGACCTTTCCGCGACTGCGGTTGCCACGGCCGCCGCCAATGCGGAAGCGCTCGGATTGTCCGGCCGATACCGCGCGACAAAGGGCGACTGGCTGTTCGGGGTTGAGGACACGTTCGATCTCATCGTCTCCAATCCGCCCTACATACCAACGCAGGACCTCGCGTCGCTTTCACGGGAGGTCACGGATTACGATCCTATGCTGGCACTTGACGGCGGAAGCGACGGGCTCGATGCCTACCGGATAATTGCGGACCAGGCTGGAGCGCGTTTGAACCAGGGTGGCCTGGTGGCCCTGGAAATCGGAATCGGCCAATCCGAGAGCGTCCGGAATCTTTTCGGCGCCAGGGGTTTCGCTCTCGCCGGGAGTGCCGCCGATCTGGGCGGCATCGACAGAGTATTGATATTCCATCCGGTTTGACCACACCCGCGGGCAAATGCGTCTTTTCTCGATTTAGGCAAGAAAAGGCTTGGAATTGCGCACAAACATGTCTAGTTTCCGGACCAGCGCCGGATAGCAGGTCTTGAGACAGATTCGATCCGACGTGGCTCGGTTCCGGGAACGCGCCGATTTGGCGTAGATTTCGCAGGACAGCCTCTGGCGCGGGTATCTGAATTTGAACCCATAATCGTGACGAGATCGGCTGCCGATCTTCTGTCGCTGCGCAACTTGCGAGCCGGATGCCGGACAAACGCGCCATACAGATTTTCAGGAACACAATCAGGTGACTATCGAATGAGGCCAGGACAGCAAAACAAGCGCGGTCGCGGACGCAGCGGAAACAACAACAGTGGGAACCGCAAGGGCCAAAACCCGCTTTCGCGCACTTATGACAGCTCCGGTCCCGATGTTAAGATTCGTGGAACGGCGCAGCATATCGCTGAGAAGTACATGAACCTCGCGCGCGATGCGCAGAGTTCCGGCGACCGCGTCATGGCTGAAAACTATCTTCAACATGCCGAACATTACAATCGGATCATCATGACTGCGCAGGCGCAGATGCAGGAACGGTTTCAGCGCGACGACAACCAGACGCAGAACCGCGATTCGCAGGATCAGGATCAGGACGATGATGATCGTGACAATGGCGAGGAAAAGGACAGCGGCGGACAGGAGCAACGCGCGGAGCGTGCTGAACGTCCCGATCGCGCTGAGCGGCAGTCGCGGCAGGATCGCGGGAACCGGCGCGAACGTCAGGCGCGTCAGTCCACGCAGGACAAGCAGGATCAGCAACCTGCCTTCGATCCGGATGCGCCGCAGCCTGTGATTGACGGTGTTCCCGCCGAAGTCGCCATCGGTCAGGAAGATGGCAACGAAGAGCAAGCAGCACCTGCGCCTCGCCGCAGGGGTCGCCCGCGCAGGGTTCGCGCCGAGGAAAGTCAGGACACCAAGGCTGCGGACAAGGACAAGCCCGCCGCGGAAACGGCAACGGCCGAGTGACCCCGGCGGACAACCAGCGCACGTGGCCCGGTCCAACCGATGCTGCGTGGGGCAGGGATGTTCCCGCTGCTCGAACAAGGCAGTCACTGCATTTACGATTGTCAAGAACCGGCCTTTTCGGGCCGGTTTTTTTGTGCGCTGAAGGGTCTTTTGCAGCACGGGCCGAGTACCCATATCTGTTTCATCAACACGGACTCGCCGCTATCGGGAGTCCTATCCGGATCCACTGCCGCGCGCCTCCAACGGGCGCGGCATGTAAAGGAGCAGACCATGAATGTGGAAAAATACTCGGAACGCGTCCGCGGGTTTATCCAGGCCGCGCAATCCCAGGCACTTGCCAACGGACACCAGCAATTTGTTCCCGAGCACCTGCTCAAGGTGCTGATGGATGACGATCAGGGCATGGCATCGTCGCTGATCGAGCGCGCAGGCGGTCGTCCCGCCGATGTGCGTCTTGCCAACGAGGCAGCGCTCGGCAAGCTTCCGAAAGTCAGCGGCGGCAATGGTCAGCTGTATCTTTCGCAGCCGCTCGCCAAGGTTTTCCAGACCGCCGAGGATGCCGCGAAGAAGGCCGGCGACAGCTTCGTCACCGTCGAGCGGCTTTTGCTTGCATTGGCCGTCGAGACGTCGGCGGCGACGTCCAAGATTCTGTCCTCGGCCGGGCTGACTGCCCAGGCACTGAACCAGGCCATCAATGATATCCGCAAGGGCCGGACCGCTGACAGCGCGGGCGCCGAGGAGGGTTTCGATGCGCTGAAGAAGTATGCCCGCGATCTCACGCAGGCCGCCAGGGACGGAAAGCTCGATCCCGTGATCGGTCGCGATGACGAGATCAGGCGCACCATTCAGGTGCTTTCGCGCCGGACCAAGAACAATCCCGTTCTCATCGGCGAGCCAGGCGTGGGAAAGACCGCCATTGCAGAAGGTCTGGCGCTCCGGATCGTCAATGGCGATGTGCCCGAATCGCTCAAGGACAAACGGCTGATGGCGCTCGATATGGGTGCACTGATTGCCGGTGCGAAGTATCGCGGCGAATTCGAGGAGCGGCTGAAGGCGGTCCTGTCGGAGATCCAGGCCTACAATGGCGAGGTGGTCCTTTTCATCGACGAGATGCATACGCTCGTCGGCGCCGGCAAGGCGGATGGCGCGATGGACGCTTCCAATCTGCTCAAGCCTGCACTGGCGCGCGGCGAACTGCATTGTGTGGGCGCCACGACGCTTGAGGAGTACCGGAAGCACGTCGAGAAGGATGCGGCCCTCGCCCGGCGCTTCCAGCCTGTCATGGTCGAGGAGCCGACGGTCGAGGATACGATTTCGATCCTGCGCGGTCTCAAGGAAAAATACGAGCAGCACCACAAGGTCCGGGTCAGCGATTCGGCGCTTGTGTCCGCCGCGGTGCTTTCCAACCGCTACATCACCGACCGGTTCCTGCCTGACAAGGCGATCGACCTGGTCGATGAATCGGCTGCGCGCCTGAGAATGCAGGTCGATTCCAAGCCGGAAGAGCTCGATGAACTCGACCGCCGGATCATGCAGCTCAAGATCGAGCGCGAAGCCCTGAAGAAGGAAACCGACCAGGCATCGAAGGACCGGCTGGAGAAGCTCGAGCGCGAACTGTCCGACACCGAGGAGAAGTCCCAGTCGCTTACCGCGCGTTGGCAATCCGAGAAACAGAAGCTCGGTCTCGCGGCGGAACTCAAGCAGAAGCTGGACGCGGCGCGCAACGATCTTGCCATTGCCCAGCGCAAGGGTGAGTTCCAGCGTGCCGGCGAGCTGGCGTATGGCGAGATCCCGGCGCTGGAGAGGCAGCTTGAAGAGGCCGAGGCACATGGCGAGGCCGATGGGGGCATGGTTGAGGAAACCGTCACGCCCGACCACATCGCTCACATCGTCTCGCGCTGGACAGGTATTCCGGTCGACAAGATGCTTGAAGGCGAGCGGGAAAAGCTCCTCAGGATGGAAGACGAGATCGGCAAGCGCGTGGTCGGTCAGGGCGAGGCCGTCCAGGCAGTCTCCAAGGCGGTGCGGCGCGCCCGCGCCGGCTTGCAGGATCCCAACCGGCCGATGGGCTCCTTCATCTTCCTCGGGCCGACCGGCGTCGGCAAGACAGAACTGACCAAGGCCCTGGCCCAGTTCCTGTTCGATGATGAAACCGCGCTGATTCGGATGGACATGTCCGAGTATATGGAGAAACACTCGGTCGCCCGGTTGATCGGAGCGCCTCCGGGTTACGTCGGCTATGATGAGGGCGGTTCCCTGACGGAGGCCGTGAGGCGGCGTCCTTATCAGGTGATCCTGTTCGACGAGATCGAAAAGGCGCATCCGGATGTCTTCAACGTGCTCCTGCAGGTGCTTGACGACGGACGGCTGACTGACGGTCAGGGAAGGACCGTCGACTTCCGCAACACGCTGATCGTCATGACCTCCAATCTCGGCGCCGAGTATCTGGCGGCACTCGGTGAAGATCAGGATGCAGATGCCGCGCGCAACGACGTGATGAATGTGGTTCGTTCGGCATTCCGGCCCGAGTTTCTCAACCGGATTGACGAAATCATCCTTTTCCACCGGCTGCGCCGCTCTGAAATGGGTGCGATCGTCGATATCCAGCTTGGCCATCTGGGAAGACTGCTCGTCGACCGCAAGATCGAAGTCACCCTGGATGCCGAAGCCCGGAACTGGCTTGCCGACAAGGGCTTTGATCCGGCATATGGCGCGCGACCGCTCAAGCGGGCGGTTCAGAAATACCTTCAGGACCCGCTTGCCGAGAAGATCCTGCTCGGCGAGGTTGGCGAGGGCGCCCGTGTGAAGGTCAGCGCCGGATCCGACCGCCTTGTGCTTTCGGCTTCATCCGGTGGACAGGACATTGAGCCCATGCCTTCCCGACCGGACGATAAGGCCGGGCAGGCTGCCTGAGCCAGGCAAACGTCCCCACTTCATGCGAATAACCGGGAAGGCGGCTTTTCGAAGCCGCCTTTCTGGTGCCGGAGAGGAGCCGCTTCGTCGGGCAATGAACTCGCGCGGTCGAACGGGGGGGCGCTTACCGGCTTGCCACTTCGGTGTCGGTGGGCTCGACCTCGAGAAGCGCATTGATCCGGTCCCGCTCGCGGGTGAACATGGCCAGCGCTTCGTCCTTGAGGGTCTTGCCGTCCGGCAGCCGGATCCGCAGGGGATCGACCTTGGTGCCATTGACGATCAATTCGTAGTGGAGATGCGGTCCGGTCGACAGGCCCGTGGAACCGACAGTGCCGATCACCTGACCCTGCCGCACCCGCGCCCCCGGTACCACGCCCTTTGCGATGCGGTGCTGGTGGGAATAGCTCGAGACGTAGCCATTGGCATGTCGAATGATGGTTTGCCGTCCATAGCCGCCCTTGTCCCAGCCGGCCTGTTCAACCACGCCATTGCCTGACGCGATGATCGGCGTGCCGCGAGGGGCTGACCAGTCGACGCCGGAGTGCATGCGCGAATATTTCAGGATCGGGTGCCGGCGCATGCCGAAACCGGATCTGAACTTTCCGTTCGGGACCGGATTGCGCAGCAGAAACTGGCGTGCGCTACGGCCTTCCTCATCATAATAGTCAATGGTGTTGTCTTCGGGATGCTGGAACCGGTAGAGCCGGATCTCGTTGCCGCCGAACTTTGCGTTTACGAAGAGAAGCTCGGAATCCACAGTTGCCGTACCGCTCTGGTCAGCCACGGAAAAGAAGGCCTCCAGACGGTCCGAAGGCTTCAGCTTGGTCTGGAAGTCCACATTGCTCGCCAGCATCCGTATGATCTGCGCGATCATGTCTGATGACATGCCGTAGGCGAGCCCGGCGCGATAAATGCCGTCATAGATCGTTGGCAGATCACGATTGTTCGTCACCAACGGTGCAGAATCGTCGAAAGCCGACCTGACCGCCGGCGTTTGCGGCGGCTCGTTGCCGATGACGTAGCCTCCGCGGTCGGACAGGGCAACGGTGATCTGATGATTGGCATTGCGATAGAGACTGATCCGGATGACCTTGGCCCGTTCGCCGATCTGCTCGACACCGACCCGGATGACCGAAAGCTCCTGGATTTCGTCGATCTCCACCTGCTCGGCCAGCGTGTCCACAGCCTCCTCATACTGCTCCTGCGAATAGCCGGCAGCTTCCAGAATCTCCGACAGCGGCGCCGGCTTGCGGACCGGAAGAATATCGTCGAGATACTCGGGACGCTGGTCGGAAACAGGAGAGTAGGAGGCAATCGATACATTTTCGGTGATGACCCGAGCGTTGAGACTTGCACTGAGGTCGACATTGATTCGATTCGAGCCGAAACGTCTGGGGTCCACATAATTCAACGAAGCCAGTTGAACCGAACCGTCGGTGAGAACCGACCCGTTGGTTCGCACTGTTTCCTCGGCCTCGTCGAGCGACATTGAAGCGGCATAGGGCCGTCCCGGCGTCTCAAGCGGAAAATCGAAGGTTCTGAGACTGATCTCCGAATCCACATCCGCGCCATAGATGACTCCTGTGCGCACGCTCGATGCGGCTTCCGAATCACCAGAGGAAAAGATCTTCAACGGATCGAACCGGGGATAGGACTTGTTGGCCGAGGCCGGGTGGTTGGCCGCAAGCGCAATCTTGACGTGGGCAAACGGCTGGCGTCGGACGACATCGCGGTCGCCGTCGCGAACCATGGTGGACACCTCCATGATCTCACGGTCGACAGGTTTGGCCGTGACGACCGACTGGATCAACCGGGCGCCGCGTTCAACGGTCACACTTCCGGCGTCAAGGTCGGTGGCGGCAAGCGCCTCGGCGGGAATTGCCAGTTGCTCTCGCCCTTCCAGCGCGCCGAACAGGGCCACACCCATCAGGAGGCTCGAGGTGATCCCGGTCATGAAGGTGCCCGAAAGCCAACGCAACGATATCTCGCGCTTGTCCGGCGGCTTGCGTCCGGAAGCGAGCAGCGGCGGTTGGTCGCCCATCTGCCTTGCAAGAAAATCGTCGTTCGGCATCGTCTCCCCTTGATCGCTTGCTGTGGCGCAGGCCATGCGGTTCTGATGTGCCCTGCGGTCGTGCCGAAGTCAAATCGCCATTGTGCCAACCGGCGGGCGTGGCGCCGCGTCAACGCGAATGCCCGACAAAGTCCTAACGGGGAATCGGGCGGGGATAAGGCAAGCTCTCGGCAAACTCCGCCCAATCAGGCGGAAAAGTTCTGCCCAGAAGCCCTAAGAGGTCTGTCGACGATGGCGCCTCGGAACCGGTTGAGGCGAAAAAATGCAAAAATGACGGTTTGATGAATTTTCCATGTTGACTTGATAGGTTTGAGGGTCCTATAAGGCGTTCACCAACGAGGGCGGTTCGCCGCTGGCGCGAAGAAATTCGCCCTTGTTTTTATTCCAAGAGAGCCGCGCAAGCGACACTCGAACGGCAGAAGCC
>JAVJQD010000019.1:0-29432 GCA_040218025.1 Hoeflea sp. | reverse complement strand
TGCGGCGCGAGATGACCATCGACGAGGCCGGCGACGCCCTCATCGACATGATCCGCAGGACCTCAAACGGCCGCAACACCGCTGCCGAGGCCCTCGGACACAGAGAGTTCTCCATGACGAAACTCTACAGATCCGCGTAAGCCAAACCTGTAACGACATGACCGCCCGGGAAGATATCGACCCGGGCGGATTTATTTCCCGCAACGGACCGATTTCTCCAATGGCATCCCTGTCGCAATTGCGCATCAGAACAAGATCCCTTTTCCCCGGCCTGCTCCTGGCTTTGACGATTGCAGCCGCCGCCAAGTTCCTCTCGGAACATTATGGTGCACCGGTGATGCTTTTTGCCCTGCTGATTGGCATGGCGTTCAATTTCATGGCCGATCAGCAGAAGACTGGCGAAGGAATCGTCTTCGCTTCGAAGACCGTGCTGCGGCTGGGGATCGTGCTTCTTGGCGCCCGCATCACCTTGGGCGATATTGCCGGGATAGGCACGTCGGGACTGCTGACCGTGGCGGGACTGATGGCGGCAACCATCGGCTTCGGATTCGTGTGCGCAAGGGTGTTCTCGCGTGGCTGGCGCTTTGCCGTTCTCACCGGCGGGTCGGTGGCCATCTGCGGCGCCTCCGCGGCACTGGCGCTGGCGGCTGTCATCCCGGCCAATGACAAGACTGAACGCAACGTGTTGTTCACCGTGGTGGCGGTGACGACGCTCTCGACGATCGCGATGATCATCTATCCGGTGCTCTTCGGATTTGCCGGTCTCAGCGATGCCCAGAGCGGCTTTCTGATCGGGGCCACTGTGCATGACGTGGCGCAGGTGGTCGGCGCGGGTTATTCGATCTCGACGGAGGCCGGCGACACAGCCACCATCGTCAAGCTGCTCAGGGTGACGCTGCTTCCTGTGGTCTTGATCATTGTGGCGTTGTCGGTCGCGCGCAAGGACAGCGGGTTTTCGCATGTGCGGCTGCCGCTGTTCGTGGTCGGTTTCGGGGGTCTCACGCTGGCCAACAGCGCGGGCCTCATTCCCGCTCCCGCGGCCACCCTTCTGGTCGATGCCTCATCGTGGTTTCTGGTGACCGCCATTGCCGCGCTCGGTGTGCGCACGAACATGAAGGCGATGCTGGACCTCGGCTGGCGCCACGTGGCCGTGATTGTCGCCGAAACGGTGTTCCTGCTGGCACTCGCCTGGGCGGCTGTCTCCGTCGGCCTTGCCGGGGCCTGATTTGCAAGCTTGCGGGTTGAAGCCGGAAGCGCCGGTTGGTTTCAGGCGGGATCGAGCAGTTTTTCGAGAACGCGTTCGAACCTGGCGACCGTGGCATCGATGTCATCAAGCTTGTCGAGTCCGAACAGCCCGATCCGGAACGTACGGAAATCGTCTGGTTCGTCGCACATCAGCGGAACACCGGCTGCAATCTGCATCCCCTCGGCCATGAACTTCCGGCCATTCTGGAAGTCGGGATCATTTGTATAGCTCACCACCACGCCCGGCGCCTCGAATCCCGGGGCCGCAACCGATTTGAAGCCATTGCGCGACAGCAGGGCGCGAATCCGCGAGCCGAGCTCCCACTGCCGTTTCCTTGCAAGCTCGAAACCGAATCCGCGGGTTTCGATCATACGGTCCCTGAACACCTTCAGCGCATCCGTTGGCATGGTCGAGTGATAGGCGTGGCCGCCATCGACATAGGCCTGCATGATGTCGTGCCACTTCCTGAGGTCCACGGCAAAGCTGCTGCTTTGGGTGTCCTTGAGGCGCGCAAGGGCCCGCTCGCCGAGCATCACGAGACCGGCGGAAGGTGAGGCGCTCCAGCCCTTCTGCGGCGCCGAAATCAGAACGTCCGCTCCGGTTTCCTGCATGTCGACCCAGATGCAGCCAGAGGCGATGCAATCGAGCACGAAGAGCGCTCCGACCTCGTGCGCCGCTTCGGCAATGCCTTTGAGGTAGTCGTCCGGAAGGATGACGCCCGAGGAGGTTTCGACATGGGGCGCGAAGACGACTTGCGGGCGTTCTTCACGGATCTTTGCTGCAATGGTTTCGATGGGCTGGGGCGCAAAGCCGGAGGTGCTCTCATTGCCAACCTGGCTTGCCTTGAGAACGGTGGTTTCCGAAGGAATGTCGCCCTTTTCGAAAATCTGGGTCCAGCGGTAGGAGAACCAGCCGTTGCGGATGACCATCACCTTGGCGTCTCCGGCAAACTGGCGCGCGACGGCTTCCATCGCAAATGTGCCACCGCCCGGCACAATGATCGCGGCATCGGAACGGTAGACCTCGCACAGCAAGGCGTTGAGATCGTTCATGACCCCCTGAAAAACCTTGGACATGTGGTTGAGCGAGCGGTCGGTAAAGACGACCGAGAACTCCATGAGGCCGTCAGGGTCGACCGGGGTTGCTGCGTTGTTCATGCTCATGGATCCTTGTCACTTCCGGTGGTCTTGCATGCTGTCGGGTATAGGCCGGATCGGTGCCGGATTGAAGATGGCTGCCGTCGATTAATGGTCCGGGCGGCAATCCTCCGCCCAGGCACGGCATTGAGTGCCTTTGCCGCGTCTCACGGGTCGGTCTGCGTTTGGCGCGTCTCCTTGAACAGGTGGGTGATGGCGTTGGCGTAGTAGGCAATCAGGGCCCTGTCCCTGTCCGCGATCGTCAGTTCGCCGTCCGGCGCTTCCTCGACGATGCGGCGGAGCGTCAGCATGCGCAAGCCAACCTCGATCTCGTAGTCGCGGTCCTGTCGCGGGATGTGGATATGCATGCCACGATCGACCAGCCGGTCAATCAGGATGCCGACACGGGCCTTCAGTTCGAGCCGGTCAACGCGTTCCGTTCCCGCTTCGACAAGCGCGACCGATACCAGTGAAACCGGCAGCACCGGGATAAGGGTTTCGATCGAGCGCATCAGGCGCAGTGCGAGCTTCTCGGTCAACGCTACGCGTTCGCTGTCAGGCAAGGCCCGCCACTTGTCGATCCCCTGCTCGGCAAGAAACCGGTCCACCGAGACCGGGTTGCCAAACGAGACGCTGGCATATCCGAAACGGTGCCACTTGCCGGCAAGGCGAAGCCTCAGGTTGCGCCAGAGAAAGCCCAGCGTCCGGGTCGATTTCTGCCAGGTCGAGGTCGGCCTTGCATGATGATCGGCTTCGAACACGAGGGACCGGTCCTCGAGCACGCGATCGTAATTGAGACCGACCGGGATGAAGACCGTGTCGTGGGAAACGTGGTCGTGGGCTGAGACGATATAGGAGATAAGCCCGATCCGGGGAGGCCTGAGTTTTCCGTCGCGCGACAGGCGGCCTTCCGGAAACACCGCCTGGGTCACACCCGCTTCGGTGGCCATGCGAACGTAAGTTGCCAGAATTCGCCTGTAGAGCGTGTTGCGCGCATTGCGGCGGATGAAATAGGCGCCCATGAACCGGATCAGGGTCTGAAGCACCGGCAGTCGAGCCCACTCGCCCACCGCATAGGAAAGCGCGGTCGAGGACGAGGCCAGATAGGTCACCAGAACATAATCCATGTTCGAGCGATGGTTCATGACGAACACCACCGAGGAGTCAGGTGCGACCTTCGACAGCGCCTCGGTATCGGTGTAGCCGAGTCGCACACGGTAGAGCGCGGTGGCGATGAGGCGCGCCAGCCGTGTGCCGATGCGGAAATAGGCATAGGCATTGAACATCGGAACGATCTCCCGCGCATAACGGGCGGCACGACCCATTGCCACCTGGATCGGTTCGCCGGTGTCGCGGGAGTGTTCCGCAACGGCCTCGACCACCGCGGGATCGTTGACGATCCGGTCGATCAGGACCTCTCGCCGGGTGGTCCCGAAAGGTCTGATCTTGAGTTTCAGCCGCGTGTTGAGTTCGTCGATGGCCTGGTTGACGCGCCTTCGGAAGAACCAGCGGACCGCCGGAGACAAAAGCCTGTCCGCGATTGCGATTGCCGCCAGCACCGACGCAATTACAATCACCCAGACCGGCAGTTCGATCGTCTCGGTCATGCCTTCTCCGCCCATTGCCCTGACAGTACGGTCTCTCCGGGCTTTGTCCAGATGCGGGGGGCGACAACGGGTCGGCTATTGCTGACAGGCGAGCCTGATGATGTGACTTAGGGTTCGATCAGGATGCTGCCGAGAATCTCGATCTCGTCACCGTCGAGCCTGATGACCAGAACCTCGCCGGACCGGGTGAACCGCCCGGTCAGCGCCGAGATGTTGACCTGATGGGTGACCAGCATCATCGGTTCCGAAGCTTCGGCGATCAGGGCACGGGTCTGGTCGGTCTGGCTCGCGCTTGTCGAGCGATCCTGAAAGAACGAGTTCAGCGGCGGCGCATCGCTGACGGCGCCGAGATCGAGCAGCTCCGCCGTCTCGCGGCACCGGCACCATTGGCTGGTAAGCACCCGGTCAAAGGCAATTCCCCGTTCCCGGAATGCAGCGCCGATGGCGCGGGCCTGGGCGCGTCCGCGGTCGTCGAGATTGCGCTGTGTCGAACAGTTCCCGATTTCGAACGAGGCCGGATCGCCGGTCCCCGGCGCCAGGGCGTGCCGCATGATCGCCATGGCGCCGGGCTCTTCGAGGGCCGCCCAGTCATTGGCGAGCGCAGCTCCGGGCAGGAGAAAAATCAGGACAAGCAACCATCGCATAAACCAACACTCCTTTGTCTGAAACCGAAGAAGGCCCTTCGAGAGACCGGTCCCCGAATGCCTGTCAGCGCTTCGCGATACTCACCCCGGGGGGACTGGATTCGGAAGATAGGGCAGGGCATGGCAATCGACAGCCCTGGGGCTTCAAGTGGACCGCGCCGCCGCAAGTCGCTAAACAGGAAACGTTATTTTCATCAATGGGCTGGGGTAGACCGGCTCACCGAACCACACCCGGCGCGCCGCTGAAAGGACATTCGATATGGCCAATGTTCCGTTTTTCGACGGGCACAATGACTTTCTTCTGCGATTGCTGCATGCGCCCGAACGTCGTGAGATGCTCTGGCTGGGCGAGATGCGGGAAGGCCATCTCGATCTGCCCCGCATGCGCAAAGCAGGCTTCGCCGGCGGGTTCTTCGCGATCTACATTCCCTCGCCGCATGAAGGCGACGTCGGCGACATCCAGGCGATGATGGACAATCCGCCCTATGATCTTCCTCTGCCACCTCAGATGGATGCGGGGCAAACCCAGGCCGTCGCCGTGGCCATGGCCGGTCATCTGATGTGGATGGAGCGGGCGTCGAACCGCGCCATGAAGATCTGCCGTACGGGTGCTGATCTCCGTCACTGCATCGAAACCGGAACTGTCGCCGCGATCATGCACATGGAGGGCGCCGAGGCCATAGGTCCCGATCTCGACGCGCTCTTCGTATTCCACGCTATGGGCCTGCGCTCGCTTGGCCCGGTCTGGAGCCGGCCGACAGTGTTCGGCCACGGTGTTCCGTTTCGGTTTCCCTCGTCTCCGGATACGGGTCCGGGTCTGACCATGGCCGGCAAGGACCTGGTCCGAGCCTGCAATGAGCTGAAGATCATGATCGACCTGTCGCATCTCAACGAAAAGGGTTTCGACGATGTGGCCAATCTGTCGGACGCGCCGCTGGTCGCCACCCATTCCAACGCCCATGCAGTCACGCCCTCAAGCCGCAATCTCACCGACCGGCAGCTTGCGATGATCCGTGAGAGGCAAGGCATGGTCGGCCTCAACTTCGCGACCGTGTTCCTGCGCGAGGATGGCCGTAAGGCGACCGATTGCGGCTGGGACCCGGTAATGCGTCACCTCGATCACCTCATCGGCAAACTCGGCGAGGATCATGTCGGCTTCGGCTCCGATTTCGACGGCGCCGAACTCCCGGATGTCATCGGCGATGTGACCGGCGTTCCGGCGCTGATCAATGAGATGCGCAACCACGGCTTCGGCGACGAACTGATCGAGAAGGTCGCACGAAAAAACTGGATCTCGCTGCTGGAGCGGACCTGGGGGGCGTGAACAAGCCGGTCCGGGTCGAAGCGGCGGTTCAAAGATGAGTGCGTAATGCCTCATACATTCCGCCTCAGCCCCGAGATTCTTGCCAGCACCGCATTTGCCGCGTCGAGCACGTTGGAGCCGGGACCGAAGATTTCGGCCACGCCCTTTTCGCGCAGGAACGCATAGTCCTGCTCGGGGATGACGCCGCCGACGACCACCTGAATGTCGTCACGGCCCTTGTCCTTGAGCCTCCTGATCAGGTCCGGCACCAGCGATTTGTGACCTGCCGCGAGCGAGGAAACGCCGACCACATCGACGCTCAGCGCGATCGCCTTTTCGGTCACTTCCGCCGGGGTCTCGAACATGTCGGTGAGATCCACCTTGAAGCCCAGGTCGGCAAAGGCCGTGGCGATCACCTTGGCGCCGCGGTCGTGGCCGTCCTGGCCCATCTTTGCCACGAGCACATGCGGCGCCCGGCCCTTTTCATCGGTGTAGTCGGCGATGCGGGCGCGGATCGCCTTGTATTCCGGGTCGTCCTTATAGACGTCGTCGTAGACGCCGCCGATCACCTTTGTAATCGCATGGTGACGGCCGCCGAAGCCGCGCTCCATGGCGTCGGAAATCTCGCCCAGCGAGGCCCGCGCGCGGGCAGCCTCCACCGCCGCGGAAAGCAGATTGCCATTGCCCGATTTCGCGACCTGTTCCAGCGCCGATATCGCGGCGTCATGCGCCTTCGGATCGCGGCTTTCGCGCATCTTCTTCAGCCGCGCGATCTGCCCGGCGCGCACCTTGTCGGTGTCGATGTTGAGAATGTCGACCTGCGGCTCGTCGGCAAGCCGGTAGCGGTTGACGCCGACGATCACGTCCTCGCCGCGGTCGATCCGCGCCTGCCGGCGCGCCGCCGCCTCCTCGATCCGCATCTTCGGCAGCCCCTGCTCGACCGCCCTGGTCATGCCGCCGAGCGCCTCCACTTCGTCGATCAGCTCCCACGCCTTGTCCATCAGGTCTGCGGTCAGCTTCTCGACATAGTAGGAGCCGCCGAGCGGATCGACCACATTGGTGATCCCGGTCTCGTGCTGCAGGATGAGCTGCGTATTGCGGGCGATTCTTGCGGAGAAGTCCGTTGGCAACGCGATCGCCTCGTCGAACGAGTTGGTGTGCAGCGACTGTGTGCCGCCCAGGGCCGCCGCCATCGCCTCGAAGGCCGTGCGGACGATGTTGTTGTAGGGATCCTGCTCGGTGAGCGAGACACCGGATGTCTGGCAATGGGTCCGGAGCATCTTGGAGCGGTCGGACTGCGCGCCGAAATCGGTCATGATCTTCGACCACATCTGCCGCGCGGCCCTGAGTTTGGCTGCTTCCATGAAGAAATTCATGCCGATGCAGAAGAAAAACGACAGACGGCCTGCGAACTTGTCGACATCGAGCCCCTTGGCCTTCGCGGCGCGGACATATTCCATGCCGTCGGCAAGCGTATAGGCAAGTTCCTGCGCCAGCGTCGCGCCCGCTTCCTGCATGTGGTAGCCGGAGATCGAGATGGAGTTGAAGCGCGGCATCTCGGCCGCCGTGAACGCGATGATGTCGGCAACGATCCGCATCGACGGTTCCGGCGGATAGATATAGGTGTTCCGGACCATGAATTCCTTGAGAATGTCGTTCTGCACTGTGCCGGTGAGATCGGCGCGCGCCACGCCCTGCTCCTCGCCCGCGACGATGAACATCGCAAGCACTGGGATGATGGCGCCGTTCATGGTCATCGATACGCTCATTTCGCCGAGCGGAATGCCGTCGAACAGGATCTTCATGTCCTCGACGGAATCGATGGCCACGCCCGCCTTTCCGACATCCCCGGTCACCCGCGGGTGATCGGAATCATAGCCCCGGTGGGTGGCAAGATCGAAGGCGACGGAGAGCCCCTTCTGGCCTGCCGCAAGGTTGCGGCGATAGAACGCGTTCGACTCTTCCGCCGTCGAGAAACCTGCATATTGCCGGATGGTCCAGGGCTGGCCGGCATACATGGTCGAACGCACACCGCGTGTGAATGGCGCGAAACCCGGCAGCTCGCCGGAAACACTCTCCGGCAGGTCTTCCGCAGTGTAGAGCGGCTTCACGGTAATGCCCTCGGGCGTCTCGGTGTTCAGGCTCTCAACGGGTTTTCCCTTGAGGTCCTTGGTGGCGAGATCCAGCCAGTCGCGGGTGGTTTTGGTCATTGTGCTGTCTCCACCCGAGCCGGTCGGGCTGTTAAAAAGGCCCCTCCCCAACCCCTCCCCACAAGGGGGAGGGGCTCTTCCCGTCGCCTTTGCAATGGACGATCATAAGCCTTCGGCAGAGGAGGTTCTTCGGCAAATGGGTGGAGGGCGCGGCCTGCACCTAGCCCCTCCCCCTTGTGGGGAGGGGGTGGGGAGGGGTTCTTCTGCATGTGCAAGGCGCTCATTTGGCAAACTCCATGATGACCTCGTCGACGGCGAGACTGTCGCCGGCCTTCACGGGGATCCGGGAGACCATGCCCTTCCGCTCGGCCTTGAGCACATTCTCCATCTTCATCGCCTCGACAATCGCCAGCGTCTGGCCCTCCTGGACCTCGTCGCCCTCGTTGACGGCGATCGAGACGATGAGGCCGGGCATCGGGCAAAGCAGAAGGTTCGAGGTGTCGGCGATCTTTTTTTCGGGCATCAGCCGCGCCAGTTCCGCAATTCTGGGGCTGAGGACCTGAACCCTTACATCGACGCCGAGCTGCCTGAGCCGCCATCCGGCCTGCGCCGGTTCGACCTTGATCGCCTGGGTGTCGCCGTCGACGGCAATCAGGGCGATCTTGTCGCCCGGCATCCAGTCGGTTCCGACCTGCATGGCCTGGCGGCCGTCCAGCTTGATCCGGTAGCCGTCGCCGGCATCCTCGATCCGGCCATGAATTTCATGGCCCGCAACCCGAACAACCTTTTCCTCATGGGTGCGCCTCTCCGTCTGGCTGAAGCGGGCCCCGGAGATCAGGGCATTGCGCTCGCCAAGTATGTGGCTGATGAGGAGCGCGGCGATGGCAAAGCGCTCGACCACCTGGGCGTTGGGCGGCACAGGACCGAAGCCGTCCGGATACTCCTCGGCAATGAACCCCGTCGAAAGCCGCCCCTCGCGCCAGCGCGGATGCTGCATCAGCGCCGAAAGGAACGGCAGGTTGTGGCCGATCCCCTCGACTTCGAACCGGTCCAGCGCATCGGCCATCGCGTCCACCGCCTCGAGCCGGGTCGGCGCATGGGTGCAGAGCTTGGCGATCATCGGATCGTAGAACATGGAGATTTCCGAGCCTTCACTCACGCCGGTGTCGTTGCGGATCGTGATGTCCCCCTCGGCGCCCTCCCGCGGCGGGCGATAGCGCGTCAGCCGGCCGATGGAGGGCAGGAAGCCGCGATAGGGATCTTCCGCGTAAAGCCGGCTTTCCACCGCCCAGCCGGTGAGTGTGACGTCGTCCTGGCTGAAGGAAAGCGCCTCTCCCGCGGCGACACGGATCATCTGCTCGACAAGGTCGACCCCGGTAATCAGTTCGGTCACGGGGTGCTCGACCTGAAGCCGTGTGTTCATTTCCAGGAAATAGAAGTTGCGGTGCTTGTCGACGATGAATTCGACGGTGCCCGCGGACTGGTAGTCCACGGCCTTTGCGAGCGCCACCGACTGTTCGCCCATGGCTTTTCGCGTCGCCTCGTCGAGGAAAGGCGAGGGCGCCTCCTCGACCACTTTCTGGTTTCGGCGCTGGATCGAGCATTCGCGCTCGCCGAGATAGATCGCGTTGCCGTGGCTGTCGGCGATCAGCTGGATCTCGATGTGTCGGGGCTCCTCGACGAATTTCTCGATGAAGATGCGGTCATCGCCGAACGAACTCGCCGCTTCCGATTTCGAGCGCGCGAAACCTTCGCGCGCCTCCGCGTCGTTCCAGGCGATCCGCATGCCCTTGCCGCCTCCGCCGGCGGACGCCTTGATCATCACCGGATAGCCGATCTCCGAGGCAATCTTCGCCGCGTGCGCCTCGTCGTCGATGAGGCCCATGTGACCCGGCACTGTCGAGACACCTGCCTCGGCTGCGATCTTCTTCGAGGTGATCTTGTCGCCCATCGCCTCGATGGCCTTCACCTTGGGACCGATGAAGATGATGCCTTCCTTCTCGAGCGCCTCGCAGAACGAGGCCCGCTCGGAAAGGAAGCCATAGCCCGGATGCACGCCTTGCGCCCCGGTCTGCTTGCAGGCCTCGATGATCCTGTCGGCCATCAGGTAGGACTGGTTTGCCGGGGGAGGGCCGATATGAACCGCCTCGTCGGCCATCTCGACATGCATCGCGTTCCGGTCTGCATCCGAGTAGACGGCGACGGTCGCGATGCCCATCCGCCTGGCGGTCTTGATGACCCGGCAGGCGATTTCACCGCGATTGGCGATCAGGATCTTCTTGAACATGCATTTCTTCCCCCGCTGATGGGCCGGCGGCCCCTTGCTAACCCTCGTCATCCTCGGGCTTGACCCGAGGACCCGATACTTCAGTGCCTGCAGCACCCGCCACCTGCCGCCTCGTCCGGTTATGGATCCTCGGGGCAAGCCCGAGGATGACGAGATGGTTGAGGCTCGACCTACACTTCGAGCACATCCTCGAAGGCAGCCGGCATGGTCGACCGCGCCACCGTTTCATCGATCTTCAGCATCGCCGCATAGGATTTGGGATCGAAGGGATGTTCCGCCGGCACGATCTCCCGGCCGAAAAGCCAGGAGATCCGCCCCGCATCGAGGTTACCGCGCTCGAAAGGTTCGCCGCCGTAGAGATGCCACAGCGCATGCAGGAACGCGGTGTCGGCCAGCTTCTCGGTCGACGTCCGGTCCGCCATGCGCTGGCGCTTGATGATCGCCGTCACCCCGCGCGGATTGGCCCGGCGGATGGTGAACTGGAACCCCGTGCCGGGCAGGCCGGACGGGATTCCGCGGTGCTTGGTCATCTCGGGCAGTTTTGCCATTGCTGTCAGCTTTCCTTCTCGGCCTCGAGCTTGTCCTGGGTCCGCAGATCGAAATCGCTCGCCGCGTGGCGCTCATGCAGCTGCTCGGACGGATCGCCGAAGGCACGGTTGACCATGCGACCGCGCTTGACCGCAGGACGCGCGGCAATCTGGTCGGTCCAGCGCTTGAGGTTGGTGTAGGCGCCGGTGTCCAGATAGCTGGCGGCATCGTTGTAGACATTGCCCTGCATGAGTGTGCCGTACCAGGGCCAGATCGCCATGTCGGCGATGGTGTATTCCGACCCGGCGACAAACTCATTGCCGGCAAGCCGCTTGTCGAGCACGTCGAGCTGCCGCTTGACCTCCATGGCAAACCGGTCGATCGCATATTCGATCTTCATCGGCGCATAGGCATAGAAGTGCCCAAAGCCGCCGCCCAGGAAAGGCCCGGAGCCCATCTGCCAGAACAGCCAGTTGAGCGCCTCGGTGCGCGCCCGGGCGTCGTTGGGCAGGAACGCGCCGAACTTTTCGGCGAGATAGAGCAGGATCGAGCCGCTTTCGAAGACGCGGGTCGGCTCGCCGGTCGAATGGTCGGCGAGTGCCGGGATCTTGGAATTCGGGTTGATGTCGACAAAGCCCGAGCCGAACTGGTCGCCTTCGCCGATATTGATGAGCCAGGCATCATATTCCGCGCCCGAATGGCCGGCTGCCAGCAGTTCCTCGAGCATTACCGTCACCTTCACCCCGTTGGGTGTGGCGAGCGAATAGAGCTGCAGCGGATGATCGCCGACCGGCAGATCCTTGTCGTGGGTCGGACCCGAGATCGGCCGGTTGATGTTGGCGAAGCGGCCGCCATTTCCCTGCTTCCATTCCCAGACCTTGGCGGGCTGGTAGCCTGCCGGGAAGTTGTTCTCGGGCGGAAATTTCGTTTCGTCAGTCATAAATCCATTCCTTGTGATGAGAGGGTGTCCCGGATCCCATATAGGCGGGCGACAGACCGATTGCAGCCGCGTGGCAGCTTGACGGCCTGTTCAAAATCCCGTGTTCACCCTTCCCATCAACCTGCGTAGTCCTCGTCGCTCACGTGCTCGAGCCAGGTGACGGCTACGCCGTCGAGCGCTTCCTGGATGGCGATATGCGTCATCGCCACTTCCGGCGACGCCCCGTGCCAGTGCTTTTCGCCGGGTTCGAACCAGACCACGTCACCGGGCCGGATCTCCTCGATCGCGCCACCCACGCGCTGCGCCCGTCCGAGCCCTGATGTCACGATGATCGTCTGACCCAGCGGATGCGTGTGCCACGCCGTGCGCGCGCCCGGTTCGAACGTCACCGACGCCCCCTGAACCCGGCCCGGATCTTCGGCAGCGAACAGCCGGTCAAGCCGCACCGTGCCGCTGAAGTAATCCGCCGGCCCCTTGGCCGAAGGCGTCGATCCTGCGCGGGTGATTTTCATGGTTGGGTCCTTTGGGTGGTATGGCTCAAGACGGATGGGATCTTCAACCTCCCCCTTGAGGGGAGGTCGGCGATTGGCGTGCGCAGCGCGACAGAGCCGGGTGGGGGTCGATTGACTCCACTGCGCGGCCACACCCCCACCCGGATCAACTGCGCCGTCCGCTCCGCGTCCGCCTTGCTTCTCCGACCTCCCCTCAAGGGGGAGGTGGGGTGCCCGCCAGTGCGCTCCTTCGCCGGACTGGGCGCGAGTCCCGCGCTCACGATCTGATTTTTGGCGCGAGCACCAGCCCCACCGTCATGCCGGACTTGATCCGGCATCCAGCCAGCCCAAGTCTTTGGGCTGAAAAGAGTCTTTCGACCCGGCAGACGCCGGGTCGCTGGATCCCGGATCACGTCCGGGATGACGGCGGTTTCAGCATATGCCAATGCAACACCCATGATCCCCTCACAACGGAATGTTGTCGTGCTTGCGGTCGGGCTTCGAGACCTTCTTGGTTTTCAGCATCTCGAAGGCGCGGAGCACGCGGCGGCGGGTGGAATGCGGCAGGATCACCTCGTCAATGAAGCCGCGCTGGGCGGCGACGAAGGGGTTGGCGAAGCGGTCCTCGTAGTCCTTGGTGCGCCGCGCGATCTTGTCCGGATCGCCGAGTTCGGAGCGGTAGAGGATCTCGGTCGCGCCCTTGGCGCCCATCACCGCGATCTGCGCCGTCGGCCAGGCATAGTTGACGTCGGCGCGGATGTGTTTGGACGCCATCACGTCATAGGCCCCGCCATAGGCCTTGCGGGTGATCACGGTGACCTTCGGCACGGTGGCCTCGGCATAGGCGAACAGCAGCTTCGCGCCATGCTTGATGATGCCGCCATACTCCTGGCCCACGCCCGGCAGGAACCCCGGTACGTCGACCAACGTCAGGATTGGAATGTTGAAGGCGTCGCAGAAGCGCACGAAGCGCGCGGCCTTCTTGGAGGAATCGATATCGAGACAGCCTGCCAGCACCATCGGCTGGTTGGCGACCACGCCCACGGTGGAGCCATTGAGCCGGATGAAGCCACACAGGATGTTCTTGGCGTGGTCGGCCTGGATCTCGAAGAAATCGCCCTCGTCGCCGACCCGGGCGATCACCTCGCGCATGTCGTAGGGCTTGTTCGGATTGTCCGGCACCAGCGTGTCGAGCGCGTCGTCGATCCGGTCCGGTGCGTCGGGGGTGGGGATCACGGGCGGCGTTTCGCGGCTTGAAAGCGGCAGGAAATCGAACATGCGCCGGATCTCGATCAGCGCTTCGACATCGTTGTCATAGGCGCCGTCGGCCACGGAGGATTTTTTCGTGTGGGTCGAGGCGCCGCCAAGCTCTTCGGCCGTCACGATCTCGTTGGTGACCGTCTTCACCACGTCGGGGCCGGTTACGAACATGTAGGACGTGTCGCGCACCATGAAGATGAAATCGGTCATCGCCGGAGAATAGACGGCGCCACCCGCACAGGGGCCCATGATGACCGAAATCTGCGGGATGACGCCCGAGGCCTGCACATTGCGCCAGAAGACTTCAGCATAGCCGCCGAGCGAGGCGACACCTTCCTGGATGCGCGCGCCGCCCGAATCGTTGAGCCCGATCAGCGGGGCGCCGTTCTGCACCGCGAGATCCATGATCTTGCAGATCTTCTCGGCGTGGGTTTCCGACAGCGATCCCCCGAAAACGGTGAAATCCTGGGAAAACACGTAGACCGGCCGGCCGTTGATGGTGCCCCAGCCGGTGATCACCCCGTCGCCGGGATACTGCTGCTGCTCCATACCGAAATCGGTGCAGCGATGGGACTTGTACATGTCGTATTCTTCGAACGAGCCCTCGTCGAGCAGCACGTCGAGCCGCTCGCGTGCCGTAAGCTTCCCCTTGGCGTGCTGGGCGTCGATGCGGTGTTGGCCGCCGCCGAGACGCGCCTCGTTGCGCCGGTCTTCAAGCTCTTCGATTATTTCGCGCATGCAGTGGCTCCCGTGTTTCAATTTGCCGCCGAATGTACCGCAAATTCCGCCGCGACCAAGGTTCGGTTGTCCCCGGGCCGCAGTGCCGTGTCTCCATTCATGCTCGTAGCCCGGGTGAAGTCATGCGAACAGGGTTGAAAAGGCAAGCATGTTGCACTAGCAATATTTGCAATTGTAATTTTGCAAATTTGTGGAATTCCTGATGCGATCACGCAAGCTCTTTATCGGTGGTCGGGTGCGCGCCATCCGCAGCGAGCACGGGCTCACCCAGGCGGGGTTTGCGGCCAAGCTCGGCATTTCGACGAGTTACCTCAACCAGATCGAAAACAATCAGCGCAATGTCAGCGCCTCCGTGCTGCTGGCGCTGGCCGAAACCTTTTCCGTCGATATCGCCAGCCTTTCCGATCAGGACACCGACAGGCTGCTGGCCGATGTGTCCGAGGCGCTCGCCGATCCCGTCTCCGGCGGCGCCCAGCCCTCGCTCAGCGACATCAAGCTGGTAGTGCAGAACGCGCCGTCCTTCGCGCGCGCCTTCGTCGCCCTGCATCAGGCCATGCGCCGCTCCGGCGACCAGCTTGCCGAACTCGATGAAACGCTTGAGCGCTCCGGCGCGATGAGCGAGCCGACGCCCTACGAGGAGGTGCGGGATTTCTTCCACTACGTCGACAACTACATTCATGATCTCGACATGGCCGGCGAGGCGCTGAGCCGGGATCTCGCCAGAAGCCGCGGTGTGAGCGCAAAGGCGCTGGCCGATCACATCGAACGCCGGCACCGGGTGCGGGTGGTGATCGGTGTTGGCGGCGATGAGGCGACGGGGTCCGATCAGGGCGGCCGATCCGGCCTTCGCCGCTTCGATCCCGTCTCGCGGGTGCTCTGGCTCAACCCGCGCTCGCCGGCATCGACCCAGGCCTTCCAGATTGCCTGCCAGATCGCGTTGATCGAACATGACGGGCTCATGCGCTCGATCATCGACGATGCCCGGTTCCGCTCCGCCGACGCTGGAGCGATCTGCCGCATCGGGCTTGCCAACTATTTTGCGGGCGCCGCCATCCTGCCTTACGGCGAATTCAGTTCTACGGCCCGGGAGTTGCGGCATGACCTGGTGCTAATCGCCGACCGGTTTTCGACCAGCCTGGAGCAGGTGGCCCACCGCCTTTCGACGCTACAGCGGCCCGGACGAAAGGGCGTACCGTTCATCTTCGCGCGGGTCGACAAGGCCGGCAACATCACCAAGCGCCACTCTGCCACCAAGCTCCAGTTCGCACGGTTCGGCTCGGCCTGTCCGCTTTGGAACGCGCATTCCGCCTTCGAAACACCGAATCGGATCGTCCGCCAACTGGCCGAGACCCCCGACGGGGTGCGGTATCTTTGTTTGGCCACGGCGGTTTCAAAACCGTCGGGCGGATGGCGAGAGCCTGTGCAATCCTATGCACTGGCGCTCGGCTGCGAGGTCGCCCATGCCGGTGAACTCGTCTACGCGGATGATCTCGATTTGGGCCGCTCCGAGGCATTCGAGCCGATCGGCGTGTCCTGCCGGATCTGCGAGCGGCGCGACTGTCACCAGCGCGCGGTGCCGCCGCTCAAGCGAAGATTGCTGGTGGACCCGAACACGCGCCGAACGATCCCCTACGGCCTGGAATGAGCGTAAGGCAGAAAGACGGGCTCGGCGGAGGCTTGCCGTGCCGGTCGCAGTCGGGCTAGGAAGCTGACAGCCCCTGGCGGGCTTCAATCGTGAAAGGCTGTTACCGTGACCGGCACAATTTACGTCCTCAACGGACCCAATCTCAACCTGCTCGGCAAGCGCCAGCCCGAAATCTATGGCCGAGAGACGCTTGCCGATGTGGAAGCCGCAGCGATGGAAACCGCCAAGGCCAAGGGTTTTACCGTGCGCTTCCTGCAGTCCAATGCCGAACACCAGCTGATCGACTGGATCCACGAGGCGCGAGAAGACGCGGTCGCGATCGTCATCAATCCCGGCGCCTACACCCACACCTCTGTCGCAATCCTCGACGCGCTCAACGCCTTCGAGGGTCCGGTGATGGAGGTGCACATCTCGAATGTGCACAAGCGCGAGGAATTCCGCCGCCATTCCTACGTGTCGCTCAGGGCCGACGGCGTCATCGCCGGTTGCGGCACGCAAGGCTACCTGCTGGCGATCGAACGCGTGGCAAGGGTTCTGGGCGCCGGCTGAGCGGTTGTCCCTGATAGGACCTGGCGGCTCTCCTTGCCGGGGTGATCAAAAGTCCAGCGGCGCATTGTCGGTCACTTCCTTCATCACGAAGAAGCTGCGGATCTGGCGCACGCCGGGAAAGGCAATTAGCTGCTCGCCATGCAGCTTGTTGAAATCGGCCATGTCCTGAACCCTGATCTTCAGGAAATAGTCGAAATCGCCCGCGACCAGGTGGCAGTCGAGCACGAAGCTGAGTTTCCGGATCGCGGCTTCGAAGGCTGCAAAGCTTTCGGGCGTCGACCTGTCGAGCACCACGCCGACCATGACCAGCGCGCCACGTGCGACCGCCGGCGGATGGATCATCGCCCGGAAGCCGGTGATGAAACCTTCCGCGATCAGCCGCTGCGTCCGGCGATGGCAAGTCGCCGGGCTGATGCTGACCTTATGGGCGAGGTCGGCATTCGTCAGCCGGCCATCCTTTTGAAGCAGCTTGAGAATCCTTCGATCAATCCTGTCCATCTGAAAAGCCATGAAAGAATTTTCCGAAATTTGGAGAAAAAATGAAAGATGCGGTATTCTAGACTGCCCCATTTGTGGTGCAACACAAATCGAACCCCCGAATTCGAGAGCACCTTTCATTCCGGAATGGATACTATTGGTTCCGTTAAACCAGTTATCCTCAATCACGGACCGGCGCCATGAACCTTTCCAAATTCGAACGCTTCCCCCTCACTTTCGGCCCAACCCCGATCGAACATCTTCCGCGGCTGACCGCAGCCATCGGCGCCGATGTGGAGATCTATGCCAAGCGGGATGATTGCAACTCCGGCCTGGCGCTCGGGGGCAACAAGCTGCGCAAGCTCGAATACATTGTGCCGGACGCAATTGCCGCCGGTGCGGACACGCTTGTGTCGATTGGCGGCGTCCAGTCCAACCATACCCGCATGGTGGCCGCAACGGCAGCCAAGATCGGGATGAAGTGCGTGGTGATCCAGGAAAGCTGGGTTCCGCACGACGATGCTGTTTACGACCGGGTCGGCAACATTCTTCTGACCCGACTGATGGGAGCCGACAGTCGGCTTGTGGATGAAGGTTTTGACATCGGCATCCGCAAGAGTTGGGAGGAAGCCCTGCAAACGGTGCGCGACAGCGGCGGCGTTCCCTATCCGATTCCCGCAGGCGCTTCGGTCCACAAATATGGCGGTCTGGGATATGTCGGCTTTGCCGAAGAGGTCCGCGCCCAGGAAGCCGAGATGGGCATCAAGTTCGACTATATTGTCGTTTGCGTGGTCACCGGATCGACCCAGGCCGGAATGATCGTCGGATTCGCCGCCGACGACCGGGCGCACAGGGTGATCGGCATCGACGGTTCCGGTACCCCCGAACAGCTCCGCGAGCAGGTTCGCGGCATCGTCGACAACACCGCCGATCTGGTTGAGTTGGGACGCAAGGTCCGTGACGACGAGATCGTCATCAACCCCGATTACGCCTATCCGGCCTATGGTGTGCCCAGCCACGAGACAAATGAAGCCATGCGGCTTGCCGCGCGAACCGAAGCCATGATCACTGACCCGGTTTACGAGGGAAAATCGATGCAGGGCATGATCGACCTCGCCCGGAAGGGCTTTTTCCCGAAGGGCTCGAAGGTTCTCTACGCCCATCTGGGCGGGGCGCCTGCCATAAACGGATACAGCTACACCTACCGCAACGGCTGATTCCGTTGTCCGCATGATGATCGTGCTCGCTGCTCTCGGAGTCCTTCGGGGGCCGCGGGCACGCTTCCCCGCATCATTTGATTCCGGTCAAGGCCAGAGGCTCCGGGGGATGAGACACTTCTCTCCTGATCTCAGACAGGGGGCGAGCGACAATGGAACATCCGACAGCGGAAACCGAGCCTCGGCTCGAAGAGAAAACCGGCCAGGGGGACAGAGCAGACACTGGCAACCAAGACGGTGGGCCGGCTGCAAGCGGCGAAACACGACCCGTGCGGCTGAACACATCGGAGATCCGCAAGGACGATGCGGCCATCGCGCAACTGTTCGAACACGGCGTCTATCCCTACAAGACCAGAATGCGCCGTTTGGCCTATGAGCGTGAAAAGGCGCTGTTGCAGGTCGAACTCCTCAAGGCCCAGCGCTGGATCGAGGACGCCGGCCAGAAGGTCGTGATGCTGTTTGAAGGCCGCGACGCCGCCGGCAAGGGCGGGACAATCAAGCGCTTCATGGAGCACCTCAACCCGCGAATGGCCCGAGTCGTGGCGCTGTCCAAGCCGACGGATCGCGAGCGCACCCAATGGTACTTCCAGCGCTATATCGAGCATCTGCCGGCCGCCGGCGAAATGGTGCTGTTCGACCGGTCCTGGTACAACCGCGCCGGTGTCGAACGGGTCATGGGTTTTTGCTCTCCCGCCGAGTACCTTGAATTCATGCGCGAAGCGCCGGAAATCGAGCGCATGTTGTCGCGCTCCGGCATACTGCTCTTCAAGTACTGGTTCTCGGTAACCCAAGGTGAACAGCTGCGCCGCTTCGGGCAGCGCGAGAAGGACCCGCTCAAGCAGTGGAAACTGTCGCCGATCGACAAGGCCTCCCTCGACAAGTGGGATGATTACACCGAGGCCAAGGAGGCGATGTTCTTCTACACGGATACGGCCGATGCGCCCTGGACCATCGTCAAGTCCGACGACAAGAAGCGCGCACGGCTGAACTGCATGCGTCATTTCCTGACGAGCCTGCCCTATGCCGGCAAGGACCGGTCTATCGTTCACGTTCCGGATCCGCTGTTCGTCGGCTCCAGCAGCCATGTCATCGGCACAGACCATCACATTCTGGGAAAAAGCCTGCATCCGGAGGGTCGAAAACCCAGGGAGCGGGAAAACCAGGAAAACAGATTGAATGGCGGTCTGATCGCGGGCCGGACGTGACGGTCAAGACGCCCAATCTACTTTCGAGACCTGCCGTTCACACAAAAGAAACATTTTAACTCTTGAATATCTAAGAGCGCTTATATATATCGTGATCAGAACAGAACGACGCCTTCCGCAAAGTCGGACGGGATCACGAGGGAAATCAAAGTGGAAACAGAATTTACGCCATGGATGTCGCTGGCCGGCGGGGTTCTCATCGGCCTCTCGGCCACGATGCTGATGGCACTCAATGGCCGCATCGCCGGAATGACCGGAATTCTGAGCGGCATCATTCCGCCCGTATCAAGCGATTGGTTCTGGCGGATCGCTTTTCTTGCGGGCGCCGTTCTCGCGCCGGTGATCTTTCTGACCGCAGGCGGAACCATCGAGTATGCCGTGCCGGTTTCGCTGCCGCTGCTGGTGCTTGGTGGTCTGCTTGTCGGTGCGGGCGTCTATTTCGGCGCCGGGTGCACCTCAGGCCACGGTGTTTGCGGCATGGCCCGGCTGTCGCCGCGGTCGATTGCCGCCACGGTGACCTTCATGATCGCCACCGGAATCACGGTGTATCTCGTCCGTCACGTCGTGGGAGGCTGAACGATGCAAAAGCTGATTTCGGCCGGCCTGGCCGGCGCAATCTTCGGGCTCGGCATCGCCATCTCCGGCATGGCGAACCCGGCAAAGGTCCTCAACTTCTTCGATGTCGCGGGAAGCTGGGACCCGAGCCTCATCTTCGTGATGGGCGGCGCCCTGCTTACGGCGGCACTTGGTTACCGGATTGTCTTCGGCGCAAGGCAGGCTCCGCTGTTCGACGGCAAGTTTCACCTTCCGGTGAACAAAACGATCGACAGCCGGCTCATCGCCGGTTCCGCGGTCTTTGGCGTCGGCTGGGGCATCGCAGGCTTCTGCCCGGGTGGAGCCATCCCCGCTCTCGGATTCGGCGGGATCACGGTGATCGCATTCGTCGTCGCCATGGTCATCGGAATTGTGCTGGCCCGGTCGATTGACGGTCTGCGTCACAAACCCGCCAAGGCGTTCTGAGCCGCTGCAATTCACTCGGGGTGGAGAAACACGGAGCATCCCGCCCCACCCATTGCGGATCGCCGTAAGCGGTCCGATCGAAACCGATACAGCCGAGAGGAGACACTCAAATGTCAGACTATCCCGTAGACATGTCGCTGGAACCGGACGTCAAGGCGTTCTTCGATCCCGAAACCAACACCATCAGCTATGTCGTCAAGGACCCCGGCTCCAATGCCTGCGCGGTCGTCGACTCGGTCATGGACATCGACTACGCGGCCGGTCGCATCACCTACGGCCATGCCGACGAGATCATCGCCTGGATACAGAACAACGGGCTGAAACTGGAATGGATCATCGAGACCCATGTCCATGCCGATCATCTGTCGGCCGCGCCTTACATTCAGCAGAAGCTGGGCGGCAAGATCGGCATCGGCGACAAGATCATGGTTGTTCAGGACACATTCGGCAAGGTGTTCAACGAGGGCACCGAATTCCAGCGGGACGGGTCGCAGTTCGATGCGCTGTTCAGGGACGGCGACACCTATCAGATCGGTGGCATGACCGCCTTCGCCATGTACACGCCGGGCCACACGCCCGCCTGCATGGTGCACGTGATGGGCAATGCTGCCTTTGTCGGTGATACGCTTTTCATGCCGGACGGCGGCTCGGCCCGGGCAGACTTCCCCGGTGGCGACGCCGGCGCCCTTTACGACTCGATCCAGAAGGTCCTTGCGCTTCCCGACGAGATGCGCCTGTACATGTGCCACGATTACGGCCCGAACGGCCGCGACATACAGTGGGAAACCACGGTGGGTGACGAGAAGGCGCACAATATCCATGTGGGTAGCGGCAAGAGCCGCGACGACTTCATCAAGTTCCGTACCGAGCGTGACGCCCAGCTTGCCATGCCGCGGCTGATCATCCCGTCTTTGCAGGTCAACATGCGCGCCGGCGAAGTTCCGAAGGACAAGGACGGGCGTCCGATGCTCAAGGTCCCCGTCAACGGTCTCTAATCGGATGCCGCACCCGGAAGGATGCGGCGCCGGCACTCCAATCGGAAACACGACGATGGAAATCAGGAAAATAAGTCACACCCTTTCGGTCAGCCCCCAGATCGCCCCAGCCGACCTTGCGGAGTTGCGAGGAGCCGGTTTTCGTTCGGTCATCTGCAACCGGCCGGATGGCGAAGGCTCCGACCAGCCGACGTTTGCTGAAATTGAGAAGGCGGCGGAAGCCGCCGGTCTTGAGGCACGCTATATCCCGATCGTTTCCGGGATGGTTTCGGATGCCGACGCTGGGACCTTCGACACCGCACTCCAGGAACTGCCTGGCCCGGTTCTGGCGTATTGCCGAACCGGCACCCGGTCGAGCACGCTTTGGGCGCTTGCAGAAGGCGCGCGCGGAACTGCGCTTCCCGAGATCCTCAAGGCAACCAAATCGGCCGGTTACGACATGTCCGGAGTGGTTCGAAGGATCGCCAATGGCGGCAAGACGCCGACTGACAAGGCGGACGCGGCCCACGACATTGTCATTGTCGGCGGCGGGGCCGCCGGAATATCGGTGGCTGCGAGCTTGCTGGCGCGCGCCGGTGATCTCGACATCGCGATCATCGATCCGCAGGACGTCCATTACTATCAGCCCGGCTGGACCATGGTCGGCGGCGGCGTGTTCGCCCCCGGCGTGACCGCGCGCACAATGGCGTCCCTCATCCCCCGTGGCGTAGCCTGGATCAAGGCTGCCGTGGCTGCATTCGAACCCGACAAGAATGCGCTCGTTCTCGATGGATGCCGCGTGGTGCGCTACAATCGGTTGATCGTGGCGCCGGGCCTCAAGCTTGATTGGGACGCGGTCAAGGGATTGCCTGAAACACTCGGGCGGAACGGAGTTACTTCCAACTACCGCTACGATCTTGCGCCTTACACCTGGGAATTGGTCCGGGGTTTGAAACAGGGCAAGGCGATTTTTACCCAGCCGCCGATGCCGATCAAATGTGCCGGCGCGCCGCAGAAAGCGCTCTATCTCTCCGCCGATCACTGGTATCGCTCAGGTGTGCTCAACAATATCGACATCGAATTCTGCAATGCTGGCGGCGTTCTCTTCGGCGTCAAGGACTACGTCCCGGCGCTTGAACGGTACATCGAGAAATACAATGCAGAACTCAGCTTCATGCACAATCTCGTCCGGATTGACGGACCTGCGCGCGTGGCCTGGTTCGAAAGAACCAATGCCGACGGTACGAAGGAGATGGAGGAAAAGCGCTTCGACATGATCCATGTCGTGCCGCCCCAGACAGCGCCGGATTTCATCCGTGTCAGTCCGCTGGCCGATGGCGCCGGCTGGGTCGATGTCGATCAGACCACGCTCCGTCACAAGAGCTTCGAGAACATCTGGTCGCTTGGAGATGTCATGAACGCACCCAACGCCAAGACCGCCGCAGCTGCGCGCAAGCAGGCGCCGATCGTCGCCAACAATCTCCTGGCAGACATGGGGCGGGGGAGAGGCGTCGCGCACTATGACGGTTATGGTTCATGTCCGCTTACGGTTGAGCGCGGAAAGATCGTGCTCGCCGAATTCGGTTATGGCGGCAAGCTGCTGCCGAGTTTCCCCGCCTTTCTGATCGACGGAACCAAGCCGAGCCGGCTTTCCTGGCTGCTCAAGGAGCGCCTGCTGCCGCCTGTCTACTGGAAGGCGATGCTGCGCGGCAAGGAATGGATGGCGAAGCCCGAAATCATGGGCTGAACGCGCGAACGCGCCTGACCTCAGCGTCTCCGGCGACTGACCGGAGGCAGGCCGAAGCGTGCCGCTTGTGGCGTTGAACCGGGTATCAAGGACATGGACATGCTGAACAAGAATGGCGTCTCGGAGCGCATCAGGCGTTTCCTCCCCGTCCTCGACTGGGGCAGGAGCTACAACCGCGACGCCTTCGGCAACGACATGGTTGCGGCGGTTATCGTCACCATCATGCTGATCCCGCAGTCTCTGGCCTATGCGCTGCTCGCAGGTCTTCCGGCCGAGACCGGCATCTACGCCTCGATCGCACCGATCGTGCTTTATGCGGTCTTCGGCACCAGCCGGGCGCTCGCCGTCGGCCCTGTTGCCGTCGTTTCGTTGATGACAGCGGCGGCGATCGGCAATCTTGCCGAGCCCGGTTCGCCGGAACTGCTTCTGGCGGCAGTCACGCTCGCCTTCATTTCAGGGTTGTTCCTGATCCTGCTAGGGGTCTTTCGGCTTGGCTTTCTGGCCAATTTTCTGTCGCACCCTGTCATTGCCGGTTTCATCACCGCAACCGGCATCCTGATTGCGCTCAGCCAGTTGCGGCACATTCTCGGAATCTCCGGGGGCGGGGCCACACTGCCGGAGCAACTGGTGTCTCTTTACGAGAATCTGGGTCAGATCAATCCGGTGACACTCGTGATCGGGGCAGGGGCCACGGCCTTTCTTTTCTGGGTGCGCAAGGGGTTGATGCTGCTCCTGCTTTCGACCGGGATGAACGGCAAGCTCGCGGGCGTCTTTGCCAAGGCGGGACCGGTCGTCGCCGTCGTGGTCACCACGGCTGCGGCATGGGCTTTCGACCTGAGCGAGACTTACGCCGTTCGCGTGGTCGGGGATGTGCCGCAGGGCCTTCCACCGCTTACCATGCCGTCATTTTCGCCGGATCTGTGGAGCACGCTGATCGGCTCGGCCGTCCTTATCTCGATTATCGGGTTCGTGGAATCCGTGTCGGTCGCCCAGACGCTGGCCGCGCGAAAACGCCAGCGGATCGCTCCCGATCAGGAACTCATCGGGCTCGGCGCCGCCAATGTCGGCGCTGCCTTTACCGGCGGCTATCCGGTGACCGGCGGCTTTGCCCGTTCTGTGGTCAATTTCGATGCAGGGGCCGAAACCCCGGCAGCCGGCGCCTACACCGCGATAGGTCTGATGATCGCAGCCCTGCTCCTCACGCCGTTGATCTATCATCTGCCTCAGGCCACGCTTGCGGCCACGATCATTGTGGCGGTCCTCTCCCTCGTGGATCTGTCGATCCTGAAAAAGGCCTGGACCTATTCGCGGGCGGATTTCGCCGCCGTCAGCGTCACGATCCTGCTCACGCTCGGATTCGGGGTGGAAATCGGAGTGACGGCAGGCGTGCTTCTGTCGATCCTGATTCATCTCTACAAATCTTCCCGTCCGCACATGGCGATCGTCGGTCGGGTTCCTGGTACAGAGCATTTTCGCAACATCAAGCGCCATGCCGTTGAAACGGAGCCTTCGGTCCTCACGCTGCGCGTTGATGAAAGCCTCTATTTCGCCAATGCGCGCTATCTCGAGGACAAGGTCTACGACATGGTCGCCGCGCAACCCGGACTGAAGCATTTCGTGCTGATGTGCCCGGCGGTCAACGAGATCGACATGAGCGCGCTGGAATCGCTTGAGGCGATCAACGAAAGGCTGGAAGCGCTCGGTGTCCGGTTTCACCTTAGTGAAATCAAGGGACCGGTGATGGACCGGCTCAAGACCAGCAGTTTTCTCCATCACCTCACGGGCAAGGTGTTCCTGAGCCAGCACCAGGCAATATGCGAGCTTTCGGCCGCTTCCTCTCAGACAATGGCCGAACCGGCCGCAAACCAGAAAAGGATATCCTCATGACGCTTCGTATCGGCGATGTTGCCCCTGACTTTCAGGCAGATACAACCAATGGCCCGATTTCGTTTCACGACTGGATCGGCTCTTCATGGGCTTTCTTCTTCAGCCACCCCGCCGATTTTACCCCGGTTTGCACAACCGAGATGGGTCGGACATCCCAGCTATCCGGCGCGTTTTCAGCGCGCAACGTCAAGCCGATAGGCCTTTCGACAGATACGGTGGAAGAGCACCGGACCTGGGTGCTGGATGTCAATGACACACAGAACACCACGCTCACCTTTCCGATCGTCGCGGACAAGGATCACAAGGTGGCGAGGCTTTATGACATGATTCATCCGAATGCGAGCACCACGGATGCGGTGCGGTCGGTCTTCATCATCGACCCAGACAAGAAGATCCGGCTGACTATGACCTATCCGATGAATGTCGGCCGCAACTTTGATGAAATCCTGCGGGTGATCGATGCGTTGCAACTGGCTGACCTGAAAACCGTGGCAACGCCGGCGGACTGGCGTCCCGGAGGCAAGGTCATCATTCCGCCATCGGTCACCGACGTTGACTGAGTTTGCGGCGGGCTATCCCCGTTAAGAAGCGTCGGCTTCCCGGCTGGCGGCGATTGCGCATAGACCCCGTCCGGTTTTTTGTCGGCGCCGTTCAGCTCAGCGGGCGAATCCGGATTGCGAGAAGTTCGATCCCCTTGCCGCCGCCGGTGATGTCGCTGTTGATTACCAGATAGCCGGCATCGTTTGGCGCCAGAGACCGGTCATAGTCCAGGCTGAGCAGAATGTCGGAGGTGTCGTATGTCACGTCGAAGCGCCGTCGTCCGCAATCGCCAAGCAGCGGAAAGTCACATTTGATATAGATCTGCGTCGGTTCCGACGTGGTGGAGCGAACCGAAATGGCGAGCGCCGACTTGCGCCCTGCCAGCGCCTGCATGACGTCCGCGCCGAGCGGCACCAGAACCTCACCGGCCTGGTCGCCGGCGCGCGAGACGATTTCAAGCACGGTTTCGCCCTCGTCTTCAATCACATTCGCACTTGCGCTCGCACGCGCAACCGCATCCCCGTCTTCACCGGGGGAATAGACACTCGACCATTCGCCCGAGAAGCCGGAACCGGGCGCCAATTGCTGCGGCCCACCGGCGAAGTCGTCGCGGGTCAGTGACGGCGGCGGGTTGGGCACGCCGGTATCGCGCTGTTCGGCGGTGGTCAGCGCACCGCTTTCGATCAGCCACCACACTCCGATGCCGATGAAGGAAAACATCACGGCGGCGGAAAAGAATGCGGCGAAGACCGGCCTGCGGCGTTTTTCCGCTTTGCTCTTGGGAAGTGTGCCGGAATTCTTCCGTCCGGCTGGGGCCGGTTCGGGCGCCCGCCGGGTGTCGGAAAAGCCGCGCTCCGGTTCCGGGAATTCAGAGGAGACTGCAGATCCGGCGGTTCCGGGCGAGGCGGCGCCGCCGCGGATATCGGGTGCAAAGTCCAGGCTTCCGTTGCGGTCCGGCCCGCCATCGGCCTTGGACGCCGGGCCAGGCGAGGTGGCAGCCTGGCGCTGGGGCGAAGCGACGGGCGGCGGCACTGAGGGGCTGTCGTAGGGGGCGCCCCTGCCGCCGGTTTGCTCCGGCCGGGGCGCCCAGGCGTCTTCCGCGTTGTCCGCCTCCACCGAATCCGGATGGACGACGGCTGTAAAGTCCGCTGAAGCCGCCGGCTTTAAGCCGGATACCGGTTCGGTTGGCTCATCGGTGATCTGGGGCTGCCACTCGGCTTCGATATTGGCGATCAGATCCTCAAGCCGCAAACGATGTGCCGCGATCTTGTCAGGCTCGCTCACGCCCTGGCGTTCAAGGCTCCGGTCGAGAGCAAGCCGGGCGGAATCATATATCCGCACACGTGCCTGGGCGCCGGGGATGCCCGCCCGCTCCAAGGCGCCGCGAATTGCCGCTTCCATACCCTTCAATCGTCCGACTCCGTTTCAGCCCGGCCCGGGCGCGTTCATATGCATGCCGAAACCGTGGAACAAGCGTTGTGCGTAGCGGCTAAGCCGTCAAAACTCAAGCACGAGGCCTTTGCCGCGCGTCGTGAGGCGTACGCTTTTCATGCCTTTTCAGCATTGTCCGGCTCTGTTAAGGAAATTGACGTTTGCGTAAACGTCATATTTTGATCTGCGAGGCCACATGACACTTCCCGCCATTCTGAAGGACAATTTTCGCCTGCCGGTTGTGGCAGCTCCGTTGTTCATCATTTCGCATCCGCCGCTGGTCATGGCGCAGTGCAAGGCCGGCGTCATGGGCTCGTTCCCTGCGCTCAATGCGCGGCCGGAATCGCAGGTCGACGAATGGCTGGCCGAGATCACCGAGGGACTTGCCGGCCACAACGCAAAGAACCCGGATCGTCCGGCCGCTCCCTTCGCGGTCAACCAGATCGTTCACCGCTCCAACACGCGCCTCGAGCACGATCTGACCATGTGCGTCAAATACAAGGTGCCGATCGTCATCTCCTCGCTCGGCGCCGTTCCGGAGGTCAATGATGCAATCCATTCCTATGGCGGGATCGTGCTGCATGACATCATCAACAACCGGCATGCAAACTCGGCGATCCGCAAAGGCGCAGACGGGCTGATCGCGGTCGCAGCCGGCGCAGGCGGCCATGCCGGCCCGCTTTCGCCCTTTGCATTGGTCCAGGAAATCCGCGAATGGTTTGACGGACCGCTGCTCCTGTCCGGGTCTATCGCCACCGGCGGCGCCATTCTGGCAGCGCAGGCGATGGGCGCCGATATGGCCTATATCGGCTCTCCGTTCATCGCGACCGACGAAGCCCGGGCCGCCGATGACTACAAGCAGATGATCGTCGAGTCGGGCGCGAGCGATATTGTCTATTCCAACTATTTTACCGGGATCCACGGCAACTATCTCAAGCCTTCCATAGCCGCAGCCGGCATGGATCCGGACAATCTGCCGGTCGCTGATCCCAGCAAGATGAATTTTGACGGCGCCACATCGGGAGCCAAGGCCTGGAAGGATATCTGGGGCTGCGGCCAGGGTATCGGCGCGGTCAAGTCCCGCGGTCCGGTGGCCGATCTGGTTGACCGACTCGAGTCCGAATACCGCGCGGCCCGCGAGCGGCTACTGCCTTAGGCGTTTAACGCCGAGCCTATTTTTGGGGTGGACAAGATGCCTCTTGGTGGGCTCGAATTGCTTCGGGTTTCATACAGGGAGCAGTCGCATGGATTTTCAGACCGCAGTCCGTACCTGCCTGAAGGAGAAGTACGCCACGATCGACGGGCGCGCCCGACGATCGGAATACTGGTGGTTCTTCCTGTTTGTCTTTCTCTGCAACCTGGTGCTGGGAATCGTTGACGCGATCCTGTTCGGCGAAGCCCAGGTTCTGCAGGGGATTTTCAGCCTCGCAATTCTGGTGCCAGCGGTTTGCGTCGCCGGACGGCGCCTGCATGACACCGGACGATCGGCCTGGTGGCTGCTGATTTGCTTCATCCCGGTTGTGGGTGGGTTGGTCCTTATCTGGTGGTTCATCCAGAAAGGTGAGGAGGGCGCCAATGCCTTCGGCGCCGACCCTCTCGCCACAAAGGCCTGAGCACCGGGGGCTGCAGGCGGAACCGGCAGAAAATCAGTTCAGCGCTTCCGTGTCGGCTTGATATTGGGAGGCAATCACGGTATCTGCGCTCCATCCAAACGGGTGCGAGACCTTTCGTTACCTTGGCCGCTTGACGGCAAGCCGCTTTAGCTCAGTTGGTAGAGCACATCATTCGTAATGATGGGGTCACGTGTTCGAGTCACGTAAGCGGCACCACCTTCCCTTCATACTGATTGCAAACGCCGCTCCGTCGGCCCAGCGCCTTTGATGTGCGCATCTGATATGGACGCAGCATCTTTCGGATCCGCCGCCGGCGGGTGGCGGGAATGCTTCGAGCCTGCTGCCCGCGGGTTTCGACACCGTGCCGCGCCGGCATGGAAAGAATGCATCGGGGCCGAAGCGTGGCGGCGCCAGATCGTGTTTCGACGAGGTCTGCGCCATGGAGATGCGCCGGCAACGTATCATCAGGTTCTGGCCAGTGGTTTCGTCCTTCCCGTCCACCGATTGCATGAACGTAGAAGAAATTTTGTGACGCCTTAAAGTTGGTCATGACACTGTGATTGCATGGAAAATAGACACTTCCCGGTTTCCGGCGCCCGCAACGGCGCGGCTTGACGCAGGGGAATCCGCGCTTCTCGATTTTTTTCGATCTTTCAGAATTTTCCATGTTGACTTGATAGGTTTGAGGGTCCTATAAGGCGTTCACCAACGAGGGCGGTTCGCCGCTGGCGCGAAGAAATTCGCCCTTGTTTTTATTCCAAGAGAGCCGCGCAAGCGACACTCGAACGGCAGAAGCC
>JAVJQD010000007.1:0-131654 GCA_040218025.1 Hoeflea sp. | reverse complement strand
TGGATAGCGGTCGGAATTGCGGTTATGCTCAGCGCGGGTGATATCAGTCCAGGACACAGTGGCCTCCATCGAATCTTTGACAATCCGACGGAATCACATCCCACTGATATCACTCAACAACTTTCAAATCGGGCTCTAAGGGATCGCCTTCAACTTCCCCAAATTCATGATTCGACGCGCCTTTTGCTTAGGCGTAACCGGCTTTAACAATCCGCCGATAGGTCAGGCGCCTGCCACGGATGGCTTCGAGAAGATTGTCCGGGGGCTCGTGTCCGGAAAACTTGAGCGCAGTATGGCATTGATCGCGGAGATCCAAATCTGCCAGGTTTCAAGGCCAGTTGCTTGGCGATCACTCAAAACTTCTTTTCGACCCCGGCTGATTTCATGATTGCATTTGCCGTATGGCGGCTTTTGAGATTGCGCGGCACAAGTACCAATCTGCCGGTCTCGGGGTTTCGCCACTTTTCGTGGGACCCCTTTGCATTGGAGAGGTAAGCAAAGCCTGCCCGGGTCAGTTCCTCGCAAACCTGGCGATAAAAGCCGGGTGCCAATTCAGGCGGCCATTTCCGGACCGGGCCGTTCCCATACGATCGTCGGGATCAACTCGCGCAATGGAACGGTTTCCAGTTGTTCCGGGCTTATGTGGTTGGCGATCACCAGATCGGTCGCAACATCCCGCATGGTAGCCTCGAATTCGTCCACAGTTTCCGCCTCGATATGCAGTCCGATGATGTCGCTTTCAGAAACGAAGACTCCCGCTTCTTTGTCCCACACCGCTCTGACGAAATATGTGCGTTGCATGCCGGCTCCGGTCGTTTGCGCGCCTGAGGGCGAAAGTTACCACAGCCCGTCTTGCTTGAACATTCCACCCGCAATTGTCACCCGCCTCCCCCCACCCACACAAAAAAGCCGCCGAAGACAAAATCTTCGGCGGCAGGTTACGCGTTGGGGGACGCGCGGGGGATGGGGGGGGGGTCTGAAAATTTGTCTTGTCGCTAGGCGATGGCCACGATGCCGAGAACGGCGAGCAGGAAGATGATCAGCACGATGGCGATCAAGAGCTTCGCGCCAGTCAGCGCCAGGCCGGAGAGTTTGCCGAAGCCCAAAAGGCCGGCAACAGCCGCGACTATAAGCAGTATCAAAATCCATTGAAGCATGGGGCAGTCCTCTTTTCTTGCAATACGCCCCGTAAACATTTGAATGCGGGATCGGTTCCCCGACTTTGTCAAAAAAGCACCAAGGCAGGATTTCCGGAGGCATTGCAGCGCGAAGGCTCCGCCGTTCGGGTCCGGCCGCGGCCCATGCCGGATCAGGCAAGGCGGGCGCTCCCCCCACAAGGCAGCAGTTCAGACCTCCTCGCCCGGCCACTCCACCAGGAAATCCTCGAAATCCTCGACATCGACCCCCTCCTCGCTTCTCGTGCGGCCACGCACGGAAACGCCGGCCTGGTGCACCGTCTCGGGGTCGCCGGAGACCAGATGGTGCCACCAGTAGAGGTCGCGCCCCTCGCGCACCAGCCGGTAGCCGCAGGTGGGCGGCAGCCAGGTGATGGTCTCCACCTGCGCGGGCGTCAGGCCGATGCAGTCGGGCACGGTCGCCTGGCGGTTGTCATAGTCCCTGCAGCGGCACGTATGCCCGTCGAGCAGGCGGCAGGCGATGCTGGTCCAGGCGATTTCGCCGGTGTCCCAGTCCTCGAGCTTGTTCAAACAGCAGCGGCCGCAGCCGTCGCACAGGCTCTCCCATTCCGCGGCCGTCATCTCGTCGAGTGTCTTGGTTTGCCAGAACGGCTTTGCGGCCATGATTGTAAGTTCCTTTCGCGTCCGCGCCCGTTACCGCGCCGAGCCACCCTATATATGCGTACAGACGATGATTTCATGCCCCCGGAGACATGTCCGGGCAGGCTCGCGACTTGTCCTTTGACTGAAAATCGGCCAAAAGCATAGCACAGGGGGTAAATGCTGCAGCAGCCGAAGGCTTGGCCGCGCGCTGACAGTCCCCTAACCGCGGCGCCGGACGCCGCCCGCAATGGACCGAGACCCGTGCAAGACCCGTTCAATCAGGAAAACCGGCCGCGCAAGCGCTCAAACATCCTGCTGCGCATCGATTCATGGATCGATTCGTCGATTTGGAACGCCGGCTTCCGCGCAGGCGAGATCTGGGAGGAAATCACCATTTTCTTCCGGCGCTTCCGCACGCGCGGCGTCTGGAAGGCCGTGTTCGAGATCGCAGGCGAGGGCATGAATGCGGGGACGGCGGGCTTCGTGCTGCTCCTGGCGCTGGCGTTGCCGGCCTTCGAGGAAACATCGGGAAACTGGCGCACGCGCGACGATTTCGCCGTCACCTTCCTCGACCGCTACGGCAACGAGATCGGCCGGCGCGGCGTCATCCATGAGGATTCGGTCCCCGTCGACCAGTTGCCCGATCACTTCATCAAGGCGGTGCTCGCCACCGAGGACCGGCGGTTCTTCGAGCATTTCGGCATCGACCTGCTCGGCCTCACCCGCGCCATGACCGAAAACGTCAAGGCCAATTCCGTGGTTCAGGGCGGGTCGACCATCACCCAGCAGCTCGCCAAGAACCTGTTCCTGACCAATGAGCGCACCATCGAGCGCAAGGTCAAGGAAGCCTTTCTCGCCTTCTGGCTCGAGGCCAACCTGCCCAAGACAGAAATCCTCAGGCTTTATCTCGACCGCGCCTATATGGGCGGCGGCACCTTCGGCGCCGCCGCCGCGGCGCAGTTCTATTTCGGCAAGAACATCACCGAGGTCTCCATCGCCGAGGCGGCGATGCTGGCCGGGCTGTTCAAGGCCCCTGCCCGCTATGCGCCGCACATCAACCTGCCGGCGGCAAGGGCGCGCGCCAACGAGGTTTTGTCAAATCTCGTCCAGGGCGACCTGATGACCGAAGGCCAGGTCATCGGCGCGCGGCGCAATCCGGCCAATGTGATCGACCGGGGTACGGCCGATGCGCCGGACTATTTCCTCGACTGGGCCTTCGAGGAAGTCCAGCGAATCGCCGCCGGCTTCGAGGATCACTCGCTGATCGTGCGGACCACCATCGATATCGGGCTGCAGGAAGCCGCCGAAGCGGCCGTGGAAACCACGCTCAGGCAGTATGGCGAACGCTATCGCGCCTCACAGGCGGCCGTTGTTCTGATCGAGCATGGCGGCGGCGTGCGGGCGATGGTCGGCGGGCGCGATTACGGCGACAGCCAGTTCAACCGGGCGTCACGCGCGCTGCGCCAGCCGGGTTCCTCGTTCAAGATCTACACCTATGCGCTGGCCATGGAAAAGGGCATGACGCCCGAGACCACAATCGTCGATGCGCCGATTGCCTGGGGCAACTGGCGACCGGGGAACTATTCGGGCGGCTATTCCGGCCGGGTTCTGATGAAGAACGCGCTTTCGCGATCGATCAACACCATTCCGGTGCGGCTCGCGCGCGACAGGCTGGGCGAGGACGCGATTGGCCAGATCATGGAGATGACGAAGAAATTCGGCGTCCAGACGCCGATCCGCCGCGATGTCACCATCCCCATCGGCACCTCCGAGGTCACCGTGCTCGATCAGGCCACGGCCTATTCGGTGTTCATGGCGGGCGGGCTCGAATCGCAGCGTCACGGGATTGCGCAGATCCTCTCCTATGACGGCGAGGTGCTCTATGATTTCCAGCGCGACGAACCGGCGCCCGGGCGCGTGCTGTCCGAGCAGGCGGCGGCCTACATGAACCAGATGCTGACCCGCGTTCCCTATGTCGGCACCGCCCGGCGCGCGGCGGTCGAGGGCGTTCTCACCGGCGGCAAGACCGGCACCACCCAGGCCTATCGCGACGCCTGGTTCTGCGGCTTCACCGGCAATTTCGCAGCCGCGGTCTGGTATGGCAATGACGACTACACATCGTCCAACCGGATGACGGGCGGCTCGCTGCCGGCGATGACCTTCAAGCGGCTGATGGACTACGCCCATCAGGACATCGAGCTGCGCGCGCTTCCGGGTGTCGATGACCCGTTCCCGGAGTCGCTCACCGGCGCGCGCGTCGCCGCCGCCCAGACCGATGCCAATGGCAACGCCCTGCCCTCGCTGCAGCGGTCGCGGACGCTCAATCGCGAATCCACCCGCATCCTGCGCGCGCTCGCCGACGCTTTCGAGAGTGCCGAGCCGCTCGCCGAACCCGAGCGTCTGGCCGCAGCCGGCACGGCCGTGGAACAGGTTCCCAACTGACCGGAACAGTGATAAGTCATGTCGCACTTTGGCGGGATTACTGGGTTGCTCGGCGAAATGCATGATTTCAAGCACTTGAAGGACGCCGAGCCGGGCGCGGCGGCGACCGTCGAATGGCTGCGCGACCCGGACTACGGCTCGGGCGACGCGGCGGCGCAAGCCGGCCATGCAGCCGTGCCGCTGGTCTGAGCGAGGACCTCTCCGCCCGTGTTTCGTCTCCCTCTCCTGGTTCTCGTTTCGCTTGTCATCGCCTTTGGCGGCGGTGTCTGGTCGGCATCGATCGCGCTCAAGGCGACGTCGGGTTTCGGGGCCATCAGCCTCGGTCCCTGGGTCGCTTATCCGGAACTGCAGACAGACAAGGCCGATCCGTTCGCGCGCGCGCACCGAGCCGGTGACGGCAAGATCCTGCTTGGCCGGGCCGAAGGGCTGGTGTTCACCGCAAGCACCGATCAGGACGGCGCAGCCCTCTCCGGCCGATGCAGCTACGAGATCTCCGGATTGACGCCGCCGGCCCGCTTCTGGACCCTGCGGATCACGGACTCCGACGGCGCGCCGCTCTCCTCGCCCGCGCCCTTCCCTGCAAGTCTCACCTCGTGGAACACCCTGCGCGATGCGGACGGAACATTCCGGATCGCGCTATCGGCCGATGCCAGGGCAGGCAACTGGATCCGGCTCGACGCCGAGGACGGCGTCGCCTTCGTGCTCACGCTCATCGATACGCCGACCGCCGGCAGCGCCGGGCTTGTGGAACTCGACATGCCGGTCATTCAACAGACAGGATGCCGCGATGCGTAGCCTGCTTCTGGCGATTCTGATCGGGCTGGTCGGCGCGGCGCTGATCCACATCATCATTATTCTTGAGATGCCGCGCCGCACCGGAACCGACGCCTGGAGCCGGGTACAGTCACTGGGCGTGGAGAACCGTTTCTTCCCGCTGGCCAATGTGCCCAACGACACCGGGCTCTACAACGAGGATCCGCATATCCGCACCGCGGTCTGCCGGTTTGACATCCGCGAACGTCCGGTGCGGATCCTGGCCTCCGGCGATGTGCCGCTCTGGACCGTCGTGGCCTATGACACGGCCTCGGACGAGACCTATTCCATGAACGACCGCTCCTCGATCGGAGTCAATGTCGACATCGTCTTTGTCACGCCTTCGCAGATGCTGCGGTTGCGCCGGTTCATGCCGCAGGCGCTGGAGCGCGCAGTGCTGGTGGAACTCACCGATCCCGAGGGCTTCGTGGCCTTGAGCGCCATCGCGCCGGCCCCGAGCCAGGAGCCCGCGGCGCGGGACTTCGTCGCCGGCGCCTCCTGCGCGCCGTTCAGCATCGATCCGGCCTGACCGGCAGGTCCGCAGCCCTTTTCAGGCCGGCCGCATGAGCAGGAGGAACCGGTCGAGCGCGCGACGCGCACGCACCGCGATTGCCGCCTCATCGGGAGCCGGAGCCCGGCCGATAACCCGGCGGATCTGCAGGTCGCCCACCAGAAGGTCAAGATAGAGGCCGACGGCCTCCTCGGTCGTCTCGTAATCGACAAGTCCGCCCGCGCGCGCCCGTTCAAGGACTGAGCCGATGAGCGGCGCCACGGTTTCGCGGCCCTTTTCCGCAATCACCGCGCCCAGTTCCCCGGTCGGATCGGCAGCGGCCGCGCGGTTGAGCTGGACGGCCCGCGAACTGGTCAGCAGCGCCAGCAGCCCGGGGCCCAGAGTCTCGAGCGTTGCCAGCGGCGGAGCATCCTCCGCAAGGGCCGCCTCCAGCATCTGCCGGACCGCGTCGGCATTGCGGACCACCAGGGCGCGGAAGAGGCCTGTCTTGTCGCCATACCAGTTGTAGAGCGTTTCGTTGGAGGCGCGCGCCTTTCTGGCGATGGCGAGCATGGAGGTGGCGGCGTAGCCCTTTTGCTCCAGCACCTGATAGGCGGCCTGCTCGATCTGGGCCTGGCGCGTCGCGCGGCTGTCCTCGCGCATCGTCACACTCCTCATTCCGTAAAAAAATCGCGGTTGACCAAATCCGTAAACTCAATTACGGATTTGGTCAACCGTACACACAATTACGCTTATGGAGATCAACATGACCACCGCCGACCGCATTCCTTCCGCCGCGCTCTCAAGCTTGATCATTCTGCAATCGGTCATGCTTACGGCACTCCATGCCGGCGTGCCCCCGCATCCCCCCAAGGCGATCGCGCTGTTCGGCATTGCTCCGTTTCTGGCTGTGGCGCTTTCGGTCGCCGTAGCGGCCCTGATCCTTGGTCCGGGGTCGAGCCGGGCCGGCCGCTGGACCGGAGGTCTTGCCGCCCTGATGGCGCTTTTGTCCTTCGGACCGCAAAAGTATTTTGACGCCCAGTTCGCCCTGATCTGGCCGGCGGTGCTCTGCGGTCAGGCCGCGTCGCTGATCCTGATCGCAAATCTGGTCCTGCAAGGCCGCGCAAGCCGCGAGGCCGCACCTGACGGCGCCAAGTCATGACGGTTGCGCGAAGCCTTGCGCTTGTCGCGCTGATGATGACGGCGGCCATCTTCGGGTTCTTCTACGCCTGGATATGCTCGACCCTGTGGGGGCTGGATACGCTCCAGCCCGCCCATGCCATCAAGGCGATGCAGGCCATGAATGAATCGGTCCGAAACCCGGTCTTTTTTCCAGCGTTTTTCCTTACGCCCGTGGCGCTTGGCGCAGCATCGGTCGCCGCCTGGCGCGCCTGTCAAACCGGACCTGCCCGTCTTTTCGCCATCGCTGCCGCAATCTACCTGGTCGGCGGGATCGGTGTGACTGCGATCGTCAACGTTCCCATGAACCACGCTCTCTCAACCATCGACAGTTCTGCGGCAGCCGAAACCGGAGAGGAGATCTGGCAGACCTTTTCCGGTCGATGGCAGTTCTGGAACACCGTGCGCACAGGCGCGAGCGGATTGTCGGTGCTTCTGACCGGGATGGCCCTTCTCGGCATACGGTCCGAACCGTTTAAAGCCGGCCCGGTTGAACGCCCGCTTCAACAAATGTCTTGAGTGCTTTCAGTTCGAAGCCATAATCGACGCCGTAAGGGAGAGGGATATGGAAATCGGAGCCTTGCTGGTGTTTGCCGGCGCATTGATTGTCGCAGCCGGCTCGCCCGGTCCCAGCATCGCCGCTCTGGTCGCGCGGGTGATTGCCCGCGGGCCGGCCGATGTCCTCCCCTTCCTCGCTGCCATGTGGATTGGAGAGGCGGTCTGGCTTACGCTGGCGGTGTTCGGCCTTGCCGCCCTGGCGCAGAGTTTCAACCTGGTTTTCATGACGCTGAAATGGGCCGGCGTTGTCTACCTCGTCTATCTCGCCTGGAAATTGTGGCATGCTCCGGTTCAGGTCGCGGCAGATGGGCTGCCGGACCGCGGGTCGGCGCTACGTCTGTTTGCCGCCGGGCTTGCTGTCACGCTCGGCAATCCCAAGATCATGGTTTTCTACCTGGCGCTTTTGCCGACCATCATCGATCTCGGCCACTTGTCGCTGACGGCTTGGTTCGAACTGACGGCAACCATGCTCGCCGTTCTGATCATGATCGATCTTCTGTGGGTGTTTCTGGCCGCGAGGGCGCGGAAGCTGTTGGCGAGCCCGCGCGCGCTTCGGGCGGTCAACCGCTGCTCGTCCGGCCTGCTTGCCGGCGCGGCTGCGGGAATTGCGGCCCGCTAGACCTGGTTTGCGGTTCAGGCGTTCTTGCTGCGGCGCTTGCGGCGGGCCGGTTTGCCGGGCAGCGGATCGTCGAACATCGGCGGGTGCCGCCCTGCCTGTGGAACGCCGGTCCCGGCCTTGAGAGGTTCGCGGCGGACGCCTGTAAACATCAGGATCCTGGCGGGCCCTCGCTGTCTTTCCGAAGATCTTTTCCGGCCGTTCTTTGCCTTCGACCTTGCCTCTTCAAAGGCCAGTATTGTCGCCATTTCTTCTCTCCAACATCGTGGAACAGGAAATACGCTCGACATCCTTCTCCTTGCTTGCCTGCCATCAAGCCCAACTTTGGTTAACAGCTTGCTAACGGTTTGGCGATAAGTTGAGCAAAGTTTCTGTAGCGTACCAGTCAGGTGTTCCCGTGTCCGACAGTTTCCGTGATCTCGAACGGCCCGAATCGGCCCATCGCAAGGATGCGGTCTTGATGGCCGCAATCAGCGGCCTTGAGTATCTCGACCGTCCCAGCCGCCAGGATCTGGCGCGATTCTCCAAACTCTTCCTGCCGATGTTCGAGGCTGCCTCGCCGCAAACCCGCCGCACGGCGTCTGCGGCCCTTTCAAGGTTGCCGCGCGTGCCTGACGATGTCGCTGAAATCCTCATCAACCAGCCGATCGATGTCGCGGCCCCCTTCATCGCCCATTATCCGGGACTGAAGGAGAACGCATTGACCAGGGCGGTCAGACAAAACGGCGCGCCGCATGCCCGGGCAGCGGCGCGGCGATCGGATCTTTCGCCGCAGGCGATTTCCGCCTTGCGGGCGCTGAATGACCCGTCTGTCGAGGGCCTGCTGGTGCTTCGCGGCCTGATCCCCGATCCCGCCAGGCAGACCTCGCGGAAGTTCGAAAGCCGGATTGAGCGCGTCACCAATGCCGAGCGTCGCACCGTCGAAACGCCGCCGCTCGATCCGAGCGAACAACTGCGCGAACAGCTCCGCGCGCTGGCCCTGCGCGCCCCGTCGCCCGCGCCGGCGGCTCCGCTCAACCGGCCCTTGAGTCCGCTCCGTCCCGGGACCGAACGCCCCAAGGCCGAAACCCCTGTCCGTCAGGACCGGCGGGCCGGCCGGGCCGGCCTGGCCGGGCCTTCCGCCCCCGGGAATGCCCGGCCTGCGGCGTCCGCGGCAACCCGGAAGCGGCTTGACGAGGCAAGGTTGGGTCAGCTCGCCCGCTATGCCAAGCCAGATCATGAAAGCTGGTTCGCCACAGCACTCGCCGACGCCATGGACACGAGCTACGCGCTTGCCGAACGCATCATGATGGATCTGTCCGGACGCCAGCTTGCGACGGCGATGATCGCGCTGGGTGCGCCCGAGGCCACCACCCGGGCTGCGCTCGAAAGCTTTTTCCCGCATCTCTCCCGACCGTCAAGGCATCAAACGCAGGCCAGCGACCTGATCAACGACCTTGACCCGGGCATCTGCAGCGAGCGGCTGTCCGCCTGGCGGCGCGCGGACAGGTACACGTCAGCCGAAGGGGTGCATGTGCCGGCGCTTGCGGACGGCAAACCGGTGCGCCGCGACAGGCTTGAGCACAGGGCCACCCGCGAGGCCATTCGCACCATCATGAACCGCAAGACCGGCTGAGCCTTCCGCGCCAACACGGCATGCCACGATCTTCGGGATCGATCGGACCGCTTTGCCGATGGAGGGGCCGATTTCCGGTACGAGGGATCAGACCGGTTCGCGGTCACACATCAGGGGCGCCGATATCCAGATAGGTTTCGGGATTGTCGGTCTCGAGTTCAACCACCCAGATGTCCGGGTCGAACCGCGCCTCGCTGGCAATGGCCTCGTCGATCACGCGCCCCTCAACGCGGACCTTCCGCCATTCGAAGAGCCGGACGTCTGGTCTGGCGGTATCGAATGCGGTCTGCGGCGCGGGCCCGGCGAGACCCTCCAACCCATCGCGATAGCGAATACGGACAAGGATCGCGCCCGCCTCTTCCGCGCCCCGTCGCTCGACAGCCGCCATGCCGCCGTCGGAGAACACGCGCCGAACCAGAGCCGCGACAAACATGCCGGCCTTGACCCTCATGGCCCCGCCTCTAAGCAAGCAGGATCATTGTCGATGTCATCGGGTTCCGGCGTTGAACCGGTCTGATCGGACGGAGCCTTCAAAGCGCGCCGATTTCCAGGAGCTTGTCCAGAACCGCCTGATTGGGCTCGCCGGTAACGGGAAGCCGATAATGCTTTTCAAAGGCTCTGATGGCGTTTTTCGTCTGGGCGCCGGCAACGCCGTCGACAGTAATGTCGGCGTAGGCGATGTTGGACAGTCCCGACTGGATCTTTCGGACAAGCTCACCGGCTTCCGGCAGGATGGCGGCCGGTTCAGGCGCGGCTGCGGATGACGCCCCCGTCCCCGTCGCGGGAACCGTTACAGGCTCGGGCCGGGACTTTGGAGCCGGCACTTCGTCAAGGCTTACGGTTTCGACCGCCGGAACGGGCGCCTCTGCCGGCGGCTGCTGCGTTTGAACCGGGGCGCGCTCGGGAACCTGGACCGGCGTCTGCATCACCGCCAGAAGGCCGGGGCTCGCCTCGCCGGTCTGCACATAGCCATTGGCCTTTTCCCAGGCGCGGATCGCGGCAGCGGATTTCGGCCCCATAAGCCCGTCGATCTCGCCGGAATAGAGCCCCTTTCGCGCCAGGATTTCCTGCATTTGCACGAGAACGGGATCGGCCTTCGGCAGTGGCTGCGGTTGAGCCGCGACCTCTGGAGCGGGCGCAGGCGCCGATGCAACGGTTTCCGGCCGGGCATTGGGCCGGGAGACCGGCGAAGACAATGTCACAGGTGTCGGGTTCGGCACGGGGATCGAGGCGGTCGGCGTCTCGTCGCTGCGCTCGATCCGGAATGTCGTGACGGTGCGCACGGGAACGTCTCCGAACATCGGCGCGGTAACGTCAAGCGCCGGCGCCGCGGGCGCTTCGGTCAGCGCGCGCGCAGCCGGCCCGGCCACGTCGCGGGTCTTGAGGATGGGAGCGGGATGACGGCCCGGCTGGCTCCACAATGCGTTGGAGGCGATGAAGCCGAAAATCACCGTGAAAGCGACGGTGCCGCCGGCAAGCGAGGGATGGGCCGAAACCAATCGCCCGAGCGCGCCGAGCGCACCGCCACCCTCGAACTGGCCCCCGAACGGGTCCGCATCATACAAATCAGGCGCTGAGCGCTGTCTTGGCATGGGTCTCTTTCCTGCTTTGGTCCTGCGGCCGGTCCGCTCTGGGCAGCACCGGCGGGAACGCCACCGGGGCGCCGGCTTCGGCGTCGTCCGCGGAGACATGTGAATTGGCGCGCGAGCCATCGGCCGGGATGGTGACCGTCACGACCGTGCCGTGGCCTTCCCTGCTTTCGATGGCGAAGGAGCCGCCGTGAAGGTCGACCAAGCCCTTCACCAGCGACAGACCCAGGCCCGTGCCTTCGTAGGTCCGCGAGAGGCCGCTCTGTGCCTGAACGAAGGGCTGACCGATATACGCGAGCTTTTCGGCGGGAATTCCAACCCCGGTGTCGCTGACGCTGAGCACCAGGTCACCATCGCGGATTTCCGCGTCGACATTGATCACGCCGCCCGTTTCGGTGAACTTGATCGCATTGCCGACGAGGTTGATCAGGATCTGCTGGATCGCGCGGCGATCGGCGACCACCTCGCCCACTCCGGGCGCCAGCCTGCGGGTCAGCGCGACGCCGCGCTTTGAGGCCTGCAGCTTGAGCATGGCGTCACAGCCGTCGACCACCTCGCCCAGCGCAAAGGATTCGACGAAGACTTCGTAGCGTCCGGATTCGATCTTGGACATGTCGAGCATCGTGTTGACCACGGCGAGAAGATGTTCGCCCGACTGGTGGATCAGCTCGACATATTCGCGCTGCCGATCATTGCTGAAGGCGCCGAAATATTCGCGCGCCAGGATATCCGAAAACCCGATGATGGCGTTGAGCGGGGTGCGCAGCTCATGGCTGACTGCGGCAAGGAAGCGCGTCTTTGCGGCGTTGGCCGTTTCAGCCTCTTCGGCCTCCGCGGTGGCCTGAAGCTGATCGGCGACAAGATCCGAGATGTCCCGGCTCTGCACCAGCGCGCCCGAAAAGGTTCCGTCCGCGCCGCGCTCGGCCGAAAGCGAAACTGCGGCATGGACAAACACGCCCGCAAGATCGCTGCGTTCGAACCGGATCTCGACATCCCGGCGGCGCGTCTCGCCACGGCGCAGCGCGTCGAAGGCGTCGAGAAAGGTGATCCGGTCGGCCACATGGATGCGATTGACGAACCCCTTGCGCTCGACCGCACCGATGCGCGACAGGATGCCGGCGCTGTCGTCTCCCCAGATGCCGACGACATCGCCCCGCGCATTGTGCCGTGTGACAAGGCCCGGCATGCGGTTCAGGATGGCGGCCCCGTCAACGTCAGCGGCCTCGGGTTGCGAATGAACGGCCCGGATCGTTTCGGCCGCGACCGGGACATCCCCGGGGGCGGCTTCGAAATTTGCGGAAGCGGGGGCCGACCCGGCCCCGAATGCGTGAAAGCCGCCGCGCACAAGACCGTAGAGCATCAGCGATACGACCGCTGCGAGACCACCCGTCCCCGACAGTGCCGGAGCGGCGGCGAAGCCATTGAAAGCAGCAAGCGCGATCAAAACGCCAAGGGCGCAGCCCAGTCCGGCGGCAAGCCCTGCCCGCGATCTCGAAAGGGCGGCCGCTTCGAGCGGCAAGAACGCAATCAGCGGCAGAAGCGGCGAGGAAAGGCCGCCGCTCAAGCTTGGAAGAACAAAAAGGGTCGCCGCGGCGCCGCCGAGCGCAAGCGCGCCGGAGAGGTGCAGGCTTCCGGTCGCGGCCAGGATGCTGGCCACGGCCACGGGAAGGGCCGCAACGCAGAACGCGATCGCCAGCGCATGGGACCACTCAAAGCTCGCGGCAAGGGCGGGCAACAGGATCAGCGGCGCCAGAATCGCTCCCGACAGGCACGATGCCATGAAGGCAACACGGCGCTGATGGAGTGCATCCGCCGCATGGGAGGCCTCAAGCCAGGATCCGGCGATCTGCCGACCTGCATCAACCACCCTGTCAAAGAGAATTTCCATTGTTTTCACTGCCGAATCCGTACGCGCCGCAGTTGTTTCTTGTTTGAGCAATTCTGTCAGCGGCGGCTTAAGGAAAGAATAAGGAGGGGCCTGGCGGGGGGCCGCGAGACCGGAATTCCGTCCGTTGGGCCGCAATTTCGCACGGCTTTGGCGATCATGGTTAAGGAACGGTTGGCACAACGTCCGCAGGTTTTTGCGGGGGCGGGCGACGGGATCGGCGATGCCGTTCCGCTGTGGACGGGATGAAAGCGGGATCGATAAAATTTTCGACAAATTTGGCTCAAAAACGCGCGCCGGTTTCAAGCCGGCTTTGAAGGATTTGCGGCAGTGTGGTGTTCAAGTTCGGGACAAACCGGACACGCCGCCCCTCAATGGCGGACAACAGGAAGGGCTCAACAATGTGGTTTCTGATCAAGGGAAGTTTCTGGTTTTCACTGGTGCTGATCGCCTTGCCGCTGTTTAACAGCGAATCCCGCGATGCACTCGAGCAGGCGCCGCCGCTCGAAGTGGGGGAGAGTATGGCCGCGGCCATCGAGGCATTCGAAGACATCCGGCAGATCTGCGTGCGCAAGCCGGAGGTTTGCGAGACCGGCGGCGAGACTTTCGCCGCGCTCGGGATCCGCGCCAGGGAAGGCGCGCGCATCGCCTACGAGTTCCTCGATTCCAAGTTTGCAGGCGCCGACGACAGCATTGTGACGGGCTCGCTGCCCGGCGATGCCGGCCAGATCGCCACCAACTAGATCTACAACCTGCCCTCGCCACGGGCGGCGAGGACTTGAACACCCGCCCGAAGACGCATGATGCTTAAAACTGCCAACTCAAGCCGCGTATGACGCGCCGCCGCCGGGAACAGCCCTTCCTCCCGGCGGCGCTTTCTTGTCTGGCCCTCAAGGGCCGGGCAGCCGGCAACAACCCTTCCTGCCGGCGGCGCTTTCCTGTCTGGCCCTCAAGGGCCGTCCCGGTGCTCAGACTTCGATGAAGCCGCTTAGAACGGGCACGCATGCCCCGCCGATCCGCACCAGACCGTCTGGCCCGCCCGTGCGGATGTCGAGACGGCTGGGACGCTGCATGTCGACGCCCTGGGCCACCCGAAACCGCCGCGGCGAGTGCGGCTCTGGCGCAAGACTTGCAATCAGCGAACATGCCGCCCCGGTGGCGCTGCCCGTTGCGGGGTCTTCGGGCACGCCGTCCCAGGGGGCGAACATCCTCGCGGTGAAGTCGACATCGCCATCCGCTTCCCGGAGTTCACGGCAGTAGAGATAGACGGCGTCCGCGCCCTCCGTGGGCAGCAGCTTCGAGATCGCGCCGAGTTCGACCCGTGCCGCCGCAAGGGCTGCGCGGGTCGCGAGCTCGACCACCAGGAACGGCAGCCCGACGGACGCGATCAGCGGCGGGTGTCGGTCAACCAGAATCGCCGCTGTTTCCAGCGAGAGGCTTGCGGCGACCGCCCCGGCCTCAAAATGCGATCCGGTCGAAAGCGTGACGGGCGCCGTGAGTTCGACAGTTCCCACGCTGTCCCCGTTCCAGCCCACCGATACGGGAACAAGTCCGGCCTTCTCCTCAAAGACAAAGCTCTCCGGCCGAACGCCTGCCCCGGCGCGGGCGGCCAGCACGTGGGCTGTCCCGACATTGGGATGGCCCGCAAATGGAACTTCGCATGCAGATGTGAAGATGCGGATTTTCGCGGTGTTCCGGTCGTCGTCGGGTCGCATGACGAAGGTGGTTTCGGAGTAGTTGAACTCGCGCGCAATCGCCTGCATCTCGCTATCGGCGAGCGTATCGGCGTCGAGAACCACCGCAAGCGGATTGCCCCCGAACCGGCGCCTGGTAAACACGTCAACGGTCGAAAAGGGATACTGCACTTCGATACTCTCCCACAAACCTCAGCCAGCGCCGGAATGCCCACGGTGAACGGGCCTCAAATCGCGTGCAATTGCAAGCGGTCCGGGCCAGACAGCCTTGTTGCCGGGTGTATTTCCCGACGATTCCGCCTATATAAAGCGACAGTTACGGGACACACACATGGCATCGCTTCAAACCATCATTGACGACTTCGAATATCTCGACGACTGGGAAGACCGCTACCGCTATCTCATCGAGATCGGCAAGAGCCTGCCGGATCTGCCGGAGGATGACCGGACCGAGGACAACAAGGTCAAGGGCTGCGCCAGCCAGGTCTGGCTAGTGGCCTCGACCGAGCCGGGCGATGGCGGCGATCCGGTGATGATTTTCCGCGGCGACTCCGACGCGCATATCGTGCGCGGACTCGTAGGGGTGGTTCTTGCAGCCACCTCCGGTCACAAGGCCTCGGAGGTGGAGAGTTTCGACGAGGGCGCGCTGCTTTCCCGGCTCGGCCTCGGCGAACATCTTTCGCCGCAACGGGCAAATGGCCTGCGCTCGATGGTCATGCGGATCAAGGCGCATGCGGCGGCGGCGCGCGCTGCGTGATATGCTTTTTTCCGGGTGCGGCGTAGTGCCTGGCCAGCGCGGAAAGCGCTGTTCGCAGCATCAGCTTGGCTGAACGCGCAGGCCACCGGCGTTCCCGCTCGATCAGCGACAGCCCCTTCAGAAAACAGCAGGCATCGAGCGCCACGCCGGACAGGTCCGGACCCAGTGCGGCCACGGCGTCCTCCACCCGGCGGCGGGCGGCGAGCGCCGCATCGGTGAGATCGTTCAGTCCGGATCGATCGCCGCCCGGCCGGTCGGCGCGCACCGGCTCCCAGTTCTGTCCGATCGACGGCATGAGATGCCCGCGGGTGAAATCGGCGCGCAACCGTTCACCCGCCTCCACCAGATCCGGCGCCAGGAAGCGGGCCCCGTCCCTGCCCTTGATCCTTGCCAGCGCCGCAAGCGGTGATTCGAGGTCATTGACGACAAGCGAGCCGCATTCCGCATCGTGGCGGACGCCGAGCCTGCGATGCTGTTGCTGGAACGCGCTGTCGGGATCGGCGAGCAGCCGCCTCAGCGCCGCCCGGCCGCTGCTGGTCAGCTCATAGCTGCGGACCGGGGTCCCGGACCGCGATGCGGGTGCGGTCCTGCAAGAGACAAGGCCCCGCGCAAGCGCCGCCCTGAGGATGGCCGGGGCCACCTTGCGCCGGGCTCCGTCTCCCCGCACAAGCTCGACGCCGGAATGCGGCCCGCCGGCTCCGCTGCCGCCAGCGCCACTCTCTCCGGGTCCGGGCTCGCCACCCTCGGCGGCGCCGCGGGCCAGAAAGCCGATCATTCCGGACAGCGCCTTGCGAAGCGCGCGCATCTCAGCGGTCTTCATGAGAGAACCCCACCGGTGCGAAGACCGCGTTGACACAACGCTCGCAGCGCTCGACGAAGAGGTCGTAGCCGGGGTCGTCGCGACGGTCCTCGACCACCGCGCAGGCATGGACCACCGTGCTGCGGTCGCGACCGAAACTCCGCCCGATGGTCTGATAGGGCACCGACAGCACCACATGGCTGAGATACATGGCGATCTGGCGCATGTGGCACAACGGCCTGCGGCGGGCCACACCTTCGGGCAGGCCTGCGTCCGTTGCCACATCGAAGAGTTCACTCACCAGCCTCAAGACCACCGTGCACCGCATGATGTCGATGGCCTGGCCCAATCCGGACAATCCGCCGGCGGCAACCGCATCGCAGGACATGGCATGCCGTCCGCCCCCGGCCCCACTCTGGTCGCCCCCACCCTGCCGGGCGATCAGGTCGGAAGCCGTCACACGATGCGGCCCCGCAAGGATGGCGAGCGCCAGGTCGTGAACCCCGGCCGTGGCGCCGCACCCGCTGGCGGGCCGCGATGACATGCCGGCCGTTGCCGCCCCTGCTGATACCCCCGCTTCCGCGCCCTCTCCGGCTGCGGCTGTGGCGGCGGGTTTGGTGGTGCCGGTGGACGTCCTCGGCGCGTCGTCATGCTTCCCGGTTGTGCTGGTCATGCGAAAATCTCCTTTGATAGGAATATTTTCTTACATGATATGCAGATGATGGGGACGTGCAGCCATCCACTCGCCACACCCTCACGTTGTTTTCTCGACATTTTTCGGATTGCCGGGACGAATTTCGAGGATTTTTTTCCTCACACCTTTGGCAATGCGCCGGCGTCGGGCGGACCTGGACGCCAGCCGGCCTGATACTGCCGGCCAGGATTCCGCAACGATGTCGCGCGGGAAAATCAAAAAACCGTGGCCTGTACAAAGGCCACGGTTTTTGAAGCAGTGGAAATGCTCGATGCGCATCGCCCGGTGGACTTTCCGACGGGGCATCGCGGTTCGGGGTTGACGATCGAACCGAAAGACCTCAACGGCAAGCCCTTTATCGGGCGTGCGTGTTGCAGCCTACTTGCCGCGCTTGCGCTTCTGGCCGAGGCCCATTTCCTTGGCGAGACGCGAGCGTGCTTCGGCATAGGACGGGGCAACCATCGGGTAATCGGCGGGCAGATCCCACTTCTCCCGATACTGCTCGGGCGTCAGACCGTAATGGGTCATCAGGTGACGCTTGAGAGACTTGAATTTCTGACCGTCCTCGAGGCAGATGAGATAGTCGTTCTGGATCGAGCGGCGAACAGGAACGGCCGGCTTGGGCTTCTCGACAGCTTCCTCGACCGGTGCGGTTGCGCCGCCGAGCGCGGCATGCACCTGCGAGATCACATTGGGAAGATCATTTGCCGCAACGGAATTGTTGCTCACATAGGCGGCCACGATTTCCGCGGTCAGCTCGATGAGAACATCCGATCCGTTGTCTATTTTTGCTTCTGTCATAGTCTGGTCCTAACTGTTGTAGACAAGCCAACCGCTGCAATCGGCATATTCTTGCTGTTCTTGCGAACGCCTAATCCAGACGGCTTGCTCGGCACTGGTGCTGACATGGAATTTAATCTCTGACAAGTACTACATTTAGCCTTGCGTGTTCACTTCTTGGAAAAACTATCAAATATAACGGGCAATCATTTAATTATTACGGGAAGTTTAAATTCATGAATGCAAGGGTTGCATACTGAATTTTCGGTAACGCTAATGGTTTGCTCTTTATTCTTTTGGCGCCATCTCATCGCGCACGGACGAGGAATGCAGCCTGTATCCCACCGCATACGCGGCCTTTGCAAGGAGATGCGAGGAAACGGGAGCCGTCAGAAGAAAGAAAACAACGCCCGCAAGCGCTCGCGACATGGCGCCGACATCCGAGGCATGCACGGCAAGCGCAATAAGCATCAGGCATGCTCCCATGGTGCCTGCCTTGGAAGCGGCGTGCATGCGCGTGTAAAGATCGGGGAGCCTGAGCAGGCCGACGGCGGCCACCAGCGCAAACAGGGAACCGATCAGCAGGAAGGCCGCGGAGATAAGTGTTGCGAGCTCTTGCATCAGCGATCTCCCCCTGTCGGCGCGCGGCTTGCCGCGCCGCGCTGTTCAACCCTGCCGGCGGCGCCACTGCGCTGTTCGGCCTTGCGGGCCGCCCTGGCTTCGTTGCGCGCCTGGTCTGCGGCCATCCGGGCCTCGGTCAGAATGTCATCCTCGGTCTTGCCGCGGGACAGCACGAAGCGGGCAAAGGCCACTGTCGCCAGGAACCCGACCAGTCCGAGCGCGATGGCGACATCGACATAAAGCGTATACCCGGTCTTGATGCCGACGACGGCAATGAAGCCGATGGCGATGGCGACCAGCATGTCGAGGCCCAGGATCCTGTCGGGCAATGTGGGCCCGCGCACGATGCGGAAAATGGTGACGAGAAACGCCAGGCAGAGGATTGCCAGCGTCAGCGAGACCGAAAGGTCGAAGATGGCCTGAACCGTCATCACCGGAACGCCTCCATGATCTTGCGTTCGAAGCCTTCGGCAATGTCGCGCCGGGTCGTGTCCGGATCGGATGCATCGATGGCGTGTACGTAGAGGATACGCCGGTCGTCGGACACGTCAACCGAGAGCGTGCCGGGCGTCAGCGTGATCAGATTGGCCAGCATGGTGATCTCGAAATCGCGATCGAGCTTGAGCGGATAGGCAATGATGCCGGGCTTGATCACCATTTGGGGCGACAGCACAAGTGTCGCCACCCGCCATGCGGACAGGATCAATTCATAGACGAACAGCAGGAACAGCGAGATCACCCGCCGGGCGCGCGAGAAATACCCGACCGAACCGACCTGCTCCCGGATCAGCGACAGCGCGAGGATGGCAAGCAGGAAACCGAAGGCGAAATTGAGAAAGCTGAAGGAGCCCGTGACAGCCGTCCACACCAGCGCCAGAAGCACATTGACCAGAAACAGGCTCATTGCGACACCTCCTGAGCGGGAAACACCGACAGCACATAGTCAGAAGGATCGAGAAGCCCGAGGGCGGCATCCTGGGACAGCACCAGCACAGGTTCGGGCCAGATGCCGACCGCCACGGTCAGGATCACCAGACCGGCAAGGGCTGCGACGGCGCCGCGCGGCAGCGCACCCGGTACGCTGATCCGGGCGTTCGCGATCTCCTGGGTCGCCTCGAGCCGCCCCTCTTCCGGCGACGGGCGCCAATAGGCCAGCGCCCATATCCGGCCCACCGTGATCGTGGTCAGCAAGCCGGTTACCAGGATCGCGCCGGCGAGCCACCAGGCGCCGACATCGAGCGAAGCCTTGACCAGGACGACCTTGGGCCAGAATCCCGAGAACGGCGGCAATCCGGAAACCGACAGGAACAGCATCAGCGTGAGCATGGCGAGCATTGCGTTGCGGGCGTAAAGCCCGCCCGCCGAGGTCAATTCGAAACTGCCGCCCAGCCGCGCGCCGATGCCCACCGCAAAATAGAGCGCGGTCATGACGATCATCGAATGGGCGGCGTAGAAGATCGCGCCGGAAAACCCGGCGGGACTGCCAAGCGCCAGACCTGCCATCATCACCCCGATTCCGGAGATAACGAGAAAGCCCAGCGCGCGGCGGATGTCGTTCTGCGCCAGCGCGCCCATGACGCCGAGCACCATCGTCAAGGCGGCGGCAATTGCGATGATCAACGCCAGTTCGTCGCGCTGCATCGGAAACAGCATCCCGAGGATCCTGAGCAGCGCGTAGACCCCGACCTTGGTGAGCAGGCCCGCAAACAGGGCCGAGACCACCAATCGCGGCGTGTGATAGGAGGCGGGCAGCCAGAAATTGACCGGGAAGGCAGCGGCCTTCATGGCGAAGGCCAGCAGGAACAGCGCAACCAGCGTCATCAGCGGGGCCGTACCGCGGAGGTCCGACGCCTTGATCGCGATATCGGCCATGTTGAGCGTGCCGAACAGGCCGTAGAGATAGCCGGTGGCGACCAGGAACAGCGTGGTGGCGATCAGGTTCAGGAAGGCATATTTGACCCCGCCGTCGAGCTGCCCACGTTCCGATCCGAGCACCAGCAGGCCGAAGGAGGAAATCAGCAGCACCTCGAACCAGACATACAGGTTGAAAATGTCACCGGTCAGGAATGCGCCGAGCACGCCCGCCATGATCAGGAGCAGGAACGGGTAGAAGCCGTAGCGGCGGCCCGAATGATCGACGTCGCTGCGCCCGTAGATGCCGGCGGCGAGCGCCACCAGGGCCGAGGTCGCCGCAAAGAAGCCGCTCAGCGGATCGACGGTGAAGGAAATCCCGAAGGGCGGCAGCCAGCGTCCCATGGTCATGGTCACGGTGCCGTTGAGAAGCACGTGGGCCAGCAATCCGAGCGTCAGGCCGTTCAGCACAACGAGCGCCGGAAGCGCGATCAACGGCTGCAGGTCCGTGCGCTTGCGCAGCATCAGAAGCGCCGCTCCGGCCATCAGACAGAAGACCACGGGCGCTGCGATCAGCCAGTCGGCCGCAGCCACCGGCTCCGTCACGAAGGCGACCGAAAGGTCTTCAAGTCCTGCAGTTTTGCCCGCCATTCAGATGTCTCCTCAATAGCCCAAAGGCGGGGCCGGTTCGTTGACGGGTTCGGCGACCCGCATCTCGTCACTGTCGTCTGTGCCGAGCTTCTGGAATGCGCGGTACCCCAGCACCAAAAGGAACGCGAAGAAGGAAAACGCGATCACGATGGCGGTCAGCACCAAGGCCTGGGGCAGCGGATTGGCGGCCGTTTCGGGAAGCACGTCCGTTCCCGAACCGATGATCGGCGGCACCTCGCGGGTGACACGCCCGGCAGTGAAAATGAGCAGGTTGACGGCATTGCTCAGGATCGCGGCTCCCATCAGCACCCGGATGATGTGCTTGGACAGGAACAGGTAGATCGACACCGCGAACAATGCCCCGACGAGAAGTGCGAAGAGCGGTTCCATCAGTCGCGGTCCCTTTCCTCGAGCGCAAGCGCAATCGACGAGATCGCGCCCACCACGACCAGATAGACGCCGATGTCGAAGACGAGCACGCTCGACAACGCCAGTTCGACACCGAAGAGTTCCGGGTACACCCAGAGCCCGGTCATGAACGGAACACCGGAAAACACCGAAAGCACGCCGGCGAACGCACCGATGAACAGGCCGAAGGCGGAAATCGCCATCGGATGGTAGTGGATAGCGCGGCGGACCGGCGCCACACCGCAGGCAATGCCGTAGATCGCAAGCGCCGAGGCCGCGATCAGCCCGCCGATGAAGCCGCCGCCGGGCTCGTTGTGGCCCCGCAACAGCACGAAGATCGAGAACAGCAGCATCAGGCTGGTGAGATAGGGCGCGATCGAGCGGAAAATCACGGTACGCATGTTATCGGGCCTCCTCGCGCTGCTCGGGATCATTGTCGGCCACCGCGCGGCCGTCAAACCCGGTGCGGATGCGGATCAGCGACAGCACCGCGAGGCCTGTGACCATAACCACGGCGATCTCGCCGAGCGTATCGGTTCCGCGGAAGTCCACCAGGATCACGTTGACCACATTGGTTCCGTGCGCGACGATCTTCGAGTACTGGGCGAAAAATTCGCTGATGAAGGGATCGAACGGCTGCTGGGTGACGGCTAGCAGATACAGACCGAAACCGGCGCCGCAAGCCAGCGACAGGCTCCCGTCGACCACCTTGTCGCGGGTCGAACGATGATCCGACGCGGTGAGCTTGAGCCGCGTCATCACCAGGGCGAGGATGACGACGGCAAGCGTTTCGACCATGAACTGGGTGAAGGAAAGGTCGGGCGCTCCGAACAGCATGAACAAAAGCGCCACGGCAAAACCCTGAACGCCGAGCGAGACGATGGCGGTCAACCGGTCGCGGGCGTTGATGACGGCAGCCAGTCCGACAAGCGCGATGACGAAAACCGCCAGTTCATGGTATTGCGCATCGGCCGGCCAGACCGGCATTGACGGCCATTCGCCGTACCAGGCCATCGGCGCGAACAGCGCGAGCGCAATCATCAGGAAGGTTGCGGTCATGTAGACGTCGAGCCGCCCCGGCTGGATCACCCGGGTGACCGCCACCGAAAGGCGCACCATGCCCGAGACAAACTGGTCGAAGCCCCGGTCGGGCCCCCAGCCGATGGCCGCAAGCGTTTTCGCCATGCCCGCGCGCGCGCTGTCGAGATAGCGGTAGACGATGACGCCGAACACCACCGTGACCAGCGACAGCGCAAGTGCTGCGCCCAGATGCGGGATCAGCGAGATGGTGACGGTTTCGGGGTCGCCGGCCACGGCGCTCGCCATCGGCGAGGAGACGAAGCGGTGGGTCAGCGGCGAGGCGACGGCCGCGGCCAGCGCCACGATCGACAGCGTCAAGGGGCCGAGCCAGAGCAGCACGGGGCCCTCATGCGCGTGTTTCGGAGTTTCGATCTTCGGACCGAGGAACGGCTTGATCGCCACCGCAAAACCGATGACGAACATCAGTCCGTTGCCGATGACGGCGACAAGCGTGAAGACCAGCGACCAGGGATCGGTGGCCCAGAGCGCGTAATAGATCTCCTCCTTGGCGAGGAAGCCGAAGAAGGGCGGAAGCCCGCCCATGGAAATGGCGGCGGCCATGGCGGCTGCGAAGGTGATCGGCATGGCGCCGCGCAATCCGCCGAGTTTCGTCACATCTCGGGTGCCGGCCTCATGGTCGATCAGGCCCGCGACCATGAACAGCGCACCCTTGAACAGCGAATGCGCCACCAGGTAAAGCACGGCTGCGGCAATGGCGTGTTCCGAGCCGAAACCGGTCAGCATGACCAGAAGTCCGAGCGAGGACACGGTGGTGTAGGCCAGCATCAGCTTGAGGTCGGTCTGACGGATGGCGAGCAGAGTGCCGACGATCAGCGTGGCGCCGCCGAACACCGGCAGGACGGTTTCCCACCAGACGGTTTCGCCGAGCACCGGATTGAGCCGCATGAGCAGGTAGACGCCGGCCTTCACCATGGTTGCCGAGTGCAGGTAGGCGGAGACCGGGGTCGGCGCCTCCATGGCGTTGGGCAACCAGAAATGCAGCGGGAACTGCGCGGACTTCGAAAATGCCCCGCCAAGCACCAGAATGAGCGCCAGCAGATAGAACGGGCTGGCCCTGACTTCGTCGCCGAAGCTCAGGAGCAGCGACAGCTGGGTGATGCCGGTGATGTTCCAGATCACGATGAGGCCCGCAAGCAGCGCCAGGCCGCCGGCGCCGGTCACCACCAGCGCCTGGATGGCCGCGCGGCGCGAGGCTTCCCGTGTGTGATCGAAACCGATCAGCAGGAACGACGTGATCGAGGTCAGCTCCCAGTAGATGAAGAGCATCAGGAAGCTGTCGGAAATGACCACGCCCAGCATCGCGCCCATGAACAGCAGGATGAAGGAGAAGAAACGCCCGAGATTGGCGTGACCTTTGAGATATCCGCCGGAGTAGAGGACGATCAACGCACCGATACCGGAAATCAGAAGCACGAATGTCAGCGACAGACCGTCGACCAGCCATGAAAAGCTGACATTGTAGGAGGGCACCCAGGCAAATCCGCCGGTGACAATTCCACCATCGGCGACGCGTGCGGAAAAGCCGAGAAAATGAACGAACACCGAAACAGGCGCCAGCGCGAGCACCCAGGCCGCATTGTGGCCGATACGGCGGGTGAGCCAAGGCGCGATCAGGGCTGCCAGAAACGGCAGCATGAGAATGATGAAAGTCGTTCCTGGCGCGGCAGCGCTCATTGATGATCCCCGGGACGGCTTATGATTACGCGCGACGCGTCTTTTGCAGGTTCACTTAGTCATGCCTGAAAGCAAGGACAAGTCGACAGGCGGCGAAATCCTGCCGAAAACCTCATGTTTCCACCGGGATAACAACGGAAGAGCAGAATCTGCGCTGTTTTGGCGCGGATATCGCGGGCGATCTGCCTCGAGATACACCGATGCCGGGCTGCGCGCAGTGGCGCCAGGATTCGCCTCGCCGCCCATCGGGAAAGACGGATTTCAGGCACACCGAAAAATAGGTCAGTATTATTGACTTAATTTCGGATTCGTGGTCAATCTTGCGCGGAAACATGCAGGCACGCATTTGTGTTGCGCGAAACGGGCAAGTTCCGAGCGAAACCGAAAGGCGGCCAGCCAAAGGCCATGCACAGGTGCGCACTCATGGGCGTACACGGGGTGCAATCCAGCCGGCGCTCAACACGCTTCGGGAGACAGACATGCCGGACCAGATGCAGCAGGAATCCTCGCGCCGTCTCGCCGGGTCCTCCGGCCACGGGCTCGACTGGCCAACACTTTTCGCAACCCGCGCCGAGCGCATGAAGGCATCCGAAATCCGGGAACTGCTCAAGCTTCTCGACCAGCCCGACGTGATCTCGTTTGCCGGCGGCATCCCCGATCCTGCGCTGTTTCCGGCAGACGCCTTCAGTGCGGCGCTGGCGTCGGCGCTTTCCGGCGACACCAGGGGAGCTGCGCTGCAATACTCGGTCAGCGAAGGCTATCGCCCGCTGCGCGAATGGCTGGTCACGCGCATGGCCTCGCTCGGCGTCGACTGCACCGCCGACAACATCATGATCACTTCAGGCTCGCAGCAGGCGCTCGATTATCTCGGAAAGCTGTTCCTCTCGCCCGGCGACACGGCGCTGGTCGGCTGGCCGACCTATCTCGGCGCGTTGCAGGCGTTCAACGCCTATGAACCCAGCTACGACCGCCTCACGCCCCTCGGCAACCGCTCGGCGGACGACTACCGCGAAACCGCCCGGACCAATGGCGGACAGGTGAAATTCGCCTATGCCTCGGCCGATTTCGCCAATCCGACAGGCGAAACGCTGCAAGCCTCGGCGCGACAGAGCATTCTCGATCTCGCCACGGAACTCGACATCGCCGTTATCGAGGATGCGGCTTACCAGTCGCTGCGCTATGACGGTGAGGAAGTCCCTCCCCTCCTCGCGCTCGACATCGCCCGCTCGGGCGGAATCGAGGCCACCCGCACGATCTATTGCGGCTCGTTCTCCAAGACGCTGGCGCCGGGCCTGCGCGTCGGCTGGGTCTGCGCGGCCAAGCCGGTGATCTCGAAACTCGTCCTGATGAAACAGGCCGCCGACCTGCATTCGGCCACGCTCAACCAGATGGCGATCCACCGGGTTGCTTCCGATGGTTTCGAGGCCCAGGTCGCCAAAATCAAGTCCGCCTACCGGGCGCGCCGCGACGCCATGCTCGCCGCTCTCGCCCGCCACATGCCCGAGGGCGTGACATGGACCAGGCCAGACGGCGGCATGTTCGTCTGGGTCACCCTGCCCGAAGGCTTCGACGGCGCGGTGCTGCTGGCCGAAAGCCTGAAAACCGAGCGCGTCGCCTTCGTCCCCGGCAAGGCCTTCTTCGCCGACGGCTCCGGCGCCAACACGATCCGGCTTTCGTTCTCCTGCGCATCGGAAGCGATGATCGAGGAAGGCATCACCCGGCTGGGCCGGGTGGTGCGGGGCAGTTAGACCCGATCACCCAAAGCCACGTGGTCAGTCGCCCACGGAACGCCGTGCGGGACTGCCACTCGCCAATCCGCCGCTTTCGCCAACCCGCATGCACATGTCCTGTTCGATGGAAGACGCCAGGGCGCTGTCGGAACGGCTCGGAGGCATTGGGCCCGATGAGCGCGAGGCGCTCACAGCCTCAGCCGCGCAAGGAATGGGCTCCCGGGCCAGGTATGGACTTCGGCTCAAGCGCGTCCGCGCGCGATGACGCCGGCAGCGCCCCCGCCCTCACCCCGTTGAACATCAACATCGCAGCCGGGCTGCGGCTTACAGCCAGGTGGATCGCGTAGGAGATCAGGCCGGCGGAGGTGGCGATGATCGCGAATTCGAGCACCGGCGGCAGGTCGGTGAACAGAAACAGTGCCGCCAGCGCCATGATCACCGGGTGGTGGAACAGATAGACCGTGAAGGAGGCTTCGACCAGCTTCCTGACCCGCGCATCGGGTCGGTTGCAATGCCGGTGCGCCAGGTTGGAAATGAAACCGACGATCAGAAGCGCGCCGGCAATGCCCGCCATCACTTTCAGGGTGTGGACGAACAGGTTGGACCAGCCGCCTTGCGAAAGGATCACGAGCACAGCTCCCGCAAGGGCGGCAAGCGGTCCCGGGCGGAGCAGCAGCGCATTCAGCCTGCCGCTCGACTGGACCGCGGCGCCGAAGGCGAAATAGACGACGTAGAGATTGTAGTTGATGACGGCATTGCCGTAATAGGGGCTTGCCGCGACCACGATCTCCTGCGCGCGGGCGGAAAGCTCGCAGATGGCTGCGAAGGCCGCGAGCGAGAGAATGCGGTTTTCCGCGATCCATTCGACCAGACCGTCGAGCCTGCGCGCAAGCGTTCCGCGGCTAAGCCACTCAAGGACGGCAAGGCCGATGCAATAGGCGATCAGCACCCACAGAAACCAGAGATGGGAGATCCACGGCTCTCCGAAGCGGGTGAGCTCGCCCGCCAGATGCGGACCCAGGTTTGCCAACGGCATCGCGCCGTTTGCCACATCGGCTGCTCCTGAAATCACGATCTGGAGCGGCAGGATCAGAAGTGTGGCCGAAAGGAGCGGCAGGCCGAGGCGGAACAGCCGCGACTTCAGCCAGGACCAGGCGCCCTTGCGCTCGATCAGCATCATCGAGAACAGCCCTGCCAGCAGGAAGAAGCCGGGCATGCGGAAGGTGTGAATGAAATCGGCAAGCCATGTCAGCGCCTGGCTTTTCCCCGGCGAACCGACGGCCCATTCATGGTTCAGCGAATAGATCACGGCGGCATGAAACGGAATGCCGAGCGCCAGATAAAGCGCCCGCGCGAAATCCCAGTGGTGCAGCCTCGTGCTGCCCGCAATGCCTCCGACCGGTCTGCCCCTGTCTGGCTCTGTTGTGCTGCGCATGATCATGTCCGTTCCGGAGCAGCTCGTCGCCGCCCCGTCCGGCACCATGCACCTTCAGGATGAAGATACGGTTTCGGCAACCGGCAATATTTGACGCAATTCCGAGCGGAGGACCCGGCGTGTCGCGCAGGCAGGGTCTTCGTTCATGCCGCGATCTTCAGCCATCTGCGGTTTCAGTCGTCATCGGGAGGTTTGCTTCCGGAAGACCGGCCGGTTAACGCGTCATTCTTCCGGCAACGACGGCGACGCCAGCGAAGCTTCCGGGAAACAGAATACTGCGCGGCCTGGACAGCAGAAAGCCGGCAGGCCTTGCGGCCAACCGGCTTTTGCGACGAAATGCTGCGTCACTGTCTCCCGCTGGGCGCAGCCCCTGCACAGGGCTCGCGCCGGCAGCGAAAGTCACGCATCAGTTGCCGGCGGCAACCTTGCAACGCGACTTGACCGTGTCGGTAAAGTCCAGCTGCTCTTCCTGGCCACGGTCACAGGCTTCGACGAGTGCGGCCTGCTGTTCCGGGGTGGCTGCGTCCCAGCGCGCCATGAAGTCTTCATCGGTGCGGTCGTTGCCTTCCGAGTCCATCAGAATGTCGGCAACGGAGGTGTCGCCGTCATTGTAGGCGTCCAAGGTCGTCCGGGTGTTCATGGCGTTGGTGTCGGCAAAGGCCGAACCGGCGAAAAGCATAGTCATTGCAGTGGCGGCGATAAGCTTTTTCATAAGTAATCTCCTGTACTTAGGCCCGGTGGGGCCGTTTCTGAATGGTACGCCCCGTCAATGATCTCGCCGATATTCGGTTCCAAATTTTTTTGTGTTTTTCATTTGCCTCCGGACCGGTCCGGGCGGAGAATTCGAAATGCAGGCGTACACGGCGGTCCGCGGCATGGAACGGAATGCACTCCGCTCGCCGGCTTCTTCGACCCAATCCCTCAGAACACAAGTGCATGTCGCGCTCGACTGGATTCAATTGAGCGATAACGTACATGCATCGTTTGAAAGCGTTACAGCGACCTTTGCGCATCCGATTGGATGCGCAGCGCTGTAATGTCAGCGCCGCCGCTCACCGCGAGAAGCATGCTGAGATAGGCTTTTTTCCGGAGTTCCGGCGGCGGCCTGCCCGCGGCAGTCTCAGGTCTTGTCGACCTTTTTCAGGGTCGCGCGCACGTTCGGCAGGGTCATCAAGGTTGCGGGGATCCGGGCCACTTCCCTGAACACACGTCCGGCAAGCGCAAGCCGACTTGGCTTGTAGGGGGAGACAACATAGTCCTTCAGCCCCCAGCCGATGCCGCCGACCTTGGGCATTGCGCCGATCGCGCGATGGTAGATCTTGCGGACAAGCGACGACTTGCTGTTTTTCCATGAGTCCAGCAGGCTGCATCGCTCGATATCGCGCCTGAACTCCCTGGACAAAACCGAAGTCGCCCGCTTCGTGAAAGTCCAGTTGATGTTGATGTTCTCGTCCTCCCTGGCCACCGCCCGGTGGAACCAGTATGGCGGGACGTAGAGCAGGTCGCCCTCTTCCAGGTCGAATTTGTAGAACTGTTTTTTCGGCAACAGGGCCTCTTCGTCCTTCAACAGGGTGAAATTGGTGAACGGATAGGATGGCAGCGGGGTGTCCGGCGAAACCAGGATCCATTCCTTTCGACCCTTCACCTGCACGGTGATCACATTCTCGGCATTGGTGTCGTAGTGAAAGACGGTCTTGTTGTGCTTTTTGTTGACCCAGAAGCGCCAGGCGATCGAGTCGGGCATCACGTTGTCGGACTTGAGAATTTCCTGCAGAAATTCCGGCATCTCGATATCGTGCTCAAGCACCGGCTTGCGGGCGACGAAGAACACCCCCCGGTCCTTGACGTCCGGATTGCCGTGCAGATCCGAACGCAACCGGTCAAGCGACCATTTTTCCCGCGCAGGCCAGTCTCGGGCCAGCCCCTTGATCAACAGGGGCCGTTCGGGCCCACAGTATTTTTCAACAAACTCCGCACTGCCCGGAGTTTCGTTGACGGTTGCAAGCTGCGCGGAAGAAAAATGGAGACTCATGACAGCAAACACTCCTATTTCGGCTTCGTCGAAATGCGAACAGGACGTCAAAATACAATCTTCTTGCGCAGGCAGCTGCGGCAACGAGAAAATCTATGCCGGTTGATCCTGTGTAGCAAGCAGCAATGTCAACGCGATGAAGAGACGGTCGGCCTGCAGCAAAGCATGGTTACGGATTTTCCTGCGGCGCCATCGGACAAACGCCCATGCCGGCCGAAAAGACCTGTGCGCCATTCCCATACGACACGAAAAAGGGCCGCGAACTACTCCGCGGCCCTCCGGTCTATTGTGCGCTGATCGCCAGATGCGATGTGTCGACGCTTAGTTCTTGTCCTTGTCGACCAATGCGTTCGACTTGATCCAGGGCATCATGCCGCGCAGCTTTTCGCCGACCTGTTCGATCGGGTGCTCGTCGTTGAGGCGACGGGTCGCCTTGAAGCGGGCGGCGCCCGAGTGCCATTCCTGCATCCACTCGGAGGTGAAGCGGCCGGACTGGATGTCCTTGAGAACGCGCTTCATTTCGGCCTTGGTGTCTTCGGTGATGATGCGCGGACCGGAGACGTATTCGCCCCACTCGGCGGTGTTGGAGATCGAGTAGTTCATGTTGGCGATGCCGCCTTCGTAGATCAGGTCGACGATCAGCTTGACCTCGTGCAAACATTCGAAATAGGCCATTTCCGGCGCGTAGCCGGCCTCGACCAGGGTTTCGAAACCGGCGCGGATCAGTTCGACCAGACCGCCGCACAGAACAACCTGCTCGCCGAAAAGGTCCGTTTCGCAATCTTCGCGGAAGTTGGTCTCTATGATGCCCGAGCGGCCGCCGCCGACGCCGCAGGCATAGGAGAGCGCCATGTCGTGGGCGTTGCCCGACGCGTCATGGTGGATGGCGATCAGGCACGGGACGCCGCCGCCCTTGACGTATTCGCCGCGCACGGTGTGGCCAGGACCCTTCGGCGCGATCATGACCACATCGACGGTGTCCTTGGGCTCGATGAGGCCGAAATGGACGTTGAGGCCGTGAGCAAAGGCGATGGCCGCTCCGTCGCGAATGTTCGGCGCGATCTCGTTCTTGTAGATGCCGGCCTGAAGTTCGTCGGGCGTCGCCATCATCATCAGGTCGGCCCAGCCGGCGGCCTCCGCCACGGTCATCACCTTGAAGCCGTCGGCTTCGGCCTTCTTGGCCGTGGCCGAACCGGCGCGCAGGGCAACGGCGACGTTGGAGGCGCCCGAATCCTTGAGGTTCAGCGCGTGCGCCCGGCCCTGGGATCCGTAGCCGATGATGGCCACCTTTTTCGACTTGATCAGATTGAGATCGGCATCGGCATCATAGTAAACGCGCATGATAGTCTCCCTTTTCGCGTGTTCTTTCGGTGTTTTCTGCAGCCTCCGAAACAAAAGCGCTCCGGCGGCGAATTCATAGCGTCATCCCCGTCCATAGAGGGTGAGGAACTGGCGTGCGGCGCGTGTCGACAACACCGAGATCCCGGACGCGTCCGGACGGTGATCCTCGCCCAGCAGCACCCGGATCTGCGTGTCTGCGACAACGAGGCCGAAGAACCCGCGAAAGGCTTCGCCCGCATCGTCAAACGCAAGCAGTCCGGCAGCCCTTCCGGCCTCGAACAGCGGCTCGAGCCGACGCTGCATGGCGAAGGGGCCGTTGGTGAGCACAATCTCGCCCAGGCGGCTCTTTGCGGAACCGGCGTGGCTGACCGCCGCGCGGTTGAGGGCGACGGAAAGGTCTCCGGTGATCACCGTGAGCCAGCTTGCGGCAAAGCCGGTCAGCGCCTTTTCCAGCCCTTCGCCGGTCAGCCGGTCCTCGGGCAGTTTGGGCATCCGCACTTTCGAGGCCTGCCAGCGCACGGTCGCGGTCAACAGGCCGTCGCGGTCGCCGAACCACTTGTACAGCGTCTCCTTCGAGCAGCTTGCCGCGCGCGCCACCGCCGCGACCGAAAACCCGTCCCCTTGCGCGACCATCAGCTTGAGCACCGCATCGAGCACTTCGCGCTGGCGCTCGGTGAATTCATCATCCACCGGCAGCGCGACAGCCGGGTCGACCGCCTGCCCCGATCCGGATCCGGCGCGACCGGGCGCGCTTTCGGGATGAAGTGTCAATGTCATGGCTGCGCATGTACCGTACCGTACGGTACAGCGTCAAGGATGAAAATGCCTTACAAGATGACGACGGGCGCCAGGCCGGTTTTCCGGATCTGCCGGAAGGCTGCTATGGTGAGCTTTGGAAATCGGGCCGGGTTACATCCGATGAGATACCCACTCCATACAAAGGCCGGTGAAGTCCGGATGTATTTCCGGCTCGAAGAGGACGGCGTGGAACTGCGCGACAGGCAGCTTTTCTGGAGCGAGCGGGGCCGCCAAAGATCGGCTTACCTGAAGGACCTCAGAAGCGTGAACCTGAAGGTCAATTTTGGCGGACGGGGCAGATTGGTCGGGATCATGGTCTTGTGGTTCGGGGATGGAACCACGCTCAACATCTTCTCCGCGGATGTGGTGGGTCGGTTCGACAGGCAGCGCAGCGCGACCTACCGCGAATTCGTCCAGGCCCTGCATGACGCCATCCCGCAGGAATGCCGTCCCCGGATCGAGTTTGTAACCGGAGGGACAAACAACAATGCCGCCCGCCTTGTTGGAGCATTGACTCTGGCTGCGGCCGCGGCCGCGGCCGCAGCGATCCTGTGGACCGTCGAGACCGTCACCGCAGAGATCGCGATCATCCTTGGTTTGGCCGGCATTTTCCTGATCTGGCCACTCTCCCGGCTGATGTCCGCGAACACCGGGGAGAACTATCGCCCGCATCGAATTCCCGAAGATCTGCTGCCTTAGGGTGTCCGCGCAAGCTGTTCACTCGCCACTCACCCAGGCGCGCCCTCTGAACGCGTCTGCGCGGTCAGCAATCACGGGAGGCTGAACATATCACCGATATTGCTGATGATCGCTATCATAATCGCGGTGCCTGCGAACAGCAGTGCGAGCCATCAGAAGAAGTGAAACAAGACCGCTCCCCGCCCAAGCCTACGCCATAAGCTGCATATTGCCGGTTGTCTCGCGCGATCCCGGAAAACATGGACAGAACAATGGCCACGATCCCCAGAGCAGGCCCTGCAAACACCGGGCAGTTCAAGACATAAGGGGTGACTTCCGGCTGGACCTGCTCTTTAGGGAGGTCCAGAAATGTCCGCCGTGCGGACCGCTTGATTTCACCGGCAAACTCACCGGCCTGTGCCGCGACGGACGGCCTGGCCTCAAAACTCGGCCCCGCGATCTGGACAAACACAAGCATGAGCGCCGCGACCCCGGCGATGGCGGCCCGGAGGCCCCATTTTTTCAGGATGATCGGTGCATCACGAAGGTGCTGCCCTTCACTCCGGAAGGTGACAGCGGGTCAGGGACCGGGCCGTGCCGTCGATACCGAGCTGCATCTTTTCAGCGTCCTGCATGTAGACGGTCAGTTCGCGCGCGCGTGTCCTGCGCCCGGCCTTGCAACTGGCTTCGAACCGGAGATAGCCCTGCTCGGGTTCACCCTGATCGAAGGTACAGGTTTCGTCGGAACGGCGCAGCGTGGCCGGGGTGATGACCGCAAACCCCTCGAATGCCGTCTGGTCCATCATTGCGCAGGCTTCGCCCGACCTGGCCCAGACGCCGACATAGGCGAGACGGCTTGTGGCGCGGTCATGGCTTGCCGCCTCGATCGTGTCATCGCGCAGCAGGCTTTTCGGCGGCATCAGCGAGTGAAAATTCTCGGGCGTTCCGGAGCCGGACGATTTGGGCTTGGTCTGCGCCACGCAGCCGGCCAGAAGCAGGCTCAGGACGGCCGCCGCCGCGATCAGGAATTTCTCAGGCCGACTCATTTTGCCCCCGTCACATGTCCGTCACTTTCTGGCCGACGCCCGGCATGATTTCAAGCGGGATCGTCGTGGCCGCGAGCAGAACGTCACAAGCGCCACTCCCCGCGATAGATCCGGGCTTGATCAAATGCGAAAACATGTCAAGCTTCTAATGTGAAGCGAGCGCAAAGGACTGATCCATGGCCCTCATGAACCGAAGGCAGATTCTGGCCGCGGGATGCGGATTGCCCCTGCTCGCCATCCCCGAAGCCGGAATGGCCCAGACCGAGAAACCCGCAACCGATCTCAAGCCGGGAGAATGGTCATGGTATCCCGAACGCGCCACCTCCGGTCCGGTCGCTGTGGTTGTTTCGCTGTCGGACCAGTTGGCCTTTGTCTACCGCAACGGAATCCGCATCGGCGTATCCACCGTCTCAAGCGGTCGGAAGGGCTATGAGACGCCAACGGGGGTGTTTTCCGTCCTGAGCAAGGAGAAGATGCACCACTCGCGGGCCTACAACAACGCCGCCATGCCCGACAGCCAGTTCTTCTTCGGCGGATGCGCGCTTCATGCCGGCGGGCTGCCCGGCTATCCCAGTTCCCACGGTTGCATCCACCTGCCCAGCGCCTTCGCCGAGTTGGTGTTCGGCGTCACACACAATGGAACCCCAGTCATCGTTACCAGCGAACGCTCGGGCGTGGGCAGCCTCACACACGCGGGGCTGGTGCTGACCGACCGAGACCTCAAGGACATCGAAACGCTGACGGGACACGTCGCCAGCAAGTCGCTGCCGCGCGATCGCAGCGGGGAGGACGACGACGCCATCGCCATCATCGTCAGCGGCGCGGAGCGGCGTCTGATTGCGCTCAAGAACGGAACCGAGTTCATCAATGCCGATATCGGCATCGAACACCCCCGCTTGCCGCTCGGAACGCACGTCTATGTTCTCAACGGCGTAGACCCGGCCAATCACACCTATGACTGGATGGCGGTCGGGCTAGGAACCGGTCACGAGACCGCCCTCGACGTGCAACGGGAAATCGCCGTCACAGCGAGGCTGGTGATCCCGCCGAATGTCTATGAACAGATCGCCCGCAACCTGCACCCCGGCGCAACAATGATGCTCACCGATCTTCCCGCACATCCCGAAACACGGACCGCGACGGATTTCGTCATCATGCGCGATATGAGAAACGCCTGAGCACAGTTGGCAACCGAAATCGGTCCGCAACCCGGCAAGAACGCCATTCAGGCTTTCGCAGCCGCGTCATAGTTCTTGCGCGCGGCAGCGACCGCTGCAAAGTTGTCGTTTGACCAGATGACCAGATCATTGAGCGGGCCGAGCATGGAGAGCCCGAGTTCGGTCAGGCCGTATTCGACGCTTGGCGGCTTGGTGGGGTGAACCGTGCGGTAGACATAGCCGTCGCGTTCGAGATCACGCAGGGTCTGGGTGAGCATCCGTTGCGAGATGTCGGGCACAAGACGTCGCAACTCGCCGAAACGGTAGGACCGTTCGGCCAGCGCCAGCACCAGAAGCGTGCTCCACTTGCCGAAGATGCCCTGCATGACCTGCCGCACCGGACAATTCTCAAGCTTGTGATCGCCCTGCATCATCCGGATCCTTTCGGAGAAGGGGATGTGAGCATCCATGGTGGTTCCTTTCGGGTGCCTATCGGCAGCGAAACTGCCTTCTTTTCATGATGCGGTTCATACCATATGTCATGCAACTCTCAATATGAGAGCAGCAACTTTATTTAGACCACGAACTCGTGGTCTCCGGCAAAGGACACAACCATGACCGCAAGAACTCTTGTCACCGGCGCCTCGGGCCAATTGGGAACGGGCGTGATCGAACACCTTCTTTCAAGCTTCAAGATGCCGGCGTCCGCACTCGTTGCGGGATCACGCGACCCCGGAAAACTCAAGGACATCGAAGCACGGGGCGTGGAGACACGGAAGGCCGATTTCGACGACGAGAACAGCCTTGAAGCGGCCTTCAAAGGCATTGACCGGCTGCTGATCATCTCCACCGATGCACTGGACGGCGCGGGCACCCGGTTGCGCCAGCACAAGGCCGCGGTATCGGCAGCCAAAGCCGCAGGCGTGACGCGTCTGTTCTACACCTCGATGCCGAACCCCGAGGATTCACTGATCACCTTCGCGCCCGATCACTTGGGCACCGAGGAGGCAATCAAGTCCAGCGGCCTCGACTACACGATCTTCCGCAACGGCTGGTACATGGAAAACCTGTTCATGGCCCTTCCACAGGCGCTCGCCTCGGGCCAGTGGTACAGTTCGGCAGGCAACGGCAAGATCGCCCATATCGCGCGCGATGACATTGCAAGAGCTATCGCGGGCGGGCTCTCGGCGCCCGCGGCCGAAAACGTGATCCATACGCTTACAGGGCCGGTGGCGCACACCACCGAAGAGATTGCGGCACTGGCTTCGAATGCGACCGGCAAGCCGTTGAGCGTGGTTCACCTCGACGACGCACAACTGGCCGGGGGCATGGCCGAGGCCGGCGTCCCCGCCCCCTTCATCCCGACCTTCGTCTCGTTTGACGCCAATACCCGCGAAGGCAAGATTTCCATGGTTACCGGTGACGCCGCAACGCTTTCCGGCGTTGAACCGACCGGGTTGGAAAGCTTCCTCAAAGCCAACTCGGCAGTTCTCTCCGGCTAACCGAACAGCCGCGGAGACAGGTGCGGCCCGGAGCCCGCTGCCGGTGGAAGCCCCCCTACCCGCAGGCGCGGATGAAACGTCGGACGGTTTCGGCCATTCCGTATTCGAGCGCGTCTGCGGTCAGGCCGTGGCCGATCGAGACCTCCAGAAGCTGCGGCAGTGCGCGCGCCAGGCCGGGAAGATTATCGACCGTGAGGTCATGGCCGGCATTGACGCCAAGGCCGAGTTCGGTGGCGATCTTCCCGGCAGTCCCGAGCTTTTCAAGCTCGGCTGCGGCGCGCGCCGGATCGTCATGGGTTCCGCCATAGGGACCGGTGTAGAACTCGACCCGGTCCGCGCCGGTCGCCTTCGCCGCTTCAAGGCTTGCGCGGCTGGCGTCCGGATCGCAGAACAGGGACACGCGGGCGCCGTCCCGTTTCAGCCGCTGGACGACAGATCGAAGAAAGTTGCCGTTGCCTTCGAAGTCCCAGCCATGATCCGAGGTCGCCTGGGCCGGATCGTCGGGCACAAGCGTGACCTGCTCGGGCTGATTGGCGCTGACAAGGTCCAGAAAATCCCCGGTGGGATATCCCTCGATATTGAACTCGGCGCCGGGAAATTCATCGTCGATCAGCGCGCGGAGTTCCGGCAGGTCGGAAAAGCGGATGTGACGCTGGTCGGGGCGCGGATGCACCGTCAGACCATGAGCGCCGTTTTGCAGCGCGATCCGCCCTAGCGCGGTCACGCTCGGCCATGGAAGATCCCTGCGGTTCCTCAGCATGGCGACGGCGTTGAGATTGACGGAAAGCTTGGCGGGCATCGCGGTCTCTTGATTGGAAATTGTTTGGAAGGAAGGCACGGCGCCGCTGATCGGCGCGCCTGCGATCATAGGCCTGCGGCGCATGATTTGAAATCAATTTCGCAAACCCCGCCATTCCCGCCCTGAATGAGTCGGGAGCGGCGCAGTCGTTGCCTGGCGCGGTCAGGAAACGCCCCGCGCGGCGCATCGGAGACCGGGTGTCAAAGTTTTCCGCGGCGCAGACGGCTTGCATAATCCTGAAGCTGATCGTCATAGGTCTCGATCATCCGGCGCTGCCGCCGTCTTCCGATTTTCAGCGCACCCCAGAAAAACAGGAACGCGGCAACGGCGATCAGGGCGAAGATCGGCCCGCCGAGTTCGCTCGGGTCCGAGGTTCCGAAAACCTGTTTTAGCAAGCGATCAATCTCGATTGCATGAGCCGGTTCGGCGGCCATGGCCGTGGCGAGCAGGGTGATCGTGAGTGTTGCGACTGCTGAAGTTTGGCGCATTGAGGTCTTCCCGGTTCCGCGTGACGGAAGCCAATCTACGCCGACAGGGTTAAAAAACACTCCTCCTTGAAGCCGCCGGGCCGGACGACGCCGATTTCCTGCTTTAGCGGTTATTTAAAGCTTCCCGGGCCATGATGGCCAGAGCTTTTGATCAGCCGAACCAAAGCCAACAGGACACCAGATGCCGATGTACCCCATGCCGAACAAAGAGAACGAGCGCCTGGAGAAGCTTCGCAGCTATCACGTCCTCGACAGCCTTCCGGAGGAATCCTACGACCGCGTGGTGCGGCTTGCGGGACGGCTTTTCAACGTGCCCTATGCGAGCGTCGCCCTGGTGGAGGGCGACCGGCTGTGGTTCAAGTCGCATATCGGCTTTCCCGAATCGGAAATGAACAGGGAACATGCCTTCTGCAACCACGCCATTTGTCAGGATGAGGTGTTCGTGATCGAGGACGCCAGCCGCAACCCCTTGTTCGCCGACAATCCCTATGTGGCCGGCCCGCCGCATCTGCGGTTTTACGCCGGAGCTCCGCTTCGCACGGCCGAGGGGCTGAATCTCGGCACCCTGGCGGTCGTTGACACCCGGCCGCGCACCGTCTCGGAATCGGAGAAAATGCTGCTTGAGGATCTCGCCGCCATGGTCATGGAAGCGCTCGACATGCGCCTGCTGATCGAACGTGCGGATGCCGCCGAAAGCCGGTTCGCCGACGCGATCGAAAGCCTCCCCAACGGATTTGCCCTGTATGACAAGGAAGACCGCCTGGTGCATTGCAACGAACGCTACCGGCAGGTTTACGCCAACAGTGCAAGATTCATCGTTCCGGGTGCGACGTTCGAGGAGATCCTCCGCTACGCGGTTTCCAAGGGCCAGTTTCCCGAGGCCGCCGGCAAGGAGGAGGCCTGGATCGCAAACCGTCTGGAACAGCACCGCAATCCCGGAGAACCGATCGAGCAGATGCTGCCGGGTGACCAGTGGCTGCGGGTTCAGGAACGGCGCACCAGCGAAGGCGGCATTGTCGGCTTTCGTTTCGACATCACCCGGCTCAAGCACCAGGAACGCGAATTGGCGCGGCTCGCCTGGACCGACAGCCTGACGGGGGCGCTCAACCGGCACCGCTTTCTGGAACTCGCCGAAAACGAGATCGACCGCACGGCCCGGCATCACAAGCCGGCCTCGCTTCTGGTCGTGGACGCTGATCATTTCAAACAGATCAATGACCGGAACGGCCATGCCGCCGGCGACGAGGTTCTCAAGGGGATCGTCGAGCGATTCAAGCGGACGCTGCGCTCGCATGACATCATCGGACGGCTCGGCGGCGAGGAATTCGGCGTCATGCTTCCCGAGATCGGCGTCGACGACGCCGTCAAGGTTGCGGCCAAGCTGTGCAGCGCGATTTCCGAAGTTCCGTTCCCCTTCGAGGGCCAGTTGCTTCGTGTCACGGTCAGCATCGGCGTCGCCACCCATGAACCCGGCGACCGCCTGCACGAAGTGATGCGCAGGGCCGACATGGCGCTCTATGAAGCCAAGGGCGCCGGCCGCAACCGCCTTGTCCTGAAAGCCGCCTGATCCTTCAGTTCAACGACTGCCATCATCCATGGCGCAACCGATAACGCTGCCGCGCGGCAGTTGTCGCCTGCGCGGGTCCCGCAATGTGCTTGCGCGGCGTGGCGGGTGCTCCTACCATCGGCGAGGCTTGGAGGCTGGGAGGCCGTGCGGAATGGTTTTCGTTGCTGCGTCTGAGAACGGCGAACGGGTTGCCTATCGCGACCCGAAGCGAAAGCTGTGGCTGCTTTCGGTGCTGGCGCCGTCACTGCCGGGACTTGCCGCGCTTGGCTATCTTTGGAGCGGCAATGCCTGGTGGATCGCCGGGCCGGTGGCTTTCTACTACGGAGTGCTGGTGATCGCCGACCACCTGATCGGCGTGGACCCGAGCAATCCGCCCGAAACCGCGGTCGATGACATCGCCTCCGATCCCTATTACCGCGTGCTGCTGTTCGCCTCGCTGCCGGTGTTCTGGTTTTCCTTCATTGCCTGCGCGGTGGCCGCAGCGCAGCCGGAGACGCCGCTTGCGGCCTATATCGGGCTCGCGCTCACAGCGGGCATCAGTTCGGGAACAGCGATCACGGTCGGTCACGAATTCGGTCACAAGCCCAACCGGCCAGACCAGTGGGGCGCGAAGCTCGCCAACGCCGTTTCCGGTTACGGTCATTTCTGCATCGAGCACAATCGCGGCCACCACGTTCACGTCGCCACGCCGGAAGACCCTGCCTCCGCGAGGCTGGGCGAAAGCCTGTGGCGCTTCGCCCTGCGGGAGATCCCCGCCACGCTGGCGCGCGGCTGGGCGATGGAGCGGGAACGGCTTGGCCGCAAGGGGCTCGGCTTCTGGCACTGGCGCAACGACATCCTGCAGGGCTACGCGATCACGCTGACGGTTGCCGGGATGCTTATGCTTGCCTTCGGTCCGGTGCTGATACCGTTCCTTTTCATCAATTCGCTTGTCGGCTGGCTGCATCTGACCTTCGCCAACTACGTCGAGCACTACGGCCTCAAGCGGGAACAGCGGCCGGACGGGCGGTACCGGCCCTGCGAGCCGCACCATTCCTGGAACACCAACCACATCGTCACCAACCTGATGCTGTTTCACCTGCAGCGGCATTCCGATCACCATGCCAACCCGCTCAGGCCATACCAGGCGCTGCGCTCTTTCGACGGCCTGCCCACCCTGCCCTCCGGTTATCCCGGCTGCTTCCTGCTGGCGGCCATTCCGCCGCTGTGGTTCAGGGTGATGGACGAGAAGGTGATGGCCTGGGCGAAGGGCGATCTGTCGAAGGTGAACCTCGATCCTTCGCGCGCAGATGCCTATCGGGCGGCATGGCGGACCGGCGCATGACACGCGACCGATCGCCAGGGCATTGCAAACACAAAGAGGCGGCACAAGGCCGCCTCTTTGCCTGGTGATTGAAGAACAGGCTGCCTGCCGCGCCTCCCGTCCCGGATCAGGCGGCCCGGCCGTAGGCCGGCCGCGAGGATGCGGCTTGCGCGGAGCCCGATATCTTGAAGCGCGAGGCCAGTTGCGCCAGCGTTTCGTTGATCCCGAGAAGGTTCTGGGTGGCGGCATTGGTCTCTTCGACCATGGCCGCGTTCTGCTGGGTGATCAGATCCAGCGAACCGACGGAACTGTTGATCTCGGCGATGCCCGAGGACTGCTCCTGGGCAGACCGCGAAATCTGGGCAAAGTGATCGCTGAGCAGGCGCACCTGTTCGCCGATGCTTCCCAGGGCTTCACCGGTCTTGTTGACCAGGGCGACACCGCTGAGCACATCGCTGAAGGACGCCTCGATCAGGTCCTTGATCTCCTTGGCGGCGGAAGCCGAACGCTGGGCAAGTTCACGCACTTCCTGCGCGACGACCGCAAAGCCGCGGCCCGCTTCGCCGGCGCGTGCGGCCTCGACGCCCGCATTGAGGGCGAGCAGATTGGTCTGGAACGAAATCTCGTCGATCACGGTGATGATCTGTGTGATCTTCTTGGATGAGTCCTCGATCTTGCCCATTGCGGCGATCGCCTCGGACACGGTCCGGCCCGACTGGGTGGCCTGATCGGAGGTCTGCTCGACCACCGCCCGGGCTTCGCTGGTGCGCTCCGCCGACTGCTTGGCGATGGTGGAAATCTGCTCGATGGCGGCGGCTGTTTCCTCAAGGGCTGCAGCCTGCTGCTCGGTGCGCTTGGCCATGTCGTCGGCAGCGCCCGAAAGTTCCCGCGTTTCGCTGCTCGACTGGTTGATGGAACCGACGATATCGACGAAGGCTTCATTGAGCTTTGCAACCGAGGAATTGTACTTCGCCTTGATGCCGTCGAACTCGGCGGCGAGCGGCTCATCCATCTTGTAATTCAGGTCGCCTTCGGAAAGCTTCGTGAGCGCATGATCGAGAGCCGCGAGCGCCTTGTCCTGCTCGGCCTTCAGCCGCGCCTGTTCGGCTTGTGCGGCTTCGCGCTCCTTGGCAAGTTCGTCCAGATAGACCGAGATCGAATAGTCCATGTCGAGCATGGCAGCCTTGACCACGGCTGCAATGCCCGCGGCAGTCTTGCGGGCCTTCTTGCCCATACCGAAACCGCCGAGCTCGTCCTGAATGGCCGACTTGGTGATTTCCTCCAGAATGAGCGAATAGGCGCCGATATACCACTGGGGCTCCAGTCCGAGCTTGGCGTGGACCTTGCCGATCTTGGTCACGGCATCGATGTACTGCTGGTCGAAATTGCCGGTGGTGATCACCTTCCAGTGATTGATCTGCTTTTCCTTGGCGTGCTCCATGTGGCCCGCGTCACGGAAATGCCTGGCTGTTTCGGGTTGCTTGGCAGCCTGCTTGTAGAACCGGTCAAGCGCCGGGCCGAGGGAGCGTTCGATCTGCGGCTTGAAAGAGACCAGCTCTTCGCGTTGAGCCTGATCGATGCAAAGAAAATCCAGTTTTTCCGATATGTTGTTGTTGTCAGTTGCCCCGTCTTGCATGGCGTGTTTTCCAGTCTAACACTGGCCGGTGTGCGCATCATACGATTGAGCCAGTTTTCCCGATGCAACCTTAATGGTTCCGATTGGAAAATGATGATATTTAACTAAATTAGAGTTAAATGATAAGTATAACTCCTCGCATGCCCTTGCCGTTCCCCAGGGTTCAAAAGTCTCGGATCTTTCCTTGATTACTGGCGGAACCGGGTGACGCCGCACCGTTGCCTAAGGTGTTGTGGCAAGCCAGATCATGTGGCGCGCCCCGCGCTTTCTGGTGCTGGCGCGCGTGGCCCGTTCCTCGACCGTGAAACCTGCCTGCCGAAGTCTGCGGGTGAAGGCGGGATCGGGCGCGGACGACCAGACCGAGTACACGCCGCCTTTGGCGAGCGCTCTTTTTGCGCCGGCAAGCCCTTGTGCGGAATAGAGCGCGTCATTGCCCCGGCGGGTCAGCCCTTCCGGACCATTGTCGACATCGAGCAGGATCGCATCCCAGGCGCCCTGGCTTGTCCGGATCAGTTCGCCGACATCGCCCTCAAACAGCCTGACACGCGGATCGTCGAGACAGCCGGCAAAAACCGGAGCCATCGGCCCCCTCGCCCATTCGATCACCTCGGGCACAAGTTCGGCGACCGTTACCCCGGACTCCGGCCCGAGCAATCCGAGCGCGGCGCGCAGCGTGAACCCCATCCCGAGGCCGCCAATCAAGATCCGTGGCGCGGGCGTGCCTCCAAGTTGCGCGATGGAACAGGCTGCGAGCGCTTCCTCCGATCCGCTCAGGCGGCTGTTCATCAGTTCGTTGGCGCCAAGCATGATCGAATATTCGCCGCCACGCCGCATCAGCTTGAGTTCGACACCGTCTTCGAGCGTGACGGCATCGAGCCGTTCCCAGGGGATCATCCAAACCTCCTGTCTGCCGGATGCGACCCGTCGCTACCGGGACTTCCATCGGGCGGGTGCGGCGGAATTGCCGAGGCCGAGCAATAGGACCGGAGCGTCTCCGGCGCAACGGCAATCGGAACCGCCGCGCAGCCGGCACTGAACAATCAGGGACCAGTTCTTGTATGCGTCGTCAGCGGTCTTGTTAACATTGCAATGTCATGACCCAAGAGCGGTAGACGCGGGACAAGATCAGTCCCGTTTGGAACAGGCGAGATGCGGTTGTCTTATACGGATGGGAACAGAACGCCCGAGGTGCTGAGGGGCCGGGAAGCGGACCGGATGATTGTCTGTCTGAAGATAGGCAGCCTGGTCGTGATGGCGCTTGCGCTTGCCTGGGCCGGTGTCTTTGCCTGGTGGCGGCAGTGGCACATGGCCTTGGCGGAATTGAGCCTGACCGTGGTCGGTCTCGCAGGCTGGCTTCTGATTTACTCGGGACGGATGAACTCCGCGCTGATCGTCATTCAGTCAGCTCTGCTTGTCTTCGTCGTCTGCTTCACCCTGATGTTCGATGTGCCGAATGCCGGGATTCCCCGGATCACGCATCTGTATCTGCTGTTCCTGGCGCTGTTCGGATATATCAATTATCTGCGGCGGAAATCGAAGGTCCAGATCGGCCTGATCGCCGCCTGCCTGGGCGCATTCGTGGTGTTGTCATGCACAACCTACGCCCTCCCCTTTGCCCGCGTCATTCCCGACGACATCCGCTCGGCCGGGGTCTGGATCAACGGAGTGCTTGCGACGACGATGATGTGGGGCGGCGTCTGGGCGATCCAGCGGGAGTTCACCCGGCCCAAGGGCATGGCGCTGGAATTGCGCAATGCCGTGCGCAACAACGAGATGCGGCTCTATTTCCAGCCACAGATTGACCACGCGGGCATGATCATAGGCGCGGAAGCATTGCTGCGCTGGGAGCATCCGAAGCGGGGGCAGGTTTCGCCCGGCGAGTTCATACCGGTGGCGGAAGAAGCCGGGCTGATGCCGCTGCTGGGCGGATGGGTGCTGCAGGAGGCCTGCAAGACGCTTGTTGACTGGAGCGACGATCCCGTCCTGAGCCGGCTCACCCTCGCCGTCAATGTCAGCGCCACCCAGTTCAAGGTCGATGATTTCGAAAGCTCACTGCTGGAACTGGTTGGCGTCCACGGGGTCAACCCGGCCCGGCTCAAGCTGGAATTGACCGAAAGCGTCATTGTTCACGATATGGAACCAACCGTCGCCCGGATCGAACGCCTGCGCGGCGCCGGCATCGGTTTTGCGCTGGACGATTTCGGCACCGGATATTCCTCGCTGAGCTACCTGCGGCGGCTGCCGCTGGACCAACTCAAGATCGATCGAAGCTTCGTGCGGGAATCGCTGGAATGCGAGCGCAGCGCCGGTCTCGTCAAGAGCATCATCAAGCTCGGTCTCGATCTGGGGTTTGTGGTTTTGGCGGAAGGCATCGAAACCACGGCGCAGCATGCGTTTCTGCTCAAGTGCGGCTGCGACGAGTTCCAGGGCTACCTGTTCGGCCGGCCGATGTCGGAAGATGATTTCCGCGAGCATGTCCGCACCGCCACGTTCGCCGCAGCCGATGCATCCCCGGACCTGCTGCGCCGCGCCGTGGGCGAGATCCGGTCCGGCAACGAGCGGGCGGTGAATTGAAGGCCCCCTGTCGAGCTTGCGTACGCAATTGAAACGGTGTGCCGAAAGTGCGAGGAAAGATCCGCTTTCAATCAGCGCATCGAATCTCGACCCGCCGGTTCATTGAACGGCCTGCTTCGTCGTTGTTGCTGGCGATGGGTTCATCTTCACCCCGGCCCGCCGCGGATAACCGCGACGGATCGAGACCGCGCTCGACAAGCGCGGCAACGACAGCCTCGGCACGTCTTTGCGAGAGGTGGCGGTTGTAATCCGCCGCGCCCTCGCTGGATGAGTGGCCTACGATCTCTATTTTTCCGCCGCCTGTCGCGCTCAGATCATCATACATGGCAGCAAGCAGCGGTTCGGACTGCGGACGAATCCGGTCGGAATCATGGTCGAAACCGATGCCGTGAATGATGGCGCCGCAGCCGAGCGCCGGCGGTTCGGCGGGAAGGCAGACCGGGGCCGAATCCGACGGTTCACCATCATAGGGCTTGAACGGCGCGCCATTGGTCGAGCGCAGGCCGCGCAACGATCCGTCCGCGGCCGCTATCAGGATGAACTGCGACGGTATGCCTGCGGCGTTCTGGCCCGTCGCACGCAGAATGTTGCCATCGACGGACCCGTTCAACAGACCGTCGGTATCATAACATCCGGTGACTGAAGCCTCATGCTGGTCCAGTTCGATGGCGACACCGCGACCCTTCCAGACGCCGCTAAATCCTGCTGACATCGGCGGGACCTGCTGGGTGCCATTGCCTATGACTTCGGAGAATTCGAAAAAGGTCTTGTCCCGCTCTACGTTGATTCCGTCGCCGAGCCTGAGCTTGATCCAGAGCACTTCCGGCTGATCGGCCGAAAGGGTGAGTTCGGTTTCAGCGCCCTTCTCGGGAGGAACGCCCAACTGGGCGGATGCGAGCGTAACATAGGGGCCGTCAACGGACTCGACGGCCCCCAGGATCTCGATATGTTTGAAAAATGTCTGGGACGGGCTCGGCGTTTCGGTGATGTTCGGAACGGCAAACCGGTCAAATCGCGTCAACGCAGGAAGAGCATAGACGATCTCGACAATGTCCGACTGTCCGCCCGGCTTTGCCGTGACGACGAACCCGCGCGGATCGCCATCGATGAGGCCGACCGCACTGGTCATTGCCACCTTGAGCGCGGCGTCGCCGGTGCTGATGGAGAGCGGCAATACGCCGTTGGCGAACGACATCAGATCACGCCGGGCCGCGTCCTGGGCGAGGACAGCGTGGACAGGCAGAGCCGCAAGCAGAGAGACGAGAAAAACACGTCGAAGGCAATATCCGGACAGCATTCCTACCTCGTTACATTCCCATTAAAGATCCCTCGGCAGAATTTATCCCATCCAAAGGCCAAAAGTGCAAATCAATGGGAATTGAACGCAGAACAAACGTTGCCATTGCTGTCAGGCAAAGCGCTTGAGTTTGTTTTGCAACTGAAGCCCGGTTCAGCCAACCAAGGCAAACCCGGTCACGACCGGCAACGGCCCGGGCCCTGGCGGGTGATCGATCGGCGGGAGCAGGCATTTCCTGATCCTCCGCCCTCGCACGCCAGGTCTACCTTACGATCACCAGTCTCTCCGCCGCCCGGGTGATCGCGGTATAGAGCCAGCGTTCGCGGGTGTCGCGGAAGGCGAAGCTCTCGTCGAACAGCACCACCGAGTTCCATTGCGAACCCTGCGCCTTGTGCACGGTGAGCGCATAGCCGTAGTCGAAATCGTCATAGCGCTTCCGTGTCGACCATGGCACTTCGGAATCGGGATCCTCGAAGACGCTCTTGAGCAGCTTGATCTTCGCGGCGCCTCGATCCATGTCGTCATCCTCGGGCCTGACCATCAGGTTGATGCCGGGTTTGACGGTTTCCCTGGACGAGGTCATCACCTGCCAGAGCGAGCCGTTGAGAAGGCCCTTTGACGGGTCGTTCCTGAGACACACGAGCTTGTCGCCGGCCTGCGGGAAGGCCTGGGTAAAGCCCTTGAGTTCGCGCAGGCGCATGTTGTAGCGCCGCCTCGTGCGGTTGGTGCCAACGAGCACCTGGTCCGCCTCGAGCACCATGTCGCGTTCGACATCGGACTTGCCGATCACCTGGGCCGTGCCGTAGTCGCCATGCATGATCTCGCGGCCCTCGCGCACCTGCATCGCCAGATCGATGATCGGGTTGTCGCGGGCCTGGCGATGAATTTCGGTGAGCAGGATGTCGGGCTCGTGTTCGGTGAAAAACCCGCCCCCCGAGATCGGCGGGAGCTGGCCGGGATCGCCCAGAACCAGGATCGGCGTTCCAAAACTCATCAGGTCCCGGCCGAGCGCCTCGTCGACCATCGAGCATTCGTCAATGACGATCAGCTTGGCCTGGGCAAGCGGGCTCTGCCGGTTGATCGAGAACAGCGGCGAGACCGTGGTCTTGCCGGTCTCCTCGTCGGACACCTCTTCCTCGCCCTTCGGCCGGTAGATCAGTGAATGGATTGTGCGGGCGTTCTTGGCGCCGCGGGCGCGCAGCACCTGCGCCGCCTTGCCGGTGAAGGCCGCGAACAGGACTTCGCCATCAACATTTTCGGCGAAATGCCGGGCGAGCGTCGTCTTGCCGGTGCCGGCATAGCCGAACAGCCTGAAGACCTGGGACCGGCCTTCCCTGAGCCATTTCGAGACGGCCTTGAGCGCCTCATCCTGTTGCGGTGAAAACTGCATGGTTTCTCTTGGCAGATTCGGCCCGGCCTGTCCCATTCAAGACAAATCAAATCGAGCGCGGCCGAAGTTCGCGCCCAACGCCAAGTCGAGCGAAACGTGGCGGCTACGGATGGAGAGCGTATCGAGCGCCCGTTAGGCGATCGATGCGAGGTCATGTTTGGCGAGGGTCTGCAGGAAGGCCAGCCTGGCCTGGCCGAGCACGCCTTTGAGGCCGCAGGCCGGAAGAAACGAGCAATTCTCGGCGGCAAAGCATCCGGCAATGTGGAAATCGGGCTCCATGTGCATTGCCACCGCCTTGAGGTTGATATCGGCGGGCGGGCGGGCCAGCCGCAATCCGCCGTTGCGTCCGCGCACCGTGGCGACAAAGCCGCCGGCGGTGAGGTTTTGCGCGACCTTCATCAGATGGTTCTTCGACACGCCGAACTCTCGCGCCAGATCGTCGACCGACTGCACCCGGTCAGGGGCGCGGGCCAGAGCCATGAGAACGCGAAAGGCATAATCGGTGTGCAATGTCAGGCGCATGGGAACCCTCGGAGATCGCTGAATACTGGTATTTCATATATTGCTATTTGCTGCAAACCCAAATAGTGGTATTTCAAATACCTGAAAGGGGTCGTCATGAAAACACTGCTCTGGCTGTTCCTGCTCCCCGGCGATCTGGTGCGCCGCAGGCTCGGCATTACCGTGGAACAGGACGGCGGATTGATCCGCTCCTTCGTCAACATGTGCTTCTGGGGGGCGCTGACGCTGCTGATCGCGCTGAAATACCATGGCTGAACGCCCCGCTCCCGTCACGATACCGGCGCGGCCCGCGCCGCCGCGCAGGCCGGCGGTGGAAATCTCTCCCCGCGAGATCGGCCTGCTGGTCGACCGGTTCTACGCCAATGTGCGCGAGGACGCGCGGCTGGGACCGCTGTTCGAGGAGAGGCTTTCGGGCAAGTGGGACATCCATCTTGAACGCATGAACCGGTTCTGGCGCTCGGTGCTTCTGCATTCGGGCGAATATTCGGGCCAGCCCGTGGTCAAGCACAACGGATTGCCCGATCTCGAGGAAGAGGATTTCCGGCTCTGGCTGAAGCTGTTCGAAAGCACGACGGCCGAGCTGTTTGCGCCGCCGACAGCGGAGCCGATTGTCGTCATTGCCCGGCGCATCGCGCGCAGCCTCTGGCTGGCGCGCTTCGGCACCCCGTTCAACCGTGCGCCAGACTGGCTCAACTGAAGCGTTCGGGATCGTTTTCGAGGCGGATCGGCTGGCCGTGCGGCGTCGCGCGGGCGGCGCGTTGCCAGGACGTGGTCAGCGCCTCGACCGTTTCCGGACCAGCCACGCCCTTTTCGGTGAGGAGGGTTTCGAGCGCCGCCAGCCAGTGCGCGTAGTAATCGCCGCCGTCCTGCGCCGCGCCGGGCCCTGCAAGCTCGCGCGACAGCGCCGTGGCCCATTCGCTCCAGGAGAACAGTCCACGCTCGTTGAGCGCGACGGCGAGCGCGAAGGCCTGGGCCTGCCACGGCTCCGCAAAGACCGGCGCACTCCGCCCATTGTCGGCCGGCAGGCGGAAGGGGTTTTCATGTCCCGGTTCAGACCCGCTCAAGATAGCTCTCCCAGGCGTCGATCGAGACCGTGAGCGACGGATCGGCGACCTGCCCCCAGAGCTCGCGGCCGTCGAAGACGACGGTGTAGACATGCTGCGGCTCTTCGCCCTTGCCATGGGCGTTGGTGTCGGGAAACACGAACCCTTCCCGCACCGCTTCGACGACACCGGTCTTGCCGCGCGCATAGCGCGGCAGACGCGTGTGGCCGCGGGGATGTTGGTTGATCGTGCGCACCTTGTCGCCGACGGCGAAACCCGGGGGCACTCCGACATCGCGGTTGCAGGGGCCGCCGCGCGCAAGCACGCCTGCCACATCTGCGGCCCGGAGCACGCGCTTTGGCGTGACGCCGGGCCAGATCTTTTGACCGGCTTCCAACTCGTCGGCCGAAACAAAACCATGACGTTCGAGCAACGTCTCCAACGCCCGTATCCAGATCTCATAGTAGCTGGCCGAATAATAGGTCGCCGGATGCAGGCTTTCGCGGGCGTGGCGGCTTTCATCGATGGTCCAGGCGCCAAATGCGCCCGTGGCCAGCGTCACGCCAAGCGCCCGGCGTTCCCACCCGGCATGAAACACCGGCTCTGCGGTTTCCGGCGCGACCGGACCGAAACCCATCTGGCCGCCGAGGTCGTGCGGGCCGTTCATGCCGGATCTCCATCGAGCGCGGCGGGCGGCCAAAGCGCATCCGGAGAAAGCGAGCCGGGCCGCAGCGGCAGGCCGGCGCCGATCATCGAGTCCCGGGTTACCAGCCGCGCCAGTTCGTCCTCGTTCAGATCATCGGTTTCGGGCGGGCGCATCGGCACCACCAGATAGCGCAGTTCGGCCGTGGAATCCCAGACCCTGATGCGCGTATCCTCGGGCAGCACGAGCCCGAATTCGGCGAGCACGCCGCGCGGATCGATCACCGCCTGGCTGCGATAGGCGGGCGCCTTGTACCAGACCGGCGGGACACCGAGCACGGTCCACGGGTAGCAGGAACACAGCGTGCAAACGACAAGATTGTGCATGCCCGGCGTGTTGAACACCGCCTGCATGTGCTCGCCCTGGCGTCCGGTATAGCCAAGCGAGGCAATCGCCCCGGTGGCGTCCTCTTCGAGCCATTTCGCAAAATCGTCATCGGACCAGGCCCTGGCCACCACACGCGCGCCGTTGCGCGGGCCGACCTTGTGCTCGTAGGTCTCGACGATGGCATCCACCGCAGCCGGATCGATCAGGCCCTTTTCGGTCAGGATCGTCTCAAGCGCCTTCACGCGCGCCGCGAACGGATCGAGCTCGTTGTCATGATCGTGATCATGACGATCAGGGTTTGCATAAGAGTGATCCGCGCTCCCGTGTCCGTTTTCGCTTTGCTTGCTCATGGTGCGAAACTATCCTGCGGCGGCAGGCCCGGCAACAGGGATCAGGCCCCATCCGGCCAGAGCTGTCTGCCGTGCACACCATCGGGTACGGTTCGGCATGGACATTCTGATTCTCGGCGGCAACGGCTTCATTGGATCGGCGGCAATGGCAGGGCTTGCCGCCGCCGGCCACAGGGTGACCGGTCTGGGACGCAACATGGAGGCAGCCTCGCGGCGGTTTCCCGAGTTCCGGTTCGTCCGCGCCGATCTCTCGGCCATGACCAGGCCAGAGGACTGGGCGGCTCTGGTCGGCGGGCACCAGGCGATCGTCAATTGCGCGGGGGCGCTTCAGGACGGATTGCGCGACGATCTCGACGCGGTGCAACAGCGCGCCATGGTCGCGCTCTACGAGGCCGCCGCGAAGGCCGGCGACCGACTTGTCGTGCAAGTATCTGCGCGCACCGGCGGCGATGGCGCCGGGCTTCCGTTCCTGTCGACCAAGCGAAATGCGGATGCGGCCCTCAAGGCCTCGGGCGTCGACCACGTCATCCTGCGCCCGGCGCTGGTCGTCGGGCGCAACGCCCATGGGGGAACCGCGCTGATCCGGGCATTGGCAAGTTTCCCCTTCCTCATTCCGGCGACCCATGAGCAAGCCCGTGTCGAGACCGTGGCGCTCGACGATGTCACTGAAGCCGTGGTGCGTACTGTCTCGGGCGAGATCCCGCCCGGAAGCGACGTGGCGCTCGCGGCTCCCGAAACCTTGACGCTCGGCGATGTTCTTGCCCGGCACCGGCGCTGGCTGGGACTGCCAATCGCGCGCCTGGTTTCGGTTCCGCCTGCGCTGGCGCGTCCGGCGACGTTTCTGGCCGATCTCGCCGGCCGGCTTGGCTGGCGTTCGCCGCTGCGGTCGACCGCAATGGCGGTGATGGCGGGAGGCGTGGTGGCGCGCGACCCTGCTTCGGATGGCCCGGGCTTTTCGCTGCGCAGCCTCGACCGGACGCTCAGCGAAAATCCCTCGGGAGTCCAGGACCTCTGGTTTGCGCGGCTTTATCTGCTCAAGGCGCCCATCCTTGTCATGCTGTCGGCGTTCTGGCTCGCATCCGGGCTCATCCCGCTCGGAAAACTGACGGCCGCAATGGCGCATTTCGACGGGGTTCTGAATTACCACCCCGCCCTGTTCACGGTTCTTGCAACCTGCCTGGTCGACATCGGACTTGGTCTCGCCGTCCTGTTCCGGCCGACGGCCAAACATGCGCTGTGGGGAATGATCGCTGTTTCCATCGTCTATCTGCTTGCCGCGACCGTGACCAATCTGAGCCTGTGGTTCGACCCGCTCGGCCCGCTGGTCAAGGTCTTGCCGTCGATCATGCTCACCCTGGTCGCCCTCGCGACGCTGGACGAACGCTGATGACACTGGCCGGACTGCTTCTCGTGGTGCATGTGATCGGCGCGGCGGTGCTGCTGGGCACCGGAGCGGGGATCGCGTTTTTCATGCTGATGGCCGTTCAGACCCGGGACGCACGGCTGATCGCCCATGTGAGCGGCACCGTGGTGCTCGCGGATTTCCTGTTCACCGCCACCGCAGCGGTCGCCCAGCCGGTGTCCGGCGTCCTTCTTGCCCTCGAGACCGGTTGGCCGTTGAGCGAGGGCTGGATCCTCGCCTCGCTCGGGCTTTACGTGTTCATCGGGCTGTTCTGGCTGCCGGTGGTCCGTATCCAGATCCGGCTCCGGGATCTGGCGCGCGAGGCTTCGGCAGCAGGAACCGACCTCTCCGAGCGCTTCTGGAGCCTCTACCGGATCTGGTTCGCCTGCGGCTTTCCGGCCTTCTTCGCCATACTTGGCATCTTCTGGCTGATGCTCAACAAACCGGATATCGGCTTTTGAGATAGCGCATGGGCGGGCCGTCGCGGAGCTGGGCTTATTTCGGGAGCTACCGGACCATTGGCCAGAGGCTCGCCACCAGCAGCAGGGCCATGGCGATGTTGAACCGTTTCAGCCGCACCGGATCGGCGAGCCAGCTTCTGAGCGCCGAACCGAACCCGGCCCAGGCGGACACGCAGGGCGCGGTGGCGATCGCGAAGGCGAGGCAGATCAGCAGCACCGTGAAGGTGTACCGGTCCGGATCGGTGTAGATGCCCATCGCGGTCACCAGCATCACCCAGGCTTTCGGATTGACCCACTGGAAGGCGGCGGCCTCGATGAAGGTCATCGGACGGGCGCCGGCGCGGGCCTCGGGCAAGGTTGCCGAGGTGGCGATCCGCCAGGCGATGTAGACGAGATAGGCGCCGCCAAGGATCTTGAGCACCAGATAGAGCGAGGGATACCGCGTCAGCAGCGCGCCGAGCCCGAAGCCCACGGCGAGCAGCAGCGCAAGGAACCCTATCGCGATGCCGAGCATGTGCGGCAAGGTGCGCCGAAAGCCGAAATTCACGCCCGAGGCAAACAGCATCATGGTGTTCGGGCCCGGCGTGCCCGCCGCGACAAACGCGAAGGCTGTCAGCGTCAGAAAGGTTTCTATCGGCATGTTCTTTCGCTCCGGGCACAGACCAGCCTATGCTTGATAGACGAGCGGAGAAACGAGACAATCAAAAAAAGCTGATCGTACGATTTGAAAATATTGATGGAACAGGCTGAAGGAGACCGTCATGACGCAGCCATTGGCCCGGGAGCGCCTTCCGGACGGAACCCCGGTTCCCGCGCTCGGTCTCGGAACCTGGCACATGGGCGAGGACAGCGCGCGGGCGGGCGACGAGATTGCGGCGCTCAGGACCGGCATCGACCTTGGCATGACGCTGATCGATACGGCCGAGATGTACGCGTCGGGCGGGGCCGAGGAAGTCACCGGCTCTGCCATCGAAGGCCGGCGCGATGAGGTGTTTCTGGTCTCAAAGGTTCTGCCTTCGAACGCCAGCCGCAAGGGCACGATCGCCGCCTGCGAGGCAAGTCTGAAACGATTGGGCACGGATCACATAGACCTCTACCTGCTGCACTGGCCGGGCCGGCACCCGCTCGAAGAAACCATTGCCGGTTTCGAGGACTTGCAGGCGGCGGGCAAGATCCTGCGCTGGGGCGTTTCGAATTTCGACGTCGACCTGATGAGGGACCTGACGGCACTTGCCGGCGGGACAAGCTGCGCGGCGAACCAGGTGCTCTACAATCTCGCAACCCGCGGGATCGAATACGATCTTAAGCCGTGGATGGAAGAAAGGTCGATGCCTGTCATGGCCTATTGCCCGCTCGACGAAGGGCGGCTGCTCGGGCATCCGGATCTTGGCGGCATGGCCGGCAGGCTCGGCGTCACGCCGGCGCAGCTGGCGATTGCTTTCCTGCTCTCGCGCGAAGGCGTGATCCCGATCCCGAAATCATCGAACCCCGAGCGGGTGCGGGAGAACCGGGCCGCAGCGGATATCAAACTGACGGGCGCGCAACTCGCGGAACTCGACCGGATGTTCCCCCCGCCAAGCTCGGCGCAACCGCTTCAGATGATTTGAGACTACATCCCCTGCGGACCGCGGTTCATGGCGGCGATGCCGGTGCGGCAAATCTCGACAAGGCCGAGAGGCCGCATGATGGCGATGAACTGCTCGATCTTGGATACGCGCCCCGTGATCTCGAAGATGAAGTGCTCGGTGTTGGCGTCGATCACCTGGGCACGGAAGGCATCGGCGAGCCGTAGCGCCTCAACGCGGTTGTCGCCGATGCCGGAGACCTTGATCAGCGCCAGTTCGCGCTCGAGCGGCTTGTCATGACCGAGTTCGGCGGACCGGACGGTCAGATCCACCACCCGGTGCACCGGCACGATGCGCTCGAGCTGCGACTTGATCTGCTCGAGCACGTTCGGGGTGGCGGTGGTGACAATGGTGATGCGCGACAGATGCGCCTCGTGTTCGGTTTCGGAAACCGTCAGGCTTTCGATGTTGTAGCCGCGGCCTGAAAACAGGCCGATGACCCGGGCTAGGACGCCGGGTTCGTTGTCGACAAGAACCGAGAGCGTGTGGCTTTCGGCGAGCGCGGTTTCGGCAGCTATGAAATAGGCCGAACCGGTGGGCTGGTGTTGAGCGTTCATGTGTCTCGATCCTGTTCTTGTGGTGCGATCCTGACAGATTCTACCGATCTGTCAGGACAAATCGCCCCGCCAAATTAACGACCCTTGGGCTGACTTGCCGAAACAGATGGAGACCATCTGTTTCGGTCAGGCCAACAGGCGCTCAAACGAGCGAGCGGCCTTTGGCGTCAATGGCGTTGGCGACGGCTTCGTCGGTGGCTTCGTCGGGCAACAGCATCTCGTTGTGTGCCTTGCCGGACGGGATCATCGGGAAGCAATTGGCGAGCGCGGCCACACGGCAATCGAAAATCACCGGGCGCGGGGTGTCGATCATTTCCTGGATTGCTCCGTCCAGATCGCCGGGCTTGTCGCAGCGCAGACCGACGCCGCCATAGGCTTCGGCCAGCTTGACGAAGTCCGGCATGGATTCGGTGTAGGAGTGCGACAGCCGGTTGCCGTGCAGCAATTGCTGCCACTGCCGGACCATGCCCATGTACTGGTTGTTCAAAATGAAGATCTTGACCGGCAGTTCATACTGCACGGCGCAGGACATTTCCTGGATGCACATCTGAATCGAGGCGTCGCCGGCGATGTCGATGACGAGGCTGTCGCGGTGAGCGACCTGAACGCCGACCGCCGCGGGGAAACCGTAACCCATGGTGCCGAGCCCGCCCGAGGTCATCCAGCGGTTGGGTTCCTCGAAACCATAGAACTGCGCCGCCCACATCTGGTGCTGGCCGACCTCGGTGGTGATGTAGGTGTCGCGGTTCTTGGTCAGTTCATAGAGCCGCTGGATCGCGTATTGCGGCATGATCACGTCCTTGTTGGACGAATAGGCAAGCGAGTTGCGCCCCTTCCACTTGGCGATCTGCGTCCACCATCCGGCCAATTGGCTCCGGTCGGTCTTCTTCGAAGCCCGCCACAACCGGACCATGTCTTCCAGAACATGGCCGATGTCGCCCAGAATGCCGATGTCGGTGTAGACGTTCTTGTTGATCGACGAGGGATCGATGTCGATATGGATCTTCTTGGAGTTCGGAGAAAACGCATCGAGACGGCCGGTGATGCGGTCGTCGAAGCGCGCGCCGATGCAGATCATGACGTCGCAATCATGCATCGCCATGTTCGCCTCATAGGTGCCGTGCATGCCCAGCATGCCCATCCAGTTCTTGCCGGATGCGGGATAGGCCCCCAGCCCCATCAGGGTGGATGTGATGGGAAAGTCGGTGAGCTCGACCAGTTCGCGCAACAGCTGGCTGGCCTCGCGGCCGGAATTGATGACGCCGCCGCCCGAATAGATGATCGGCCGCTTGGCGGTCGCCATCAGGTCGATGGCCGCACGGATCCTGTCGAGGTCGCCGGAAAGTTTCGGCTGATAGCTTTTCTGCTCGATCACGGGCGAGGGCGGGCTGTAGATGCCGGTGGCAAACTGGACATCCTTCGGGATGTCGACGACGACCGGCCCCGGGCGTCCGGTGGTGGCGATACGGAACGCCTCGTGGATGACGCGCGAAAGCTGGTTGACGTCCTTGACCAGCCAGTTGTGCTTGGTGCAGGGCCGGGTGATGCCGACGGTGTCGCACTCCTGGAAGGCGTCGGAGCCGATGAGCGATGTGGGGACCTGCCCGGTGATGCAGACCAGCGGGATCGAGTCCATCAGGGCATCCTGCAAGGCAGTGACGGCATTGGTGGCGCCGGGACCGGAGGTGACGAGCACGACGCCGGGCTTTCCGGTGGAACGGGCATAGCCCTCGGCCATGTGCCCCGCGCCCTGCTCATGGCGGACGAGAATGTGTTCGATGCTGTCCTGCTGGTGCAACTCGTCATAGATCGGCAGAACCGCGCCGCCCGGATAGCCGAAAATATGCTCGACGCCATTGTCCTTCAGCGCCTGCAGGACCATTTCGGCGCCTGTCATTTCAATTTGCTTGCCGGCCATTTTGCCTGACCCCTTATCCCGTCTGTTTTCAGGCTTCATTAGCCCGGTTCATGCCATAAAAAAAGGCTCCGTGGGGAGCCTTGTGTCGCGCATGGGTGCTTTCGCCGGATGGTTACACCACCCTGCCCATGCGCTTTCCTACTACGAGAATGTCCGCGATCTTCTTCATGGAAGCTTTCGTACCCCCCCTAACCGTTCGCGTCAACGGCTTTCTTGAGCGTCAGTTGTCCGCATTTTTACGAAATCCGCATCCGCGCAACCCGACGTTAACCTCACAATGTCACTCTGGCGCGAACATCACGGAGCCCGAAATTGGACGGCGAGATCACTCCCCCTTCCCCAGACGCTGAAAACGGCGGAGACCGCCGCAACGCAATGGCGCCGGGAAACCGGCTTCTCGGGCGCGTCATTGGATGCTCAGGCTCGAAGGCGACGGTAAGCGCCTATGCCCAGAAAGACGGCAACGGGCTCGCCGAACTCTGGTCGGTGGGCCGGCTGATCTCGATCACCGTCGGCGAGAACCGCGTGGTTGCGCTTGTCTGCTCGATGCAGACCGACAATGCGGTGTGGGCCGAAGCCGGCGAGAACATCATGCATATCGAGGTCGAGCTGGTCGGCGAGATTCATACCGGCATATCCGGCAAGGCCGAGTTCTCCGCGGGCATCACACAATACCCCTATCTCGGCGCCATCGTGCACCGGATGCGCTCCTCCGATCTTGCCGTGATCTACGATCCGGGCGTGAGCGACACCGCCGTGATCGGCCAGTTGACACAGGACACCTCGCTCGGCGCGCTCATCCATGTGCCGTCCCTGCTGTCGCGCCATTTCGCCGTCGTCGGCACCACCGGCGTGGGCAAGACCACCGCTGTGACGCTTCTTTTGCACAAGGCGCTCAAGGCCGATCCCGCGCTCCGGGTGCTCATTCTGGATCCGCACAATGAATTCGCAGCAGCTTTTCCCAGCGAATCGGTCGTCATCGACACTGACACGCTCGACCTGCCGTTCTGGCTGTTCCGGCTCGAGGAATTCAGCGAGGTCCTGTTCAGGGGCCGGCCCGCGGTTCCCGAAGAGGTCGACGTACTGCGCGACCTCATTCCCGAAGCCAAGAAGATGTTCAAGGGCGGGACCGACACCACGCTGATCCGGCGTGGTCCCGAGAAGTCTTCGCTGACCGCGGACACTCCCGTGCCATACCGCGTCGCCGACCTGATGGCGCTGATCGACGAACGCATCGGCAAGCTCGAGGGCCGCAGCGAGAAGCCGCATCTGCGCTCGCTCAAGGTTCGTCTGCAGGCCGCGATCAACGATCCGCGTTACGAGTTCATGTTCTCGTCGAACACGATCCACGACACGATTCTCACCACGATCAGCCACATTTTCCGCATTCCGGGCGACGGCAAGCCGGTGACCACGTTCCAGCTTGCGGGCATTCCCTCCGAGGTGGTCAATTCGGTCGCCTCGATCCTGTGCCGCATGGCCTTTGAAATCGCGCTGTGGAGCGCGGGTGGCGTTCGCATTCTCGTGGTTTGCGAAGAGGCGCACCGCTATGTGCCCGCAGATCCGAAGCTCGGCTTTTTTCCGACCCGCCAGGCCATCTCCCGGATTGCCAAGGAGGGCCGGAAATACGGCGTCAGCCTCGGCGTAATCACCCAGCGTCCCGGCGAACTCGACCCGACCATCCTGTCGCAGTGCTCGACGGTGTTCGCCATGCGGCTGTCCAACGACCGCGACCAGGACATCATCCGGTCGGCGATTCCGGACTCCTCGGCCTCGACCATGAGTTTCCTGTCCTCGATCGGAAACGGCGAGGCAATCGCCTTCGGAGAGGCCGTCGCGGTTCCCATGCGCATGGTGTTCGAGCGGGTGCCCGAATCCATCCTGCCGCGCGCCAATTCCGGTCTGCAGCCGGTGCACAAGGGCAACGCCAGCGGCGTCGATCTGCGCAAGATCGTCATGCGCATGCGCCATATCGACGAGAATCTTGCCTCGCACACTGCGGCCGGACCCGCCGAACGCTTGGTGCAGGCGCCGCCGCTCGCGCAGGCCGGCGATCCGCCGGCGGGTCCGCCGCCGCAGCGCCGCGCCGAGGATCACGCTCCGCAACCGGCCTATGCGAATCCCGCAGGCCCGATCCCGGCGCCGCGCTATCCGAGCCAATCCACTCCGGCGGCCGACCGCCAGGCAGCGCACGCGGCTCCCCCCCCTGCCGATGCACAGGCGCAGCAGGAGGTCCGGGACCCGGCCTACCGGGATGCGTTCAGGGATCCTGCCAGCCGCGAACCCGCGCCTCGGAATGAGCTGAGTTCGATCCGCTCTTCGCTTCTGAAGAAACCGCTCTCCTCGCTGATCAAGTCCTGATGCGCGTCACGCTCGATTGAACTGAGCGAAAAGCACCTGCATGCCTTCAAACGTTGCGGCTTATGCACAGCCGGCCGGAAGCTCCGCGCTGTCAGGGGCGCGCTCTCCAAAGGCGTCCTGAGGCCGGCCTCCGCGCGACTGCAAGAACATCGCCGGTCTTCCGACCGGTCTCATTCTGCCCCGGGCCCAGCTCCAAGCCCCGGCAGATTGTTCAATTTTCAGGATGTGGCCAAGCGGGCAGTGCGGATAAAGCGGAACCTGTTCAGGCGGCGCAGACGCGGTTGCGGCCCTGGCGTTTGGCTTCGTAAAGCTGTTTGTCGGCGCGGCGATAGAGCTCCTCGCCGCTCTCCTTGCCATCCCAGATGGCGATGCCGGCGCTGATGGTCACCCTGAGCGTCACATTCCCGCTGGTCACGGCGAGCTGGGACACGGCCTCGCGGATCCGGTTGGCCAGATTGTGAAGTTGCCGCTCGGTGATGTTGGGCGACAGGATTGCGAACTCCTCGCCACCCAGCCGCGCCAGCACATCGTGGTAGCGTGTGAAGACATGCAGACATTCACCGACCTGGCGCAGCACCTCGTCACCCACATCATGACCGTGGGTGTCGTTGACGGCCTTGAAGTGATCGAGGTCGAGGATGACCATGCCGATGGGCTTGCCGATCGGCCGGAAGGCGGCGAGATACTCGCTCAGCGCCTCGTCGAAGTAGCGGCGGTTGTACATGCCGGTCAGCGAATCGGTGATCGCGGCGTGTTCGAGGCTTTGGGACCGGACCGAGAGGGACTCAGTCATCCGCTTGAGCTGGCCGCGTTCCCTGAGCCCCGACGACATGATCGGCAGCACCAGCGTGAGGGCGCAGACGACGGCCAAAGCAGCGAGCACTGCGCTCATGAACGCGAATTTCGCCGCCGCTTCCGGTCCGCCAACGATAAAGCCCTCCGTGACAGCGGAAAACGCAGCCCAGGCGAACGCTCCGCCCACCCCGACCAGTCCGATCAGGAGAATGAAAAACAGCTCTGCCTTGTGAAAGCGCATGCTCACCGTACTGGTTCCAGAGTTCCGTCCGGAGATGCTATGCCCAACCTGTTATTTTTGGTTTAACAAAGCCCAACATATATATGAATGTGAATTTGTCATTTCCATTCAGGATTGAATTCTCTGCCACTCTGCACCCAATTGATTCCGGAACCATGTCATTTGGCGCTTGGCATATTGGCGCGTCGCCGCCCGGGAGCGCTCAACTGCTTCATCAAGGATCAAATCGCCTCTGATATATTCCAGAAGAGGCCCCACTCCGATGGCCTTCATGGCAGGATGTTGGGCAGGAATGTCGAGCGACATCAGGGTTTTCACTTCCGCGACTGCGCCGTCTTCGACCATCCTTTGAAAACGCGCGTTGATGCGGGCATGCAGCAGCGCGCGATCGGGGTCGATGACAATGCACCGCGCCCTTGCGGGATCAATGATCTGCGGGCCGCGACGCTCCTGAAAGCTGGCGATCGATTGCCCGGTCGCCATCACGACCTCCAATGCCCGGACGATGCGTTGCCGGTCTGCGGGACGCAGCCTCCGGGACATGGCGGGATCGAGACGGGCAAGCTCACGGCGCAGCGGCTCGATGCCGTCGCGCTCCAGCCGGGCGCGCAGCGGCTCGCGGATATCAGCCGGGATCGGCGGCATGTCTGAGAGACCGCCGGTGAGCGCGCGAAAGTAAAGTCCCGTCCCGCCGACCACGACCGGTACGGCGCCGCGCGCCCGGATGCCGGCGATTGCCTCGGCCGCTTCGCTCAGCCAGAGCCCGGTCGAATATGCGGTCCGTGGCGATACGTGGCCATAAAGATGATGCGGAACCCGTGCCAAGTCCTCGAGCGCGGGACGTGCGGTCAGGCGGTCGAGTACGCCATAGACCTGCATGGAATCGGCATTGACGATCTCGCCGCCCAGCTCGCAGGCGATCTCCAGCGCCAGCGCGGACTTGCCGCTGGCGGTCGGCCCGGCTATCAGGACCGCGGAGACATCCTGTCCCGATCCGTCCGGTTCCGCCCTGCCCTGTCTTTGGAGTGTATGGTCCATGGCTCTCGTTGCCACGCTTATCGCCAATCCGTCAAATCCGGTGCTGACGCCCGCGCTCGGCGAGGCCGCCTGCGCGGCTGTGGCCGGCGCGGGGCTCTACTGGCTTGCAGACGGCATTGCCTGTGACATCGCGCTCAAGGACGGGACAGATCCCGTTCTGGCGCTGGAACGGATCAAGACGCTGATCGGCGCCGAGAAGGTGGATGCCGCCGTCCAGACTGCCGAAACGCGGCGCAAGAAGATCCTCATCGCCGATATGGATTCAACCATGATCGGGCAGGAATGCATCGATGAACTGGCGGCCGAGGTCGGCCTGAAGGACAAGGTGTCGGCCATCACCGCCCGGGCGATGAACGGCGAGATCGATTTCGAGCCCGCCCTTCGCGAACGGGTGGCGCTGCTTGCGGGGTTGCCCGAAAGCGTGATCGCCGATGTGATCGCCAGCCGAATCACGCTCACGCCGGGCGGTCGGGAACTTGTGGCGACGATGCGGGCCCGCGGAGCCCACACCGCGCTTGTTTCAGGCGGGTTTACGGCCTTCACATCGGTCATTGCGGAGAAGATCGGGTTTGACGAGAACCGCGCGAATATCCTCGAAAGCGGTGACGGGAAGCTCACCGGCCGCGTGCTGGAACCGATCCTCGGCAGGCAGGCCAAGGTGGATGCGCTTGAAGACATCGCCAAGCGCCTCGGCCTCTCCCCTGCGGACGCGATTGCGGTGGGCGACGGCGCCAATGACCTTGGCATGCTCGATCTCGCCGGCTCGGGCGTGGCGTTGCATGCCAAACCCTCGGTCGCCGCACAGGCCGACATCCGCATCGACCATGGCGACCTGACGTCCCTGCTCTACCTGCAAGGCTATCGCAAAAGCGATTTCGTCACGCCATGAAGCCGATCCGGACGGAACGCCTGATCTTGCGGAACTGGGAAGACCGCGACCGCGCCCTGTTTCACCTGATCAACTCGGATGAGCAGGTCATGGAGTTTTTCCCCATGCGCCGCGACCGTACCCAATCCGATGAGATGATGGACCGGCTTGCGGACAAGATCGAAACGCGCGGTTTCGGCCTGGCTGCCGTCGAGATCGCCGAAACCGGGGATGTCGCGGGTTTCACCGGCCTCAATCCCACCACCGGGATTCCGGTTTTCGAAGACGGGACCGTTGAAATTGGCTGGCGTATTGCGCCTGAGTTCTGGGGCAAGGGCATTGCCGGCGAAGCCGCAAGGGTTTGGCGCGACTTTGGCTTCGATGCCTTGGGCCTGGAGCGGATTGTCAGTTTCGCGGTTGCGGACAATCACCGCTCCACATCGCTGATGCGGCGCATCGGCATGACTGCCCGCCCCGATCTGGACTTCGACCATCCGGCAGTTCCGGACACCCACCCGCAGCTCAGGCGTCATGTGCTCTACGAAATGTTTGCCGGAGACCCCCGGCCCTGAACAGGCGCTGCCGGAGACGGCATGAAAAAGGCGGCCCGAGGGCCGCCTTTCCGAAATCCGGTGTCCAACCCCGATCAATCCATCCGAACGGTGACAAACCGCAGTTCGCCTGTGCGGTTGGCGAGCATCAGCAGCGCGTTGCGACGTCCGTCCTCACTGAGTGCTGCGATGCGGGTTCGCACCTCCTCCGGCGTGGACACAACTTCCTGGGCGATCTCCACGATCACATCGCCGGCTTCGATCCGCTTTTCGGCGGCTGCGGAGTCCGGATCGACTTCGGTGATGAGGACGCCTTCGACGCTGTCGGCGATGGCGAACTCCTGCCGGCCCTCGTCGTCGAGTTCGGCCAGGCTCATGCCAAGGATCTCCGCGGCTTCCGGAAGATCGGTCGCGTCACCGTTCTCACCGGTCTCGGCGCTCGCCAGTTGCTCGCTGTCTTCCAGGCGTCCGAGGGTGACCTTGACGGTGACCCGCTCCTGATCCCGGATCACCACGACGTCGACAGCCTTGCCGACCGGGCTTTCGGCAACCACACGGGGCAGATCGCGCATGGTCTCGATGTCCTTGCCATCGAAACTGACGATCACGTCGCCAACCTCGATCGAGCCGTCATCGACAGGACCTCCGCGGATGATGCCCGCGACCAGCGCGCCCATCGCCTCGTCCATCCCGAGACTTTCGCCGATTTCGTCGGTCACCGGCTGGATGCGGACACCGAGCCAGCCCCGCCGGGTTTCGCCAAACTCGCGCAACTGGTCGATGATATTGACGGCAAGCTCTGTCGGAACTGCAAAGCCGATGCCGATGGAGCCGCCCGAGGGCGAGATGATGGCCGTGTTGATGCCGATGACCTCGCCATTCATGTTGAACAGCGGCCCGCCCGAATTGCCGCGGTTGATCGCCGCGTCGGTCTGGATGAAGTTGTCGTAGGGGCCGGCGTTGATGTCGCGGCCGCGGGCGGAAATGATGCCCACGGTCACGGTGCCGCCCAGGCCGAAGGGATTGCCGATGGCCATCACCCAGTCGCCGATCCGCATGTCGTTGGAATCGCCGAAAGGCACCTCGGTGAGTGTACGTACCGGCTCGACCTTGAGGACTGCCAGATCGGTCTTCGGATCCGCGCCGATCAGTTCCGCATCGAGCGTCGAGCCGTCGGCGAAATTGACCTCGATCTCGTCGGCGCCCTCGATGACGTGGTTGTTGGTGACGATAATGCCCTCTTCGGCATTGATCACGAAGCCGGAGCCCAGCGAGGAAACCCTGCGGTTGCGCGGCCTCTGGTTCTCGCGGTCGCTGAAGAACTCGTCGAAGAAATCCTGAAAGGGCGATCCGTCGGGCGCGCGCATGCGCGGCCGCGCCGAGCCGCTGCCCACACTCTGGGAGGTCGAAATATTGACCACGGCGTCAAGCAGGCCTTCGGCCAGATCCGCCACGGAGGCCGGCCCCGGATTCTCCTGGGCCCGGGCAGGAGTCATGGCGGGCGACGCCAGCATGATGGCCGCGGCAAACGCCATCCTTACCGGGCGGAAGCGGAATTTCCTCATCAGGGCGATCTCCTTGCTCAATGGTTTGTCTTTGTGCGATCCGTGACCGGCTGCCGGGCATCGGGGCCGATACAAACCTCCAAATCCGGCGGGCGTAGCCTCGATGCAGGTTCTGCTTCAAGCCGCGGTACGTCCTTGGACCTTGCCTCAAACTAAGGCGCAATTCCGGCAGGTCCAGCGGCGCCGGCGGGCAAACTTCGCACATTCACGTGAAAATCACAGAAGTTTGGTGAGGTAGACCAGCCCGACCCCGATCGCGAGCGCGGCGACGCCGAACACCCGCAATTGCTCGTCGCCGAGCTTCGGCAATTGCTCCGCCATCCTTCGAATGAACGAAGGGGCCAGCGCATAGGCCAGCCCCTCCACAACAAGTACCAGTCCGATTGCCAGGAACAGGGTGCTCACGACGCGGCTGCCGTCACGGTGCGCGGTCTGTGGTCACAGGCATCGGCACATTCCCACGCCTTCAGTTCTCGGTTTCCGCGGGAGCGGAATCCGTGACCGCGGGCTGAGCGCCGGAACCTGGGGACACGGCCGCTGTCGACGCCGGCGCCTGCGCTGGCGCACCGTTGCTGCTTCTGGCGCTCCCGAAGAACTTGAAGAACTCGGACGTCGGCGACAGCACCATCGTTGTGCCGCTGTCGGACAGCGCCTGGCTGTAGGCGTTCATCGAGCGGTAAAACTCGAAGAACTCCGCATCGCGCGAGAACGCCTCGGCAAAGATCCGGTTGCGTTCACCGTCGCCCTCGCCTCGGATGATTTCCGCATCACGCGTCGCCTCGGAAACGATCTCGACGACCTGGCGGTCGGCGATGGCGCGAATGCGTTGCGCAGCCTCGTTGCCTCGGGCGCGGATCAGCTCCGCTTCGGCAAGACGTTCGGCCTTCATCCGTTCGAAGGTCTGCTGCGAGACTTCCTGGGTCAGGTCGGTCCGGCGGATACGCACGTCGTCGATGCGCAGTCCGAGGGACTCGGCTTCCGGCCGCAGCTGGTCGCGCACTTCGCGCATCATCGAGCTCCGTTCCTCCGACAGCGCCGATTCAAAGCCGCGCAGACCGTAGACGGTACGCAGGGCGGAGTTCAGACGCGTCCGGAGCCGCGATTCGGCGGCCATCTGGTCGCCGGAAACGGTCTGACGGAAGCGTCTCGCATCGGCAATCTTGTAGAGCACGAATGCGTCGACTTCGTAGAACTTACCGCCCGAAACCTGAACGCGGATGTCATCGAGATCGAAGCGAAGCACCCGATCCTCGACATACTGCACCGAGTCGGCGTCGATGAAGCCGAAGGGCAGCTTGAAGTACAGGCCCGGCTCGGTTTTCACCTCCTGGATTTCACCGAAGCGCACAACGATCGCCTGCTCGCGTTCATTGACGACGAAAACCGATGACCAGACGAGGAAGACCACGACGGCCAGAAGGCCGAGGATAATTGGAAGACGATTGGCCATCAGTTGTTACCTCCTGCATTCTTGCGGACTTCAGGAAGTGGCAGATAAGGCACAACTCCCGAGCCGCCGTCCTGCTCGATGATCACTTTCTCGGAGCCGCCGAGGACCCTTTCGAGCGTTTCGAGATAGAGACGCGAGCGGGTGACGTCGGGCGCCCTTGCATACTCCTCGTAAACCGAGATGAAGCGGCTCGCCTCACCGGTCGCCTCGTTGACGACGCGGTCCTTGTAGGCGGACGCCTCTTCCCTCAACTGCGCGGCTTCACCGCGCGCCTGACCCAGCCTCTGGTTGGCGTACTGGTTGGATTCCTCGACGAAGCGGTCCTCGTCCTGCTCGGCGCGCTGGACCTCGTCAAAGGCGTCTGCCACTTCCCGCGGAGGTGCGGCGTCCTCGATGGCGACCTGGTTGATGGCGATGCCTGCCGGAAACGCATCCATGCCGGTCTGGATGATGGTCTGCACTTCGGCAGCGATGGCTTCGCGATTGTCGCGGAAAATGTCCTGTGCGGGCCTGCGTCCGACCACTTCACGCATGGCGCTTTCAGCAACCTGTCGAAGCGTGTCTTCGGGACGCGCGAGATTGAACAGAAACGCCGCCGGGTCCTGGACCGAGTAAAGCAGCTTGAACTCGACGTCGACGATGTTCTGGTCGCCAGACAGCATCAAGCCGTCAATCGAGCCGGTTCGCGATGAACCGCCGGTGCTCATTTCGCGCTCGACGATCGAGGCGAACTCGACCGTTTCGAACGGCCAGAAGATCATGTGAAGGCCCGGCTGGGAAATCTCGTCCTTGGGCTTGCCGAAGCGCAGCTCGACGCCGCGCTCGTCCGGCTGCACGGTGTAGATCGACTGGGTGAGCCAAAGGCCGACCAGACCAAGAACGACCAGTCCGGCGATCAGCTTGCTGCTGCCGCTTCCCGAGCCGCCACCGCCGCCGGGCAGAACCTGCTTGAGCCGGTCCTGGCCGCGCCGGATTAGCTCTTCGAGATCCGGCGGGTTTCCGCCGCCGCGCGGTGGCTGCGGGCCATTGCCCCAGGGGCCCTGATTGTTGCCGCCCCCGTTGTTGCCGCCGCCCCAAGGGCCGCCGCCTCCTCCATTTTGATTGCTCCAGGGCATTAAGACCTCTTTCCCAATTGTGTTAAGGCACCAACGGAACCCGGTCCGTCAATACGCATTGACCTCGTTATAGGTATGGTGCGGGCCGCTTTCAACGCGGCAATCCGTCTTGCGCAACCGAATAGGGGGTAATCGGGACGATTTATCGACCGCGGCGGCGCCAAACCGAAAAACAGACGGAATGACTGTCATTTTCGCCTCTGACGGGCGGCGACACACTGGTTCGTTCCCAAAGCCGCGAATCAACAGGCGGGAACACCGTGTCGCCTTCGATATCCGCCGCCACTTCCGTGATGTGCAGTTCATCGGCGAAGGCCATCGCCTGGCGATAGATCTCACCGCCGCCGATCACCGAAATCTTGTCGGCGCCCGCTTCCGCAGCGAGTGCCGCTGCACGCTCGACGGCCTCCTCAAGCGTCGCGACAACGTCAACGCCTTCGGCCTCGTATCCGCTTCGCGAGACCACGACGTTCGCACGACCCGGAAGAGGCCGGCCGATCGACTGATGGGTCTTGCGACCCATGATCACCGGAGCGCCCAGTGTTGCGGACCTGAAGTGCTTGAGATCCGAAGGCAGCCGCCAGGGCATGTCGCCCTCACGGCCGATCACGCCGTTGCGCGCCCGGGCGACGACGATCTGGATCTTCGGACGGCCCGGATTGTCGGTACTCTGCATGGGTCACACCGCGATCGGGGCGGAAATCGCCGGGTGCGGGTCATAATTTTCGAGCGTGAAATCCTCGTAGGTAAAGGCGAACAGGTCGGTGACATCGGGATTGATGCGCATCACGGGAAGCGCGCGCGGCTCCCGCGAAAGCTGCTGATGCGCCTGGTCGAAATGGTTCCTGTAAAGATGCGCGTCGCCCAGCGTGTGAACGAAATCCCCCGGCTTGAGGCCGGTCACCTGCGCCACCATCATCGTCAGAAGCGCATAGGAGGCGATGTTGAAAGGCACGCCCAGGAAGATGTCGGCCGAGCGCTGGTAGAGCTGACAGGAAAGCCTGCCGTCGGCGACATAGAACTGGAAAAGGCAATGGCACGGCGGCAGCGCCATGTTGTCGACTTCCGCCGGGTTCCAGGCCGTAACGATGTGGCGGCGCGACGACGGGTTGGTTTTAATCTGCCGGACGACGCCAGCGATCTGGTCGATGGCGGCGGCGCCAGGCGCGGGCCAGGATCGCCACTGGGCGCCGTAGACAGGCCCGAGATCGCCGTTTTCGTCGGCCCACTCGTCCCAGATCGATACGCCGTTGGCCTTGAGATAGGCGATGTTGGTGTCGCCCTTCAAAAACCACAGAAGCTCGTGAATGATCGATCTGAGATGCAGCTTCTTGGTGGTCAGCGCCGGAAAGCCTGCAGACAGGTCGAACCGCATCTGGTGACCGAAGATCGAACGCGTGCCCGTGCCGGTGCGGTCTTCGCGATCGGAGCCCTGGTCGAGGACCAAACGGAGAAGGTCGTGATACTGCTGCATAGCCGCCAACGGATGATTCGAGGAGGTGCGATCCTAGCGGAGTTGGGCGCATGCTCAAACGGCTCTGGCCGGTTATCCCCGTCGCCTCGCCACCAGGGTTATAAAATCGGCTCCGTTCCCGGACCCGATGCGCCGTTCATCGCATGAACGACCGCCCGCCAATGCCGCACCCCTGCCTCAGGACTGTTGCCGGTCGAGCACCTCCACCGCCAGGATCGTCGGCAAATGCCGTGCGATCTCGTCCCAGTTGTCACCCTCGTCCAGACTGGCGAAGACCGAACCGCTGTTGGTGCCGAAGTAGACCCCGGCCGGGTTCCTTGAATCCCCCGCCATGGCCTGCCGCAACACGGTGAAGAAACAGCTCTGCTGCGGCAAGCCCCGCCTGAGGTCATGCCAGCTTGCGCCGCCATCGCGCGACCGCCAGACCGCGGCGGCGCCGCCGGGCGGATAGCGCCCCTGGCTGTCGCCGTTGAGCGGAATTGTCCAGATCGAATCGGGGTCGCGCGGATGAACCCGGATCGGAAAGCCGAAGGTCGAGGGCAGCCCCTCGGTGATGTCATCCCAGTTGCGGCCGCCATCGACCGAACGCCAGACGCCGTGATGGTTCTGCTGGTAGAGCAGATCGCCGCTTCCGGGTGCGCGCATCATGTTGTGCACGCAGTGGCCGGTCTCGCCGTCACGCGGGGCTGCCGGATGGTCGTGACGGGTGCAGCTCTCCGTATTCGAAAGACGGTTGCGGCGCTCCCAGCTTGCCCCGCCGTCCTCGGTCGCGAATACACCCGCGGCGGAGATGCCGATCCAGAGCTTTTCCGGGTCGGCCGGATCGGAAACGATGGTGTGCAGCACAAGTCCTGCCGCCCCGGGGTTCCAACTGCCCGCGGAGGGATGGTTCGTCAGCCCCTCGACCTGCTCCCAGGAGATCCCCTCATCGGTGCTGGCAAGCAGGCTTGCGGGCTTTGTGCCGGCATAGAGCGTACCGTGGGCGTAGCCCAGCGACCAGATCTGCGAAAACCTGTCGGCGAAAGGCAAGGCCTCCCGGCTCCAGTTGATCATGGCGGCGAAGTCCGGGTCGTTCTCGGCCCAGTCGTCCATCGTGCCCCGCGTCAGCCGGCAAAGCTCCCAGGTCCCGCCGTCATCGGCAGAGCGCCAGACCCCGGCTCCGTGCCAGTCGCCTCCGCCCGCCGCCCAGAGCGTTCCGGTCGCGGGATCGCCGATGATATGATTGATCGGCCAACCGTCGCAGAACGGTCCCCTGACGGACCATTCGCCGCGGCTGTCGCCACCGGAAATCAGAAAGGCACCCTTTGTGGTGCCGACAAGAACGGTGATACTCCCGGCTGCCATCGCAAGCACCCTCCCCTGGCCGGAGGCGAGACTACCATCTGCACCGCCCCGTGCCTAGCGAGGGGACCCGACACCGGCCGCAATACATCCTGGCTGCAGTACATCCGGCGGAATGCGAAAGGGACCGGGTAGCGCACCCGGGGCTGATCCCTGCGGCGTATCGCTCACCTGTTTCCGAACAAGCGCGACATGCATCGGAAACACAAGACCCCGCCACGGCACGGTTGGCCGGGGCGGGGTTTCAGGCTTGCGGACAATTCGGGATCAGAGATCGCCGAGCTTGCCCAGTTCCCTGGCGACAAGATAATAAAATGTCACGCGCGCCTTCGAGCGGTCATCCTTCATCATCTCGCAAACCTTGGCGACCGCATCGTCGGCAGCCGCGCCGGTAACGCCGAGCTTCTTGCCGCACCATTTTTCAGACACGCGCGCAAGTTCCGAGGGATCGGAGCAAGACACGAGAGATGCATCGCGGCTTCTGAGTGCAATGCCAAGATGTTTGACAATCTTGCCGATGGTTTCGTCGGATGCGCCGGCATCGTATTTCTTCACATCGGCCGCGTAGTCAGTCATGTCTCATCCCCTTTGTTGACCTTCCGCCATTCCGACAGCGTTGTCCTGTCAAAATGCCACATGTGCATGTTTGGCATTCGCGCCGTCACTGTCAATAGCTTGGTCTGTGTGTTGTCCGGGCCCGGACCTTTTCAAACCCGGTGCGGGCCCCTATATAGAGAGTGCCGCTGACGCGGCTATGACAATAAACGAGTGATGCAATAAACCATTCGGACCCGGGGGCGGTACCCGGCGCCTCCACCATGATCCGGCCTTCGGGCCCGGCGCACACGCCAATCGGCTGCGGCCGGATGATGATGGGGGCGAAACAGGATCGACGAGGGTGTAAAGATCGACTTTTTGTCCGGCATTGTACCACCGTTATCGGGCTAAATTTGTAGTTGCAAACGACAACTATGCGGAAGCTCGTCTCGCTGCCTAATGGCGGTGTGACACTTCAAATCAAGTCCTAGGGGGTCGCACTCCTGGGCGGGGTTCGGAGGTACCTGGCAACAGAAACCTCCACTTTCCATCCCGCAAGCCCTGGCCCGCACGCACTGGCCGAATGCCAGCATCACCGGCCTTCCGGAAACTCCGGTTTGGGCTTATACAGGGCGAGCGTCGTGCGCCGACTCGACGCGGGGAAGCCTTCCGGCGGTCCACAGCGTTGCAGGCGATGCGGTGTTGACGCTCCGGAACAAAGAGTGCCAGACACGGGGTCCGCTGGGCGGAACAGGACGCAAGGCGGAACCCGACCACACTGAACCCCGTCAGGGGCATATTTGACAGGAAAGAACGCGCTTATGCCGCAGGACCATATTCGATACGACATTCTTGCCCAGGACGCGCTGCGCGGCGTCATACGCAAGGTCCTGTCCGAGGTCGCGGCGACCGGCTACCTGCCCGGCGACCATCATTTCTTCATCACCTTCCTGACAGAGGCGCCGGGCGTACGGATCTCGACGCAGCTCAAGGAGCGCTATCCCGAACAGATGACCATCGTGGTCCAGCACCAGTTCTGGGATCTCAAGGTCACCGAATCGCTGTTCGAGATCGGGCTTTCATTCTCGGACAAGCCGGAAAAGCTGGTGGTGCCGTTTTCGGCAATCCGCGGCTTCTACGATCCTTCGGTCAATTTCGAACTGGAATTCGACACCGTTCTCGAAGATGCCGCCAATGATGGGAGCGATCAGGACGATGAAGAGCGTCCGGAACTGGCAAGCACCATCGAGCGCATGGTCGACCCCGCCGAAAAGGACGAGGTCGGGGATGCGCCGGACGCCGGTGAAGACGCGGATGCCGACAAGAAGTCCGGCGCCGACGTCGTCTCGCTTGATTCCTTCCGCAAGAAGAACTGAAGGACGGGTGGCGTGAACGGCGAGGTGGTCAATCTGCGCATGGCCCGCAAACGCCGCGCCCGCGCCGAAAAAAACGCCACCGCCGAACGCAACCGCTTCGAACACGGGCGCAGCAAGGCCGAGCGCGAACTGGCCCGGGCCAGGAATGAAAAGACCACCCGCGATCACGACGCCTCCCGGCGCGAGCCCGACGGCAATGGCGGTTCATAGGCGTGCGGGCGCCGTCCGAGCCCGAAACGATGCGCAAGCATTCTGTCAGCATTCGCGGACACCGCACCAGCATCACCCTCGAAAACGCATTCATGGATGCACTCCGGCAAATGGCCCGCGAGCGCGGGATTGCCGTTGCGGGGCTAATCGCCGAAATTGACGGCGCCCGGAAGTCGCCGGGCAACCTCTCTTCGGCCATTCGCGTGGCGGTGCTCGACTGGGCGCTCAACCGGGGACACCGCTCTCCGGACGATCCTGACAGCGCGGATCGGGCCTGATACCGGCCTGAAGGGCCTTTTGTTTCGAGGAGCAGGCTGTGGGAAATAATGCGGAGCCGCCTATCCCTCCGGAGCGATGAGGCTTCGGATCGGGTCATTGAGCCCGGGCAATTCATCAAAACGAAGGCGCGGCAACCCGCCGGTTGAAGGCTCGTCCGCCAGAGCGGAAGGCGGATCCGAGGGTGCGGGAAGCGGGCGGCGCTCGATTTCCGCGGCGTCATTTCCTGACCCGTTGTCCTGTTGCCGGCGCGCGCGTTCGCGGACCGCCTCCTCTTCCGCCCGTGCGGCGGCCTGTGCCGCGGCTTCAGCCTCGCGGGCGCGGCGGGCTTCGGCCGCCTGTCTTTCCGCCTCCCGTGCCGCCTGCCTAGCTGCCTCTTGTGCGGCCTGGCGTTCGGCTTCCTCGCGCGCCTGCCGCGCGGCCTCTTCTTCGATCTGTCTTTGAGCTTCCCGCTCGGCTTCCTCCGCCGCCCGGCGTTCGGCTTCCTCTGCGGCGCGGCGCGCTTCTTCCTCCGCGGCAAGCCTTGCGGCTTCGCGTTCTTCCTCGCGTTGGCGCAAAAGCGCGATCTCGCGGCGCAGGCGCTGCTTCTCGACAACCCCCGCCTGAAGCAGTTCGACCTTGCGGCGCTCACGCTCGAAGGCCCGCATCGAAAGATAGTTGCTCATCTGGACGGCATTTATCGAAAAATCCGGATCCACCAGAAGCCCGTCGATGCCCAGCACCACGGACGGATCCCCGCCGGCGACGGCCTCGACACCCGGATCGAAGCCCAGACGCCAGTCCGACTGAACGGTCAGGCCGACGAGATCCACGCGCGCGTCGCCCGAAAGCGTCGCCTCGCCGTCAACGAGTTCGGCGCTGGAAAAGCGCATGACGCCGCCGGTCAGGGTGAACGGCATTGCGAGGCGTTCGGCACGAATTTCACCGCCGGTCATGAAGTTGGCCACCATAGCGCTGACCGTCCCCGCCTCGATCTCGAAATCCTCCCGGTCGGCAGCGCCGAGGATGCGCGGGAACGCGCCGGCGTCTACCCCGCGAACCAGAAGATCGCGCCCCACGAACTCCCCGCCCCCGGCAAGCGAGCCGACGAGATCGCGCATCGAGCTTCCCGTGCCTTCGAGATTGACGGTCGCATCGAGCCTGCCCGACAGCGTCCGACTTCCGCGGACCGCCCGGTCGAGCCGGGCCAGATCGGCGTCGGCAACGGAGATGCCGCCGAGAAGGAACACCGATCCCGCCGAATTGGTCAGCGTCACGTCGCCGCCGATGCGCCCGCCGAACCAGGCTCCATCCACCTCCGACAGCGCCAGCGCTCCGTCGCCGGTGGAAAGCCCGGCGCTGAAATCATCCGCGAAGCCGCCGCGGCCCAGATCGATGCGCCCAACCTCGAGGCTTATCCGCATTTCGGGCACAGCTGTCTCCAAGGGCAGGAACGGGGCCGAATTCCAGCTCCCCCCATCGGAGCCTGCGAGATCCGCATCGAGCGACGGACCAAGCACAAATTCGGAAAGCCAGCCGATGTCGGCGGTGTCCACCCGCAGGCTGCCCTCGCCGCCAATCGGGTCGACGGCGCGCTCGAAGCTCAACTCACCGGAAAACCCGTTGCCGGCCGCCTGTCCGGCGATACCGGTGAGCATGGCGGTCGCATCGTTGAGCGCCAGGGTCGCGGTCATCGACAGATCGGACCCCATGCCGCTGCGGGGCAAGGGCAACCCGTAGAGAATGGCAACGGTTTCGACGTCAGCGGCCTCGAAGGAGACCTCGAAAAGTCCGGTCGCCGGCGCATCCGCTAGGATCGATCCCGCGCCACTCGCGGCAAATGAGATCCCCGGCGCGGTCAGTGTTGCGTCAAACTCCAGGTCGGCATCGCCGGACCCGGCGCCGGCTTCGACGGTAAGGGCGGCCGGTCCCTCGCCTTCCAGCGGCACAACGGCGAAGCCGGCCTGCTCGAGAAGCCTGTAAAGTTCGGGATTGCGAACCTCCACAGAGATCTCGCGAGCGCCGCCGGCGCCGGGAATCCAGCCCTGACCGTTGGCCGTGAGCGAGACATCGCCGCCGCCGGCGCTGCCCTGGATGGTGAGCGCGGGGCCGGTGTCGGGATGGAGTTCAAGTGAAACATCCGCCTCGAGCCCGTCAAAGGCGAAGCTGTTGGCGCCGAGCCGGCGCACCAACGCATGGCCATTGCTGAGGCGGTCGGCGAGACCGAACAGGCCATCGGCGCTCCCGGCCTCGACCCGGCCCTCAATGCTGCCTTCGGGCGCTCCTTCATTGTGGATCAGCGTGGCCGAAAACGATCCCGAAGCGCCGGCAAGGTCCTCGAAGGTGATCCGTTCGAGGGTGAGTTCGCCGTTGCGCCAGACAAGCGAGGTATCAACGCCGCCGGCGCTGTACTCGCCCATGCGCAGTGTCTCGGCCTGGATCCTCGCGGCGACGTTGTAGGCGCCGAGCATCCCCTCTTCGCGTTGACCCGCGCCCGCCAGCAGCGCCAGCGCACGGACCGCATCGACATCGAAACTGTCGCCGGCCAGTTCGATCGACAGCGAAGGCCGGCCGTCGGGCGGCAATTGCTGCTCGACACGTCCCCTGAGCCGGGCTGCGCCGACAATCACTTCGAGCGCCTCGAAGCGCTGCAGGTCCGATGACAGGCTGACATTGGCGGAAAAGCCGGCGGCGGCCATGCGCCGGATCACCGGATCGACCTCTCCGGACAGCCAGTTGGCAAGCCCGGAGGGCTGGTTGGAGGCCACGGTGAGTTCACCGTCGAAGCTCGCATTCGCGCCGGACACCAGACGGCCGCTGGCTTCCACGACGGTCCGGCCCGGCAGATTCGCGGAAAAACCGTCGATCAGCCAGGCATCGCCATCGGGGCGGGCGCGCAGCGAAATTTCGCGCAAGGTTGTGTCGCCGGCCACGATTGCAGGCAGATTGAGCTCAACCCGCCCGGGCAGCGGCGGCGGCGGAAGGCGGTCGATCAGGGCGTTGAACACGGCGAGCCGGTCCTTCAGCGGCACCGGCGCTGCATCGGGCGCGACAGTCCCGGCTCCTTCTGTCGCGGCTTCCGGACCGCCGTCGAGACGGTCCATGTTGATCTGCTGGCCATCGGCGATCAACAGGAATTCCGGTTCCGGACCGGTGTCGATGGTCGCCTGACCGGTGACGATGTAGGGATCGTCCGTCAGGCCGATTTCCGCACGCCACTCCTCGACTTCAAGGCTCTCGTTGGTGGCGGCGAAGTCGCCCTTGGCAACGACCACCGGCCGCTCCGGCCTCGCGCTGCCGCCATTCTCCGACGACAGAGCCGTGAAGGTGAACTGGCCGTCATACAGCGGCTTGGAGTCGGTGACGCGCGCTTCGCCCTCGGTTTCTAGCAGCACGGGAAAGCCGTCCGGCGCGAGACGGATGCGCATCCGGATCGAACCGTCGTCGCGGGCCACGCCCGTGGTGATCGAAATGCCGCCGCGCTGCCCGGCGAGAGCGCCTTCGGCCTCGATCAGCCACGGCCCCGAAAGCGAACCGGCAGACACCAGGGCATCGATGTCACGGACCCGATGGGAACGGCCATTCTGCTCGTCGATGATGGTGATGTTGGCGTTGCTGATCGCAATGTTTTCAAGCACCACGGTCTCTCCGGGCGTGGTCGGCTTGCGGTTGAGCGCCCAGTCCAGGCTTCCGTCTTCCAGTATCCGCACAACCGCGTCGGGCTCTTCCACCCGCATGTCGAAGATCAGGACCTCGCCGCGCAGGAACGGGGCGAGTTCGGCATCCATGGAAAACCGGCTTACGGTCATCGCGGGTTGGTCGCCATCGCCGACCGTCACATCGGAGAATGTGACCGAGGGAAACGGCAGAAGCCGCGCATCGGCCTCGCCGCGCACCCGCACCTGCTGACCGACGATGCGGCTGGCCTCGGCTTCGAACGCCGTTCTGTAGCTCGACCAGTCGATGAAATAGGGAGCGATCAGCGCCGAAAACAGCACCAGCACCAACAGGCCGCCAAAGATGACAAATACGCGGAGCAGTTTAAATCCTCCTGTTACGGGTTTGTCCGACCGGCCTCCCGCGACGGGCCGCATTCACATTGGCCGATTCCGCTTTGGCGAAGCTTGCGCCCGCCAGTCCGATGGATGTCAGGCTATGCGGACCCCTTCGCCTGACATCTACCGGATGGGCGGCTACGGGTCGAATGAAAACACCTTGCCAGGGTTCATGATGTTGTCGGGATCGAGCGCCCGCTTGATCTGGCGCATCATGCTGACGCCCTCTCCCATTTCCAGTGAAAGATAGGGCCGCTTGCCCTGGCCGATGCCGTGTTCACCGGTGCAGGTCCCGTCCATGGCAAGCGCCCGGGCATTGAGCCGGTCGACAAATCCTTCCGCCGCCGCGATCTCGGCGGGGTTGTCTGTGTCCATGAGCACCAGAACGTGAAAATTGCCGTCCCCGGCGTGACCGACGATCGGCGCGACGAGCGCGCTTGCGGCGATGTCCGCCTGGGTTTCGGCCACGCATTCGGCAAGCCGTGAAATCGGGACGCAGACATCGGTGGAAACCCCTTTGGCGCCCGGACGCAGCTGCAGCGCGGCCCAGTAGGCGTTGTGACGGGCCTTCCACAATTCGGTGCGCCCTTCCGCTTCCTTGGTCCACTGGAACTCGCCACCGCCGCAATCGGCAGCGATTTCGGCAAAGATGTCTGCCTGTTCGGCGACCCCCGCGTCGGTTCCGTGGAATTCCAGAAACAGCGCCGGACTTTCGGGATAGGACAGCTTCGAGTAGGCGTTGCAGGCCTTCATCTGCAGCGCGTCCAGCAGTTCGATCCGGGCCACGGGAATGCCCATCTGGATGGTCATGATGACGGCGTTGCAGGCCGCCTCCACCGTCGGGAACGGGCAGACGCCGCCCGATATCGCCTGGGGTATGCCCTGTAGCCTCAGCGTGATCGAGGTCAGCACGCCGAGCGTGCCCTCCGAGCCAACGAACAGGCGGGTCAGGTCATAGCCCGCGGAGGACTTCCGGGCGCGGCGTGCGGTGCGGATTTCCTCGCCAGACGGGGTGACCGCGGTCACCGCGATGACATTGTCGCGCATGGTGCCGTAGCGGACCGCATTGGTGCCCGAGGCCCGGGTCGCGGTCATGCCGCCGATCGAGGCGTTGGCGCCGGGATCGATCGGGAAGAACAGCCCCGTGTCGCGCAGATCGGAATTGAGTTGCTCCCGGGTCACGCCGGGCTGGACCGTGCAGTCGAGATCCTCGGCATTGACCTCGAGCACCCGGTTCATCCGCGCCATGTCGATCGAGATGCCGCCATGGGGTGCGTTGACCTGCCCCTCGAGCGACGTGCCGGTGCCGAAGGGTATGACCGGCACCCTGTGATCGGCGCAGGTGCGAACGATGGTGCGGATTTCCTCGGCCGATTCGGGAAAGACCACCGCGTCGGGCAATTGCGCCGGAATATAGGTTGTGGTGTGGGCATGCTGGCCGCGCAGCGCCTCGCCGGTCTGCACCCGGTCCCCGAAGCGCTGCTGCAGCACCCCGACAACGGTCGCGATCCCCGCTTCGTTGCGAAAGCCCGCCACCACATTGCTCAACGCCATCAATCCTGCTCCCTCAAATCCCTGCCGCGTTTACCGCGTTCGCAGCCAAGTGCTTGCCGCTACAGTGTGATCAGGTAATGTGCAAACTGCGGCGCACTTGTCCAGTGCAAGCTGCACCGCGCGCCCGGTCGCGCCGGAAAAGCCGAGGGAGGAACCATGTCATTTGACGCTCCGGTGACAGCGCCACCGCGCTTGCTGGATCCAGCCTGGCTCGATTACAACGGCCACCTCAACATGGCCTATTACAACGTTCTGTTCGACAATGCCGTCGACCATGCCTTTGCGCTGATCGGCTGCGGCCCGGACTACCGGGAAGAACGCAACATGAGCTTCTTCACCGCCGAAACGCATGTGTGCTACGTGCGCGAACTCCGACCCGACGCAGAGGTTCGCGCCAGCGTACAGATCATCGATCACGACGCCAAGCGGCTGCATCTCTATCAGGAGATCCGTCATGTCGAGGGCTGGCTATCGGCGACGTCGGAGACGCTGCTGCTGCATGTCGACATGAGCGGTCCGCGCGTGGCGCAAATGCCGGAAGACATCCTCGAAAAGGTCGCAGAAATGGCCGGGGCCCATTCCGCGCTTCCCCGCCCCGAGCGTGCAGGCCGATCGATCGGGATCTCGCGCAAGCCAAAAGGCGGGGCGGCCTGAGCCATGATCGAGATCCTTCGCGCCACGCCGGCCCGCATCCGGCAGTGGATGACCCCCAACATAAGGGCCTATCTCGAAAGCCGGCAGCCGACGATCTGGACGCTGTCGCTGGTGATCGGGCTTTCGGTGGCGCTGGCGGCGATCGCCTTCCGCATGCTGATCGGCGTGGTGCAACTCTACTGGCTGGGCGACACCACCGAGCAGGTCCTCTCGCTGGCCCGCAACACGCCCTGGTACATGATCCTGGCCGGCCCGCTCATCGGCGGCATCGTGGTGGGCATCATCATCAGCCGGTACCTGCCCTCGCGACGCACCGGCGGGGTGGCCGACGTGATCGAGGCGCGGGCGCTGGCGGGACGGCGGCTGTCGCTGCGCGAGGGCATCATAAGCGCCTTTGCCACGGCCTTTTCGCTGGGATCGGGTGCAAGTGCGGGACGCGAGGGACCGGTCATCCATCTGGGCGCCACGCTTGCGAGCGCCATCGGCGAGCGCATGTCGCTGCCGGACTGGTCGCGCCGCACGCTTCTGGCCGCAGGCGTCGCCTCGGCGATCTCGGCAAGCTTCAACGCGCCGATCGCCGGTGTGCTGTTCGCGCATGAGGTGATTCTCGGCCATTACGCCATGCGGGCGTTCGTGCCGATCGTGATCTCGTCCGCCGCCGGCGCGATCCTGTCGCGGGCCTGGTTCGGGGATGCGGCCGCCTTCATCGTGCCCGTCTACCAGATCACATCCTATTTCGAGTTTCCGGCCTTTGCGCTGCTGGGCGTGATCTGCGCACTGGTTGCCGTGGCGTTTCAGTTTGCGCTGTTTGCGGCCGACTACATTGCCCGCCGCACGCCTGTTCCGGTCTGGGCGCTGCCGATCATCGGCGGGCTGATGGTGGGGTTGCTGGGCATCGCATTCCCGCATGTGCTGGGCGTGGGCTACGAGACCACGGACCTGGCGCTCTGGGGGCAATTGCCGCTGGTGCTGATGCTCACGCTGATCGTGATGAAGGCGCTGGCGACCTCGATCACGCTTGCGGCCCGCTTTGGCGGCGGCATCTTCTCCCCGTCGCTCTATCTGGGCGCCATGACCGGAGGCGCCTTCGGCATCATCGCGGCCTCGGTCTTTCCCGATCTCGCCTCGAGCCAGGCGCTCTATTCCATCCTCGGCATGGGCGCGGTGGCGGGTGCGGTGCTCGGCGCGCCGATCTCGACCACGGTGATCGTGTTCGAGCTCACCGGCGGTTACGCGCTGTCGATTGCGCTGCTTCTGACGGTCGCCATCGCCCACGGCATCACCCAGGCGCTGCACGGCCATTCCTACTTTCAGTGGCAGCTCGAGATGCGCGGGCTGTTTGTCCAGGACGGGCCGCACCGGGCGGTGCTGCGGAACGTGCGCGTGATGGATTTCATGACCCTGCCGGAGGATGACGCGAAACCCGTATACTACGACCCCGACAGCGGAACGCCGACGCTCAGGCTCACCGACACGCTGGAGGTAGCGCTGAGAACCTTCGACGCGGGCGGCCATACCCGCCTGCCGGTGGTCACCGAAGGCGAGGACGAGGGACGCATCATCGGATGGGCCGAACAGGCCAGGGCGGTGACCCATTTCAACCGGCGCCTGATCGCGGCCAGCGAGGAAGAACACCGTTGAGATCGTCCAGCAGGAGCGCGCCATGAAGCCGATCAAATTCAGCCGCGAGGAAACCCAGGCCATTGTCGGCGAAATCCGGGAGTATTTCCGCGAGGAGCTGGAGCAGGACATCGGATCAATGCCTGCCGAGATGTTGATGGGGTTCCTTGCCGACAGGATCGGACCATACTTTTACAACAGGGGCCTGTACGACGCGCAAGCAATGATCCACAAGCGCATGGACGGACTTGCGGACGAGGTGTTCGCGCTAGAACAACCGACCCGGCATCTGCGCTAGCCTCAAACACGCATTGCGGGGCGCCCGCACTTTCACGGACGGAGATACATCATGCAGACTTTCGCACCGGCGCTGGCCATCGTCGGCCTCTACGCAGCGCTCAACATCCTGATCCTGATCTGGATCTCGTTCGAGACAGGCAGGCTGCGCGGCAAGCACAAGGTTTCGATCGGCGACGGCGGTGTGAAGCATCTCGCCCGGATCATGCGCGGCCACGCCAATGCAGTCGAGAACATGCCGATGTTCTTCATCCTGCTTTCGATCTCGGCGCTTCTCGGCATGCCCGTGATTGCAGCGCACCTGTTCGGCGCGGCTTTCACCATCGGCCGGGCGCTTCACGCCTGGCACTTCATTCAGGAGGACGCGCCGGGCTGGCAACGCGCCGGCGGGTTCGGCCTGTCGTTCCTTGCCCAGCTCGTTCTGGTGATCGCCGCCCTCGCCCACAGCTTCTGGATGCTTGTGGCCTGAGGGTCCTCGGATCCGGACCGGAGAACGGGACCCGTCACACCGCCATGCGGTCCTTGAGGATCAGGGCCGGCATGGTGTCGGTGGCCTCGGCGAGGAAGTAGCGGTCTCGGCCGCTGTGCTTGGCGTGGTAAAGCGCGGAATCGGCCAGCTTGATGGTCTTTTCGAGCGTGTTTTCTTCGCGATGGAGCGCGCAGCCGATGCTGACGGTCAACCCCAGTTCCTTCCCCGCGATCACCCTGCCTTCCTGACGCATCAGCTTGCACAGGCTTTCCGCCGCGGCCACCGCTTCGGTGTCGCGGGCGCCCGGCAGGAATACGCCGAACTCCTCGCCGCCCAGCCGGCCGATCAGCGCGTCGGTGGTCAGCGCCTTGCGCAGCACCTCGGCAATCCTTTTGAGCGCCTCGTCGCCGACGTCGTGGCCATGGGTGTCGTTGATCGCCTTGAAGTGGTCGGCGTCGATCATCAGGAAGGCGCCGCCCGCCGACAGCGCGTCACGGGTCTTGCCGAGGAGATAGGCGCGGGTGAGCACCCCGGTCAGCGTGTCGTAGCGGACGTAATGGTCGACCTTGTCGATGGTCAGCGTCTGGATGCGAAACAGGTTCAGGATGATGAAGGCGATGGGCGGGGTGATCAGCAGCGGGATCAGGGCGGCCGGAACAGCCGCGAGTATGAACAGGCGGTTGTAGCTCTCGCCGAAATGGAGAAACGGCAATGCAAAGATGAAAACCGGGATGAGCACCGCAAACACGGTGGTTACCGCCACCAGTTTGTAGACCTGGCGCATGGTCCGGATTTCAAAGATCTTCTCGATACGCATGACTGTGGCGGGTCCGCCTTGAGTTGGCAGCAGATTTCACGAAGCCTAACGGCCAATCCCTAAATTTTGCTGAAACCACTTTCCCGGGAAACGATCTTCCCGCGAACCACTCAGGTGGCGCATGCAAAGAACAACCGCCCGCAGCATCCTGCAGGCGGTTTCCGTTGCGAATGGTGCAAGCCGCTCGAAAGGCGGTTCAGCCGCGCAGGCGCATCAGCTCGGCGCCATCGGCCGCCTTGAAGATCAGCGTGCGGCCGTCGCGAACCACCGAACGGCTTTCGGTCAGCGCCCGGCCGACGCCGCGTTCGGCCGCCATCACGCCCTGGCCGGGGCAGAACATCTTGGTTCCGATGACGCCGCCCTCGGTGCTCATGCGGCCGTTGCGCACCCGGATTTTGGCCGACATGCCGTTGCAGCCCACACTTGCCCTTACATCGCCGCCACGGCTGAGCGACAGCGAGGACTGCCGCGCCAGGTCACGTCCGAGTTGCACGAGAAAACCGTTTTCAGCAGCGACATGGGTGATCCGGTAAGTGCCGGCAATGTCGCCGAGACCCGGACCGCCGCTTCCGGCATTGCCGTTGCCGCCATTGATGAGATCCCGAATGCTGACAATACGGAAGGTTTCCCAGCCCCGCGCATGGGGGGAGACGGCCGCCAGATGCGACCGAGAACCGACGCCGGCGCGGACATACTTGCCGTTCTGGACTGACCGCAGCGCCACCGCGCCGCCGCGCAGCCGCGCGACCTCGAAGGTTTCCCAGCCGCGAATGTGCGGGCTGCCGGGGGCAAGAAACGCGCCCTTGCCGACCCCGGCGCGAAGATAGGTCCCGGTCCTCAAATCGCGGAAAGCCATGCGGTTGCCGTCAAGCCGCACCGTGTCGAACATGCTCGCGCGGCGCGCATTCGGCGCGGAGGCGGCAAGCCTGCCGTTAACGACTGTCACATACTTGCCCGAATGCACGGACTGAAGAACAATTTGCTCAGCCTTTGCAACGGCCTGAGCCCCCAAAAGCATGCCGAAGGCAACGAGGCTGCGGATAAGTGTTTTCATCGATTGATCCCCTGATTGGTTATTGAACAATAACACTCATTTGCAGGAAATCGATTGAATGGACCTTGAAGGGGACATTCAGGGAGCGTTCATGTTGGGGGGATCAAACATTGGTACTTAGAAACCGAAAACCACATGCTCACGCTGAAATTATCGCAGCAGATTACAGACCTATTGGGAATGGGGCTTTCCACCGAGATTTATTCCGACGCGACCTAGTTCGCAACCGCTAAGGTGTAGTATCAAGACTATCAAATCCCATAAGGGTCTTAGGGTTCAACCTCTCAAACTGCCACCTAGGTATCCGATTAGGATCAGCCACAATCTTCGTAAGAACTTCACCTAGCTCCGCTTTATTCGATACACCCAGTAGAGGAGCTATCTTGTCAAAATATCTCTTTGATTTAGCCCGTGAAAACATTTCAAACGAGCCACCGAAACGGTCCGCATAAAGCAGTGTTTCCGGCCACCAACCGTACCATAATTCAAATTTCTGACCACGTAGATAAAGAATAAAATCCGCTGCCATAACATATTGGAAATCAATCCCGGTACCTTTGCTTCTAGCATTCAGCAAGTCAGCTCGGATCGACAACCTCCTCGTTTCCAACCTTTGATTGCGAAATTCAAGAGAACGCATATGCTCTCTAAATACAGTGAACGGACGCATTGCGCTTTCGCTACTGTCGCGTGTTTTCGAGTAGTATTCGTTGTCGACGAAAAATGCAGAAGCCGCAAATTTTTCATATTTTATGAATGCAGCAATACAATACAGAAAAACCTCGTGCACAATAAATTTGTAATTGTCAAAATCCCATTCTGACCAGCCTCCCGCGTTTTCAGGCGGGGAAAAGTATGTAAGACACTTTTCGAAAAAACGGTGAAAAACCTCTGCCATTTGTGAGGTCGGCGAATACTGGGCGCTTAATGCAAACAATTCCAGAAGTTCATTTCGGTGAGGTGTAAACTCTTCGATGCTCGCAATGACGATGTCATCGAATTCGTCTCTGGTGTCCGGCTCTAGCTTAATCCGGAACGATTCCAATCCCTCGGCGATTATATCAAGGTATTCGCCCGTCAAAGCTGCGACGTTCGGAGAATTGTTTCGGATCGCGTCACAAGCCCGGCGAAATGCGACCGAACTCGCAATTTTGCCCGGCGCACGTTCCGCCTCCAGAAAAGCAGGTTTAACGCCTTTTTCAGGGCGAGCATAGAGGGGTTGCCCCCAAGCCCAGCGCACGATTTTATCAAATTCTGCCCCATAGTTCGCAGCATTGGTGAGATCGATGTAGATGCGGCTCCCGTAGTAGGTGGGAAGATAGGCTTTGCCTTCTGTATCTCTCTCTGTAACGACAGCGACGAACTTGTCTTGATTGCTCTGGGCATAAATTTTTGGAGTAATAATCTGAGCTTCAGTCCCAGCTCCACCGGCTCGACCGTCTGATTTCGTGGCGTACATTTCGTCGCAAATCAATACAACCTTGTTGACCGAAGGATCGGTGACCATACTTTCCATAAATGCATTCGCGTCATGGCCGGGCTGCAAGTCCCACTTATCCAAAATGACATTTATGCCCTGACTTACCAGCTCTTCTGCAAATTTCACGACCCAAGCCTCATGATCTTGGCTGCTCCAACTATAGGATATGAACAGCTTCGGCTCTTCGATGGCAGCGTCTTTTTTCATCAGTCCTATTTCCAAAAACAGCTGAGACAAGATAGTTGCATCAGGGAATTCGTGCAATTATTTGGAGCTTCAAATCATCTGAATCCTTGTTGATAAATGAGCAGTTATGCAGAGCCCCGATTTCGCGAAAGGCGCTCTCGGTGGTTGTATTGCCACGCCAAAGCGACCATAACGCCCGCCTAACTCACGTGGGTGCAGCCCGATGTGCAGATGCTCACAAAACTCCTAGAGAGCGGATTCGGAAGCCGCGCGAGGCCAGAGCAAAGCAGTTCCCTAACCCACCCTTTCCACAAACCCATCCAGCACCCTCTTCTGCCCTGCCTTGTCGAAATCGATCGTCAGCTTGTTGCCGTCGATCGAGGCAATGTTGCCGTTGCCGAATTTGAGGTGGAAGACGCGGTCGCCGATGGAGTAGGCGGAGGTGGTGCCGGTGGATTTGGCGACGAGTTCGCCTTCGATGGTCGCGCCGCGGGGGCCGCTCTCGCCATAGGCGATGCGTTCGACGGCGTGGCCGGAGCGGGTGCCCCAGTTGTCGCGGGCGGCGTCGGTCTTGTTGGCCTGGGCGCGCTTCCAGCCGGGGGTGTTGTAGTTGCCGGAAAACGGCTCGGCCTTGTCGAACCGCGAGGCGCCGTAGGGGCCGCCGGAATGGCCTCCCCCATAACTTCCGGAAGCGCCGAAGCGCCCGCCCCTTCCATAGCCGCCGTAGCCGGTGTCCATCTCGGCCACCTCGACATGGGCCTCCGGCAGTTCATCCAAAAAGCGTGACGGCAGCGTCGACTGCCACAGCCCGTGGATGCGGCGGTTGGAGACGAACCAGATGTGGCAGTGGCGCTTGGCGCGGGTCAGGCCGACATAGGCGAGCCGGCGCTCCTCCTCGAGGCCCGAGCGGCCGCCCTCGTCGAGCGCGCGCTGGTGCGGGAACAGGCCCTCTTCCCAGCCGGGCAGGAACACGGTCTCGAATTCCAGCCCCTTGGCCGAGTGCAGCGTCATGATCGAGACGGCGTCGAGATCGGGGTTGTTTTCGGTGTCCATCACCAGCGCCACATGCTCGAGGAAGGCCCGCAGGGATTCGAAGCCGGAGATGGTCTCGATCAGTTCCTTCAGGTTTTCCAGCCGGGTCGGCGCATCCGCCGAGCGGTCGTTCTGCCACATCTCGGTGTAGCCGGATTCTTCCAGAATGGTTTCGGCCAGCTCATGCCCGGGCGTGGTTTCGAGCATCGCCTGCCAGCGGGTGAACATCTCGACCACGTCGGTCAGCGACTTGCGCGGCCGCGCCTTCAGCTCGTCGGTCAGCACCAGTTCGCGCGCAGCCGCGAGCATGGGGATGCCCCGGCCGCGGGCGACATCGTGCACCTGCCGCACCGCAGCCTCGCCGAGCCCGCGCTTGGGCACATTGACGATGCGTTCGAAGGCGAGATCGTCGGCGGGCTGGCAGACGACCCGGAAAAAGGCCATGGCGTCGCGGATCTCCTGCCGCTCGTAAAAGCGCGGGCCGCCGATGACCCGGTAGTTGAGCCCCAGCGTGACGAATCGTTCCTCGAACTCGCGCATCTGGAACGAGGCGCGCACCAGGATCGCCATGTCATTCAAGGCCCGGCCCTTGATCTGCGCCTGCTCGATCTCCTCGCCGATGGCGCGGGCTTCCTCTTCCGAGTCCCAGGCGGCGTGCACCATCACCCGCTCATGCTCGGGGTCGGACTGCTCGGTAAACAGCGTCTTGCCGAGCCTGCCCTCGTTGTGGGAAATCAGGTGGCCGGCAGCGCCGAGAATGTGCTCGGTCGAGCGGTAATTGCGCTCGAGCCGGATCACCCTGGCGCCGGGAAAATCCTTCTCGAACCGAAGGATGTTTTCGACTTCCGCGCCGCGCCAGCCATAGATCGACTGGTCGTCATCGCCGACGCAGCAGATGTTGGGCCGCTCTGGCGCGGGCCGCTGGGCGAGCAGCCTGAGCCACATGTATTGCGCGGTGTTTGTGTCCTGATACTCGTCGACCAAAATGAAGCGGAATTTCCGCTGATAGTCCTTCAGCACATCCGGGTTGGCGCGGAACATGCGGATCGGCAGGCACAGCAGATCGCCGAAATCGACCGCGTTCAAGGTCTGAAGCCGCTCCTGATAGGCGGTGTAGAGCGCCCTGCCCTTGCCGTTGGCAAAGCCCCGGCTGTCGCCCTCGGGGATTTCGGAGGGACCCAGCCCCTTGTTCTTCCAGCCGTCGATCATCTGCGCGAACTGGCGCGCCGGCCAGCGCTTGTCGTCGATGCCTTCGGCCTGGATCAGCTGCTTGACGAGACGGATCACGTCGTCGGTGTCCAGAATGGTGAAGTCGGACCTGAGACCGGCCAGTTCCGCATGGCGACGCAACAGCTTGACGCCGATCGAGTGGAAGGTGCCGAGCCAGGGCATGCCCTCGACCGCGCCGCCGACGAGCACGCCGATACGCTCCTTCATCTCGCGCGCCGCCTTGTTGGTGAACGTCACCGACAGGATCTGCGAGGGGAAGGCCAGCCCCAGGTTGAGGATATGGGCAATGCGGGTGGTGAGCACGCGGGTCTTGCCGGTGCCGGCGCCCGCGAGCACCAGAACCGGGCCCTCCAGGCTTTCCACCGCATCGGCCTGCTCCGGGTTCAGGCCGGAAAGATAGGGCGTGGGCTGGCGCTCGGCGCCGCGCGCGGCCTGGCTTGCGGCGAGCGCGCGCGCGGCAATGCCGCCACCGCCGGAAGCAGCCCGCGAAGGGCCGCGCGGCCCCGGCTTGGGAGAAGGCTCATCGTCGCCGAAAAACGGGATGTCGTCATCAGGGTTCGTCATACCCGTGAATGTAGTGATTCGGGGCCGAAAGGCCAGCAACCGGCGCAATTTCGGCGCCCGGGACATCCCCGGCCCTACTTTTCTGAACGGCGGCTGAACACGGCATTCATGCGCCAATCAGCGCGTGGGGTTTAAGACGGCACCCCCAGCCAATTGCCCAACGCTTGAAAAGGAGAAAGGCCATGAAGCTGCATCACATACTTTTCGCCCTCTTCACAGTCATGCTGACCGGCTCCGGAGCGTTATCCAGGGAACAGGCCGAGCCCGGCCAAAACGAGGACATCAAGAGCAAGACGCTCATGCCGGGCATCGTTGACCGCGGCACCGGAGGTGGCGGAATCACGGTGGATGTCCGACGCGTCGGCACGGCGAACGGATCGACGCTGGACAAGGGCCCCGCGCAGGATCCGCGCGTTCATGCAACGCCCAAGACCAAGCGCGACCAGTTTGCCGACCCGTTCAAGCAGGCAGACGGCGAAGAGGCGCCCAAGACCCTGGACTGACGCGCAAGCAACCGCCCTCACCCGGCCCGGACGCAGCAGGCCTTGTGTTTCCGTCCCGATCCGCAGGGGCACGGATCGTTGCGACCGGGTTTTTGCGCACCGGCTTCGCCGGGTGTGCGCCCGTCCACCCGGTCCCAGTAGAGCCAGCGCCCGGCCGACTTGCGGAACGCGGAAGTCTCCTCGAGCGCGCCGGGCGCGCCCTGGCTGACATAGCGCGCGGTAAAGCGCACCTTGCCGCGCGCGTCCCTCTGCCCGCCACCGCGGACGTCATGGATTTGAAGGCCTGTCCAGCGCATCCCCAGCCGCGACATCTCGGCCTCCGCCCGATCGAAGGCCAGGGCCGCCGGGCCGCCGCAGGTCGCCTCGATATAATCGAGCCGCCCCAGCGCATAGGCTGCATAGCGCGAACGCATCAGCGTCTCCGCCGTGGGCGCAGGCTCGCCCGCATGGTAGCGGCCGCAACAAGCGGCAAGGCCGAGCCCGGAGCCGCAGGGGCATGGGGCCTCGGACACTGTGTCGGGATCGGGATGCGGAACGGTCATGTCTTCGATGGTATTGGACGGTCCTTGCCGGGTTCGGGAAAGGCGTTGGGTCAACCGGCGCAGACGGTCGCCAGGCTCACCTTAGCCGATCTTCGCCGCCGGTGCAGCAGCCACGCCTGACCTTGATCGATGAAACGCTTCGCCCCTCCTGCGATCAACGCGCTCGCCCGCCACACAACCGACGCCGAAGTAGAGCGCCGGTGGTTAAATCGCATTCGTCGCAGGCTTGGTGTCGCCGGCAGAAACCATCGCATCGGGCAGCGGGGAGCCGCGGAATCTGAGCGTCACCACCTTGTAGCCCTCGGCTTTCAGCTGTGACAGCAGCATCGGCAGCATGGCCGCTGTGCGGTTGTGGATGTCGTGCATCAGGATGATGCCCTTGCGGCGCTTGCGCACCTTGGCCATCGTCCGCTCGGCAAGGGTGGCCGGGCTCAGGGTGAAGTAATCCTTGGAATCGATGTCGGCATCGAGGATGACGAGGCCGCGATTGGCGACCTCGCGCCTCAGTGCCGCGGTATCGGCGAGGTAGGGGAAGCGGAAGAAGCCGACCGAGGTTCCCGTGGCCCTGCGGACGGATGCGTTGCCGCTGGCGATCTCGGCCATCGCCCGCTCATGTCCGAGCCCGGCAAGGTTGGCGTGGCCATGGGTGTGGCCGCCGATCGAATGGCCCTCGCGCACCACCCGTGCGGCAGTGCCGGGGTAGCTGTCGGCCATCTGGCCTACCATCAGGAAGGTCGCCTTGACGCCGTGGTTTTGGAGGATGTCGAGGATCTTGCCGGTGCGCGCGGGGATCGGGCCGTCGTCGAAGGTGAGGATCACCTCCTTGTCGCGCAGGGCGATGTCGGAGATCGAGGCAGCGCTGAGCGTGCGGCCTGCCAGCGGGCCGAAACTCTTGCCGCCCTTGGGCTTGCCGAACTTGTCGAACAGAGCGCCGCTTGCCGCATCCCCCTCCTGTGCAACGGGCGCATAGGCGGTTTTCGGGTCGCTCAGCCGGGAAGGCGGTTTGGAGGCGCATCCGGCCATGGCCAGACAGGACAGTACAGACACAACAACAACAAGACGCGAAACCATGGCAACTCAACCCCAACAACAACGTTGCCGAACTTTCGCCGATTATGGTTAACCGAGCGTTGACGGGGTTTCGTCTTGCACGTTTCCGGTGAAACGACACGGATTTTCCGGCTGACCGGGAAGACTGCCGTACCGGCTTTACTTCGAGGATGGCGATGGTTGAGCCCGGTTGCTTCCGGCGGCTTCTCCAAGAAACTCGGGGGTACCGTCAGCGGGATTTGGACAGGTCGAAGGCATCGTCGACTGGCACCTGCAGTGCGGTGGCGAGCTGGTTGGTCTTGCCGGCAAGGCCGATGATGGCGAGCAGCTCGCCATACTGCTCCTCGCTCATCCCCTTGGCGCGCGCTGCCGCCGTATGGGAATGGATGCAATAGGCGCAGTTGTTGGCGACGGAAACGGCGATGTAGATCATCTCCTTGGTAAGCGGGTCGATCGAAGAAGGTTTGCCCACCACATCGCGAACCTCGGCCCAGGTGCGCTCGAGCAGCGCCGGATCAACCGCGAGCCAACGCCACATGTTGTTGATGAAATCGGTGCCGCGGACAGCACGGATATCATCGAAAACCGCCTTGACGCGCGGATCTGCCTCGGGGGCTTCGGCGGGTCTGTAGGTGGTCATGTTCTTGTCCTTTCCTTGGCCGGTCCTTGAACGCCGGGCTTGAGCGGTCAGAGCTTGAACCGGCGTTCCCAGAGCACCCTTTCGGCGCCCTGATCGTCCTCGTCATACATTCCGGTCCGGGTTTCGCGCCGGATTATGTTGGCGGCCCCTTGCGCGAATTCGAACGCCAGTTGGTTGAGCCGCGCGGACTGGCCGTAGGGCGGCGCTTTCGGTCCTCCCCCTGCGATGGTGATGGAGCCGTCGTCGGTGCGGGTGACCGGCCCTGCCTGGCCCACCGGAATGCCGGTCTCGACGTCATATATGACGATGCTCGCTGCAAACTGGGCATTGTCTGGCCGCCTTTGGCCGTTGACCGTCACACGGGCGCCGGTGAGCTGCTGCAGCCCGACGCGGCTGCGGATAAAGACGGAATGGATGGTGACAACGGCGCGCGCCGCGCGGCTTCCCCGCATCATCGGGTTGAACGCACCGCGCACATGCGGTTCGACATTTGCGCGGATGGCCTGCTCGAGCGCAGCCTGACGTCCATCCTGATTGACCACGCCAAGACGCGTGCCCACCGCGCCGAGCGTCGTATTTGACACCTGTTGACTGATTTTCCCGTCGAGATCCGCAACCAGCAGCGGCCGGTCGGTCCGGGAGAAATCGACCGAGACCTCTGTCAGCCGGAACTGGTCGAGCGGGTTCGGCTGCTCGGGTGCGGGCACTGTCTCGCAGCCCGAAAGCGCTGTCGAAACGAGTGCGAGCAGGCTTGCCGCCAGCAGTTTCCGCGAAGCCGCGATCCTTGCCGCAAGCATCGTCAATCCGGTGGCTATCGTCATGCTGTTTGTTCCCCGCAAGCAAAACCCCGAAAGGGCAATAGCGGATTTCCCGGACTTGACCAAGTGCACGGGGCGGGCAGCCCCGGCGGACGGCTTCATGCAGGGCAGACCTTTCCCGAAGCCGGGTTCCGCCTAATTGGAGTTCAGACGGACGGTCGCGCAACAACGGAGAGCCGGATGAGCAAGATACCCACGATCACCCAGGACATGATCAATGCCTATGACGAATACACCCACCTGACGCTCGACCGTCGGGCCTTCATGGGAAAACTCAAACTCCTGACAGGATCGGCGGCAGCGGCGGCGACGGTGGCGCCCTTGCTTGCGGCGAGCTCTGCGCGCGCGGCGATGGTTGCAGAAGACGACCCGAGGCTTGCCGTCTCCGAAATCGCCTTTGACGGTGCCTCCGGCCCGATGGCCGGACAATTGAGCCTGCCCGAAGGGCGTACGGAGCTCCTGCCGGCGGTCGTTGTGATCCACGAGAACCGCGGCCTCAACGCACATATACGCGATGTCGCCCGGCGGCTGGCGCTTGAGGGGTTTGCGACCCTGGCCGTGGACTTCCTGTCGCCCGAGGGCGGCACGCCGGACAACGAGGACCAGGCGCGCGAAATGATCCGCGCACTCGACGGTGCACAGACCCTCGCAAACGCAAGGGCCGCGCGGGCGTTTCTTGCAGATCACGAGGCGACCACCGGGAAGGTCGGGGCCATCGGCTTCTGCTGGGGCGGCGGGCTCGTCAACACCCTCGCCACGGCCGATCCGCAACTGGGTGCGGGCGTGGCCTATTACGGCCGCCAGGCCGCGGCCAGTGAGGTGCCGGCCATCGAGGCGCCGCTGCTCCTGCATTACGCCGGGCTCGATGAACGCATCAACGCCGGGATCGAGGACTACAGGACGGCGCTCGAAGCCGCAGGCAAGGATTTCGAGATCCACGTCTACGAGGGCGTAAACCACGCCTTCAACAACGACACCTCCGCCGCGCGTTACGACAAGCAGGCCGCCGATCTGGCCTGGTCGCGCACGGTGGCATTCCTGAAAGACAGGCTTGGCTGAGACGGGCGCCGGCTTCACATGCATGCAGCACATGCTCGAAACCCGGTATTTGCGCGTCATGTGCTTGCAATGAGAGACCGCCACCATTAGGCCTACGCTTACGTCAACGTCACGCAACCGGAGGACCGCTCATGGACGAACTCATCAACCGCATCACCGCAAGCGTCGGCATCGACGCGGATACCGCAAAACAGGCTGTCGGGGCCATTCTGGCGTTTCTCGCCAAGGAGGGACCTGCCGACAAGGTCAAGGAAATGCTCGCCGCCGTTCCCGATTCGGATGCGCTGCTGGCGCAGGCTCCGGCCGACGGCATGCTGTCCATGGGCGGCGTGATGGGTCTCGGCCAGAAGCTGATGGGCATGGGTCTCGGCATGGGCGAGATCTCGGGCGTCGCCAAGGAGACCGTGGGATATGCCCGCGAGAACGGCGGCGGCGAGGCTGTCGACGAGATCGTCGCCTCGATCCCCGGACTGTCACAGTTCGTCTGAACCTTTCGGGCCGATCCCGGTCCAGGCCAATGCGATTTCATGCCCGGCGGCGATGTTGCCGGGCATTTTTAGTGCGTGGATTCATTCCAGAACGGTGTGCTGCATTCGGCGATCGGAAGATGGAAAAGCAGCGGGGTGCGACCCGCCCCCAGGTCGAGCACCCCGCGCTCCTCCCATCCCGTCTGAAGACCTCGCGGGCGCGTGGCCCGCAATTCCCTCAGGCCGGGCGGATGGCCTTGTTCAGCCTGCCGGCGACGATCCAGGCCGCCGGCAGCGCGACAAGCGCGCCTGCGACAGCCGCGCCGGAAATCGACAGCGCATCCATGCGACCGATGGTCAGCGCGGCAACCACGAAGCTGCCGGCCAGAACGCTGGCGACGAGAATGTAGACGATTGCAGCGAGCTTGAGCATGTGCGCCTCCTAGCGGTTCGAAGCGGCGGCGGATTTCCGCCGCCCCCGGTTCGATGTGCAGACTAGACCGGCGACGATCACGGGTTTTTGATCTGGCTCAAACAAAGCCGAAATTTTCGGTCCGGCGACCGCGACCGCGCGCTTGTTCCTGCAATCGGGCGCCAACTGAATCCGGTCGCGGGCAAGTCTTGACCGTGCCGACGATCCTTGCTTGTTATGGCGATGTTCAGATGCCGGAAACTGTTCGAGCGACCGACCGGCGAACCGGTCTTTCGGCGACGTCTTCGCCGACGGTCTTTTCAGAAGGTGACTTGTCATGGCCTCGATTTTCCCTTCCGGCGTGGCCGGAGCGCTCGCCTGCGGTCTGGCGCTTGTCGTTTCCGGAACCGCTGACGCCTCGGAGAACCGGAATTATCGCTGCGGCTCTAACGGGATTGCCATCGCCATCGAGATCGAGCCCGAAACCGGCACGGCGCGGATCGAAAGCCCGCGCGGCATCGAACAGCTCAGGATGGAAGATGACGGCGTGTGGCGCGACGCGTCCCAGGTTCTGCAGTTCATGGACGAACGCACTCCGCCGATGCTCTACATGGGGCCGGAGCAGTTCGACTGCCGTCCGGCGTTTGCGGGAGGCGGGCAGACCCACGCATCGGGCGCGGTCGGCGGCAACGAGCGGCCGGTGAACATGGCCGGGCGCTCGCTCGGCGGCAGGCTGCGCAACGGGCCGGGCACGAATTTCTCCTCCGCCGGCAGCCTCGCCGAGAACGATCCGGTGACCATTGTCGCCAACACGGGCGTGCGCTTTGACGGCTATGACTGGTTCGAGGTGAAAATCCCCGGCGGCGGCACCGCCTATCAATGGGGCGGCATCATGTGCTCGGAAGGGCGGATGATCGAAGGCGTTTTCGAAGCCTGCCGCAGCCCGGCCCAGACCGGCAATGCGGGGGGTGCGGGCTTCATGGCGTTCGCTGTCGGCCGGGACGGGCGCTTCGGCCACGGCAAGGCTGCGACGCGGCGCGACGCCGAGGGCTTTGCGCTGCAATATTGCGGCGCCGATTGCCGGGTCGAGGACGTGACGACGGCGCAATGCCATGCATTCGCCGCGGCGCCGGGCGGCTTCTGGTTCGGCGCGGCGGCGACGCCCGTGCAGGCGCAGGACCTCGCCATGGACTTCTGCCGCAATGCCGGCGCGCGAGACTGCCGGATCGACTACAGCATCTGCCAGTAGGACGCCCGCCGGCCCCCTGTCCCGTTTCGGCACAGGCTGAACTGGCACGGTTGTTGCTGCATGTGAGGCATGAGCAAGACCCGTTTCAATCCGAGATTTCCCGCAATGAACCGCCGGGCGCTGCTGGCGGGGCTTTCAGGCACGCTGGCAGTGGCGGTGCTGCCAGCAACCCGCACAGAGGCGGAGGCCGCCGAACTCTCTTTTTCGCGTGTCGACCTGCGCGGCGGTCATGACGCCGATCTGGCGGGGCTTCTGCCCGATGCGGCGGACGACCAGAGCCGGCGCTTCCAGGCGGCGATCAACGAGGCGGCGGCGGCGGGCCGGATCCTGAGACTGCCGCCGGGCCGTTTCGTGATTTCCAACATCGACCTGCCGGACGGCGCGCGGATCGTCGGCGTGCCGGGCGCGACGCGGCTGATTTACGGCGGGCGCGGACACGGCATGCTGGCCGAGGGCGCGCGGCGGATCGAACTCTCCGGCTTCACCTTCGACGGCGCGAACCAGCGGCTCGGCGGCCATGTGACCGGGCTCGTCCACCTGCGCGGCGTGGCCGACGCGGCGATCGAGGACATGGAGATTGCGGGCTCGGCCGGCTACGGGCTGACGCTCGAAGCCTCGGGCGGACGGGTCAGCCGTTCGGAGATTTCCGGCGCGGGACTTGCCGGGCTTTACGCGGTGGAGAGCCGCAACCTCGCGATCACCGACAACCATGTGCGCGACTGCGCCAATGGCGGCATCCTGGTGCACCGCTGGTCGACGGGCGAGGACGGCACGATCATCGCGCGCAACCGGGTGGCCCGAATTGCCGCGCGCGCCGGGGGCACCGGGCAGAACGGCAACGGAATCAACATCTTCCGCGCGGGCAACGTGATGGTGACGGGCAACCATGTTTCCGACTGCGCGTTCTCGGCGATCCGCGCCAACCAGGCGAGCAACATCCAGATCACCTCGAACCAGGCGATCCGTTCGGGCGAGACGGCGGTCTACGCCGAATTCGCCTTCGAGGGCGCGGTGATCGCCTCGAACCTGATCGACGGCGGCGCGGTCGGGATCTCGGTCGCCAATTTCAACGAGGGCGGCCGGCTGGCCGCCGTCCAGGGCAACATCATCCGCAATCTTTCGGCGCGCGGCCCCTACCCGGCCGAACATGCGGGCTTCGGCATCGGCATCGCCATCGAGGCGGATGCGGCGGTGAGCGGCAACGTGATCGAGGGGGCGCCGAAATGGGGCGTGCTGATGGGCTGGGGGCCGTTTTTGCGGGCGGTCAATTTCACCGGCAACACGATCCGCGACTGCGGCGCGGGCGTGGCGGTTTCGGTGGTCGAGGGCGCGGGCGCGGCGCTGATCTCGGACAACATGTTCGACCGGACGCCGGGCGGCGCGATCATCGGCTGTCGCTGGAACGACGTGGTCACCGGCGATCTCGCCAAATCCGGCGCGGGCCGGTTTTCCCACCTGACGGTCGAGCGCAACATGGCGGCGTGAGGGGTCTTGGGCTGAAGAAAAAACCCCTCCCCGGACCTGCGGTCCAACCCTCCCCACAAGGGGGAGGGTTGACTCGCCGCAACCCGCCTGCCCGCAAAAGGATATCAGCAGACAGCAGTCCCCGCACCAGCCCCCGCCCTCACGCCGCCCGCACAATCCCTGCCCTCACGCCATCGGCGGGCGCGGCAAACGCGCCGAAGCGCTCCGCGCGCGACAAGCGCCGGAGGGTGAGGGGCAGTCTTCGGGTCCGGAGGGCCGCGCGCGGGCTGTCCCCGCCGTCATCCCCGGGCTTCCCTTTCGTCATCCCCGGGCTTCCCTTTCGTCATCTTCGGGCTTCCCTTTCGTCATCTTCGGGCTTCCCTGTCGTCATCCTCGGGCTTGACCCGAGGATCCAAACCCAAACACATTTCGCGCATGACGGGATATGTCTACATCGTCACCAACCACAAGCATGGCACGCTCTACATTGGCGTGACCTCCGATCTCGAGCGCCGCATCCATGAACACCGCGAAGCCCTGACACCGGGCTTCGCGTCGAAATACGGGTGCCGCCAGATGGTCTGGTACGAGGAGCATTTCGATATTGCCGATGCGATCCAGCGGGAAAAATCGCTCAAGCGCTGGTATCGCAGATGGAAAATCGATCTGATCGAGAGATTCAACCCGGATTGGCGGGATCTGTATTACGAGTTGTGGTGAAGGGGGATTGGCAAGGCTTGGTTTTGGATCCTCGGGTCAACGACGTCGCTGCGCTTGTCTTGGTCAAGCCCGAGGATGACGACCGAAGGGGGGCGACGATGACGACATAGGGGGCCGAGGATGACGAAGGAGGGGGGCGAGGGTGGCGACGGAGGGGGTGAGGATTGCCAACCGGACTGAAAGACCCTGGTCAAGCTGTCAGGCCGACTCCGATGCCCTGTTGACCGATTGTCGGAAACGGCCCAAAGCTGACATTTGAATCCTGCGCAACGGCTGGCAGCGCTTCAAGCATTTGCGGGCTTTTATTCGAACTTCAGAAGCGCATAAATTGTCACAAAAAGGATTTTATTTCTTGGAGCTCAAAATAAATGAAATTGGACAAGGAAGTTATCGCACTAGCTGATCAAATCTTGCGCTCCTATTATTTTGAGGCAGGCCCAAGACGAGCAAACAGAAATAGCGACCGTATGATGCCGGGCGTTAGAGCCGCGCCGATGCGCATTGATTTTCCGATTTTCGTTGATTTGTTATCAATAAAAGTCGCTGCACTTATGCTTAGAAAATTGAACAAAAAAGCATTCGGCTCAGTTCCCTTAAATAGGACAGAAGATTTCATATTAAAATCATTGGATGTAGATATTTCGAGGTTTTTTGGCCAGAGTATACCTGCGGAGTCTTCTAGAAACTATCTAAATACCATAGGTAAAGCCGAACGCGATAGGTTTCACCTTTTGGTTGCAAATGATCTCTTGGCTGGTCCGCCAACGCAGACATTCTCATTTCCGTTATCAAAGGTTTCGATCGCATCCGCCTATAGCGGAAGTAATTTCTACGTCCTTAGCGGTGACGATGTTGGAAGTGAGAACCCCCAAAGCATAATTGAGAAGTACAAGATCAAACAATCTATCAATGGATGGATCGGCTGCACAGCCTCCTTTCCCGAAGGCGCACAAAAAATCAAGCGTATAGCGCTCGGAGCGATCTCTTTGAGGCTTCCATACATTGAGCGCACACAGAAGACTTTAGCAAAGCCAGCAAATGGCTTTGTGACACACAAACAACTCGGCTGGAGTTCCTCACGCGAACACATGCCTCCACTTAGTTATGACATAACCATTAAGGAAGAGGACAAAGGGTGGCTTGATAAAATTGATGACCTCATTAGCAACTCGAAAAAGAAATCTCGCCATTTGAGGAAAGCGCTAGAATATTTCTATCTTGGTTGGTTTCTTGAGCCAAATGAACGAATTGCGTTCAATTTCTTGGCACTGGACGCTGTTTTCGGGCAAAGTCAAGAGGGGACCGCTAGGGGTTTTAAAACGGGACTTTCGGAAACCTTGAACCAAACATTTGACGGTGTTCGTTTGAGGGATATTTTAAACTTGAGAAATCAATTCTTTCACGGAGGCAGTCCAGATATCTACGATTCCACCCGATATGACTGCTACCTACGTATCTACAATTGCGATCCGATTATAGATATTGAATATATAACAGCGTCATGTCTCAGACGACTGGTCTTTGGTGCAGATTTCGCAATGCAGCCAAATCCATACCAAGCGGAAATTCAGAAGTTAAAAGATCGTGGTTTGATTCCAACTCAGCCCTCTCAGCAAACAATAATACAGGAAAATTGAACGGTCAGCACCGCTTGACCAAAAAGCTCAGCAGATGACGGCGATGTCATCGCTACGTTGTATACCATGTTGCAAAGCGCCGAAATAAACTTCGACTTAACTACCCGAATGTCTCAAAGGCCCGCATCCCGCCCATCTCTGTCATTCGTGCGTTTGCGATGAACGGTGACTTTCGTCACTTCGCTTCAAGATCGTGGGCGACGGGGTCACTGACGCATATCCCCCGCCCCGCACGCTTAACAGTTTCTCAGGAAAGCACTGCTAGATCTCGAAGCAGGGAGGACAGCGCGAAAGCAGGGGGAAGCGGGATGTCGAACCACGTCGATGACGATCCACAAGTCCCGGAACCGGACGCGGAGACGGCGGCCGAAGCGGGCGGGGCGGCGCCGCGGGCGCCGCGGATGCGCGTGCTCAAGGGCGCGCACGCCGCCTTCAACCAGGAATTCAGCGCCATACCCTGCACGGTGCGCGATCTCAGCGAGACCGGGGCGAAGCTCGAATTCGAGGGCGGGTGGTTCGTGCCCGAACAGTTCACGCTGCATGTCGACGTCGACGGCTACAAGGTGGAATGCCGCAGGCTGTGGCACCGGGGCCGGTTCTGCGGTGTGGCGTTCATTGGCGACAGGATCCGCACCGGGTCCGCGCGCCAGCAGGTGATCGCGCCCGACACCGAGGTTGACAAGACTGGGGTCGACAAAACCGGGGTCGACAAGACCGGGGTCGACGGGGCGCCCGGCGGGGCGGCGGCGACCCTCGGGCAGACGGGCCCGAAGACGGGCGCGTTTTCCGGCGGGGACATGCCGGCGCGCCGCAGACCGGGCGGGGCAGCGGGCTTCGGCCGCCGCACGCGGTAATTCACTCCCGCTCCGGGTCCGGCGCGGGGCCCGGCGCGGGGCCCGGGGCGGACAGGAGCGGCGCGGCCCGGGCATCCGGCGGCGCGAATACGGGTTTCCAGGGAACCTTTTTCCGCGCCGACCGTTGCTACCGGGTGGCCGCGCGCCTATGTTCGGGCGACGCCTTGTTCTGGCGGCACACGCGGGAAATGTCCCGCCGACAAATTCATTTTTTACAGGAGAGACCCCATGGCTCTTGAGCTCCCGGCCCTGCCCTACGACTATGACGCCCTTGCCCCCTACATGTCGCGTGAAACGCTCGAGTTTCACCACGACAAGCACCATCAGGCCTATGTGACCAAGGGCAACGAACTGCTCGAGGGCAGCGCCCATGCCGGCAAGTCGATCGAGGAGATCTGCAAGGCGGCCTATGACGAGGGCAACGCCGGACTGATCAACAATGTCGGCCAGCACTACAACCACTTGCATTTCTGGCAGTGGATGAAGAAGGGCGGCGGCGGCCCGAAGATGCCCGGCGCGCTCGAAAAGGCGATCAATTCCGATCTCGGCGGCTTCGACAAGTTCAAGGCCGACTTCGTCGCCGCCGGCGTCGGCCAGTTCGGCTCCGGCTGGGCCTGGCTCGCGGTCAAGAACGGCAAGCTCGAGGTGATGAAGACGCCGAACGGCGAAAATCCCCTGATGCACGGCGCAACGCCGATCCTCGGCTGCGACGTGTGGGAGCACAGCTACTACATCGACTACCGCAATGCGCGGCCGAAATATCTCGAGGCCTTCGTCGACAACCTGATCAACTGGGATCATGTCGCCGAACTCCACGAGAAGGCGTCGTAGGCGGCGACCACCGCGAAAGCGCGAAAAGACGAAGGCCCGGCGGCACACCCCGCCGGGCCTTTTTTCCGGTCGATCACAATGAGTTGATCAGCATATTCGAAAACACAGTGTTCACAGGCTTTTGACTTCCCTGTCACACGCGCCATGTAATCATGCGGTCCCCGACCGGCGTTCCGGTCGACCACGCGCAGGGCCGGCGCTTCGTCCGCCCCAACGATATGAGGAGAACCCACATGAAGCTTCGCATCCTTTTTGCCGCAGCCATGATCGGCGCCGCAGGCGCCGCCCCCGCAGCCGCGGAACCGCAGGAGGTTCGCCAGGAAACGATGAAGAAGGTTGGCGGGGCGACCGGCGCAATGGCCAAGATGGTCAAGGGCGAGGCCGATTTCGACGCCGATGCGGTGATGGCCGCGCTGACGACGATGAGCGAGGCGGCAGACGGGTTCGGCGATCTGTTCCCCGAGGGCTCGGAAACCGGGTTCAAGACCGAGGCAGCGCCCGCGATCTGGTCGGACCGGGCGGGCTTCGAGGCGGCGATCATGCAGTTCAAGAGCGACGTGGACGCGGGCATCGCCGCAGCGCCCGCAGATCTCGACGGGCTCAAGGCCGTGTTCGGGCCGATCACCAAGAACTGCGGCGCCTGCCACGAAGACTACCGCCAGAAAAACAGCTGATGCGGTCCGGCGCCCATGACATGACGAGCGGACGCCGCCGGTGAAGCGGGCGGCGATCGGACTTGGCGTGATCGTGCTTGCGGGCGCGGGGGCGGCCTATGCGCTAACCGCGCCGCAGCCGGTCGACGCCGCGCGTCTCTCCGCGATCGCGGCGCTTGACGGCAATGCGGCGGCGGGCGAGACCGTGTCCTGGGCGGGCGGCTGCGCCTCCTGCCATGCCGCGCCGGGATCCGAGGGCGAGGCGCGGCTGACGCTTTCGGGCGGAGTGCGGCTCGAGAGCGATTTCGGCGCCTTCGTCGGCCCCAACATCTCGCCCCACCCCGAGGCCGGGATCGGCGGATGGGATGTGCGCGACTTCGCCAATGCGATGCTGGCGGGCGTTTCGCCCGGCGGCAGCCACTATTATCCCGCCTTTCCCTATGGCTCCTACACGCGGATGAGCGATCAGGACATCGCCGACCTGTTTGCGTTCCTGAACACATTGCCTGAAAGCGAAGTGGCCTCCCTGCCCCACGAGATCGGCTTTCCGTTCAACATCCGCCGCTCGCTCGGCGGCTGGAAGCTCATGTTCTTCACCGACGAGCCGCGGGTGGCGCTTTCCGATCCTGACGAACAGCTTGCGCGCGGACAGTATCTGGTCGAGGGACCGGGCCATTGCGGCGAATGCCACACGCCGCGCAATGCGATCGGCGGATTTGTCGGCGGCCAATGGCTCGCCGGCGCGCAGAACCCCGATGGCGACGGGGTGATCCCCAACATCACGCCCGACAGTTCATCGATGGGGGACTGGAGCGCCTCGGACATCGCCTATTACCTCGAAAGCGGCTTCACGCCGGATTTCGACAGCGTCGGCGGCTCGATGGTCGACGTGCAGAAGAACATGGCCGAACTGACGGCCTCCGACAGGGAAGCGATTGCGGCCTATCTCAAGGCCGTCCCGGGCCGGCCCAACGGCTGGGAATAGCCTTCGACTCACAAAAAACCGGGGGATGCGGATCACCGCGTCCCCCGGTCTTCGCATGCAACCGCCGCTTAATGGGTCAGGCGCGTGGTCAGCTTGACGGCTTCCTCGCCGATCGCCTCGAACGCCTTGGTCAGTTCATCCGCGCTTTCGGCGTCGTAGTAGAATTTGTCGCCGGAGGCGCAGCCCTTCAGGAGCGACTTTCCTTCCGGCGGAGCCTGGAACGCCACCGCGAAGATGGTGGTTCCCGCGTCCCTGGCGGACCTGCAATGTTCCTTGGTCATCCGGTCCGCATAGGCATCTCCGGAAGATGACCCGGTCTCGTTCTTGCCGTCCGTCATGAACACGATGAACTTGGATGGATCCTTCGAACCGTTCTTGGAGAAGTGCGCGTTGATCTCGCCCACTCCGGTGACCTGTTCATAAGCCCATTTCATCGCGTCGACGGAGTAGGTACCGCCGACCGCATCCAGACCATTGGCGAAATCCGTGACCTGCGGCTTGTCCCAGGTGATGTTGAACTTGTCGCTGTAGACGGTCTGATTGTTGTAGCTCACCGCGCCGATGCGGGCGTACTCATCATCGGGATCGGCTTCGACAATGTGGTTGACCAGCTTGCCGACGGCTTCCTTGAGGACTTCGATCTTGGGGACGTCCACTTCCACGGTTTCGGTGCCGCACCGGTAGCGATACCAGCCCCAACCGCAATAGCGAGGGCGGGTTTCCTGGGTGGTGCGGCCGGACGCCCAGCCCATGGAGCCCGAGTGGTCGAGCACCAGCATCATCGAGATCGGGTTGGAGGCGTCGCGCGCCGACTGCGAGGTGGCGCTGATTGTGACGTCAAGCGATTTCCTGCCGGCGATCTTTGCCAGGGCGGAGGAGTTCTGCGAGCCTACGGCGGCGACCTGGACGTTCCAGACGGTTTGCTTGCCCGTTCCGGTCTGTGTGATGGTCACCGTCGGAACGACCGTGAACGCGTCGAAATTCCGGGTGGCTTCGGCCACCTGGCCGTTGAAGAATTCAGTGGCGTAGGCTTTCGCCTGAGCCTCCGTGATTGTTCCTTCGGCAAGTTGGGTGGTGGTCGCAAGCGCAGCGCTGTCGGCCGCGTTCTGAAGATGGGTTTTCATCGACAGGGCGTTGGTCGTGTCGATCGCCAGACTGCCGGCAACAAACACCACAGGCACGAGGATACCCGCCATCATGGCGAAGTTTCCGCCCTCTTGCGTGAGGACGTTACGGAATTTTAACTTCAGCTTTGAAATGCCCATAATGGACCTCGCATCGTTACATTTTCCATTTCCGGAAAATACGCGAGGCCTGTGAGTTTTCACTTAACCCGATTGGTAAAGATTTAACTAAATTCCAACGAGTACAGCATCGGGACAAGAATTGACATTTTTACACGGATCGCCCCATCCCGGTACAGCGGACCGACCCGTCCCGGAACATCCGTTCCGCTCATGCCTTGCCGACCACTTTCAGGGCAAAGGCATATTCGAAAGCGATCTCCTCGAGGCGCTGGAACCGGCCCGAAGCACCGGCGTGGCCGGCAGCCATGTTGACCTTGAACAGGACCGGCGCATCACCGGTCGACAGTTCCCTCAGACGCGCCACCCACTTGGCCGGCTCCCAGTATGTGACGCGCGGGTCGGTGAGGCCCGCCACCGCCAGGATCGGCGGATAGGCCTGCGCGGCGACATTGTCATAGGGCGAATAGGCGGCGATGGTCCGGTAGTCCTCGGCGGAGACGATCGGGTTGCCCCATTCCGGCCATTCTGGCGGCGTCAGCGGCAGCGTATCGTCAAGCATGGTGTTGAGCACATCGACAAACGGAACCGCGGCGATGATGGCGCCGAACGCATCGGGCGCCATGTTGGCGACGGCGCCCATGAGCATGCCGCCGGCCGAGCCGCCCTGGGCGACGATCCGGTCATGGGCGGTGAAGCCTTCCTTGTCGAGATAGCGCGCTGCGGAAATGAAATCATGGAAGGTGTTGGCCTTGCGCTCGCGCTTGCCTGCCTCATACCAGCCAAATCCCTTTTCCTTGCCGCCCCTTATGTGGGCAATGGCATAGACAAAGCCACGGTCGACCAGCGAGAGGCAGTTGGTGTTGAAGCCGGCCGGGATCGAGATGCCGTAGGATCCATAACCATAGAGCAGGCAGGGCGCGGTCCCATCAAGCGGCGTGTCGCGTCGGTAAAGCAGCGTGATCGGGACTTCCTCGCCGTCATGGGCGGGGGCCATGACGCGACGGGTGACGTAGTCCGAGGGCGAGTGACCGGATGGAACCTCGTCACGCTTGAGCAGCGTGCGCTCGCGCGTGCGCATGTTGTAGTCGTAGAGTTCGGACGGGGTGGTCATCGACGAATAGCTGAAGCGCACCACTTCGGTGTCGTATTCCATCGATCCCTGAAAGCCGAGCGCATAGGCCTCCTCGTCAAAGGCGATGGCATGTTCCGCACCGGTTGTCCGGTCGCGGATGACGATGCGCGGCAGGCCGTTTTCGCGCTCCATCCAGACAAGATGATTGCGATAGGCACTCACCGACAGGATCAGCCGTCCGGGCTTGTGCGCCACCACCTCTTCCCAGTTTTTCCTTTCCGGCGCCTCCACCGGCGCCTGCATGATCTTGAAATCCTTGGCGCCGCCGGCATTGGTGAGGATGAAGAACACCTCTCCGCCTTCGCATAGCGAATACTCGACGCCGGTCTCGCGTCCGGCGACAAGGCGCGGCATCGCGGCGGGATCGTCGGCCGGCATGACCCAGCATTCGGAGGTTTCGTGATCGTTGACGGTAATGAAGACGAAGTCGTCGAGGCTCGAGCCCGAAACGCTCATGAAGAAACCCGAATCCTGCTCCTCACGGATCAGGGTGTCTTCCTTCGCGGTCGTTCCGATCCGGTGGTGATAGATCCGGTTTGGCCTGTGGTTGTCATCGACGGCCGTGTAGAAGAAGCCGTCGGAGCCGGCCGACCACGCGACGCCTCCGCCCGTGTTTTCGACAAGATCGGGGAGATCCTCACCGGTCTCCAGATCCCGGACGCGCAATGTGAAGAACTCCGACCCCTTGTCGTCATACCCCCAGATCATGAGGCGGTGGTCGGGAGAATGCCCGGCGCCGGCAAGCCGGAAATAAGCCTTGCCCTCGGCCTCCTTGTCGCCGTCGAGCGTGATCTGTTCGGAGGCGCTTGCCCCTGCCCCGGCATCGCGGGGGATGCGAAAGTGCCGGGGCTGCTCGCCGCCGGTGACATAACGCACGCCGTAGAGCCAGGGGCCGTCCGGAGCGGGCACCGAACTGTCGTCTTCCTTGATGCGGCCGCGCATTTCGGCAAACAGTTCCTTCTGCAGATCCACAGTGCCGGCCATGGCAACGCCCTGATAGGCGTTCTCCGCCTCAAGATGGGCGCGGATCGCGGGATCGAGAATGGAGGGATCCTTGAACATGGCCTGCCAGTTTGCATCGCGCATCCATGCGTAGTCGTCGGTTCGGGAGATGCCGTGCCTTGCATCGGTCAAGGGGCGTTTTTCGGCGACGGGGGCGACAGGCAGATTCTCGAAAGCGGACAAGGCGAACTCCATGATCATGACAGCGCCCTGCAAGGCAATGCCTGCAGGGCGGACTGACGGCGTGCGGGATCCGGACGGACCCTGGCGAGACATAGAGGGCGGCGGCTTGCCGATCAAGGCATTGGCGACATTCGGTCCCGCAGCGCCTGTTTTCAGCGGATGACGAGCGCCGCAAGTGTCAGGCCGGAGGCGAGGAAACAGGCGAGCGTCCGGACGCTGTTGAGGCCGACCCAGCGGGTCATGTAGCTTTCCTTCCAGAACGAAAGGGCTGCGGCCGTCTGCGCTTCAAGACCGGCCAATGTGTTGTTGAGCGGCACGTTCCCGGCGGCGGTCAGGACGAACACCCCGGCGAAATAGACCGCGCCGGACAGCATGATCAGCCGGCCGGGGACGCCATCGACATAGAACCAGGCGTAGATAACCAGGAAGATGGAGACGACGGCCATCCCCATGAACAGGACCATGAAGACCGACCGCATGATCTCGACGTTGATGACCTGCATGGCCTCGATGCCGGACTGGTTCCGGACAAGATCGAGCGAGCGCATGATAAAATCGGAAAAGGCGAGGAACACGCCGCCGAGCGCGGCGTAGGCGATGAGAACGACGGCACAAAGAAGGATAAACCAGACAGACATGGCGGTGGCTTTCGGTTGGCGGGCGCCTGGACGCCCCGGGGTTTGAGAAGGGCCCGGCCGGTCGCGAACCGATCGGCCGGGTGAGGAATTGTCAGGCGGACTTGCGCGCTGCGATCAGGGCGAAGAGACTTGCCGCGCCGATGAACAATTCAGCGGCCATGGCGGTCACCAGGCCTGTCGACGGCTGACCGTCGATCCCGATGCTGGTGAGGCGGGCTGCGCCATAGGCGAGGAACATGGCCGCGGCCAACAGGGTCGAGGCGATTGCGAAGCGGGGCAACGCCAGGCCGCCCAATATCAGCAGCCCGAGCATGACGATGCTGCCGCCGGACGCGCGCAACTCATTGGTGAGGCTGACATCGGAGGGAAGAGCGATGCCGTAGCCTGCGTAGAAGGCCAACGGCGAGGCGAGCATAGAGCCGCCGATGACAAGGGCGGTCAATCCCGCGACGATGAGAACTGTCTTGTGGAGGATGGAGACCGGCATGGGATGTTCCTTTCATAAGTTGCGCCTGGTCGGGGGCGCGTTTCGGATCAGGCGGCCTGTTTCCAGGCGCCGCCTGCGGCTGCGCGGCGGCAAAACTCGGTGAAATCGGTTGCCGGCCGGCCAAGTGCGCGCTGAACGCCGTCGGTGAGATAGGCGTTATGGCCGTCGAGGGTTTCGCGGCAGATCTCGGTGAAGACGTCGGCCACGAGCGGGCCGGCGATTTCCAGCATGCCGTCATGGAACTGTTCGAGCGTGATCGGCTGATAGCGGACCGGAATGCCGGCGGCCCGGGAAATCTCGGCGGCGGCTTCGGCGAAGCTCAACAGCCGCGGACCGGTGATCTCGTAAAGCTCGCCATCGTGACGGGCATCGGTCAGGGCCGCGACGGCCACTTCGGCGATGTCGTCGACATCGGCGATCGGTTCCCTGATGTCGCCGGCAGGCAGGGCAACAACGCCCTCGATCACGGGCGCCTGCAAATAACCTTCCGAGAAGTTCTGCGCGAACCAGGCGGCGCGCACCAGTGTGAAGGCAAGGCCCGAATGACGCACGATCTCCTCGCAGGCCTCCGCATGGGCTTCGCCGCGACCGGACAGAAGCACGAGCTTGCGCACGCCGACCGCCTTTGCGACGCGCGTCAGCGCCTCGATCTTTTCAGCAGCGCCCGGGAAGGCAAGATCCGGGAAATAGGAGACATAGGCGGACGAAACGCCTTCGAGCGCGGGCCCCCAGGTTTCGGGCTGCTCCCAGTCGAAGGGGATGGCGGCGCTGCGAGACCCTTCGCGGATTGCGAAGCCTTTCTCCTTGAGCGATGCGACGATGCGGCTGCCGGTCTTTCCGGTCGAACCGATGACGAGGATTGGCTGGTCTTTCACGATGTTGCTCCATGGCTTGAATGTTGATGGGCGGCATTTAGACGCCCCCCTCTGGATCAACAATGATCACAACGCCGCATTTATTTGCAGTTCGTCCAAACTGCTGGACAAGTCGCAAATCCGAGGCTAATTTTTTTTGCATGTCCACTCCCGATCCCAACATACCCGAGACATCCGACCCGCTTGCCGAAACGCTGCACATGCTGCGGCTGACCGGCACGCTCTATTGCCGTGGCGAACTGACGGCGCCCTGGGCGATCGCCATCCCGAGGATCGAAGGCGTGATGATCTTCGTGACCGTGACCTCCGGCGCCGGCTGGCTGACGCTCGAGGGTCACCCGCCGCAACTGCTGCAGCCCGGCAGCCTGGCGCTGATCCCGCACAGCACGCCGCATGTGATCTCCAGCGCAGAAGGCATGGAAGGCGCGCCGCTGTTCGAGCAGCCGGTGGAAAAGGTGAGCGAGCGCTACGAGATCATGCGTCATGGCGGCGGCGGTGCGCTGACGCGCACCATGTATGGCGTGGTCCGCTTCGATGACGTGGCAGCCGAACATCTTCTCAAGCTGCTGCCGGAGATCATCATGATCGATGCCTGGGACGATCAGGCCGGCGGCTGGCTGCAGAGCACGCTGCGCTTCATCGCCAACGAGGCGGCTTCGCTCAAACCCGGCGGCGAAACCGTGATCACGCGGCTGTCGGATGTGGTGGTGATCCAGGCGATCCGCACCTGGCTCGAAAGCGGGTCGGCCTCAGGCACCGGCTGGATCGCGGCGCTGCGCGACCCGCAGATCGGCCGGTCGCTGGCGCTGATGCATCGCAATCCCGGCATCGACTGGAGCGTGGAACAGCTTGCGATGCGGGCGGGCATGTCGCGCTCGGCCTTCGCGGCGCGGTTTTCGGAGCTTGTCGGGCAGACGCCGCTCAAATACCTGACCGATTGGCGGATGCGGATCGCGCGCGGCAAGCTGATCGACACGACCGAGGGACTGGCGGCGATTTCCCAGGATCTCGGCTACCAGTCGGAAGCGGCGTTCTGCCGGGCGTTCAAGCGGGTCTTCGGCCATTCTCCGGGTTCCGTGCGGCGGGGCGGCGCAGCGCAGGAGCCTACGGGCACCGGTGTTCCCCCGGATGCCAGCGCGGCCTGAAGCCTTCGCCGAAACAGCCTCGGCGCCTTGTCCCGCGACGGCTTACGCGAGCGCGCCGACCGGGCGGATCGTCCCGACCGCGACGCCGTTCCAGTTGCTCAGCCGCTTTTCGGCCCATGAGGCAAGGCGGGCCGAGAGCTCCGCCTCGTCTTCAAACAGCCTGGCCAGCACTGCGCCGACCATCGCCTCGGCCCCGCGGGTGGCGCCGTCCTCGCATTTGAGCGCAATGCCGTAGCCTTTCTCCGGAATTGCCGCGCAATAGACGCCCTCGGCTCCTGTCTTGGCGAAGATGCGGCCGGGTGCGATGCGCATGAGTTCGGTACAGGCGCGGCCGGAGCCCGCGACAAAGAAGGGGTCCGCCATGCAGGCAGACATCAGCCGCCGGGACGCTTTCGCGCGCTCGGGGCCGAGCCCCGTGCCGGCCGCCATCCGGGCAAAGCCATGGGCGATCCGGTCGAGCGGGGCGGCATAGGTCGGGATCGAGCAGCCGTCGGTGCCGCAATTGTCATGGCCGAGGCTTGCGCCGGTCAGGTCCTCCATGACGTCGCGGATGGTCGACTGGACGAAGTGGTCGTATCCGACATAGCCGTGGTGATCGACGCCGGAATGACAGGCCAGGCAGAGGAAACCCGCATGCTTGCCCGAGCAGTTGTTACCGAGCTGGTTCGGCTTGGGGCCGGAACGGGCCTGCTCGATCAGCACCTTGAATTCGGTGCTCCAGTGCGAACCGCATTCGAAATCGGCCTCGGAAAGACCGGCGCAGGCGGCCATTTCGCCCGCAAGCCGAATGTGTTCGGGCTCACCGGAATGGGAGGCGCAGGCGAGCGCCAGTTCGCTGTCGCCGAAACCATAGGCGTCTGCGGCGCCGGATTCGACGAGCGGCAGCGCCTGCATGGCCTTGACCGCAGAACGCGGAAACACAGGCGTCGCGACCTCGCCGAGCGCCATCACCGGCTTTCCGTCCGCATCGACCACCGAGACCATGCCGCGATGACGGCTTTCGACCATCCGGCCACGGGTGACTTCAACAAGAACGGGGTTTTGCATGGCATCTGTTTCCTGGCGCTGGCTTGGAATCTCCGACCGGCCGGGGCGCCGGACTGAAGGGCCGACTGATCGCAGAAGCGGAGGTTTTGGGCAAGTAGCGGGGAAGAAATCCGCGCCCAGGCGAGGGCAGATCTGTCCACGGACGAATTGTCCGAAAGTGTCGCGGCGGGCGGCGAGATGACGTGCGCCGGCTCCCAGGGGCCTGAAATCATTGCCATCGCGGGGGATGAGATCTCGAAGCGCTGCGCTGCGCCGGCCGATGATGAGGCCCCCCGGGACGAGGCGCGAACAGGACCATCGGGACCTCGGAACGTCCACAGGGTCCGGCCCGCGTCTAGACTCGGTTCCGGCGCCAGTCCCGGCGCCAACCGGACAATGGAGCCCCTCATGACCCGTCCTTCCCTTCTCTCGATGCTGTTCTCGACCCTTTTTGCCTGGCGGCCCGGCCGTTCGGCGCCGTCCGTCCCTGCTCCCGGCCCTGCTCCCGGCCCTGCCCCCGGCCAAAAGCCGCCGGCTGCCGATTTCGTCGGGCATCCGGCCGGAGCCCGCACGATGATCGCCTGGGGCGCCAGGGTGCCCGATGGCTTCAAACGGAAGGTGATCGAGATTGCGGAACGGCTCGGGATGGAGCCCGATCACCTGATGGCGATCATGGCCTTCGAAACCGGCCGGAGCTTCGATCCGTCGATCGTGAACCGCGCCGGCTCGGGCGCGACCGGACTGATCCAGTTCATGCCGGCGACGGCGCTGGATCTGGGGACAACGACCGCCGCACTGGCCCGGATGAGCGCCATCGACCAGCTCGATTACGTCGAAACATACCTGGCGCCCTACCGGGGGCGGATCGGCGACATACAGAGCGCCTACATGGCTGTGCTTTACCCGCGCGCCATCGGCAAACCGTCGGGCCATGTGCTGTTCCGCAAGGGATCGCGGGCCTACAAGCTCAATCGCGGGCTCGATCGCAATGGCGACGGCCGGATCACCAAGCAGGAGGCTGCCGCCCGCGTGGTGGCGTTGCTCGAAGAGGGCATGAGACCCGGAAACATCGGGTGAGCGCTTGTCCGGCGCCCGGTTCCGGGTTCGGGGCAAGCGACGAACGGGCGTTCCGAGATTGCAAGCGCGGCCGGGACCTGTATGGTCGCCGGACCACCACCTGAAGGCCGTTTCCCGAAATGCTGCGTACCATTCTGATCACCGTCCTCGGCCCGATGCTGTGGGGGACGTCCTATGTGAATTTCACGGAGTTCCTGCCGACCGACCATCCGTTTTTCGTGGGCGCGATACGGGCGCTTGCCGGGGGGCTCCTGCTGCTGGCTATCAATCCGCGCATCCCCGCGCCGCAGGTCATGGCGCGCTATGCGGTGCTCGGCACGCTCAACATGGCGCTGTTCTTCGCGCTGCTGTTCGTGGCCGCCGGACGGATGCCGGGCGGGCTCGCGGCGACGCTCGGGGCGGTGCAGCCGCTGATTGTCATCGCGCTGTCGTCGATCCTGATCCGGCGGCTGCCGCATCCGCTTCAGGTGGTGGCGGGAGTTGCCGGCGTGGTCGGCGTCGGATTGCTGGTCTTGTCGCCGTCAGACCACCGGCCGGACCTGATCGGCGTTCTCGCGGCCATCGGCGGCACCTGCTCCATGGCGGTCGGAACCGTGCTGATCGACCGCTGGGGCCGTGACGGCAAGCCGCTCGAGATGGCGACCTGGCAGCTCGTCCTTGGCGGGCTGATCCTGTTGCCGGTGGCCTGGATCAAGGAAGGGGCGCCGCCGGTTCCCGACGGGCCGGCGCTCGGCGGCTATCTCTGGCTGATCCTGCTTGGCACCGCGTTTTCCTACTATGTCTGGAATCGCGGCATTACCCGGCTGGGTCCTAGCGGCGCCTATCTGGCGCTCGCCAGCCCCGTGGTCGCAACCCTGATCGGCACGATCTGGATGAGCGAGATCTTCAGCCTCTGGCAATGGGCCGGCATCGTGCTGGTGCTGGGCGCGATTGCGCTCGGGGTGTCGGTGAAGCGCCGGGACGGAGCCAATGCAATTCCCCCTTCCCTGACGATCCCCCGTAGATAGGCTGCCCCCGCCTCACGCGTCAGGCGGCGGCCTGCTCGCTGGCAAGCTCCATGATCGCGGCGAAGGTATCGATTTCCTCGACTTCGAAATCCGGATCGCTCAAATCGATGCCGAGCTCGCCTTCCAGGATGGTCAGAAGCGTCACTGCGGCGATGGAATCAAGCTTGCCGCTGTCGAAAAGCGACTCTGCTTCATCGAAGTCCGGACTCTGACCGGCCTCGACGAGAAGTTCGGAGATCGCGGTTCGGATGAGCTTTTCAGGGTCTTGGGGCATTACGCAACTCCAAACAGGCTGAGGAAGAAGACGAGGCGGTCTTCGAAAGGAACGATCCCGGAGGAATCGTCGAAGACCTGCAGCAGGGCGAAAAAGCCGATGACGATGACCCGCGGCCAGACGTGGTAGCGGAGGAAACCGTCTTCGGCGCGCGGCTTGGTCTGCCAGATCTGGGACCAGATGATCCCGACAGTCAGAAGGCCGGCATAGAGCGTGTAGGAGTAGTACTTGGTGATCGTATCGCCGAAGCCGTTCAGCCCGAAAGTGCCCGCATCGCTGATCATGTCGAACAGCACATTGCCCACAAACGCCGCCATGAAGGTGGCAAACGCGATCCTGAGGCGCGGATATTTCTTGAAACAGCGCTGGAAGGTCGGGAAGAAGAAGAAGTCGGACAGCAGTTCCTTGAAATAGAACAGGTACCGTCCCCAATACTCCGAGATCGTGCGTGAGGCGAGCGGGCTGACCATGCCGCGCGGAATGCCGAAGCCAATGACACGGATGAGCGCGACAAGCGCGTGGATCGATGCGCCGACAAGGAGGACCTTTTCGAGGAAGTGAACGAACAGCGCGATCCAGTTGAGGGCGGTCGACCCGCCTTCTCCGGCTGCGGTCGCAAGGATCACGGCATCAAAGCCGGGAAGCCCCAACTGTCCGCGCACTCCGTGGGCAAAGATCAGTTCCGCGCTCCAGAACAGGATGGCCGCCCAGACAGCGAGCTTGAGGCCCTTGAGCCGGGTGACGGCGAGATCCTCCGGTGTGCGGGCCTCGAACTTGGCGAAATAGCCCGGCCCCTTGATCGGCACGACGCTGTTGGCCCAGACCGGCCGGACAAATCCGAGAAGCGTGGTGTTGGACGGCGCCTTCTTCTGACGTGCGGCCATAAGGATGTAGCCGATGAAAAAGAAGGTCGAGGCGAGATAGGCGACGATCACCCAGGCGGATCTGAAGACCATGCTGTCCTGCGGGGCGACAAGCGTGATGCCTGTCAGCGTTGCCAACACGGTGAAAAGGGACAGAACCGGACGATCCGCAACAAGCGGCAGGATTTTTCGGCGCTGGTTTTCGATCAACAGCAGAAGGACGGCGACGAATGCGAGGCCGAAAAGAGCGGTGCCGGCGAAGGCATTGGTGGTGACAAAGCCGATATCGGACCAGATTCCGAAGAAATGGTCGTTGTTCATGGAGTTTCTGAAGGGACGCAGCAGAAAATAAGCGCCGCCCATGACCGCCAGCACGATCCCGCGCCTTTTGGGAAGGACCGCCGTCATGAAAAGAGTGATGGCGATCAGAGCGAGATGCTTGTCGCTGATATAGGGAATTGCCGCAAGACACAGGACGAGGCCCGCATGAATGACTGCGATGCCAAGCCAGGACTGCGCCCAGGCGATGGCACGGTCGTTCCCGTCCATGCCGAGCCAGAGCCTGCGCAGCGCAAGCGGATTGTAGAGACTGGTTGAAGATTGTGGCCTCAGGTCTGCGTCAATGGCGGTCAAGATGCAATCTCCGTGTTGGCGTTCTGCTCTTCAAGGAGAGCGAACAACGCCTTGCGATCGACCTTGCCGTTGCCATTGAGCGGCAGCGTTTCCATGACGCGGACCTCGGAGGGCACCATGTGCGGCGGCAGGCGGTCGCGCAGCCTCTGGCGGATATCGGCGCCTTCCATGGCCGTGCCGGCGCAGAAGCCGACGACACCCATGGCGTTGCCGTGAGCGACGGGCCAGGCCACGGCACAGGCCATGCCGGCATTGGCGGCAAACCGCATGCCGGTGTCGATCTCTTCAAGCTCGACGCGGTGACCGTTGATCTTGACCTGGTTGTCGAGGCGTCCCAGGTGATGAAACACGCCGTTCTCGTCACGGTAGCCGCGGTCGCCGGTGAGATACCAGCGCTCGCCATCGATCATCGGGAAGCGCTCGGCGGTCAATTCCTCCTGGCCGAAATAGCCTTGCGCAAGCTGGGCTCCGCCAAGCGCGACTTCACCCGGTACCCCATCGGGAAGCGGATTGTTTTCGGCATCGACGATCATCGTCTTCATGCCGGGATAGGGCGCACCGATGGCGACCACATCCCGCGAACGGGTCACCACGCCGCCATCGGACCAGGGCTGACGCAGACAGGCAATGGTGGCTTCGGTCGGGCCGTAGATGTTGTCAACGACGCTGTTGGGGGCCGCCGCCATCCAGCCCCGCGCGACCTCGACGGGCAGCGCCTCGCCGCAGAACAGCGAAATGCGGAGCGACGGCAGCGATCCCGGCGCCAGTTCCGCAGTCTGCTTCGACAGCGCCACCAGCGAGGGAACCGAGAGCCAGGTGGTGATCCGGTGCTTGTTGATGAAACGCGCCGGAGTGACGAGATCGAGCGGCCGCATGATGTGAAGACAGGCCCCCGCCTGCCAGGTCATCAGCATGTTGTGGACAGACAGGTCGAAGGTGATGTCACAGGTTTCGGCCGCGCGGTCTTCGGGACCAAAATCGTACCAGCCGCGCATCGCGTCGATGTAGCTTGCGACCGCACCGGCCGAGACCATCACGCCCTTGGGCATGCCGGTGGTTCCGGATGTGAACTCGATATAGGCGAGGTGGTCCGCATCCAGCATGAGCGGCGTTTCCGGACCGGCACCACCGTCGTCGGCGACCGGAGCGCCATCGGCGACAAACGCCCCGAGCCGTTCGCCGGGAATCAGGACGAGCTCGGGACAATGGGCGCGAACCTTCTCGCTCAGTAGCTTCGCACCCGCGCGATCGACAATGAGAACATCGAGATCGAGCATCTTGAGCAGTTCGACGATCCGCTGCTCGGGGTATTTCAGACTGATCGGAACATAGGTCCCTCCGGCCCAGGCAGTTCCGATGATCGCCACGCAGGCCTCAATGGATCGGGAACCCAGAATGCCGCACCGGCCGTGGCTCAATCCTGAGGCGAGTTGACCCGCAAGGCGTCTGGCGGCGTCGGCAAAGCCCGCATAGTTCAGGGAGGCGCGCCCGCACGAAACGGCGGCGCTGTCCGGAAACGACACGGCGGACCTTTGAACCAATTCAGCGATATTGAAATTCTCTCGCATTTTCCCCTCGCAAGTTCATTCAATCTCGCGGCAAGCCTAGTATTTGTCCGATTTCAGATCAATTGAGACCTCTATATTGACTGATTAAATGACAATTAATCTTAATTCATATTATTTTATGAAAATTTTAATTGATTTATATTCCAGCATGCCGCACGGAAAGGAGAGTTATTGTTGCATCGGTTCCGGATGACAAATACCGGCCAGCCACGCGCATGAACGCAGGCTGAGGTTGCAGCGGGCATGAAAGCCTGCCCCTCGCCAGCGCCAGCGATATCGCAAGGTTTCCGGACCGAAAGCCCTGTTCAACGGCCGGAAAGGATTCCCGAAGAGGCAAACCCGCCGTCGACGTTGAGCACGTGGCCGTTGATATAACCGGCCTTGGGCGAAAGCAGGAACAGGATGGCGTCGGCCACCTCCTCCGGGCGGCCGTAGCGACCGAGCGGGATGCGGGCGCTCCAGCGCCTTCGGTCCTCCGCGGTGTGAAGCCCGGCAATCAGCGGAGTGTCGACCGGGGCGGGCGCGACGACATTGACGCGAACGCCGGATGCGCCCCATTCATTGGCGAGCACCTGGCTCATCATAATCACGCCGGCCTTGGAGGCGCCGTAGGCGACGCGTCCGGCATTGGCGCGCTGTCCCGACACCGAAGAGAGATTGACGATGGCGAGCGCGTCGCCCATCTGGTCCAGCGCCGCGCGGCAGGTGACGAAACTGCCGGTCAGATTGACATCGAGGATCTGGCGGAAGATCTCGGCGCTGGTTTTCTCCGCCGGCAGGTCGCGGGCTATGCCGGCGCAATTGACGAGGCCCGTCACCGGGCCGAAGATCGCCACGGCCTGCGAGAGGCAGTCGGCCACTTCATCCTCGTCGGTGACATCGCAGACATGAACCGTGACGTCCTCCCCCTCGTAGCGCTGCTCGGCCCGGGCGCAGGCACGCTCGTCGGCATCGAGGATGGTGACGGCAACTCCTTCGTCCACCAGCGCGGAAACCGTCGCCTCGCCGATCCCGGACGCCCCGCCGGTGACCACGACATGGCCTTCGATGCCATGGGCGGCGAGGCCCCGGCTCAACGGATGCGCTCGAGGATCGAAACGTAGTTGGCGACTGCGGCGCCGCCCATGTTGAAGATGCCGCCGAGCGTGGCGCCCGGGACCTGGATGCCGCCGGCCTCGCCCGCAAGCTGCATGGCGGTGAGCGCATGCATGGACACGCCGGTGGCCCCGATCGGGTGGCCTTTCGCCTTGAGTCCGCCGGAAGGATTGACCGGCAGGCGGCCGTCCTTCGCGGTCTCGCCGCTCATGGCCAGCGCGCCGCCCTGCCCCGGTTTGGCGAGGCCCATGGCCTCGTACTCGATCAGTTCGGCGATGGTGAAGCAATCATGGGTTTCGACAAAGGAGAGATCGTCGAGCGAGGTCCTTGAGCTGGCAAAAGCGCGTTTCCAGCCTTCCGCACAACCCTCGAAGGCGAGGATGTCGCGTTTGGACATCGGCAGGAAATCCTGCACGTGCTCTGCGGCCCGGAACAGGATCGCGCGGGGCGCCTGCATGGCTGTCGCCACATCCGCAATCACGATGGCCGCCGCGCCGTCGGAGACGAGCGAGCAGTCCGTGCGCTTGAGCGGGCCTGCGACAAACGGGTTCTTTTCGCTCTCGGTGCGGCAGAAATCGAAGCCCAGATCCTTGCGCATCTGGGCATAGGGGTTTTCGACACCGTTCTTGTGGTTCTTGGCGGCGATGGCCGCAAGGCCGTCGGACTGGTCGCCATGCTTCTGGAAGTAGCTGTCGGCAATCTTGCCGAAGACACCGGCGAAGCCCGCAGGCGTATCGCCATCCTCGGGCAGATAGGAGGCCTTCAACAGGTTGGCGCCGATCTGGGGCCCCGGCGTCGTGGTCATCTGCTCGACACCCACGACGAGCACCCGGCGCGCGGCGCCGGCGCGAATGGCCTTGATGCCCTGGTGCACGGCGGCAGACCCTGTGGCGCAGGCGTTCTCGACCCGGGTGGCGGGCTTGAAGCGGAAATCGTCGTCCGCCTGCAGCACCAGGCTTGCGGTGAAATCCTGGGCGGAGAAGCCGGCATTGAAATGCCCCAGATAGATCTCGTCGATTTCCGAGGCTTCAAGGCCGGCATGCGAGATCGCCTCGCGCGCAACCCGCGTCACCAGGCTCTCGACGGTGTCGTCGCTGTGTTTGCCGAAGGGCGTGTGCGCCCATCCGATGATGCAGGCTGTCATGTTGTCTCTCTCCCGGACTCCGTCGAAGGCTGGCGCGCAGTCTTGGTCGGGCGGCACATTTTGTAAAGGGGCGGACATGCGGCCCGGGAAACAGATCCTTCATCGACCATGTTTTTGGCCGCCGTGTCGCGGACTGGCGCGTGCGACAACGAAAAATCTGCAAGCTTTTCGACAGTCCCCGTCCGGCTCAGAACGACGCCGTCCGGCGGGACCGGCTCCGGCGAGGTTCGGTTCGCTAAAGCCGCCAGGATCCGGAGCCGCCGATGACTGCCTTGCCTGCCGCTGCCGCCCCTCCCGCGTCGCGCGCCGTCGAAGGGATCGCATGCGTGGTGACCGGCATGTGGTTCTTCGTCGGGCAGGACCTGATGGTCAAGGGCCTGATGGAAATCCAGCCGCTCTGGATGCTGATATTCGCAAGAGCCTGTGTCTCGATCCTGGTGCTCGCGCCGCTCATTCTTCTGATCGGAGGCAGCCACCGGCTCTACACGCCGCTATGGCCCATACATCTGGTGCGCGCGACCCTGCTGACGTGCGGGTTCGCGATGTTTTACGCCGCCTTCCCTTTCATGACGATTGCCCAGGTTTCCACGATCTTTTTCTCGGCGCCGCTGTTCATCGGCATCCTCGCGGCGCTATTTCTGGGGGAGCGAATGGGCGTGCACCGGATCGCCGCCCTGATCGCGGGGTTTGCCGGCGTACTCATAGCGCTCGCTCCCGGCAAGGACAGCTTTCAATGGGTGGCGCTGCTGCCGCTCGGCTGCGCCGTGACCTATGCGGCGTCGATGATCCTGACCAGGCGCGTGGGCGACGGCGAAAGCAGCCTCACGATGGGCCTCTGGACGATCGGCTTTTCGGGCATGATGATATGGCCGGTGGGCTGGCTCCTCAACGAACTGGCGCCGATGGGGCCGGACTTTCATCATCTGCGCTTCGAATTCGTGATCCCCGATGCCGCGCAATTCGGACAGCTGTTGCTGCTTGGCCTTGTCGGGATGACCGGCTTCATCCTCCTCAACCGCGCCTACCAGGTGGCCAGTGCAAGCCTGATCGCGCCCTTCGACTATGCCTATCTTCCCTTCGGAACGCTCGCGGCCTGGCTGATCTTCGACGAGACGCCGCGGATCAACACGCTGGGCGGCATGATACTCATCATCGGCGCAGGCCTTTACATCGGCTTCCGCGAGTTGCGCGCCCCCGAACGGGCCGAAAGCCCCGCCCCGGTCGGAGAGACGATCATTGCCACCGGCGTGCCGGCTGTGACCGAAGACACTGACACAGGTCCCGACCCCACGCGCGCGCCCTAGCGGATATCCACAGCAGGCGCCGGATCCGCCACGATTTCGGTTCCCGGGATCCTGCCGGTGGCCACAGCCGACCGCGACACCTGTTTCACATTTTCGTTTTTTTGTTGATTGGTCAGTCAATCAAAATTAACCTGGGGCGAGTGAGAGACACGGCTTGTCGTTCCCAGGAGACCAGGACATGCCCAAGATCGGTATGGAACCCATTCGACGCAAGGCGCTGACAGACGCCGCGATCGAAGCCATCGGCGCGCATGGCTCGATGGCCGTGACGATGTCCGACATTGCCGGACGCGCGGGCGTCTCTCCGGCGCTGGCGCATCATTACTTCGGCTCGAAGGACCGGCTGATCACCGAATCCATCCGCGCGCTCCTGCGCGATCTCAGGAGCGATGCCGTGGCCGCCCTTTCGACCGCGCGCAGCCCGCGGACGCGGTTGTCGGCGATCGTGGCGGCGAGCTTTTCGCAAAAGCAGTTCTCGGACGAGGTGGTTGCAGCCTGGCTCGCCTTTTATGTCGACGCACAACGCGCGCCGGAAATCCGGCGGCTGCTCACCGTCTATGCCCGGCGACTTCATTCCAACCTGATGAGCGGGCTCCGGCCGCTTGCGGGCGAGCGCGATGCACAGCGCATCGCCGAGGGCGCCGCGGCGATGATCGACGGGCTTTACATCCGCAAGGCGCTCAACGCCGATCCGGCCCGCCACGACGCGGCGGCGCTGGTGGAAGATCACATCGAGACACAACTGCTCGAAATAAGGGGGAGAACACTGTGACAGCCGCAAAGACCGGGACGAAACGGCCCAACATCCTGATCCTGATGGTGGACCAACTCAACGGAACCCTGTTTCCCGACGGGCCGGCGGACTTTCTGCACGCGCCGAACCTGAAGAAGCTGGCCCAGCGCTCGACCCGGTTTTCGAACAATTATACCGGCTCGCCGCTGTGTGCGCCAGGCCGCGCCTCGTTCATGTCCGGCCAACTGCCGCGCCGCACCCGGGTCTACGACAATGCCGCCGAGTTCGCCTCCGACATCCCGACCTATGCCCATCACCTGAGGCGCGCGGGCTACTACACCTGCCTGTCGGGCAAGATGCATTTTGTCGGGCCGGACCAGATGCACGGCTTCGAGGAGCGCCTGACCACGGACATCTACCCCGCCGATTTCGGGTGGACGCCCGATTACCGCAAGCCCGGCGAGCGGATCGACTGGTGGTATCACAATCTGGGTTCCGTCACCGGCGCGGGCGTGGCCGAGACGTCCAACCAGATGGAGTATGACGACGAGGTTGCGTTTTTCGCCACCCAGAAGCTGCACCAGCTGGCGCGCACCAGCGATGATCCCGATGCACGGCCCTGGGCGCTGACGGTTTCGTTCACCCATCCGCACGACCCCTACGTGGCGCGCAAGCAGTACTGGGATCTCTACGAGGATTGCGAGCATCTCGAACCGCGCATCAAGCCGATCCCCCATGATCAGATGGACCGGCATTCGCAGCGGCTCTACAACGCCAATGACAGCGAGCGCTTCGACATCACGGAAGAGAATGTGCGCCGCTCACGCCGCGCCTATTTCGCCAATATCTCCTATCTCGACGACAAGATCGGCGGCATTCTCGCCACGCTCGACGCCACGCGCATGACCGACAACACCATCGTGGTGTTCTGCTCCGACCATGGCGACATGCTGGGCGAGCGCGGGATGTGGTTCAAGATGAGCTTCTTCGAAGGATCGGCGCGGGTGCCGCTGATGATCGCGGTCCCCGGCGCCGATGGACGCAAGGTTCCGGCGCCGACCTCGAACCTCGACATCACGCCGACACTGGCCGATCTCGCGGGTGTTTCCCTTGAAGAAGTCGCGCCCTGGACCGACGGCGAAAGCCTGGCGCCGGTGATCGAGGGCGGCACGCGCTCCGCCCCGGTGCTGATGGAATATGCCGCGGAAGGCTCGGAGGCGCCGCTGGTGGCGATACGGGACGGCAAATACAAGTTCATCCATTGCGAACTCGATGCGCCGCAACTGTTCGATTTGGACGCCGACCCGGATGAACTGACCAACCTTGCGGACGATCCGGCGCATGTGGAACGGGTCGCCGGCTATATGCGCCAGGTCCGGGCCCGCTGGGACATGGCGGCCTATGACGCCGAGGTGCGGCAGAGCCAGGCGCGGCGCTGGGTGGTCTATGAGGCGCTGCGGAACGGCAACTACTACCCGTGGGATTTCCAGCCGCTGCAGAAGGCCTCGGAACGCTACATGCGCAACCACATGGATCTCAACATCCTCGAAGAATCCCAACGGTTTCCGCGCGGCGAATGATGAACAGGCAGGAACTCGAACGGGCCCAGAGCCACTCAGTCCACAATCGCGCGGAGCTCGAAAGGAGCCGGCGCTGCGGCTGCTTTCACTGCGAGAGCGTCTTCACGGCGAGCGCCGTGCTGCACTGGACGGACAAGAGCCGCGCGGAAAGCGAATGGACGGCATTGTGCCCGAACTGCGGCATCGACGCGGTGATCGGGGACGCGGCCGGGTTCGGAATGAGTCCCGTCTTCCTGCGCGAGATGAAGGACAGATGGTTCGGCTCCGGCCGGGCCTGAAGGCGGGAACCGCCGAGACATGAACACGAAAGAGCGAGAGGCCGGACAATGACCGCCGCACAGCCGAAAGCATCCCATCACATCAACGGACAATACCGCGAGGACGCCTCGGGACCGTCCTTCGAGAGCGTCTATCCGGCCACCGGCGAGGTGATCGCGCGGCTGCATTCGGCGACGCCGGAGGTGATCGAGAAGGCCGTGGCTGCCGCCCGCGCCGCGCAGCCGGCCTGGGCGCGGCGTCCCGGCGTGGAGCGCGGCCGCATCCTGTTGCGCACGGCACAGCTTTTGCGCGAGCGCAACGCGGAGCTCAGCCGCATCGAGACGCTCGACACCGGCAAGGCGATCCAGGAAACGCTGGTGGCCGACGCGGCTTCCGCCGCCGATGCGCTCGAGTATTTTGGCGGGCTGGCGGGCGCGATCACCGGCGAACATGTCGATCTGGGCGGCGACTTCGTCTACACGCGGCGCGAGCCGCTCGGGGTCTGTGCCGGAATCGGCGCCTGGAACTACCCGATCCAGATCGCGGCCTGGAAATCGGCCCCGGCGCTTGCCTGCGGCAACGCCTTCATATTCAAGCCGTCGGAAACGACGCCGCTGACAGCGCTGCTGCTCGCCGAAGCCTTCAAGGATGCGGGCCTGCCCGACGGGCTTTTCAACGTGGTGCAGGGCCATGGCGATGTGGGGGCGGCCCTTGCCTCGCATCCGGGCGTCGCCAAGGTGTCGCTCACCGGCTCGGTTCCGACCGGCGCCAAGGTGCTGGCATCCGCCGCGCCCACCATCAAGGCGGTGACGATGGAACTCGGCGGCAAGTCGCCGATCCTCGTGTTCGACGACGCCGACCTCGAAAGCGCCATCGGCGGGGCGATGCTTGGCAATTTCTATTCGACCGGGCAGATCTGCTCGAACGGCACGCGCGTGTTCGTCCAGCGCGGTCTGCATGACCGCTTCCTCGACCGGCTGAAAGCCCGGACCGAAGCCATCCGGCTCGGCAATCCGCTCGATCCCGACACCCATCTGGGACCGATGGTCTCGACCGCGCAGCGCGACAAGGTGCTCGGCTACATCGAAAGCGGCAAGCGCGAGGGCGCGCGTCTGATAACGGGCGGCGGCGTGCCCGAACTACAAGGCTTCGAGAACGGGGCCTGGATCCAGCCGACCGTGTTCGCCGATGTCACCGACGACATGACCATCGCGCGCGAGGAAATCTTCGGTCCGGTGATGAGCGTGCTCGCCTTTGATGACGAGGACGAGGCTGTCGCGCGGGCAAACGACACGGAGTTCGGTCTCGCGGCGGGCGTCTTCACCTCCGACCTGACCCGCGCCCACCGGGTGGTCTCGAACCTCGATGCGGGCACCACCTGGATCAACACCTACAACCTCACACCGGTGGAAGCGCCGTTCGGTGGCGTCAAGCAATCGGGCATCGGGCGCGAGAATTCGCGCGCGGCCATCGAGCACTATACGCGCCTCAAGAGCGTCTACGTGGCCACCGGCCCTGTCGACAGCCCCTATTGAGGTCCGGGAAATGGCCTTGTCACACCACCAGATCGTCGAGATCGACACGAAGGGCGGTTGCGATGCGCTTGAGCACATCGACCGAACCGGCCTTCTTGCCGTTTTCGATATCGGAGAGGTGCGGCTGGGAAATGCCCGCGGCCGCGGCAAGCTCGCTTCCGGTCATCCCGCGATACTTGCGGTAGGTGCGGATGCGGCTGTCAGTCTGAGACAACTCGACGACCAGTTCATGAGGGAATGTCTCCTCTCCCGCGGCAACGCGCGCCATTATCGCCTGGGCTTCGAGAGAGTCGATCAGATCCTCATAATCCTCTTCACTGACAAGAACGTAATTCTTGCCGTCAATGGTCAGCTTCTGAATCTCACCCATGTCATTTCATCCCTTGTGAAGCTGGCCGCGCGGGCTGGCGCTTACCACCATGACCACGACACCTTGATCATTGATGATAATGCGATCCTTGCCGACACGAATGCGATAATCCGTGCTGCCTTGCATCTTCTTTATGTCCACGCTTTCGCCGCGGGCATAAGCCTCGATTTTGGAAAGCACCGCTGCCTTTCGTTTTGGCTGCATGCGATCGATGCTTTTCTTTGCTTCGCGTGTGTAGCGGATCGCCTTCATGCTCCGATTATAGCCATGAGCTATACTCGGGGCAAGCTGCTCAATGCACCGATTTTCTATCGACCTTCGATTCCAGCAGATGTGCGCCAGCACCGGGCGCGCTGAACGGAGAGACCTTTGGTATTGGAGTCCTCAATGCAAGCAGATTTCGTCATCGTCGGCGCCGGGTCGGCAGGCTCGGCCATGGCCGCCCGACTGAGCGAGGACGGCAAGCATTCCGTCATCGTCATCGAGCATGGCGGATCGGACTTCGGCCCGTTCATCCAGATGCCGGCGGCACTCTCCTACCCGATGAACATGGGGATCTACGACTGGGGCTACTCGACGGAGCCGGAACCCCACCTCAACAACCGGCGGCTTGCAGCGCCACGCGGCAAGGTGATCGGCGGCTCATCCTCGATCAATGGCATGGTGTTCGTGCGCGGGCATGCGGGGGACTTCGACCATTGGGCCGAACAGGGAGCTGCCGGCTGGTCGTTTGCCGACGTGCTGCCCTATTTCAAACGCATGGAGACCTCGCACCAGGATGGCGGCATCGGCGGCGAGGACGGCTGGCGGGGCACCGGCGGTCCACTGCATGTCCGGCGAGGGCCCGCGACCAATCCGCTGTTCAACGCTTTTATCGAGGCCGGGCGTCAAGCCGGCTACGGGGTGACCCGGGACTATAACGGGTCGCGCCAGGAAGGCTTCGGCCTGATGGAGCAGACCATCCACAAGGGGCAGCGCTGGTCCACGGCCGAAGCCTATCTGAAGCCCGCGCTCAAGCGCAAGAATGTTCGACTTGTCAAAGGGTTGGCGCGGCGTGTGGTGATCGAGAATCACCGTGCAACAGGCGTCGAACTGGAAGCTCACGGATCGATTCAGGTAGTTAAGGCAACGCGTGAGGTGGTGATTGCCGCCTCGGCCTTCAACTCGCCCAAGCTGTTGATGCTCTCGGGCATCGGCCCGGGCTCGCACCTGGCGGAACACGGGATCGATGTGGTTGCCGACAGGCCCGGCGTCGGCGCGAACCTGCAGGACCATCTGGAACTCTACATCCAGCAGGAGTGCATCCAACCGATCACGCTCTATTCGAAACTCAACCTGTTTTCCAAGGCGCTGATCGGCGCGCAGTGGCTGTTCTTCAGACGCGGGCTCGGGGCCTCCAACCAGTTTGAGGCTTGCGGCTTCATCCGCTCGGCACCGGGTGTCCCCTATCCCGACATCCAGTTCCACTTCCTGCCCGGCGCCATCCGCTACGACGGCAAGGCCGCCGCCCCGATGCACGGATTCCAGGCCCATGTCGGGCCGATGCGGTCGCCCTCGCGCGGGGCGGTGACGCTCAGATCCGGTGAAGCCAAGGACGCGCCGGTGATCCGCTTCAACTACATGAGCCACCCGGAAGACTGGCGCGATTTCCGCCGGGCAATCCGGATCACCCGCGAGGTTTTCGCACAGCCCGCCTTCGATCCGTTCCGGGGCCGGGAAATCCAGCCTGGCGCGGACTGCCGGAGCGACGACGAACTCGACGCCTTCATCCGGGAGCATGCCGAAAGCGCCTACCATCCCTGCGGCACGTGCCGGATGGGGCGCGCTGACGACAGAATGGCGGTCGTCGATCCCGAAACACGGGTGATCGGCGTCGACGGTCTCAGGGTTGCCGATTCCTCGATCTTCCCGCGCGTGACGAACGGCAACCTCAACGGCCCGTCGATCATGACCGGCGAGAAGGCCGCCGATCACATTCTCGGCCGCCAGCCGCTGGCGCCGAGCAATCTCAAACCCTGGTTCGCTCCGGACTGGCGCGAGTCCGACCGGGTCGCCTGACCCGGTTCGCCCCATCATCGCAGGGCGCGGGATCGGGTTTGAATGGACACGCCCCAAAAGCGCTGTCCGTTGCGACCCGAACCGGCCGACAATACGAGACCGGGCTCATCCAGCGGCTTCCGGCGCGACATGGCCTGACAGCGCCCGTGTGACTTCACCAGACAAATCAACACCCTATCCTTGCGGCACAACCCGAGTGAAATCCGCATGCCACAGAAAACACCTATAAAGTGTATTTTCTGATTGACTATATTATTAAGTGCACACACACTCGGAGTGTCAGAAGCAGAAAAGAACGGTCCGGAACGGTCCGGTCGCCAGTCATGTTCCCGTTGTTCCCAAGCTTCAACGCTTGCGGAACCGGTCTGGCGCATTGCCGCAATCCCGGAGAAGCAAGTGCCGAATGGGTGCATCCGGCAAACGGAAACGTGTGCCTTGCACAGAGGCCGGTCCGCCATGACGGCGGGAACGGCGCCCATGCGTGCCTTGCAGGTGGTCTGCTTGTGACGCGGACGTGAAACCCAACGCGTGAGGAGACGTTATGCGCAAGGTACTGACCCAAACCGATCATGAGATGAAGGGCTTTGACGCCCAGGACCCGATTGCCCTTTCAAGCGAGCACCCGCTTGTTCTTCCCGAAAGCATCAACGCCAACGACAAGGCCTGGAACCACCTCTACGGCGCGATGGTGGACGGACTGAATCTCTCGCCGAACAACTTCCAGCTGATCTATCCCTTCACGACCTGGGACTGGCCGATCGTGCCCACGGGCTACACCAGCGCCGCGCAGTGGGATTTCTGCTCCACAGTGCCTCAGTTCAGCGCCACCGGGGAGTATGTCTCCGCCGGCACCGCCTTCAACGACAGTTACGGCGCGATGCTCAACGTGGTCAGCGCTGCGACTTCGGATCCCAAGCTGAAGGCCGACATCGAGCAGGCGCGCAACATGCTGCAGCTTGCCGCCAACAACTACGACACGATCTACAAGCAGTCGGTCGACGCCTACCAGACCGAAACCGGAGGAACCAACACCCCGACCTACACCGAATGGCTGGGAACGATGGGTGGACGGTCATGGCAGGCGCAACTCGATTCAGCCTACAAGAATGTCCAGGCGCAGCAGAACGTCTACAATCAACTGCTCTCCGAAACCACCACGCCGGGGTTAAAGGACGCGCAGGATCGGCACGACAACCAGGACTACTACACCAAGCTGCAGGATCCTTCCCTGTCGGCGTTTCCCGCCGTTCCCGGATACTCCATCTCGATGGATTCGACGACCTGGCTGAACAAGGTGAAGGCCGGCACAGGCGGCTCGAGCGGCAAGATCGGTTTCGACAACTCCCAGTCCGAATATGACTACAAGAAGACCTGGGCGGGCGGCAGCGCCTCGATCAAGAAGGTGTTCTGGAGCGTCAATGTGGGCGGCTCCTGGGAGCGGGTCGACGAGTTCGCCTCCGACAACTCGCTCAAGGTCGACATCAGCTTCAAGGCGTGGGACCAGATCTCGATCGGCGCGTCGCGCTGGTACAATGGCGCCTTCGTCACCGCCATCCAGAACGGCCCCTTCATTCGCGGCTACCAGCCCTATGGCGGCAGCGGCGACAAGGCCGTCTGGGGCCCCGACGGCATCATGTCGGTGCAGAAGGTGGGCATGCTGGTGTGCTACAAGCCGTCGTTCACCATCACGGTGAGCAATTCCACCTTCAAATCCTTCTCCGAAAGATGGGAGGTTTCGGCGGGTCTGCGCATCGGCCCGTTCAACTTCTCCGGCGGCGGCGGAAGTTCCTCATCCGGCTGGAAGGCGGATTCGGCCACCAACACCTTCAGCGGGGAATCGACCGCGGAGACCGCCCTGATCATGGGAACGACCATCAACCTGATCAATCCGCAATAGGCCCGGAACAGGCCCGTGACAGGCCTGTCACGGGCCCCCATAGCCCCGGCCTGGCGTTCCGGCTCCCCAGAGGGAGTGAGGTCCGCCCGCCTCTTCCAGGAGCGCCGGGTTTCCCGTTTCACGGTCGTTCGCAAACGATCCGATGCGGTTGACACAAAGAGGAAACGCCATGCCACGCATTCGCTGGAAAGCATCGCTGAGCGCACAGGAGCTTGCGCCTCTGGTCGCCATCGCTGAACAATCCATCATCGCGATCCAGGCCGCCATTCAACAGCACAGGCCCTTTGTCCGCTACCATGCCGGTGGCGCGCAGAAGGCGGAGACCACCGTCAATTGGCCACCCGCACAGCCCGAACAGTACAGCACACACATGCAGATGCATTCCGAACTGGTTGCCGTGGCCGCCAGCACCGGCGGCGCGACGCCGATCTGGGCGCTGAACCCGGCCGGACATGTGGTGGCCAACAACGGGGCAGCCATCGGGCATGCGAACTATTTCACCGACCTGCCCCATTGCGGCTACTGCACCGTCATGGTCTGGGTGCTGGACCTTCCGCTCGGCGCGCCCACGGCGGGGCGCTACAATCTGGCGGTCAACCTCGACTACACGGTGCCGGCCAATGTCCGCGACAATGTCGATGTGCTCTCCCGGCTGTTCAATGTCAATGCGGGCGGAGACGCGGCGCTGATCGTGCTCAAGGGCATCGTCAATGCGTTCCTGCAGACCCCCTCGACGGACTGGGTGCTGCAGATCGGCCCGGGGATCTTTGTCAGCGATACGGCTGTCACACCGGCGGCGCCGGCGGGAAAGCTGGTGCTTGACTGGGCGACCGAGGCCGCTCCGCATCAGGTCGATGTCAGGGAGATGTATTTCGGGCGGAACTCGCTGCTGATCACGCTGTGGAAGATCGTCTGGAAGGGCATCTATGAGAATGTGGGACAGGTTCGGCCTATCCCGGCATGAAGGCCGGTTACGCCGGACTGTCCCGAAAATGACAGCGCGGCCATGGCTCAGGCGTTCTCCACCGCGAATTCGCGGTCTGGCGCCTCGCCCCAACTGACAAAGCGGGCGCAGCCGAAATCGGCGTTGTCGACGCCATAGCGCAGCGGCTCGCCGTCCAGGCCGAGGGTTACGCCGCCGGCGGCCCGCAACACCGCGTCGCCGGCGGCAATGTCCCACTGCTTGAGGCAGACCAGCCGCGGGTAGACATCGGCCTTGCCCTCGGCAAGCAGGCAGAATTTCAGCGACGATCCGACATGCTCGATCCGGTGGGCGGGCATCTTCTCGATCCAGGCCTGTGTCTCGGCCTCGCGGTGGCTCAGGCTGATCAGCGCAACGGGCGTTCTGGGCCGCCGGCGGGTGCGAATGATCCGGCGCGCGACAATCTCGCTCTCGGGCGTGACGTCGCCTGCCTGGGCCCGGGGGCCGGCGCCCGCCCAGATCCTGCCCAGGGCGGGAGCGTAGACAACGCCGGCGACCGGCTTGAAATCCCGGATGAGCGCGATGTTGACGGTAAACTCGTTGCGGCCGGCGATGAAATCGCCGGTGCCGTCGAGCGCATCCACCAGAAAATAGGATGCCTGCGCCGAACTGGGGCACTTGCCGTCCTCGGCCATCTCCTCGGCAACGACCGGCACTCCGGGAAACTGCTCGGACAGGCGTTTGAGGATCAGCGCCTCGGCGGCCTTGTCGGCCTGGGTGACGGGTGTGCAGTCGGATTTGATCGAGATCTTCGCTCCCGCCGCACGCACGGACAGGATTTCCCGGCCCGCGGCGATTGCGGCAAGCTCTAGGGTTTCGATCAGATCCGGGAGTGGCTGCGGGACGGTATCGAAACTGTCAGGCGCGCCCATGGGCGGCTCCGAATTGCAAATTGGCGATGTTTAGTGGCGTTGCATGTTTGGCGACCGCGGTCAATGCGAAGATGACACCGATATGACAAAACCCGCCCGCCGCGCGCATTCGCCGGCCGGGGCAGAATATGCCGATGGAAGCGCTTTCATCGAAACGGGCGACCTGCATGGGCCTTCATTAAGGACTGTGATGCCTCGTTGAAAACGACGCTTGAGGCGATGATGCCATGGTCAAACGGAGCGCACGCCATGACCGCACATTCCACTTTGCAGACCGCAACAGATCCGCAATCCGCAACCGCCCTTGCGCCGGAAACCGGCCGCGGCTTCGGGCCGGATTTCGCCGCCGCGCTTTCAGCGGAGCTGGCCGCACTGCCGCTTGAGGCCCGCATCGCGCGCATTGCCGAACTTGGCCATGCGGTCTTCACCACCTCGCTCGGGCTCGAGGATCAGGTGCTGACCTCGCTGATTGCCGCAACCGGAGCGAAGCTGCGCGTCGCCACGCTCGACACCGGCCGGCTGTTTGCCGAGACCGAGGCGCTGATCGCCGAAACGGAGGCCCGTTACGGCCTCTCGATCGAGGTGTTCAAGCCGTGGAAGGAAGAGGTCGACGGTTTCGTCGCGCTCTACGGCATGAACGGGTTTTACGACAGCGTTGAGGCGCGGCATGCCTGCTGCCACGCGCGCAAGCTGCAGCCGCTGGGGCGCGCGTTGGCCGATGCCGAGATCTGGGTGACGGGACTGCGCCGCGGCCAGTCGGGCAACCGGGCCAATGCGCCGCTGGCCGAATGGGACGCGGACCGCAGCCTGCTGAAAATCAATCCGCTGGCCGACCAGACGCTTGAAACGCTGAAAGCCCGCGCCGCGTCGGACGACGTTCCGGTCAATCCGCTGCATGCGAGGGGCTATCCCTCGATCGGGTGCGAGCCCTGCACCCGCGCCATCAAGCCGGGCGAACCCGAACGCGCCGGCCGCTGGTGGTGGGAACAGGACGAACGCCGCGAATGCGGGTTGCACCTGTCCGCTTCCGTTTCGGGGTCGCGCGCGCAGTCCGCCTCTCGCGGACAGCCCCGGCCCAATGCATCCGCCTCCTGATCCGGTTTTGTGCCACCCCCAACCCGGGGGCCCGAAAGTTTTCGCGAAGGACAATTCGATGAACGTGACTGAACACGGCCGCGGCAAGCCGCCGCTCGACCCGCACCTGAAGGCGCTCGAGAACGAGGCGATCCACATCTTCCGGGAGGTGGCGGCCGAATTCGAGCGTCCGGTGATGCTTTATTCGATCGGCAAGGATTCCTCGGTGCTGCTGCATCTGGCGCTGAAGGCGTTCCATCCGGGCAAGCTCCCCTTCCCGCTTCTGCACATCGACACGGGCTGGAAATTCCCGGAGATGATCGCCTTCCGCGACCGGGTGACTGAGAAACACGGGCTCGATCTGATCACGCACACCAACCCGGACGGATTGCGCGACAACGTCACCCCGTTCACGCACGGCTCGGCGCGCTACACCGACATCATGAAGACGCAGGCGCTCAAGCAGGCGCTCGACATGGGCCGCTACGATGCGGCCTTCGGCGGCGCGCGGCGCGACGAGGAGGCAAGCCGCGCCAAGGAGCGGATCTACTCGTTCCGCACGCCCGACCACGCCTGGGACCCGCGCAACCAGCGCCCCGAGCTCTGGTCGATCTACAACGGCATGATCCGGCCCGGCGAAAGCGTGCGCGCCTTCCCGCTGTCGAACTGGACCGAGGTCGACATCTGGCGCTACATCCAGGCCGAAAGCATCGAGCTGGTGCCGCTCTATTACGCCCAGCGGCGGAAAATCGTCGAGCGCGACGGGATGCTGATTGCCGCCGACGACAGGCGGCTGGAACTCCTGCCCGGCGAGATGCCGCGCGAAGAGATGGTGCGCTTCCGCACGCTCGGCTGCTTTCCGCTGACGGGCGCGGTCCGCTCCGAGGCCACCACACTCGACGAGGTGATCGCCGAGCTTGAAATCGCCACCGTCTCCGAACGCCAGGGCCGCGCGATCGACCGCGACCAGTCCGGCTCGATGGAAAAGAAAAAACGCGAAGGGTACTTCTGATGGCCTCTCAAACCGTTTCACAGGCGCTCGAGGCGCCACGGACCTCGCCCGATACAGAGGCGCAGGCCGCCGGACGGCAGGCGCGTCCCTTGCGGTTCATTACCTGCGGCTCTGTGGATGACGGCAAATCGACGCTGATCGGCCGGCTCTTGTGGGACACCAAGGCGGTGAAGGAAGACCAGGCGGCGACGCTTGCGCGCGAATCCACCGGCAAGCAGAACGAGCTCGGCCTGCCCGATTTCGCGCTGCTCTTGGACGGGCTGCAGGCCGAGCGCGAACAGGGCATCACCATCGATGTCGCCTACCGCTACTTTGCCACCGACCGCCGCTCCTTCATCGTCGCCGACACGCCCGGCCACGTGCAGTACACCCGCAACATGGCGACCGGCGCCTCGACCGCCGATCTCGCGGCGCTGCTGGTCGATGCGCGCGCCGGCATCCTCGAACAGACGCGGCGGCACGCGACGATCGCCGCGCTGATGGGCATCCGGCAGTTCATCCTGGCGGTCAACAAGATCGACCTTGCGGGTTACGACGAGGCGGGCTTTCACGCGATCGCGCGGGAGTTCCGCGAGATCGCGCTGTCGCTCGGCGTGCGGCAGGTGACGGCCATTCCGGTGTCGGCGCTCAAGGGCGAGAACATCGTCTATCGCGGCGAGGCCTCGATGCCGTGGTATGACGGCCCGACGCTGGTGGAGGTTCTGGAAAAGGCCACGCAGCGCACCGGCCAGACCACCGGCTTCCGGCTGCCGGTGCAGCGCGTCTCGCGCCCGGGCGAGGGGTTCCGCGGCTACCAGGGCACGGTGGCAGGCGGATCGATCAAGCCCGGCGACAGCGTCGTGGTGCTGCCCTCGGGCGTGGAAGCCAACGTCAAGGCCATCGTCACCTACGACCTGGTGCGCAACGCGGCCGTTTCCGGCGACGCCATCACGCTGGTGCTCGACCGGCCGGTGGACGTCTCACGCGGCGACATGATCGCGGCCATCGACCAGCGCCCGCAGGTGGGGCAGGCCTTCTCGGCCCGTCTGGTGGCGCTCTCGCCGGACGGCATCGTGCCGGGCAAGCGCTACTGGCTCAAGGCAGGCTCGCGCCGCCAGCGCGTCTCGGTGCGCCCGACCGCAGCGCTCGACTTGCAAACCGGCAAATGGGAAGACGCGCTGACGCTGCCGGTCAACGGCATCGGCCAGGCGGAACTCGACTTCGACGAGGCGGCGATCTTCGATGCCTACGAGACCAACCGCGAGACCGGCGCCTTCATCCTGATCGACCCCGAGACGCTCAACACGGTTGCCGGCGGCATGATCGACAAGAAGCGCTCGCCGGGCGAACGGCTGGGCACCCTGCCCGGCGCCGACCACGCAACCATCACCCTGCCCGCGCGGCTGATCGAACAGTTCCTGAAAACGGATTTTGCCAAGGCGCATGCGGGGGAGATAAGGGTGTCAGGGCCTGAGGAGGATGGGGGGTAGTGGGGGGGCGGGCGAGCTATCTCTTGGAAGCGGTGACTTTCGGCCCGGAGCCGACCTTCACGTAAACCGGAACATGGCGAGAGATCACTAATCTTGCACATGGTCGCCACTCCAAGGGCCACAGAGGTAAAAGGCGCGCCAGTATGAATGGGCAAAGTTTGCACTTTCAATATTATAAGATAATGCTGAGCGAAGGGCTGTCATGCAAACCTAACAACGCAGCTTCGATCTCAGGTGAGTTAAAATGGAATACGGCAAAACGAAATATAAAATACTGATTCCTATTAATAAGACTCGAGACGACTACCGGAATGTCAAAGGAAAGCTATTTGAGCGGCTGATATCCGCCTTCCTGAAAAATCAAAGCTATCGCGTAATCGAGCGGCTGAGGGATGTTGGCACAGAGATCGATCTACTTTGCCAGAATGAGCTCTCGTCAAGCAAGGTTGTGGTTGAATGTAAAACCCAAAGTGAAGCGTTGAATACGGCGGTCATAAATAAACTGCATACTGATGTTTCCCTTCACGATGCGTCAAATGGCTGGATATTCGCTCTATCTGACCTGGGGGCGGAGGCCGCAGGTAGATTGAGAAAACTAAACCAGAAATCTGACAACAACACATACAAATTCATCGATGCAAATGAGTTGATTGGCGTACTTTCAAAATGTGGGGCTATACGAGAACCTCAATTCGAAACGGAAGAAAGGGCCTCCGAAATATTTCTGTGCGTATTGGAGCACAATATAATTTGGGTCGTCCCATCTAGAGATTCTACGTCTAACCGCCCGTCTGGGTTAAGGGCTTGGGACGCTGAGAATGGCAAGCCCATTGAAGTAAATGAATGTCCTGATTTCCAAGGTTCAGACTTTCCCTTTCCTGAGTTGAAATGGCTGTCTCACAGTAGATTGACGTTAGAAAAGGAAAAGGAAAACCAGCCTGTCGTTGAAGTCATACCGGGCGAAGAGTGGAGTGACTATCGGCCCTCAAGACCAGACGATTTTGTTGGGCGGAAAGGCTTGATAGCGGAAATTTCGACGTTCTTTGATAGAGTCCGTAGCGGAGCGACTCAATCGCGACTATTTGGTATCAAAGGCCAATCCGGCTGGGGAAAGAGCAGCTTAGCACTGAAGCTTGCACATGATTTGCTGAATCAAAAAGTGATCGTAGTGCCCGTAGACTGTCGAGCTGCTAAAGCCTCTTACTATCCTGACCTAGTCATTGCTAAGAGCCCGATTCAAAAGTTCTTCATTGCTCGCAATGCCTTGCCAACCGCCGCATGAGAATGCGGATATGGGCGACGAGGGTCCATGCTGTTGAACTCTGGATGGATTTCTCCCAGTCCTTGGCCAGCCTACGGGACCTC
>JAVJQD010000024.1:0-159797 GCA_040218025.1 Hoeflea sp. | reverse complement strand
GGAGACCGAAACCAGCTGGTTCTTGAGTTCGGTCAGTTCCTTGTCGATCTTGGTCTTGTCGACACCCGGCTCGCGGGCGGCAACCAGCTTGGCCTTGATTTCGGAGACCACGTCGATCGCCGAGTTCATGCCGGTGTAGGCGACGTCAACCTTGGCAGCGCCGAGACCGAGCGCGTCCGAAACAGTCGACAGGGCCTTGTTGTCCGAACGCATGGTTGTTGCGATCGACCAGTAGGCCGAGTTGTCTGCGGCGCTATTGACGCGGTAACCCGAAGAAATGCGGCTCTGGGTGGTTTCCATGTCGGAGTTGATCGAACGGAGAGTCTGCAGCGCAGCCATTGCCGACGAGTTGGTCATGATGCTTGTCATTGGGATTGTCCCTTGATTTTACGAGATACATTAAGGAGGGACATACCGGGCTTATGGATTTACCGGTCACGGCGGTACGGCATCATGCCTGTCGGAACCGATCGCATCACGAAGGGTTCCCTTCCGTCGTGTTGACGCAAAGATCCCATCCGCAGCTTTCGATTTGATTAATCGACGACGGTATTTCTCTTGAAATAATATATGGTTAACAGCGACTGAACAATGTCAGACGAAGGATCTGACCAGGCTGCCGACAAGAAGGTTCCAGCCATCGATCAGCACGAAGAACAGAATCTTGAACGGCAGGGATATGGCGGTCGGCGGCAGCATCATCATGCCCATGGCCATCGTGATGGTGGCCACGACCAGATCGATGACCAGAAACGGCAGGACGACCAGAAAACCGATCTCGAAGCCGCGCCTGATCTCCGAGATCATGAAGGCGGGGACCAGAACCCGCATGTCGATCTTGCCCTCCGTCTCTGTGCTCTGGCCGCGTTCGGTCGCCAGATCGACAAAAAGGGCCAAATCCTTGGGGCGGGTGTTGACCAGCATGAAGTCCCGGAACGGATCGGCAATGAGCTGGATCGCCTCCTCTTCGGTAATCTGGTCCTCGAGCAATGGCGTGACGCCGCTTTCCCATGCCCGGTCGAAGGTCGGAGCCATCACATAAAATGTCATGAACAGCGCCAGGCTGACCAGGATCATGTTGGCCGGCGTCGTCGCCAGTCCCATGCCCGCGCGCAGGATCGCGAATGCGATGATGAAGCGCGGAAAGCTGGTGACCATGATCAGGATGCCGGGCGCGACCGACAGGACCGTCAGCAGCCCGAAGGTGCGGATGATCCAGCTCGCCACTGAACCGTCGAGAGGCTGCTGAAGCAGCCCCGGGTCCACCGTCTGTCCGTGTGCGGCCGTTGCTATCGCCATCATGGCGGCAAAGGCGGATAGAAATCGAATCATTCGATAACAAAGGTCCTGAACAGGATGTCGTTGACGCGGCCTTCCGACCGCAGTTTCACGCGCTCACGCAAATCGTCACGCAAATACTGAAATCCCCGCGGCCCCTCGATCTGCTGAAGGGACACAGTCCGCAAATAGGTCAGCACGTCCTGATGGATCTGATCGGCGAGCGCCTGGTCGGGAGCACCTCCAAACAACAGCGATACCTCGATTCGTATCCAGCTGTCCGAAGGGTACGACAGGTTTGTGGTGATCGGATCAAGCGGAATGAGGTTTTCCCGGGGTTTGTTTTCCGCTTCGCCCTCTTCCTCGCCATCTTCACCGGCGTCCGCAGTCTCCTCACCGGCCGCATCCTCCTCAACCGCGACCTGGGGGGCCAGAACGCCGCCAAGCATCCAGCCGCCGGCACCTGCGACGCCGCTGAGAACCAGCACGATGGCAAGCGTGACCACAAGCCCGGTTTTCTTCTTGCCCTGTCCTTCACCCTGATCTTCGTTGTCAGCCATGTTGCATCCGTCAGATCGGTGAATAGATGTCGACGAGCTGCTGCCCCACCGGGGGCTGCTGCACTTCGGTCAAGCGTCCGCGACCGCCATAGGAGACGCGCGCTTCGGCAATCTTGTCGTAGGCCACGGTGTTGTTGTGGTCGACGTCGAGCGGCCGCACGATGCCCGCAACATTGAGGATGCGCAGCTCGTGATTGACCCGCACCTCCTGGCTGCCACTGATGACCAGGTTGCCGTTGGGCAGGATACCCGTCACCACTGCGGCAACACGAAGCCTGAGCTGCTCGGACCGGGCGGTCGTGCCCTGCCCCTGCGTTGAAGTGTTTGAGCCGTAGTCGAGGTTGCCAGCGCCGACAGCCCCGATCACCGGAATGTTGATACCGGCCTCAATACCGCTCTGGTTCTTGCGGCTGCGGTCTGTCGCATTGTCGAAGCTCGCCCTGTCGTTGATCGCAAGATCCACTGTGAGGATGTCACCGACGGTCATTGCGCGGGCGTCCTGGAACAGTTTCGACTTGCGGTCGTCCCACAGCGAAAACCCGTTCCCCCGCGTCTGCGGCTGTTTCGGATAGGCCGCCATCTGCGGCGTCTCGCCATAAGCAAGCCCGGAACCCACCGGGCTCATCGAGGGCGCGCGTCCGACTTCCTTGAGCGTCTGCGAATTGCAACCACCCAGGGCGACCGCGAGAAGGGTTAAGGCGATGGCTCTGATCATGTCGGGTCCTCCGGCAGATCCGGCGCTGCCGCGCTTGCAATGATGCTGGTCAGCCCCGCGGCCTTCTTGGAATCCATTTCGTTGAGGATCGAACTCGCAAGTCGCGGGGCCAGTTTCATGACGATGGCGGCAGCGACTTCGGGCTGAAGGATCTCAAGCTGCTCGGCGGCGGCATCCGGCCGCATGTTCTTGTAGATGTCGACCAACTGGGATTCGGCCACGCGCATGAACTCCTCGCGCTTCTGAAGCCAGTCGCGGTACTGTTGCGAGCGTTCATCCAGTCGCTGGATCCGCTCGTCGACACCGGCCTGAAGCTCCTCGAGTTCCTTCTTCTGGATCAGATAGCGCTGGTCGCGCGCCGCATCGGCGATGTTTCCGCAGAATTCCCGGATTTCGTCTTCCATGGTGGTTGGCAGCGCCTGTTGCGCGAGAGCGCCCGGAACCAGCAATGTGAGCACAAGAACGCCCGCCGGCGCCAGGCGCGCGAGCGGGCTGGTCCGCGCGAGTTTCCGCCGCGCACTCATTGCAGCACCAGTTCGGCATGCAGCGCGCCCGCCGACTTGATGCCCTGCAGGATGGCGATGATGCCGTCGGGCTTCACTCCGATCGAGTTCAGGCCCGCCACGAGAGTCCGAAGGTCGGGTCCATCGATGATGGCAACCTGACCGCCATCGACGCCGGCAGTGATGTCGGTAAGAGGTTCGACAGCGGTGACGCCGCGCGAGAACGGCGACGGCTGGACCACGGTCGGCGTTTCATTGATCTGCACGGTGAGGGTGCCATGGCTGACGGCGACCTTGGAGACCCTTACGTCATTGCCGATGACGATGGTTCCGGTGCGCTCGTTGACGACCACACGGGCCGGTGAATCGGTCTCGACGATGAGGTTTTCCAGTTCGGCGGTCAGCCGCGCGAGATCCGCGCGCTCGGGTTTGCGCACGGCAACCGTCGTCGAATCGCGCGCCTCGGCGATGGGACCGTCATAGCGGGCCTCGGCATAGGCGTTGATGACATCGGCCATTCCGACAGCCGTCGTGAAGTCGGGATTCCGCAACTGGTAGACAAGACCGCCGACACCCTTGAACGAGGCCGGTATCTCGCGCTCGATGATTGCGCCGCCTGGCAGGCGTCCGGCTGTCGCGATGCCCTGCTGCAGGGTCGCGGCGTCGCCTTCGGCCTGAATGCCCGAGACGATAACAGAGCCTTGCGCGACGGCATAGATCTGACCGTCGGCGCCGGAAAGCGAGGTCATGACAAGCGTCCCGCCGCGCAGCGAGGTGGCGTCTCCGAGAGACGACACGGTCACGTCGATCCGCGAGCCGATGGATGCGAACGGCGGAAGATTGGCAGTGACGATGACGGCTGCGACATTGTTTGCGCGGCTGGCGCCGCCTTCGGTCGAGATGCCGAGATTCTGGAGCATGGCACGCAGCGACTGCTCGGTGAACGGCGAGTTGCGCAGGCCGTCGCCCGTTCCCTGCAGGCCGACGACGAGACCATAGCCGATCAACTGATTGTCGCGCGCTGCCTGCAACTGCGCTATGTCCTTGATGCGGGATGCGGCGCCGGCCTGCTGCACGAAACCGAACTGTGCAAATGCGCCGGAGTGCGGTCCCTCCTCTCCTGCGCCACCCGACACGAGAGGACCGCCGGCAAAAATGATTGCCGACCAGATGGCAAAGATCTTGGCTAGTCTGAGGATCATTTCGGCGCCACCTGCACTGTTCCGTCACCCATAACCGTTCCGGAGATGATGACGCCGGATTCGATGTTGCGAACGCGAATGAAATCGCCGATGGCGGCGTTCTGAAGCGGCGTGCCTACGGCGGTGATGGTCAGTCCGTTTCCGGAAAACACAAGCGCGACGGTTTTCCCGCGCTCCACCGCCCATGCATCGCGCAGGGCGCCCGCCGGTATGGTGCGACCGGGAAGAAGGGTCCGGGTCGTTACCTTGCCGAGCACTTCGCTTGTCACGGAGACATAGCCGGGCTTGAGGTTGGGGTTGGTAACCTCGACCTCGCGCACGAGTTCCGAATGCAGTTCCTCGCCGGGATAGATTGTCCGCTCCGGCACCACTGCAGTCCCCATGCCCGCATGGGCGGATACTGTGAGACAGAACACACCCGCCAGCGCGAGAAGACAGCGCCGGAACCGACGGTCAGATGATGAATGGCTAAACGTCATGTTCGGCCCTGCCCTCTGCTACCTAAGGTTCTGGGAAACCACCGAGGCCATGTCATCGGCTGCCTGGATGACCTTGGAGTTCATCTCATAGGCGCGCTGCGCGGATATGAGATCTGTGATTTCCTTGATGGGATCGACATTGGAGCCTTCGAGATAGCCCTGCTGGATGTGCGCGAAGCCCGGATCATCCGGTACGCCGATAATTGCGGCTCCCGATGCGGTGGTTTCGCGGAACAGATTGTCGCCCAATGGCTCAAGGCCCGCCTCGTTGACGAAATTGGCAAGCGTCAGCTGGCCGAGATCCTGCATTTCGGGGTCATTGCCGATACGGGCGAAAACCTGACCGGTGCGGGAAATGACGACCTCGCTGGTGTCCTGGGGAAAGGTAATCCCCGGAACCACGGTGTAGCCGTCAAGGGTCACCAGCTGGCCGTCGGCATTGGTGTTGAATGCGCCGGCGCGGGTGTAGTGGGTTTCCCCATCCGGATTTTCGATCTGGAACCAGCCCCGACCGACCAGCGCCAGGTCAAACTTGTTGGACGTTCCCACAAGGCTGCCCTGGATGTGCAGGTTGCGCACAGCCGACGTCTGAACGCCGAGTCCGATATGCGCGCCCTCGGGGACGATCGCCTGGTTGGAGGCGTTCGGGACGCCCTGATTGCGCTCGACCTGATAGAGAAGGTCCGAGAATTCGGCACGGGCGCGCTTGAAACCCGTCGTGTTGATGTTCGCCACGTTGTTGGCGATCACCTCAAGGTTGAGCTGCTGTGCATTCATGCCGGTAGCGGCGATGGACAAGGCCTTCATGGCGGATTCCCTAGATTTGCATACGCGCGATTTCGAGATAGGCGGTCACCATCTTGTCGCGGATGGCGACAGCGGTTTGCAGTGACTGCTCGGCGGTCATGATTGCATCGACGACATCGCGGGTGACCGCCTCGCCGCGTACGGCTGCCAGCGATTGCCCTTCGGCCGCCTTGAGATTGTTCATCACGCCGACGCCGAGCGACTGCATCACTTCGGAAAAGGAACCCGAAGCCTGCTGGCTTGCGGCCGAAGGCATCTGCGGCATGATCGCCGCGCTCGCCATCTCGGTGTCGTCAGACGCCTTGAGGCGCGAAAGCGCGCTTACACCGCTCATTGCGTCAATCATTGGCCGGCCCTCAGCAAGTCGAGTGTCATCGAGACCAGTTCGCGGGTCTGCTTGACGGTTTGAAGATTGGCTTCATACGAGCGGTTTGCCTCGCGCATGTCGGCCAGTTCGACGAGCACGTTGACGTTCGGCAGCTTGACCATGCCCTTTTCATCAGCGGCCGGATTGCCCGGGTCGTACTCGATGTTGAACTCGCCCGGATCGTAGTCGATCTTGGCGACCTTTGCCCGGGACGCACCGATCGAACGGTCGAGCTCCCAGGAGAAACTGATGGTCTTGCGGCGGTACGCGTCGGAGCCGGGCGTATCGCCGGTCGACTGCGAGTTGGCCAGGTTTTCCGACAGGATGCGCATCCGGGTTTCCTGGACGTCCAGGCCGGACGACGCGATCCGCGACGCGACTGAAAGAGGGTCTATAGCGGTCATCGTCTCACCGTCAGCAGCATCATGCGGTGGAAGGCTTTCACCATTCCTGCGTTGAGTTCGTACATGCGTTTGATCTCTCCGGTCTTGGACAGTTCATCCGGCAGGTTCACGGAGTTGCCAGAGGGCATCACCTCGACACCGTTCTGGCTGCCGCTGCGAACCGCGCCACGCAGGGGGTTCTCCTGAATGTGGCGTGGATGGGTCGCGGCCATCCGCGCGCCGGTGTCCTGCAGCACGGCTTCGAATGCGGCCACTTCGCGGGCCGCATAGCCTGGCGTGTTCACATTGGCGATGTTTCCCGCCACCACGCTCTGGCGCACCGTAAGCCAGTGGGCCTGTTTGGAAGTCAGTTCGAAAAGCTGGATCGGTTGCATAAGATACTCCGTCCTTTGCAAGTCTGGAGACTATGCGGTCAATCTTGTGCGTGCCTTACGAATTTCTTAACGATTTCGTCAGCGCTGAATCACTTCGCCGTTCGAGGTCACGATGACCCAGTTTCCGTCACGCTGTTCAAGTTTCGCGAGCCGGGAATTGTCCGGCAGTACGGATCCGATGCGCACGATGTACATTCCCGAAGTGTCCTCGATCAGGGCTCGCCCGTTGGCGACATGCAACAAGCGGTATCGCGGCTTTCCGGGAAACGCCTGGGCGTCGCCATTGTCGACGCTGTTCGGCGGCACGGCGCCGGTGTCCTGTCCATCGGGAACCGTCGCCGTGACGATCGGATCGAATGCGGACGGCTGGTCGGAAGAGTTCGGCTGTGCGGGGATCGCCAGCGGCGACACGCTGACAATTGCGCGGCCAGGCGCTTCGGGAAGGTCCCGGGTTTCGGAATAGCCCATCGGCGCAATTCCGAAGCTTTCCTGGTTGAAGAACACATACCAGGGGAAGAACGCCGCCGCCGTGGCAAGAACGAAGCCTGTCGCGGCCAGCACCCGGTCGCCGGACCTTTTCCTTGCCGGCGCGGATTCCGCTTCCTGTTCCGCCTCTTCACTTGCGGCGATCTCGTAATCCGCGGCTTCGTCCAGTTCGGTCAGGGTCACGGGTTGGTCCTTTCTCTAGCCTGTTCTGCTGACGGAATTCCGGCTGCCGCCTTCATGGCTTCAGCAAGTTCGGCGAACGCATCCGCGCTGGGCGGCTGCTCAGGGGATTGACGGAGAGACTCGTAGATTACCGGAGCCTGCTTGATGGCCATGTCGAGGTCGGCGTCGGCGCCGGCCCGATAGCCGCCGATCAGGCGCAGGTCGCGGGTTTCCTCGTAGCGATGGATCAAAGCCTTGAGGCGTATGACGAGTTTTTCCTCGTCGCCGCGCCAGGCTTTTCGCGCCAGCCGCGAGATTGAGGTGAGCGGATTGACCGGGGGGTAACGTCCCTCATCGGCAAGTGCCCGGTCGAGCACAAGATGCCCGTCGAGAATGCCGCGGGCGGAATCGGCGACCGGATCGTTGTGATTGTCGCCGTCCACGAGAATTGAAACGATCGCGGTGATTGCGCCCGCGCCTTCCGGTCCGGGTCCCGCACGTTCGAGCAGACCCGGGAGGGCGGTGAAGACCGAGGCCGGGTATCCCCGCGCCACCGGCGGCTCTCCCGCCGCCATGCCGATTTCCCGGAGAGCGTGCGCGAACCGGGTCAGACTGTCGACGACCAGCAGAACATTCTCGCCCCTGTCGCGGAAATGCTCGGCGACCGACACCGCGGTCAAGGGCGCAAGTTTCCGCAGCATCGGACTTTCGTCGCTGGTTGCAACAACCGCGACGGTCTTCTTCATGTTCTCGCCGAGTGTGTCTTCGATAAATTCGCGGACTTCGCGGCCGCGCTCGCCAACCAGCGCGATGACCGCGCGGTCGAAGTCGGCGGCCTTGGCGAACATGGACAGAAGCGTGGACTTGCCCACGCCCGAACCGGCAAAAACGCCGAGGCGCTGCCCCTGGCACATGGGTGTGAACACATCGACGACACGGATGCCCGTGCGCAATGGCTGCTTGACCCGCTGACGCAGCATGGATGCCGGCGGCGGGCCGGTGACGGAACGAGACACCTGGCCCTGAAGGAGCGGGCCGAGGCCGTCGACGGGTTCGCCCAGTGCATTGATTGTGCGGCCGCACCAGCTTTCATCCGGCGAAAGCCTGAACGCGCCGGACCGCCATACCCTTTCGCCGATCGCGGCCTGCGCCGCGCCATCGACCGGACAGGCGACAAGCTGGTCGGGGCCGAGGCTGACCACTTCCGCCAGCTTGACGCCGTCGGAGTGACGAAAGTTGACGAAGTCGCCGATCCTGACGTGACGGGAGAGACCGCGAACCACGCAGCGGCCCGGAGACACTTCGGTGACCGTACCCGAAACGTCGTACCCGCCCTGCGGCCGGGCAAAGGACCGCACCTCGCGCGCGAGCAATGCAAGGCTCTGGCGACCACTCACGACACAGGTTCCTTGAGAACCGAAACAGAATTGAGCGCGCTCTGCCGCATCGGCGTCACTGACCGCTGCCGAGGGTCCGGATCGCTTCCTTGAACACATCTTCGGTGGCGCGGGTCATCGCCGTGGTGTTCTCGAATGCGCGCGAGACCATGATCAAACGGCTCATTTCAGACACCGGATTGACGTTGGAATCCTCGATATAACCCTGAAGCAGTCCGGTTCCGGCGGTATCAACGATGGGTTCCGGCGGAACCACGGGAACAACACCGAGCGAGCCCTGGCGGTGATAGCCTTGCGTCAAGTCTGCCTGGTAGAGCCCGATCGCACCGATACGGGCGCCATCCTGAAGCAGCCCGCCGTCCCGTCCGGCCTTGGGCGGTCCGCCTGCCGGGTTGAGCTGAATCGGCGCTCCGCCGGGATCCAGCACCGGGTATCCGTCGATGTTGACCAGTTCACCGGCCTGGGTCATCGAAAAACGCCCGTCGCGGGTCAACATCGGTCCAGTCGGCGTTTCAACCATAAACCAGGCCTCGCCGCGAATGGCGAAATCGAGCTCGCTGCCTGTCGTTCTCAGGCCGCCGTTCTCAGTCGACAGGAAATCCTCGCCTTGATTGACGAAGGAGACATTAACCTGCCCGGTATCGGCAAGAACCTCATTGAATTTCACCTCGGTGGCTCTGAACCCCGTAGTGTTGGCGTTGGCGACATTGTCCGCCAATGTGTTCATCCGCCGTTCAAGCGCGATTTGCGATGACAACGAGACGTAAAGCGAGCCCTGCATCAGCGGCCTCCGAGTTTGAGGTTGTTGATCGAGAGCATCAATTCCGGAGTCAGTCCGAATCCAGACGACGCTCCAAGCAGGAGGCTTGAATCCGCCGTTCCGAAGGACGGGTTGTTGAGCTCCCACAGCGCGGTGAAGCGGTCGAGAAACTTGCCCAGTTTGTCGGGATCCTTGAAATCCTCGATATCGATGCGGGACTTGATCAGGTCCGCCTGCTTGTCGATGTCCGAGGCCGCCAGTTCGGATGGCAGACCGAGTGCGGTGCGCACCACGTCCGCGAGCGCGTTGTCGGCGAGAATGCCGTAGACCGAAGTTATGTCGGGGGCGTTGCGTTCGAAATAGAGCGCCAGGCGAACGCCGGTATTGTCCGCGCCAGCCTCCTCCTCGAGCGTCAGGCGGTGATACTTGTCGACCGTGCCCTGCTGCGCCCTCGTGAAGATTGTCGCGGTTTCGCCGTTGCGCGCGAAATTGAAAGTCTCGGCGAAATCGCGGTACTTGGTGTCGGCAAGCTGGTTGGCAAAGGCGTTCTCGTCATCGGTGCCTTCGGTCAGCACCTTTCTCATGAAGGCCTTGGCGTAGGACATGTCCTCGAGCCCGTGCGCCTTCATCGCGTAGTTGAACACCCGCGTGTCCGCGAGAAACTCGTCGATAGACTTGATCTCGGAAATTCTGGAAAGGTAGTGCTCGCTCTCCCGCGCCACCTGAGGCTGGCTTGCGATGCGCTCGATCGACCGCGGAATGTCCTGAGCGATAAGGCGATAGCTTGTGTAGGTCGATATCACCGGATTGGCCCCTGTCGTTTCCACAGGGCCCGCTGCGGCCAGAATCGGCGCAGCTCCCCGTTATTGTTCCAGATTGCGACACCATGCTTGTGCGAGGCTGAAGGTGTTCAGGAAGCCTTCACAAAGGGACCTGATTCAGCTTCACACAAGGCTCAAGCCGTAGGACTTGGTGACCAGGGAACAATTGCGGCGGGCTAACATGAATATGATCATTGGTTTTGTTGTCACCCTCGGCTGTGTCCTGGGTGGCTTCATGGCGATGGGCGGGCACATCGAGGTGCTCAATCAGCCATTCGAACTGCTGATCATCGGCGGGGCCGGCATCGGCGGCTTCATCATGGCCAACCCGACCAAGACCATCAAGGATACGCTGAAGGCACTGGGCGAAGCATTCAAGAACAAGGTTCCGAAGGAACGCGAATATCTTGATACACTGAACATCCTGTACGCGCTGATGCGCGACCTTCGCACCAAGAGCCGCAACGAAATCGAAGCCCATATCGACAACCCGGATGAATCGGAACTGTTCCTGTCAGCGCCGACGGTGCTCAAGAACAAGGAACTGACGTCCTTCATCTGCGACTATGTCCGCCTGATCATCATCGGCAATGCGCGGCCCCATGAAATCGAAGCACTGATGGACGAAGAGATTCACACCATCTCCTATGACAGCCTGAAGGCCTACAACGCCATGAGCACGATGAGCGATGCGTTCCCCGCTATCGGCATCATTGCCGCAGTGCTGGGCGTGATCAAGGCGATGGGCGCGATCACGGAATCGCCGGAAGTGCTCGGCGGCCTGATCGGCGCGGCCCTGGTGGGCACGATGCTGGGGATCTTCCTTTGCTATTGCGTGGCCAGCCCGATCGCCGCCAACATCAAACTCGTCCGCACCAAGCAGAACCGCCTCTACACGATCGTCAAGCAGACGCTCCTGGCCTACATGAACGGTTCGGTTCCCCAGGTGGCCCTTGAACACGGCCGGAAGACCATCTCCTCATACGAGCGTCCGTCAATCGACGCCGTCGAGCAGGAAATGATGAACCCCGGCGGCAGCCAGGCGGCCTGATCCAATGAGTTCCGAGACAACGCCCCCCAATACCGGCCGCCAGGCTTTCAATTCCGATCTGCTCGACCGGATGATCGGCGCCATGGGCGACGCACAGGTTATCGACACCCGTTGCCAAGCCCTGATGCAGGCGCTTTGCGCTCCGCTGGAGGAAGCCTTCCAGGAGGCCGCAAATATCGAAATCATCGCGCGTCCGGGCGACATTCACCAGGGACGGCGGCGCAACCTGCTCCAGGCGCTTGGTCAGGACACGGTCTATTGCGAATCCGAAATCCCCGGCTGGTCGCAGGAAATCGCGTCGCTGTGCGGCACCAAACTGATCATCGCGCTGGTTGAATGTCTGCTGGGCGGCTCGGATCCCGAAGATCTCGACATCGTGGCCCGGCCGCTTTCCGCCATCGAACTCGACATGTCGCTGCTGGTCTTCGAACAACTCAACGAGGCGCTTCAGGCAATCGTGGCGAAGAGCGCGCCAAGCCAGGCCATGGCCGGCAAGGGATCCGGGGGCAAGGGCATCGCGAACAGGAGCGCCGGCGACAGGCCTGTCGTCAACAAACCGCTGCTTGATGTTCCCGAGGAAGAAAGCGACACCATTCCCGATTTTCACGCCGCAGCGCTGACGATCAACCTGGAATTCGGCAATTCCAGCACACCGCTCACGCTGATCGTGCCGCAATCGATCCTTCTCAAGACCAAGCGTATCGTGGGCGCCTCCGTCAGGAAGGCCGGCGATGCCAGCGACGACTGGACAGAGCGGCTCAGCGAACGGGTTTCCAGGTCGCAGATAAATTTGCAGGCCGCAGTCGCGCTCGCCCCCCTGCCGCTTGGAGACATCAGCCGGCTGCAGCCGGGCGATCTGATCGGGTTCGCCGACAACGGCGACATCCAGGTGACGCTGAGCGCCAACGGCAAGGCGCTATACTCCTGTGCGCTGGGCAAATCGGGTTCGCAGTACATGGTCAAGGTTGAGGGACCGGTCGGTCCCGACGAAAACTGGAGATCGGACTTTTCATGAACCTGCAGGAAGGAGCCGATTGGAAGGCTCCGGGCAAGCTTGGGACGGGATAAGAACTGATGGCTGGCAAAAACGCGACCGACGACGAACTCGACTCCGCTCCGCTTGAAGACAACAGCATCGACGATGCTGTGGGTGACCTTCGCGGGGTACTGAAGAAACACGCCGGTGAAGATCCGGTTCTCAACGATGAAAGCGTGGATGACATGGGTGGGGCTGCCTCATTTGAATCCGATTTCGGGTCCGACTTCGAAGACAACGACGCAACTGCGGTCGCCGACGATCCATTCAACATCGGAGACGCGCCGGACGGCGATGCGCTCAGCCTGGACACAGACGATCTCGACATGGGCGGCATGGGCGCGCCGGATCTGGGCGCCACCGATTTCGGCGACCCGGCTGACTTTGGCGGCGCTTCGGACTTTGGCGGCGCCGATGCTCCGGGTTCGGCGCTCGGCCAGGACCCGGGCTCGGCCGGAAACGCTGCCCCCGCACCGACGATGGGTCCGAGCGGCGCCAATACGCGGGCGGATCTCGTCATGGGGATCCCGATCGACGTGCAGATCATTCTCGGCTCAAGCCGGATGGCCGTGTCCTCGCTGATGGAACTGTCGGAAGGCGCCACGATCGCCCTCGATCGCAAGATCGGCGAGCCGGTGGAAATCGTGGTCAACGGAAAGACGATCGGCCGCGGCGAAATTACCGTGCTGGAATCGGACGAGACGAAATTCGCCGTCCGGATCATCGATGTCGTAGGCGCTCCCAAGAAGAAGACGGACTGAGATGACCGGATACAACGAGTTCGACACATCCGCAGCTGAAGCCATGATGCCGCTTTCCTCGGCCGAAAAGGCCGCTGCGGTGCTCCTGGCAATGGGCAAGCCGATTGCCGGGAAGCTGCTCAAGTTCTTCGAGTACGAGGAGCTTCAGGAAATCATTCAGCGGGCGCAAAGCCTGCGCAGCATCAAGCCGCAGGAGCTTGACGAACTGGTCAACGAATTCGAGGAACTGTTCAGCGAAGGCACCGGCCTGATGGACAATGCCAAGGCCATGGAAGGTATCCTCGAGGAAGGCCTTACGCCCGACGAGGTCGATGGGCTTCTGGGCCGGCGCACGCAGTTCGAGGCGTTCGAGACCACCGTGTGGGACCGGCTTCAGGATCTCGATCCGGTGCGGATCGGGCGCTTCCTGCAGGACGAACACCCGCAGACCTCGGCCTACATCGTCTCCATGCTCCCCACTGCCTTTGCAGGCAAGACCTTGATGGTTCTTCCGGAAAAGGCCCGCGTCGACATCGTGCGCAGGGCCGTCGATCTGAAATCGGTCAATCCCCGCGCCGCCGCGATCATCGAAACCCGCGTACGCGAGCTGGTGGCGGAAATGGAAGCCGAAATGGCGAGCACCGGTTCGATCAAGGTCGCTGAAATCATGAACGAGCTGTCCAAGCCGGATGTTGAATCGCTGCTCGGGGCACTGGAAACCGTTTCAAAATCGGCAGTCGAGAAGGTACGGCCACGGATCTTCCTGTTCGACGATATCGCACTTATGCCGCAGCGCAGCCGTGTAACGCTGTTCAACGACATTTCCGGCGACATCATCACCACCGCGCTGCGCGGCTCGGACAACGCATTGCGCGAATCGGTGCTTTCGGCGATCGGTGCGCGTCAACGGCGGATGATCGAGTCCGACCTGGCCGCAGGCGACGGGAATGCGAGCACCCGCGAGATCGCCGTCGCCCGGCGCACGATCGCCCAGGAAGCCATCCGCCTGGCGGGCCTCGACCAACTGACACTGCGTGAAGCCGCGCCGGCATCGGCGCCGGCAACGGCTGAAGCCGCCTGAGTCTGAGCCGCCATGGCTGAAGGCGAAGACAAAGACAGCAAAACAGAAGAACCAACAGAGAAGAAGATCCGTGACGCAGTTGACAAGGGCAACGTTCCTTTCAGCCGCGAGGTCGCGACCTTTGCCTCGACACTGGGCATGCTGGTGTTTCTGGTGTTCTTCCTGCCGTCGTCGGCAGGCCGGTTCTCCCAAACGTTGCGAGACCTTTTCGAACAATCCGATGACTGGCGGCTGACCACCGGCGGCGACGCGCTTGCGCTGTTTCAGGCCCTGTTCTTCGAGGCAGGCGTGGTGCTGCTGCCGGTGTTCACCCTTCTGATGGGTTTCGGCATCGCCGCATCGGTGCTGCAGAACATGCCGAGCCCGGTGCTCGACCGGGTCCAGCCCAAGCTTGAACGCATCTCGATGATCAAGGGCTTCGGCCGGATCTATGGCGCCAAGGGCATGGTCGAGTTCGCGAAATCGATGTTCAAGATCATTGTGGTTTCGATGATTGTGGCCTTCTCCATGCAGGTGGAGTTCTTCCGGTCGCTCGATTTCATGTTCATGGACCCGACGCTGGTCGCTCCGGACATGGGACGGCTTGCGGGCAAGGTCATCACCATCGTCCTAATCTGCACCGCAGTCCTTGCCATCATCGACCTCTTGTGGACCCGCTACAGCTGGCACAAGGACCTGAAAATGAGCAAGAAGGAAATCAAGGACGAGTTGAAGCAATCGGATGGCGACCCGATCATCAAGGCTCGCCAGCGTTCGCTGGCGCGCGACCGGGCCCGGCGCAGGATGATTGCCGATGTGCCGCGGGCGACAATGGTGATCGCGAACCCGACGCACTTTGCCGTGGCGTTGAGGTATGTGCGCGAAGAAGGCGGAGCGCCGGTTGTGGTGGCCAAGGGGCAGGATCTGATCGCACTGAAGATCAGGGAAGTCGCCGAGGCGCACGGCATTCCGGTCTTCGAGGATCCGCCGCTCGCCCGATCCATGTTTGCACAAGTCTCGGTCGATAACTTCATACCTGCCGTGTTCTACAAGGCGGTGGCCGAACTGGTGCACCGTATCTATGCCGACAAGTCCAGACCCCAAACCGCAGGCGCACAATCATGAAACCAAGTGCTTTTTCGTCCGAGAGAGAACGAATCATCGCCGATGCCATCTGCCCGGTTGCAAGCGAACTCAGGCTGGTCGACGTGGCCGATCTGATCTCGATGTTGCGCTTCGAGCGAAATGCCAATCTTTCGGACCTTGTGGCGTCCGCAGCAGAGATGTTCTTCCTGCCCGGCACCATCACGCTCGGAATCGGGGGCGACTACTATCTCGACTGGGGCGGACAGCCACGGGTCGTCCTGGACCTTGAAATCCGGCCGAAAGGCGTGACGGTCTATGCCAGGCTGACGCTTGAGGAGAATTGCGGCGGGATCGAAATGAGCCACATCGCATTTGACTCACCGAGCGCCGATCCCGAGGAAAACACCGCCTTTCTCGAACAAAGCCTTCGCGCGGCGGCGTACCGGCGTTTTTTGCCGGCGATCCAGATCACCCGGCCGGCGGCCTGAGGGTCAGGCAATGATCCCGAGCCGAATGGCCTTTGCAATGGCCTGAATCCTGTTGACCGAATCCAGTTTTGTCGTCGCCGATCCTAGATAGGCATTGACGGTGTGAACCGAGAGATTGAGCTTTTCGCCGATCGCTTCGCTCTTCATGCCGTTGCCGACAAGCTGCAGGCACTCGATCTCGCGCTCGTTGAGTTTGTCCGCAATCGGCGTCACGCCAAAGGCAAGGCGAAGGGTCTCGCGCATGACCGAAAGCGACTTGCGATGCAGGTCGACAAGCAGTTCATTGTCGATGGAGGTCCGAACGCCGAAAAACGAAACGAACCCGTTGCCCATCGCTCCGAGGTTTACCGGAAACAATACGTCGGTACGTCCTTCAACGGCCTCGGCCAGCACCGTTGCCGGGGATGGCTCGGCCACCGGCACATCGGTGTAGACCAGCGGGCGCGGCGAGGTTTCGAGATGCCTGAGCAGGAACTCGCCCTGCGTCTTGAGGAGCGGCTCGGAAAGGACCTCGCATCCGGGGCTTTTCATCGAGATGTCGAGATTGCCGACCGCCAGCAGCGTTTTTTCGCGTGCCGAGAGAACCGCAAATCCGTCTGCGCCGCATTGCTTCTGCATTGCCACAAGCTTGGGGAAGAGATCGGCCGTCGATCCTGTTGCCATGGAGCCCGACCCGTTCCGCGCCATGCGCCGGAAAGGTTCCTCTGTGTTGTTGGCGTTCAGGGGTGTCGTTACATCCATCGGATTGGCTTTTCCCTCATCATATGATGCGCTGACGAACTGCAAAAGCAACAGCCTCAGACCGTGTCTTGGCGCCGGTCTTGTTCATGATGCTGGTAATGTAATTGTTTACAGTATTTCGCGAAATCCCAATGATCAATGCGATCTCGTCGCTGGTCTTGCCTTCGCCGATCCAGGACAGGCACTCGATCTCGCGATCGGTGAGATCCGAGAGAACATCACCGGTCTGCGTCAGGTCCGTGAAATGAGCCGCCTGGTAGGATGCCGCAATCGCCGCATCTCGAAGACGGTCGTGAGAGATGAAGGCGTCTTCTTCAAACAGGAGGGCAAGCAGCAACCGCGCCTTTCCCGCGTTGTACGGCAAAAGGCAAACCCGTGGCGACAGATCTTGAGGGAACTCAATGAGGTTGGTGTCGATGTCCTCGAACCTCGGTTCGAATGACTGCAGGCAGCGTCCGACCTCACTGGTTCGCGCCTGCGCGTCAACAAGCGCCGCGCCCAGGCTCCGGACAAGATCGAATGGCCAGTTGGACGTCAGGATGAAATCGTGGTGCCTGTCGGAGTAGTGATCATATCTTGCCACCAGGTAGCAGCGCGCCCCGGCATAGGTGGCAATAAGGTCAATTCCGCTGCTGACGTTGCCGCATGCAGCCTTTTTCTCAACTTCCTCGATAAACGCCGCCCTAGCGATCATCGTGTACCCCTTCATCAACATTCTCTCTTGCTGCCAGAGGCCCCGCACCGGCATGCAGTTGCCCGATCCTGCAAGAGCGCCCCCAGTTGAAGCGCGTGACGGTTCACACCGGATCACGTCGACCCGCTCCGGGCGACGGGGTTTAACGAATCACCCCTATTTACTCAGTTTGACGCAATGAAATCTCAATTAACATCGCCTTTATCTGGGGCTTTACAGGGCCGGCGAATCATGAGTCGTCAAGATTGACTGCCCTGACGTACAACAGTTGGGCAGCAACCGCTCAATGTCAAATTCCATATTGTCTGGCGTCAGTATCTGGCGGGTTGCGCCTGCGGGCGTGTTTTGGTCCTGATCGCCGAACGGATCAGCCTTGCCGGCGCGCCGGCCACAGGCATTTGATGCCGGAAGATATTGCCGCGCACACGCCGAAGGGGCTTGCGGCTCAGCCGCGGCGATCGGCCAGAGTGCAGCCGGGCATGAAGACGGCCTGTCGCGGCTCCCTGCCAGGCCGACCCGACATCAGGCGGCCTCGCCCGAGGCCCAGCGCCGAAGGATTTTCGCGGCGCGCTCTTCGTTGATTTCCACCATGCGCGCTAGACGGCGTTCCGGGCCTTCCTTGACGCGACGGTTGAAGGCGCCCGATTCCTCGAGCTCCAGATCTCCGTCGCCTTCCTCTCCGAAACCGAAGTCGGCGCCAAAGCCGTCCATCGGCATCGAACCGCCGCCGCCCATGGCTGCGGGCGAGAAGTCCGGCAGTTCAAGACCATCATCGCTCAGGTCCTCGACCTGGTTGGCGCCCTTGGCGGTGCCGAGCAGAGGACGGAAGCCGAACACGACCAGAAGAACGGCTACGGTGATGAATGCAATCGCGTTGATGATGCTGCCCAGATGTGTCTTGAGCGTATCGCCAAGGCCGGGACCGGTTGCGGCACCTGTCAGGAGTTCGCTGGCGAGAAACTCCATGACCGTGATCTTGGCGCGGTCGCCGCGTTCGGCATCGACACCGGCAGCGGTGGCAACGACCTGCTGGAGTTCCTCGATATAGGCCGCAGTCTGTTCTTCGGTCGCCCCCTCGCCGAGCATTTCGGCGATTCGCGCCTTGTTCACGACCACGGCGATCGAAAGCCCTTCGACCATGTAGCTGTTGCGGACCGTCGATACGACCTTCGAGTTGATCTCGTAGTTGGTCTGCTCTTCCTTGCGCTCGGCCAGTTCGCTGGACTGAGGTCCTGCGGCGGCGCCCGCGCCCGGTCCCTGATCGGGAATGTTCTGCTCGACCGTTGCCGGTGTTTCCGTTGCCGACTGGCTCGAGGTCTCGTTTTCACGGGTAATGCGGACCGAACGCTCGACGCGCGATTCAGGATCGAAGGTCGTTTCCTGGACCTGCTGGCTGTCGGTGTTGACGGTTGCGGTCACGCTGGCGCGGAAGTTCTCGATGCCGAGGAACGGCGCAAGCGCCTTTTCGATGTTGGTTTCAACTTCGTTCTGGACCAGTTGCACGATCGACAGCGAGCGGTTGAGATTGGAATTGGAAAAGTCATCGCCTGTGGCAAGGAGCTGGCCGGTCGAATCGAGAACCGTCACTTCGTCGACGCTCAGGCCGGGTACGGACGAGGCGACGAGGTGACGGATGGAATTTGCCGTGCGTGGCGCGAGGTTGCTGCCGGAACGCACCATGACCGAGGCCGACGGCTGCTGTTCGCCGCGACGGAAGTTTCCGCGATCGGCCATGACGATGTGCACGCGTGCGGCAGAGATTCCGGTGATCGACTGAACGGTTCTGGCGATCTCGCCTTCAAGCGCGCGGACCCGGGTAACTTCCTGCATGAAGCTCGTGAGGCCAAGGGAGCCAACCTGGTCGAACAGCTCATAGCCGGCGGTGTTGGATGACGGCAATCCGCGCTCGGCCAGGATCATTCTCGCGCGGCCGGTCATGCCGGCAGGCACGGTGATCGAGTTTCCGTCGACACCGGTCGCAAAGTCGATGTTCGATTCGGCAAGAACCAGGCTGATCTGGTTGATGTCCTCGCCCGACAAGCCAATATAGAGCGTTTCATGCGCCGGCTTGTTCAGGAAAATCGCGGCTGCGATGATCAGGATAATGGAAAACACACCTACGCCGGCAAGAGCCAGCATTTTGGCTTGACCCAGCGACGCAAGGTTTTTTCCGATTTGAGATAGCTGGTTGAACAGAGTCATTCTGTATCCACGCTCAACAGGGAAGTCCGGTCAGGATGACCGGTTGACCCAAACTAAGCAGCGAAACTTGCGCGAAAGTGATCTTGGGCGACGCCCTCGATCATTTCGGGTCGAATGACCGGTCTACGGCGCCGCACATCCAATTGGATGTGCGAACGACCCTGTAAACCCCTGATACGATGCATGTCCGTTATCGCTCAATTGAATCCAACTGAGCGCGGGATGCATTAGAAGAACTCCAGATCCCCGGACGCCTTCTGATAGATTTCCGCTGACGGAGCCTCGTGGACGGGCGCGCGCAGACGCCGCTTCATGTCTTCAAGGGTGATCAGATTGAGCGCCGTGGAGATATCAACAAGTTGATCAGCCTCAAGCCGCCCTCCGATTCCCTCGATGAAGGTGGCCAGGCCGCGGGTCTTCTGAACCGCGAGATCTATGCCCTGCATGACGCGCATGTGGTCCGGCGATGCCAGGAATTCGGTCGAGCGGCCGTTTGACAGAAGCGGTTCAAGCCGTTCGATCAGTTCAGCGACATCAACAAGTTCCTCACTGATCCTTTCGAGGACATCATTGAGGGGTTCGTTCGGGTTTCCGCCAGGATTATTGGGCGAATTGGACATAAGGCGGCACTCCCTAGAAAAATTCGATCGACGCATCGGCCGCAGGCTTCGGTGCAATGATCTTCGGCGGAGCCGTCTCCAGAGCAACGGTCTTCTGGGTTTCGGCACCGGAGAGCGGATACTGCCTGGCCCGGCCGCTAACCGGGAAATATTCCAGCTTGCGGCCGACGTCTCCGCCGACATTGCTTCCAACGATCCGGATCCCCTCGTCGGTGAGGAACTGATGCGCGAACTCCGCGTTCTTCTCTCCGACATTCGAAAACCCGGAGATGGTTTTCGCACCGCCGATGATCTTTGCTTCAATGCGATCGCGACGCGCGCCCTTCTTGAGCAGCCCGTTGATCAGCAACTCCATAAGGTGAACGCCGTAGCGGGTCGCCTCGCCACCAGTCCCATTGGCCTGACCAGGCAGCAGGAAGTGGTTCATTCCGCCGACGCCGGCCACCGGATCGCGCATGCACGCGGCGACACAGGATCCGAGGATTGTGGAGAGGACCACGGAGGGATCATCAGATACCTTGTACTCGCCCTGAATGACATGCACGCGGCGGACCTGACCATCATCTGTCACTTGAGGGCTCCAAACACAGCCTCGATCGCTGCTTTCATCTTCTCGATGGTAAAGGGCTTTGCCAGGACGTTGTTCGCTCCGAGCGCAGCCGCCTTCTGGACCAGCGCGCGGTCACCCTGTGCCGTCAGCATGATGAATGCCGCGCGCTTGGTCGCCGGATTGCTTCGCACCGCCTGCAACAGCCCCAGACCGTCCATATTCGGCATGTTGAAATCCGAGATTACAAGATGGTGAGGTTGCTGGCTCATTATCTTTGCACCCTGCTCACCGTCTCCGGCCACAGTGATTTGTGTAAAGCCAAGCTGTTGAAGTGCGTCACCGAGCAGCAATCTACTGGTCACCTGGTCATCAACAATGAGTACCTTGATTTTCTGAGCTATCGACATCACGCGACCCTATCTTTGCGAGAGGTTATTGCAGTTAATTTGAGAATTTCTTCGCCGATGGAGTTGAGGGGCAACTGATGACCCACACCTCCGATTTCGTTCGCCACCCGTGGCATGCCGTAGACGACGCAAGTCTTTTCATTCTGACCGATTGTCTGGGAACCGGCCTGGCGCATCCTGAGCAGCCCCGCCGCGCCGTCGCGCCCCATTCCTGTCAGCAAAACGCCGACCGCCTTGGCGCCGGCCGTCCTGACGATCGAATCGAAGAGCACATCCACCGACGGGCGGTGACCATTGACCGGCGCGCCTTCAACGAGAATGCAGCGCGGCGCCATGGGGTTTGAAACCTCCATGTGGCGGTCACCGCCGGGGGCCAGATAGATCCTTCCGATTTCAAGACGGTCGCCATCCTCGGCTTCCTTGACGCGAGGCGCGCAAAGCCGGTTGAGGCGCTCGGCAAAGCTCTTCGTGAAAGCTGCCGGCATATGCTGGGTGATCACCGTCGGCGGGCAATTGGCAGGGAACTTTGTCAGTACGGAAATCAGCGCTTCAACGCCACCGGTCGAGGCGCCGATGCCGATGATCTTTCGCGAGGGCTGATAGTCGCTGGGCGCCGCATAAGGTTGCGCGCCCTGTGCCGCGGCAGCCGGATCAGGCTGGTGCCGCTGCGATCGCGCTGCCGCCTTTACGGTTTCGGCAAGCTGGGCAAACGGCGCGCCATCGCCGGGAACCGGCTTTCCGACACAGTCGAAGGCCCCGATTTCGAGCGCGGCCAGGGTCGCCTCGGCGCCGCGGTGCGTCAGGGTCGAAACCATGATGACCGGCATGGGGCGGAGTTTCATGATCTTCTCGAGAAAATCGAGACCGTTCATCTCCGGCATCTCGATGTCGAGCGTGACGACATCGGGATTGAGCTGCTTGATCGCGGCGCGCGCCTGCATGGCGTCGCCGGCTTCACCGACAACGTCGATGCCGGGGTCGCTGCTCAGAACGGCCTTAATCAATCCGCGCATTGTGGGCGAATCGTCAACAACCAGTACACGTGCTCTAGTGGTCATGTCCGCGAAGCTCCCCCCTTGTGACGGTATGTGGTGATCGCAGTGTTCTCTAAGCGGTCCTTTCCTTCACCGGAAAGGCGCTCGGAATGGCCGATATACAGATGACCACCGGGTGGAAGCAGGTCGGCGTACCGAACCCAGATCCGCGCCTGCGTCGGCTCGTCGAAATAGATGACGACATTGCGGCAGAAGATCACGTCAAAGGGGCCGCGGAAGGGCCACTGGGCCATCAGGTTGAGCTCACGGAACGTGATCAGCTGCTTGACCTGGTCGCTGACCTGAAAATTGCGATCACCGACGGGTGTGAAGAACTGCTTGCGCATCCCGGCATCGACAGTGTCGATCGACTGCGCATCGTAAACGCCGGCCTTGGCCTTGGCGATGATCTTCGGGTCGATGTCAGTGGCAAGGATCCGGACGTCCATCGTTGCGGCGTTCGGAAGCGCGCCGAGCACCGTGAGAGCGATCGAGTAGGGCTCCTGGCCATCGGAGCAGCCGGCGGACCAGATTCGCACCCGGCCGCCGGATTTGGCGCGGGTGATCAGACCGGGCAGCACTTCCGTGCGAAGATGCTCGAAATGATGGTTCTCCCGGAAGAAACGGGTGAAGTTGGTGGTCAGGAAGCTGAGCATCTCGCGGCGTTCATCGGCGCCGTCGGACGAACTGACCAGCGAGCAATATTCCTTGAAGCTGCGGAGTCCGATTTGCCGAAGCCGCTTGGACAGGCGCGAGTAAACGAGCGAGGCCTTGGTTTCGTTCAATGCTATGCCCGCGTCGGAATAGATCATGCCGGCGATATCCGAAAGATCCTTGCGGGTGAGGGGATACTCACCGTTGACGAGGCAATCATCCGGTTTTCCGGACTGCAGTATTGCGGCGGCGCTCATGCGGCCTCACTTTCGACATTGCCGGACAAGGCGTTGAGTTCAACGAAACAGATCATGCGATCCTCGAGAGTCACCATGCTCGAGATCAGGGTTTTTTCCGGCGCCAAACCGGCAACCGGCTGTATTCTGGCCGGTTCCACGGCGATCGGACGGTTTACCTCATCGACCAAAAGCGCGGTGAGCCCCGAGGCAGGCCGGACCAGGATGATTGTGTGGCGCTGGCAGGGATCGGCGCGGCCAAGCCCGAGTTGCAGCGACATGTCGACAAGCGGTACGACCGCACCGTCCACCGTGATCACGCTTTGAATATGGCGTGGCCTGTGGGGCAACGTCGTCGCCGGCGCCCAATCCCTGATGTCGCAGACAGCGCTGTTGTCGATGGCGAACTCGCGATCGCCGATATCGAAAACAACCAGATCCCGGGACATGTCGCTTGGTGTCGTGTTCATCTTGGTCCCTGCCTCATCATCCGGTCGCAGCCAGCGTCATTTCCGGACGCAGCGCCTGCCCGCGCGACGCCGTCACGACCGCATCGACATCGAGGATGAGCGCTACCCTGCCGTCGCCGAGAATTGTGGCTGCGGCAATGCCGGGAACGTTGGTGTAGTTGGCTTCCAGGCTCTTGATGACCACCTGGCGCTGTCCCTGGATACCGTCGACCATGAGAGCTCGCTGTCCGCCACCCTCCGATTCCACGAGGAGAGCAACACCGTTGATCGGGTCGGCCAGATCCGGACGGAATTCGAGGATGTGACCGACATCGACCAGCGGACAGAAGGTGTCCCGGATGGCGATCAGGCGCTGGCTCGAACCGAAGGAGTGGATATCCGCCTTTTCGGGCTGGAGCGTCTCGACGATGGCGGTCAGCGGAACGACCAGCGTCTGGTTCGCCACCGAAACGACCATACCGTCGAGCACCGCCAGAGTGAGCGGCAGGCTCATGGTAAAGACGGAGCCCTGCCCCGGTTTCGAGGTGATCGAGATCCGACCGCCGAGCGACTGGATCGAGCGCTTGACCACATCCATGCCAACGCCGCGACCGGAGATGTCGGAGAGCTTTTCCGCCGTCGAGAAGCCCGGATGGAAGATCAGATTGTCGATCTCCTCGTCGCTCAAGTTCGTGTCGGCGGTAATCAGGCCGTTCTCGATGGCCTTGGCGCGAACCCTCTCGCGATTGATGCCCGCGCCGTCGTCGGCGATTTCGATCACGATCCGGCCCGAACGGTGTTTTGCGCTCAGGCGCAGTACGCCTTCCGCATTCTTGCCGGCGGCCGTGCGCTTTTCCGGGGTTTCGAGGCCGTGGTCGACCGCGTTGCGGATCATGTGGGTGAGAGGTTCGGCCAGCTTGTCGATAACCGTCTTGTCGACCTCGGTGTTTTCCCCTTCGGTGACGAGACGCACGCTCTTGCCGGTCATGTCGGCAATTTCCCGGACGATGCGGCCCATGCGCTGGAACACCGGCTTGACCGGCTGGGCGCGGATGGCCATCACGCTGTCCTGGATTTCCCGGGTCAGTTGCTGGAGCTCCTCCAGACCGAGATTGATCGCCGACGCCCCGCCGGTTTCATTCTCGACAACGCTCTGGGCAAGCATGGCCTGGTTGATGACGAGTTCGCCAACCAGGTTGATCAGGCGATCGACCCTGTCGAGATCGACGCGAATGGTCTGAGGAGCCGCGGGGACAGCCGCTGCGACGGCCTCCTTCTTTTCGGCCTCTGCCGCGATCGCCTTGGCGGCGCGCGGCAGGTTCGCCGGAGCGACCGGGGCCTCATCGGCGTTCGCAGGCGCGGCTGCAGCCGGTTCTGGCGCAGCGGCGACTTCTGCCGGCTCTTCGCCCGGAGCTACTGCGGGCTCATCATCAAGCATGGACAGATCGAATGGCACCGGGGCCATCGGCTGATCCTCGCCCTGCGCAGACAGGGCGGCAAACGCCTCCTCGTCGGCACCTGGGGTGATCTCCAGCGTGCAGTCCCACTCGGCAAATTCGAACACCTGGTGGATTGCCTCTTCGTCCTTGTCCGTTTCCACACGGATCAGCCAGGAGAAGTAGGCGCCTTCCGGGTCCAGTTGTTCGACGCTCGGCAGATCGGCTGTCTCGCAACGAACATGCAGGGAGCCGACCTTGCCGAGCTCGCGCAACAGAAGGACCGCCTCGTTGCCCTTGGCATAAAGATCCGAACGGGGCCGGAAGCGAACCGTGAACACCGACTTGCCCGCCTCGGCTTCCTCGTCGCCGAATTCATCAAAGCTGAACGGAACCGGCTGGAAGCCGCTTTCGTCGGTGGGCGCCGGGGTCTCGGCCACAGGTTCATCAGCCTCGACTTCGACCGGCGGAGCGGCTTCCACTTCGGCGGGGGCAGGTGCAGCACCGCCGGAAGGAAGCGGCTGACCCTTGGCGAAGGCCTCAAGTTCCGCGACCAGACCCGTCGTGCGGGACGGGTCGATACTGCCGCCATCGCGGGACGCCGCAGTCAGATCCGCCAGAACGTCGGCCGAGCGCAGCATGATTTTCATGAGTTCAGGGGAGACATCGATCTTGCCGGAACGAACGCAATCAAGTGTGGTCTCGAAAACGTGAGCAAAGCCAACGAGATCATCGAGGCCAAACGCTCCTGCGCCCCCCTTGATTGAGTGGACCGCGCGGAAAACAGCGTTGACTGTCTCCGGATCGGTATCACCGTCATTGAGGGCGAGCAAACCAGATTCCAGTTCCGCGAGTTGTTCTTCGCATTCCTGGAAAAAGATTTCCTTGATTTCATTCATATCCATGGGACAGATCCTGTCAGGCGGTTACACGCTCGATCGCTGCGATCAGCTTGGAAGGGTCGAAAGGCTTGACGATCCAGCCGGTTGCCCCGGCTTCGCGTGCGCGGTTCTTCTTTTCCGCGTCGCTTTCGGTTGTCAGGACCAGAATCGGGATCGCGCGAAAGCGGTCATTCTGGCGAACGCCCTCGATGAAACCGAAGCCGTCGAGTCGCGGCATGTTGATGTCGGTGACGATGACATCGGGGTCGCTTTCCTCGAGAACCTCGAGACCTTCGATACCGTCCTCGGCCTGAACCGTTTCAAATCCGGCATTGTTCAAGGTCACCAGCAACATGTTGCGGATGGTTCTTGAGTCATCGACCGTGAGAACCTTTTTCTTCATTTCAGCATCTCCTTTGGCAACAGGGACTCTTCGGAAATTCCCAGCAATTGCAGTGTCTTGATGTATGCATCGGAGGCTTTCACAACCTTGAAACCCTGCTTTTCCGCCTGCCAGCTCTGCGCCGCGGACAGAAGGATCTGCACGCATTGGGCACCGACGCGATTGACATCTGATGCATCAAGCTCGAGGTTTTCGCCCTTGTGGGTGAGGACCTGCTCATGGAGCCTGTTTGCGGCATTGAGGTCGAGAACCTCCGGAAGCTTCAGGACTTTCGTGGCAACGTCAGCAGACGGCATATCGGTATTCCTTCTTGATATTCATGACCGGGACGAAGGCCGCGGCCGCGTGCATGCGATGTTTCATTACCCGGCCCTCCGGAAAGAGGCCGTTGTGCGCCCGTCAGGCGCCGGCGTCGCGGAACCGGAAATCTCGACGGTTTCGAAGCCCGCATTGCGGCTGCGGCGGTGCAGACGGATCTGTTCGCCGAGCTCGGTGATGAGAAGCTGCAGGTCCGCGCCGGTATCCGCCACCGAAACGAACCGCGACCCGCCGGAGGAAACAGCTCCCGCCGCTTCGCCCAGCGCTTCAACGGAAGCGGAAATGTTTGCGGCTTCGGTTTCCGATTGACGGGTGACGCTTGCGACCGATCTCGAAATCTCGCCGACCTGCTCGACCAGACCCGAGATTGCAGAGCGCGTGCTGTCGACCAGTTCGACGCCGCGGCCGACCTGGCTCTTGGCTTCGGAAACAAGGCCCTTGATCTCGCTTGCCGCACCGGCCGAGCGCTGGGCCAAGGCGCGGACCTCGGTTGCAACCACGGCGAAGCCGCGGCCCGCGTCGCCGGCGCGCGCGGCCTCGATGCCGGCATTGAGCGCGAGCAGGTTGGTCTGGAATGCAATTTCATCGATGACGGAGATGATCTTTCCGATCTGCTCGGCGGAAGTCTCGACGCCCGCCATCGCATCGATGGCGTTTTCGACAACCCGGTCGCCGTCTTCCGCGCTCTGGCGCGCCCGGGCGATAAGGGCTTCTGCATTTCTGGCGGTCTCCGCGCTTGCGCGGATGCGGGTCGCCACTTCGCCGAGATCGGCATGGCGCTCGTCCAGGGCGTTGCCCTGCTGTTCGATCTCGACGCGGACCGCTTCAAGATCGGCGGCCATCCGGCGGGCGAGCGTTTCGGCCTGCTCCAGCCGACTGGCGGAAGTGTTGACGAGGGTTTCCATGGCGGCGACCGCCTGGTTGAAGTGTTCGGCGGTCTGGCGGTGGGCCTCGATGCCATCGGGATCGATGCGGACGGACAGGTCGCCGCCAGCCAATTGCGCAAGCGCCTTGCCCAGCGTGCTCTCGACCAGATCGCGCGCGCCGGTGACGTCCTCTTCACGGCGCTGCTCAAGGGTTCTGGCCTGATCCCGCAAGCGGTGCGAAACCTGCATGTCGATATCGATCAGCGCAGCCTTGACCACATCGACGAGCCGGTCGGCCAGCAGGTCGCGGTCGGCACGCCTCGCAAAACGCTTCAGGATGCCGCCGCGGCTTTCCTCGACCAGGCGACGGATAAGCCGCTCCAAGACAATGGCGTGGCCGCCTATAGACCAGCCTGTATCGAGCCCGATGCGCTGTCTGACCTGGCCAAGAATGACCGAACGATCGACGTAAAGTCCGTCGAAACGCCCGTCGGCGAGGATCGACCAGTGCTGCGCCTCGAGTTCCTCAAGCCGGTCGACCTGGCGGGCGGATGAGAACAGGTTGGCGATTTCGGGAGTGTTCTGCAGCCGTTCGAAAAAGGCGGAAAGGGCAATGCGGGATTCGGCTTCGATCAGCGGACGAATGGCGCGCAGGCGCTCGCAGCCCTCGCTGTCGAGACCTGTCAGGTCAAGGCGCGCGCGCAGGCCGTCAGCGGCCGCCGCATCCCTTTTCCTTGCCTGGACATTCCCCACGCTGTTAACCCCATCCTGCCGGCAAAGGCCCGGCGATTTCCGGCTGTGCAGGCGTCACCAGTGCGGGCATGGCGATCCGGCACGCAGCAGAGCCGCCTGAACCAGCCGTCAGCCCGGGCAAAGCCCGGCATACATCAATTCTGGAAAGATCCGGCGCTCGGTCCGGTTCATCGAAGCGGCATCATGCCTTTGTGCTACCGAGGAAGCCCCAAACAGTCACAATCCGACGAGTGCACGATTTTTACGTTTTAATCCTTGCCTGAAGGTTAACAAACTACAACCACTGTTAAACTATTTCTGACCATATTTTAGGGTTCGGGCAGGTCAGTTTCAGGCAAGTTGACTGTGGCAGAAAACTTCTCGTCGATGACAATGAAGTCACCAGGAATAGAGACATGACCGTTCTCGGATTTGGCGCGATCGCAATCGCTACAGCCACCCTTGCCTGCTTCTCGCTGCTTCTTCACAAAAGCGAAACACGGATGCGCCAGACCCCGGTTTTCTGAGCCCGCTCATACGATCGTGGTTTGCCGGTTCCCTGACGCAATCAGGGAAATGTGGTCGGCTTGTCGCCGTCATGCCATTGCGGGTATTTGCGCATCACACTCCCAAAGCGCTCAGACCCGAGGAACCTTTCCAGCCACGGCTGCAGCCGCGGCCATGGCCGGGCGTCGAAGCGCTGCTTGTCGATGAAGGCGAACTGCCGCACGAAAGGCAGGATGGCGAAATCGGCCAGTGTGGGCCGGCCGAAGATCCAGTCCCCATCCAGCGCCGAATCGAGATCGGACAGGAAGGCCTGCGCCCGGTCGCGCGCGGCTTCCGGGTCCGCGTCCGGGTAGCGCGGCGCGTATTTTGTCCGGTCGAGCGCCTGCTTGAACGGCCCGTCGCAGCGCGCGATCCATTCGCGACCCGCATCAGGCATGTCGAGCCAGGCTTCCGGATCGTTTTGCTCCAGCGCCCAGATCATGATGTCGAGGCTTTCGTCGATCACCTTTGGCGCAGGCTCCGCGCCCGCGTCCGCCGCGGCGCCGTTGCCCGCCTGCCCCGCTGTCACCAGACAGGGAACCGTGGCGCTCGGCGAGGCTTCGAGAAAGGCTTTCGGCTTGTCGCGCAGCACGACCTCGCGCAGCTCGACGCCGACCCCGGAGACCGCAATCGCGAGCCGCGCGCGGATGGCATAGGGGCAGCGCCGGAAGGAATAGAGAACGGGGCGATCCTGGATTTGCGCGGACATGGCCGGAAGCTAGCCAACGAGAGCCTCCGAGGGCAAGCATTCATTCCATAGCGAAGCGTTCAAGTCGGGAACTGGAAAAAATGGTGCCCGGAGGCGGATTTGAACCACCGACACGCGGATTTTCAATCCGCTGCTCTACCAACTGAGCTATCCGGGCACTGTTCCGGAGCCGGCTGGCGGCTTCGCGGAGCTTCAGGGCGGTATCTTTGCCCTGGAAGCGAGCGGGTTATAGCATCTTCAAAGGTCCTGTCCAGCACCCATTTGACGCTTTTTTGACAGCATCCGAAATTCCCCGCATCCGTCGCGCTCAAGACGCGCCAAGCATGACACACAGGCGCTACAAGGGACTGTTTTACAGGCAGGATTCTTAGCGAAGCGGCTCGGAGGGGAAGATGGCGGGCATCAGCCCCGGTCGTCGAAGTCGTCATCCTGGTTGTCTTCGACTTCGCTGACCGGGATGGCGTAGCTTCCCGAGAGCCAGCGGTTCAGATCGATGTTGCGGCAACGCTCCGAACAGAACGGATAGCTCTCACGCGTCGAGGGGCGGGCGCATTCGGGACAGGGCTGCGGTTTCCGCAGCGGCGTGACTTTCGGGTCGGCGGGCATCACCCCTCCAGCCATTTGAAGTGAACGTCGTAGCCTTCGCCCGTAAGCAGGGCCACGGTTTCATAAAGCGGCAGACCGACCACATTGGTGTAGGAGCCGACCAGCTTGACCACGAAGCTGCCGGCCAGACCCTGGATGGCGTATCCGCCGGCCTTGCCGCGCCATTGGCCGGAAGCAAGGTAGCTTTCAATCTCGCTGGCCGACAGGCGCTTGAAGCGCACGCGCGTCTCGATGATCTTCTGGCGAACGGTGCGGTCGGGCGTCACCAGGCAAACGCCGGTGAACACACGGTGATTGCGGCCCGAAAGAAGATAGAGCGCATTCGAGGCCTCGTCGATCTGTTCCGCCTTGGGCAGAATGCGCCGTCCCACCGAAACCACCGTGTCTGCAGCCAGGATATGGGCGCCGCGCCAGGCCGGGTCATCGCGCACCACAGCAAGCGCCGCTTCGCCCTTTTCACGCGAAAGGCGGCGGGCAAGCGAGCGCGGATGCTCGGAGCGCTGGGGGGTCTCGTCGAGATCCATCGGCATCAGCCGGTCCGGCTCGATTCCGGCCTGGGCGAGAAGTTCAAGCCGACGCGGGGAACCGGAGGCGAGGATCAGTTTCTGGGAGCGGACCATGAGATGGCGTCATCCCCTCGCCTATTTGAAGCGGTAGGTGATGCGGCCCTTGGTCAGGTCGTAAGGTGTCATTTCCACGAGCACCTTGTCTCCGGCAAGCACGCGGATGCGGTTCTTGCGCATCCGGCCGGCGGTGTGGGCGATGATCTCATGCTCGTTTTCGAGCTTGACCCTAAAGGTCGCGTTCGGCAGCAACTCGGTCACCACGCCAGGAAATTCAAGAACTTCTTCTTTCGCCATTCAGTGTCTGTCTTTCTTCAAATGGGCGGGCGCAGAATGCCCCGCCCCGAATTTTGCCGGAACCTACACAAAGACTCGCGCTTTGTGAACACAATAGATTGCCCGCCGCTCAACCCTGCCCGGCAAGGCGCTCGCGGATGCGCCTGGCCAGCATGTCGCGCACCTCGCGATAGGCGTCGAGAATACGCTCGCGCGGGCCGGTGGCAACCGTCGGGTCTGGCGTGGGCCAGTAGACAACGTCAACGGCATTGCTGCGCGTGAGTTCCAGCGCCTGGTGGTGGGCTTCCGGCGCCAGGGTCACGATCAGATCGAAATAGTCGTCCTCCAGCTCATCAAGCCCCTGCGGCTGCCGATTGCCAAGCGTTAAACCGATTTCATCGAGAACCGTGTCGACGAAGGGATCGCGCTCGCCGGGACGCACGCCCGCCGAGGCGACATAGGTTCCCTGAGGCAGCACCGACCGGGCGATGGCTTCCGCCATGGGCGAGCGGATGGCGTTCATGCCGCAAACGAACAGCACCGCCCCTGGCGCTGATCTGGCGGGAACAGACGCCGGGTCCGCCATGACGCCCTAACCGCGCCAGTGCAGCACGCAGACGAGCGTGAACAAACGCCGGGCGGTGTCGAAGTCCATGCTGATCTTGCCCTCCAGCCTGTCCATCAGGGTCTGGGATCCCTCGTTGTGGATCCCGCGCCGCCCCATGTCGATGGCCTCGATCTGGCTCGGCGTCGACGAACGGATTGCCTCGTAATAGCTCTCGCAGATCATGAAATAGTCCTTCACGATACGCCGGAAAGGCGTCAGCGAAAGGATATGGGTGGCGACGCCCTCGTCGGACTGGGTGGCGATGGAAAACACCAGCTTGGAATCGATCAGCGACAGCTTGAGCTTGTAGGGCCCCTTGTCATGACCGACCGGTTCGAAGCTGTTTTCCTCGATCAGATCGAATATGGCGACGGCCCGCTCATGCTCGACATCGGGCGTCGCGCGCCCGATGGTCTCGTCGAGAACGACGTCCGAGAGCCTTTGCGTGTCCGACGTCGTCATTCGGCCCTCTAACTCCCTTCGCGGCGGTTCATCCGGATGGACACCGAGCGTGCATGGGCATCGAGGCCCTCCGCGCCCGCCAATGTTATGGCAGCCGAGCCAAGCGACTGCAACTGCTCGGGACCGAGCTTGAGCACAGAGGTGCGCTTGACATAATCAAGCACCGACAGACCCGAGGAAAAGCGCGCCGAACGCGCGGTGGGCAACACGTGATTGGATCCGCCGACATAGTCACCGATGACTTCGGGGGTGTACCGCCCAAGGAAAATGGCGCCGGCGTTGCGGATCCGGCCCGCGAGCGCTTCGGCGTCGGCGGTGGCGATCTCGAGGTGTTCGGCGGCGATCCGGTTGGCGAGCGGAATCGCGGCGTCCCAGTCCGGCACCTCAATGACAGCGCCGAATTCGGCCCAGCTCCGGCGCGCCGTGTCGGCCCTTTCGAGCGTGGAAAGCTGGCGCCCGACCGCCGAGATCACGTCCTTGGCAAAGGCCCCGTCATCGGTGATGAGGATCGACTGGGCGCCGACATCGTGCTCCGCCTGGGCCAGAAGGTCAGCGGCGATCCAGTCAGGATTGTTGTCCGCGTCGGCGATGACGAGCACCTCGGAGGGGCCGGCAATCATGTCGATGCCAACGGTCCCGAAAACCTGCCGCTTGGCGGCGGCGACCCAGGCGTTGCCGGGACCCACGATCTTGGCCACGGGCGCAATCGTTTCCGTGCCGTAAGCGAGAGCCGCGACGGCCTGCGCGCCGCCGACGCGGTAGATCTCGTCGACACCGGCGATCTTTGCGGCTGCAAGCACCACCGGATTGAGCGCGCCTTCGCGCGCAGGCACGACCATGACGATCCGCTCGACTCCGGCCACCCTGGCAGGAACGGCGTTCATCAGCACCGAACTGGGATAGCTGGCGGTTCCGCCGGGAACATAGAGGCCCACGGCTTCGATCGCGGTCCAGCGCGATCCGAGCTCCACCCCGAGCGCGTCGGTGTAACGGTCATCGCGCGGCATCTGCCGGGCGTGGTGACTGGCGATACGGTCATGGGCCAGTTGCAGCGCGGCAATCACATCGGGATCGACGGCGGCATGGGCGGTATCGACTTCTTCGGCGGTGACGGCAAGCCCGGCTTCGCGGGTGTCGAGGCCATCGAAACGCAGGCTGAAGTCGTGCAGCGCTTCGTCGCCGCGCGCACGGACTTCCCGGATGATCGCCCGGACATCGGTCTCTACGTCCTCGGAGACCTCACGCTTGGTGGTCAGGAACGCGGCAAACCGGGCTTCGAAATCCGGCTCGCCATATGAAAGTCTCAGCACCAATCCCCTGCCCCTTCACTTCGAGAACATTGAAAACTCAGCCGCTCACCGGGTGGCGCGGCCGGAACTTGGTTTCCCATCCGCCGCCGACATCGGCAAGCTGAACCTCTATGCAATCGACCTCGAGCCGGACAACGGCTCCGCCGGACAGCACAAGTTCGATGGCGCCTGCAGGCGCTTCTTCACCGGGAGCAAAACGCACGGCAAGCAGCGCATGAACCGCTTCCGTATCCTTGAGATTGATTCCACGCGAACGCACGGCACCCACCTGCTTGAAAGCGAGCACGCTGCGGCGGCGCTCGTTGGTCTTGCCCCCGCGCTCTTCCCAGACGAAGCGGTTGGCCTCCAGCGTGAATGTCCGGTCCTTGCCATGAAAGTCGGCATCCGTGGTCTTGAACACCGCATCCTGAAGGCATGCGGAAATGACCGCCAGATCGGTTTCGTCAAGCGCGATCAGTTTGAGACTGCTCATGTAATCCTCGAAAATCCTGCATGCGGCTTGTGGCGCCACGGTTTCGCGCAACGGCGTATTGCATTGCAAGGTAGGGAGCCCGAGGGCAATGCGCAATGCGGCGAAAGACGGTCGAGGCGAAACCCGTGGACGGATTGGCGCACTGCCAGGCGCGATCTGCTCCGCGAAATCCGTGACCAATACAGTGATCCGCGACCAACTCCGGGACCGAGGGGCCGACCTTCCGCGGTTGCCCCGCTCAGCCGCTGATGCGTTCGACCTCGGCGCCGCAATTGTTGAGTTTTTCCTCAAGCCGCTCGAAACCGCGATCGAGATGATAGACCCGGTTGACGAGGGTTTCTCCCTCCGCGGCAAGCCCGGCGATCACCAGCGAAACCGAGGCGCGCAGATCCGTGGCCATGACCGGAGCTCCGCGCAGCGTAGGCACGCCGGTCACAGTCGCGGTCTGGCCGGACAGCGAGATCCTGGCGCCCAGTCGGGCCAGTTCCTGAACATGCATGAACCGGTTTTCAAAAATGGTCTCGGTGATGTGCGACACGCCGTCGGCGCGCGTCATCAAGCCCATGAACTGGGCCTGGAGATCGGTCGGAAACCCCGGGAACGGATCGGTCGTCACATCGACAGGCAGGATGCCGTTGCCGTTGCGCCGGACCCTTATGCCGTCCGCTTCCGGATTGATGTCCACGCCGGCGCGGCTGACGGCCAGAAGCGCATTCTCGAGCAGGTCCATCGACGTGTTCTCAAGCAACACATCGCCGCCGGTCATGGCCACCGCCATGGCGTAGGTTCCGGTTTCGATCCGGTCCGGCAGCACCTTGTGCCGCGCGCCGGAGAGCGAGGCCACCCCGTCGATCACCAGCGTGGAGGTTCCGGCGCCAGAGATCCTTGCGCCCATGGCTGTCAGGCATTTGGCGAGATCGGCCACTTCCGGTTCGCGCGCGGCGTTCTCGATCACCGTCTGTCCCCTGGCGAGTGTTGCCGCCATCATCAGGACATGCGTGGCGCCGACCGAGACCTTGGGAAAGACGTAGCGGCCGCCGACGAGCCCCTTGGGCGCACGGGCATTGATGTAGCCGTTTTCGATCTCGATCTCTGCGCCGAGATGTTCCAGCCCGTCGATGAAAAGATCCACGGGACGTGTGCCGATCGCGCAGCCTCCGGGCAGCGACACCCGGGCCTCTCCCATGCGGGCGAGCAGCGGACCGATCACCCAGAAACTGGCGCGCATCTTTGAGACGAGCTCATAGGGCGCGGTGGTGTCGACAATCGTCCGGGCCGTAAAATGCACGGTGCGGGCGTAGGTTTCGCCCTGCCGCTCGCGGCGCCCGACAACCCCGATATCCACCCCGTGATTGCCGAGAATGCGCTGCAGCTGCTCGACATCGGCGAGATGCGGCAGGTTTTCGAGCGTCAGCGTGTCGTCGGTCAGTAGCGACGCAATCATCAAGGGCAGCGCCGCGTTCTTGGCGCCGGAAATCGGAATGACCCCATTGAGCGGGTTGCCGCCAACGATCCTGATACGATCCATGCTGTCCTCTTGGGTTGTGATACGGCCTGAAACCCGGCCCTCGAATGTGAAGGTGCGCCGCCGCTCCCGGGAATTTCCCGGCGGTCTTAGATCATCCTGTGGAATACGGCAACAAGAGGACTTCCGGGCGGTTAATCCGCGGTCCCGATGCGCGGAAGGTTCAGTCGGTCGTCTTGTCCTGCCGACCGGCAGCAGGAAGACCGTCGGTGTCGTCGGCGGCGCCCTCCCTGCGCGCGCGGTGCTGCGCCTTTCTGCGCTGCAGGTTGGCGCGAAGCTTGGCAGCCAGCCGCTCGGCCTTCAATGCGGCCTGGCGCTCTGCCTCGGTTTTCTTTTGCATATCTACTTTGCCGGTCATGATTGCACCGGATTAGCGCAAAAAAGACCGCCGGTGAAGCCCGCAACACCGGTGCGAGGCGGCACCGCGCGGCGGCATTTGATGGCCCTGCCGGACAATTGCCCGTTTGTGGCTTGCGCTCATGCAAAACCTGTGGCAATAGCGGGCCGCTTCAGGCGTTCGGGGGCTTTCATCACGGATGGAGAGCCCGCAACGAACTCGAAGCGGCGGACCATCGCCGCTTGAGGGCCGAAGCAACGGGCTGCCGTAGCTCAGGGGTAGAGCACTCCCTTGGTAAGGGAGAGGTCGAGAGTTCAAATCTCTCCGGCAGCACCAGGTTTTCAAGACAAAAGGTTATCCGCCAGCCCCTGTACGGGCTTGATTGGCAACGAGTAGGGCGTCGGCAGGGTCACATCTGATTCCTGCGTTGCAGATGCTCTTCCCAGGCCAGGGCGCTGCGGACGATCTCGTCGAGGTCGTCGTGGCGCGGCTGCCAGCCGAGCACTTGGCGGGCGCGGGCGGAATCGGCGATCGAGGTGATGATGTCGCCGTGCCGGCGCGCGCCGAGCCGCACCTCGAAATCCCGCCCACTCGCCCGCCGGACCGCATCGAGCACTTCGCGGATGGTGTAGCCGCGGCCGTAGCCGCAATTGGCCACCAGGCTTTCGCCGCCGCCGCGAAGGTAGTCCAGCGCATCGACATGCGCCGCAACGAGATCGGTGACGTGGATGAAATCGCGAATGCAGGTGCCGTCGCGCGTCGGATAGTCGGCGCCGAAAATCTCGATGGCGTCCCGTTTTCCCAGAGCCGTCTCGGTGGCGACCTTGATCAGATTGATCGCACCGACGGTCGACTGTCCCGTGCGTCCCAGCGGATCCGCCCCCGAAACGTTGAAGTAGCGCAAGGCGACATAGCGGAAATCATGGGCGGCGGCAGCGTCGGCCAGCATCATCTCCGTCATCAGCTTTGACGTTCCATATGGCGACTGAGGCCTGAGCGGCGCATTCTCGGTGATCGGTTCGTTATCGTCGGGCGTTCCGTAGACCGCGGCAGTGGAGGAGAAGACGAAGGTCTTCACGCCGTTGGCGATCGCGGTACGGATCAGCCCGTGGGAATTGACCGTGTTGTTCTGATAGTAGGCCATCGGATCTGCAAGCGATTCGGGGACGGAAATCGAGCCGGCGAAGTGAATGATCGACTCCACGTCATGGGTGCGAATGATGTTTGCAATTGCGTCGCAATCGGCAATATCGGCCTCGACGAGTTTCGCCTCCGGCGCCACCGCCCAGCCGAATCCGCTTGACAGCCGGTCCACCACAACCACGTCCAGGCCGGCATCGACCAGCGCCCAGACCATGTGGCTGCCGATGTATCCCGCTCCGCCGGTGACCAGAACCGCCATGCCTTAGCCCCTATCGCCTCGTCAATGGCGCAGCATGCCCGCGAAGTTTCAAGAAAGCCTGAACGCCCGATCAGGCTCCGAAACCGTGACGGCGAGACGGCTGCCAAACGGCGCCATTCACAGCGACGAGATATAGGACGCCAGACGCCCTGCCGCTTCCTCGACATGGTCGAGGCGTCTTAGGAAACAGGCCCGCAGAAATTCCGCGCCGCCGCGGTCAAACGCAGTTCCCGGCGCAAGGCCGACACCGGCCCGGTCGACGATGTCGATCGCCGCGGCCCTTGTATCGGTGATGCCGTCGATCCGGAAGAAGGCATAGAAAGCTCCGTCGGGCTTTTGCGAGACAACCCGGTTGGTGCTGGTCAGCGCGTCGCAGAAAAGGTCGCGCGCTCGGGCGGCCTTTGCCACCTGCGCCGCGACATGGTCCTCGCCGTGTTCGATTGCAGCCAGGGCTCCCTTCTGCATGAACTGCGCCACGCCGGAGGTCTGGTACTGCACGGAGTTTTCCAGAACCTGGATGATGGAGGGCGGCGCCACGATCCATCCGACCCGCCAGCCGGTCATCGACCAGTTCTTCGAGAGCGTGTTGACGAAGAGAATGCGGTCGTCATCGGCCATGAGGTCGAGGAAGGACGGCGCGCGGCCGCCGGCATAGAAGTACCGGGTATAGATCTCGTCCGCGATGATCCACAGCCCCCGCCTGCGCGCCAGATCCAGGATTGCCGCGAGATCCTCGAGCGTTGCCGTCCAGCCGGTCGGGTTGGAGGGCGTGTTGATGAACAGGGCCCGGGTCCGCGGCGTGATCAGCGAGGCGATGCGGTCGGGATCGAGGCTCCAGCGGCCTTCCGCATAGTCGAGTTCGGCAGCAACCGGGACGCCGCCCGAAAGCCGCAGCGCCGCGGAGAAATTGGGCCAGGCCGGCGATAGGTGTATCACCTCGTCGCCGGGATCGACCACTGCCTCGATGGCGATCTTGATGGCCTGCATGCCCGAACCGGTGACGCAAAACGCGTCGAGCGGCAGCCGCCTGCCGAAATGTTTCGCATGGTAATCGGCAAGCGCCTGACGCAGATCGGGAATACCGCGCTGCCAGGTGTAAAAGGTCTCACCCGCCATCAGCGCTTCGGCGGCGGGTCTGGCGATGAATTCCGGCGTCGGCTCATCGCCTTCCCCGGCCCAGAGCGGGATCAGGCCTGGCTTGAGCCGCCCGTGATTGACCACAGCGACGATACCGCTTTCGGGGGCCTCGATCGCGCGGCGGCTAAGACTGTCGAACTGGTTCATGGAGCACTCCGTCATCAGCGGCTTGTAGCGGGATTTTGCGCGGATGACATCTTGACCGGCCTGATGGATCCATCGTTTTTTCTGATGCGTGAAAACGGCGGCGGCCGATCCTAAGACAGGGGGCGCCCGATCCTCACCGGCCTCGGGCCGCATTCAGATCTCACCCGTGATTGGCGCCCGCCGGACCGTGTCCGGCGGGCGCCCGTGTTGCTTCCTCAGGAAGTCACTTCTTCAGCAGATCCCGGATTTCGGTGAGCAGCGCGACCTCCACAGGCGGCGGAGCCGGGGTGTCGGGAACCGCCTCTTCCTTGCGGCGCAGCGAATTGACGCCCCTGACCATCAGAAAGATGATCCAGGCGAGAATGAGAAAATTGATAAGAACGGTGATGAAGTTGCCGTAGGCCAGCACCGCCCCCTGTTCACGCGCAGCCTCGAGTGTGGTCGCCGAGACGCCTTCTGCGAGCGGGACAAAGAAGTTCGAAAAATCGAACCCGCCGAAAATCGCGCCGACGATCGGCATGATGATGTCATCGGTCAGCGACTTCACGATCAGGCCGAAAGCGCCCCCGATTATGACGCCAACGGCCAGGTCCATGACATTTCCCTTGGCGATAAAGGCCTTGAACTCGTTCAACATGTCTTTTCTGTCTCCAAGCTGCGCGATCGAATGTCCATCACCCCGGCGCGCGCCTCGCCGCAGGGCTTTTTTGTCCTATCACAATCCACGGGTATATCGAGAGCCTGAATCGTCCTGCGGCGAGCTCCCGCCTGCCACCAAAGGCTGTCTTGTGGATATGGCGCATGGCTTTATGCTGAAGTGGCGAGGATGGGAGGAGCGTTGCCAAGATGATGCCCGGCTGGCTGGTTTTCGGATCGGCGCTTTTCTATTTGCTGATGCTGTTCGCCATTGCGACCTATGGCGACCGGTCGACCCGTCAGCGGCTTCGCCGGACGGCCGGACGGCCGATCATCTATGCGCTGAGCCTTGCAATCTACTGCACGTCCTGGACCTATTTCGGCGGCGTCGGACTTGCAGCCTCGCGCGGGCTTGAATTCTCCGCCATCTATATCGGGCCGATCCTGATGTTTACGGTGGGCATGCCGCTTCTCAGGCGCATCGTCACATTGGCCAAGGCCGAGAAGCTCACCTCGATCGCCGACTTCATGGCCGCACGCTACGGCAAGAGCCCGATGGTGGCGGCCATGGTCGCGCTGATCGCGGTGATCGGCACAATTCCCTACATCGCGCTGCAGCTCAAGGCTGTGTCCTCGTCGGTCGCGGTGATGGTGGATGCCGAACAGCTCAGCCGGGTGACGGAGCCGTTCTTCCTGTCCGACATTTCCTTCTTCGTCACGCTGGTGCTGGCCGCATTCGCCGCCATCTTCGGAACCCGGCACACCGATGCCACCGAACACCAGGACGGGCTGATCCTTGCGATCGCGATGGAATCCGTCGTCAAGCTTCTGGCTTTCACGCTCATCGGCCTGTCGGTGGTCTTCGTGCTGTTCGAGGGACCGTGGGACCTGCTCCAGGCCGCCACCGAGAATGCGAACGTCATGGCGGCGCTCAGCCATGAAACCCCGCTTCAGCGCTGGGTCCTGCTGGTGGTGCTCTCGGCATTTGCGATCATTCTGCTGCCCCGGCAGTTCCATGTCACGGTGGTGGAAAACAGGACGCCGGGCGAACTCCGGCTCGCCGGGTGGCTGCTGCCGCTTTACCTGATCGCGATCAACATCTTCGTCCTTCCGGTGGCGATCGCGGGGCTGCTGCAGTTCGGATCGGGCGAGGCGAGCGATCTCTTCGTGCTGACCGTTCCGATGGCCAACGACATGCCGATGGTCACGCTGATCACCTTCATTGGCGGATTTTCCGCCGCAACAGCCATGGTGATCGTGGCCTCCGTCGCCGTGGCGATCATGGTCTCCAACGACATCATCGTACCGGTCGTGCTCCGGCGCCGCAGCCGGCGTGTCCACGGCGGCGATTTCTCCAGCCTGATCATCCTGATCCGCCGACTCGCCATTGTGGGAATTCTGCTGCTGGGGTTTGCCTATTACCGGGCGGCGGACATCAACGCCGGCCTGGCCTCCATCGGATTGTTGTCCTTTGCGGCGATCGCGCAACTGGCGCCGGCCTTTTTCGGAGGTTTGTTCTGGCGACAGGCCAATGCGCGCGGGGCCATCGCAGGACTCACATGCGGGATTGCCATCTGGGCCTACATGCTGATGGTTCCAAGCCTTGGCGGACCCGACAACACCCATGTCGCCGTCGCCATTCTCGATTTCATCATCCCGGGAACCCAGAGTTCGTCCGGTCCACAGGCCGACCCGCTGTTCAACGCGGTCGTGCTGAGCCTCCTCGCCAACTGCCTTCTCTACGTTGCGGGCTCCCTGTCGCGGCGACCCAAGTCCATCGAGCGGATCCAGTCGGCCGTGTTCATCCCGCACAGCCGCCGGCTCACCAATTCAGGCCGGAGCTGGAAGACCAAGGTCACCGTGGCCGATCTCAAGCAGACGATCAGCCGCTATCTCGGAAAGGAGCGTACCGAGCGCTCGTTTCATTCGCATGAACGCGCAATCGGACGATGGATCAAGGATGACGATCCCGCGGATATGGGGCTGTTGCGGTTCGCCGAGCAATTGCTCGGCAGCGCCATCGGCTCCGCATCGGCGCGACTCGTCCTCTCATTGCTGTTCGAGCGGGCCGATGACATGCCCGGCGACACGGCGCGGCTGCTCGACGAAGCGTCCGAGGCCCTGCAGTACAACCGCGACCTCCTGCAGACGGCGCTCGGGCAGATGGACCAGGGCATCACCGTGTTTGACAGCTCCAACCGGTTGACGGTCTGGAACAAGCGGTTCCGGGCGCTTCTGGAACTGCCCGAAAATGTCGGGCAGGTCGGGTTTCCGCTCGAAAGCATCATCGCCATCCTCGCGGCCCGCGGCGACATCAAGCCTGGCGAGGAGCAGGCGGCGCTTGCGCGCTTCCTGATCATGGATGAGACCTTTTCGCTGACCATCGGCCCCGACCGGCGCATCATCGAGATCCGTTCCAACCCGATGCCCGACAGCGGCATTGTGACGACCTATGCCGACATTACCGAACGCGTGGCCGCGGACATGGCGCTCAAGCAGGCCAACGAGACACTGGAACAAAGGGTCAGCGAGCGGACGGCGGAACTCACCCGGGTGAACCGGGAACTCGAGAAAGCGCAGCTGTCGGCCGAGGAAGCGAACATCGGCAAGACGCGGTTCCTGGCCGCGGCCGGCCACGACATCCTGCAGCCGCTGAACGCAGCCCGGCTCTACTCCTCCACACTCGTGGAGAGACTCGGCAATTCCGCCAACCGCAAGCTGGTCCAGAATATCGATTCCTCGCTTGAATCCGTCGAGACGATCCTGGGGGCGGTTCTCGATATCTCGCGGCTCGATACCGGTGCGATGAAACCGCAGATCGCCACATTCCCGCTCAACGACCTTCTCTTGCGCGTAATGACCGATTTTGCGCCGGTTGCGCGGGAGAACAATCTTGAGTTCACGGTGTTGCCGACCAGTGTCTATGTCCGGTCCGACCCGAACCTGCTCAGACGCCTTATCCAGAACCTGGTGTCCAACGCGATCAAGTACACACGTCACGGCCGGGTCCTGGTCGGTGTGCGTCGGCGCGGCGACAAGGCGTTCATCTATGTTTTCGACACAGGCATCGGCATTCCCTCCAGCAAGTTCCGCACGGTGTTCCGGGAATTTGCACGCCTGGAGGAAGGTGCGCGAACGGCTTCGGGTCTGGGCCTCGGGCTCTCGATCGTGGACCGGATCGCCCGGGTTCTCAACCATTCGGTGGACATCGCCTCGCAAGCCGGAAAAGGAACCAGTTTCCGGGTTGAACTGCCAATCGAGACCAATGTCAAACGGCTCAAGTCCCTGCCTCGGCGCAGCGGCGCGGAGCAGGCCGGACTGAACCTCGACGGCTTGCGGGTGCTGTGTGTCGACAATGAAGCGAAGATCCTCGAGGGGATGACAATGCTGCTGTCGGGCTGGGGATGCGAGGTGCTGGCGGCAGCCTCTAAGACTGCGGCGAACGAACTTGCCGAAACCGTCGAGGCGCCGGATGCGATCTTCGCGGACTACCATCTGGACGACGGAACCGGGATCGAGACGATCACCGAAACACGGAAAATCTGGAGCAGGGACATTCCGGCTCTGCTGGTGACCGCAGACCGCACGCCCGAGGTGCGGGCCCAGGCCGAGGTGGAAAGCATCGCGGTTCAGAACAAGCCGATCAAGCCCGCCGCGCTCAGGGCGTTTCTCAATCAGGTGACGATAAGCCGGCGGAGCGCCGCTGAATAGGCCTTGGAGCCGATCAGAGTTCAAGCGGACTCAGGTTGAGGGGCTCTCGTTCTGGGTCAGGACCTCGGCGCCGATCTTCGAAAGCTGGATGACCGCCTGGGTGCGACTGTCGACGCCGAGTTTCTGAAGCACCGCGGACACATGGGCCTTGATGGTCGCCTCCGAAACGCTGAGCTCATAGGCGATCTGCTTGTTGAGCAGTCCTTCTGCCAGCATCCCGAGCACCCTGCCCTGCTGCGGCGTCAGGGTCTGGATACGGGCGATAAGGCCGGCGATTTCCTGATCGTGTTCGGAGCCCAGATCCACATCCGGCGGAGTCCACACGCCTCCGTCGAGAACCGTTCGCACACCTTCGCGGATTTCCTCGATGCTGGCCGACTTCGAGATGAAGCCGGACGCGCCGAGTTCGAGCGCCCGGCGCATGGTGGGCGGATCATCGCTGGCGGAAACCACCACGACAGGCAGACTGGAAAACTCGGCGCGGAAGGCAATCAGGCCGGACAATCCGGAAACGCCGGGCATGGTGAGATCGAGCAGGATGAGATCCGCATCGGGGTTGGCGGCAGCCTGCTTGCGCGCGCCTTCGAGATCACCGGCTTCCATGATGTTGATGTTGGCATCAATCCCGCCCAGCGCCTGACGCATCGCGCCTCTGAAGAGCGGATGATCGTCCGCGATGATGAATGTCAATTGCGCCATACATTCTCCCCCAGCCCGTTGCCTGGTCGCGACACTGGCGCAAGCCGAAGCAATGGATCGGGTTGCACTCTAACGGCGCGCCAGTCTCTCGCGCAAGTGCGGCAGCCGCAACACAAACCAGATCGCGGTCCAGACATTGCCCAGAAACGGTATGGGCAGAACCCAGAGCAAAGCCACTGCAAGCCGCCGCTCAAACCACCAGATCACAAGCGCGGAAAGGACGAAGCCGAGGTAGAGATCGGCCAAGGTCACAATCCCCCACGGTTCTGACATCAACCAGGCGCCGGCCTCGGAAAACGAGCCGTCTGCAATCGCGAAAACGATAAGCCCGGCGAATGCCAGGGCGGCGGCGGCCAGCAGGATTTGAAGCGCGCGCATGATCAATCCGTCCTTCCGGAAATCTTGTATCTGGTTCGTCGTGACGGCCGCCTCATGCACACCGCCATTCCCATGTCTTCGTACGCCAACCAGCGCAAAAAGGATGCATGCTGACTCACGAACGAAAAGCCGGAAGGCGGCTCAAGCGATAACGGCAAGAGCGCCGATTGACGGTTCAGGTCCGATCCGGAAGCGGCATTGCGGGATCTCCCGTCGGAACATCGAATTCACGACGGAGATCCTCCACCATGCCAAAGAACCGGCGCATCATTTTCTCCATGGCGCCGACTGCGCGATCCAGTTCTTCATCGTCGGGTATGCCCGTCCCATCCTCGTTCGGCGCCCCCCCTTGAAGACGCTGTTCCAGGGCGGCAACGCGATCGGAAAGTTCAGACAAGGCTTCCTCGTAGGCCCGGCGCTCGTCGGCGGTAAGCCGGCAGACCATTTTACCCGCCTCCAGAGAGCAGATCGACATCTCACCGGTGCCGGTATCCATGCGAACAAAGCCGTTTTCGGTCTTTTCGAGAATGAAGCGGTTTGCTATCGCCTCCTGGGACAGCGCCGGGACTGTTCCGGACACGCTCAAGGCCGCAAGGGATAAAATTGCGAAACGCATCATGGCTGTGCTCCTTTCTGGTTTTCAGGAGCATCTCATGGCATCGAATTGCGGCCCAAGAGAGGATGAAGCCCGCCAGCCTTGAAAGCAAAGCGGCTTCGGACAAGATCACACTCGGAACAAGGCGGGAAACAAGCCATGCATGCCACAGTCTACAAGATCGCTCCGGCGACCCTCTGGCGCGAAGCCGAAACGAAGGGCCAGTTCGACGGTGCACCGATCGACCATGCCGACGGCTTCATTCATTTTTCCACCCGTGACCAGGCCATCGAAACGGCGCGGCGGCATTTCGCCGGCCAAAAGGATTTGCTGCTCGTGGCCGTCGACGCAGGGCAACTCGGCGAGAAGCTTGTGTTCGAACCCTCGCGCGGGGGAGACCTGTTCCCGCACCTCTACGCACCGCTGCCGCTTTCCTCCGTCAAGTGGGTCAAGGAACTGCCGCTGGACGATGACGGCGAGCACCTGTTCCCGGATATGGAGCCGTGAGCCGCCTCTTCGATGCAGCCGCGCGCAAGGCGCTCTTCACATTCGACCCGGAAATTGCCCACGGACTGTCGATCGCAGCGCTGAAATCCGGTCTGGTTCCCGGTTGCCGCAATGATGGCGATCCACGCCTCACCCTCGAGCTTGCGGGATTGACGTTTCCCAATCCGCTCGGGATTGCAGCGGGCTACGACAAGAACGCCGAGGTCGCCGGACCGCTTGCGCGGCTCGGCTTCGGCTTTGTCGAGGTCGGGACCGTGACGCCGCGCCCGCAGGAAGGCAATCCCAAGCCACGAATCTTCCGGTTGCCCGAAGACCGGGCAGTGATCAACCGGCTCGGGTTCAACAACAAGGGCCATGAGGCCGCGCTCGAGAATCTCTCCCGGAGCACCAGATCGGGACTCCTCGGAATCAACATCGGCGCCAACAAGGACGCGGCGGACCGTATCGGCGATTATGTGGAGGGCTTACGCGCCTTTGCAAAGGTCGCGGACTACTTCACGGTCAATGTGTCTTCTCCGAACACGCCGGGCCTGCGCAACCTGCAATCGCGCGAGGCCCTTGCGGAGCTTCTCGGCCGCGTGCTTTCAGAACGCGCCACGCGTGCGCCGAAAACGCCGGTCTTTCTCAAGATCGCGCCTGATCTTGCCGACGCCGATCTGGATGACATCGCAGAGGAATGCCTGTCGCATCCGCTCGACGGCCTGATCATTTCCAACACGACGCTCTCACGAGACGGCCTAGCCGAGACGCGGGCCAAATCGGAGAGCGGCGGGCTTTCGGGCCGCCCGCTGTTTCTCGGCTCAACGATTGTGCTGGCCAAAATGCGTCAAAGGCTGGGAACCGCCACCCCGCTTATCGGCGTGGGCGGCATCGACAGCGCCGAAACAGCCGCCGAGAAGATCAGGGCCGGTGCGGATCTGGTGCAGCTCTACACCGGCTTCATCTATGGCGGGCCGATGCTGCCGTCGCGCATTCTCAAGGGACTGTCAAAAATCTGCGACAAAGAGCAGATCGCGCGGCTCGGCGATATCCGGGACAGCCGAACTGCGCACTACGCCTCCCTGCCCTCCGGCGCCTGAGCCGGACCAAAGACCTGATCGATACGTCTGGGCAGTAGCGCCAGAAGCGTGAAGCCGCGCGCCGCCAGGAACACGTTGAAGGCGATCCAGAGTCCGAGATTGCCCCACAGGGCCGACAGGATAATCGACAGGGCGATGAACAGCGCGAGCGACGCGAGCATCATGTTGCGCATGTCACGCGACCAGGTTGCGCCGATGTAAACCCCGTCCATCTCAAAGGCAAGCACGCCAGAAACCGCGGTCAGCGCCGCCCAGAACAGATAGGCGTCAGCCTCCGCGCGCACCGGCTCAAGCGTCGTCATCAGGGCGACCACATCGTTTCCGAAAACCAGGAAGAAAGCGGTGGTCAACGCCGCCAGCGCAAAGCCCCATCCCGTAGTCAGCTTGACAGCCCTGACCATGGCGGGGCGGAAGCGCGCCCCCACCGCGCGGCCTGCTATCTGCTCGGCGGCGGTTGCAAAACCGTCGAGATAGTAGCCCGCGACCATGAAGAAGTTCATCAAGATCGCATTTGCCGCAAGGGCCGTTTCGCCGAAGCCGGTGCCCATCCGGGTAAACCAGGCAAAGCCTGCGATGAGTGCAAAGGAGCGGATCATGATATCGCCATTGAGCGACATCAGCCTGCCGATCGCGGTCTTGTCGATGATCCTGGCCCAGGACGGCTTGAAGGTCGGATCGAAGTCGTGCCGAATGATCAGAAACCCTGCGGCGCAGCCGATGATTTCGGCGGTCACCGTTGCCCAGGCGACGCCCTCCAGTCCGAGTTCGAGACCAAGGCCAAACCAGATCGACAGCACGATGTTGGTGCCGTTGATGAGAATCTGGATCAGCAATCCGGTCTTGCCCATGCCCCGGCCCAGCACATAGCCGAGGATGGCGTAGTTGGCGAGCGCGACGGGCGCCGAGAGCGCCCTGATCGAAAGATAGGTTCCCGCAGCTTGCGCGAGTTCTCCCTGCGCGCCCATGAAGGTCAATCCGGCCAGAAGCAGCAGCGGCGTTGCGAGGATCACCCCGATGCCCGCGACCACCGCAATCATCAGAGACCGCCAAAACACCGCCTGTTCCTCGGTCGGATCCTCGCGGCCCATGGCCTGTGCGACCAGTCCGGTGGTTGCGGAGCGGAGAAAATTGAAGGTGGTAAAGACGAGATCGAACAGGATCGCAGCGATCGCCAGGCCCCCGAGCAGGGCCGCATCTCCCAAACGGCCCACAACGGCTGTGTCGACGAGACCAAGGAGCGGCGTGGTCAGGAACGCCAGCGTCATCGGAACGGCGATACCGAACACCATTGCATTGGTCACTTCGAACGGCCGGGTCCGCTGCGCGGGCAAAACCTGTTCCGGTTGTATGAAAGACACGCGGACCCGACCGATTCACGTTGAAGACGCAGTCAAACTAGACCGGGAATCAAAGAATGGACAGCCCGGACATGGACGAATCGCGCGGCAAGCGCCACATCGTCATTCATGTCAGATCTCGCCATTGTACATGCCCCGGCCTATGACGCCGGTTTTGCCCCGGGCCACCGGTTTCCGATGGGCAAGTACTCCCGACTGATCGAGCTTGTGCACGAAACCGGGCTGGCCCTCCGGGCGCACTTCCATATCCCGGGTCCGGCGCCAGCGGACTGGCTGGCCATGGCGCACCGGCGCAGTTATGTCGACCAGGTCTTCGCTTGCCACGTTCCCACCGTTATCGAGCGCGAGATCGGCTTTGCCGTCGACGAACGGGTCAGTTTGCGCGCGCGGCTTGCGACATCGGGGACGGTGATGGCGGCACGGATTGCACTTCAGGACGGCATAGCCTGCAATGCCGCCGGCGGCAGTCACCATGCACGGCGCGACCAGGGCGCGGGATTCTGCACCTTCAACGACGTCGCCGTGGCCGCAAACCTGCTCATTGCCGATGGCGAGGCCGGCCAAATTCTCGTGGTCGACCTCGACGTTCACCAGGGGGATGGCACGGCCGAGATCTGCGGCGGCAACCCGTGCATCCGCACGGTTTCAATGCATGCGGAGAAAAACTATCCGGCCCGAAAGCAGATCTCGGACATCGACGTTTCCTTGCCGGACGGGGTTCGCGATGACGCCTACCTGGAGAGCCTCGACTGGCTGTTGCCGCAAACCATCGACCGCTTCGCTCCCGATCTCGTCTTTTACAATGCGGGTGTCGACCCGCACCAGGACGACCGGCTGGGCCGGCTGTCGCTGAGCGATGCCGGCCTAAGGGAACGCGACCGCAGGGTGTTTTCGTTTTTCCGGTCGCGAAGCATTCCTGTCACGTCGGTCATCGGGGGCGGCTACAGCCACGATATCGACGCACTGTCCCGGCGCCATCTCATCACCTTCGAGACGGCGGCGGAGTTCACCTGAGCGGCATCCTATCTGCGAAAGCTGATGAGCCGCATCACGATGAACACGGGAATGACGACAGCAGCGCCCAGTGCGAGGTAGGTGCCGAACCGGCCGAGCGCGGCAAAGCTGTTCTGCCAGAGCCGGACCACGAAATCGCGCACCCAGTACCAGACATCGATCGGATACCAGTCGAAAGCGGCCATGACGACGCCGACCACGAAAGACGCTACCAGGAGCTTCAGGATCGTGCGACCGGGCGTATCGCCCAGAAAACGTGTCAAACCGTTGCTCATTTGCCTGTGTCCCGTGTCCTTGCTCGATCCCCACATAAGCATCGGCGTGCGCGCGGGCAAGCCTGTCAGCGCGGGGCGTCGATCATTCGTTCGAGGGTATCGAGCCTGTCGGCCTCCGCCGGCGGCTTGTCCCAGCGCAACCGATTGATACGCGGAAACCGCATGGCGACACCCGACTTGTGACGGGAAGAGCGGTTGATGCCTTCGAAGGCCACTTCGAACACAAGCCCCTCGTCAGGCCCGGCACGAACGGAACGGACAGGCCCGAACCGGTCAATGGTGTTGTTTCGTACAAATTTGTCGATCCGCACCAGTTCATCGTCGGTGAAGCCGAAATAGGCCTTGCCGACAGGGACCAGTTCCTCGTCGGTGCGCCAGACACCGAAGGTGTAATCGGAATAGAAGCCCGAGCGTTTGCCGTGACCACGCTGGGCATACATCAGCACCGCATCTATGAGGAAGGGATCGCGCTTCCACTTGAACCACTCCCCCTTCGGTCGTCCGGGTACATAGGCCGCCCGCTTTCGCTTGATCATGACGCCTTCGATCACGGCAGAAGGTGGTGCGGCGCGATGCGCGGCAAGTTCCTCCCAGCTGGCGAATTCGAGCATCGGCGAACAATCGAAACGGTCGGCGTCAAGCTTCGCGACAAACGGCTCGAGACGCTCGCGGCGCTCGACAAAGTCCAGCTTTCTCAGATCCGTACCGCCGTCGATCAGCAGATCGTAGGCTCTCAGGAACACCGGATATTCCCTGAGTTGCTTGGCAGTGACGGTCTTGCGGTTGAGTCGTTGCTGCAGGTCCGAGAATGTGCCGGTCTCAAGACCGCCATTTACCGGGCGAGCCACGAGTAGTTCCCCGTCAAGCGCGCCTTCGAAACCGAAGCCATCGACGAGATCGGGGAAAGCGGCCGAAATGTCGTCACCTGTTCGAGAATACAGCCGGTTCACGCCCCGCTCGGAAACCGCCTGAACCCTAATTCCGTCCCACTTCCATTCGGCGGCAAAATCACCCGGATCGAGCTTTTCGAAGTCGGCGTCTTCGATGGCGTGTGAAAGCATGACCGGCCGGAACGGGGCCGCCGCCGCATTGACCGGCTTTTCCGCCTCACCTTCAAGCCAGGCGAACAGATCGATATACGGAGCCTCCAGCCCGTGCCAAAGCTCTTCGATCTCATTGATATCGACGTCGCCGAATCCTGCCAAGGCCTGCTTGAGGAGACGGCTCGACACCCCCATCCTGAAACCGCCGGTCACGAGCTTCAGGAGCGCGTAGCGCCCCGGCGGATCGAGGCGGTCAAGCCAGCCCTCGACAAGCGCCGCCCCCTTGCCGCGCGATGAGGCGATCAGCGTCTCGACAACCTCGGCCAGGCCGGGCGCATCGTTTCCGCCTTCGCGCCGCGTCTCATTCTCAGGCCAGGCGAGCGCGATGGTTTCGGCGAGATCCCCGACATAATCATAGGAGTAGGCGAACAGCTCCGGGTCCATCCGGGCGCCGATCATCTCCCGCAATTGCGCAGGCTTGACCGACGGGATGTCGAGATCACGGGCAAGGGCCGCGAGCGCGTACCCGCGTTCAGGATCGGGCACTGTTCGGAAGTGATCCTGGAGGAGCGCCAGCTTCGCATTTCGCGAGGGGGTGAAGGCCAGAAGGTCGAGTAGATCGGCGAAACGGTTCACGGGTCAGTCGCCCTCGTCTTCGTAGCCGACAAGATGGAGCGGCCTGGCGGGAATTCCGCTGAGTTCGCACCAGCGCACCAGCGCCTCCTCGCGGCCGTGGGTGACCCAGACCTCGCCCGGGGCGACTGTTCCGATCGTATCGAGCAACTCATCCCAGTCGGCGTGGTCGGAAATGACAAGCGGCAATTCCACCCCGCGCTGGCGGGCGCGGGCCCGGACCTGCATCCAGCCGGAGGCGAAAACGATCAACGGGTCGGGAAACCGTCTTGCCCATTTGTCGCCGAAGGCCGAGGGCGGCCCGAGCACGATCGCCCCGGCGAAATCACCCCGCGATCCGGCGGCCACGGTGGCCGGTCTGAGATCCCCCAGATCAATGCCCTGTTCCTGGTAGTAATCGCAGAGTTTCTGCAGTGCGCCATGGATAAAGAGCGGCTTGTCATACCCCGCATCGCGGATCAGCCGGATCACCCGTTGCGCCTTGCCGAGCGAATAGACCCCCACGAGATGCGCGCGGTCGCCGTTGCGGCCGACGGACCTTAGCAGCTTTGAAATTTCGCCGGCGGCCTCTGGATGCCTGAAGACCGGCAGGCCGAAGGTGGCCTCGGTGATGAACACATCGCAAGGCACGGGCTCGAAGTCGGCGCAGGTCGGATCCGGCCTTGGCTTGTAGTCGCCTGATGCAACGATCCGCAAGCCATTGGCTTCAACCGAGATCTGCGCCGACCCCAGGACATGGCCCGCCGGATGGAAGCGCACGGTGACATCCCCGATGCGGATCTCCTCGCCGTAACCGGCCGGCTGCGTCTGGCCGGCATGGTCCGCGCCATAGCGGATCGCCATGATGTCGAGCGTTTCCCGCGTCGCCATGACATGCGCATGGCCCGCGCGGGCGTGGTCTGCATGGCCGTGCGTGATCAGCGCCCGGTCGACTCCGCGCACCGGATCGATGAAAAAATCTCCCGGCGGGCAGTAGAGCCCCTCCGGACGGGGAGCAAGCAAGTCTTGGGGTGGCATCGGCATCGCTGGAAAGTAGTGCGCCTGAGGCCCCTGCAAAAGGGCTTGCGTTTTTCGCGGCGCCGGATCATAGGCTCAACGGCAACTTACGTCTGGTTACAACATGACAACCCAACAGCTTTCCTCGGGCGATCTGACCGCCGATCGCCGTGCCCATTATGCACGTCTCTATTGCAAAAGCGGCGACTTTGCCGCGGCAGCCGATCTGCAAAGACAGGCGCTTGAACTCGCTCCCGAGTGGGCGGCTGGCTGGTATCAGCTTGGCCTCTATTCCGAGAAAGCCGGGGATGCGAACGGGGCGGCGGATGCGTTCCGGGAAACGCTGAGGCTCGCGCCCGCCGACATTTATGGGGCGGGTCTTAGATTGTCGCTGGCGGGCCTGACCGAAGCGCCTGCAATTCCGCCGGCAGAGTATGTCGAGGCGCTGTTTGACAGTTACGCCGGGCGGTTCGACAAGGCGCTGGTCGAAAACCTCGGCTACCGCGTACCGGAACGTCTTGCCAGGCTCGTCACGGACGTGGCCGGCGCAGAGACGCAATTCGCCCGGGTTGTGGATCTCGGGTGCGGAACCGGGCTTTTCGGAGAACGTCTGCGTCGCATCTCTTCCTGGCTTGAAGGCTACGATCTGTCACAGGGCATGCTGTCGGTGGCCGCGGGCAAGGGCATCTACGACCATCTCGGTCAGACGGATATCGGCGCCGGGGCAGAAACGGCCGACCTGCGGGCCGGGCCGGCTGCGGACCTTGTGGCCGCCGCCGACGTGTTTGCCTATTTCGGAGATCTTTCCGCCGCCATGGGTTTCGCCTCCAACATGCTCAAACCCGGCGGACTGCTTGCCTTTACCTGCGAGGCCGGGGATGACGGGATGGACTGGCAATTGCGACCGTCGCTTCGGTACTGCCACAGCGCAGCGTATCTGACCACGCTGATCGAGAGCGCCGGCCTGAGCTTGGAGAGGCTTGAGCGCGAGACCATCCGCTGCGACAAGGGCGAGCCGATCGAAGGTTATCTGGTGATCGCATCAAGACGGCAAGAGATTGTGGCAACCATCCCTGTCCTTGACCATCACATCATCGTCGGGGCACATCATCGTCGGGGAGCATGAGCCCGCTTCCATGCCCTTAACCGCGCAGCAGGGCCGTCTCAACTGACCCCTGCAATAACCGACGCCGCCATCTTGGAGGTCATCGAAGGCCGCACTAGATTGGTAACGTGAAACGCGATTCTCCGCCCTCCCCGTCCGGGCCCGCCTCCGGCGCGCCGGGATTCGAGCTTCCAGCGCCGTTCCTCAGCTGGTTCGCCAGTCGCGGGTGGCAGCCCCGCGCCCATCAGCTCGAACTGCTTGCAGAGACCTCGGCCGGACGCTCGATGCTTCTGATCGCCCCGACCGGGGCCGGAAAGACGCTGGCGGGATTCCTGCCAAGCCTTACCGATCTCGCCGGCCGCGAGAGGCCGAAGCCCGGGACAAAGGGTGCGCGCTCCCTCCACACGCTCTACATTTCGCCGCTCAAGGCTCTGGCCGTCGACATCGAGCGCAATCTTTCGCGCCCGGTCACGGAGATGGATCTGCCAATACGCATTGAAACCCGGACCGGCGACACACCGCAATCCAAGCGTGCTCGCCAGCGCACCGACCCGCCCGACATCCTGCTGACCACCCCGGAACAGGTGTCGCTGCTGATTGCAAACCAGCATGCCGAGCGGTTCTTCAGGAATTTGCGTTTCGTCATTTTCGATGAACTGCATTCACTATCGACGTCGAAACGCGGTCACCTGCTGTCGCTGGCCCTTGCGCGACTGAGGCAGCTTGCGCCAGGTCTGAGGACCATCGGGCTGTCGGCCACCGTCGCCGAGCCGGAAGATCTGCAGCGCTGGCTTGTGCCGCAATCGCCAGGTGAAGACACCCTTGCCGGGCTGATTACGGTTGAAGGCGGCGCCAGCCCGATCATCACCATTCTTGAAAGCCCGGAGCGGATTCCCTGGTCCGGTCACTCGGCGCGCTATGCCATTCCGGAGGTCTACGAGGCGATCAAGCGTCACCAGACGACGCTGATCTTCGTCAACACACGGAGCCAGGCCGAGCTCCTGTTCCAGGAACTCTGGCGCATCAATGACGACAGCCTTCCAATCGCGCTGCACCACGGTTCGCTCGACGCCGCGCAGCGGCGGCGCGTGGAGGCGGCAATGGGCCGGAACGCGCTGCGGGCAGTCGTCGCCACCTCAACGCTCGACCTCGGCATCGACTGGGGAGACGTGGATCTTGTCGTACATGTCGGAGCGCCGAAAGGCGCGAGCCGACTGGCGCAGCGGATCGGCCGGGCCAACCACCGCATGGATGAACCCAGCCGGGCGATCCTGACGCCATCCAACCGTTTCGAGGTTCTGGAATGCCAGGCGGCGATCGAAGCGAACTATGTCGGCGCCCAGGACACGCCACCGGCAGGCGAAGGTGCGCTCGACGTTCTGGCGCAACATGTGCTCGGCATGGCAGCCGCAGGCCCTTTCGACGCGGATGCACTCTACAAGGAAGTGACCAGCGCGGCACCCTATCGCAATCTCGATCGGGACCGTTTCGAAAAGGTCATCGGTTTCGTTGCGACCGGAGGTTACGCACTCCGTAGCTATGACCGCTACGCCCGCATCCGCAAGCGCGCCGACGGGCTCTGGCGGATTTCCAACCCCCAGGTCGCCCAGCAATACCGGCTCAACATCGGCACTATCGTCGAGGCGCCCATGCTCAATGTGCGGATGATCAGCCGCAAGAACGGGCGAACCGGAGGCCGTGGCGGGCCGCCGCTGGGACAGGTCGAGGAGTATTTCCTCGAAACCCTCGCGCCGGGCGACACCTTCCTGTTTTCAGGCAAGATCCTCAGGTTCGAGGGAATTCGCGAGAATGAATGCCTGGTCTCGCAAGCCTGGAACCAGGATCCGAAGGTTCCCGCCTATGCGGGCGGAAAATTCCCGCTTTCGACCTATCTGGCCGACCGGGTGCGCACGATGCTTTCAGACCCCTCACTCTGGCACGCGCTTCCGGATCAGGTTTCCGACTGGCTAAGCCTGCAGCGCGATGTCTCGGAACTGCCGAGCCGGGAGGATCTGCTGATCGAAACGTTTCCGCGCGGCGAGCGACACTTCATGGTCCTCTATCCGTTCGAGGGGCGGATGGCGCACCAGACGCTGGGCATGCTGCTGACACGGCGGCTAGAACGCGCCGGCGCACGGCCGCTCGGCTTCGTGGCCACGGATTACTCGCTGGCGATCTGGGGGCTCGAGGACATGGGCGCGATGATCGCTTCGCGCCGGCTCGATCCCGGCGACCTGTTTGACGAGGACATGCTTGGCGACGACCTCGATGCCTGGCTCGACGAATCCTGGCTGCTCAAGCGCACCTTCAGAAACTGCGCGGTCATCTCCGGCCTGATCGAGAGGCGGCACCCCGGAAAGGAAAAAACCGGCCGTCAGGTAACTGTTTCCGCAGATCTGATCTACGATGTGCTCAGAAGCCATGAGCCGGACCATATCCTGCTGCAGGCGACCCGCGCTGATGCCGCATCCGGCCTTTTGGACATTCATCGTCTTGGCGCTATGCTCAAGCGAATCAAGGGTCATATCCGCCACCGTGCACTGACGCAGATTTCTCCGCTGGCGGTGCCGATCATGCTCGAAATCGGACGTGAACCGGTTGTAGGCGAGGCCCATGAGAGCATTCTTGCCGAGGCCGCCGAAGATCTGCTGACGGAAGCGGCCGCCGGCAAATGAGGTAGCAGGACACCATGGGCGCAACTGCGGCGGCGATCGCCCCAATCCCTTCCAACATGCCGACGGTGGCGGAAATCGAGGTCAACGGCACCGCCGCGATCTGCGATTGCGCGGGCGTGCTGCTGCTGCCTGACAGCCGGATTCTGGTGGTTTCGGATCTTCATCTTGAGAAGGGCGCGGCTTTTGCACGGCGCGGCATGATGCTTCCACCCTATGACACCGCGGCAACCCTTGCCCGGCTTTCACAGATGGTGGGGCGCTATGATCCGCGGATGGTGATCAGCCTGGGCGACAGCTTTCATGACCGTGCCGGTTCGCAATTCCTGCCCGATGACTACCGGGCTTCGCTCAAGGCTCTGCAGCGCGGCCGCGAATGGACCTGGATCGAAGGCAATCACGATCCCGTCCGACCGGCGGGTCTTGAGGGCGACTGGGTCCGCGAACTCCACCTCGAAGGGCTGGTGTTCCGGCACGAGCCGCGGAAAGGCGAGTTCGCCGGCGAAGTCGCCGGGCATCTCCATCCGGCAGCACGGGTGGTCCGGCGGGGAAAGGCGGTGAAGCGAGCCTGCTTTGCAAGTGACGGAAAACGCCTGCTGATGCCGGCATTCGGCTCCACCACCGGCGGACTGGAATTGCGTCATCCGGCGATGCGGGGGCTTTTTGACCAGGGCGCGCTGGTCGCACATCTGCTTGGCCGCGAGCGGCTCTATTCGGTGGCCTTCAGGCGCATGAACGGTTGACGCCGGAAGCTCTTTACCGGCTCCCGCTTACACAAGCAAAATCAGCAGGATCGATGCCGCAACGATCGCGCTGATGACAAGCCTCAAGCGTCCGAACCATTCGGGCAGACCGCCTCTTGACGCACTCACGACGTCCCAGACTCCCTGGGCCACGAAAGCCGCCAGCAGCAGAAGCAATGACCAAGGCCGCTCGATCAGCAATGCCAGCCAGCCTGCCAGCGACGGGGCCACGCTGACGATCAATGTCTGTGCCGGGGCCGATCCCGACGGCCCGGCACCGGGCGCAGCCGTAAGAACGGCACCCCAGCGAATCCCGCCCATGAAGGACAGGATGACCGCGCCATAGCCGGTGAACGCGGCCTCGCCACCCAGATAGGTGGCGGCAAAACCGGGCGCCATCGCTCCGGCCAGCGCCATGGCCGCAAACGGAACGGCGCCGAAGCCGGCAAGAAACCAGGCGGTTGCTGTCAAACGGGTCTGTTCAGTCTGAGACGTCATGCGGTTTTCCCGTTAATCCTTGCGGAAGATGACGCTCCCGAGCCAGCCGGTCAGCACGGCGATCATTACCGCGATCAGTCCGTAAATGAACGAATGGACATGCGCCAGATTGAAGATGAACTGTTCGAGGCCTGTCTTGACCACCCTGAGCGGGATCACCTTTTCCATGACAAACTCACCATTCTTGTAGAGCACGGCGCGCACCTGATGCTGACCGACCGGAATATTGGCGGGAAGACGTACAGAAGCCTTGAAAAGCGCCTTGGAGATGAACTGAACCCCCGTGGGGTCGCGCTGGTAAAGACCGCCGGTCTGCTTGATGCGGCGCAGGGCGTCCCGAAACTCCGTCAGGCGAGAACCGTCGCCGATGTTGCCGGTGGGCACGAGACGGATATTGTCGATACCGATATCGCGGGAGGCCAGTTCCATCATGTTGGTGACGTTGGCGAGCGGTCGGGTGCTCGACATCGAATAGGACGCCGGGACGGGACTGAAGCTGATCGAATGACGGTTGACCCAGATGCCCGCGACGCGCTCCTTGCGGCGCACGGTCGTCGCCATGCGCGGACCCTCGAGCGCCACCACCACATCATAGGCGAAAGTGGCCAGAAGCAATTCGTCCGCACGATCGATCGCGCCGAAGACGGTGATGTCGGCGCCTGAAAAATCCGAGGAGATCGCAATCTCGTTGGTCGAGATGCCGATATCGATCCGCTCGACGAACTTGTCGTTGATCGTCACGGTCGGATCGGCAAGCTGGGCCGCCGCCGGTAGGCAGGATGCAATCAGCAAAACGGGGATCATCAACAGCGCGCGCATCAGAAACCGAAGCTCCCGCTGATCACCGAGTAGACTTCATCCGGGGGAATGACGAGACCGAGGCCGAGCCGGATACCCACGGCCAGAACCAACAGGGCAAGTCCCGCACGGAGTTGCTCGCCACGCATCTTCTGACCGACACGCACGCCGTATTGCGCGCCGATCACGCCTGCGATCATCAAAAGCCAGGCAAGCACAATGTCGACCGAGAAATTGGTGGTGGCGTGAACCACCGTGGTAAAGGCCGTGACGAAGATGATCTGGAACAGCGAGGTTCCGATCACGACACTGGTCGGGATGCGCAAGAGGTAGATCATCGCCGGGACCATGATGAATCCGCCCCCGACACCCATCACCGATGTGAGTATGCCAATGGCAAATCCGAGCACGATGACCGGAATGACGCTGAGATAGAGCTTCGAGCGCTTGAAGCGCATCTTGAATGGCAGCCGGTGCACCCAATTGTGCTGGCCGGGCTTGCGCAGCGACACAGGTCCGTTCTTCGCCGCCCTGCGGATGGAATTGATGCTTTCCCAGAGCATGAGGCCACCGATCGACCCCAGAAAGACGACGTAAAGCAACGAAATGATAAGGTCGAGTTGGCCCAGCCTGCGCAACATCGAGAAGATCTGGACACCCACCGTGGCGCCCACCAGACCTCCCGCAAGCAGAACGAGACCCAGCTTGATATCGAGCGTGCCGCGCCTGAAATGGGCCAGGGCGCCGGAGACCGAAGAGGCGACGACCTGATTTGCGCCGGTGGCGACCGCGACCGCGGGGGGAATGTTGTAGAAGATCAGAAGCGGGGTGATCAGGAACCCGCCGCCAACGCCGAACATGCCGGACAGAAAGCCCACGGCAGCGCCCATTCCGAGAATGACGAAGACGTTGACCGACAGTTCAGCGATCGGCAGGTAGATGGTCACCTTGCGCCCCCGGGCGTCCATGGCTGGGAAAAAGGGGTTTGGTTCGGGGCGTGCCCGACAGGACGGTTTTGCGCGTTTACTCGACGCAAGTCAAATATGTGCGCCGGCAAAATCATCATCTGTCAAAAATAAATGGCGTCCGCGAGTTGGGTATATCCTGCAGGCACGTACATGGTCGTTTTTCATGCCCCGAACGTGGCAAAGCCTCCCGCTCGGAGAGGCTTTGCCAATCTTGCCCGCCGGCCAAAACGTCACCTGCGGATTCGTGCGGTTTCAACCGTTGCGGGCGAGCAGTTCCTTGACCAGCTGATCATTGATTTCACCGGTCGGTTCCATGCCGATCGAGGACTGGAAAGCCTTGATCGCGGAAATGGTGCGCTTGCCCATCACGCCGTCGGGCGCACCGGCATCAAAGCCATTGTTGTTCAGGATCGCCTGGATGTTGCGGATCGCCTTGCCCATGTCCACGGACGCGGTCTGCGTGCTGTCCCCGCCCCATTCCGCAGGGACTTCCACCGCATTGGCATCCGAATTGATCGGCCTCGCCGTCCAGTTGGCGACCGCCGCGCGCGCGGCCTCGACCTGTTCGGGCCGGAGTGCGTTGAAGACCTCGTCGCGCTTGACGCCGGCGTCCTTGTCGCCTTCATTGGCTGCAATGGCGAACCATTTGTAGGACTGCACCAGATCGCGCGGAACCCCGTCGCCGCGGGCGTAGAGGATGGCAAGGTTGACCTGGCTGTCGCGGACGCCGATTTCGGCGGCACGCTCGAACCACTCGGCGGCGTTGGTGTAGTCCGGCGCGGGTCCGGAAGTGGCATAAAGAACCGCCAGGTTGTGCATTGCGCTGGCGTTCCCCTGCTCAGCCGCCATCTGGTACCATTTCTTGGCTGCGGGCAGATCGCGCTCCACGCCGCTGCCCTTTTCATAGAGATTGGCAATCCGGTACTGGGAAGGTGCATGGCCGAGGTCGGCGGCGCGCTGATACCAGCTTGCAGCCCGCTCGAGATCCACCGCGACACCGCGCCCGTCTGTGAAGCGCGCGCCGATTTCGTAGAGGGCGAGCGGGTTCGAGGCGGCGGCGGCGGTCTTCAGCGCAGGGTTTGTCGCGCCGTCCGGAAGCGCTTCGAGCTCGGACATGAGCACCGTGCCATCCTCGAAACCGGCGGGAGCCGTTTCGTTCACAGAGTTTTCCCCCGGGGCGGCTGTCGGTGCGATGGCTGCGGTTTCCTCGAGAGAGGTCGGGACCGGCGTCTCCTGCGAGACCGCTTCGGAAGCCTGCGAGATTGCCTCAGGACCGTTCTCCACAGCGCTGCCGGGCTCGATCACGCGCACTTCGGGCAACCGCGGCGCGCCCATATCGACGGCAGTATCGACACTGTCCTTACCCGGCTCGACCAAGGCAGGAGCCACGGATGTATCGACATCCGGGGCGGGTTCAACAACCGCCGGTTCGGTCACCGCCATGTCGCTGGCCTCTTTGCCGCCACCCGACAGGAAGCCGGTGACGAGCGGATAGGACATGACGGCCAGCAGCACGGCGCCTGCAACCATCAGGATCGGGCGACGGCGCGACTTGAGAACGGAAAGCAATCCGCCGCTTTTGCCTTTCCGGCTCTTTCCTATTGTTTCGACTTCGGCCGCCGCAGCCATGGCCGCGCGCCTGGCGGAGGCGAGAAAATCCGCCTTGTCCGAACCGTCATCGGTTGCCCCGCCGCTCTGGCGTTCCATGGCCTGAGCCTCGCGAACCTTCTTCAGAATGCGGTTGATGTCGGGCGCGCCTGAGCCGGGTTCGAGAGGCATGTTGGCCGTCGCCGGATCGAGATCCATGGACGGGTCAAGCGGCGGGCTGTCGTTTTCGACGAATCCCGGTTCGGAAAGTTCGCTCTGTGCCGGTTTCGCCGCAGCCTTTCCTGGCCGGATGCGGGCGGCCAAGCCGGAAAGGAAGGACTTCTGTTCACTGGCGCCCGCGTCCTCACCATCCGCACCGGCATTCTCGCTGGCGGCATGGGCGGCAGCGAGCGCAGCGGCCTCCGACGGCGATTGGGCGGCATTGCGGTTGCGGCGGTGGCCTCCTCCGTGCATCTCGGAATGGATCGGCTCAGCCTCACTGTCCCCATTGAGGGAAACCGCCTCATCGAGAGCGCCGGTGGAGGCGGCGGGCATAACGGCCTCGACACTCATCCGGGCGTCGGCAACTGCCTCGCGCATTTCACCCAGACCGGCGGTCTGAACCGAAGCGGGGATCGAATCGAGCTTTTCGAGCCTGTCGGCGATCTTGAGCAAGGTCTCCTGAACCGCCTCGAACGCACGCATGCTGCGATCGTCACTCTTCCGGCTGAGGCTTTCAAGCGCCTTGAGATCGTCGGCAAGCGCGGTGATGACTTCGATATTCGCGATGGCCTGGGGCGACTGAGCCGCTCCGGACTGACCTGAATAGGCGCTCAGCGCTGCTTCGGCGGCCTGACGGGCGGCTTCGACAATGAACTCGTCACTGGTGGCCAGATGCTCCTCGATCGAGGCAAAGCGCTCGTCGAACGCTTCCGATGCACCCGAGTGCGGTGCCGAGCTGACAAGGCGCGACAGATTTGCGATCTGGTCTTCCAGACCTCGAATCGCCTCGTCGCTGGGGCCGGACTGAGCCGCACTCGACATGTCGAGACGATTGGCGATGTCGGCGAGGCGGGCCTCCAGATTCTCTATTCCGGGAATGGAAGCGGGCGCGGCTTCCATCGGGCGATCGAGCCGCGCGGCAATTTCGGACAGTTGCGCCTCAACCGTCTCCAGACCACCATTGGGATGCATTGCATTGCCGGCTGAAGCCAGTTCGGCCTGCTGCAGCCGCGAGGCAATGTCGGCAAGCCGGGCGTCCAGTGTTTCCAGTCCCGGCAATGGATCGGCATTCAAGGAGGCTGTCTGCTCGGCGCGACCGATCAGCGCCTCAAGCCGGCCTATGACCGCATCAGGAACAGCCTGAGCCTGGGGCGGGTTGGATGAAAGACTGTCGATCTGAGCGGCCAGCTGATCGAGGCGCGCGAGCAGCGACTGGTCCATGCCGCGCGTGTCCAAGGCTTCGATCTTTCCGGAGATGTCGGCGAGGTGGCTCGACAGTTCGGGCATCGCATCGTTTTGCGCACCGCTTTCGACCAGGCTCTGGAGCCGTTCGATACGGGCATCGAGACGTGCGACCGCTTCCTCGTCGGCAAGCTGAGCGACACGGGCCGCAAGGCTTTCGATACGATGGCCGATATCGGAGCCGTCATTCTGGGGTTCGAGCTGGTCGATCTTCTGCGAGACGGAGGCAAGACGCGCCTCGAGCCGCTCGAATGGCGCAGCGTCGAGTTCCGGCACCGAAGGCGCGGGGATGGCCGCGATTGCGCGCGTGATCTCGTCGAGCCGAGCCCCAAGCTGGTCGAGCTGACGGGGAAGCTGCGGGTCGGCCGCGGCCGTCTGGCGCGACATCGCCTCGATCGATTCGGCAAGCTCGGCAATCTTGTGCTCGATGGCTTGAGCCTGTGTGTCGCCGGAGCGCGAGGACAGGACTTCACGAATATCGTCGACGCGGTAGGCGAGATTGACCAGTTCGTCACGCAAACCGCCGACATCGAGTGCCGAGACCTGATCCTCCATCGACTGCCAGCGGCTTTCAAGCGCCTGAACGCTTTCCTCGCGCGCGAGCCGGTCAACCATCGAACGCATGGAATCAAGTTCCAGCCGCAGGGCGTCGGCGCTGGAATCCTGGCTGCCGAGCGCATCGATCGAAGCCGAGATGCCGGCAAGATCCCGGCGCAGATCCTCCGGCAGCGCCTAGTTGCGTGCTTCCTGGCGCAATGCACTCATCTCGTTGCGCAGGCTCGCCATCTCGCGCAGCAGGGATTGACTGAGGTCCGGAGCCAGAGTGGCTCCGAAAGCGGCCTGAGAGGATTGTTTCTGTTCCGGCAAACGGGAGCCCGATGTCTGGCCGCTGGTGTGCGCCGGGGCCCGCTGTGCGCTTTCGAGCGCGCGCTGGCGTGCGCGAATGCCGTCAACCATTCCCGCTCCGGCAATGCGCTGCGCGGGCGGTTCGGGCTGACGGGCGACACCGGCCTGATACCCGCCGCGACCCAGCATTCCCTCAATGCGTGCTTCCAGACCCTCAATCGTGCGATTGAGTGCGTCGAGGGAGGCATCCCCGCCACTGTGCCGGCTTGAATATGATCGCGATCCGTTCATTTTCGCTTCCGCTTCGCGTTGTGGGTCCGGAGCCCCGCGCCCCCGTCCCGTCCGAAGCACCTCCCCAACTGTTTTCGGTGCGCGCCGCTCCAAACCCTCAGGTTGGACGTGATACCTGACCGGCGCATACACGGAACACCGCAAAAGGAGGTGCTGTTCTTACGCCGCACAATCCGCGAAACGTGGTAAACAACCCGTTAACCAAGGTTACTTTTCTTGCACCTTTCCGGGTGGACCTGTGCGACTTGACGATACAGAAGGTTTAATGTCACACCGCAATCCACGTCCGGGATGACCGACACCGAGAAGTTTTGGCAGAACATGAACGACATGACGGATACCAGCGCCGACCAGGATGAAGCGGTCTACAAGATCGGGGATCTGGCCGAGGAGTTCGGCGTCACCTTGCGGACCTTGCGGTTCTACGAGGACAAGGGGCTTCTCAAGCCGACCCGTGTGGGCGTCACGCGCCTGTTCACCAAACGGGACCGCGCCCGGCTGAAACTGATCCTTCTGGGAAAGCGGGTCGGCTTTTCCCTGACCGAGGTCAAGCGGATGATCGATTTGTATGATCCGCGCGGCAAGAATGTCACCCAGCTCAAGGTGGCCCTGAGCAAGGGTGAGGCGCAGATGCGGGTGCTGGAGGAACAGCGCGACAGCATCAACACCGCGATCTCCGAACTGGAACGGACCATCTCCGTGGTGCGCGAAATGCTCGAGGAATCCGAGTAGCTTCCCGCCGCCTGCCGTTCCCGCCAGAATTTGAGACCAATCGAGCAGCCGACCGGCAACGTCTGTCTTCCGATCGGCGGGCAAGTGCCCATTCCCTGCGCCCCAACGTCACCCGTCTGAATTCCTTCTCTTTGCTGCAACGCTTTCTGCGCATCCTGCCGGATCTGCGGATGCGCGCCGTAACGCGCTGAAAAGACGCCTCTGCGTTTCCATCCGTCGGATCCGATCAGGAGTGGCGAGCTCTTGGACAAAAATTCGGTGTAGCTTTTTTTCCTTTTCACAGTCTCAGAACACAGAAAGACCCGGTTTTCGGTCGATTTCATTGTTGCGGACAGTGTGAAACAGCCGAAAGCCAATTTTTTTACGTTTACGCAAACGTCAAAATTGGATATGGATGCATCGACCGGTTGGCTGGCTATCGTGCCGGCGGCCATTACCGAACAAGGGATGAGGAAACATGCCAGTCTTCAAGGCGCCCGTCGACGATACGCTTTTCATTCTCAATGATGTGCTCGGCTATGAGCGCTACATGAATCTTCCCGGCTTTGCCGATGCGAGTCCCGACATTGTGGAAGCCATTCTGCAGGAAGGCGCACGGCTCTCGGAAGAGGTGATGCTGCCGCTCAACCAGGTCGGCGACCAGGAAGGCTGCACCCGGCATGATGACGCCAGCGTGACGACGCCGAAGGGCTTCAAGGAAGCCTACAGGCAATATTGCGAAGGTGGCTGGCTCGGGCTTGCCGCGCCGGCCGAATATGGCGGACAGGGTCTGCCCTATGCGCTGCATGTGGCCGTGGGCGAGTACATGTCCTCGGCCAACCTGTCCTTCATGATGTATCCCGGGCTGACCCAGGGCGCGATCGCGGCGATCCACGAACACGGCAGTGACGAACAGAAGGCAAAATTCCTTCCCAAGATGGTGGAAGGCACATGGACCGGCACCATGAACCTGACCGAGCCGCATTGCGGCACCGATCTGGGGCTTCTGCGCACCAAGGCGGTGAAGCAGGATGACGGCAGCTACAGGATTTCCGGCCAGAAGATCTTCATCTCGGCCGGCGAACACGACATGTCCGACAACATCATCCATCTGGTGCTCGCGCGGATCGAGGGCGCTCCGGAGGGAGTCAAGGGCATCTCTCTGTTCATCGTGCCGAAATTCATGGTCGGCGAGGACGGTTCGCTGGGGGATCGCAATCCGGTCACCTGCGGTTCGCTCGAAGAGAAGATGGGCATTCACGGTAACGCCACCTGCGTGATGAACTATGACGAGGCCACCGGCTATCTGATCGGCACGGAAAATGCGGGTCTCAAGGCCATGTTCGTGATGATGAACGAGGCCCGGCTCGGCGTTGGGCTTCAAGGCCAGGCGATGGGCGAGATTGCCTATCAGAATGCGGTCGAGTACGCCCGCGAGCGGCTTCAGGGCCGTTCGCTTTCCGGTCCGAAGGCGCCGGAGAAGAAGGCCGACCCGATCATCGTGCATCCCGACGTCCGGCGAACCCTGATGACCATCCGCGCCTTCAACGAGGCCGGTCGCGCCTTCATGCTGTGGACCGCTCTCAAATCCGACGTGGCCCACAAGTCCGAGGTCGAGAGCGACCGCCAGGATGCCGACGACCTGCTGACCCTGGTCACCCCGGTGGTCAAGGGCGTGCTCACCGACAAGGGCTTCGACCATGCGGTGATGGCGCAGCAGATGTTCGGCGGTCATGGCTACATCGAGGAATGGGGCATGAGCCAGTATGTGCGCGATGCCCGTATCGCCATGATCTACGAGGGCGCCAACGGCATCCAGGCTCTTGACCTCGTCGGCCGCAAGCTCGGCCAGAACGGCGGGCGCGCGGTGATGGCGTTCTTCAAGGAAGTGGGCGATTTCTGCGAGGAGAACCGCAACAACGAGGAACTGACGCTCTACACCAAGAGCCTCAAAAAAGGCCTGAACGATCTGCAGGCCTCAACGATGTGGCTGATGCAGAACGCGATGGCCAAGCCGGACAACGCCGGTGCGGCCTCGACCGATTACATGCATCTCTTCGGTCTTGTGGCGCTCGGTTACATGTGGGGCCTGATGGCCAAGGCGGCCGTCGAGAAACGGGCCGCGGGCGCAAACGGCAAGGATGAGTTCCTCGCTGCGAAGCTTCTGGTCGGCAAGTTCTACATGGAGCGCATAATGCCGGAAACATCGCTGCGCAAGGCGCGCATCGAGACCGGCGCGGACACCATGATGGAACTCGACGCAGCAGCGTTCTGATTTCGGGTCCGCCGCCGCCTCTGGCGCCGACGGACCCTACATGTTTTGCCGGGAGATGCATCATCCGGCCGAGAATCGGGAGGAAGGCATGGCGACATTGCCATCGGAAGTGCTTGGCGTACCGCGTCCGGACTGGATGGACGACGACGTCGCCATGCTTGAGGACATGGCCGGCCGCTGGCTGGAATCGGAGATCGTTCCGCACTACGAACGCTATGAAAAGCAGGAAATGGTCGACCGCAGCGCATGGGAGGCAGCGGGAGCCGCCGGGCTCTTGTGCGCCTCGATGCCCGAGGAATATGGCGGCTCCGGCGGAACCTATGCGCATGAGGCGGCGATCGCCGAAGCGCTGGGGCGCACCGGAACCGACGGTTTCGGGATCGCGCTGCACAATGCGATCGTCGCTCCCTACATCCTGCACTTCGGATCTGAGGAGCAGAAACGCAAATGGCTGCCGAAGATGGCCACCGGCGAGATGATCGGCGCCATCGCCATGACCGAACCGGGCGCTGGCTCGGACCTGCAGGGCATCAAGACCAGTGCAAAGAAGGACGGCAACCACTACGTCATCAACGGCTCAAAGACATTCATTACCAACGGCCAGCACGCGAACCTGATCATCGTGGTGAGCAAGACCGATCCGTCAAAGGGCGCCAAGGGCGTTTCGCTGATGGTGGTCGAGGCCGACGAGGTCGAGGGCTTTCGCCGAGGCCGCAATCTCGACAAGGTGGGGCTGAAGAGCAACGACACCTCGGAGCTGTTCTTTGATGACGTGCGCATTCCGACGGCCAACATGCTCGGCACCGAGGAGGGACAGGGTTTCGCGCAACTGATGACGGAACTGCCGCAGGAGCGGCTGCTGATTGCCAACCAGGCGATCTCGATGATCGAACGCGCGCTGGCCGTAACAGTCGACTATGTCAAGGAGCGCAAGGCCTTCGGAAAGGCGATCATCGATTTCCAGAACACCCAGTTCAAGCTGGCGGAGCTGAAATCCGAAGCGGTGATGGCGCGGGTTTTCGTCAATCACTGTATCGGCGAGCATCTCAAGGGCCAATTGACCACGACCACCGCCTCGATGGCCAAGTATCTGACCACCGACCTGCAGTGCAAGGTGGTGGACGAATGCGTTCAGTTGCACGGCGGCTATGGCTACATGAACGAGTATCCGGTTGCCCGGATGTTCCGCGACGCGAGGGTGCAGCGGATTTACGGTGGAACAAACGAGATCATGAAACTGTTGATCGCAAGGAGCTTGTGACCGATGGCGCGCTTTACACTCGATTGCTTTCTGGAAAGCGGCAATGCCTACAAGGCGGCGCTGATGCTGGAATTGAGCGGCGCCGACTGGCAAGCGCGCCGGGTCGCTTTCTTCAACGGCCAGACCCGGTCGTCCGAGTTTCGCGAGATGAACATCATGGGCGAGGTGCCGGTTCTCACCGACGATCTGGGCAACCGGAACCTTGTTCTGAGCCAATCCGGCGTCATCCTCGACTATCTTGCCGGCGAACTTGGCCGTTTTGGTCCGACCAACGAGTTGGAGCGCCGCGAAATCCTGCGCTGGCTGTTGTGGGACAACCACAAGCTTACCAGCTATTCCGCAACCTACCGGTTCATGAACCGGTTTCAGGAAAAGGGCGAAGACCCGGCGGCGCAGTTTCTTCTCGGACGCGCCCGAAGCGCCTGGAAAGTGCTGGACGCGCATCTCGAGGGCCGCGACTTCGTGGTTGCCGGGCATCCGACAATCGCCGACCTTTCGCTTTGCGGATATCTGTTCTGGCCCGAGGAAATCGGCATGGACCTCGCCGCCCATCCGAACATTCAGGCCTGGCTGGACCGGATTACGGCCCTGCCCGGCTACAAACGACCCGAAGAGCTGATGCCGAGCGGGATGGACCCCGAAACGGCAACAGCCTGACACGAAACGATAACCTGGAGATGACCGCAATGGTTGATGTATTTGTCTACGATCACGTCCGCACCCCGCGGGGGCGCGGCAAGAAAGACGGAAGCCTGCACGAAGTCCCCTCGGTGCGGCTTGCATCCCACATGCTCGAGGCGCTGCGCGACCGCAACGGGCTGGCCACGGAGAAGGTTGATGACATTGTCATGGGCTGCGTCGATGCGATCGGCGAAGCCGGCGGCGACATCGCCCGCGCGGCGACCTTCGAAGCGGGCTACGCGACCGAGGCGCCCGGCATCCAGATCAACCGTTTCTGCGCCTCGGGACTTGACGCGATCAATTTCGGCACCGCCAAGATTGCACAGGGTGCCGACGACATCGTGATTGCCGGCGGCGTGGAATCCATGTCGCGCATCGGCATCGGCGCGCAGGGCGGCGCCTGGTTCATGGACCCGTCGGTCAACATCCCGGCCTATTTCATGCCGCAAGGCATTTCCGCCGACCTGATCGCCACCAAATACGGCTTTTCGCGCGACGACGTGGATGCCTATGCAGTCGAAAGCCAGAAACGCGCCGCCAATGCATGGGAAAAGGGCTATTTCTCCAAGTCCGTCGTGCCGGTCAAGGACGTCAACGGCCTGACCATTCTCGATTGCGACGAACACATGCGCCCCGGCACTGACATGCAGGCGCTGGCAAGCCTCAACGCCTCGTTTGGCGCCATGGCGGAAATGGGCGGCTTCGGCGCCGTCGCCATTCAGGCCCATCCGGAAATCGAAAGCGTCAACCATGTCCACCATGCCGGCAATTCCTCGGGCATCGTCGATGGCGCCGGTCTGGTGCTGCTCGGCTCGAAGCGGGGCGGCAGGACCATGGGACTGGAGCCGCGCGCGAAGATCCGCGCGTTCGCGAATATCGGGTCGGATCCGGCACTCATGCTGACCGGTCCGGTGGACGTGACCGAGAAGCTCCTGAAGCGCGCCAAGATGAAGATTGAGGACATCGATCTGTTCGAACTCAACGAGGCTTTCGCCTCGGTGGTGCTGCGCTTCCAGCAGGCTTTCGACATTCCATCCGACAAGATCAACGTCAATGGCGGCGCGATTGCCATGGGCCACCCGCTCGGCGCAACCGGCGCCATGATCCTCGGCACCGTGCTCGACGAACTCGAGCGCCGCGACCTCAACACCGCACTTGTCACGTTGTGCATCGGCGCGGGCATGGGCACCGCGACGATCATCGAACGCGTCTGATACCGGGAGAACCACAATGAGCAATGAGATTTACACCGTAGATGTAGACAGTGACGGCATCGCGCTTGTCACCTGGGACATGACCGACAGGTCGATGAACGTCTTCACGCAGGCCGCACTGGAACAATTGGACGAGCTGGTTGACCGGTTCGTTGCCGACGACAGCGTCAAGGGCGTCGTGTTCACCTCCGGCAAGCAGAGTTTTTCCGGCGGCGCGGACCTCACCATGATGAAGACCATGCTCGCAGGCATGGCCGAAGAGCAGCGCAAGGACCCCGAAAACGCCCAGAAGGTGCTGTTCGAACAGGTCGGTCGCATGAGCTGGCTCTACCGCAAGATCGAAACCTGCGGCAAACCGTGGGTGTCGGCGATCAACGGCGTTTGCATGGGCGGCGCGTTCGAACTCTCACTTGCCTGCCACGGCCGCGTTGTAGCCGATTCCCCCTCGGTCAAGCTGGCGCTTCCTGAAGTCAAGGTCGGCATCTTCCCGGGCGCCGGCGGCACGCAGAGGGTACCGCGGCTGACCAATGCCCAGGATGCGCTGCAGATGATGACCACGGGGCAGTCGCTGACCCCGGCGCGGGCCAAGGCCATGGGTCTGGTTCACGAGGTGGTCGAACCCAAGAAATTGGTTTCGGCCGCAAAGGCGATGATCAAGAACGGTCTCAAGCCGGTTCAGCCTTGGGACGAGAAGGGCTTCAAGCTTCCTGGCGGTTCGATCTGGTCGGCGCAGGGCGCACAGCTCTGGCCCGCCGCGTCGGCGATCCTTCGCCGGGAAACCCAGGACAACTATCCCGCAGCCAAGGCAATCCTGAAGAGCGTTTTCGAAGGTCTTCAGGTGCCGTTTGACATGGGGCTGAGGATCGAGCAGCGCTATTTCAGCCACATCCTGCAGACCCCTGAAGCACAGGCAATGATCCGGTCGCTTTTCGTCTCCCTGCAGGAAATCAACAAGGGAGCCCGCCGTCCTGAAGGCATCAAGCCCACCAAGTTCCGCAAGATCGGAGTCGTGGGCGCAGGGTTCATGGGCGCGGGCATCGCCTATGTGACCGCGAAGGCGGGCATTCCGGTTGTGCTGATCGACCGCGACACGGAAGCCGCGGAAAAGGGCAAGGCCTATTCCGAAGATCTGGTCAAGAAGGGCATTCAGAAGGGCAAAACCACCAAGGAAGCCGGAGAAAAGCTGCTTTCGCTGATCACCACATCAACCGATCATGCCGATCTTGCCGACGCCGACCTGGTGATCGAGGCCGTGTTCGAGGATCGCGACGTCAAGAAGGCGGTGACCGAGTCGATCGAGGCGCAGATCCGGCCGTCGACCGTTTACGCCTCGAACACTTCGACCCTGCCGATCACGGGTCTCGCCAAGAACTCGAAGCGGCCAAAGAACTTCATCGGCATCCACTTCTTCTCGCCGGTCGACAAGATGATGCTGGTGGAAATCATTCTGGGCCGGAAGACCTCGGACAAGGCACTGGCCGTGGCGCTTGACTATGTCGCGGCAATCAAGAAGACGCCGATTGTCGTCAACGACACCCGCGGCTTCTTCGTCAATCGCTGCGTGCTGCGCTACATGAACGAAAGCTACAACATGCTCGCCGAGGGCGTGCCGCCGGCCATGATCGAGAACTCTGCCAAGATGGCCGGAATGCCGGTCGGACCGTTGGCACTCAATGACGAGGTTGCGATCGACCTGTCGCTGAAGATCATCCGGGCCACCATCGCAGATCTCGGCGAGAAGGCCGTCGATCCGCGGCATCTCGAACTGGTCGAGCGCATGGTGGAGAAGGAGGGACGTCTGGGCCGCAAGAACGGCAAGGGGTTTTACGACTATCCCGCCAAACCCGCCAAGAAGCATCTCTGGCCGGAGCTAAAGACGCTCTATCCCCAACTGCCCGCCGAAAAGGTGGATGTCCAGGAACTGAAGAACCGCTTTCTTGCCGTGATCGCGCTCGAAGCCGTTCGAACCGTCGAGGAAGGGATCGTCACCGATCCCCGCGAAGCCGACCTCGGCACCATTCTGGGCTTCGGCTTTGCGCCCTACACCGGTGGTGCGCTTAGCTATATCGACGCCATGGGTGCGCAGACCTTCGTCGACATGTGCAAGGTTCTGGCCCGCAGATACGGAAAGCAGTTCAAGGCGCCGAAGCTGCTGGTCGAGATGGCCGAGAAGGGCGAGACCTTCTACGGACGGTTCGATCCGTACAGGGACGAGAAGGAAGCGGCCTGACCGCATCACTCACCGAGAGAGTTTCAAAACGGGCCTCCGGGCCCGTTTTTCTTGTGATCAGGTCTTTTCCGCCACCATCGTATAACACAGCGGCAGTTGGGCCTCCTGTCCGACATAGACGTCGTAGTCCGGCTCCCGATTGGAGTGCGGGTACTCGGTCAGTTGCCTGATTTGCAGTCCGGCCTCGACACAGCCCGTGACGATCTCCCCCATCGTATGAAAGTACCAGTAGGAAGACGGCGCCTTTGCGGTTTCGGAACCGTCATAGACAATCTCTTCATCGGTGATGAAGGGATCGGTCCGGAAATAGGAATAGACAAGCCCGTGCGGATCTTCCGCGTGGGGCTCGAACATGTCCAGCACCGGGTGGGTCTCGTAGATCACCAGACGTCCACCAGCCAACAGCAATGAAGACACGGCTTCGAAGAACCTTGCCAGATCCGGCATCCAGTTGAGCACGCCGATGGTGACCAGGGCGAGATCGAAACCCGCTTCAAGGTCGACGGGCAAATCGTAGACGTTGGCCTCCAGGAAGCGGCAAAACCCTGCATGCGGCGATACGGCGCGTAATTCTTCGGCCAGTTCCAGAAACGCGGGCGACTGATCGATCCCGACAGTTTCGCGGGCGCCAAGCGAAAGCATGGAGAGCGTCTCGCGGCCATTGTTGCAGCCGATCTGGACCGCCCGTGCGCCATCGATCCCTTGGGCCCGCAAAACCTCCGTAATCACACGGTCGAAAGTCGAGAAGCCGGGATGGGCAAAGCCTGCGAGCTGACGTTCGAATGCGACACCTGCCTTGTGCCGAGCAGCCGAAGCATCCCAGGCCAGGCGATTGGCATGCGTTATCGCTTCGATATCATCCGTCATGCCGAAACATTCCTTTCCCTGACACTTCCGCTTTCGCGACACCCCGTAAGCGCTCTGTGCCGATTTGGCGACGCAGGCCCACACAGCCCTCCTGTACAGCGGTGCAACAGCGACGCTCAGAAGGCGGGAGCACTGAACCTGGGCGCCGAACCTGGGCGCCGGGCCAGGCCGTTCGCGGATAATTTGTCTTGCCGCCGCCGGGATGTATAGGCACTGTGCGGCCAAAAGGGAGGATCGCCTGGTGCGCGAGATCGATTACTATTTCTACAGTGCCTCTCCGTTCACCTATCTGGGGCACAACCGGATCTGTGAGCTTGCAGAGACACACAAGGTGAAGCTGAACTACAAGCCGGTCAATCTTTTTGCGATATGGGACATTTCGGGCGCGGTCCCCCCCGGAAAACGTCCGCCGGTCCGCCAGCGGCTGCGGCTGATCGAACTGCAGCGGCTCGCCCACTGGCGCGGGCTGCCCATCAAGACCGCACCGCTTCATTGGCCGGTCGACCCTGCCCTTGCGGACAAGGTGGTCATCTCGCTGGTGAATGACGGGCATGATCCGCGGTATTTCATCGGCAAGGTTCTGGCCGGCGTGTGGGCCAATGATGACAATATCGCCGATGAAGCCATTCTTGCCTCCTACCTGTCCCAGGTCGGGCTCGACCCCGCCCCTCCAATCAAGGACGCCAAGACCGATGCGGTTGCGGAGATCCGGGAGCGAAACACGAGGGAGGCCATCGCCGCGGATGCTGTCGGCGTGCCGACCTATGTCTACAATGGGGAACCGTTCTGGGGGCAGGACCGGATAGAAATGCTCGAGCAGGCCCTTGTTACCGGGCGTGGACCGTTCCGGCCCGTGTGAGAACGCGCGGGCGCCGGGGCGGCGTAACGGTAAGAGGATATTTTTCCTAGACCGCTTTACTCCGCGGCTTGTGATCATGTAAAAAGGATCGATCCGGAGTGTAACCGCGTTTGACCGGACGCCTCAGGCCCTGCCTGGGGCGATACAGACATCCAACCCCTGCCCGCCATCGCGCCCCGATCGGCGTCATGCCGCGGCAGACCTGAGACAGCCGGGAAGATGCCGATGCTCTCGCATGAACGGATCTGGTCCGCCCTTGATGCGCTTGCCGAGCGTCACGGCCTGACAGCTTCGGGACTGGCGCGCCGCGCGGGGCTCGACCCCACCGCCTTCAACAAGTCGAAACGCCGGGGCGCTGATGGCCGCGACCGGTGGCCATCGACCGAGTCGCTGGCAAAGGTTCTCGATGCCACCGGTTCATCGCTGGACGATTTCATGAGCCTGTTCGGCGGCACGCGAAACAGCAACCTAACCGGCATCCCGGAAGGCACGTTTCCGCCGCAGGCCGGCACCATTCCGCTTCTCGGGTTTGCCCAGGCAGGGTCCGGAGGCTTCTTTGACGATGGCGGTTTTCCCGCTGGCCAGGGTTGGGACGTCGTCGATTTTCCGGCGCAACCGGCCGAACGGCCCGGCGTCTACGCGCTCGAGGTGCAAGGCGACAGCATGTTGCCGCTTTACCGCGACGGCGACATTCTCATTGTCGAGCCGGGCGCACAGGTCAGGCGTGGCGACCGCGTGGTGGTTCGCTCGCGCGAGGGGGAAGTGATGGCAAAAGTGCTCCACCGCCAGAGCCCGCGCAGCGTGGAACTGTTTTCGCTCAACCCGGATCACCCCAACCGCAGTTTCGACCTTTCGGAAATCGAATGGATGGCACGGATCATCTGGGCAAGCCAGTAGCCCGCATTGCGCCAAGGTCCGCTCCGTTCAGGCCGGGGTTCGGCCGGCGCATCCGTGCTTGTACGCTCCGGCCTGACTTTCTATTGTCGCTCAGAATCAACAGAGAGCCCGATCATGACCAGCCATATTCACAGCCACGACGCCCTGATCTACCTGATGGTGACCATGTCCGCCGTCGACAAGGCCATGAATGACGCCGAACTGGCCCGCATTGGACGGCTGGTCACATTCCTGCCGGTGTTCAAGGGCTTCGATGAAGAGCGGCTGGTCGATGTGACCCGCTCGGCCGCCGAAATCCTCAAGGGGCCGGAAGGGCTCGACATCGTTCTTGAAGTGGTTCGTGACGCAGTGCCTCCCCGGCTTTACGACACGGCCTATGCGCTGGCGGTGGAAATCGCCTCGGCCGACTACAATATCCAGCAGGAGGAAATCCGGCTGCTTCAGATGGTCCGCGACCGCCTGGGCCTGGACAAGCTGACCTGTGCGGCCATCGAGCGTGGCGCCATCGCCCGGTTCCGCCACGCCTGACCACACGGCAGATTTCAAGACAAACCGGCTTTTCCTCGGCGGGTGCTCGGCTCGGATAGCCGCCCTGTTCTGCTGCAAGACCTTTCCGGGTTGCAGAGGTGATGCACCCGGTATTGCGGGGTCCGATTGGGCATTCGCGGCGTGTGGGCATCCCGCCCACCGCCGCACGAGCAGTTCACTTGAACGTGTTTCGCCATCCTATGCAAAATATGGAATATGGCGTTTCGAACGCGCGCGGAGGAAAGCGACCGATGGACATTCTCGGCCTGTCAGAACCGGCAATCCGCCTGATCGCCTTTTCAGCGATCTTCATGACGCTTGCCGCAATCGAACTTGCCGCACCCCGTCTCGAGCGCGATGAAATGCGCGGGGCGCTCAAGTCGCGCCGCTGGGTCACAAACCTGGCGATGGTGGTGCTGTCGTCCGTGCTCCTGAGGATCGTGTTTCCGCTTGCGGCCGTGGGCACGGCGCTTTGGGCAGAGGCGCAGGGGTACGGCCTCATGCCGTTGATCGGGGCGCCGCTCTGGCTCGCCGGGATCCTGGCCTTCATCATCCTTGATTTCGCCGTCTGGCTCGAACACGTGGTCAGCCACAAATGGCCCCTGTTGTGGCGCATTCACCGCATGCATCATGCCGACACGGGTTTCGACCTGACCACCGCGCTGAGGTTTCACCCGCTCGAGATCGTGCTCTCGATGGTCTGGAAGGCCGCAATCATCATCGCCCTGGGAGCGCCGCCGCTCGCGGTGCTCGTCTTCGAGATCGTGCTCAACGGCGCGGCCATGTTCAACCACGCCAATATCAAGCTGCCCAAAACGGCCGATGCGATGCTGCGCAAGGTCATCGTGACCCCTGACATGCACCGGATCCATCATTCGACAGACCCCCGCGAAACGGACTCGAACTACGGCTTCAACTTCGCAATCTGGGACCGGATTTTTTCGACCTATACGCACACTCCCCGACGCGGCGAGACCGGCATCGAAATCGGCCTGAGCGAATGGCGTGACGACAGGCCGGCGAACCTGGGTTGGGCGCTCACGCTGCCTTTCAGGCCCATGCCTGGGCGCGGCGAGGCAGAAACCGCCGGTCAGAACAGCCCGTTGGGAAACCAGCGAAGGTAAAGTTCAGCAAAACGGCCGTTGCGATTGAGCGCGGCAAGCGCATGGTCGAAGGCGACCGCCAGTTGCGCATTGCGGGGTCGAACCGCGATCGCCAGCCCCTCGCCCAGGTGCTGCCGGGAAACATAGGGCCCGTCCAGGAACCCGCAGCATGCATCGGCCGACTGGCTCGCCAGCCAGAATGACAGTTGCAGGCCGTCACCGAAAACGGCAGCGACGGAGCCGGACTTGAGTGCGTCGAACATCCACTCCTGACGGGAAAAGGTAACCGGCCTGAGATCGGGAAACCACGCGCGCAGCATCGCCTCATGGGCAGTCCCGGCCATGACGCCGACCCGCTCCCCGCTCAGCGTCCGAGCCGTCCGGTCCCGGCCGGCGAGCTCGTTTGGCGCCACGAACCGCGCCGGCAGGGTCATGTAGGTGCGGGTAAAGCGGTATTCCGACCGGGTTGCGGGCGTTATGGCGATTCCCGAGATGATGGCCTCCGCCTGCCCGCTCTGGAGAGCCCCTTTCAACTCGCTCCAGGGAAGCGCCTGGATCTGGCATTTGGACAGGATCTCCAGTTCCGCGCAAATCGCCCGCGCCAGGTCAATGTGAAAGCCTGAAAGCCGGCTGGTCTGGTCGAGAAAGCTGAAGGGCGGAAAATCGACCGTGGTAATGAAACGGATGCGCGGAAACTGCTGCAGATCCGGCGCTGCGATGCGTTCGCGGGGATCCATGTAATTGGGAACGAAAACCGAGTCTTCGGCCAGAGCTGGTCTCATCGAGGCAAGAAACACAATCAAGATACACGCAAAACGTGAAAATAACTTGATTATGCCGGGTGCATCTGACAAGGGTTGTACTACCATAGATTTATCAACTCGCTGCAATCGTCATGTGTTTACCAGAGTCATGGCCCCAGGCAATACAACCAATCGGCTCCTGAGAGACAAAGCCGCAACACCGTTGCGGCTGGTTTCCGGCTCGCATGCCGGCGCCAGACCGGCAAATCCGGTTTCAGGGCGGCGCACAGGCGCACACAGGGATGCCGAGGCGGGAAGAAGCCGGGAGCAGCGCTTCTTCGTTGCCTGCGGGATCGGCAAGCCCCATGTGGAGGCGGCAGCCAAGGCAGCGGCGGCGAACATGACAACCGTCGAGCAGGAGCTCATAGCGCAACGGCTGATAGATCCAGAGTTGTACTATCGCTGGCTCGCCTCCGAACTCGGCCTGCCCTACCTCGACCGGATTGCGCCTGAGGACGTTGTCCGGCTCGCCTCGACGGATGTCCTGCTGCGCCGGGACGGCCCGTTGCGCCTGTCGCGTCCGGAAGGACAGGCCACCGCCATCTCGCCCCGGGCAGGAGGTCTTGAGACCGACAAGGCGCGCCTTGATGCGTATCCTGCCCTGCGCAGGCGCCTTGTCGTGGCTTCGCCGGCGACGATCCGGCGTGCGGTCTGGCAATCCTGGGAAGATCAACGTGTCCGGCAATCCACTTTCGCGCTTGATCAGGAGCACAGTTCAGCGAGCGCCCGCCGGGTGTTGACGGGCGCACAGGGATTTGTGCTCGCGCTTTTGCTGTGCCTGGGCGTCACGGCAGTTGCCGCATGGCCGTTTGCCACTTTCTTGGCACTGCATGTTCTGCTGACCCTGTTCTTCTCGGGCGGCATTCTTTTGAGACTGATCGCGCTGGCGACGGCGGCCTTTGGCGCAGCTCCGAAATGTACCCGGCCTGATGCCGGCGAGCCGCCGCCGATCTACACGCTCCTAATTGCACTTCGCGACGAAGCCGCGATGATTCCGGCGCTCGTTGCCCGGATTTCCGCATTGCAGTGGCCGAAGAGCCGGCTGGATGTGAAATATATCTGCGAGGAGGAAGATGCCGAGACCATTGCCGCCCTCAAGGCGCAGAACCTGGGACCGGAGTGCGAAATCGTTACAGTGCCGGACTTCGGGCCGCGCACGAAACCGAAAGCGCTTCAGTATGCGCTCTGCGGGGCCCGCGGGTCGCTGGTGGCCGTCTATGACGCAGAGGACAAGCCCGCGCCCGGCCAGTTGCGCGAAGCCTGGCGGACATTCTGTGCCGGGGACGCGCGGCTCGGCTGCCTGCAGGCGCCCCTGGCCATCGCGAACATCGGTTCAAACTGGCTCTCCGGCTTGTTCGCGCTTGAATACAGCGGCCTGTTTCGTGTGCTCATCCCGTTTCTCGCGCGCACCGGCATGCCAATTCCATTGGGAGGCACATCCAACCATTTCCGCGGCCTTAGGTAGCAAACGCACCAATCGTTTTGCCTAAGCCGGTCCTAAAGAAAGGACCGCACTATGTGCGCATTGAAATGGTGGACTAACCGCGCGGCGTGGGTCGTGATCGTATTATGTTGCGGTGTTTTGTGGCCCAACAGGGTTGAGGAATGTCCGGGGTCTCTCTTCGCCGTCCCCTTCCTCGACCCCGTTGAACTGCAATTCTGCGCAGAATTGCGTTTCTCTGACGAGCTCTGGATTGAAAGTATCAGAATACCGCACCCTGCCGTATATGTAGAGCCTCTGCTTGCGTTCCTGCAATTGGGTGTACTCAGAGTATCGAATGGCTTGGATCCCACTCTGGAAGCCTACACCGGGCGCAATAAGAGAAGTTCTGGGTGTGAAGGACGTTTCCGGCATTATGAACTCGGGGACTGGTTCATCCGGCGCGGTTATGCGGTGATGGGAGATAATCTCCCGCAATATAGCCGGGCTTCGACCGAAATTTTTCCATTCGAGCAGAAACCCGAAAGCCTCTGGCTCAAGCACATCGTCGATAACGGCGTTAGTGAGGAAAGCCCTCGTAATGGTATTATTCGCAATCCAAGCTCTCTCAGCGCCAAGAGCGTCTCTAGCCGCATCCGATGCCTCTACGGCAGCCTTGGTGGCTCGTCTGTTGAGGTGGATAGTGTAAAGCAAAGCCAAAGTTCCGGCTGCGGCCAGCACAAATTGCAGCTTGGTCCACAAAACAATTTGTTCAGTCGAATTGGCCATGCTCTCTTGCGCGACAAGATCTTTTTCTTCACGCTCGGCGGATTCCTTTTGTTGCCGCTTGGAGCTCTCGGACTCTTCTGGCTCTTCGAGTATCCTGACAGGAAAACCAAAAGGCGCGGCCTTGCTCTTGCTACTGTCGTCTTGCCTATCGCTTTTGCTTTGGTTGTCTACGGGTTGTTCGGATGACTGAGCAAAAGAATGCGGGGAGAGCAAGAGGCTCAATCCAAGCGCAATTCCCGCGATCCAATAGACTCTAGACATTGAAATAGAAAAGCCGCCGTGAATTTTCCCCGAGAGAGCTTATTACGGACGTTCACTTCCTTCTCGTCAACTCCTATCTCTGCCAGCTTCTCGACAAGCCCGGCATAGGTCACGCCTTTACGCTTCAATTCCGCCTTTAGGAGGTTCGCGGCTTTCAATTCCCAGTCTGTCTTTTCGGACATGTGTCACCTGTGATGCAAAATGTATCGCAAATAATGACATATGCCCTTGCATGCCATACGTCAACGTACTATATACGTTACATAGGTAACGGAAACGATGACAAATGGCACAGCACTTTCTCCTTTCGGCTCAGGCCCGCACACTCTCCCTCAAGGAAATCTACAAGGGTGGAGAAGACAAGGCTTATCAGGTCTTCAAAAACATGCGTTGGGCCTCGACAGACGGCAACCCGGTTTGCCCTAAGTGCGGTTGCCTTGACCATTACGAAATCAGCACGCGCCGCAAGTTCAAATGCGCTGCCTGTGGCTCGCAGTACAGCGTCACGTCAGGCACCATCTTTGCCAGCCGCAAGCTTGGCTTCATGGATCTGCTTGGTGCGGTCTGCATCTTCGTCAATGCCGTGAAGGGCCTTTCCGCTCTCCAGCTTTCCCGCGATCTGGACGTCCAGTACAAAACCGCATGGGTTCTCGCTCACAAGCTGCGCGAAGCTCTCTCACTGGAAATCCAGAATGACGAAGCCCTTGACGGTGACGTTGAGGTTGATGGCGCATATTTCGGCGGTCATATCCGCCCACATAACATCGCTGAGAAGCGTGTTGATCGTCGCCTTGCCAAGCACCAGACCGGCAAGCGCCGCGTTGTGGTTGCCTTCCGTGAGCGCAACGGTCGCACCCGTCCTTTCGTCACAATGTCAGAAGCTCAGGGCGTTGAGCTGGCAAAGCAGCACGTTGACCGCATGGCCATCATGCACGCCGATGAAGCAAGCCATTGGGACATGCTGCATGCTGGTTGGGAGACTGAGCGCGTCAATCACTCCAAGACCTACAGCGACCACGGCAAGCACACCAATTGGGTTGAGAGCTATTTCAGCCGCCTTCGCCGCATGGTGACCGGACAGCACCACCACGTTTCGCCGCAGTACCTGCACCAGTACGCAAACCACGCTGCATGGCTTGAAGACAACCGCCGCAACTCAAACGGTGAGAACGCAGCGGACGTGCTTGGAAAGGCAATGGCTCACGGTGTCAGCAGGGTGTGGAAGGGGTATTGGCAGCGTGCGAACACATAGAGAACACGCAAACTTGACTCCCTGCGGCAAAACGCCTCAAATGCCCTTTGAATCGGATTGTCCGAGTCACAATGCAAAAAGCCGGGGTTGGCGCCCCGGCTCTGCATTGAAAACCACGATGCTTTGGACGGCTTGTGGAATTCGAATGTTGCGTCGCGAGGATACTCGCATACCGATGTCTGTCAAGCCGTCCAAAGGAGATATAACAAAGGACTTATATCTATGACGGCCATGAAAGCAGTAATCTTCAAAAAGAGCAAAATCCGCGTCGATGCAGAAGAGCGGGTTTGTCTCAATGACATCCATCGCGCAGCTGGATTTTCAAAAAACCAGACTCCAGCAGACTGGACCCGCCTTCCAAGCTTCAGCAAGGAAATCGCTTCCGTTTTAAAGCGCGTTACGGGAAAATCCCACAACTGGTCAAAAGATGAAATAAAAACAGTAATTTACACTAGACGCACTGGAAGCGACAAAGGTACGTGGGCGAATGAAAATATCGCTTTGGGCTATGCGGCCTACCTGTCGTCTGACTTAGCGGTAGAGATACGTGACGTATTTTTACGCTACAAGAAGGGCGACGCTAGGCTCGCTGATGAAGTTCTCGATAGGGCATCTCCACAGGATAATGAATGGGCCGCTGTGCGGGCGCTGAGCCGGGTGAAACGCAATGAATTTACCGAGGTTCTTCAGTTGCATGGAGTGAAAGGATTTGGATATGCGAACTGTACTGATGCGGTATATTCTGAAGTCCTTGGTGGGTCGGCACGCAAATTGAAGGAGGTGCGCGGGCTCCCAAAAAAGACGAACCTTCGCGACAAGTTTGATACAGACGAACTGATATCTGTGATGTTTGCCGAGAAACTTTCTAGGCAGAGGATCGCGGAAGAAAAGCCCTACGGCAATGCACCTTGCGTGAAGGCCACAAGGAGAAGTTCGGCAATCGTTCGCCAAGCAATCGAGGCCGACAAAAAAGACCGGCAAAAACCTCTCGTCTAGGGGCCAACTGAACTCGGCCAATAACGCCGCCCGGACCTTTCCGGGCGGCTTTGTATTTCATGCTAATATAAGGCTCGTTAGGCGCAATCTGGAGCCTAACGATATGAAAATCAGCACTGAAAACCTTATTGAACTGATCTATGCAGCCATTGCCTTGCCCAAGCAGAAGGACATGCGCTTTGTCGCCTATCTCTTGGAAATGGCGCTCATCGCTACGATTGAAGACTCCAAATAACATTGCCAGCGCCGTCCGTACCTTTTCGGGCGGCGTCGGACTGTCTCAGGCACTTTCCCACCCGCTTGACCAGATCATTGACGTACTTGCGGTCCCGCGCGTCCTGTCCGTTCAACTCAACAATCTCTTGCGCAATCTGCCGGCTGGTAAGCGGGGCTTCTGCACCCCGTAGGACGGTCATGCAGGACCGGAACAGTTCACCCTTGCCGAACACCACGTGCCGCTTCTGTCGCGGCATGGAGGCGTCCAGATCGCCGGTATAGCCGAACGTGCCCAATGCGCGGTCTATCGCGTCAATGTCGTTCTTGATCTCGGCTATGCGTTCGCGAAGCTCTTTCGCCTCATTGAACAGATCAGCCCGCTTTGTCAGAAGGCCATTGATCGTGTGGCTGAAATCGGTTGCCCTAGAGCGGGCCAGGTTCTTGATATCCATGTCCCTGATTGTAGTGGAATCAGGCCCTTAGCGCTGGCGGAAAGTTGGTGCTTTTGATACATAAGGCCGCATTTCCGCCGGAAAGCGCTCGACGACGTGGGAGGATGGGATCCGCACAACGTGACCGAAGACGCGGATCTGGGGCTGAGACTTCATGCCAACGGCTACCAGACCGGAATCATCCGCGGGGCGACGGTGGAGAGTGCTCCTGTCGAACTGGGTGTCTGGCTCAGGCAGCGGACGCGATGGCTCAAGGGATGGGCGCAAACCTGGCTGGTGGTCATGCGCAAACCGTCGCGCACATTTGCATCACTCGGGCCGGCGGGATTCACTGTGTTCCAACTGATGATCGCGGGAATGCTGGTGTCAGCACTCGCGCACCCGCTGATGTTCGCCTTCATCGGGCTCACACTTGCCTGGCTTGCAAGTGGCAATGTTTCGGATCTTCCGAGCGCACATACGGCGCTGATGTGGCTCGACATGACCAATATCCTTGGCAGCTACCTGACATTCGGTGCAATCGGCTGGTTCGGATTCACAGCCTATGAAAAGGCGCGCATCCAACGCCGATGGCTGTTGCTTGCACCGGCCTACTGGCTCCTCATGTCCTGCGCCGGTTGGCGGGCACTGAGCCAACTCGCCGGCCATGCGCATCTCTGGGAAAAAACTCCTCACCCTGTCGATCCCGTCATCCCGATCGCGAATGCGAACGCACCGGTTCGGCCGGGTGTTTCCGGCAAACGGCGCTGTGAAACGAGCAAAACGGTACCAAACCCGGGCGGCACGAGGTTGTCACCCATGTCTTAGGTACAATCTGTTACCCATGTCTCCGGGCTGCACACGGACAGTCTGGAGCGGGTGAAGGGAATCGAACCCTCGTCTTAAGCTTGGGAAGCTTCTGCTCTACCATTGAGCTACACCCGCATGGAAATGATCCTTGGCGGCGATCATCGGAACTGTCAAGCGCGGTCAACGACGATCGGGTCTGCATCCCGCTTGACTGTCAATGGGCGCGACATCATATGACAGGCGCCAGCCGCCACAATCCCTCGGCCCAATCCCACGGTATGTCTCATGGATCGACTGAAAGCCTTCCTGTCCACGCGACGCTTCGAGACTGTCATCACCGTGCTGATCGTGGTCAACGCGATCACGCTTGGCCTTGAAACCGTCCCAGCCGTCATGGAGCGTTTCGGACCGGTACTTGTGCTGCTCGACAGGGTCATCCTGGCCGTGTTCGTCGTTGAGCTGTTGGCAAGACTGGTTGCGTGGCGACTGGAATTCTTCCGCGACCCCTGGCGAATATTCGACCTGATTGTCGTCGGGGTTGCGCTGATGCCCGCGACCGGGAACCTGTCGGTCCTGCGCGCGCTGAGGATCCTCAGGGTCCTCAGGCTGATCAGCATGGTGCCATCGCTCAGGCGGGTGGTCGGGGGGCTCGTCGCCGCTCTTCCCGGGATGGGATCGATCATGCTGTTGCTGACACTGGTATTCTACGTCTTCTCGGTGATGGCGACGAAGCTATACGGCGACACGTTTCCGGACTGGTTCGGTTCCATTCCGGCCTCTGCCTACTCGCTTTTCCAGATCATGACGCTCGAGAGCTGGTCCATGGGAATCGTGCGTCCGGTCATGGAAGTTCACCCCATGGCCTGGTCCTTCTTCCTGCCGTTCATCCTGTCGACGACCTTCACCGTGCTCAACCTTTTCATCGGCATCATCGTCTCGGCGATGCAGGCCGAGCACGACGCCGAAGCCTCGGCGGACCGGGAGGCAATGGCGAGCGAACAGGGCGAGATGCTCCGCGAGCTGAAGGAAATTCGAAAGGAACTGGCGGATCTGCGGGCCGAGAGGGAGCGCCCTACATCTTCGTGATTGGCGACCGGTCCATGATCACCCAGGATCGGACCTGAATCGCCTTATGGCCGGAAGTGCTTGGAGAGCTTGAGGCCCTGAGCCTGATAGTTCGATCCGGTGCCAGCGCCGTAGAGAGCGCCGGGACGCTCAAGCATCCGCTCATAGACCAACCGCCCGACGATCTGCCCGTGTTCGAGGATGAAGGGAACCTCGTGGCTGCGCACCTCCAGCACTGCGCGGCTGCCGGCTCCGCCCGCAGCCGAATGGCCGAAACCGGGATCGAAGAACCCCGCATAATGCACCCGGAACTCGCCCACCAGAGGGTCGAAAGGCGTCATTTCCGCTGCGTAGTCCGGCGGCACATGGACGGATTCCCGGCTCACGAGGATGTAAAATTCATCGGGATCGAGGATCAATTCGGCGGAACCGCGATTGTGGATCGGCTCCCAAAAATCATGGACATCCTGAGCGGCCCGCTTGTCGACATCAATGACGGCCGTATGGTGCTTGCCGCGATAGCCAACGAGACTGTCAGGCCCCTGCCCCGCCAGATCAATTGACAGCGCAATGCCACCGCCCGAAACGTTGGGGCTTTCCGAAGCCACCAGTGTCTCCGCCCGATGCAGCCTCAGCAATTCGGTTTCGTCGAGCAGCGCCTTGCCCTCGCGAAACCGTATCTGCGACAGGCGCGAGCCGGTGCGTGCGACGATGGGAAATGTCCGCGGGCTGACCTCGAGCCAGAGCGGACCGTTGTAGCCGGCCGGGATCTTGTCGAATTCCTGGCCGAAATCTGCCATGACCCTGGTGAAAATATCGAGCCGGCCTGTCGAACTCTTGGGGTTGGCCGAGGCCGAGATCGTCTCAGGCAGCGACAGGCTTTCAAGCAGCGGCACGATGTAGACACATCCGGTCTCCAGCACTGCGCCGGCAGACAGGTCGATCTCGTGCATGCTCAACCGGTCCAGCTTGTCCTTGACGGTACTGGTCGGGCCCGGGAGAAAACTCGCCCGCACCCGGTAGGCGATCTTCCCGAGCCTCAGATCAAGGCTGGCAGGCTGGATCTGGTCGCCATCCAGCGGGCGGCCAGCAACAAGCTTTCCGCCGTCAAACAGCGCGCGAATTGCGCGATCCGATAGAATGCCAGCGCCCACTGTGTGCCTCGCCATGGTTTCTCAGGTGCCTTGATGACAAGCCAACGCGATTGACGCAAGCGCGGCAAGCCGGTAAACAAAGCTTATCCCGTGGTGATTTGGCCGACCGGCTTGCAGCCACGTTAAACAAGTCGCTAAAAGGTCGGGTTGCAAAACCGGCTGGCGACTTCGCGAGCCGGTATTTTTGTGTTTTGGACAAAGTCGATGACAAACAACCGAAAGCTACGCCCCGCGACACAACTCGTGCATGGCGGCACCACGCGCTCCCGATTTGGCGAGACATCCGAGGCAATCTATCTCACCCAGGGCTTTGTCTACGAAAGCTCGGAAGCCGCCGAAGCACGGTTCAAGGGGGAAGATCCGGGATTCATCTACTCGCGCTATGCCAACCCGACCACTGACATGTTCGAAAGGCGCATGTGCATGATGGAGGGTGCGGAAGACGCCCGCGCCACGGCATCGGGAATGGCAGCGATTTCCGCAGCGCTGTTGTGCCAGTTGCAGGCGGGCGACCATGTCGTTTCTGCCCGCGCGCTGTTCGGCTCCTGTCGCTGGGTCGTCGAAACGCTGTTGCCCAGATACGGCATCCAATCCACACTGGTGGACGGGCGGGACCTCGGCAATTTCGAGGCCGCCATTCGCCCCAATACCAAGGTGTTTTTCCTTGAGAGCCCTACCAATCCGACCCTTGAGGTTGTCGATATCGCGGGCGTGGCCCGGCTTGCCAACCAGATTGGCGCAAAACTGGTGGTGGACAACGTCTTCGCCACGCCGCTGCTGCAGAAACCCCTGGAGCTTGGAGCGCATGTGGTGGCCTATTCCGCAACCAAGCACATCGACGGACAGGGCCGTTGCCTGGGTGGCGTCATCCTTTCCGACAAGGAGTGGATTGACGAGCACCTGCACGACTATTTCCGCCACACCGGGCCTTCCCTGTCTCCGTTCAATGCCTGGACGCTGCTCAAGGGACTTGAAACCCTGCCGCTGAGAGTGCGTCAGCAGACAGACAACGCCGGCCGTATCGCCGATTTTCTTGCCGACCACCCGGCGGTCGGCAGGGTCATCTACCCGGGGCGCGCCGACCACCCGCAGGCGGACGTCTGCGCGCGGCAGATGAGCGGCGGATCATCCCTTGTGGCGTTTGAGCTGAAGGGCGGCAAGAGCGCTGCATTCGCACTTCAGAACGCCCTCGAGGTGGTGCAGATTTCAAACAATCTGGGTGACAGCAAGAGCCTCGTCACACATCCTGCCACCACCACCCACAAGAACCTCTCCGAGGAGGCGCGAGACGAACTCGGCATCGGTCCAGGCGTGGTCCGGCTGTCGGTCGGGATCGAGGATTGCGAAGATCTGGTGGACGATTTCGAGCGGGCGCTGTCAGCCCTGTGACGGCGGTTCTGCGAAAGCGGCGCGAGCCTGGACGATGCGTGAAAGGGCGGTGTAGAGACAGATCACTGCAAAGACCCAGGCCACAGGCGCGAAGCCGGCGGGCCAGAGGCAGAAAATGCCGAATACGATGAAGGTCTCGCTGGCTTCGGCGAGGCCAGTGGTGAAATAGATCGACTTGACGCCGCGGGCCTCGGTCGACAGACCCCGCTTTTCCGCAACGACCGCGTAGGCGAGGAAACTTGCGCCGTTGACATAGAACGAGAAAATCAATGCCGCGCCGGCAAGGCCGTTCGCCGCGGGATCGTAGACCACGAAGCCCAGCGGTATTGCGCCGTAGAATACAAAATCCAGCGTGATATCAAGATAGCCTCCGAAGTCGGTCTTGCGTGACGCGCGAGCGATCGAACCATCCAGGCCGTCACCGATGCGGCTCAGCACGATCAGAAACAGGGCGGCCAGCATGTGGCCCATGACGATGAGGCCGGCCGCTGCGAGCCCGACCAGGCAGGACAGGAGCGTGACATGGTCGGCTGTCACGCCGCGGGCGGCAAGCCAAAGGCCGCCCCGGTCGAGTGGTCCCTGAATCCATTTTCGCGCGGCGCCGTCCAGCATTTGCGTCTCTCCACACAGACCCCCGGTTGATAACCCGTCAAAGGCGACTCGTCACGCCCCGGACGCATACGGACAATCACAATGAGGTCAGCACCCGCGTGATCTGCCGGGGTGAATTGCTGCCCGGACACGCTTGACGCAAGCGCGGCACTGTAGAATGAGTGGGATCAGGAGTTGCCCATGTACCGCGCGTTGACACGTGACATCGAAGTGACTGTTGAGCCCTATTATCTTGAGGACCAGTCGGACCCCGAGGACGGTCGCTATGTTTGGGGCTACCGTGTGGTCATCTCCAACCATTCCGATGCAATCGTCCAATTGAGAAGCCGGCACTGGCTCATCACGGACGAGAACGGCCTCATTGACGAAGTGCGCGGGCCCGGCGTTGTCGGAGAGCAGCCGGTTCTGGGGCCGGGAGATACCTATGAATACTCCTCAGGCTGTCCGCTCGACACACCCTCGGGTGTCATGTCCGGCAGCTACCAGATGCAATCGGCCGATGGAGAATTCTTCGACGTGGAAATCCCGGCTTTCTCTCTCGACCTGCCGGGCATGGCAAGAACCCTGAATTGACGGTGCTTTCCGAATTCCGGCCGGTGATGCTGGTGACCGGGGCGCTTGTATCCGCCCTCGGTGTGTCCATGCTGCTGCCGACGCTCGTGGATCTCGCGGCGGACAATGACGACTGGATGATCTTCGCCAGTTCCTCGATGGTGACCACCGTGTTCGGTCTTGCGCTGTTCATCGCCAATCGAGGCGCGCCGAAGGGACTTTCGACCCGGCAGGCGATGCTGATGACGGTGATATCGTGGATCGCGCTGGTCGCGTTCGGCGCGCTTCCCTTCCACTGGTCCGGCATCGCGCCGACCTATACGGATGCCTTTTTCGAATCGATGTCGGGACTGACAACGACCGGCGCCACGGTGATAACGGGCCTCGACACGGCGCCGCCCGGCCTGTTGTTCTGGCGCGGTTTGCTGCAATGGCTCGGCGGCCTGGGGATCATCGTCATGGCAATCGCGGTGCTGCCGATGCTGCAGATCGGCGGCATGCAACTTTTCAAGGCCGAGGCCTTCGATACGGCGGAAAAGATCCTTCCGCGCGCCACCCAGATCTCGACCTCGATCACGCTTGTCTTCATCGGCATTACCGGGGTCTGCGCAGTCGCCTACATGGCTGTCGGCATGGCGGCGGACGATGCCGTGATTCACGCCATGACGACGGTTGCAACCGGCGGCTTCTCCACCAAGGATGCGTCCATCGGCCATTTCGACAATGCCGGTGTGGAGTGGATCGCGATCCTGTTCATGATCCTGGGGTCGATCCCCTTCATCCTGTATGTGCAGATGCTCCAGGGGCGTTTCCGTCCGATCTTCGCCGATGATCAGGTCAAGGCATTCTTCGTTTTCCTGGGTGGAAGCATTCTGACCGGATGGATGATGGCCCATTTCGGCGGGCATCACCTTGGTCTCGAAGGCCTGCGGCATGCCGCATTCAACGTGGTCTCGATCGCCACCGGAACCGGTTACTCATCGACCGATTACGGGTTGTGGGGCTCTCACGCGGTGGTCTTCTTCTTCATCATCATGTTTGTCGGCGGGTGCGCCGGCTCGACGTCCTGCGGCATCAAGATCTTTCGCTTTCAGGTGTTCTTCCAAGCCGTCCGACAGCACATCGCGCAGGTCATGTATCCGAACGGCGTGTTCAGGGCGAAGTTCAACGGAAAGCCCATCGAAGGGCGTGTCATCTCTTCGGTGATGAGCTTTTTCTTCCTGTTCATGACCTCGTTCGTGGCACTTTCGATCCTGCTTCGTCTGAGCGGACTTGACGCGATTACATCGCTTTCGGCGGCTGGCACGGCGCTCTCAAATGTCGGGCCGGGTCTGGGCGACATCATCGGTCCTTCCGGCAATTTCCAGCCGCTTGACGACGGGCAGAAATGGCTTCTGTCGGCCGGCATGCTGCTTGGACGGCTGGAGCTGTTCACCGTGCTTGTGCTGCTGCTTCCGCGCTTCTGGCGGTCGTGAATGCGTGCCGGCCCATACGGGTCGGTGAGGATCAGGCGCGCTCAAGCCGCTGGCGGCGGCCGTAGAGGAAGGTCAACGCGCGCGTGAAGTCGTCACCGATGCCAACCAGAGCCGGCACCAGAAACAGCACCAGCATTGTGGTCATTGCCAGACCGAACACGATGGTGATCGCCATGGGCAGCAGGAACTGCGCCTGCAGGCTTGTCTCATAGAGAAGCGGCAGGAGGCCGCCTATCGTGGTCAGCGATGTCAGCAGCACCGCGCGCAGACGATCACGGCTGGCGCCGACGGCGGCCTCGGCAAGGGTGTCGCCCGCGCCGACGCGTTCTTCCAGGCGTGCGACAAGAATAATGGAATCATTGACCAGTATGCCTGCCAGCCCGAGCAGTCCGATAAAGGACAGTATTGTAAGCTGATAGCCCAGAACCCAATGACCGAAAATCGCTCCGACAACGCCGAAGGGAATGATGAGAAGCACCGCGAACGGACGCCAGTAGCTGGCGAAAACCCAGGCGAGAATGATGTAGATCACACTGATCGCGACCGCCACGCCCAGCCTCAGGTCGGCAAAGGCGTTCTCCTGCTCCTCCGAACGGCCGCCAAAGGAATAGCTTACACCATGTTCGGCGGCGATCAGATCGAGCCCGCCACCCGCGGTCAGCTGCTCGACGACGCCGCCGGTGGTGTTCACCGCCGTGTCGATGTCGCCGGTCACGGAAATCGTGCTCTTGCCGTCACGCCGCTGGATCGCAGAAAAACCCTGACGCTCCGTCATGTCCACCACTTCCGTCAGCGGTACGAAGTTTCCGGCGGGGCTTCGCAGCTCGAATTCGCGCAGGGCCTGAGACCCCGGCGAGGCAGGACCCTGCACCAGGCGGACCGTCACCTCGTCATTGCCGCGCGGAAAGCGGAAGGGAACAGCGCCGTCAAAAGCGTTGCGGATCTGCCGGCCGACCTCCTCGATCGAGAAACCAAGAGCCGCGCCCTGTGGCGTCAGTTGCATGACAAGCTCCGGTTTTCCCCAAGGCAGATTGTCATCAAGGCCGGTGACGCCGTCCATCCCGGACAGCAAGGCGACCACATCGGCCGCCGCCGCCTTGAGGGAAGCGACGCGCTCTCCCTGCAACCGGACCGAGATGTCGCGGCCGGGAGGTCCGCCACGGGCCTGAGCGATGGTAAAGCGCGTGACGCCGGCAATATCCGGTGACGCCTGACGCCAGGCATTCACGATATCGGGCGTGCGGACATCGCGCTCTTCCGAAGTGGTCAGCTGGACACGAATGCGCGCGGTGGCGGCGCCGGACCGGCTCGACGCGCCATAGGTGGTGAAGACGGCGCGGATGAGCGAGGGATCTTTCCCCGTGAGCGCCTCGTCGGCGCGGCGCAAAGCGTCGTCAAATGCGGCGATGGCATCAAGCGCCTCGCCCTCCGGCAAACCGGCATTGAAGACCGCGGTGCCGGTAATGTTCTCGGCCTCGGGTGACGGAAAGAAGACAAACTCCACGCGTCCGGAGCGCGCCAGGCCTATGGCGAGCACGAGCACCATCGAGACCGCGATCGACAGGGTGACATAGCGCCAATCCCAGGCGAGTTGCACCAGCCGGGCGAACGGTCCATCTCGAAAACTGTCAAAGCCGCGGTCGAAGGCCTGCCGGAACCGGCTTTCGCCTGCGTCGAGGTCGCGCTGACCGGCAGCGGCCATGCGGCTGTTGCGACGTCCCAGCGCCAGGAGAAGCCATTCCATCAGGGCCGACAGCAGCAGTGAAGCGAAAACGACAGCCGCCATTCTGGCCAGCGAAGGCAGCTCCGCGAAACCGCGTGCAAAGCTGCGCAATCCGGCATCCTCAGCTTCAAGCGCCAGATCGACGGCAAGCCGTCCGCTCAGACCGGTCAGGAACACAACGAGGATCAGGGCCACCAGCAACTGCCGCCACCAGGACCAGCCCGGCATCTTTCGGGCGGCAAGCGAATTGGCGAGATGGCCGGGCAGCACCAGAAAGCATTCGAGCAGGCTCGCGATCAGCACCGCGACGACCACCAGCGGCAGCACACCCATCATCTGGCCAACGGTGTCACCGATCATCAGGATCGGCGCGAAAGCGGCCAGTGTCGTCGACATCGCCGCCAGCACCGGGGTGAACATCATCTGCACACCGTTTTCCGCAGCGGTATGCGGATCGTCTCCCATCTCCAGCCGTGTCGCCGTGTGCTCGCCGACGACGATGGCATCGTCAACGATGATGCCCAGCATCATGATCAACGAAAACAGCGAGATCATGTTGACCGTCTGTCCGCTCACATACATGAAGCCTATGGTTGCGAGCATAGCCACAGGAATTCCGGCCGCGACCCAGAAGGCGATGCGGGCATTGAGGAAAACGAACAGGATCGCGACGACCAGGACAAGCCCGCCAAGCCCGTTCTTCACCAGAAGCCAAATTCGGGCCGCGAGCGCATCGGCGGCGACCTCGTAGGTTGCAATTTCAACCCCCGGCGGCAGTTGAGGGGTGATCTCGTCGATATAATCGGACAGGATCGCCGCGGTCTGCAGCGTATCGGCGGTGGGCGCCCGGCGGACATCGAGTTCAATGGCGGTCGAGCCGCCCGCCAGTCCGCGTGTGGCGTCCGGGTCAAAACCGTCGCTGATTTCGGCAATATCCCCGAGAAGGACCTTTTCACCGCTTTCAAAAGACTTGACCTCGACCGCCGCCAACTCACGCACGCCCTGGGCGTCGGCCAGTGTGCGCAACTGCCGTTCCACCACGCCCTCGACCGTGCCGGACGGCAGGTCTCGGCTGTTGGCGGCGATGGCCCTGGAGACATCGGCAATGGTCGCATCGAGCCGCCGCAATTCGATCTCCGGCACTTCAATGCGGATTTCCGCAGCACGCAAGCCGGTGAAGTCGATCTTGTCGATACCGCGATCGATCAGGTCGTCACGCATGCGCTTGGCCCAGGCACGCTTGACCGCCTCATCGGCGGTTCCGAATATCGCGAGACGGGCTACGGAATCGAAAAACACGGTCCGCGTGACGGTCGGCGCCTCGGCATCCTCCGGCAGGTTGTTGACCGTCTTGACGGCCGTCTCGACATCCGTGAGCGCCTGGGACATGTCGGTGCTCTCGGTGAACTCGAGGCGGATCGATGCCGAACCTTCCGCCGCAGTCGAGGTCATCCGGTCAACGCCCGAGATATAGCGGACCTCGGGCTCCACAAGCGCGAGAATGTTGGTTTCGACATCCTCGGCGCTGGCGCCCGACCAGGCGATGCCAACAGTGATGGCCGGCCGGTCGATGGTCGGGAAAAACTGAGTGTTGATACGCGCGATCGAAAAGGCGCCGAACAGGATCATCAGCACCATGAGAAGATTGGCGGCATTGGGATGGCGGACGAATGTGGAGACCAGCCCCGCGCCGCGCAACAGGCCGCGTCCCGGCAGTGCGGCGCCGCTCATTCCGATACGTCCGGTGAGCTTTGCGCAGCGTCCGTCTGCGCCGCCGCGCCGTCCGAGGCAGCGCCCTGATCCGGCTTGCGCACCCGAACCCCTTCGGTGGCTTCGGTGAGACGGGTTGCAAGCACCTCGTCACCGTTGACGAGATCGCCTTCGACGATCGCGTCCTCGCCATCCCAGGCAATCAGACGCACATCCCGCCGTTCAAGCCTGCCCTCGACGACCACGAAAACATGATCGGATGAGCGGATGGCTGTTTCGGGCAAACGGAACGTATCGCGCCAGACCCGGTCCGGCACCGTAAGCGCAACGAAGGCGCCCGGGCGCAACTGAACCGGATTGTCTGCTGCGAGGATCGTCGCGAAAACCTCGACGCCGCCACGTTCGGCGGCAACGCGCGCACCGACGCGGTCAATCGCGGCCGGCCAGACATACTCCCGGCCGCCCACGCTCCAGCTCACCTCGACTTCACGGCCCAGCAAAGGATCGGAATCCGTGGCCATTCGCCCGTACTGCGCATTCGTGAGCGTGAAACGGGCTTCGAGCGCGGTGTCGTCATAGATCGATGCGACGACCTCGTTTGCGCTTACCGAGCGACCGGTTTCAATGCTCTCTTCCGAGATCACGCCGTCAAAGGGGGCAACCACTGCCGTATCCTCGAGCTTGCGCTCGGCCTCGCGAAGCTTCCATTCCAGCCGCGAAGCATTTGCATCCTGCTGCGCGCGTTGCGCCTCGGTGATCAGGATGTTGTTGCGGCGCTGGCTCACCGCCTGCTCGCGCTGGGACAGGATCAGGCGGCGGTCATCGACCTGCTTGTCGGTCAGCGTCCCGGTGTCGGCAAGCGACAGCGCGCGCTCCAGATCGGCTTTCGCCAGCTCCAACTGCATCTGCGCTGACTCGAGCTGCTCACGTTCGGACGCCAGCCTGGCGTCAATCTCCGCAATTGCCGCGCGGGTGGAGGCGAGGTTGGCGCGGGCCTCGACCACCGCACCTTCATAGATGAACGGATCAACGCGCAGCAGCACGGTTCCCGCGTTCACCCTGCGGCCTGCGACCAGATCGGGATGGATCTCGGAAACCTCTCCGCTTGCCGCAGCCCGCAATTCAACGCTGCGGCCCGCATCAACCTGGCCGTACAGGTTGATAACCGGCGTATTGTCGGACAAGACCGCCTGCGCGGTCTCAACCGTGTAGACAAGCGGCTCAAATGGCTTGCGGACCGGATCCACACGTGAATTGGCGAGGTACTGCATACCTGCCCAGCCGCCGGCCAGCACAAGCGCCATGAGGGCAATCTGGGCAATGGGCCGAAAAAATCCGCCACGCCGCGGTCCGGCCGGAGCCTGGGCAGCACCAACCGGGCGGTCATCGCGATTGTCGGCCCTGTCGAGCATGCCATGTCTCCGTGTGTGGACAAAGACGTAACGCAATGCCGAAACATGGCAAATTAAAGTTTTGTCATTTTTGCGAGCAGCGGGCCCGCCTCAGGCGCCGAATTCGACCGGATCAAAGCGATAGGCGGTCGAGCAGAATTCACACTGGACAGTGATGACTCCGTCTTCAACGCTGTCGGCGATCTCTTCAGCCGTGAACCCGTTCAGCACTTCGCCAAGGCGCTCGCGGGAGCAGCTGCACCGGTCGAAAACCTGAACAGGCGTGTAAACGCGGGCGCCCCGCTCATGAAACAGCCGGAAGAGCAACCTTTCGGCGCCGACCTCAGGATCCGTCAGTTCGCCGGGTTCGACGGTTCCGACCAATGCCTTGGCTTCCTCCCAGGCGTCGTCGTCTTCGGGGATGTGTTCCTCGCCGCCATCCGGCGCGTCGCCGCCGGGCAGATCAGGCAGGCGCATGCGATCCGGCGCCTGCGGCAGGAACTGCACCACGATGCCTCCGGCCCGCCAACTGTGCCGCGGATTGCCGTCCTCGTCACGGTCAAACAGTTCGGCCACCGACAACCGCACGAGCGTGGGGATCTGTTCGGACTGGCGGAAATAGGTTTCGGCCATGGCTTCGAGCGACTCGCCCTTCATCTCGACAATACCCTGATAGCGCTGCATGTATGCGCCCTGGTCGATGGTGAAGGCGAGAACGCCGTTGCCCAGCAATTCCGCCGGACTTGTCATGCCAGCCTGCCGAGCCGCCTCGACGAGTTCCTGGTCGAAACGGGCATAGGCGCGCACGTCGCCCGGCGTGGAGAAATCGGCGACCAAAAGGTCCACCGGGCCGTCACCCTTGGTCTGGATGATCAGCTTTCCCTCGAACTTGAGCGAGGTGCCGAGCAGCACCGTGAGCGCGATCGCTTCGGCGAGCAGACGGGCAACAGGCTCCGGATAGGCGTGGCGGCCAAGTATGGCATCAATCATGGGGCCGAGCTGGACAGCGCGACCGCGCACATCAAGACCATCGACCTCAAAAGGAAGCACGCTGTCGTCGCCGACAAAACCCGGCTCTCCGAGACTTCGGATTTCGGTTTCCATGTTCATTTCCCGATTTGTTGGCGCGCCATTGCTAGCGGCTGCATGTCACGATCGTTTGACACGGCGCTACACCTGCACCGGGGCGCCCGTGAGTGTTGATCGGCATATAGGAAACCCGGCGCCTCAGCGCCAGCCCCCCCCGGCGGTGGTCCGCTACAGCGCGCCCAGGCACCAGCGCATGATTGCCTTTTGCGCATGCAGGCGGTTCTCCGCCTCATCGAACACAACGGACTGCGGACCGTCCATGATTTCGTCAGTCACCTCTTCGCCGCGGTGAGCGGGCAGGCAGTGCATGAACAGCGCGTCGTCGTTGGCCTTGGCCATCAATGCGGAGTTGACCTGGTATGGCATGAACACGTTGTGCCCACGGGCCTTGTGTTCCTGGTTCATGGAGACCCATGTGTCGGTGATGATACAGTCCGCCCCCCGCGCGGCCTTGTCGGGATCGGCGGTCAGTTCGATTTCGGCTCCCTGTCCGCGAGCCCATTCTACGAACCGCATGTCCGGCTCCGAACCTGCGGGCGTTGCGATTTGCATGCGGTAGCCGAAACGGCCGGCGCCCTCGATCAGCGAGTGCAGCACATTGTTGCCGTCGCCGGTCCAGGCCAGGGTCTTGCCGCCGATCGGTCCGCGATGTTCCTCGAAGGTCAGGATGTCGGCCATGATCTGGCAGGGGTGCGTGTCGTCGGTCAGCGCGTTGATAACCGGAACCGTCGCGTGCTCGGCAAGTTCAAGCACGCGGTCATGCTCCATCGTGCGGATCATGATGATGTCGACATAGCGCGAAAGAACCCGAGCGGTGTCGGCTATGGTTTCGGCGCGTCCGAGCTGCATCTCGCTTCCGGACAGAAAAAGGGTCTCGCCGCCAAGTTGGCGCATGCCGACGTCAAAGGACACACGGGTACGGGTCGAGGGCTTCTCGAAGATCATGGCGAGCATCTTGCCCGCCAGCGGACGATCTTCATCGGAAGCGGACTTCGCCGACCTCGCCGCGTCGATCATGCTGCGCAGATCCTGAGCGCTTACGGCGGAAAGATCCAGAAAGTGCCGCGTTTCGGGCGTGTTCGTTTCAGTCATGGCATGCGATCCGGTTAGCTGGCCTTGGAAGATAACATTTCAAGCGCTGCCTCGATCCTGTGAAGCGCTTCGCGGATTTCCTCCGCCGAGACGATAAGCGGCGGGAGAAGCCGCACGACATTCTCGCCCGCCGGCACTGCAAGCAGGTTCTCATTGCGCAACGCCATTACAAGATCGACATTGGATTTCCTGCATTTGATGCCGGTCAGCAGCCCAAGGCCGCGGATTTCCTCGATCAGATCCGGGTATCGATCCTTGAGTGAAGCGAGCCCCTGGCGCAGGACGAGAGAGACGTCGTTGACATGGGAAAGAAAGCCTTGGGCGAGAACGACGTCGAGCACGGCGTTTCCCACGGCCATGGCAAGCGGGTTGCCGCCATAGGTGGTTCCGTGGGTCCCCACGGTCATGCCATCGGCCGCCTCGGCCGTCGCCAGACAGGCGCCGAACGGAAATCCCCCGCCAATGCCCTTGGCGATCGCCATGATATCGGGAGCGATACCCGCGAATTCGTGGGCGAAGAGCTTGCCCGTGCGGCCAACGCCGGACTGGACCTCGTCGAGGATGAGGAGAATGCCGTTGTCATCGCAGAGCTCGCGCAGCCCGCGCATGCATTCGACCGGCAACGGCCGGACACCGCCCTCGCCCTGCACCGGTTCCACGAGAATTGCAGCGGTCTCGCCGGTGATCGCCGCCTTCAAGGCCTCGTGATCCCCGAAAGGCACCTGGTCGAAGCCTTCGACCTTGGGGCCAAAGCCCTCCAGGTACTTGGCCTGGCCGCCTGCCGCGATGGTCGCAAGGGTGCGGCCATGAAAGGCGCCTTCGACCGTGATGATGCGGTAGCGCTCGGGCTGACCGTTGACATGGAAATGCCGACGCGCGGTCTTGATCGCGCATTCCAGCGCCTCGGCGCCGGAATTGGTGAAGAACACCTTGTCGGCGAAGGTCGCTTCCGTGAGACGCTCGGCGAGCCGGGTCTGGTCCGGGATCTCGTGCAGGTTGGAAAGATGCCAAAGTCGGTCGGCCTGGGACTTCAGGGCTTCGACGAGGTGCGGATGGGTGTGCCCCAGCGAGTTGACGGCGATGCCCGCGGCAAAATCGAGGTAACGTTCGCCCTTGGCGGTTTCCAGCCACACGCCATGCCCGCGCTCGAAAACGATCGGCGCCCGGTTGTAAGTCTCATACAGCGGCTTGGCGTCAGCCATGGCGCCCGTCTCCCGTGATCATCCGGCTGAGCATATGCGCCGGAGCCTGATGTGGTTTGTGCCAAGAGCCCGGCAGAGGGGGTGCCGGAAAAATCAAAATGCCGCCCTTCCGGGGGCGGCAACGGCACTATTTACATTTCCTCCAATGCTGTCAATGAGACGCCGGAATTGTGCCCGAGCAGCGGCAAAACAGCTTTTCCGCGCTGGTCCGAACCAAAGAATGTTCCACCGGCATCGGCCAGCACACACCTGTTTGCAGAGAACCCGAATCCGGCTCCGCTAAGTTGGGGAAAACCGAAAAAACGAATCAGCATGATTCCCCTGACTCTTGTCACGGAGTCCGGCGGGCTCTACGTTGTGAGCATGTAACAAGCGTTCGCGGCGGACACAAATTACCTCAATGCAACCGAGCGTATGAGCTCCGGCCACCCGGAGCCGCGAAGAGGGATTCTGCCCTCCCGGTCCGCGAGGTAGATGGAGATGATGGCATGAACTGGACTGATGAACGGGTCGAAAAACTCAAGAAATTGTGGGCGGACGGACTGAGCGCGAGCCAGATAGCGGCACAGCTCGGCGGTGTGAGCCGCAACGCCGTGATCGGCAAGGTGCACAGGCTCAACCTGCCCGGACGCGCCAAGAGCGGCGGGCAGTCTTCGGTGCGGACAAAGCGTGCAACTGCCGCGCCACGCGCACCCGCCTATGCCGGCAGGACAGCCGCACAGACCACCCGCACCATGAATGGACGGTCAAGCGGCAACACCGCCCTGAAGCAGGATGTGGACGCGGTCGCTGCCGAGGATCTCGATACCCGTCCGATGGAAGACGTGGTGGTTCCGATTTCCCGGCGCCTCACGCTCATCGAACTCTCCGAGCGGACCTGCAAGTGGCCGCTGGGCGATCCACTGCTGGAGGGGTTTCACTTCTGCGGCAACGACTCCGATGACAGCTCGCCCTATTGCGGATACCACGCCAAACTGGCGTTCCAACCTTCCAGCGAGCGCAAGCGCTCTCGCTGATCGGGAACGCCCAAAGACAATCAAAGCCCGGACCGATGGATCCGGGCTTTGTCTTTTCCGGGGATCTGATTTCAATTTCGTATCAGGCTTCGATCGAATAGCCCGCGCCACGAACGGTGCGAATGATATCGCGCATGCCGGACAGATTGACCGCCTTGCGCAGCCTGCCGACATGCACATCGACGGTGCGTTCGTCGACATAAACGTCGTGACCCCAGACCCCGTCGAGCAACTGGGCGCGCGAATAGACGCGGCCGGGAGAGCTCATCAGGAATTCCAGAAGCCGGAACTCGGTCGGCCCGAGCTTGATGTCCCGGGCGCGACGGCGGACACGGTGGGTTTCGCGGTCAAGCTCGATGTCACCGACCTTGAGCTGACTTGAAATCACCTCGGGGCTCGCGCGGCGGAGCATGGCCCGCACGCGTGCCAGAAGCTCCGGGGTCGAGAACGGCTTGACGACGTAGTCGTCGGCGCCGGTCGCCAGACCGCGGACCCGTTCGTTTTCCTCACCGCGCGCGGTCAGCATGATGATCGGGAGACGCTCGGTCTCCGCTCTTGCGCGCAGGCGGCGGCACAGTTCGATGCCGGAGATCCCGGGCAGCATCCAGTCCAGGATCAGAAGGTCCGGAACACGTTCCTGAAGGCGGATTTCGGCCTCGTCACCCCTGAGTACGGTGTCGACCTCATATCCTTCGGCTTCCAGATTGTACCGGAGAAGAACCGAGAGCGCCTCTTCGTCTTCAACCACAGTAACTCGCGGATTCATCGCCATGGTTCGATGTCCTTCACATTATCACGCAGCGCCGGGCTCCGGCGCAACGACACTGGCGGAATCGTCGTCTTTCGGACGTTCGTCAGCCAGTTGTTCGCCGGTCGCTACATAGTAGACGGTTTCGGCGATGTTGGTGGCATGGTCCCCGATGCGCTCGATGTTCTTGGCGCAGAACAGGAGGTGGGTACAGGCGGTGATGTTGCGCGGATCTTCCATCATGTAGGTCAGAAGTTCGCGGAACAGGGAGGTGTAGATGGCGTCGATCTCCTCGTCGCGTTCGCGGATCGAGGTGGCCAGCGATGGCGAGCGCGTGGAAAAGGCGTCAAGAACTTCCTTGAGCTGGGTCAGGGCAAGCTCGGCGAGATGCTCAAGCCCGCGGACAAGCTTGCGCGGCTGCGCCATGGTGTGCACGGCGATCACGCGCTTGGCGATGTTCTTGCCCAGGTCGCCCACGCGCTCCAGATCGGATGCGATACGGATTGCGCCGATGATCTCGCGGAGGTCGGAGGCCACCGGCTGGCGTTTGGCGATGACAAGGACCGCCTTTTCGTAGATTTCACGCTCGCCATTGTCGAGAAGCAGGTCTTCCGAAATCACCCGCTGTGCGGAGCCGGTATCCGCATTGACAAGGGCAGCGACGGAATCGGCGACCATGCGTTCTGCGACGCCGCCCATTTCGGAAAGACGGCGGGCGAGAAAGCGGAGATCGTCATCATAGGATGAGACGGTATGTGCGTCGGGCATTGCTTGATCCTTCAATCATGGAGTTGCGACGGCATTGCCGGCCGCACAGGACAATCCGGGGCTTAGCCAAAGCGTCCGGTGATGTAGTCCTGGGTCAGCTTTTCGTCCGGCCTTGTGAACATCTTGTCGGTCGGGCCTTCCTCGATCAGCTTGCCGAGATGGAACATCGCCGTGCGCTGCGACACACGGGCTGCCTGCTGCATCGAGTGCGTCACGATGACGATGGTGTAGTTGACCTTGAGCTCATCGATCAGTTCCTCGACCTTGGCGGTGGCGATCGGATCGAGTGCCGAACAGGGCTCGTCCATAAGGATGACTTCCGGGCTCACGGCGATGGCGCGCGCGATGCACAGGCGCTGCTGCTGGCCGCCCGACAAGCCGGTGCCGGTTTCGTGCAGACGGTCCTTGACCTCATTGAACAGACCCGCCTTGATCAGGCTTCGTTCGACAATCTCGTCCATCTCCGCGCGGGTCGACACCTGACCGTGGATGCGCGGACCATAGACAATGTTCTCGTAGATCGACTTGGGGAACGGATTCGGCTTCTGGAAGACCATGCCGACGCGCGCGCGAAGTTCGACAACGTCAATCGCCGGCGCATAGATATTCTCGTCATCAAGGGTGATATCGCCGGTCACGCGGCAAACGTCGATCGTGTCGTTCATCCGGTTCAAGCACCGCAGGAACGTCGACTTGCCGCAACCCGACGGGCCGATGAGCGCTGTGACGCTGTTCTGCCGAATGTCGAGATTGACATCGAACAGCGCCTGCTTCTCGCCGTAGAAGACGCTGACATCGGTGCCGCGCATCTTGATTGCGGGCTTTTCAACCGATGCCTTGACCGCATCTTCCGTAGCCGATTCTGACATGATGTTCATCTCCATGTTCCTTTTATTGGTTGCCGGTCCGTTGGACCCCGATGCTTCAACCTTTAAGTCGGATGCCTACCAGCGACGCTCGAAGCGCCGGCGCAGAAGGATGGCAACCGCGTTCATGATGAGCAGGAATACCAATAGGACAATGATCGCCCCGGACGCCCGCTCCACAAAAGCAGGGTCGCCGCGCTGGGTCCAATTGTAAACCTGGACGGGAAGCGCAGAAGCGGGATCGAAGAACCCTTCCGGCGGCGCTGCTGGGTATTCCCGCACGAATGCCACCATACCGATCAGCAGCAGCGGCGCGGTTTCGCCGAGCGCCTGGGCAAGACCGATGATCGCTCCGGTCAGGATACCGGGAGCCGCCAGCGGAAGCACGTGGTGAAAGATTGCCTGCATTTTCGAGGCGCCCACACCCAGCGCCGCATCGCGGATCGAAGGCGGCACGGCCTTGAGCGCGGCACGGGTGGCGATGATCACCGTCGGCAGGGTCATCAGCGTGAGCACCAGGGCGCCGACGATCGGGGCGGACTGCGGCAGCCCGGCGAAATTGATGAAGATCGCCAGTCCCAGAATACCGAAGACGATCGACGGCACCGCAGCCAGATTGGCGATATTGACCTCGATCAGGTCGGTGAACCGGTTCTGCGGCGCAAATTCCTCAAGATAGATCGAAGCTGCCACACCTATCGGCAGCGCCAGAACCAGCACGATGAGCATCATGTAGGCGGAGCCTAGAATGGCCACACCGAGGCCGGCTGCTTCGGGACGGGTGTCGGAAGCGTCCGGCGCGGTGAAGAAGGCCCAGTTGAAGCGGGTCTCGAGAACCCCCTCTGCCTTGAGCCTGTCGGCCAGTTCGAGCTGCTCGGGCGAGATGTTGCGATCGAGCGCAGCACTCTCCATCGTCACCCGGCCCTTGTAGTAGCCATCGATACGGCCGGAGGCGAGCAGATCGAAAGAGACAGTCTCGCCGATCTGGTCCGGGTTGTTCAAAACGAAGCGCCTCAGATCGGCCGGCGCTTCCTTCGAGATCAGCTCGAAAGCATCATTCGCGTCAACGCCCTCGGCGGACACGCCGGTTTCATCGATCAAATCCTGCACCGCCGCCTTGATCAGCGGCTGGATGGTGAATGTCGTGATCCTGCCGAGGTCTTCGGGAGCCCGGTTGCCGCCCTTGTCGAGAACCGCCGGGTCCAGATAGACGTCGAGTTCGATATAGGTCTGGTTGAACGAGGAAAGCCCGTTCGAAAGGATCGACGCCATCAGGCCGAACAGCGCAAGGATGCCGAAAACAACGGCCGCCAAACCCATCATGCGGAAGCGCTTTTCAGCCGCGTTGCGCTTGCGGGTGCGCTCGCCGACCTTGAGAAGCGACCGCCCGGCGGCGCCACTGGCCGCGGAATGATCTGCGGGGAAATCGGTCATTCATACTGCTCCCGGTATTTGCGCACGATGTAGAGCGCCAGAACGTTCAGGCTGAGCGTGAAGACGAACAGCGTCAGGCCAAGCGCGAAGGCCACGAGGGTTTCGGGGCTTGCGAATTCGGTGTCGCCCGTCAGCTGACTGACGATCTTCACGGTAACAGTGGTCATTGCCTCGAAGGGATTGAGGTCAAGGCGCGCGGCTGCGCCGGCGCCGAGAACCACGATCATGGTCTCGCCGATTGCGCGACTGGCCGCGAGCAGGAAGGCGCCGACGATGCCGGGCAGCGCCGCGGGCAGGATGACCTGCCTGACAGTCTCCGACTGGGTGGCGCCGAGACCGTAGGAGCCGTCACGCATGGCTTGAGGCACGGAATTGATGATGTCGTCGGAAAGCGACGAAATGAAGGGGATGAGCATGATGCCCATGACCAGGCCCGCGGTCATCACCGAGGAAGAGGAATTGCCGAGCCCGAGCGGCTGGGCAATCCAGTCGCGCAGGAAAGGCCCGACGGTGATCAGCGCGAAAAGACCGTAGACGATGGTCGGGATGCCCGCGAGGATCTCGATGGCCGGCTTGGCGAAGCTGCGCAGCCTGCTGCCCGCATACTCTGCCAGGTAGATCGCGATCATCAGCCCGACTGGGACAGCGACCAGCAGAGCGACGAAGGAGACGTAAAGGGTTCCCCAAAGCAGCGGCAGGAAGCCGAAGTCCGATCCGCCTCGGAACTGCGGATTCCAGACGGTGGAGAAATAGAATTCAGAGGCCGGGTAAAGCCTGAAAAACTGAAGCGATTCGAAAAGGAGCGAACCGACGATACCGACCGTCGTCAGGATGGCGACGAGGGATGCCCCGATGAGCAGCGCCTTGACGAAGGTTTCGCTGATGTTGCGCGCGCGCATGGACGGCCGGATGCGCCAGAGCGCCCAGATGCCAACCAGCAGTGCGGTCAGCAGGACAACGATGTCACGGGCAAACTTGGCGGAAAGGTCGAGGTCGCGGTATTCCTTCGCGGCCTGGAAGACCACCGGCTCGACATTTGAACCGAGCGCCACGCCGACTTCGGCAAGCCTCGAGCGAACATCGACGAAGTCCGCACGCATGTCGGAAATGTCTTCCTCGTTGAGCCTGCCCTCGGCAATGATGAGGTTGAGCCCTTCGGCGATGCGGCGAACATCGACCATGACGAGGCTCTTGGCGCCGCCCTCAGGGACGGACGATTCGGGGATTTGGCCGATGATGCTGTTCTCGATCATTACCGGCTGGAGGAAGAGCCAGGCGCCAAGCAGCAGCAGCGCCGGCACGGCCGTGAACAGTGCGACCGATTCTCCATAGTAGCTCGGCAGCGAATGAAGCTTCCTGCCGTCGCGCTTGGCCGTCTGGATCGCGCGCCGCTTGCCGGTGAAGTAGCCGATCGCGGCAAGCGCGAGCACGATAAGAATAAGAGTGCCTGGAGTCATGTCGAAGTCGCCCTGTTCGCGAGGAGGGGCGGCGCGGGAAGCGCCGCCCCCTTGGCGTCAAACGGATCTGATCAGTTCAGCGCGCCCATCGGGGTGCGGTTCCTGACCATTTCCTGGGTCTTGGCGAGTTCCGGGTCGGAAACCAGGCCGTAGGCAGCGAGCGGGCCGTTCGGGCCGGCGATTTCGTCGGAGACGAAGAACTCAACGTATTCCTGGAGACCCGGGATCACGTCGAGGTGCGCGTTCTTGACGTAGAAGAAGAGCGGACGCGAGACAGGGTACTCACCGGATGCGATGGTTTCGGTCGATGGATTGACGCCGCCCATGGTGGCAACGCGCAGCTTGTCGGTGTTGTTCTCGTAGAACGACAGGCCGAAGACGCCGATTGCGTTGTTGTTGGCTTCGAGGCGGGCCAGGGTCTCGGTGTAGTCGCCATCGATGTCGACGGAAACGCCATCGGTGCGGAGCGAGGTGCAACCGTCTTCCATGCCGGCTTCTTCAAAAGCCGTGTCGGCGCCGGTCGCTTCGCAGCCGGCTTCGATGACCTTCTCGTCGAACACTTCGCGGGTGCCGTGCTTGGTGCCCGGGATGAACGCAAGAATGTCCTGGGCAGGCAGATCCGGGTTGACGTCAGCCCAGGTCGTGTTCGGGTTGTCCACCAGTTCGCCGTCCTTGACGACCTTGGCAGCAAGAGCGTTGTACCAGTCAGCCGGCGTGAATGCGAACTCCGCACCGTTGATGTCGGAAGCGAACACGATGCCGTCATAGCCGATGCGAACTTCCTGGATCTCGGTCACGCCGTTGGAGGCGCAGAGATCGATGTCCGACTGCTTGATTCGCGAAGAGGAGTTCGCGATGTCGATGGTGTTCTCGCCAACGCCTTCGCAAAGCTTCTTGCGGCCTGCGCCCGAACCGCCGGATTCAACAACCGGTGTGGGGAATTCGAAGTTTTCGCCGAAAGCTTCGGCAACGATGGAGGCATAAGGCAGCACGGTGGACGAACCGGCCATCTGGACCTGGTCGCGGGCCACGGCGGCGCCGGTGAGCGCCGTGGAGGCCAGAATTGCAGCGGCTGCAAGTTTGATAGCGTTCATAAAGAATCTCCCGTCATGGGTCAGGGTGTCGTGGCCCGTTGGCCGGGCCGTGGATCAGCCATCTGAGGCTGCCCCTTTCTAGGCCCGTGGAGATTCTGTTTTATGACAGTTTCAATACTGTTTTATGACATTTTATCTGATTGTTTTTATTGATATAATTCAACATCCGACGACTGAGCATCTCGATTGGATCCGCTGAATTTGACACTGAAGGTCGAGCCTTCTCCCAACTTCGAGCGGATCACCAGCCGCGCGCGATGGCGAGTCAGTATGTGCTTGACGATTGCCAGGCCCAGGCCAGTCCCCTTTTTCGACCGGCTGGTCTCCACATCGACCCGGTAGAACCGTTCCGTCAGACGCGGGACATGCTCCTTGGCAATGCCCGGCCCATAGTCCCGAATCGTGATCTCGGCGCCGTTGGTGGCAGTTTCCGAGATGCCGATTTCCACTTTCCCGCCGGACTGGCCGTACTTGCAGGCATTCTCGATGAGGTTCGAAAAGACCTGGATGAGTTCATCCTCGTCGCCGGAAATGAAAACCGGAGTCTCTGGCGCGGTCAGCAGGATCTGCACTTCAAGCTCATCCGCCATGGGTCTGAGCGTATCAACAACATGAGCAACGGTTTGGCAAAGGTCGACTTCGCCCTGCGGGGCGACATGGGCGCGCAACTCAAGCCGCGACAGCGACAGAAGGTCATCAATCAGGCGCGCCATCCGCTGCGCCTGGTCCAGCATGATGCCGAAAAACCTGGTCCGTGCCGCCTCGTCATTGCGCGCGGGCCCCTGCATGGTTTCGATGAAACCCATCAGCGAAGCGAGCGGCGTGCGCAGCTCATGGCTGGCATTGGCCACAAAATCCGTGCGCATCCGGTCCATGCGCCGCGCCTCGGTCATGTCCCTGAATGTGAGGACGAAAACCCGTCCGCCGGTCTCGCTGCGTCCATCGACCGGCGCCACCCTGACCTCGTGCCAGCGTTCTGATGGAACCCGCTCGACATGCTCGGTGCTCTCGGGTTGCCCGGTTTCGATGACCCTGCCCACCAGTTCGAGGATTGCGGGCGAGCGAATACGCGCCGACAAAGCCGCGCGGTCGGGATAGGCGCCGACGAGGGTCGCCGCGGCGATGTTCTGGCGAATCACCACGGTGTCCTCATCGAAAAGGATGGTAGGAAAGTCGAGCGCATCGATAACCCGCAGATCGCGCCTGCGCGCGCCTGTCGAGGCGCGCTTGGAATTTGCTCCAGCCGCTGCCCTCGATGCCGGCCAAACAAGCAAGGCTGCGGAAAAAATGCCATACCCGAGAAGGGCTTGCCAGATTTCCAAACCGGCTGTTGTCGACAGGAGGGCGATCAATGCGGCCACAACGAGCGGACGCCGGGAGGTCACGAGGCGGGAAGACAGGCTGTCCTGCGGCAAGTCCGCTGCGGTCTCGTCGATTGCGTCAGTCATCAGCCTCACCCGTCTTCGAAAGCCCCGGATCAGGGGCATCTGCGGCTTGTTTATACCCGCTGCTTGAAATCGCAATGACGATGTGGCCCCTTTCACGCCAGACAAATCAACTCGGGAATCTGGCTGAGGCGGCCCGTTTTCGAAACAACAGGATACTGAAGATGACCAGGACACGAACCGAAACCGACAGCTTCGGCGAAATCGAGGTGGCAGCGGACAAGTACTGGGGCGCACAGGCGCAGCGCTCACTCGGCAATTTCAAGATCGGCTGGGAAACGCAACCGCTGTCGATCGTGCGGGCACTGGGCATTGTCAAACGCGCCGCCGCGGAAACCAACATGGACCTCAAACGGCTGGATCCCGAAGTCGGCGCCGCCATCGTTGCGGCTGCCCAGGAGGTTATCGAAGGCAAGCTCGACGCGCATTTTCCGCTGGTTGTGTGGCAGACCGGGTCGGGTACGCAGTCCAACATGAATGCAAATGAGGTCATCTCCAACCGCGCCATCGAAATGATGGGCGGCGAGATGGGATCGAAGAAACCGGTCCATCCCAATGATCATGTCAACATGAGCCAGTCTTCCAATGACACCTATCCGACGGCCATGCACATAGCCTGCGCCGAACAGATCGTCACGCAACTTGTGCCTTCGCTGAAGCACCTTCATGGGAGCCTTGCCCGAAAGGCGGACGCCTTCGCCGGGATCGTCAAAATCGGCCGAACCCACACCCAGGACGCGACCCCGCTGACCCTCGGGCAGGAGTTTGGCGGCTATGCGGCACAGGTCGCCTCGGCGATCAAGCGCATAGAGGCAACATTGCCGGGTCTTTACGAACTCGCCCAAGGCGGCACGGCGGTCGGAACGGGCCTGAATGCGCCGGCAGGCTTTGCCGAGAAGGTGGCGGAACGGATCGCCGGGATCACCGGACTGCCCTTTGTCACCGCACCCAACAAGTTCGAAGCGCTCGCCGCCCATGACGCGATGGTATTCGCCCATGGTGCGATCAACGCGGCGGCGGCGGCGCTGTTCAAGATCGCCAATGACATTCGTTTCCTTGGCTCCGGTCCCCGGTCGGGACTTGGCGAACTGGCTCTTCCGGAAAACGAACCGGGGTCATCGATCATGCCGGGCAAGGTGAACCCGACGCAATGCGAGGCGATGACACAGGTTTGCGTCCAGGTCTTCGGGAACAATGCGGCCTTGAGTTTCGCCGGCAGCCAGGGGCACTTCGAACTCAACGTCTACAATCCGGTGATGGCCTACAACTTCCTGCAGTCGGTAAAGCTGCTTGCGGACGCCTCGGTCTCGTTCACCGACAACTGCGTTGCAGGCATCGTCGCGCGGGAGGACAACATCAAGACAGCGCTGGAGCGTTCGCTGATGCTGGTGACGGCACTTGCGCCGACCATCGGCTACGACAATGCGGCCTCCATTGCGAAGAAGGCGCACACCAATGGCACGACGCTGCGCGAGGAAGCGCTCCGGACTGGGCTCGTGACAGCCGAGGATTACGACCGTATTGTCCGTCCCGAGGACATGACCCACCCTGGTTGAACCGCCAGCAGACGGTCGGTGAGCGAGAACGGTATCCGGAGAAAGACAATGGCTGAAACCGACGCCCCCAATCGGGCTGTGGAACTGGAAATCGACGGGGAACTCCGGACGTTTGACATCGATGACCCGAAACTGCCGGACTGGGTGGAAGACGGCGCATTCGGCTCGGACGGTTATCCCTATGACAAGAAGCTCAAGCGCAAGCATTACGAGAAGACGCTAGAGGACTTGCAGGTCGAACTGGTCAAGGTGCAATCCTGGCTCGGAGAAACGGGAACGCGGGTGATGGCGGTCTTCGAAGGCCGTGACGCCGCCGGCAAGGGCGGTTCGATCGGTGCGACCCGGGCTTACATGAACCCGCGTTCGGCGCGGATCGTGGCGCTTCCCAAACCGACCGAGACCGAGCGCGGCCAATGGTATTATCAGCGCTATGTCGACCATTTCCCCACATCGGGTGAGTTCGTCCTGTTCGACCGGTCATGGTACAATCGCGCCGGCGTCGAGCCGGTGATGGGGTTCTGCACGCCCGGGCAGCATCAGCACTTTCTCGAGGAAACGCCGCATTTCGAGCGCATGCCGGTCAAGGCGGGAATCCACTTGTTCAAGTTCTGGCTAAACATCGGCCGTGAGATGCAGCTCAAGCGCTTTCACGACCGCCGCCATTCGCGACTCAAGCACTGGAAGCTGTCGCCGATGGATATCGCAAGCCTGAACAAATGGGACGACTATACCGAAAAGCGCGACCTGATGCTCAAGACGACGCACTCGGACCACGCGCCCTGGACGGTGGTGCGCGCCAACGACAAGCGAAGGGCGAGGATCAACGTTATTCGAACCATCCTTTCGGGCCTGCCCTATTCGGGCAAGGACGAGGCCGTGATCGGCGAAATCGATGACAAGATCGTCGGCAAGGGGCATGATCCGTTTCCCGGTTGAGAGCTTCCGATCGATGCCGGCCGCAGAAGGTACCCTGGGCGGTCGCGTTTCATCCTGTGCGGGCTTTCGGCTCGAGCCGGATTTCCACGGCTGCCAGCAGCCGGTGGGATAACCGTTGCGCTTGCGAATTCGAGGCATGCAGCGCCGACCGCACCGGACTGCAAAGCCGCCCAAGAGCGGGGCGAGGGGTTTTTCCGACAAAAAGTGACGTTTACGTCAAGGGAAGGATTGCAAGAAACCTGTCATGACCTTAAATCTTGGTGAAACCGGATCGGGAATAGAGGAGCCCGGCGGCGGCATGATCCGACGCACTCGTCCGGAAATGAGGGAGAGACCACAATGACAACATCCGCCGCCGCAGAACGCCCCTGGCTTTCGACCTATCCGCCGAACACACCGTCGGACATCGCGCCGCTGACGCACAACTCCATTGCCGCGCTCATCGAGGATTCGTTCAAGCGGTTCGCCGATCGGCCGGCGTTCACCTGCATGGGCAAGACCATCAGCTACAAGGATCTGGAACAGTACTCGACCCGGATCGGGGCATGGCTGCAATCGCTCGGCCTTGAAAAGGGCGACAGGGTCGCCCTGATGATGCCGAACATCCTGCAAATGCCGGTGGCCATGGCCGCGGTGCTTCGCGCCGGTTACACCGTCGTCAACGTCAACCCGCTCTACACCCCGCGCGAACTCGAACACCAACTCAAGGATTCGGGCGCCAAGGCGATCATCATCCTCGAGAATTTCGCACTCACGCTGCAGCAGGTCGTCAAGAACACCGGCGTCAAGCACGTGTGCGTGGCAACCATGGGCGACCTGATGGGACTGAAGGGCCACCTGGTCAATTTTGTCGTCCGCAAGGTCAAGAAAATGGTTCCGGCCTGGTCCCTGCCCGGGCATGTCAGTTTCAAGGCGGCCCTTGCGGCCGGCGAAGGCAAGAGCCTCAAGCCGGTCGAGATCAGCGCCTCGGATGTGGCGTTCCTGCAGTATACCGGCGGAACCACCGGGGTGTCGAAAGGCGCGACGCTGCTCAATTCCAACGTTCTGTCGAATGCGGCACAGAACGATCTGTGGCTGCCCGCAGCCTTCCTCAAAAAGGAGAAACCCGACGTTCTGGTCTATATCTGCGCCCTGCCGCTTTACCACATCTTCGCGCTGACGGTGAACGCTCTGATGGGCATGTCCCAGGGTGCGCACAACATCCTCATTCCCAATCCGAGGGACATTCCGGGGTTCGTGAAGGAGCTCGGGAAATACGAATTTCACGTGTTCCCGGGCCTCAACACGCTGTTCAATGCACTCCTCAACAACGAGGAGTTCCGCAAGCTCAATTTCAAGCCGCTGCTTCTGACGCTTGGCGGCGGCATGGCGGTGCAGCGGCCGGTTGCCGAGCGCTGGAAGGAGTTGACCGGATGCGTGATCTCCGAGGGCTACGGCCTTTCGGAAACATCTCCCGTGGCGACCGCAAACCGCTTCGATGCCGATAGTTTCTCCGGCACGATCGGACTGCCCCTGCCCTCGACCTATATCGACATCCGCGACGAGGATGGCGCCTCGATGCCGGTCGGCGAGGTGGGAGAAATCTGCATCAAGGGGCCGCAGGTCATGGACGGGTACTGGAACCGGCCGGAGGAGACAGCCAATGTGATGACCGACGACGGATATTTCCGTTCGGGCGACATGGGCTTCATGGACGAGAAGGGCTACACCAAGATCGTCGACCGCAAGAAGGACATGATCCTGGTCTCCGGCTTCAATGTTTACCCCAATGAAGTCGAAGAGGTCGCTGTCGAACATCCCGGAATCGCGGAAGCCGCCGCCGTGGCGGTCGCCGACGAGAATTCGGGTGAGGCGGTCAAGCTGTTCGTCGTCCGTAAGGATCCATCCCTCACCGAAGCCGATATCAAGGCCCATTGCGCCAAAGGACTGACGAATTACAAGCGACCGAAAATCATCGTCTTCAAGGATGAGCTTCCCAAGACCAATGTCGGCAAGATCCTTCGCCGCGAGCTGCGGGACTGACGCATCCGTTTTCGACGATAACGATATGAACGCCCCGAGGCCCGCGGAAACTTGATTTTCCGCGGGCCTCGACGCATAGCTGTGCTCTCAAAAGGAGGCCCCGCAATTGAACCCTTCAGTCCGAACCGTCCTTTCGAAGCTCCAATCCCGCAAAGCCGGCGCCGCTCCGAAAGACATGCGGGAAACATTCACCTCCGATCCCGAGCGCGCGTTGCGCTTTTCGGTTCGCCTCGACGATCTTCGCATGGATTATTCCAAATGCGCGATTGACGACGAGACAGTCGGGCTGCTCAAGCAACTGGCGGCAGATGCGGGCATTGAAACCGCGCGGGACAGGATGTTCGCCGGCGAGGCGATCAACTCGACCGAAGGTAGAGCGGTGCTGCATACGGCGCTGCGTGCGGACAGTGACGCCGACATCCGCGTTGACGGAGAGAATGTGGTTCCCGGCGTCCACGCGGTGCTTGATGCCATGGGCGCCTTTTCGGACGGCCTGCGCGACGGAAGCCTTTCGGGCGCGACCGGCAAGGTCTTCACCGACGTGGTCAATATCGGCATCGGCGGTTCGGATCTCGGCCCGGTGATGGCAACGCTGGCGCTCGCCCCCTATCACGACGGGCCGCGGCTCCATTTCGTTTCCAACGTCGATGGCGCCCATATCTCCGACACCCTCTCGGGTCTCGATCCGGAAACAACACTGATCATCGTCGCCTCGAAAACCTTCACCACCATCGAAACCATGACCAATGCCAAGACCGCGCGTGATTTCATCGTTTCGCGGCTTGGAGAGGATGCGGTGGCGAAGCACTTTGCCGCCGTGTCCACCGCGCTCGACAAGGTTTCGGCTTTCGGGTTGGACGAGACCCGCGTCTTCGGTTTTTGGGACTGGGTGGGCGGCCGCTATTCGCTTTGGTCGGCCATCGGGCTGCCCCTGATGATCGCCATCGGACGCAAGGCCTTTGCCGATTTTCTTGCTGGCGCACGGAAGATCGACCGGCATTTCCAGGATGCGCCGATCGACCAGAACCTTCCGATGCTGCTCGGGCTCCTGGGGGCCTACCACCGGCTGGTTTGCGGCTATCCCAGCCGGGCGATTATTCCCTATGATCAAAGGTTGTCGCGGTTCCCGGCCTATCTGCAGCAACTCGACATGGAATCGAACGGCAAATCCGTCGATACCGACGGCAAACCGCTCGAGACGGCTTCAGGGCCGATTGTCTGGGGCGAGCCGGGCACCAATGGACAACACGCCTTTTTCCAGCTTCTGCACCAGGGCACGGATGTCATCCCGGTGGAGTTCTTGATTGCGGCAAACGGGCATGAAAAAAAGCTCAAGCACCAGCATCAATTGCTGATCGCCAACTGCCTGGCGCAGTCTGAAGCCTTGATGCGCGGCCGGACCACAGAGGAAGCGAGGGCGCAACTGATCGAGGGCGGCGCCTCGGAGGCGGAGGCCGACCGGCTGGCGCCGCACAAGACGTTTCCCGGCAACCGTCCTTCAATCACGATCGTCTATGACAAGCTCACGCCGTTTGCGCTCGGGCGCCTGATCGCGCTTTACGAGCACCGCGTGTTCGTGGAAGCGCAGATTTTCGGGATCAACGCCTTCGACCAGTGGGGCGTGGAACTGGGCAAGGAACTCGCCACCGCCCTGCTGCCGGTGGTCAAGGGCGAAAGCGATGGCGACGGCCATGACGCCTCGACGCTGGGACTGGCCAAGGTCATCCAGAACATGCAGTCCTGATCGGCTTTCTACAGCCCGATTTCGTGGGCCCAGGGTGGGTTCGCACCCGGTCGCGAGACCGTGACGGCTGCCGTCTTCGCGCCCAACCTCAGCGCGTTGGCGATGGCATCGGCAGAAAGCGCCCTGATCGTCGATTTGTCGAGAACCCGGTCGCGCCTCAGCGAGGCCAGCAGGCCCGCATTGAAGGTGTCGCCGGCGCCCACGGTGTCGGCCACGGCGACGCTCACCCCTTCGACCTCGACGACATCGTTGCGGCTGTAGGCGATGGCCCCCTTCGGGCCGCGTGTGAAGATCACCAGACCGGGCCCCTGATCGAGCCATGCCCGCGCCGCCGTCTGCATGTCGGACTGCCCGAACCAGTCCAGATCCTCATCCGACATCTTGACGATATCACTCATGGCGATCATCCGGTCGATCCGCGCACGGTGCGCTGCCGGATCGGTGATGAAGCCCGGACGGATGTTGGGGTCGAGTGAAATGACCTTGTTCGCTGCCTCCCGGCGCATCAGGCTTTCGTAGGTTGATCCGCACGGCTCCGAAATCAGACTGATCGCGCCGAAATGCAAGGCCTCGACCTTGCTGTCGAGCTCCGGAAGATCGGCTTCGGTGATCATCCGGCCTGCGGTATTCTCGTCAAAAAACGCGTAGCTCGCGTGACCGTCGGTCAGCTTGACGAAGGCCAGCGTCGTAGGCCGGTCAAGCCGGGCGCAATGGCTGTGGTCGACGCCGCTCTCATCGAGCGCGGCGCGCAGGATGTCGCCGAACATATCGGAGGACAGGCCGGTGAAAAAGCCTGTCTCTAACCCAAGCCGTCCAAGTGCGATCGCGGTGTTGAAAACGGCCCCGCCCGCATAAGGCGCGAAGGCATCCTCCCCGGCCGTCGATGTGCGCGGCAGCATGTCTATGAGCGCTTCGCCGCAACAGATGATCATGGAAACTCTCCCCCTCCCAGATTGTCGGTTCAACGCCCCGCAGGGAGCTCGGACACACCACCATTAGCGCCGGACCAATCGAGCGGCGCGTCAAGAAACGAAGCGACGGAGGCAAGGGTATCGGCGTCGAAAGCCTCTTGCCGGGTTGCCGCAGCCAGCACGTCACGCCAGGTCGCGAGGTAATGGAGCTGCACATTGCCATTTGCGAAACGGGCCTGGGCTTCCTCGAAGATGCCGTAGAAGAACAGTGCAATCCCGTGCTCGACCGTGCAACCGGCGGCGCGGATCGCGTCGATGAACTTGAACATGGATCCGCCGGCCGTGGTCAGGTCCTCGATCACCAGGACACGCGATCCCTCGCGCAATTCCCCCTCGATCTGGGCATTTCGGCCATGGCCCTTGGGCTGCTTGCGCACGTAGACCATCGGCAGTCCGAGCCGTTCGGCAAGAAAGGCGGCGAAGGGAATGCCGGCCGTCTCGCCACCGGCGACGCAATCGAACTGCTCGAAGCCTGCTTCCGAAAGAATCTCGGCTGCTGCGAAATCCATCACTGCGGAGCGGACCCTCGGATACGAGATCAACTTGCGGCAGTCGATGTAGACCGGGCTCATCATGCCCGATGCGAGTTTATAGGGTTCGGCCGCGTTGAAATGCACGGCCTTGATTTCAAGGAGCATCTTCGCAACGGTCTCGGCAACGAAGGCCTTGTCAGGAAAGGTGTTGGAAAACATTCAGAATACCCCTGCAGATGCTTGATAGCCCTGAGACCGAGCCGCATGCACCCGAGCGAATACCAGCTTCATGACAGGGTTGGAAGGCTGTCAGGCAACTTCCCAGTGGACGGGGGTCATCGGATCGAACACCGTGACGGGACCGTCCCCTGTCTCGATCCTGTCCGGCCATTCGACCGCCGAAGGACGTTTGCGGAGCGTCACGGTCTCGTTGTTGACGGGCAGACCGTACCAGCCCGGGCCGTTACGGCTCGCGAAGGCTTCGAGAGTCCCGAGAGCCGCCTCTTCCTCGAACACATGGGCCAGGCAGGACAGCGTGTTGATTGCGGTGAAAATGCCGGCGCACCCACAGGCGCATTCCTTGAGCGGATCGACATGCGGGGCCGAGTCCGTTCCGAGGAAGAACCGCGGATCGCCCGAGGTGGCGGCCCTGCGCAGGGCCAGCCGGTGGGTCTCGCGCTTGGCGACCGGAAGGCAATAATAATGCGGCTTGATGCCACCGGCGAGGATCGCATTGCGGTTGATCATCAGGTGATGCGTGGTGATCGTCGCCGCAAGGTTCGCCTCGGCGGCGCCGACATAGTTCACGCCATCGGATGTGGTCACATGCTCAAGCGTGATACGGAGTTCCGGCAGGCGCCGGCGCAACGGATCGAGCACGGTCTCGATGAAGACGGCTTCACGGTCGAAAATATCGACCTCCGCATCCGTGACCTCGCCATGAATACACAGGGGCATGCCGATTTCGGCCATCTTCTCAAGCACGGGCATGACCTTGCCGAGATCGCGCACACCGGAATGGGAATTGGTCGTTGCGCCTGCCGGGTAGAGCTTGACCGCGGTCGCGAGCCCCGAGGCGTGCGCTGCGGCCACATCGGCGCGGTCGGTGGTTTCGGTGAGATAAAGTGTCATCAAGGGCGTGAAATCGAGTTCAGCCGGCAATGCCGCCATTATCCTGTCCCGGTAGGCACGCGCATCGGCGGCTGTCACCACCGGCGGCACCAGGTTCGGCATGATGATCGCGCGGGCAAAATGCCGGGCGGTGAAGGGCAGGACGCCTTCCAGCATCGCCCCGTCCCGCAGGTGCAGATGCCAGTCATCGGGCTTCGGGATTGTGATTTCGTCCACGCTCGATCTCCTTTTTCGCAGTCCGGCAATCCGGCTTGGCGGTTGACCTTCCGTTCCGCGCACGGCAACTGATGACCGAGAAGCCTTTAACAGGCAAACCGGAGCGAGGGAAAGAGACCATGGATCTAGGATTGACCGGGAAGAGAGCGCTGGTGCTGGCATCGTCGCGCGGGCTGGGGCTGGGGATCGCGGAAGCGATTGCCGCAGAAGGCTGTGATGTGATGATTACCGGACGGAGCGGAGAGAAGCTTGAAGCCGCTGCAGCCGCAATCAACGGACGCGGGGCCGGCAGGGCGCATTTCATCGTCTCGGACCTGACCGAGAAGGCAACCCCGGAACTGCTCGAAAATGCGGTCAAGGCCGAATTCGGCGACATCGACATCCTCGTCAACAACACCGGTGGTCCGCCGCCCGGACCGATGAGCGGCGCTGATCTTGATGTGGTTGTCCGCCAGTTTGAAATCATGGTCCTGCGCGTGATGGACCTCACCGCGCGGCTGATTCCCGGCATGCGGTCGCGGAACTGGGGCCGAGTGCTGACGGTCGCGTCCTCCGGCGTCATCCAGCCTATCCCCAATCTGGGCCTTTCCAACGCATTGCGCTCGGCGTTGGTCGGCTGGTCGAAATCGATGGCCAACGAGGTTGGCAGTGACGGCGTGACGTTCAACATGTTGCTGCCCGGCCGGATTGAGACAGACCGGCTCAAGGAACTCGATGCCGCCAATGCCAAGCGTTCAGGCAAGGACGTGTCCGAGGTGGCGAAGACCGCGCAGGCACAGATTCCCGTCGGACGTTACGGCGCGGTCGAGGAATTCGCCGCGACCGCAGCGTTTCTGGTCAGCGAGCGGGCAAGCTACATCAACGGCTCGATGATCCGCTGCGATGGCGGCGCGATCAGATCGGTATGACCGGCGGACCGGCCGGACAAAGGTCTCAGGCGTGTCAGAGCGCCCGCTTGAGGCTTTCCTCGATGTAGGTCTTGCGCAAGCCGAGGGTTATCGGACCGGGCTTGCCGCCGGACAGTTCGACCCCGTCGATGGAAACCACGGGGCCGACAAAGACCGAAGCCGATGTGATGAACGCTTCGGCGGCATCGCGCGCCTCTTCGATCGTGAAGGCGCGTTCCTCAACAGGCGTTCCGCTTTCGGCCGAATAGGCCATCAACGCCGCGCGGGTGATGCCCGGCAGGATCTCGTTCGACAGGGGACGGGTGACGATGGCGCCTGACCTGGTCACGATGAACGCATTGTTCGAGGTGCCTTCCGTGACGACTCCTTCGCGGACCATCCAGGCATCGTCGGCGCCGCGGGACTTGGCTTCCATCTTTCCAAGCGACGGATAGAGGAGTTGCACGGTCTTGATGTCACAGCGGCCCCAGCGCAGATCCGGAATCGAGACGATTTTCATGCCGTTCTTCGATACGGCCGTTTCGATGAGCGGCCGGCTCTGGGTGAACAGAACCAGCGTGGGCTTGAGCTTTTCTGTGTCGAACATGAAATCCCGGTCGACCGCACCGCGTGACATCTGCATGTAGACGACGCCCTCCTCGACACCGTTGCGGCTGATCAGTTCGCGGTGGATGGCAAGGATCTCGTCATCGCTGACATCGACGCGCATGCCAAGTTCGTTGGCCGACCGGTGCAGCCTTGCGACATGCGCGGGGAAATCGATCAGTTTGCCGCCGAGTACCGAAGCGACTTCGTAGATCCCGTCGCCGAAAAGAAAAGCCCGGTCGAAGACCGAGACCCGGGCCTCGTTCTCGGGGACGTATTCTCCGTTGACAAAGACTGTGCGCATGGGGCCTCCCTGTTTGCTGGTTCCGGGTTACATGCCAGAAATCGGTCTTCATCGCCAACGGCTTTTTGGCTAAGAAGCGCAATCTCCGCACAGGATCGCGGCGCTATTGCAGGAATGTTTCAGGAAGGAAAGCGCCGATGGCCGATCGCATTGCCTACACAAAGCCCTCCATCACCGAGCTCGAGGTTGCCTACGCCACGGATGCGGCGCGCAATGGCTGGGGCGCGCATTGCTATGACTACATTCACCGTCTTGAGCATGAGTTCGCAGACCATATCGGCACACGGCACGCGATTGCGACTTCGAGCTGCACGGGCGCGATGCATTTGGGACTCGCAGCACTTGGGATCGGCCCGGGGGACGAAGTGATCATGGCGGACACGAACTGGATCGCGTCTGTGGCCCCGGTCGTCCATCTGGGCGCGACGCCGGTGTTTGTGGACATTCTGGAAGACACCTGGTGCCTCGATCCGGATCTGGTGGAAGCCGCCATCACATCACGCACAAAGGCGATCATCGCAGTCCACCTCTACGGATCGATGTGCGACATGGACCGCCTGCTTGACATCGGCGCACGTCACGGTGTTGCCGTCATCGAGGACGCGGCCGAAGCGATCGGCTCGCTCTGGGGCGAAAAGCGGGCCGGATCGATGGGGGCTTTCGGCACCTTCTCGTTCCACGGCACCAAGACGGTGACCACCGGTGAAGGCGGCATGTTCGTCACCAACGACACGAGCCTTTTCGAACGGGTGACGACGCTCTCCAACCACGGCCGCGACCCGAATGAACCACGGCAGTTCTTTCCCACCATCACCGGCTACAAGTTCAAGATGGCCAATGTGTCGGCCGCTATCGGCTGTGCCCAGGTGGAACGGATTTCCGAGCTGATCGAGGGCAAGCGCAGGATCATGCAGCGCTACCGGGATCTGCTCGAGGGCGTCAACGGTATCAGTCTCAACGCGGAGCCGAAGCCCTCGGTCAATGGCTACTGGATGCCGACCGTGGTGTTCGACAGGGACACCGGGGTGACGCGCGAGATGCTGATAGAGGCTTTCGGGCAGGCCGATATCGATGCACGGGTGTTCTTCTGGCCGCTGTCCGAGTTGCCGATGTTCTCCCCCTGCCCCCAGAACACCGCCGCCCGCGATATCGCCGGTCGCGCCATCAACCTTCCGAGCTACCACGACATGGATCTCGACGCGCAGACCCGCGTTGCCGAAGTGATCAGGCAGATCACCAGGTCTTAGACGTCCCCCGAGATTCCCGCGCCAAGGGGCTCAAAGGCTGATCGGCCATTGTTCCCGCGCCGCCGCTTGCCTATAAGAAATACGGAATGCCTGCGCCTGTCGCATGCGAACAGAAAACCGCCAGGACCGGCGCATTGACGGGGACCTCATGCTCGAAGACGGCAAACTCTACATCGGCACCAGCCGCAATCCAGACAACAGCATCAACAAGGGCGAATATCTCGATCTGAAATATGCCAACCGGCACGGTCTGATCACCGGCGCTACCGGCACCGGGAAAACGGTGACCCTGCAAATTCTCGCCGAGAGCTTTTCCAATGCAGGTGTGCCGGTCTTCTGCGCCGACGTGAAAGGCGACCTTTCCGGCATCGCCGCCATTGGCGAGAGCAAGGATTTTCTCGAAAAGCGCGCCGAAACCATCGGGCTCGATCCCTATGATTACCAAGAGTTCCCGGTCATCTTCTGGGACCTCTTCGGTGAGAAGGGCCATCGTGTCCGCACCACGATCTCGGAGATGGGGCCGCTGCTGCTGGCGCGGCTGATGGACATGTCCGACGCTCAGGAAGGCGTTCTCAACATCGCCTTCAAGCTTGCCGACGAAAACGGGCTGCCGCTTCTCGATTTGAAGGATCTGCGCGCGCTGCTTTCCTACATGGCAGGGGAGACCGAGAAGCTGTCCGCCATGTATGGCAACATCACCAAGCAGTCGCTCGCCACCATCCAGCGCGGACTTCTGGTCCTCGAACAGCAGGGCGCGGAGAACTTCTTTGGCGAGCCGGCGCTCCGGATCAGCGATATCATGCGCACCACGAATGACGGGCGCGGCGCGATATCGGTCCTGGCGGCAGACAAGCTGATGATGAATCCGCGGCTCTATGCGACCTTCCTGCTCTGGCTCTTGTCGGAACTGTTCGAGGAACTGCCGGAGGTGGGCGATCCGGACCAGCCGAGGCTGGTGTTCTTTTTCGACGAGGCTCATTTGCTGTTCGACGAAGCGCCGAAGATCCTGGTCGATCGGGTCGAACAGGTGGTGCGGCTCATCCGGTCCAAGGGCGTGGGCGTGTTCTTCGTCACCCAGAACCCGCTGGATGTTCCCGATACTGTGCTGTCGCAACTCGGAAACCGTGTGCAGCATGCACTCCGCGCCTATACACCGCGGGAGCAGAAAGCCGTGAAGGTAGCCGCCGAGACGTTCCGGCCCAATCCCGCCTTCGATTGCTTTGAGACGATCACCCAGCTCGGCGTCGGCGAGGCTCTCGTCTCGACATTGGGCAAGAAGGGCGTTCCATCCATGGTCGAGCGAACGCTGATCCGGCCGCCGTCTTCACGTCTCGGCCCGATCACCGAGCCGGAGCGGGCGAAGGTCATTGCCGTGAGCCCGGTGGCAGGTCAGTACGACGAGGATCTTGACCGGGACAGCGCTTTCGAGATGCTGGCGAGGCGCGCCGAGGAAGCCGCCAAGGCAGAGGAAGAGGAACGTCGCCGCGAAGAGGAACGCGAGCGCGAACCGCCCGAAAGCCGGCGCTGGACCCTGCCCGGCTATGGCGATGAAGATGATGACGACGATGACGACCGGGGCCGCCGGACGTCGCCCAAACGGCGCAGATCGAGACGGTCGAGACCTGGATATCAGCGGCAGACCGTAACCGAGGCGGTGATCAAGTCGGTGGCGAGATCTGCCGCGACATCACTCGGCCGGGCGCTCGTCCGCGGTATACTGGGGTCCCTGAAGAAGGGCTTCTAGGCCGGTGGCCACGGCAGTTCCGACGGCTTCAGCCTGTCCAAGGCAGGGTGCCGGATAGGTCATCCGGAACCGGGACTCGTCGTAGGAAACGGCGGGATCGAAGCAGGTCACACGGCCAACACCGTCAACCCAGAGGCGATGCGGATCGGTCGATACGAGCCCCTCAGCGCCGGCCTGCCGATACAGCTCGAAATGAAGGTGGGGAATGCCGCCACCGAGCATGCCCGTGGTCCCCAATGTGCCGATCTTTTGGCCTCTGGCGACGATATCGCCCTTGCTCACAAGCCTTTTGTCCAAATGCTTGTAGACCGTTCGCGAAACCCTGCCTTCGGCATCAGGGCCGTGCGTGATCTCGACGCGGTTGCCATAGGCCGGCTCGGAGAAAGACCCCGTCACTTGGCCGCGAGCTGCAGCAATGACCGGATCACCGACCGTGCCGATCACATCTATGCCCAGATGTTTCGGACCATTGGTGCTGAACAGGAACTGCTGCGAGATCGACGGGGCGCCGGCAGGCATGACGACCCGGATCTTGTTTTCCTGAGCCGGGCGATAGACCGAGGCCCATCCATGGTCTTCCGGAACGCAGCCGAGCACAGGCAGAATGAACGCCGGCACTGCCGCAATCGCGACAAGACGATGAAAGTTCAGAGAACGAAATCCGGTCATACACGCCCCCAAAGCGGTCACGGCGCGGTTGCAACGTACCGCCGACCCAAGGCCCGCCTACAGCGCCGGGAATTCCATTGGACGCACCCGGCACGCTGAAAGACCTTGATTTGTTGCATGTACGCTATTGCCCAATTGAAGACAATTGAACATTGCCAGCATCGGTCGCGACCGGCATGCGTAGCGGAACGTTAGGGCAGGCCTGCACAGATCAAGATGGACTAAGTGACCAGAATGGGTGTCCGGGTCGGAACCCTGTCATAGAGGTCACAGACATCCTGATTGAGCAGCCGGACACAACCGGATGACACCGCCTTGCCAATGGAGCGGTACTCCGGGCTGCCATGCACACGATAGAGCGTGTCGATCCCGCCCTGAAAAATATAGAGCGCCCTGGCGCCGAGCGGATTGTCCAGCCCGGGGGGCATGCCGCCGTTTTCGGCAGACCATTTCTCGAGCTCCGGCTGACGGGCAATCATGTCCCGGGGCGGAGTCCATTTCGGCCATTCCTGTTTCCACTTCACAACGGCGCGCCCCGACCAGGAAAAACCGGCGCGACCGATGCCCACACCATACCGCATGGCGCGGCCGTTTTCGCGAACCAGATACAAAAAACGGTCAGTGGTATCGACCACCAGCGTTCCGGGGCGTTCGCCGGTCGGATCCGCAACTTCCTGGCGCAGATATCTGGGATCAATCTCCCAATAGGGAATGGCCGGCAGCGGAAACTGCTCGTCGAGCTTGGGGCCATACATTGCGTCGTAATAGGGCGACCTGCGGCCCAGACCCGTGCGCCCGTTGGCCGGCGTACGATAGATCGGTGCAGTCTCCGCAACAAAGCGCTCTGTGGTTTGCGGTCCGGCGCAGCCCGCCAGCCCGGCGGCGGCGCCAATGCCCAATCCAAGGAGACCCCTGCGGGTGTATTGCGGTTCGCTACCAGCCTTCCCGGCAGTGTTGAACATGATCTTGTTGTCGTTTTTCTTGGTTCCGTTCATTGGGCGGAAAGTCCTCGGGTCGCGATATCGGAAAGCTCGTACAGGCGGACGGGCTGCAAATCTGCCAGACCGCCGTTAACGCGCGGAGGCACATTTGAGTTCCGATTGTGACCGTGCCACGTCCAGCTTGTGGCTAACTTGCCACAAGGATCCGGCTTGCAATGACATCTGCGTGAACGGGTCGCCGATCCGACTAACCGACCCCGTTGAGGTCGGGAAGAATGAGCGACGGCGACAGATCGAGATACTCGTCCGGCATCCTGGCGCGATTGATCCAGATGGTGCGAAAGCCAAACTTCGTCGCGCCGGCGATGTCCCAGCGGTTGGAAGACTGGAACGAGACCGCGTCAGGATACAGACGATAGGCGGTCGTCACCAGGTCATAAACCGCCGGTGCGGTCTTGAAGGTCTGCAGCGAATCGACCGAGAAAACATCATCGATCACCGCCCCCAGCGCGGCGTTTCCGACCGCCGATGACAGCATCTCCGACGAACCGTTGGACAGGATGGCGACCTTCGCGCCGCCTGCCTTCAGCCGCTTGAGAACAGCCGGCACCTCGGGATAGCAATCAAGCTTGAAATAGGCTTCGAGCAGTCGCGGCCGCAGGCTCTTGTCGGCGCTCGGAACTCGCTCGAAGGCATGATCCAGCGCGTCCTCGGTCAATGCCCAGAAATCGCGCCATTGCCCCATCAATGCCCGCGTCCAGGAGTATTCAAGCTGCTTGGCCCGCCAGATTTCCGAGAGTTGCTGCCCATCGGGACCAACCGCATCGGCATGACGACGGACGGCGGCATGAACATCGAACAGGGTTCCATAGGCATCAAATACGTAAGCCGCGTGTGACATTTGGTTCATTCCTCTTTTGCGGCGGCACGATGCCCCTGTTGCAGCGCAACAGTCAAGCAGGCTGGTCATCGGCATTCCTCACACCCCGACACAGGTTCCGAGGAGCCGGGCACCGGCCAATTGTTGCCGCCATCGCACAATCCACGCAAGGATCGTGCGATTGGAACATGCGCGGTGGACACCCGGTGACAGATGGCTTGACGGTCGGTGCCCGGGCAGCCGATTGTCAGGCTCGGACAGCAATACCACCAGGAGACTTCGATGGCCGTCAACACTCAAGCGCGCTCAAAGACATGGACCTTTGTTGATGGCGAATGGCTTGAAGGCAACCCACCGCTGATCGGACCGGTCAGCCACGCCATGTGGCTCGGGTCCACGGTGTTCGACGGGGCAAGGTGGTTCGAAGGCGTGGCGCCGGATCTCGATCTCCATTGCCAGCGTGTAAACCGCTCCGCCAATGCGTTGGGAATGCGCGCGACAATGGACGCCGAAGCCATCGAGGCGCTGGTTCATGAGGGACTCAAGAAGTTTGACGGGCAGACCGCGGTCTATGTCAAGCCGATGTACTGGGCCGAGCATGGCGGGTACATGTCGGTTCCCGCCGATCCGGATTCGACGCGGTTCTGCCTTTGCCTGTTCGAAAGCCCGATGATCCCGTCCTCAGGCTTTTCGATCACCGTTTCGCCATTCCGGCGCCCGACCTACGAGACAGCGCCGACCAACGCCAAGGCAGGCTGCCTCTATCCCAACAATGGACGCGCGGTCATGGAAGCCAAGTCGCGTGGCTTCGACAACGCATTGGTCCTCGACATGCTCGGCAATGTCGCCGAGACCGGGACTTCCAACATCTTCATGGTCAAGGACGGAGTCGTGTTCACGCCAGCGCCGAACGGCACTTTCCTGACCGGCATCACCCGCTCGCGCGCCATCAGGCTGTTGCGTGAGTCAGGCACGGAAGTCGTCGAGAAGAGTCTTTCGGTGGCCGATTTCATGGACGCCGACGAGATCTTCTCGACGGGCAACCACTCAAAGGTGGTGCCGGTCATCAAGATCGAGGACCGTGAGCTTCAGGCAGGCCCGGTAGGCCGTCAAACCCGCGAACTCTATATGGAATGGGCACACTCGTGACGGCAACAACCGGGAAGGCCGATCGAGGGCAACGATGAGCGAACATCGCAAGCACCAGACAGGATCTCCATTTGAGAAGGCCGCCGCCTATTCGCGGGCAGTCCGGAAAGGGCAGTTTGTCTACGTATCGGGCACGACCGGTTATGACTACGCCGCGATGGAAATGCCCGCCGATGTGGCGGATCAGGCGCGCAACTGCCTGACAACCATCGCCGCTTCGCTGGCAGCGCTCGATGCAAGCATGAACGATATCGTCCGAGCCCGCTACTACGTGACCAAGCCGGAGTATTTCGACGCCGTCGCGCCGGCGCTCGCCGAATTTCTTGGCGGCATAGACCCGGCGGCCACAATGGTCGTTTGTGATCTGATACGGCCCGAAATGCTCATCGAGATCGAGGTGACAGCCCAACTGGGTTAGACCCGCGCCACGGCGCCGCGCTGCAGGACCGTGTCAGCCGATTGCAGAGATATGATTGTCCCAATGCAGCGGATAGCTGGTCTTGCCGATGCGACCGTGTTCGCTAGATGCGATCACACCGGCCGGGCTTGCCGCAACGCCGCTGGTGCGCGGCTGGATGGCTCTTGCAATCGGCATTCGCGTGGCAACATCGACCGTAACGTAGCCACCGCCTTTCGGGCTCGAGAAGGTGGCAAGCTTCCCGTCCGGCGAGATCGCGACCGCGCCGACATAATCGGACAGGACCGCTCCGGCGGCTTCTGGCAATTCGACCTGTTGCAAGTCACCATTGCCACCCAGGCGAAGGACCGGCGAGACCGGCGCGAGCGCATCGCCCTGGTACTGACCGCCGATCCACAGGCTGCCATCATGGGCGGGCGCCATGTGCCTCAGGGACATGCGGCGATCCTCGCCGTCTGCCTCAAAACCGGCCAGCTTCCCGCCGGTCCGGCTATCGATGAACACAATGGTCGATCTCATCTCCGCCAGATTGAGCTTTGCCCTGCCGAAATCCGGATGGGTGCGTATGCCGCCATTCGCGATCGCAAGGGTGCGATCATCCGGCATCATGATGATCTCGTGCGGACCGACGCCGAACGTGTCGAATTCACCGATACGGGAATAGCCGCCACTTACATCGTAGATCCCGATCTTGCCGACCCCCGCTTCAAAGGCGTTCTCCGCGGCAAAGAGCTTTCTGCCGTCTTTTGAAAAGACACCGTGACCATAAAAATGCCGTCCTTCGGGGGCGTGAAACAGGATGGGCGCATTCCGGTGAAAGGGGTCGAATGCAATTGCAAAAGTGCCGGGACGGCGCGCGAAAGCCACAGCCCTTCCCGCCTGCTTCGACCAGGTGAAACCGTGGGCGCGGCCCGGCATGGCCTCACGGTAGATGAGTTTGCCGTCCTGATCGACCAGTGCAAACCCGTAGGCCTTGTTTTCATCCATGAACGCTGTGGCGAAGAGCGTCTCGGAGCGGTCGATCGCATCGGCCGAACGCGGGCACAGCCCTGAAAGGAAAGCGGCGCCGGCGCCGGCGAGAAAGGTGCGCCTTTCAAGCGGCCGAAGCATCAATCGCCGTCCCCGAAGGAAAATCCGGCGGCCAGACCCGCAGCCGGGGCAATTTCGTCATTGAGCCGCTTGATGGTGTAGCGGATGGAGTTCTGAAGATAGACAAGTTTCCTGCGGGTTGTTTCCTCCGCCACCAAATCATCCAGATTCCCTTCGAGACTTCTTGCGGTGCGGATCGACTGGTTGAACTCGAAGCGCACCTGGTCGGCGAGATCGGCTTCACCGTCCGGAAGCACGCGTTCGATGCCGCTCCGGTTGAACAGCCGTTCGAGCCCTTCGAGATTGGCGGCGACCGACTGCATCGTCAGACCTGAATACCGGTAGAGCGCACTTACCGTTCGGTCGTTTCCCGGTTCACGAAGAAATCCTCCGATTCGAATGTCTCGAATGGCCTCAAGCCCGTGGATGATGGTTCCAAGAACAAGATTGAGGGCCTCGACGTCATCGCGAAACAGCGGATTGTCCGAAGCGGGCGCAACAAAGAGCGCCGAAAGTTTTTCGTCGTCCGCCCAGCCTTCGGAGAGCTCCAGGGCTATCCCTGCAAGATTGCTCGCCACAGTCATGGCATAGGCGCAGCGAAATCCTGCCGCGCCGTCGGCAAGACGGTCGGCATCCTTTCCGAAAACCAGGAACTCGACAGCGCCCAACCCCTGCATGGCGACGCTTTGCCGTGACAAGGTGTCCTTCGATGTGACGTCCGCATCCTCGGTGCGCATCGCGCGACGGACCTGCTTGAGACCGGTGCTCTTGCGATCAGGGTAGAAAAGGACGCGCTCGAGTCGGTTGTCGGACATCGCAGGACCGGTCCTGAACCATTCGATGCCTGCCCATGCCATTGCCGCGTCTTCGAAGGCGTTCCGCACCTTCCCGAGCGCTTGTTCCGAGGGGGAGCGGCACAACATCTCGGTGCGCTGTTCCAAAGCCCGAAAGTTGTCCTGAAGCTCGGAATAGGCCGGGCGAACGTAGTCCTTCAGCGTGTCCTTCAGAACGCCTGTGGCCTCGAGATCAGCGGAGAAGCCGGCAACCGGAAGCAGGGCGCCGGCGAGCACTGTTGCGAAAACAATGCGAGTTCGGGAAAGGAGCGGCATTACAGGCTCTCCAGAAACGAGATCAAAGCCTGTCTTTCGGTCGCTTCAAGAGCTGCAAACCCGTCACGGGCCGCCTGTGCCTCGCCGCCATGCCAGAGAACGGCTTCAGTCAGATTGCGCGCCCGCCCGTCATGCAGAAAGAATGTGTGACCGGAGACCGTTTCGGTGAGGCCTATCCCCCACAGCGGCGCGGTTCGCCATTCCCGACCATCGGCCACGCCGACACGCTGACCGTCAGCAAGCCCCTCTCCCATGTCATGCAGCAGGAAATCGGAATAGGGCCATATCAGCTGGAACCGCTGCGCCGAGTTTTCAGCATTGCGGGAGGTGACGAATTTGGGCCGGTGACAGCTGGCGCATCCGAGGTCGTGAAAAATCTTCTTTCCCGCAAGCACAGCCGGAGCACCGACATCGCGGCGGGCCGGGACCGCGAGATTTTCGGAGTAGAAGGTGACGAGGTCGAGCACCGGATCGGGGGCCTCGGTATCCCCCAGGGTTGCCTCCACGCCGTCGGGCATGTCCAGGCAATCCGCCTGGGCCTGCGTACAATCGCCGAAGTGATCCGGCGCATCCGGCGTGGAAATGCCGATGTCGCCGGCAAAGGCGCCGGCGGACTGCTTGCGGACGGTCGGGTTTTGCGCCTTCCAGCCGAACCTGCCGATGGACAGATTGCCATCGAGATCACGCACCAGCGAGATCTCGCCCGATATACCATCGCCATCGCCGTCTTCGGAGTCGGCGGTGGCCAGTAGATCGGAAGGATGGATTGCCTCGATGAGACCCATGCCGATCATCGGTGGCGCGATGCGCGGCGAAAGCGTGGTGTCGGGATGCAATGGCCCGTAGGCAAGATCCGAAACGGAGTATGAAGGCTTGCGCAGTTGAACCACGGTTCCGTCTCCCAGTTGGATCTCCTGCTCCTCGTAGCTGATCCGCATGTGCCCTTCGGCCTTCAGCCCGGGGACGGCGAGATCCTGCAACTGTCCGCCATAAGTCGGGTCAGGATGGTTTGACAGAAGGAAGTTTTCGAGATCGGCCCGTTCCTGATCCGACGAGGCGGTACGCGACAGCCTCAGGAACATCGAGGTGGCATCGTCGTCGCCTTCCGGGGGATGTCCGCGCCCGTCCTTCAAGTGGCAACTCTGGCAGGCGCGCGCATTGAATAGCGGTCCCAGGCCGTCAGACGCCTTCGTGGAGGCCGGAGAGGAAACCCACAACTTGCGAAACAGCGCATTGCCGAGCTTGAACTGCTCTTCTTCCTCGAAGGTCAGATTCTGGTTGAAATGGGAGAAGGCGTCGCGGCTGACGATCTTCGTCGATGTGCCGGCGCCGCCCTGCATGATTTCGAAATTCTCCGGCCCGGAAAAATCCCGCGTCGGCTGCGTAACGGCTTCCACACGCTTCCTGTCCTTGCCGGAGAGATCATCGCGGGACGCCCATCGGGCCGAAAAGACCTCGATTTCCTGCGCAGTATCAGACGATGTTCGGTCGCTGAGGCCAGCCGCGAGCGCGGCATGAGACGCCGTGAACAAGGCCGCGGCGGCCGTCATCATCGTGATTCTCAAGACCTTCGATGCGCCGGCTCGCGCTGGCCCGATTGACGCGCAAGAAGAGGGGACCCAGCCCGAGGCTTGACGCGATTTCGATGCCGGGTCCATTGCGTAACGGTCCTTTTATTCCGATTCGTCGGCCGATGCGGCGTTCAGCAAGCCGTAACGTTCCTCACCGAGCTTGGAGAGCAGGTCGAGCTGGGTTTCGAGAAAGTCGATGTGGCCTTCTTCGTCCTTCACAAGGTCCTCGAAGAGCGCCATTGAGGGATAGTCCCCGGCTTGACGGCAGATCTCGCGTGACTTGGTGTAGCTGTCCCAGGCATCGCGCTCGCCGGCGAGGTCGCATTCGAGCACTTCCTTGATCGTCTGGCCGATGCGCAGAGGCGCGACCTTCTGGGCATTGGGATGGCCTTCGAGGAAGATGATGCGCTCCATGATCTTGTCTGCGTGGTGCATTTCCTCGATCGACTCGGCGCGCTCCTTGCGTGCCAGTTTGGTGTATCCCCAGTCATCGAGAAGACGATAATGCACCCAGTACTGATTGATGGCGCCAAGTTCGAGGAACAAAGCCTCATTCAGACGTTCGATAACCTCTTTTTTGCCCTTCATTTTGTGCCCTTTCAGCGTTCCAACCCAAATCGACAGGGCACAACGCTCAAGCGGCCTGCCTGTTGGATCTGGCTCGCCGCATCTCACTGCGCTGCGCTTCCTGCTGACTTAGCATGCTGCGCGTCCGGGTCACAAACTCGATTATCTCGGCTTCGGGCGTGGCATTGTCGCGATGCCACGCCTCTACACAGTCCACAATGATTGCAATCGCATTGGGGAAGCAGCCGCAACATTTCCCGCGCTTTTTCATGGCATGGTAGACCATACCGACAGTGATCAGCTGCCAGGCGTCCTGACCAAGAAGATCATGGACAACATCCCTGATGTCCGACTTGGTGATGATATTGCAATGACACACAATCATGTTGCGGCTCTCTTGGCTCACTGGAAGACGGCGCCCGGGTTGTCGAGCGAATCCGACCCTTCGAGTTCGATCGAACCGAGGTCGAGCGCTGCGATCGCCCGTTCGATGGAGCGGGTCTGCTTGACCAGGCCGTCAATGGCGGCCTGAACAACCGCATTTCCCTCGGGATTGTCGGTCGCAATCATCTGGTCATAGGCTTCGGTGGTCGAGGCGCGGTCGGCCATGGTCTGCATGGCTTCGACCGTCGCGTCCAGATCGGCCCTGAGTTCCCCGTCTATGGCCGCGTCCTTGGCGCCGACAAGTTCAGCAAGCGACGGGCCGCTGAGTTCCGTTCCGTCGACGCGCTCATAGGTCCCAAGATAGACGTTGCGAATACCCACGGCGTCGTAAAGGTGGGAATTGTGGGTGTTGTCGGAAAAGCAATCGTGCTCTTCCTCCGGATCGCCGAGCAGAAGACCGAGCTTCATGCGCTCGCCGGCAAGCTCCCCGTAGGAGAGCGAGCCCATTCCGGTCAGAATCGTGGAGAGACCGCCCGCGGCACCCTTTTCGACAAGAGCCTGACGCGCGGCGCCGTCCTTGTCCCAGTTGGCCGCCATTTCCTCGAGATCGGCAACCAGAAGGTCGGAGGCGGCGGAAAGGTAATCGCGACGCCGGTCACAATTGCCATTGGTGCAATTTTCAAGGCTGAAGTCGGTGTAAGGGCGGTTTCCGGCGCCTGCGTCGTTGCCGTTGAGATCCTGGCCCCAAAGCAGGAATTCGATGGCGTGATATCCGGAAGCAACATTGGCCTCGATGCCACCGGCCTCCTGCAGGGTCTCGGAGATCAGCGCCGGCGTGATCTTTGCAGCATCGACCGCTTCGCCGTTCACCGTGACTTCCGGATTGGCGATCACATTGGCGGTGTAGAGCGCGTTCTCGGCGCTTTCGTCGCCATAAAAGTCCGCATCGACATAATCGATGAGACCTTCATCGAGCGGCCAAGCGTTTACCCGGCCCTCCCAGTCATCGACAATGGCATTGCCGAAACGGTAGACCTCGGTCTGCTGATAGGGAACGCGGGCCGCCAGCCACGCTTCCTTGGCGACCTGAAGGCTGGCTTCGCCCGGCGAGGCCAGGAAGGCTTCGATCGCGCTGTCCAGCGCCTTGGCCGTTTCAAGGGAATCGTCGTATTTCGCCTCTGCGATATCGGCATAGTGGTCGATGACAGCCTCGGGCGTGACGTCGGCGTAAGCCGAGCCTGCGAAGACCGCGACGATTGCGGTGGCCGCAAACAGCGACTTTGTCCTTGTGAAGGTGCTCATGAGAATCTCCCCCTGCCTCAATGCAGTGTCGGATGTGGTGCGCGTGTCGCACCGCCAAACTGGTCAACGGTGTGCGCATGAATGGGCAGCAATTGCTGCCCGGCGAATTTCAAGGTCATCGAAAACTCGGCGGCCGCCGTCAGGAGTTCCGGCGCCTGGCGCGAGGACGACAGGAACTGTGCGCTCAAAAGGGCCGCATCCTCGTCTCCATTCTGCAAACCGGAGACGAGTCCCAGCATCAGGCATTCTTCCCGGCACAGGTGCTTGCTGCCCTGGCAGAAAAAGCGCAGCGGGCAGTTGGCGCAAGCGCCAAGGTTTCCGATCAGGCGTTCAAGCCCCCTCATCGCCGCGGCTCCGGCCTGTTCTCCCAAATGCATGACATAATCGGACTGCACCTCGCGAAGGCGCGCGACATTCCGTTCGCTGGCGAAATGAAGCCATCCGCGGTAACCACCGACAACCAGGCGCTCCGGCTGCCGCGCGAGAATGCGGGATGCGGGGCATTCCTGATCCTGATTGTGCTGGATGTCGGTCACGGGCATCGCTCTCTTAAAGTTCAGCCTGTGACTAAACAAATTGCAAAGTTCAGTCAAACACTATAGTTTAGAACGACTCCAAACAGGATGCCGCGAAATGAAACTGACCAGCCAGACCAACTACGCAGTGCGCATGCTCATGTTCTGCGATTCAAAGAAAGAGCGCGCGACGGTCAGGGAGATTGCCGCCTTCTACAGCCTGCCGGAGAGGTTCCTGTTCAACATTCTGCAACGGCTGACGGCAGCCGGGCTTGTCGAAACGACACGAGGCCGCGGCGGCGGCATTCGTCTTGCCAGGCCCGCCGATCAGATCCGGCTCGGCGATGTGGTGCGGATCATCGAGGAAAATTTCGAGATGGCTGAGTGTTTCGAGGCAGGCGGCACCGATTGCCCGCTGATCAACACGTGCGGATTGAACAAGGCGCTCAGCGAGGCGCTTCAATCCTTTTTCGATTCGCTCAACCGCTACTCGATCGCCGACCTGACCGGCAACGAATACAACATCGACGTGCTGATGCGTCTCAACCTCGCCATGAAAGACCCGATCCGGGACCAGACGAACTGAACCTGGCGACATCGCGCTCAGCGTTGAGGATAGGAGATGATGGAGAGGTAGCGCGCGGGCAGCGTGACCAGTTGCTCCGGTCCGTGCGGTGCATCCGCATCGAAGAAAAGGCTGTCGCCGGTCTGCATGGTGTAAAGCTGCTCTCCGTGGCGATAGACGACTTCGCCCTCAAGCATGTAGAGAAACTCCATGCCCTCGTGCTGGAATGTCGGGAAGACGTCCGAGTCCGTGGTCAGCGTGATCAGATAGGGCTCGACCGTCACGCCTGTCGTGTTGTTGTCTATCAGCCCGAGCAGACTGTACTGATGGCCCGCACGCGTGCCCCGGCGCTCGGCATTGACACCTTTTCCGGCCTTCACGAAAGTTGCGTTGCGGGGCTCCTCGTAACCACGAAAAAACGAGGTTATCGGGACTCCCAGGGCCCGCGAGAGGCTCTGAAGGGTCGTCAGTGACGGCGAAATGTTCCCGTTCTCGATCTTTGACAGCATGCCGATCGAAACGCCGGTCGCCACGGAAAGGTCGGTGACCGTGATGCCAAGCTTCTTCCGGTAGGCACGGACTTCATGACCAATGGCGCTTTCCAGGTTCTTGTCGCGCGGCTCTCGTACGGCGTGCGGATCCTGAGACAGTGTCTGGTTCGCATCTCCGGCGGGATTCGTTTTTGGCATTGGCTTGTCCTGCTCCCTTTCAGCTTCTTCTTTAAAGGAAACCAATCAGGATTGAGAGGAAATTCTGTGCCGCAATGCGGACGGCTTGAACCCGAAAGCCGCCCTGAAACTGCGGGAGAAATGACCTGCGCTGGAAAAGCCGGTCGCAAATGCCACTTCGGAAATGGACAACGGGCTTTGCTCGAGCAGGCGTCGGGCATGGGCGAGCCTGATACGCCGATAGGTCTCGAGAAACCCGGCATTGAGGTGGGCGGCAAAAAGCCTGTCGAGATGGCGCATGCTGATTCCGGCAAGCCTTGCCATCGACTTTCGGTCCAGAGGCGTTTCAATCGCCGTCTCCATCTTTTCGAGGACCGTGAGAAGTGCGGGATGATGGGTGCCGAAGCGCTCCGCGGCCGAAGCACGCTGCGGCGCTTCGGGTTCCGGAATCTCTGTGTGCAGAAACCAGTCGCTGACCCTTCGGGCAAAATGCGCGCCCATCCGGTCGGCAATGAGCGAATGCATCATGTCCATGGGCGCCACGCCGCCGGCGCAGGTCAGCCTGTCGCCATCGATCACATGGCGCGTCTGGCGCGGTGTCAGATGCGTGAATGTTTCGCGCAGTACGGGCGCGTGTTCCCAGTGAATGGTAAAATCCCGATTGTCGAGCAAGCCGGCCGCCGCCAGTACGAACGCGCCACTCGATATTCCGCCGATGCGCACGCCCTGGCGTGCCAGGCGCCGGAGCAATCCGTAGGTCCGCTCCGGCAAAATCCAGTCGGGTGGCGCTCCGCCTGCACATACAAAGACGAACTGGCATTCCTGGCCGCATTCGGCGAGGTCCTTACAGTCGACAGACAAGCCGGATGAGGCCGTGACCGTTCCTCCCCCAGCCGACAGCGGTACGACTTCGTAGAGATCCATCCCGGAGATCAGGTTTGCCGCCCTGAGCGGTTCCGTCGCCGAAGCGTAGGACATCAACGCGAAATTCTCGATCAGCAGAAAGCCGACCTTCTGTAGACTTCTTGAGCCGATGGTTTCCATGTCTTTTTTCTATGCGCATGTGTCTCTTTCATGCAATCCCAAAGCAAGCTGCGCAGATAGTGTTTGAAGCCAGTTCAGGGGCCGCCGATGCGTTATTCCGCCTTCTCCATCTTTAGGAACGCCCTTCGCGGCAATCGCGGCTGGGCGCCGGCATGGCGCATGCCCGACCCCAAGCCGCATTATGATGTGATCATTGTCGGCGGCGGCGGGCACGGTCTGGCGACCGCCTACTACCTCGCCAAGGAATTCGGCATTCGCAACGTCGCAGTTGTCGAAAAAGGCTACCTCGGTTCGGGCAATGTCGGCCGCAACACGACGATCATTCGCTCGAACTACCTGTTGGCCGGCAACAACCCGTTTTACGAGTTTTCACTGAAACTCTGGGAAGGGCTTGAGCAGGACCTCAATTTCAATGCCATGGTGTCCCAACGCGGCGTGCTCAATCTCTACCACTCCGACGCCCAGCGCGACGCCTACACAAAGCGCGGCAATGCCATGCGATTGCACGGTGTCGATGCCGAGTTGCTGGACCGGGCGGCAGTCCGCGACATGGTTCCGTTTCTCGATTTCGAGAACGCACGCTTTCCGGTGATGGGCGGACTTTTGCAGAGGCGCGGAGGCACGGTCCGCCATGACGGGGTTGCCTGGGGCTACGGGCGCGGCGCCGATTCACTTGGCGTCGATATCATCCAGCATTGCGAGGTGACGGGAATACGCCGCGAGAACGGACGGGTCACCGGCGTGGACACCACGCGCGGTTTCATCGGCTGTTCAAAACTCGGCCTTGCTGCCGCAGGGAATTCCTCGCGCGTGGCGGAGATGGCCGGACTGAAATTGCCGATCGAAAGTCACGTACTACAGGCCTTTGTCTCGGAAGGGCTGAAACCCTTCGTCGATGGCGTCGTCACCTATGGCGCCGGTCATTTCTACATTTCGCAATCGGACAAGGGCGGGCTGGTCTTTGGCGGTGACATAGACGGCTACAATTCCTATGCCCAACGCGGCAATCTCGCCACCGTGGAACATGTCGCCGAAGCAGGCAAGGCGATGATGCCTGCGCTGTCGCGCATCCGGGTTCTCAGATCCTGGGGCGGCATCATGGACATGAGCATGGACGGATCGCCGATCATCGACCGGACCGATCTCGACAATCTCTACCTCAATGCGGGTTGGTGCTACGGCGGCTTCAAGGCGACCCCGGCCTCCGGCTACTGCTTCGCCCATCTGCTTGCGCACGATGCCCCGCACCCCACCGCCACCGCTTTCCGTCTGGACAGATTTGCGCGCGGGCTGATGATCGATGAAAGGGGCGCGGGCGCCCAGCCGAACCTGCATTGAAACCCTGGAGCAAGGACGACTGACATGGCAAGCCTGGTTTCCTGCCCCCATTGCGGATTGCGGCCGAAGGAAGAATTCACGATCAGGGGCGCGGCCCTGCGCCGCCCCGAACCCGATGCGTCACCTGAGGTCTGGTTCGAGCACGTTTATCTGCGCGACAATCCGCGCGGAGAACACGAGGAGTACTGGCACCACACAGCCGGGTGCCGCCGCTGGCTGGTGGTGAGCCGCAACACCGCTACCCATGAAACAGGAACGGTTCTCGATGCGGCGGCACATCTGAAAGCGGAGACATCCGCATGACCTCTTACCGGCTCTCCGGAGGCGGCCTTATCGACCGCAGCACCCCGATCGGATTTTCCTTCGACGGCCGGGCGCTAGAGGGGTATCAGGGCGACACCCTGGCCTCAGCGCTGCTGGCAAACGGGCAGCAACTGGTGGGCAGGAGTTTCAAGTATCATCGTCCGCGCGGCATTCTGACCGCCGGATCTGCCGAACCCAACGCGCTGCTGACCGTGGGAACCGGGCCACGGACCGAGCCCAACACCCGCGCCACGATGCAGGAGCTGTATGAGGGGCTCGAGGCCAAGAGCCAGAACCGCTGGCCTTCGCTGGATTTCGATGCCGGCGCGCTCAACGGCCTGCTGTCTCCGTTTCTGGGCGCCGGGTTCTACTACAAGACCTTCATGTGGCCCGCGCCGCTTTGGGAAAAGCTCTATGAGCCGCTGATCCGCCGGGCTGCGGGTCTCGGCAAGGCCACCCGTGAGACGGATCCCGATTCCTACGAGAAGTGCTGGGCGCACTGCGACCTTCTGGTGATCGGCTCCGGGCCTGCCGGCCTTGCCGCAGCCCTGACGGCGGGCCGTGCCGGCGCCCGTGTGATCCTGATCGATGAGCATTCGAACGCAGGTGGCTCGCTGCTTTCCGAGACTGCGATCATCCATGGCATGGGCGCACAGGATTTCGCCGCCCGCATTGCAAGCGAACTGGCGTCGCTCGACAATGTCCGGATACTGACAAGAACGACGGTTTTCGGCTGGTATGACGACAACGTGTTCGGCGCCGTCGAACGGCTGCAGAAACACGTCAGCGCTCCCAAGGCGCATCTGCCAGTGGAACGGCTCTGGCGCATTGTCGCCAAGCGAGCGCTGCTTGCGACCGGATCCGAAGAAAGGCCGCTCGTGTTCGGCGGAAACGACATTCCCGGCGTGATGATGGCAAGCGCCATGCGTTCCTTTCTCAACCGCCATGCGGTTGCGCCCGGCAAGGCGGTGGCGATCTTCACCACCAACACCAGCGGTTACGCGCTGGCGAGGGATCTCGTTGCAGCCGGCGTGAATGTCGAGGCCATCATCGACAGCAGGGCCGAACCGGAGCCGGTGCCCGGCATCGAAAAGATCCGTGTGATCAAGGAAGGCCTGGTCACCGAGGCGAAGGGTGGACGGGCATTGGAGGCGATCACCATTGCCCATGGAGGCAAAAGCGAAAACCTCAAGGCCGACGCCCTGGCGATGTCCGGCGGTTTCAGCCCGATAATCCATCTCGCCTGCCATCGAGGTGGAAAACCGGTCTGGTCAGAGGAAAACTCCTGTTTTCTTGCGCCTCAAAACCGAACCGGCATCAGCCTCGCGGGCTCCGTGAACGGGGTCGACGGGATCGCAGCCTGCCTGAACGATGGCGCTGTACGCGCGGCCAGCCTCATTCAGTCGCTGGGCTTTCCGGTCACTGCGCAGGAGTTCGGTCCGGTCGAAGGCGATATGCTCTGCCCGCCGTCACCGCCGCTGTGGTCGGTTCCCGGCAGCAGGGGCAAGGCGTTCGTCGATTTCCAGAATGACGTCCATACCGGCGATCTCGATCTCGCGGTCCGCGAGGGCTATGGCGACGTCGAACTGGCCAAGCGGTACACGACCAACGGGATGGCCACCGATCAGGGCAAGCTTTCGAACGTGAATGCGATCGGGTTGCTTGCCGAGGTCCGGGGCCTGAGCCCGGCGGAGATCGGCACCACCACCTTTCGGCCTTTCTATACGCCGGTTTCCTTCGGCGCGCTGACGGGCACGGCGCACGGCGGCCATTTCCGACCGGTGCGCAAATCGCCGCTGCATGACTGGGCCGCGAATAATGGCGCGATCTTCGTGGAAACAGGTCTTTGGTACCGATCCTCATGGTTCACCCGCGACGGCGAGACGACATGGCGGCAAAGCGTCGACCGCGAGGTTCTCAATGTCCGCAGAAATGCGGGGATCTGCGATGTTTCGATGCTGGGCAAGATCGAGATCATGGGGGCCGATGCGGCGGAATTTCTCAACCGCGTCTACGCCAACGGCTTCCTGAAGCTTCCGGTCGGCAAGGCCCGCTACGGGCTGATGTTGCGCGAGGATGGGCATATCTTCGACGATGGAACCACCAGCCGGCTTGCGGAAGACCGTTATTTCATGACCACGACGACGGCCTATGCCGCTGATGTGATGAGCCATCTGGAATTCTGCGCACAAGTCCTCTGGCCCGATCTCGATGTGCGGCTGACGTCCGTCACCGACCATTGGGCACAAATGGCGATCGCCGGCCCGAAAGCGCGGTCGATCCTGGCAAACATCGTGGACGACGACATTTCCAACGCGGCATTCCCCTTCCTCGCAGCGCGCGAAGTTTCGCTGTTCGGCGGGAAGGTGGCGGGTCGGCTGTTCCGCATTTCGTTCTCGGGCGAACTGGCCTTCGAGCTTGCGGTGCCCGCCGGTTTTGGCGAAGCGACAGCCGATGCGATCATGGAAGCCGGCCGCCCGCACGGGATACAGCCTTACGGCATAGAGGCCTTGAGCGTACTCCGGATCGAGAAGGGCCACGTCACCCACAACGAGATCAACGGCACGGTCGTCCCGGCCGATCTCGGGTTTGGCAGGATGGTTTCCTCCAGGAAACCGGATTTCGTTGGCAAGCACTTGATCAACCGTGAGGGCCTTGTTGCATCTGATCGGCTCCAACTGGTCGGCCTGATTCCCGTCGATCCGAAAGCACGGTTCCGGGCCGGCGCGCATATTCTCAAGGCGGATGACGCGGCAACGCTCGAGAACGATCAGGGATACGTGACATCCGTGGCCTATTCGCCGCATGTCGGTTCGACCATAGGCCTTGCCCTTGTGCGTCGCGGGTTCGAGAGACTAGGCGAGGAGGTCGTCGCCTGGAACGGGCTTCACAACGAGGTGACCCGCTGCCATTTGTGCAACCCGGTTTTCGTTGACCCAGACAATGAGAGACTTCATGCCTGATCGCGCGACGCCATCCATGACGCCCCCCGCGAACCGGTTGCATCGCACCGTTCTGTCGGAAGCCAAGCCGCAGGAAAGCGAAAGCATCCGGATCGCACCGCTGCCCGAGGGGCATGTGGTCGAAGTCCTGGCGAAGACAACCGGCGCGGACCTTCGTTCGAATCTCGAAAGCCTCACCTCGAAGGACACCGCTTGCCCGGTCCGCGCAGGCGGCCCGGGGCAATGGTTCATCGTGGGCAACAGGCCACTCTCCCGAAGCGAGATGGACGTACTCCTCAAGAGTCTCGAACCCAAGGCCGATTGCGTGGACCAGAGCCATGGACGGATCCGGATCGAGATCGGTGGCGCAAAGGTCGAGCAGGTCCTTGCCAAGGGAACCGCCGTCGATCTCGCGCTTTGCGCCTTTCCCGTCGGACATGCCACGCCCACCCAGATCGGCCATGTCTCGACCCATCTGACCCGCACCGCGCAGGATAATTTCGAAATCATGGTGCTGCGCGGCTTTGCCCAAAGTCTTTGGGACGAGATCTGCCTGATGGCGCGGGAATATACCTAGAACCGGACCGACCCAGTGATTCCAGGCGTCGTCCGCCGGTGCGACAACGCGCCGGCGGTTTGCGCTTGTGTGCCGGGCTCCGAGTTGGAAACAGGTCCGGAGCGAGTCCGCCGGGCAATGAAGTTTTGCCTTTCAAGAATATAATATTCCCTAAAGTTGATTTCGACGTCTTCGCGTGCTAGCTAGCGGAAACAGTCAAATGGAGATGACCCTGATGTGCGGCATTGTCGGATTGTTCCTCAAGGACCGGTCGCTCGAACCCCGGCTCGGCGCCTTGCTGTCGGACATGCTGATCACGATGACCGACCGCGGACCCGACTCTGCCGGGATCGCGGTTTACGGTGCGGCGAAGGCAGGAAAAGCGAAGGTGACAGTCCAGTCACCGGATCCTGACGCCGATTTCTCCGGACTTGAGGCTGCCCTCAAGGCCGCGGAACTGGAGGCTGGCGTTGCAGTCAAAAGCACGCATGCAGTCATTGAGGTTCCAGTTGAGCAGGTCGACAGGGTTCGGTCGGTGCTTGCATCCCTGCGCCCCGATATCCGCATCATGGGATCGGGCGACCGTGTCGAGATCTTCAAGGAAACCGGTTTGCCCAAGGACGTGGTTGCCCGATTCGACGTGCCGGCGATGTCGGGAACCCATGGCATCGGCCACACCCGCATGGCCACAGAGAGCGCAGTGACCACGCTGGGTGCGCATCCGTTCTCGACAGGCGCGGACCAGTGCCTGGTTCACAACGGCTCGCTTTCCAACCACAACAATCTGCGCCGTGAACTGGCCCGGGCGGGCGTCCAGTTCGAGACCCAGAATGACTCAGAAGTCGCCGCCGCCTACATCACTGCCGAAATGGCCGGCGGCAAGAATCTGGGTCAGGCGCTGACCAGCGCTCTCGATGATCTCGATGGCTTCTTTACATTCGTGGTGGGGACGAAATCGGGCTTCGGCGTGGTCCGCGACCCGATCGCCTGCAAACCGGCCGTCATGGCAGAAACCGATCGGTATGTCGCTTTCGGCTCCGAATACCGGGCGCTCGCAAACCTTCCGGGCATCGAAATGGCGCGCGTCTGGGAGCCCGAGCCGGCGACAGTGTATTTCTGGGACCATGAGAATGCCGCGTGATACCCAACTCCCCGCTACCGGAGTCGTTTGAACAATGACCGTTTTCGATTTGTCCCAAATGCCACTGCGCGATCTGAACGCCGCGCTTCATCAAGTCCCGGAAGGCGCCAACGATACGGGCTTCACCGTCGACAACCCGCGCGGGCACCACGCCGTTGCGGTCGGCATTGATCGCCCCGTAAGCGTCGAGATCAAAGGTTCCGTCGGATATTACTGCGCCGGCATGAACGACGGCGGCCTCGTTACAGTCCACGGATCGGCCGGTCCGGGCGTTGCCGAAAACATGATGTCCGGCACGGTGGTGATCGAGGGCGATGCCTCGCAATATGCCGGGGCGACCGGCCATGGCGGGCTGCTGGTGATCAAGGGAAATGCAGCCTCGCGCTGCGGCATCTCGATGAAGGGCATCGACATCGTGGTCTGCGGCAATATCGGCCACATGTCGGCCTTCATGGGGCAGTCGGGCCACCTGGTGGTGCTCGGCGATGCCGGGGACGCGCTTGGCGACAGTCTCTACGAGGCGAAACTGTTCGTGCGCGGCACGGTCAAGAGTCTGGGCGCGGACTGCATCGAGAAGGACATGCGGCCCGAGCACCGCGAAAAACTGGCCGAACTCCTCGAGCGCGCCGGCGTGACCGATGCGAAACCGGAAGAGTTCCGCCGCTACGGCTCCGCCCGCAAGCTCTACAATTTCAACATCGACAACGCCGACGCGTATTGAGGCGAGGGCTACATGACCTACCAGAACCCGCACACTCCTCCTCGCAAGTCCGCCACATTCGACGACAGCACACTGGCGGAAATCCGCCGCGGGGCAGCGACCGGGATCTACGACATCCGGGGCGGCGGCACGAAGCGAAAGGTGCCTCATCTCGACGATCTCCTGTTTCTCGGAGCCTCGATCTCCCGCTATCCACTCGAAGGCTATCGCGAAGCCTGTGACACTTCGGTTGTGCTGGGTACGCGCCATGCACGAAAGCCGGTCCGACTCAAGATTCCGATCACCATCGCAGGGATGAGTTTCGGAGCGCTGTCCGGCAATGCCAAGGAAGCGCTGGGTCGGGGCGCGACGCTCGCGGGCACGTCCACCACCACCGGCGACGGCGGCATGACGGACGAAGAGCGCGGTCACAGCGAAATCCTTGTCTATCAGTATCTTCCGTCGCGCTACGGCATGAACCTGAAAGATCTGCGGCGCGCCGATGCAATCGAGATCGTGGTCGGCCAGGGCGCAAAGCCAGGCGGCGGCGGCATGCTTCTGGGACAGAAGATCTCCGACCGCGTGGCCGAAATGCGCAACCTGCCCAAGGGGATAGACCAGCGCTCGGCTTGCAGGCATCCGGACTGGACGGGTCCGGACGACCTCGAAATCAAGATCCTCGAGTTGCGCGAAATCACCGACTGGGAAAAGCCGATCTACGTCAAGATTGGCGGCTCGCGCCCTTATTACGACACCGCGCTGGCGGTAAAGTCCGGTGCGGATGTGGTCGTCCTCGACGGCATGCAGGGCGGAACCGCGGCAACGCAGGACGTCTTCATCGAGCATGTTGGCATGCCGACGCTGGCCTGCATCCGGCCTGCGGTCCAGGCCCTGCAGGAACTGGGCATGCACCGAAAGGTGCAACTGGTCGTCTCGGGCGGCATTCGTTCCGGCGCGGATGTGGCCAAGGCGCTGGCGCTTGGCGCCGACGCCGTCTCCATCGGCACGGCCGCCATGGTGGCGCTCGGCGACAACGATCCGAAATGGGAGGCCGATTACCAGAAGCTCGGCACAACCGCGGGCGCCTATGACGATTGGCACGAGGGCAAGGACCCTGCCGGGATCACCACACAGGATCCCGAGCTGGCGGCAAGGCTCGATCCCGTCGCGGCAGGGCGCAGGCTGGCCAATTACCTCAAGGTGATGACGCTCGAAGCCCAGACAATCGCGCGCGCCTGCGGCAAGAACCACCTGCACAATCTGGAGCCGGAGGACCTTGTGGCGCTCACGCTGGAGGCCGCCGCAATGGCGCAGGTGCCCCTCGCCGGCACCAACTGGTTTCCGGGCAAGGCAGGCTTTTAGGCACACAGACCATGATGGCGCATTTCAGGAGGATGCGGCTGACACACAAAGAATGATCGCACAACGAAAAGGGGAATGACGTGACACTGGACCTCTCTGCATTTGCGGCCGAAAAGGGCGTCAAATATTTCATGATCAGCTTCACGGACCTGTTCGGCGGCCAGCGCGCCAAGCTTGTTCCTGCAGAGGCCATCGCCGACATGCAGAAGGAGGGGGCCGGATTTGCAGGGTTTGCGACCTGGCTCGACCTTACGCCTGCGCATCCGGACCTGTTTGCCGTTCCCGATGCCTCTTCGGTCACCCAGCTTCCCTGGAAGAAGGACGTTGCATGGGTGGCCGCGGATTGCGTGATGGAGGACAATCCGGTCGAACAGGCCCCGCGCGTGATCCTCAAGAAACTCATCGACAATGCTGCGAAGGAAGGTCTTCGCGTCAAGACCGGCGTCGAGCCCGAGTTCTTCCTGATCTCCGCCGACGGTTCGCAAATCTCCGATGAGTACGATACCGCCGAAAAGCCTTGCTACGACCAGCAGGCAGTGATGCGACGCTATGACGTGATTGCCGAGATCTGCGACTACATGCTGGAGATGGGTTGGAAGCCCTATCAGAACGACCACGAGGATGCGAATGGCCAGTTCGAGATGAACTGGGAGTTCGACGATGCGCTGCGCACCGCCGACAAGCACTCCTTCTTCAAGTTCATGGTCAAGTCGGTGGCGGAGAAACACGGTCTGCGCGCGACCTTCATGCCCAAGCCCTTCAAGGGGCTGACGGGCAATGGCTGCCATGCCCATATTTCGGTTTGGGATCTCGACGGCAAGGTCAACGCGTTTGCCGACGACCAGAAAGACTTCGGCCTTTCAGACCAGGGCCGGTCTTTCCTCGGCGGCATCATGACACACGCAACCGCGCTGGCCGCGATCACCAATCCCACGGTCAATTCCTACAAGCGCATCAACGCGCCGCGCACCGTTTCGGGTGCGACATGGGCCCCAAACGCGGTTACCTGGACCGGCAACAACCGCACCCACATGGTGCGCGTGCCCGGCCCAGGGCGGTTTGAGCTCAGGCTGCCCGATGGCGCCGCCAACCCATACCTGCTGCAGTCGGTGATCATCGCGGCCGGACTCTCCGGACTGAGCAGCAAGGCCGATCCCGGAAAACACCATGATATCGACATGTACAAGGACGGTCACACAGTGACCGATGCCCCGAAGCTTCCGCTCAACCTGCTCGATGCGCTCAGGGAATTCGAGGCAGACAGCGAATTGCAAGGTGCGCTCGGCCCCGAGTTCGCGAAAGCCTATGTGAAGCTCAAGCGGGACGAATGGAACAGCTACTGCTCGCAATTCACTGCCTGGGAACGCGAAACCACCCTGGACATCTGACACACCGGTTGCACCCCGGTCACCACCGGGTTAAAGGCCGCGAAACCAGCAACATGCAACCAGGCGAGTTTGGCAGATGACGACGTTCGTTCTTACGGTGAGTTGCGCTTCCACGCGCGGAATCGTGGCCGCCCTTTCAGGCTTTCTTGCAGACATGGGCTGCAACATCGTCGACAGTTCGCAGTTCGATGATCTCGAGACCGGCAATTTCTTCATGCGCATCGGTTTCGTGTCCGAGAAGGGCGCCACGCTGGAAGCCCTCGGTGACGGCATCAAGCCCGTCGCGGAGAAATTTGGCATGGAAATCGGCATCTTCGACCAGTCCGACCGGATGAAGGTGATGCTGATGGTCTCGCGCTTCGGCCATTGCCTGAACGACATTCTGTACCGTTGGCGAATCGGTGCGCTGCCGATCGATATTGTCGGCGTGGTTTCCAATCACTTCGACTACCAGAAGGTCGTGGTCAATCACGACATTCCTTTCCACCACATACCGGTAACGAAGGAAAACAAGCCGCAGGCGGAAGCCCGGATCATGGAACTTGCCGAAAGCACAGGCACCGAACTGGTCGTACTGGCGCGCTACATGCAGGTCCTTTCGGACCGCATGTGCAGCCAGATGTCAGGCCGGATCATCAACATCCACCACTCGTTCCTGCCCAGCTTCAAGGGCGCCAACCCCTACAAGCAAGCCTATCAGCGCGGTGTGAAGCTGATCGGCGCGACGGCGCACTACGTGACCGAGGATCTCGATGAAGGTCCGATCATCGAGCAGGATGTGGTCAGCGTGACGCATGCGCAAAGTCCGGGCGACTATGTCTCGCTGGGGCGCGACGTCGAGGCCCGCGTGCTTGCCCGCGCCATCCACGCGCACATCCACCGCCGGGTGTTCATCAATGGAAACCGGACGGTGGTGTTTCCTCCAAGCCCCGGATCCTACGCATCCGAGCGCATGGGGTAGAACCGGGTAAGAACAACCGTCGGAGGATTGGGCTCTCTGCATCCCGGCCCTCGTGCCCAACGCCGGTGCTATTGTCCGGCGAGAGCTTCCTGGACCGCGATATCCGCCATGGCGAGGGCCGCCTCGCGCGTGCGGGCGGCGGCGATGAACCGGCCCTTGTGGCAGAAGGAGGCGCCTCCGACACCCGATGCCCGTTCGAGGTCCGCGTCGGTCAACCCCGCCCAGGCGACCGGCAAATCGGCCCGCAGGTCGAAGCCCTCCTCGAACCGGCGGATGCCCGTCAGGCACCAGTCCTTTCCGCGCGGATGCACGACGAACAGCAGATGATCCGCGCCCGCCGACACCACGGCCGAGCGGAACGGCATTCCCATCGGCAGTTCGAGAATCCTGTTCTCGCCGGCTTTCCCGATTGCCTCCCTGACAATCTCCTCGGCACGCAGCTCTGCCGCGTACCCGGCAATGTTGGCTTCGAGAAAGCTCCTGGCAATGGCAAGGGCGGAGTGGAACGCCGCGGTTTCGGCATCCGGATCAGGATTGTCGAAGGCGGGCTTCAGGGTCTCGAGCATGACAGGCAGCGTGAGCGGCGCCAACGGCCCGGCCACGGTAGAGCTCATTGCACCGTTGTCCATCAGATCGATCGGAAGCACGAAACTTGAATCGAAGGCTTCATGAATCTTGGCGAGTTGGGCATCCGGGATCCCCCAGGCCGAGAGATAATCCCGACCATAGTGCTTCCAGATCAGACCGAACGAACTGTAAGGCTCGCCGTTGTCGCGCACCGGGGCCCCGCGCTGGTGGTGGTCGAAGATACGGGCGGAAGGATCATAGGCGCCACCGACATCGTAAATGATACGGTCAGGCCCGGCCGTGATCCATTCGCGCTCGCGGCTTCGCCTGATACGAGCATCGGGGTAGAGGCGTGTCAGCACAACGCTCGAGAGCAACTCATCGGCATGAAATCCGCCCGAATGGGTCACGAGGTAATCCGGGTTCGTATCTTTCATGAGGGCCCCTTCGGTTGCGCCACCCGCGTCAACGCGTCCCTCAGATAGCCATGCTTTTGTGCCAACTCAACCGATTAATCTCGATTGTGCCGGCCGAACGTTCCAACAATCGGTCCTCATTGTCCGTTCCTGGCGACCCAAACCGTTCCGCGACGGATGATTTCGGCCACATGCGCAACCGTGAGATCATCAAGCGTATGGCCGGTCGGGCTATGGAGCACCCTGCCCCGGCGCCTTTTCCACACCACCGGAATGACCGCCCCTTCGATCCACAATACATCGTAGCACGCGAAGGTGGCGGTGGTCGGCGGAGGCCCCAAACCCGATCTTCAAGTCACGCGGCCTTGTCGCCATTTGTTGAAATGCCCGAAATCGCCTGCACGAGATTGTCTTCGGTCACCTCCTCCGAGGTGAATTCGCGCATGATCCGCCCGTGATACATCGCAATGATGCGGTCGGAGACATGCAGCACTTCCGGCATTTCGGACGAGATGACGATGACCGCGTAGCCCTGTTTGGCAAGATCCCGGATCAGGTTGTGGATTTCCGACTTCGAGCCGACATCGATGCCGCGGGTCGGTTCGTCGACAATGAGCACCTTCGGGTGCATCGAGAGCCATTTGCCGATGACGATCTTCTGCTGGTTGCCGCCCGACAAATTGCCGACGAGCTGGCGCCAGCTCGGCGTTTTGATCTCAAGCTTGTCCCGGTAGAGATCGAAGATCGCGACCTCCGCGCCATCGGAGACGAACGGGCCCGCGGTCAGATCGCCCACCTGCGGCAGGGTCATGTTGTCCCGGCAGTTCATTCCGAGCACCAACCCCTGTTCCTTGCGGTTCTCCGGAACCAGCGAAATCCCATTCTCAATCGCCTGTACCGGCGAAGTGATGCTGACCTCCTTGCCCTCGAGATAGATTGCACCGCCGGAAGGGGTGCGCAGGCCGAACAGCGTTTCGGCAATCTCGGTGCGTCCTGCGCCTACAAGACCATAAAATCCAACGACTTCGCCCGAACGGACCTGAAAACTCACATCCCGGAACAGGCTGTCGCAGGACAGGTCCCGGACCTCGAGCGCCACGCCCCCAAACTCGGCATGGGCATGGTTCCTCGTCAGATCGAGGCTCCGGCCGATCATCAACTGGGTGACCTCGTCTTCGTCGGTTTCCGAGGTGACCAGCGTGCCGCGATAGCTGCCGTCACGCAGAACGCTGATGCGATCGGAAATCGTGAAGATCTCTTCCATCCGGTGGGAGATGTAGACGATGCCGACACCGCGTTCTCTCAGATCCCGGATAATGTCGAACAACACGACCTTTTCCGCGTCGGTGAGCGATGCGGTCGGCTCGTCAAACACCACCGCCTTGGCGTCCACCGTCAACGCCCTGGCAATCTCCACCATCTGCTTGTTGGCGATGGATAGGTCGCTGACGGTCGCATCGGGTCCGAAACCGCAATTGAGGCGTTTGAGAATGGATCCGGCCTTGTCGAGCAACGCCTTCCGGTCGACGAGACCGAAGCGCTTGCGCGGCAACTCGCCGAGATAGATGTTCTCGGCGACCGACATTTCCTCGGCAAGGCTCAGTTCCTGGTGGATCAGGACCACACCCTTGGCCTTCGCCTCAAGCGGCGAGCGCATGGTCACCTGTTGACCCTCGATGAAAATGCGTCCCTCATTGGGCTGGTGCATGCCCGCGAGAACCTTCATCAGCGTGGATTTTCCCGCGCCGTTCTCTCCCAGGAGCGCATGCACCTCGCCCGGCTGAACCTCGAAGCTCACACCATCCAGCGCCCTGACGCCGGGAAAGATCTTGACGATGCCCTCAAGCCGAAGGGCTGGTGACTGCGTGCTCATGTCCGAAGTTCTCCCTTGCCCTTGATGTTCAACTGCCGATCGAGAAACAGGACGGCGATCAGGATGAGCCCGATGACCAGATTGACCGTCTCGGTGTCTGCGCCGATGTGACCGAGGCCCTTGCGCAACAACTGGATGGCAATCACGCCGCCAAGCGTGTTGATGACCGAACCGCTGCCGCCGGTGAGCTTGGTGCCGCCAAGGACCACTGCGGTGATGGCCCACAATTCGTAGAGCGAGCCGTCGTTGGGGTTGACCGAACCGCTGGCCGAATAGAACACAATGCTCGAAAGTGCTGTCAGAAACCCGATCAGAATGAAATTGAGGAGCATGTGGGGCCCGACGCGGATGCCGGCGTTGACGGCCGCCTCCCTGTTGTCACCCACCGCATAGGCGTTGCGGCCATGCACGGTTCTGGTCATCATGAACCATATAAGAAAGGTCATGCCCAGAAGGACCAGCGCCGGAACCTCCAGCCCGAACACGCTGGTCTCGATCATATCGACCAATGTCCAGTTGAGCAGGAATGTCGGCTGCTCACCATTGTACATGAAGACCAGCCCCCGATAGCCGAGCATCGCTCCGAGCGTCACGATGAAGGCGTCGACCCCGGTCTTCCAGACGATCAACCCGTTGATGGCCCCAAGCGCCATGCCGGTCAGAAGGGCCGCCCCCCATGCAAAGGGGATGATCGCTGTTTCGCTCAAACCGGCGAAGATCGGCCAGGTTTGGGAATCCAGCATGACGATCGCACAGAGCGCAAACACAGCGCCGACCGACAAATCGATGTTTCCGTTGATCATGATCACCGTCATGCCCAGCGCAATGATGCCAATCGGCGCGGATTGCTTCAGGAGAAGAAGCATGTTGTCCAGATCCATGAACCGGGTCTCGGACAGCGACAGGAAGCTTCCCGCCACCGAGAAGAAGATCAGTTCGAGGACAATGAAGCCCCATATGGCGCCGCGCTTGATCAGCTTGGCTCGGTTCGAAGTGTTCATGTTCGCCCCCTCAAGCGATCGGTGACAACAGCCGGCCGCGTTTGGCCGCGATGTCGAGCCATACAGCCAATATGATGATCAGCCAGGTGACGACGTACTGGACATAGAATTCAAGTCCAACGAGCAGCAGGCCGTTCTGAATGAAGCCCAGAATCAGGACACCGATCACCGTCTTGAACACCGTTCCCGACCCGCCGAGAAGTGAGGCGCCACCCAGGATGACCGCGGCGAGCACCTCGAGTTCCAGGCCCTGGCCGACCGTGTTCTGGCTTCCCATCGAACGGCTTGCCTGAAGAAGCCCGGCGACCGCGACGCAGAAGGATGAGATGAGATAGGTCGCAAGCACGACCCGCGGACGGCGGATGCCGGAAAAGGTTGCAGCCACGCCGTTTCCGCCGACCGCATAGACTTTCCGTCCGAAGGGGGTCTTGGAGAGCAGCATCGCCAGCAGCGCCGCCAACCCGACGAAGACGAGGATCGGAACCGGAATCCCCAGTATGGAACTCTGGCCTATGACACTGAACCAGGTTCCTTCCTTGTCGGCGATATCCATGTTCTTGCCGCCGCTGTAGGTGAGTGTAAGTCCATGAATGGCCGACAGCATGCCGAGCGTGACGATCAGGGAGTTGAGCTTGAAATAGCCGACCAGCACACCGATGAATGCGCCCAGCGCCATGGTCATGAGGAACATCGCGGGAATGGCCAGCTCGGGACCGATCTTGTCGTGAAGATCCAGCACCACGATTGTCGAGAACGACATCATTGAACCCACGGACAGGTCCAGGTTCCCGCTGATAACGACAAACGTCACCCCGATCGCCATGACGCCAAGGATGGCCGATGAACGCACCACGCCAAGGACGTTGTCGACCGCCAGAAACCGGTCGTTGAGAAGGGCAAAGCCGATCATGAAGATCACGAAGGCCACCAGGATTCCCTGGCGCGCCAATAGCGCGCCGATTGCTTTGAGCCGTTCGTCAGCCATCACATTGTTCCTCCCGACGCGGTCCGATGTCAGACCAGCGTCATGCCTCCATCAATCATGACGATCTGTCCCGTCATGTAATCGCTTTCCCGCGAAGCAAGAAAGGTCGTCGTGCCGGTGATGTCGGAAGGCATGGCGACCCTCCCGCGCAGAATATCGGCCGAAAACTCCTCGATCGCCTGGCCCTCGCGTTCCGAGACACCGATCTCCATGAGATCCCTGTCCAGTTGGCGCCACATTTCAGTGGCCACCACTCCCGGCCCGAAACCGGTCACGGTAATGTTGTGTTTGGCCAGATCCCGCGCCCCGGACTGTGTCAGCGAAACCACCGCCCATTTCGATGCGCAGTAGGGCGCGACATTGTCGAATCCCTGCCGGCTGGCGATCGAGGCGGTGTTGATGATCTTGCCGCCGCCGCCCTGGCTGATCATCTGCTTGGCGGCTTCCTGCATTCCGATGAGCACACCGAGCCCGTTGACTTCCATAATTGTGCGCCAGTTTTCCTCGGTGACATCGAGAAAATTGAGCGGCTTGTTGATCCCGGCATTGTTGAATTTGACGTCGAGCTTTCCAAAGGCGTCGACCGCCTTGTCGATCATGGCTCGCACCTGATCGCGCCGGGTCACGTCGACTGCCGCCCAGGCGACCTTTCCGCCGCTTCGGACAGAACGCTCCTGATTGGCCCGGCTGACCTCTTCGGCCATTTCGGCGTTGATGTCTGCGAAGCAGACATCGCCTCCCTCATCCAGCAGCGCCTCGCCGATCGCCCTGCCTATCCCCTGAGCAGCGCCGGTCACAATACACGACCGGCCGCTCAGGCGCCCCCTGGCACCATCCGCCATGCTGACCTCCCCAATACGCCTACCAGGCCCGAGGCGCAGGGCAATCGAGCCCCGCGCCCCCGGGAGGTTATCAGAACACCGGCTTGGTGAATTCGGACATGTTTTCCTGAGTGATCTTCGGCGTATCGAAGTAGTTGAGGAAGGGCACTTCCTCACCGTTGAGCACGTCGATTGCCGTTTTCAGCGCCGCCTTGGCATCGTCGACCGGCGACTGGTAGATCGAGCCCCAGTACTCGCCGCGCTCCATGGCTTCGTAGCCGACAGCAAAATTGGTGGCTCCGACAAAGATGATGCCGTCACGCCCGGCTGCCTTGGCGGCATTGAGCGCGCCCACGCCCATGTTGTCATCGCCGGAATAAACACCGTCGATGTCGTCATACTTGACCAGAAAGGCCTCCATGACGGTCTGCGACTTCTCGCGGTTCCAGTCTCCCGGCTGGGTTTCGACCAGGGTCACGTTCGGACAGACTTCGGGAAGACGTTCCTCGAAGCCCTGAGCACGCTCAATGGCCGTGGTGTAGCCCGGCTGGCCGGAAATCTGGACGACCCTTGCCTCATCCGCAATGCCCATTTCCTTGAACTTGTCACACATGATCTCCGCAGAGCGAGACCCTTGGGTGATGTTGTCCGGCCCGGAGAACGACTTGACGAACTGGTGGCCTTCCTCGGCGATGTTCGAATTCGTGACGATGACGGGAATGTCGGCCTGCTGCGCCTTGCGCACCGCAGGGATAACGGCCTTGCCGTTGGTCGGCCAGATGATGATCGCATCGACCTGCTGCTGAATGAGATCTTCCATCTGCGCGATCTGGCGTGCCACATCGCCACCGGCGTCGAGCACGACGGCCTCGACATTCTCGTTGGCTTCTGCGGCTTCGATGAACGCCTTCTCGTAGGTCGTCTGATAGCTGTCGACGCCCACGTTGTTCTGGGTAATGCCGATGGTCATCTTGTCGGCGGCCGACGCGGCGCCCGCAAGCGATACTGCGGCGATGGCGGTCGTGGCAGCCAGAATGGTGCGAAACTTCATGGTTCTTTTCCTCCCGGGCGAGACGCCCTCGTGATTTCTCCTCAACACCCTGGCCACTCCAAACCAGGGCGGTCACCCGACAACTCAGACGACTTCACCAAGCATGACGAAGTGCGACGAACGCAAGAGTCCATAATATATCCATTTTGAGAATTTTTATGTTCATATTGGATGTCTTGAGGCTGTCGCAAGTCTCTCAATTTGAACATTTTCGCCGGAGGTCAGCATGACAAACCCGAAAAGACCGCATTCGAAGGGCCGTGAAGACAAGCGACACGGCGGGAGAGAGGCAGGGGTTTATCACATGGGAGGTTCAAGCGCGCAAACCTTGGCGTCATCGCCACAGGCAAAAACCGAGATCCTTCAGGCGATTTCGTTCCTGAAGGATTTTGACGACGAACTGGAAGACGTTGTCGAGGTCTATGCGCCGAATCCGTATTTTCGCATGTCGCTCCATTTGATCCGCAGCCACCTCGAAGCCAAGACGGTCACGCCGACATCGCTGATCGGCGCCGCGGGCGTTCCCTATGCGACCGCTGCACGCCGGGTGAAGGAAATGATAGAGGCGGGCCTGGTCGAGCAGCGGCCCCGTACCCGAACCGGCAAGACCTTCTCAATTCATCCCAGCGACAAGCTACTCGATTCCTGGATGCAACTGACCGGTCGACTGAAGCGGCTGGCGCAGAAGAATTTCGAGTTTGGCGAAAAGCGCGCCGACACCAGCGACTACTATTATGGCAGTTCCTACATGGCGGCCCGATCGATACCGCCGCTACAGGTGTTGCCCGAACCGCTGAAGCTGGCGGGCGGTGTCCGGGTTCTCGTACATGGCGACCCCACTTTCATGGTCATGGACGCGCTCAAGCGGCAATTCGAGCAGGCGCTCGGCGCGCCGATCCATCAACGTGCGTTCTCGATCGACAGGCTGCACGAAGAGGTTCTGCGCAACGCGGAGCGGAAGGCGAGCCGCTACGATATCATCGCCGTCGACCTTCCGTGGATCGGGGAACTTGTCAGGAAGGGCATCCTCATGCCCCTGGATGACGCCTTCGATCTGAACCGGATCGATCCCGCCGATTTTCATACCGCGGGCTGGAAGGCCACACATTGGGGCGGGCGGCCCTACGGCGTTCCGGCACAGACCACGCCTGAGCTTCTGTTTTACCGCAAGGACCTGTTTGCCGAAGCAGGGCTGGAACCGCCGGCCACCACGGATGATCTGCTCAAGGCGGCGCGCAGGCTTCACGACCCGGCGCAGGGACGCTACGGGATCGCCTGGAACGCAGCCCGGGGAACTGCGCTGGGTCATACATTTCTGATGACGCTTGCGGATTTCGGTCAGCCGATCCTCGACTTGCCGAAGGCGACGGGGGGCTATGACACCGATCATCTGGACAAAGGGGCCTACCACGCGCAGATCGACACCGAGGCCGGATTGTCGGCGGCCGAATACCTGATGGCGCTGCTCGATTATTCACCGCCCTATATCCTGTCGATGTCCTGGTATGAACGGGTGCGGCCCTATGCGGCCGGCCACATTGCCATGGCCTATGGCTACACCCTGCTTGCACCATATTTCGAGCTCGACAAATCGTCGCCGGCCTGCGGGAACACGGGATATGTCCCGCATCCGGTCGGCCCGGGCGCCTCGCCGATCGCGCCGGTTGGTGGATACGCGATGGGAATACCGGCCAACATTGCTCCCGATCGGCTTTCCGATGCGGCCGATGCGCTGATCATGTTCACCTCGCCCGAGGCCCAGAAACTCTACATCCAGAACGGCAGCAGAACCAATCCGCGCTATTCGGTGAGCGCAGATCCGGAAGTCCGGCGGTCGTCATCGATTTTCGAGGCCGTCGACGGCATGTCCTGGCGCGACGAACTGCAGTTCTGGCCGCGCCCGCCGGTTCCCGAGATCAGCGACATCATCCGGATATGCGGTGAAGAGCTGCACGACATGCTGCGTGGCCTGGTGAGCCCCAGGGAGGCTCTGCGCAAGGCCCAAATGCGCGCGGATGCGATCATCGAAAACAAGAGCGACTAGTTTCAGGAGGAGAAAACCCATGGACCCCAATCGTCTGAAAGGCAAAAACATACTCATCACCGGCGCGGCGCGCGGGATGGGAGCCGCCAACGCATTCTCTTTTGCACAACAGGGCGCCAATATTTGTATCGGCGACCTGGATCTCGATGAAGCACAGAGGGTAGCCGACCAGATCAATGGCGAAGGCAATGGCAAGGCGATCGCGGTCCGGATGGATGTCACCAAACGCGAAGACAATCGGAACGCCGTGGCCGCAACGGTCGAGGCGTTCGGAACCATCAATGTCGGCCTGTTCAACGCCGGCCTGAACAAGCCCCGGTTCTTCATGGATATCGATGAAGACAACTGGGACATGATCATGAACGTCAACACGAAGGCCATGTGGCTCGGCATGCAGGAAACCGCCAAGCAGATGATTGCCCAGGGCCCGATGGAGGATCATCCCTACAAGCTCATCAATGTCGGTTCGATCGCATCGCGCAAGCCGCTGGTGGACGTCACCGTCTATTGCACATCGAAATACGGTTGTTTGGCGCTCACCCATTGCGGCGCGGTGGCGCTTGGCGAGCACAAGATCACCGTCAACGGATACGCGCCCGGCGTTGTCGTCACTCCGCTGTGGGAGCAGCTCGACAAGGACCTCGTCGAGATCGGCTTCAAGGAGAGAGCAGGCCAAGCCTATGAGGACATCGCGAACAACGAACTGGTGATCAAGCGCGTGTCCTATCCCGACGACATCACCGGCACCGCCTCGTTCCTCGCCAGCGACGACAGCGACTACATGACCGGCCAGATGATCCATATCGACGGCGGCTGGTGCATCCAGTAGCTCCCGCCATCTGAGGCCACCCGTCACCCTTCACGCCAGAAACAGGTGCGCATGACCGCACCCAAGGAGAACCGCCATGTCCCGCGCGCTCATGCCAAATCTGCTCACCCCGCAGGATCTTGAACCCCAGTGGAAATGGGAGGGCCGGCTTCCGGCCTGGGGCCATACCAGCGTCGATTTCGAGCGCCGCATAGATCACGACCGGTTGCGCCGCTATCGCCTGGGCCGGACGGTCGACGCCCTCAAGAAATCGAATTGCGGATCGCTCTTGCTCTTCGACGTCAACAACATCCGCTATGTCTCGGCGACAAAAATCGGCGAGTGGGAGCGCGACAAGATGTGCCGGTTCTGCCTGCTCACAGGTGACGATGCGCCCTATGTCTGGGACTTCGGGTCCGCTGCGGTTCATCACAAGAAATATGCGGACTGGCTGGTGGACGAGCATTGCCGCGCGGGTGTCGTCGGCATGCGCGGAACGATCCCGCCGTCCTTCGGACTGATGAAGCGTTACGCCGAGGAAATTGCCGGACTGATCCGCGATGCCGGCATGATCGACATGCCCGTAGGTGTGGACTACGCCGAGACCGCGATGTTCTTCGCGCTCAAGGAAGCCGGCGTCAACGTGGTTGACGGTCAGCAAATCATGCTCAGCGCCCGCGAGATCAAAAACTGGGACGAGATCCAGCTGCTGACACAGGCCGCCTCCATGGTCGATGGCGTCTACCACATGATCTACGAGGAACTGAAACCGGGAGTTCGCGAAAATGACATCGTCGCGCTCTCCAACAAGCTTCTCTACGAGATGGGCTCCGACGACGTCGAGGCGATCAACGCCATTTCCGGCGAGCGCTGCAATCCGCACCCGCACAATTTCACCGACCGCCTGTTCCGGCCCGGCGACCAGGCGTTCTTCGACATCCTGCAAAGCTACCAGGGCTACCGGACCTGTTATTACCGCACCTTCAATATCGGCATGTCGACGCCTTCGCAGCGCGATGCCTATGTCAAGGCGCGCGAATGGATCGATGCCTCGATCCAGGCCATCAAACCGGGTGTAACAACCGACCAGGTGGCCAAGCTTTGGCCAAAGGCCGAAGAATTCGGCTTTCCCGACGAACTCAGCGCATTCGGACTCCAGTTCGGTCACGGGCTCGGGCTGGCACTGCACGAACGGCCGATCATCAGTCGCGCCGTCAGCCTCGAAAACCCGATGGAGATCCAGACCGGAATGGTGTTTGCGCTGGAAACCTACTGCCCGGCAAGCGACGGCTTCTCCGCCGCGCGCATAGAGGAAGAGGTGGTTGTCACCGACAAGGGCTGCGAAGTGATCAGCCTGTTCCCCGCGCAGGAACTGCCGATCGCCAACCGCTACTGACCGACCGCGACCAAGAGGCGCCGACCGGCCCCTCGCCGGCCGGGCGGATTTCGCCATCGCATACATGGAGCCAGATTGATGAGCGCTGCCAGGAAAGACAAGTCGAACCGGGAAGACTATCTGAGAATGTACCGGCAGATGGTGCGCATTCGCGCCTTCGAGGACAACGCCAACCAGCTTTATCTGTCGGCAAAGATGCCGGGGCTCACCCACATGTATTCGGGCCAGGAAGCTGTCGCGGTCGGAATCTGCGAGGCGCTCACGCCGGACGACAAGATCACATCGACTCATCGCGGACACGGCCATTGCGTGGCCAAGGGCGCGGAGTTCAAGGAAATGTTCTGCGAATTGCTCGGCAAGGAAGAGGGCTACTGCCGCGGCAAGGGCGGCTCCATGCATATCGCCGACCAGGCCAATGGAAACCTCGGCGCCAACGCGATCGTCGGCGGCTCGATGGGGATCGCAACCGGGGCGGCGCTTTCGGCCAAGCGGCTCGGAAAGACCGATGTGACAGTCTGCTTCTTCGGTGACGGCGCAACGGCGCAGGGGCTCCTTTACGAAGTCATGAACATGGCCGCGTTGTGGAACCTGCCGGTGATCTATGCCTGCGAGAACAACGGCTACAGCGAATATACGCGTACCGACGAGATCGCCGCCGGCTCCATCACCGCACGCGCCGAGGCTTTCGGAATTGAAAGCCACCAGGTCGACGGTCAGGACGTTCTGGCGGTCAACAAGCTCGCGACCGACCTCGTCGCCCGTGCCCGCAAGGGCGAAGGCCCGTTCTTCGTCGAGTTGATGACCTACCGGTATCACGGCCACCATGTCGGCGACATCAACCGCGACTATTACCGGCCGAAGGACGAGGAAGCAGACTGGAAAAAGAACCGCGACCCGATCACCAATTTCGGCAAGTGGCTGGAGGCGCAGAAGATCGTCACCGCTGACGAGCTGGTCGGCATCAACAACGAGGTCAAGGCGGAAGCCGAAGCAGCCGTCGCCTATGCCGAGAAGGCCCCCTACCCCTCCGTCAAAGAGGTGGACATGCATGTGTTCGCTTCCAACGCCGCCTAGCAGGAGAGCCGGACATGCGCAAGATCACACTCTCAAAGGCCGTCAACGAGGCCATCGCCGAGGAAATGCGGCGCGACCCGGCGGTGTTCGTCATCGGCGAAGACGTGGCGGAGGCGGGCACGCCATTCAAGGTGCTTTCCGGTCTGGTGGAGGAATTCGGTACGGACCGCATCATCGACACACCGATCGCCGAACCCGGTTTCATGGGCATTGCCGTGGGTGCGGCCATGACCGGCAGCCGGCCGATCGTCGATCTGATGTTTGGCGACTTTCTCTATCTGGTCATGGATCAGCTTTGCAATCAGGCGGCCAAGACGCACTACATGTCGGGCGGCAAGCTCAGCGTTCCCCTGGTGTTGCGCACAAACCTGGGCGCGACACGCCGCTCCGCTGCGCAGCATTCCCAGTCGTTGCATGCGCTTGTGGCGCATATTCCGGGGCTCAAGGTGGCGATGCCATCCTCGGCCTATGAGGCCAAGGGCCTGATGAAGACGGCGATCCGGGACAACAATCCGGTCGTGATCTTCGAAGACAAGCTGATGTACAATGACAAGGCGCCTGTGCCCGAGGAGGAATATCTCATTCCCTTCGGAGAGGCGGCGATCCTGCGCGAGGGCCGCGACATCAGCCTGATCGCGACGTCATCCATGGTGCAGGTGGCGCTCGCCGCCGCCGAACAACTCACCAGGGAGGGTATCTCGGCCGAGGTGATCGATCCGCGCACCATCGTTCCGCTCGACGAGGAAACCATTCTCAGTTCGGTTCGCAAAACCTCGCGTGCAATCGTTATCGACGAAGGCCACCAGAGCTATGGCGTGACCGCAGAGATCGCGAGCCGGATCTCCGAGAAGGCGTTCTATCACCTCGACGCGCCAGTCCAGCGCATGGGCGCGATGGACGTGCCGGTCCCGTTCTCGCCGGCGCTCGAAGACATCACCGTACCCACGCCCGAAACGGTTGCCGACCGGGCACGCCTCGCAGTCAGGGGAGACCTTTTCCATGCCGCATGACGTCATCATGCCTGCATTGGGGATGGCCCAGGACACAGGCAAGATCGTGTCCTGGCTGAAGAAGGCCGGCGATCCGGTCAAGGCCGGTGAAGCCATCATGGAAGTCGAGACGGACAAGGCCACCATGGAGGTCGAAGCCCAGGCCGACGGCTTTCTCTCGGGCATATCGGCGAATGCAGGCGACGATGTTCCGGTCGGCCAGGTCGTGGCGACGATTTCGGAAACCGCCGGGGAGACGGAGACCGGCACATCAAAGACCGCAACCGAAACAGCCTCCGCCAAGAGGGAGGAACAAACGCCAGAAGTTTCCGGCGATGATCTGCCTGACGGCAAGTCCGTCATCATGCCGGCGCTCGGTATGGCGCAGGATACCGGCCTGATCGTCACCTGGCGAAAAGCGCCGGGAGATGCGGTTTCAGCCGGCGACGTGCTTCTGGAAGTCGAAACAGACAAGTCGGTGATGGAGGTGGAAGCCGGCCATGACGGCTTTGTTGCGGCCATTCTCGCCGAGGCTCAGGAGGCAGTTCCTGTCGGAAGCGTGATCGCGATCATCTCTGCCAATGCACCCGAAAAACCTGTCATGCGTGGCATGGCTTCCGCCTCGGTGCCCGAGCCGGAGGCAACGCCTCAGCCGGCGCAAAACCGAGAAGCAGAAACGGAATCGCCAACCGGGGCCGCGAAAGCCGATCGAACGCGACCCGGCAAGCAATCCATGCCCGCTCAAAAAGGCGGTTGGATACTCGCCTCACCCAAGGCCCGGCGGCTGGCGCATGAGCAGGGGCTCGACCTTTCCCGGCTGGTTGAAGAAGGCCATGAACAACCCTTTCATGTGGCTGATCTCGACACCCTTCGCGCGCTGCCGCCCGCCCTGCCCGCAGGCCAGCCGCCGGCCTCCCTTCCGCTGCACCTGGCCGCCCGTGTTCCCGCCAGCGGATGTGACGATTTCGTCAGATGGTTCAGTCAGGATACCGGCGACGACCTCGACCCGGCCCGACTGTGGCTCAGTTTTGCGGCCGCCGCGCTGCGCCAATCAGTGACCGGTATAACGGAGAGCCTCATTGTGGGTCTTGAGCGGCCGGATGCCGAACGCTCAAGCCACCGCGACCCGGACCTTTCGCTGCCGGAACCGGAAAGCGCTGATGCGGGCATGTCTCCCGACCTGACCCTGCGCGACTTCAGCGACAGCATGCTTACAGACATGCGGCTTGGACCTTCCGATCAGCCGGTTCTCACCATTGTACGGGACGAGGACCGCTTCACGGTCAGTCTCGATTTCCAGCCCGGGGATCTCGGCGAGACCGAAGCCATCGGGATCCTCACGGGTTTCGCCGAGCGTTTGCGAGAGCCGCTCCATCACATCCTCTGAAAAGGAGAGCCCCATGGACCACACACAGCTCTACATCAACGGCGAATGGCGGGACGGTGCTTCCAAAGAGCGTTTCGAAGTCTTCAATCCCGCCACGGAAGAGGTGATCGCCACCGTTGCCTCGGCAGACATCGAGGATGCCGACAGCGCGTTAGACGCGGCGGCTCAAGCCGCGGCCGACTGGGCGGCGCGCAAACCCCGCGAGCGCTCGGAGGTCCTGCGCAAGGCGTGGGAGTTGATGACGGCGCGACTGGAGCATTTCGCCCGTCTGATCACACTTGAGAACGGCAAGGCCCGTGTGGATGCAATCGGCGAGGCAGCTTACGCGGCGGAGTTCTTCCGCTGGTTTTCCGAGGAGGCCGTGCGGGCCGACGGATTGATCGCACATGCGCCGGTCTCCGGCGCGCGCATCGTCGTGCAGCATAAGCCTGCCGGCATTGCCGTGCTGGTGACGCCCTGGAACTACCCCGCTGCCATGGGGACGCGGAAAATTGCCCCGGCGCTGGCGGCGGGCTGTCCGGTGATCATCAAGCCAGCCTCGGAAACGCCGCTTACCATGCTGGCGCTGATGCCGCTTCTGGAGGAGGCCGGGGTTCCCAAGGGACTGGTCAACGTGCTGCCATCGAAATCATCGGGCAGGCTTGTCGATCACATGCTGCACGATCCGCGGGTTCGGGTTGTCTCCTTTACCGGCTCGACCGAGGTCGGACGCAAGCTGCTGCGCTCGGCAGCGGACCAGGTGCTCAAGCCGGCGATGGAACTTGGCGGCAATGCGCCTCTGATCGTCTTCGAAGATGCGGATATCGACAAGGCGGTCAAGGGCGCGATGCTGGCCAAGATGCGCAATCTCGGCGAAGCCTGCACGGCGGCGAACCGGTTCTATGTTCACGACAGGATTGCACCGGCCTTCACCGCGAAACTGAGCGAAGCCATGGCTGCGCTCAAGGTCGGCGACGGGCTCGACAGGGATGTCGATGTCGGACCGTTGGTCAATGCGGCGACACGTGACAAGGTCGCAGCCTTTGTCGACGACGCGGTCGCAAAGGGAGCAAAGGTGGAAACCGGCGGCACCCGGCCCAACGGGGTCGGATTTTTCTACCCGCCCACGGTGCTGAGCAACGTCTCCGAGAATGCCGACTGCGTGCATGACGAGATCTTCGGCCCGGTGGCGGCCCTTCAGAATTTCTCAGATGAGGAGGACGTCATCCGCAGGGCCAATGACACCGAGTACGGGCTCGTCGCCTATGTCTTCTCCGAGGACATGAAACGGGCAATGCGCGTCTGCGAGCGCCTGGAATATGGCATGGTCGGCCTCAATCGCGGACTGGTCTCCGATCCGGCGGCGCCCTTTGGCGGCGTCAAGCAATCCGGTCTTGGTCGCGAGGGCGGCCATGAAGGCATGCTGGAGTTCATGGAAACCCAGTACATTTCGGCAGAGTGGTGACATGGGTGCACAAAGCTACATCGCAAGCCCGTCCGTGGTGGCCTATGCCGGACGCAACAATGTCGACCTTGACGAGGTGGCGCGAAAGTCCGGCCGCACCACGCTCGCCCGGGAAGACGTGGACATGCATCTGAACGCCGAGACGACCGGCTCCTCCGGGCCGCCGGCCAGTTCAAGATACTGGGATGTCGACCACGCGGCCTCCGGCCCGGTCCGCGAGGAACCTGTCTCACGCATGGCCAAAGTGGCGAGCGCCAATCTGTCGGCGGCCAATTCCGTGATTCCGCAGGTGACGCATCATGACCGGGCTGATTTGCGCAGGCTCGAGGTCTTGCGGGCATCGCTGAAACCGGAGGCAACAAGGCGCGGCGTGCGACTTACCGCGCTTGCCTTTCACGTCAAGGCGCTCTCGATCTGCCTGAAGGAGTTCCCGCGCTTCAACGCCTCGCTGTCCGCCGATGGCGACACCCTGATACTTAAAGAATACATTCATGTCGGAATAGCCGTCGACACGCCATACGGGCTCATGGTGCCGGTGATCCGCGATGCAGACCGCAAGGGACTGTGGCGGATTGCCGAAGATATCACCGATCTTGCGGGCCGGGCCCAGTCACGAAAGATCCGGCCTGAGGAAATGGGCGGGGCGTCAATGTCTATTTCGAACCTTGGAGGCATCGGCGGGACGGCCTTCACGCCGATCGTCAATCCGCCCGAACTGGCCATCCTCGGCATCACACGAACGGAGATGGCGCCTGTCTGGGAAGATGAAGAATGGATTCCCGTTCCCATGGCGCCGCTCGATCTTTCCTACGATCACCGGGTGATCAATGGCGCCGATGCCGCGCGCTTCATGGCGCGCTACGCGCGGCTTCTCGGAGATCCGCGGCGGATGGTGCTGCCATGAGTCTTGCGATCGACCTTACGGGCCGGACCGCGCTCGTGACCGGTTGCAAACGCGGCATTGGTCTCGCCATCTGCAGGACTCTTGCGGAAGCAGGTGCTGACATTATCGGGGTCAGCGCTTCTCTGGAGCTTTCAGGCAGCGATGCCGAACAGGCAGTACGCGCGGCGGGCAGAGACTTCACTGCGCATCGCTGCGACTTCTCCAATCGCGAAGCCACGCTCCAATTTGCCGCTCAGTTGGAGAGGCGCGGCGACATCCAGATCCTGATCAACAATGCAGGGACAATCCGGCGGTCGCCGGCCGCCGACCATCCCATTGAAGACTGGGATCAAGTGCATGCGGTCAATACCCACGCACCCTTCATCCTGACTCAGGCGGTGGGGCGCCCAATGCTCGCCCGCGGAGCGGGGAAGATCGTGTTCATCGCCTCTGTTTTGAGTTTCCAGGGCGGTATCACGGTGCCCGGATATGCCGCCAGCAAGGGCGCGGTGGCCCAACTCGTGCGCGCCTTCGCCAACGAATGGGCAGCCAGGGGCGTCAATGTCAATGGCATCGCGCCGGGTTACATCGCAACCGACAATACCGCCGCCCTTCAATCGGATCCCGACCGTGAGCGAGCGCTTCTGGCGCGGGTTCCATCGGATCGTTGGGGTGAGGCGGTTGAGGTCTCGGAACCGGTTGCGTTTCTTTGCAGCGATCTTTCGCGCTTCATTCACGGAAGTGTGGTTCCGGTGGATGGCGGCTGGCTTGCGCGTTAG
>JAVJQD010000011.1:0-322869 GCA_040218025.1 Hoeflea sp. | reverse complement strand
TTGGATAGCGGTCGGAATTGCGGTTATGCTCAGCGCGGGTGATATCAGTCCAGGACACAGTGGCCTCCATCGAATCTTTGACAATCCGACGGAATCACATCCCACTGATATCACTCAACAACTTTCAAATCGGGCTCTTAGTTGGGCGCACATACACTTCAACTCGAAAAGGAGAAATGTTAAAGTTTGATGTCACTTGGGAGGCGTTCGAAGATGTACTTGAAATTTATATTGCCGTTATCAACTCCGTCGCTGAAGCAAAATCATAGCTACCTTTTCTAAATCAAAATAGCCGTCCAGCGTGGTTTCCTTGCCATGCATAAAGCTCCCCACGAAAGCACTTGGTGACACTGCCTCCAACGCACTGTGCAGCCGTTTGGCTAACTCATTCACTTCTTTATCTCGTTCATTGTCCGTCATAGGAACATTCTCCGTTCCGTGACGTGAGTGCCGACCTGTCAGCTTCTAAATAGGCGAATCGGTCACTTTTGTCACGTATATAATTAGGAAAATAATCCTTGACAGCGTGACGGTCCTTTGGTAGGGTTGTGTCATCGTCACAGAGTTGCGCCGATGGGGCGGGTGGTTCAGCTGCTCGTTTGATGGTTTCGGGCAGTGCCTCGGGACGGCTGCATCGGCGGGACTGGTTTGATGCGCGGGTTTGCGGGCTTGTGCCTGGCAGGCTTTGCGAGAGACGAAAACATGATGGAAATGCGCCAAGCGCCTCTGGTTCGTCCGGGGCGCTTTTTTGTTGGCCGAATTCCGGCCTTCCGGTTGCGGTGTGCGGCCGGACCCGGATCGGGGCTGGCCGTGAGATTCTGACGGCTGCCCGGTGGCGGCGGAGTCTGAGCTGCGATCCCGCCGCGCGAAACGGGCCGGCGAAAGAAAACGAGGATCGACCATGACAGACGGCGTCAACGCGACGGCGGCCGACACGGTGTGCGCGGAAAGTTCGCCGTTGTCGGCCGGAGGCGGGATGGGTTTGACACAGGAGGCGGCGCTTATCGACCGGCTGATCGATCTGTTGCTGGCGCTCGAACCGTTTGAGGTGAAACAGGGTGAAATGAAGCAGGGCGAGGCCGGGTTGGGCGAGGTCGGGCTGGGCGCGGTCGCGCAGGATGCGAACACCGGGTCCCGTCCCGGCCCCGGTGGCGGCGGGGGTGGCGTTTCCGGTTGCTGTCCGGAGTCGGACCGGCCTGACGTGGACGGGTCGCAGGCTGCGCCCCTTGTGACAGGTCAGAGCGGAGGTGCCGACGTCATTGCGAAGCCTTCGGCTGAAAGCACGCGGGCGATGCTGGGGCGGATGCGGGCCGTGCTCGACCGCGAGGCGGCGCGGCTGGGCGAGGACGGCCTCGAGGGCAAGGCGGCGGTCGACCAGGTGGCGCTGATCGCCCGCACGCTTGAAAAGATCGACCAGATGGAACGGCTGATCGCCGAAGACGCGAACCGGGCATCCGGCGAGCGCCTGAGCGGCGAGGAGCGCGAACAGATGCGCCGGACCGTGCGGCAGCTGATCCTTTCCGCCGCCGAACGGATGGTGGCGGAACGGGTGGCTGAGGGTGGAGCCGATGGTTTGGCGGGTGGGGACGGCGATGGGCCGGCGGGTTGTGAGGAGAGCGAGTCTTCCGACCCGGCAAACGCCGGGTCGCTGGATCCCGGAGCTGGTCCGGGATGACGGAGGACGGACAGGTCCGGTTTCACCGGTGAACTTCGAGAGTTTCGCATTGATGGCCAGGGGGTTGCCGGCTCCGCAACAAAGAGGCTGGCGGGATGTCGTTTTCCGGCAAAGCCTCTCTACCCGTCATACCGGCCTTGAGCCGGTATCCAGCCGGCGAGCTTCTGCGAGCCTTGGGCTTCCTGTGATGAAGCAGTCGCTTGGAGGAGTCTTCCGCCGCGCAGACGCGCGGCTGCTGGATCCCGGATCTGGTCCGGGATGACGGAGGACGGACAGGTCCGGTTTCACCGGTGAACTTCGAGGGTTTCGCATTGATGGCCGAGGTGGAGGCGGCCTTCGCAACAAAGAGGCTGGCGGGATGTCGTTTTCCGGCAAAGCCTCTCTACCCGTCATACCGGCCTTGAGCCGGTATCCAGCCGGCGAGCTTCTGCGAGCCTTGGGCTTCTTGTGATGAAGCAGTCGCTTGGAGGAGTCTTTCGCCGCGCGGACGCGCGGCTGCTGGATCCCGGATCTGGTCCGGGATGACGGAGATGGGAAAGTTCGGATTTACCACTGATCCTTCCGGTGGGACGGGTCAGGTGTTTTTGGAACGTGGCTTTATTAAACGAGTATCGGAAGGGTGCGGCATGATCCTGCGGTCGATGACGGTGGCGCTCAAACTCGGCGTCTGGTCGGACCCGGTGCCTGGCTCGCCGGTTCCAATCCGCAATCTGCTGGCTTGCGGGTGGGGTCTCGCGCCGAAGGTAAAGAGGCATGCGCCTGCTGGAGTCGCAGAACGAGACAGCCGGGACACGGCATCCCAGCCCTGTCCGAACATGATGAAAAACAAGGGTTTGAGCGAGTGTCATGATTCAATTTCGCAGCCTGGCGGGCAGGATGATTTGCCGGGCGAACATGGGAGCGTGCCGGACCTGCTGGCTGACTATGTCGGGCGGCTCGACGACCGGGCGCTCATCGCCAGCGCCCATGACTGGCAGCTCGTCGCGCGGCCCGAACAATTGCCGCCGGAAGGCGATTGGCGCACCTGGCTGCTGATGGGCGGGCGCGGGTCCGGAAAGACCCGGGCCGGCGCCGAATGGGTGCATGCGATTGCTTCGGGCGATCTGCCGGGGCTCGGTCCCGACGGGCGCATTGCGCTGGTGGCCGAAACCTTCGGCGATGCGCGCGAGGTGATGATCGACAACGTGTCCGGGATTCTGGGCGTGGCAAGAAGCGCGCGGCCCGTCTTCGAGGCGACGCGGCGCAGGCTGGTCTGGCCCTCGGGCGCGGTGGCGCAGATGTTCTCCTCGGAAGATCCCGAGAGCCTGCGCGGCCCGCAATTCTCGCTCGCCTGGTGCGACGAGCTGGGCAAGTGGCGGCACGCCCGGGAGACCTGGGACATGCTGCAATTCGGCTTGAGGCTCGGCAAGGCGCCGCGCCAGATGGTGACGACGACGCCCCGGGCGACGCCGCTGATGCTGTCGCTGGTCAAGGACGCCGGCACGCGGATGACGCGGATCAGGACCGCCGACAATGCGGCGAACCTCGCGGGCGGTTTTATCGAGACCGTTCGTGCCCGCTACGGCGGCACGCGGCTGGGCCGGCAGGAACTCGACGGCGAACTGATCGCCGACCGCGAGGACGGGCTCTGGCGGCGCGGGCAGATCGAGGCGCTGACGGTGCGGGTGCACGGGCCGATGTCGCGCATCGTGGTGGCGGTCGACCCGCCTGCCTCGGGTGAGGCGAAACACTCCTGCTGCGGCATCGTGGCCGTCGGGCTTGATGGCGACGGCCGGGCCGTGGTGCTGGCGGACGGGTCGGTGGAGGGCGCAAGCCCGTCGGGATGGGCGGAAGCGACCGCCCGGCTCTACCGGCGTTTCGACGCCGATTGCGTGGTGGCCGAGATCAACCAGGGCGGCGACATGGTGACGAGCGTGCTCAGAACCGTCGAGCCGACGCTGCCGGTCAGGCAGGTGCGCGCAACGCGCGGCAAGTGGCTGCGCGCCGAGCCGGTGGCGGCGCTCTACGAGCAGGGCCGGGTGATCCATGCCGGGCACTTCGCGGCGCTGGAAGACCAGATGTGCGACTTCGGCCCGGACGGCCTGTCGTCGGGCAGGTCTCCCGACCGGCTCGACGCGCTGGTCTGGGCGCTGACGGAGCTGCTTCTGGGCCGCCGGAGCGAGCCGCAGGTGCGGCATTTGTGAACGGTGTTCAGCGGTAAAACAAAGCGGCGAGGGCGAAGACGCCGGTCAGCAGCAGGGGCGGCCAGCCGATGTGGCGACCGCGGCTGACAACGAGATCGAAAATTCCGATCGCGGCAAAAGCAAGGCCCACACTGCCCAGGATCATCGTTTGCAAACGCGGCTCGTCAAAGGCCAGCGCGTACAGAATGACGGCCAGAACGAACCAGGTAACCGATGTGATGTGCCAGGCGAAACGCAAGACCATGCGGGCCAGCTGGTGGTCGAGTATCCGGTTGCCGCGGTGTTTGAACAGCGGCCGCAACAGATAGATTTCTCCGCCGATTGAGTGAACCACGGACGTTACAACGAGCCCGGCAATGCTGGCGACGACCAACCATTGAAACAGCAAACGGCCACTCCTTGTGGGCAGGGATGCACATCCTCAGGCAGTGCGCAGCGGCGAGTAGACGTCAGGGTTTAACCACTGAATCTCGAAAGGGCAACATCATGGCATTCGGAATGAAGCTTCCCTGGAGCAATGCGGATCGGACCCGCGCCGCGGTTCCAAGTCCTCCGGCCACCAAGAGCTGGCTGCCGGGCGCGCTGGCCGCACTTTCGGGCGGGGGTGACGCGCAGTGGAGCGGGCGCTCCTATGCCGCGATGGCGCGCGAGGGCTTCATGAAGAACCCGGTGGCCCACCGCGCGGTTCGCATGATTGCCGAGGCCGCGGCTTCCGTTCCATGGGTGGTCTTCGAAGGCGCCCGCGAGCAGGAGCGGCATCCCGTGCTGGACCTGCTGACCCGTCCCGATCCTGCTGGCGCCGGAAACGTGTTCTTCGAAGCGCTTTACGGGCACCTGACGCTGTCGGGCAACGCCTGGATCAATCCGGTCGGAAGCGGCGGGCGTGTGGCCGGGCTGCAACTGCTGAGGCCGGACCGGATGCGGGTGATCGAGGGGGCAGACGGCTGGCCGGTCGCCTATGAGCACCAGGCGGGCGGGCGGCGGCAACGGTTCGCCGCCCAGCCGGAGGAGGGGCCGGGGCTGCTGCACCTCAAATTGTTTCATCCGCTCGACGACCATCTCGGTTTCGCGCCGCTCGAGGCGGCTCTGATGGCGCTCGACCTGCACAATGCGGCGATGAACTGGAACAAGGCGCTGCTCGACAATTCCGCACGGCCGTCCGGCGCGCTGGTCTACCAGCCGAAGGAAGGCGGCAACCTGACGCCCGAGCAATACCAGCGGCTCAAGGCCGAACTCGAGGAGGGCTATCAGGGTGCGCGCCGCGCCGGCCGGCCGATGCTGCTCGAGGGCGGGCTCGACTGGAAGGCGATGGGGCTGACGCCGCGTGACATGGATTTCGTCGAGGCCAGGAACGGGGCCGCCCGCGACATCGCGCTCGCTCTCGGAGTACCGCCGATGCTGCTGGGGATTCCCGGCGACCTGACCTATGCCAATTACCAGGAGGCCAACCGCGCCTTTTGCCGTTTGACCGTGCTGCCGCTGGTGGCGCGCACGGCGCAGGCGCTGACCGCCTGGCTGCAGCCTGTCTACGGCGCGGGACTGCGGATCGATTATGACGCCGACCGGCTGCCGGGGCTTTCGGCCGAGCGGGACGCGCTTTGGGCGCGGCTTGGCGCGGCCGATTTCCTGACCGACGAGGAAAAGCGCGAAGCTGTGGGATATCAACGTGTTGCGGGATGACGCGGATTCCGTCCGGCAGCAGGTTGAATCAGATTGTGAACCCGTGCGCCCGCACACATCCGGAGGAAGACCGATGCAGATCCTGGGACCCGATCCTTCGTTGTTTGCCGCCCGGTTGGCGGGCGCCTTGTGCGGGGCGCTGGTTTCACTCGCCTACATGATGCCACGGGGCGCCCGCGAAGCGACTGCGCGCGCCGTCGTCGGGATTGCCTCCGGGCTGGTGTTCGGAGGCCCGGCGGGCGTTGCGCTGAGCCAGCGCATGGGCGTGACCGAGCTGCTCACGCCTGACGAGACCGTCCTGATGGGGTCGGCCGCGGCGAGCCTTGCGGCCTGGTGGGTGCTGGGCGTGCTCACCCGGATCGCGGACCGGGCAGGGCGCGGGCCCGGGGCCTGAGCAGCCCCGTCGGCGCTGACTTTTAACGCTGCCCGCCAAGCGCAGACGACAATTCGACACCAGCAAGGACCACACCATGACAACGGACTGGAGCACATCCGGCCGGCAGCGGAAGCGCGTCGACCTGGCACTGGAAGATGTAAGCGGCGATGGCAGCTTTTCGGGCTACGCCAGCCTGTTCGGCGCCATCGATCTCGGCCGCGACGTGATCGAACCCGGCGCCTTCTCCTCCTCCCTGAGGCAGCGCGGACCGAGCGATGTCCGCATGCTCTATCAGCACGATCCGGATCAGCCGATCGGACGCTGGCTTTCGATCCGCGAGGATGAACGCGGCCTGCATGTGGAAGGCAAGCTCTCGCTCGGCGTGGCGCGCGCCCGCGAAGTGCACGAACTGATGAAATCCGGCGCGCTCGACGGTCTGTCGATCGGCTTTCAGACCCTTCGTTCGCGCAACGAGGCGAAGGGCGGCGTGCGGCGGATCCTGAGCGCCGATCTCTGGGAGATCTCGGTGGTCACCTTTCCGATGCAGCCCGGAGCGCGGGTGACCGCGGTGAAAACCGCACCCGGCGTCAGCGCTCCGACCAAACGCGAACTCGAACGCCGGCTCACGCGGGATGCGGGGCTGACGAGACGCCAGGCGCGCGGGCTTATCGCGCGCGGACACGCAGCCCTTTCGGAACGGCGGGATGCCGGGCCGGACGATCTCAAACGGCTGGAGACGCGGTTGCGCGACCTGACCCGGACGCTCACGCCGCAGGCCGGCCCCTGACGGACCGCAAGGTCTGCCAACCCCGATCCAAGACACCTGACCCACGCCCCTGAAAGGACAAAGCCAATGACCATGAAGATCAGACCCGCGCATGCGCCCGAACGCAAATCGGTCGACGCCGATGTGGCCGACGCCTTCGAGAGTTTCATGACCGCTTTCGAGGAGTACAAGCTCCACAACGACCAGCGCATCGCCGATATCGAGCGGCGCGGCAGCGCAGACGTGCTGACCGAGGAAAAGATGGCCCGCATCGACCGCTCGCTCGACGAGCAGAGGCAGGCGCTCGACCGGCTGATGATCAAGCAGGCGCGGCCAAGCCTCGGCGGGTCCCAGGGTCGCGAGGCGTCCGCCGTGCGCCAAGCCTTTGACGCCTATGTGCGGCGCGGCGAGGAGGCGGCGCTGCGCCAGGGCGAACTCAAGGCCATGTCGACCGGTAGCGACGCCGATGGCGGCTATCTGGTGCCCGACGAACTTGACACGGAGATCGGCCGACGGCTCTCCGAACTCTCGCCGGTGCGCTCGATCGCGACGGTCCGGCAGGTTTCCGGGGCTGTGCTGAAGAAGCCCTTCGCGCTCGATGGCATGGCGACCGGCTGGGTGGGCGAGACCGACGCCCGGCCCCAGACATCAACGCCGCAGCTTGCCGAATTGCAGTTCCCGACCATGGAGCTTTACGCCATGCCGGCGGCCACCGCATCGCTGATCGAGGACAGCGCGCTCGACATCGAAAGCTGGATTGCGGCCGAGGTGGAGGCGGCCTTCGCAGAGCAGGAGGGTGCGGCCTTTGTGAGTGGCGACGGCGTGAACAAGCCGCGCGGCTTTCTCGACTATCCGAGCGTCGATGATGCGACGTGGAGCTGGGGCAATCTCGGCCACATCGGCACCGGGGCGGCAGGCGGCTTCGGCGCGGAACCGTCAGACCGGCTGATCGAACTGATCTATGCGTTGAAGGCCGGGCACCGCCAGAACGGCCGGTTCATGATGAACCGCAAGACGCAGAGCCAGATCCGCAGGTTCAAGGATGCCGACGGCAACTATCTGTGGATGCCGCCAGCCGGCGCCGGGCAGCAGGCCTCGCTGATGGGTTTCCCCGTGGTCGAGGCAGAGGACATGCCCGATATCGACGACGGGTCCGCCTCAATCGCGTTTGGCGATTTTCGCCGGGGCTATCTGGTGGTCGACAGGACCGGGGTGCGCATCCTCCGCGATCCCTATTCGGCCAAGCCCTACGTGTTGTTCTACACGACCAAGCGCGTTGGCGGCGGGGTGCAGAACTTCGAGGCCATCAAGCTGATGAAGTTCGCGGCCTAATGGTTTGATCGAGACGGGTGGGATCCACCAGTCACGATCGATCCGCTTGCGAACTTCATCATGGGCGGTCCCGCCCCGTTGCCTCCCCGGCGGCGGGACCGCCTTCTCCCGAATTCTCTCCGCCGGAGACTGCCATGACCCTGATTGAGACCGATCCGCCGCTGGCGGAGCCGGTGACGCTTGCCGGTCTGAAAGCCCATATGCGCATCGACCTGAATGACGAGGATGCGCTTCTGGAAAGCCTGATCCGCGTTGCCCGCACCCATCTCGAGGCCGTGACCGGAACCGCTCTGATGCAGCGCGGCCTGAGGCTGGTCCTGGATGACTGGCCTGACGGACCGGTCATAGAACTTCTGAGAACGCCGGTGCAATCCATTGATGCGATTCGTGTTTACGACATCGATGGCCTGCCTCGGGAACCGGCGCTTTCCGGCGTCTTGCTCGACGCGACGGCCCGGCCCGCGCGGCTGGCGGTCAGCGACAGGCTGCGGCCCGGGCAGCCGATCAACGGCATCGAAATTGAATTCACCGCCGGCTTTGCAAGCGCCAACGAGATACCGCCGGAACTGATCCGGGCGATCCTTGTCCATGCCGCGCATCTCTACGAATTCCGCGGTGCGGTGTCGGCCGACATGCAACCCGCAGCCATCCCGCAAGGCTATGAACGCCTGATCGCCCCCTGGATGCGGAGGGGCCTGTGATGGCCGGGCTGTGGCTCGACCCCGGCCGCCTGAGCACGCGGCTGCGACTTGAATCGCCCGCGGACGAGGGCGACGGCCAGGGCGGAGTGGACGGGGGCTGGACCGTGATCGCCGACCTCTGGGGCCGGGTGGAACCGCTTCGCGCCGTGCCCCGCGAGGAGGCGGGTGCAGCGATCGCGCCGGTCATCCACCGCGTCACGATCCGCCACCGGCAGGATGTTTGCCAAGACATGCGCTTCGTGTTTCGCGGGCGGTCGCTGCTGGTGCGCGCGGTCCGCGATCCCGACGAGAGCCGCCGCTATCTGATCTGCGATTGCGAGGAGACCCGTCCATGAGCGCAAATGCATTGCAGCAAGCCGTCTATGAGCGCCTGTCCGAAAATACGGCGGTTGCCGCGATTACCGGACCGGGCAGGGTTTTCGACCGCCGCATCACCCGTGCCGAACCGCCGTACCTGGTTCTCGGCGAGATCGTTTCGAGTGATTATTCGACCGGAGACGGGCCCGGTGCCGAGCATCGTTTCGACATCGAGGCATGGACCCGCCGGAACGGCCGCAGGGAAGCCGTCGAACTGGCCGACGCGGTGCGGTCCGCGCTTCACGACGCCGACCTGGCCGTCAATGGCGCGACGCTGGTCAATCTACGCCACGAACGGACGGTCAGCCACCGTGCGCCGAAAAGCGCGCTGCATGTGGCGCGTTTGAGGTTCCGCGCGGTGACAGAACCGTAACGCCGACATCGTCCCCCAGAACAGGAAAGGACACAGCCATGACCGCTCGCAAGGGCAAGGATCTGCTCATCAAGATCGACGACGACGGAAGCTTCGTCACCATCGCCGGGCTGCGCGCCCGACGGCTGGCTTTCAATGCCGAAAGCGTGGACATCACCGACGCGGAATCCTCGGGCCGCTGGCGCGAATTGCTGGGCGGCGCGGGCGTGCAGCGCGCGGCGCTCTCGGGTGGCGGGCTGTTCAAGGATCAGGCCAGCGACGCCCTGGCGCGCAGCGTTTTTTTTGGCTCCGAGATCCGCGACTGGCAGGTCGTCATCCCCGAGTTCGGAACCGTCACCGGGCCTTTCCAGATCGTCGCACTCGAATATGCCGGCCGCCACGATGGCGAGATGACCTTCGAAATCGCCATGGAATCTGCTGGCGAACTCCAGTTTGCGGAGATCTGAACCATGCGTGTGCATCCCAACAGGCATCGCGGTGAGATTGCCGCCCGTCTCGACGGGGAGAACCGAATCCTGTGCCTGACCCTCGGTGCCCTGGCGGAACTGGAAAGCGCCTTTGGCGTGGACAATCTCGCCGGTCTCGCCGAGCGCTTCGAACACGGGCGTCTCTCCGCCGGGGACATCATCCGGATCGTCGGCGCGGGGCTGCGCGGCGCAGGCAACATCGCAAGCGATGAAGACGTGGCCCAGATGTCCGCCGAGGGGGGAGTGGCCGGATTCGCGGCCATTGCCACTGAGCTGCTGTGGGCCACCTTCGGCGGCGACGGTGAAGGACAAGCAAACCGACCTGCGGCGAAGAGCGCGAACACGGATCGTCAGGACAGCTCAAATCCCGGCGGAACGCAGGCGGCATCTCGGTGACAAAAGGCGACCACACACCGTTTCCCTGGGCGTCCGTCATCCGTTTCGGCCTCGGTCGCCTGCGGCTTGCGCCCGAAGCCTTCTGGGCGCTGAGCCTGCCGGAACTCGCCGCTTTGATCAGCGCGGAGGCCAATCCCGGCCACGCCAGCCGCGACGACCTTGAAGCCCTGATGGCGCGGTTCCCGGACCGGGAGGGCCGGGCCGTGAATGAGAATCTATCCCGGCGGGCGGATCGGAATCATGGGGATTCGGACGCGACGCTTCCGCCCGCAGAATTGAGGAGCACAGACGATGGCTGACGAACCCGATTTCGGACCCGGCGGGGACTTCGATCTCGAAGGCGCCGAACGGGCGCTCGATGACCTCACCCGCAAGGCCAACGCCTTCGGCGGGGCGCTGTCGACGGCGTTGAAGCGGGCGACTGTGGACGGTCGAGGCCTTGACGACGTGCTGCGCGGTCTTGGCGACCGGATGATCGGAATTGCCCTCGATGCCGGCATGCGGCCGCTCGAGGGTTTGATGAGCCGGACGATTGCCGGGCTGACCGGCAACCTTGCAAGGATCATGCCTTTCGCAAGGGGCGGAGTGCCGGGGCGGATACAGGCCTTTGCCGATGGCGGGATCGTCGGCGGCCCGACGCTTTTTCCGATGCCCGGCAACGGTATGGGGCTGATGGGAGAGGCGGGAGCCGAGGCGATCCTGCCGCTCGAGCGCGGACCGGACGGACGGCTGGGCGTCGCCTCGGGCCGTTCCACACCGCCGGTGCAGGTGACGTTCAACGTGACCACGCAGGACGCGGCGAGTTTCGCCAAATCGGAGACCCAGGTCACCGCCATGCTGGCGCGCGCGGTCAGCCGCGGCCGCCGCGGGCTTTGAGAGGCGGATATCGCCGATGAAAATGGAGATTAGCGATGACTGACGGTTTTCACGAGATTCGGCTGCCCCTGCGCCTGTCACTGGGTGCAAGCGGCGGGCCGGGACGGCGCACCGACATTGTCGCCCTGTCGAATGGCGGGGAAACGCGCAACGCTCGGTGGGCCCATTCCCGGCGCCGGTACGATGTCGGCACCGGATTGCGCAGCCTCGAGGACCTGTACCGGTTGATCGAATTCTTCGAGGCCCGCCGCGGGCAGCTCTTCGGCTTCCGGTTTCGCGATCCCGTCGATCATGTTTCAGCGGCGCATGGCCAGCCCGTGAGCGCGCTCGATCAGGCGATCGGCGAGGGAGATGGCGTCCGCACCCTTTTCGAATTGACCAAGACCTACGCCGATGCGGGCGGTTCGACATCCCGCCGGATTGAAAAGCCGGTGGAGGGCAGCGTTCAGGTTGCCATCGATGGCGTGGCGCTCGAACCGGGCGATTTCACCGTCGATGCGCAAGCGGGCCTCGTGACGATCGCGTCGGCGCTGGCGCCCGCGCCGGGCGTTCCGGTCACCGCCGGCTATGAGTTCGACATCCCTGTGCGCTTTGACACCGACCGCATCGAAATCTCGCTGGCCGCTTTCCGGGCCGGATCGGTTCCCGTGGTCCCGCTCGTGGAGGTTCGGCCATGAGGGACATTCCCGAAGATCTTGCCGCCCATCTGGCCCGCACCGCCACCACGGTTTGCCACGCCTGGAGGCTCACGCGAACCGACGGGCATGTGATGGGCTTCACCGAACACGACCGTGACCTTGAATTTGACGGAACGGTGTTTTCGGCCGCAACCGGATTTCGCGGCTCGGAGGTCGAGACCGGGCTCGGGCTTGAAGCTGATGCCGCCGATGTCGCGGGAGCGTTTTCGGACGCAGCAATCGATGCCGACGATCTCTCACTCGGACGCTATGATCACGCGCGGGTGGAGACATTTCTTGTCAATTGGCAATCGCCGTCCCAGCACGTTTTGCTTTCGACCCGCGAACTCGGCGAGGTGACAAGCGCCGGGCCGGCGTTCCGGGTGGAATTGCGCAGTCTCGCCGCCCGGCTCGATCAGCCGGCGGGCCGGCTATATGCGCGGCGCTGCGATGCGGATCTGGGCGACGGACGCTGCGGCGTCGACTTGACGGGGCCGCCCTACAGGCTCGGCGGTTCCGTTGTCGAGGTGGTTGACGAGGTGACGCTGATCGTCAACGGGTTTGCGGACCGGCCGCGCGGCTGGTTTTCCGGCGGCCGGATGCACTTTGTCTCTGGCCTGCTCGGAGGTGTTTCCGCCGACATCGCCGGCCACGGCCCTGACCCGGCCGGGACGCGAATCTCGCTCTGGGCGCCGCTTGCCCGCAGGCCTCGGCCGGGCGATGCGGTCGAAGCCACGGCGGGGTGCGACAAGGCGTTTGAAACCTGTTCTGCGAAATTCGCCAACACGCTCAATTTCCAGGGGTTTCCGCATCTTCCCGGAACCGATTTTGCCTATGGCTATGCCGATTCCGACACCGTGCATGACGGACGGCCGATCGTACCATGAGCACCCTGGATGCTGAAGGCCGCCATCGTGCACGCATCGTGGAGGCGGCGCGAAGCTGGATCGGCACGCCCTACAGGCACCAGGCCAGCCGGAAGGGGGTTGGCTGCGATTGTCTGGGACTCGTCCGGGCCGTTTTCGAGGAGATCGCCGGCCGTCCGGTTGACCCCCCCGCACCTTATCAGCCCGACTGGGCGGAGCGGAGCGGGGCCGATCGGCTGGTCGAAGCCGCCCGGCGCCATTGCGGCGAGCCGGTTCCGTTCGCCCGGGCGCGAGCCGGCGACATCGTGCTTTTCCGGTGGCGGGAAGGCGTGGCGGCGAAACATGCGGGCATCCTCACAGATCCCGATCACTTCATTCATGCATACGAGGCGGCGGGGGTGATCGAAAGCGCGCTGGTTTTCTCGTGGCGGCGGCGAATAGCCGCGATCCACCGGATTCCACGTCCGATCCCATTGTGAAAGCGAGACTTCGACATGGCAACAATCCTGCTTCAGGTGGCTGGCGCAGCACTCGGCGGCATCTTCGGTCCGGTCGGAACAGCCATCGGCTCAGCGGTCGGCGCAACTGTTGGCGGGATTCTCGATTCCAGCCTGATCGACTCCAGCCGCACCATACGGGGACGCGGGCTGAGCGGCGCGCGCATTCCCTCCGCCGATGAGGGGACGCCGGTGCTCAAGGTTCATGGCACGATGCGGATTGCCGGAACGATGATCTGGGCGACTCGTTTCGAGGAGACAGTGACGCGGCAGCGCCAGGGCGGGAAGGGACGCGGGCCGACCGTGGAAAGCTACAGCTATCACGCCAACTTCGCGCTCGGGCTTTGCGAGGGACCGATAGCCTCGATCCGTCGCATCTGGGCGGACGGGCGTGAACTGGATCTCGAAACCATCGACATGCGGGTCTACCGCGGGACGGCGACGCAACTGCCCGACCCGCTGATCGAGGCCAAGCAGGGAAGCGGGCGCGCGCCGGCCTGGCGCGGGCTGGCCTATGTGGTGTTCGAACGGCTGCCGCTCGACGGTTTCGGCAACCGGATACCGGCGTTACAGTTCGAGGTGGTTCGTCCGGTTGGCGCCCTTGAAGAGGCAATCGAGGCGGTGGCGCTGATCCCCGGATCGACCGAGCATGGCTATGCAACCACTCCGGTGCGCGAAACCATGGGCGTGGGCGCGCAGCGCCTGATCAACCGCAACATGCGCCAGACCGCCACCGACTGGAGCCAGTCGATCGACGAGTTGCAGGCGCTGTGCCCGAACCTCAAATCCGTAGCGCTGGTCTCAGCCTGGTTCGCAGACGACCTCAGGGCAGGCCATTGCCGGTTTCGGCCGGGCGTCGAGGTGCGTCATCGAGCGGGCGAAACCAGGCCCTGGAAGGTGGGCGAAGAGAACCGCATCAGCGCCCATCTGGTCAGCGCCAAGGATGGCGGCCCGGCCTATGGCGGCACGCCCGACGACAGCTCCGTGATCGAGGCGATCACCGACCTCAAGGCCCGTGGACTGAAGGTGACGCTTTATCCCTTCTTGCTGATGGACATCCCAGCGGACAACGAGCTCCCCGCGCCCGACGGCTCGCCTGCGCAACCTGCCTATCCCTGGCGGGGACGCATCACGGCCAGTCCCGCGCCGGGATTGCCGGAAAGCCCGGATGGCACATTGGCGATGCGCGACGAGATCACGGCGCTGTGCGGTTCGACCGCAGTTTCCGATCTTGCCGTGGCTGCCGGGACGGTGACATGGCTTGGCGGAGACGCGGGCTACCGGCGCTTCTTGCTGCATCACGCGGCACTGGCCAATGCGGCGGGCGGGGTGGACGGCTTTGTCATCGGGTCCGAGATGAGAGGTTTGACCCGGTTGCGCGATGGCGATGGCGGCTTTCCCTTTGTCGATGAGCTCATGCTGCTTGCTGAGGACGTCCGATCCATCCTGGGTCCGGACACGACACTGACCTATGCCGCGGACTGGACCGAATTCGCGGGCTATCGCCCCGATGACGGGTCGGGCGATATGCACTTCAATCTCGATCCGCTTTGGGCCCATCCGGAAATCGGCGCGATCGGCATCGACAACTACATGCCGCTTTCCGACTGGCGCGACACGGACACGATCTCGGGCAATCCTGACGGTGCGCGCTTTGCCAATGATTCCCGCGCCATGGGCGAAGCCATCGAGGGCGGGGAGGGTTATGACTGGTACTATGCCGACAAGTCGGGACGGGATCTGCGCGAGCGGCTGCCGATTTCCGACGGTCTTGCCGGCAAGGACTGGGTCTACCGGATCAAGGATTTGCGCGGATGGTGGGAAAACCCGCATCATGATCGCGTCGGTGGGATCGAATCCGCAACGCCAAGCCCCTGGGTTCCGCGGTCCAAGCCGTTCTGGTTCACCGAACTCGGCTGTCCCGCCGTCGACAAGGGAGCGAACCGGCCGAATGTGTTTCCCGATCCGAAATCATCCGAAAGCTCTCTGCCCTGGTACTCGAGCGGCGGCCGGGACGATCTTGCGCAGCGCGCATTCCTGGACGCGCATCTGGGGCATTGGTCGGGTCCGCGAAACGCCGACGCCATGGTCAGCCGCGACCATATCTACCTGTGGAGTTGGGATGCGCGGCCGTTTCCGGCATTTCCGCTGACGGGTACGGTCTGGTCCGATGGTCAGAACTGGCGCACCGGGCACTGGCTCACCGGAAGGTTGGGGACGCTCAGCGTCCGCGATCTGATTGCGGCGGTGCTAACGGATGCCGGATTTACGGAATTCGATGCCGAATGCGTCGATGGCGTGCTCACCGGCCATGTGATTTCAAACCCTTTGTCGCCGCGTTCGGTGCTCGCGCCGCTGCTGGAGGCCTTTTGCATTGATGTGCGCGAGGGGCCGCGCGGGCTGGTCTTCGTTTCGCGGCCGGGTGCTGCGTCGGCGCCCGCCGAGATTTCGGTCGTGGCCGAACCCGATGAGGGGGCCCTGTTTGAGGAAACGCGCGGCGAGATCTCCGAATTTGCCAACGAGGCCGTGATCCTGTTCGCCGATCCGCTGTCCGACCACGCCGCAGCATCGGCCCGCTCGCGAAGGCTCGAAGGCGAAACGTTGCGCCAGCGCGACCTGGCGCTGAGCGTTGCCGTCGAACCCGGGTCGGCGCGAGCGGCGGCCGACCGGTGGCTGCAGGACCACCGGTTGCAAAGGCGCCGGCTTAGATTCTCGCTTCCGCCCCAGAACGCGGAGCTGCAGCCGGGTGATAGCGTGCGCTTTGAGCGTGACGATGCGCCGGCAGGGCGCTTTCGTGTGCTCCGGATCGAGGACGGCGACCTCCGCCGTGTCGAGGCAGTCGCCCATGCGGACGCGCTCGCGACAACCGCGGACTGGACGCTGCCGTCTTCCGGACAGGGTGACATCAGCGCCCATTTCGCGCCCGAAGTCGCGTTCGTCGATCTGCCGGTCCTTTCGGGCGGTGACGAAACGGCGTGGGCGCGGGCGGGCGGTCTGGCCACGCCTTGGCGGCGGATCGCAATCTCGAGTTCACCGGAGGCCGAAGGCTACGTGCCGCGGATCGTGCTGGATGCGCCGTCGAGACTGGGAACATTAACCGCGGCTCTGCCACCCGGCGGGAGCGAGGGGCGGATTGACCGGCGTCTTGCCATCGAGCTCGACCTCGCCTTTGGCGGTCTTTCCTCCGTGAGCCGGCTGGCGCTGCTCAACGGCGCCAATGCCGCAGCGGTCCGCTCCGATTCCGGCTCCTGGGAAGTCGTGCAGTTTGAGGACGCCGAGGAACTGGCCGCGGGACGCTGGAGGCTTTCGAATCTGCTGCGCGGACAAGGCGGCACCGATGATGCCATGCGCGCAGGCGCAAGTCCGGGCGCCCGGTTCGTCCTTCTCGACGGGGCGGTTCAGCCGCTCGGGCTGGCGCCCGAAGAGGCCGGCCGCGCGCTCAACTGGATTGCCGAACCTGCGGGTGGGCAGGCCGATGGCGCCACTCCGACGGCTTTCGCGGGCGGCGAACGGGCGCTGATGCCGCTGTCGCCCGTCCATTTTGGCGCAAGACGCGAACCTGCCGGGGTAACGTTCGAATGGATCCGTCGAGGACGGCTTCAGGCCGACAGTTGGACGCCCGCCGAAATCGCCGACGACGAGGGGTTCGAGCGTTACCGCGCTGAAATCCTTTCCGGCGGACAGGTTGTCCGGACCGTCGAGGTGGGTGAACCGCGATGGCTCTACGCAGCGGCAGAGGAGGTGGCCGATTTCGCAACTCCCCAAAACGAATTGACCCTGCGGGTGGCGCAGGCAGGCAAGCGAATTCCCTGGGGCATCGCCCGCATGGCGACGCTTCGCCTCTGACTTCAAACCACTCTTGCGACCATACCGAGAAAGGACAACGGACGTGGACACAACAAAACCCTGGTGGAAATCCAAGACCCTGTGGGGCGCCTTCGTGACGCTCGTCGCGGCGGCGCTCGGCCTTGCCGGAATCGATCTCGCCGACACCGAACGTGAAGCGCTCACCGAAATGATGGCCTCGCTCGGCGCCGCCCTTGGCGGGCTGATCGCCCTCGTTGGCCGGATCTCGGCCAGATCGCGTATCGGGTAGGGCTGGTGCAAGCGCGGGTCCATGCATGTTTCCATTCATTTGCGGTTCAGGCAGGATCCTGTATCAATTCAGCAACAATGAAATGCGAACCCATCCAGGCTGACCATGACAGCGAATTTTCTCAGTGTTGCCTTGATAGCCGTGCAGGCCGCAGTGACTCCGGCGCCCGCGGCCGAAATGCGGACTCCAGACGGCACCTCCATCGTGACAGCCGCCGCCGATTGCTCCGGCGCCGCGGCCCAGGTCGTAAGTCAGACCGGCGGCCAGTTGCTCTCCGCCGCATCCCGGAACCAGGGCGGCCAGACCGTCTGCGTCATCACCGTGCTGGTCCCGGGCAACGGGTCTGAGCGGCCGAAAAAAGTCACCGTCTCCGTTCCGCAATGATGCCGGCGGGAAACATGCGGGCGGCATCCGGGGCATTCAGGACTTGCCGCCGGATGCGATGGGATCAAGAACGCGCCGGGACAATCCGGATGATGTATGGATGCATGGCGCGGTAGCGAGTGGGAGCGGATCTGATGCGAATTCTGATCGTCGAGGATGACAAGGACCTCAACCGGCAGCTTGCCGAAGCGCTCGAAGAGCAGTCCTATGTCGTCGACCGCGCCTATGATGGCGAGGAAGGCCACTTTCTCGGCGACACCGAGCCGTATGACGCGGTGATTCTGGATATCGGTCTGCCGGAGATGGACGGTGTCACCGTTCTCGAGAAATGGCGGGCGGCGGACCGGGCAATGCCGGTGCTTATCCTGACAGCCCGCGACCGCTGGAGCGACAAGGTGGCCGGCATCGACGCAGGCGCCGACGACTACGTCACCAAGCCGTTTCATGTCGAGGAAGTGCTCGCGCGTATCCGCGCCCTGATCCGGCGAGCGTCGGGTCATGCTTCTTCTGAAATCACCTGCGGACCGGTACGGCTCGACACCAAGGCTTCCAAGGCCAGTGTCGACGGCGTGACGCTCAAGCTGACCAGTCACGAGTTCCGGCTACTGTCCTACCTGATGCATCATATGGATCAGGTGGTCTCGCGCACAGAACTTGTCGAGCATATGTACGATCAGGATTTTGATCGCGATTCCAACACGATCGAGGTTTTCGTCGGACGGCTGCGAAAGAAGATCGGGGTGGATCTGATCGAAACCGTCCGCGGGCTCGGCTACAGGATGACGCGGCCGGAGGGCGACGGCGCAGGCAAAACGTCGGGATGACACGCGGCTCGCTTACCGCCAGGGTCCTTCTGCTGGCCACGGTGTGGGCGGTGATCGCGCTTGTCGCCATCGCAGTCGTGATTTCACAACTCTACCGCAGTGGTTCGGAACGCGCCTTTGCGGAATTGCTTCGCGCTCAACTCAACAGCGTCATCAATGCGGTCTCGATCGGCCCGGGCGGCCGCCTTGAGGGCCGACCGCAACTGGGTGACCTGGTGTTTGAACAGCCGGGCAGCGGCTGGATCTGGCTGGTCGAGCCGCTCGCGGACGCCAGGGGCCCCAGGCTCGCTTCGGTCTCGATCGGAGACGGAACGCTGGAAGTGCCGCCGGTTGCCGACAATCCCTTCGACGAACGGTACCTTCGGTTTTATCCGGCTCGTGACAGCTTCGGCAACGCCCTGACCGTCGCCGAAACCGAAGTCGAACTCGACAGTGAAGGCCGGGCGGCGCGCTTCCGGGTCGCCGGCAACAGCGCGGTTCTCGACGCGGAAATCGACGCGTTCTCCCGAAATCTCTATCTGGCGCTGGCGCTGTTCGGCATCGGTAGTCTGCTGGTCAATGCCGTGGCGATCCTGCTCGGGCTCAAACCGCTCGACCACGCCCGCCAGGCGCTCGGACGCATCCGCGCAGGCGAGGCCGATCAGCTCGATGGGACCTTTCCCCGCGAAATTGCGCCCTTGGCCGGTGAAATCAACGCATTGATCGACACCAATCGCCGCGTTGTCGAACGGGCGCGCATGCAAGTTGGCAATCTGGCCCATTCGCTCAAGACGCCGATTGCGGTGCTGATCAACGAGGCGCGTGACATGACCCCTGCGCACGCGGCTCTGGTGCGCGCACAGGCCGACACGATGCAGGCGCAGGTTCAGACCTATCTCGACAGGGCCCGCATTGCGGCCCAGCGCGGCAGCGTTCTTGCGCGTACCGAGGCCGGGCCGGTGATTGACAGGCTGGTGCGGGTCATGGCGAAACTCAACCCGAACCTCGATATATCCGCGGATATCGAACCGGGCACGGCGATGCTTGCCGTTGAAAGCCAGGACCTTGAAGAGGCTCTGGGCAATCTGATCGAAAACGCGGCCAAATTTGCCAGGACCCGTATCGTCGTGCGGCTGCGCCCGTTGCGTGATCCGGACGGTGGCGGACGGCGGTTCTTCCGCATCGAGATCGAGGATGATGGTCCCGGACTTCACGAAACGGAAATGGCCGAGGCGGTCAAGCGCGGACGTCGCCTCGACGAGACCAAGCCGGGTACCGGACTGGGGCTGTCGATCGTCAACGAGATTGCCGCCGAGTATCAGGGCGATTTCGTGCTGGCGCGCGCGGCCTCCGGCGGTTTGTCGGCGCGCCTGACCTTGCCCGGGCTCGGCGCCGGGCCATGATCGGGGGGCAAGACGCGCCGGAACCGTTTATGCAGGCTGTTCGTCGCCTCCGCGGACGGCCACAATGCGGCCACAGCCGCGCGGCAATAGTGTGTCTGCTGACCGGTTTGGTGAGTTGACGATGGCGTGCAAACCAGAAGGAAACACTGCGATGGTCAATCTGGTGAGAACCTATGCAAGACTGACCGGTGCTGCGGCGCTGGCGGTGCTGCTTTCGGGCTGTACCGGCTCGGGTGGAGTAAAACCGCTGTCTTTCGGACCTGTTGCGGCCCCGGCTTCAACCAATCCCCAACCTGCGGGCAGCGATGCGATCCTTGGCGCTCTCAACGGTGGAATCCTGCCTGAGCAGGCGGCGTCGACGCTGTCGCGCGCGGATCGCCTCAGATCGCTGGAGGCCGAATACCAGGCGCTCGAGAAGACGCCCGGTGGCCAGAGCGTGGCCTGGAAGGCGCCCATCGGCCGAACCTCTGGCGAGGTGACCGTCGGCACACCCTACCAGGTGGGTCAGCAGAATTGCCGGCAGTACACACACACCGCGGAAATCAACGGAACACCGGTCACCGGACGGGGCGCTGCGTGCCGCAACCCGGATGGCAGCTGGACACCGCTGAGTTAACCGGAGGCGAGGGAGGAACGTCTAAACCGGGCAGGACATTCGATCCTGCGTGCAAGAGGGTGTTCCGGTCCGGTTCTGCCGAAAACGACGCGACCAAACGCCCCATCGACACACGCATGACCGATTGCAGTTGGAAAACATGCAATGCTCGGATATTGAAGCGCCATGTTATTTTGGGTAATCGCAGCCGTCATGACCGCTCTCGTCACCCTCGCCCTGATCGGGCCGGTGATGCGCAGTCGCAATTCCACTTCAGATGCCCCGGAACTCCATGATATGGAGGTCTACCGCGATCAGCTTGCTGAGGTTGACCGGGACCTTTCGGACGGCCTGATCGATGCTGCCCAGGCGGAAGTCGCGCGGACCGAGATTTCACGGCGACTGCTCTCGGCGTCGCGCAAGAGCAAATCTGCCGAACCCTCTGAGACCCGAAATGCCGGCCTTCGCCGGGCGGCAGTGATCGCAGTGGCGGTGTTCATGCCGCTTATGGCCGTGACAGCCTATCTCGAGCTCGGCCGGCCCGACCTGCCGCAATTGCCGCTGTCGGCGCGTTCACAGGCGGATCCTGAGAACACTGACCTCCCGATGCTGGTGGCTCGTGCCGAGAGACACCTGGCAGAAAACCCGGATGACGGCCGCGGCTGGTCGGTGCTCGCGCCGATCTACTTGCGTCTCGAACGGTTTGCCGACTCCGCTGAAGCCTTCCGCAAGACAATTGCGCTTCTCGGACCGACGCCTGAACGGCTGACCAATCTCGGTGAGGCGCTGATCTCCGCCGGTGGAGGTCTTGTCACCGAGGAAGCCAAGCTGGCGTTTCAAACCGCGCGCGAACTCGATCCGAATGATCCGCGTCCGCAATTCTTCCTGGCTGTCGGCCTTGCGCAGGCGGGCAAGCAAGCCGAAGCGCGTGCGGCGTTTAGTGCAATGATAGCCGGCGCGCCGGAAGGCGCTCCGTGGATTGCGGCGGTGGAAGCCCAGATAGCGGCACTCGACAACTCAACGGGAACGATTTCCGGCCCTGTTTCCGATCCCGCATCCGGTGGACAGGTGGCCGGCTCGGCGGCTCCGGGCAACCCGACGGCCGCCGATATCGAAGCGGCCAGTAACATGAGCCCCGAGGAGCGTCAGGCGATGATTTCCTCGATGATCCAGAGTCTCGAAGCACGGCTTGCCCGCGATCCGGACAATATCGAGGGCTGGCTGCGTCTGGTCCGCTCTCATGTGGTGACGGGCAACCGGGACAAGGCGCAGGCGGCGCTGGATCGGGCATTTGCCGTCTTCGCGAGGGAAAGCGCAGAGAAGCAGTCGCTGAACGCGATTGCGCGCGAATTCGGCCTTGTCGCCACCTCGACCCTTGGAGGTGTTCCCGTGGCGCCGGCCGATCCCGAAGGTCAGACAGCTTTGCCTGCGCCGGACGTCAAACCTGCCACGCCGTTCATTCTGGAGGGCGCCCGGGCCGACGACCCGTCCGCCGGATCGGGCACGGATTCCGGCGCCGCTGGGCGACCGTCCGGACCGACACAGGCCGATATTGCCGCCGCCGCCGCATTGTCGAATGAGGAGCGCGGCGACATGATCCGCGGCATGGTTGCCTCTCTTGACGCAAGACTTTCCGAAAATCCGGACAACCTCGAGGGGTGGCTGAGGCTCGTGCGGTCCTACGCAGTGCTAGGAGATGTCCCGGCTGCCGCGTCGGCTCTGGAAAGGGCTCAGGCGGCTTTCCCCGAGGGGTCGGAAGGCGGTCAGGCGCTTGCTGAACTGGCCGGCAGCCTCGGGATCGCGGCTAAGATGGAGAACCAATGAACCGGAAGCAGAAGCGACTTTCGATCATTGCCGCGGGTGCGGTGTTTCTGGCTGGCGCAGCCGCGCTTGTCACCTCTGCCCTGCGCGAGCAGATCGTGTTTTTCAACTCGCCATCGGATGTTCTGGCGCAACCGCTGGCTCCCGGCACCCGGGTGCGGCTTGGAGGTCTGGTCGAGCAAGGCTCGGTCGAGCGCGGGGAAAACTCAGCCGTGACTTTTGCCGTAACCGACACCAGCGCTTCGGTGAAAGTGCGCTATGTAGGTATACTTCCGGACCTTTTTCGGGAAGGGCAGGGCGTGGTGACGGAGGGCGTATTTTCGCCCGAGGAAGGCACGTTCATGGCGGATACCGTGCTCGCAAAGCATGATGAGAACTACATGCCCAAGGAAGTCGCGGATGCGCTTAAGGCGCAAGGCGTTTGGCAGGACGGCGACCCGGTGCCGGGCGTCGGGCAGGGCGGAAAGCCGAACGAAGCGCCCGCCGACTGACCCGCCGGGGGCCTCGCAGTGAAGGAGATTGAACGTCATGATCACTGAAATCGGCCATTTTGCGCTTGTCCTGGCATTGGCAACCGCGCTGGTTCAGTCGGTGGCGCCTCTTGTCGGCGCACGCCGCCGCGATGCGGGGCTGATGGCGACCGGGCCGATGGCGGCCATGACATCTCTGACGCTGGTGGCGATTTCGTTCTTGGCGCTGACCTATGCCTATGTGGTCTCGGATTTTTCGGTGCAGAATGTGGCGGAGAATTCCCACTCGCTCAAGCCGATGCTCTACAAGATCACCGGCGTTTGGGGCAATCACGAGGGATCCATGCTGCTGTGGATTCTGATCCTTGTGCTGTTTTCCGGCCTTGTGGCCTTGTTCGGGCGAAACCTGCCTGACACGCTGAAGGCCAATGTTCTGGCCGTTCAGGGCTGGATCACGGTTGCCTTCCTTCTGTTCGTGCTCCTGACCTCCAATCCGTTCATGCGGCTGGACCCGGCGCCGGTCGAGGGCAATGATCTCAACCCGATCCTTCAGGATATCGGCCTCGCGATCCATCCGCCGCTTCTTTATCTCGGCTATGTCGGGTTTTCGATTTCCTTCGCCTTTGCCATTGCCGCGCTCATCGAGGGCCGCATCGATGCGGCCTGGGCGCGCTGGGTCCGGCCCTGGACGCTTGCGGCCTGGGTGTTCCTGACCGCAGGCATTTCGATGGGCAGTTACTGGGCCTACTACGAACTCGGCTGGGGCGGCTGGTGGTTTTGGGACCCGGTCGAAAATGCGTCCTTCATGCCGTGGCTTGTGGGGACTGCGCTGTTGCATTCCGCTCTGGTGATGGAAAAGCGCGAAGCCTTGAAGATATGGACGGTCCTGCTGGCGATCCTGACCTTCTCGTTCTCGCTGCTTGGCACCTTTCTTGTCCGGTCGGGCGTTCTCACATCCGTGCATGCCTTCGCCACCGATCCCACGCGTGGCGTCTTTATCCTCGGCATTCTGGTGGTGTTCATCGGCGGAGCGTTGGCGCTGTTCGGCCTCAGGGCGGCATCGCTGAAGGCCGGCGGAATGTTCGCGCCGATATCCAGGGAAGGGGCGTTGGTGCTCAACAACCTGTTCCTGACAACCGCGGCCGCGACGGTTCTGATCGGGACGCTCTACCCGTTGCTGCTGGAATCGGTCACCGGCACCAAGATTTCCGTCGGGCCGCCCTTTTTCAACATGACCTTCGGCCCCTTGATGATTCCGTTGCTGTTGGCAGTCCCCTTCGGACCCCTGCTGGCATGGAAGCGGGGAGATCTGGCCGGTGCCGCGCAACGGCTTTACTTTGCCGTCGGCGCATCGCTTCTGGTCGCGCTGGCCGTAGTGTTCATCCGGACCGGCGCGCCGGTTCTCGCGGGACTCGGCATCGGGCTCGGCGTCTATCTGATCCTCGGATCCCTGACAGATCTGGCGCTGCGTTCCGGCATTGGCCGGGTCGGCGCCGGGGTGGCGATTGCACGGCTTGCCGGATTGCCGCGTTCGGCATTCGGAACGGCGTTGGCTCATATGGGTCTGGGGATAACGGTGATCGGTGTGGTGGCGGTGAGTGTTTTCTCGACCGAGACGGTGATTGCCATGAAGCCCGGCGATACGGTCGAGGCTGGCGGCTACCAGGTCCGATTCGAGGGCATCCGCAACTATGATGGGCCGAACTATACCTCCCAGTCCGGCGAATTCACCGTTCTGAGCGGCGGCGTCGCGGTGGACCGGACGGCGTCGGCCAAGCGGTTTTATGCGGCTCGCGGCATGCCCACGACGGAAGCGGGCATCCTGACCTTCGGGGCGAGCCAGCTCTACATCTCTTTGGGAGACGCCGAAGCGAATGGCGGTCTCGTTGTCCGGGTCTGGTGGAAGTCCTGGGTGACTTTCATCTGGTACGGTACCGTGCTGATGGTGTTGGGCGGCGTGCTCTCGCTGCTCGACCGGCGGCTGCGCATCGGCGCACCCAACAGGGCCCGGGCGCGCGCCGGCGCCAAGTCCGCAGCCGAGGCAACGTCATGAAGCGTTTGGCGGGAGTTCGAACCGTCAGGTTTGCAGCCGGAGCGTTCGCGATGCGGGCGATGGCCCTGATGCTGCTGGCGATGGCGATGGCGTCACCGGCTGCGGCGGTCAATCCGGACGAGGTGCTGGACGATCCGGCGCTTGAGGAACGCGCCCGTGACCTGTCTCTCAATCTGAGGTGCCTCGTCTGCCAGAATCAGTCGATCGACGATTCCAACGCTGAACTCGCGCGCGATCTTCGGCTTCTGGTGCGCGAGCGCCTGCAGGCCGGTGATAGCGACGAGGAGGTGATCGACTATATCGTCTCGCGCTACGGGGAATTCGTCCTGTTGACGCCGCGTCTTTCCGTTCAGACGGTGCTCTTGTGGGGCGCGCCGGTGCTGATCCTGCTGATTGGCGCGGGCATCATGATGACCTACGCCCGGGGGCGCGGCAAGGCGACAGTCGCGCCGGGAACAACGGTTCTGAGCGAGGCGGAACAAGCCGAACTCGCAAAAGTGTTGGAAGACCGTGATCGCCTCACCTGATATGCAGGCTCCCGATTGTGAAAAAGGAGCGCCTCATGACAGCGCACACCATTCGGGCCGAATTCGAAGGTCATTCCGGCGCAAAGCTTTCCGCCAGGCTTGATCTGCCTGCAGGTGCGATTCGCGCCTGGGCGCTATTCGCCCATTGCTTCACCTGTTCAAAGGATACGCTGGCCGCCCGTCGCATTTCCGGCGAACTGGCGAGGGCCGGCATAGCCGTGATGCGGTTCGACTTCACCGGGCTTGGCTCCAGCGACGGAGAGTTCGCCTCGACCAACTTCTCATCCAACGTGGCGGATCTGAAGGCTGCTGCGGAATGGCTGGAGAAGCACTATACGGCTCCGGAAATTCTGGTTGGCCATTCGCTGGGTGGAGCGGCAGTGCTGGCCGTGGCGGGCGACCTGAGTTCGGTCAAGGCGGTGGCGACGCTCGGCGCGCCCGCCGAGGCGAGTCACGTGATCCACAATTTTGGCCCGCACGTGAACGAGATCGCCGAGAAGGGCGAGGCGGAGGTCAAGCTCGGCGGGCGGACGTTCAGGATCCAGCAGCAATTCGTCGAGGATCTGAACGCGACCACGCTTACGGACCGGATCGCCGGAATGCGAAAGGCGCTTCTGGTTCTGCACGGCCCGCGCGACGAAGTAGTCGGCATCGACAATGCCAGCGCGATTTTCACCGCAGCCAAACATCCCAAGAGCTTCGTTTCGCTGGATGGCGCAGACCACCTGCTCACAAACGCCGCCGACGCCAACTACGCCGCCGGGATCATCGCCTCCTGGGCGGCGCGCTACCTCGCCAATGAGGCACCCCGTGATGAAGGTCAGCCGGTCGAACACGTGCTGGTGGGCGAGACCGGTCAGGGCAGGTTCCAGGTCTCGGTGCAGGCGGGGCCGCACAGGTTTCTCGCCGATGAGCCTGCCGGTGTCGGCGGCTCGGATACCGGACCGACGCCCTACGATCTTGTTTCCGCGGGCCTTGGCGCCTGTACCGCGATGACGCTGAGAATGTATGCCCGGCACAAGAACATCGAGCTTGGACTGGTCAGCGTGGCCGTCAGCCACAGCAAGGTCCACATGAAGGACTGCCTGGATTGCACCGACGAGCAGCGCTCCGGAAAAGGGCGGATCGACCGTTTCGAGCGTGTCATTTCGGTGGATGGCGGAGTGCCCGAGGATTTGGCTGGGAAGATCCTCGAGATCGCCGACAAGTGCCCGGTGCACCGGACACTGGAACACGAGGCGAAAATCGCGACCCGGCTCGACAGGAAAGGTTAGGCAGCGCCTCCCGCGCCAGCTTCGAATGGGTAGAAAAGATTCATTTATAACAGAAGCTTGAGGGATTCTGATGGCGCCAGTAGCTCCCATTGTGGCGGCAATTGGGCGCTCAACATTACCAAGGTTTAATGATCCGGAAAGCTTGTCGTAAGCGAACAGCCCCTATGTGTCATTGCCAAGAGCCGGGAACCCGGCCTTCAGACAAGAACACAAGAGGATGAGACATGTCGCAATCCCCCCAGAGCAACAATTCGACCAAGACCAGGACCCCGGGCAAGTTGGCCAAGGGCTTTCTCGGCACCACCGCGATCGCAGGCGTTGCCGCCGCAATGCTCGCCACCGGCCTTCCGGCTCCGGTGACCGGCGCCTTTGCCGATCCCGTTCGCGTCGAAGCGCCTCAGGCTCCGAGCTTCGCGGATGTGGTCCAGGCCGTTTCTCCGGCCGTGGTTTCCGTTCGCGTGCAGGCCGAGGTCAAGCCGGTCTCCAATGACGGCCCGTTCAATTTCAACTTCAACGGTCGCGGCTTTGAGGATCTTCCGGATGACCACCCGATGAAGCGGTTCTTCGATGAATTCAGCCGCGGGTTCGGCGGCGAGCCCGATCGCGACGACCGCCGTGCGGAACGCGACCGGCGCGGCCCCGACGGTGAGCGGCGCCCGGGTCGGGTTCGCCCGGTCAGCCAGGGCTCCGGCTTCTTCATCTCCGAAGACGGCATGCTCGTGACCAACAATCATGTTGTCGAGAACGGCTCTGCCTTCACCGTGATCATGGACGACGGCACAGAGCTCGACGCCAAGCTGATCGGCCGCGACAGCCGAACCGATCTGGCTGTGCTCAAGGTCGAGGAAGCCCGTGAGTTCACCTATGTCGACTTTGCCGATGACAGCAAGGTTCGGGTGGGCGACTGGGTCGTGGCCGTGGGCAACCCCTTCGGCCTTGGCGGCAGTGTGACCGCCGGTATCGTCTCGGCGCGTGGCCGTGACATCGGTGCGGGACCCTACGACGACTTCATCCAGGTCGATGCGGCGGTCAACCGTGGCAACTCCGGCGGCCCGACCTTCAACCTCAATGGTGAAGTCATCGGCATCAACACCGCAATCTTCTCGCCGTCGGGCGGCAATGTCGGCATTGCGTTCGCCATTCCCGCGTCCACGGCGCGCGCGGTGATCCGGGACCTGATCGACGACGGAACGGTCGAGCGCGGCTGGCTCGGGGTCCAGATCCAGCCCGTAACCGCCGACATTGCCGAATCGCTCGGTCTTGCCGAAGCGCAGGGCGCGCTGGTCACCGAACCGCAGTCCGACGCACCGGCGGCGAAGGCTGGCATCGAAGCCGGTGACGTGGTCACCGCGGTCGATGGCGAAGCCGTGGAAGGTCCGCGTGAATTGGCCAAGAAAATCGCCGGCATCGAGCCGGGCAAGACCACGGAAATCACCGTGTGGCGCAACGGCGAGAGCCAGACAATCGAGGTCGAGCTGGGCACGTTGCCGACCGAGACCGCAGCCCTGAACACCGACGATCAGGACGAGCCCAGTGCTCCTCAGGCGGAAGCCACACTGGACGACTTCGGTCTCACCGTTGTTCCCGCTGAGAACGGCAAGGGCTTGCTGATCACCTCGGTTGCCGCCGAAAGCGCTGCCGAAGAGCGTGGTCTGCGCGCCGGCGACGTTATTGTCGCGGTCAACAACCAGGATGTCTCCGATGCCGCCGACGTGGTTGGCATCATCGACAGTGCGGCCACCGCCGGCCGCAAGGCGGCGTTGTTCCAGGTGGAAAACGAGAACCGCTCGCGCTTCGTCGCTCTGCCGATCGACCAGGGCTGATCTCCTGAACCGAAATCCGGCGCGGACACGCTCTGCGGTGGATGTTCCGGGCGCAATGCCGGTTACCCCCGATCAGGCGCGCCCGGAACAGAGCCGAAGCGATCTGACCTCCCGCCGCCCCCCAGCGGCGACCAGTGACCAGACGCAGGCGCAACATCGGCAGGCATGCAGTCCGGCATGCCTGCCGGCCACGCTCTTCGGGAGACCGGCGTGCTTGACTTGACCCGATCCGCCGGGCATGCCCGAAGGGTCAGAGCTGTCAGGGCCATCCCCATGAAGATACTCATCATCGAAGACGATCTTGAAACCGCAGCCTACCTCTCCCGTGCTTTCCGGGAGGCGGGCATCACGGTGGATCACGCCAGCGATGGCGATTCCGGTTTCTTCCTGGCCTCCGAGAACAGCTATGACGCCCTGGTGGTCGACCGCATGCTGCCCAAGCGTGACGGGCTGTCGATCATCAGCGAACTGCGCCGAAACGGCGATGACACGCCCGCCCTCATTCTTTCCGCCCTCGGCCAGGTCGATGACCGGGTCACGGGCCTGCGTGCGGGCGGCGACGACTATCTGACCAAGCCCTACGCGTTTTCCGAACTGCTCGCCCGCGTCGAAATCCTGGGACGCCGCAAGGGCGCGCGCGACCAGGAGACCACCTACCGGGTCGGAGATCTCGAACTCGACCGCCTGAGCCATGAGGTGCGCCGTGCCGGACAGCCGATCCCGCTGCAGCCGCGCGAGTACAGGCTTCTGGAGTATCTCATGAAAAATGCCGGGCAGGTGGTCACCCGGACGATGCTGCTCGAGCACGTCTGGGATTATCATTTCGACCCTCAGACGAATGTCATCGATGTCCATATCTCGCGGCTGAGATCGAAGATTGAAAAGGATTTCGGCGAGCCACTGCTCAGGACAGTGCGCGGTGCGGGCTACATGATGAAGGCAGGTGGATGAGCGCGCCATGAGCCGTTTGCGTGCCATGTTGTCGACAACCGCGGTGCGGCTGTCGGCCCTCTATCTCGGACTGTTCGCACTCTGCGCCGTGGCGCTGGTGTTCTATGTCACCTCGATCTCGGTCGGCATGCAGCATGACCGGATCCAGAGGGTGATCGGCAGCGAGTTGCGCGTGGTGGCAGGCGCCTATCGCAACAACGGCATCACCGGCCTTGTCCGGGTGATCGAGCGCCGCGCCCGCCAGCCGGGCGCCAACCTCTATGCGATCGCCGCGCCGACCGGGGAACTGATCGCCGGCAATATCGGCGCCATCGCGCCCGGCGTGCTCGACAATGAGGGATGGACGACGCTTCCGTTCCGCTATGAGCGTCTGGGCGACCGTTCCAGCCAGGATCATCGCGCCCTGGCGCAGATCGTGTTTCTCCCCAACGGCATGCGGCTGATGGTCGGCCGCGACATCGGCGAGCGCGAACAGGTGCGCGGCCTTGTCCGTCAGGCCCTGGTGACGGCGCTGGCCATCATGTTCGCCGGCGCGCTGGCAATCTGGTTCTTCGTCGGCCGCCGCGCCCTCAAACGCATCGACCACATGTCCAAGGCCAGCAAGAAGATCATGGCGGGCGATCTGTCCCAGCGCCTGCCGGTCAACGGATCGGGTGACGAGTTCGACCGGCTGAGCCTCTCGCTCAATGCCATGCTCGGCCGGATCGAACGGCTGAATGAGGGCTTGAGACAGGTTTCCGACAACATCGCCCATGATCTCAAGACGCCGCTCACACGGCTCAGGAACCGCGCGGAAGCGGCGCTTGCCGGCGGCGAAGACGCCGATAGCCACAAGCAGGCGCTCGAACAGATGATCGCGGACAGCGACCAGTTGATCCGGACCTTCAACGCGCTCCTGATGATCAGCCGTGTCGAGGCCGGATCCTCGACGGCTCAGATGAGCCTGGTCGACCTGTCCGGGCTGGCGCGCGACGCGGCGGAACTCTACGAGCCGCTTGCCGAGGATGCAGGCGTTGTCCTGACCGCAGATATCACGCCCGGTCTTACCATCACCGGCAATCGTGAACTTCTGGCCCAATCGCTCTCGAACCTCATCGACAATGCGGTCAAATATGTCGGTGATGTTGCCGCGCCGAAAATCACCGTATCGCTTGTCCGTTCGGGCGAGGTGTTCAGGCTTTCGGTGACCGACAACGGCCCCGGAGTTCCGGCCGATCGCCGCGAGGATGTGGTCAAGCGCTTCGTCCGGCTCGACGAAAGCCGTTCAAAACCAGGCACCGGCCTTGGATTGAGCCTTGTCCAGGCGGTGGCGGCGCTGCATGGTGGGCGCCTTGAACTCGAGGATGGCTCGACAGGCGCCGATTCCAGCCCGGGCCTTGCGGCGTCCATGGTCCTGCCAAGGGGAAAATGACCGGAACTCCATCGCATCCAAGGCTGATCGACCTCACCGAAAACCCGATCGCCCCGCCGTCCGCGGCCGCCGCCAAATCCGTGCTCGCCGATCTGAAAGAACTCGCGGCGGACAATCCGCAGATCTCCGGATGTATTGCGCGCGACACCCCGGCACGTCAGTTCCTGACGGCGGCGCTGGCGCTTTCGCCCTATCTGCGCGACCTTGCGTTGAGCGATCCCGCGGCGCTGGGCCGCAGCCTGACGGCGCCGGTGGGAGATCTGGTGACCGCGGAGATCGAAAAGGCCAGGCACTGTTGGCGGAATGCCGACGGCGGGCTTGCCAGTGAAGCCGAAGTCATGAGCGCGCTTCGCCGCGCCAAGCGCCAGGTAGCGATGGCCGTCGCACTGGCGGATCTTGCCAGAATCATCAGCTGTCACGAGACCACCCGCCATCTCAGCGATCTGGCCGATGGCTGTTTGGGCGCAGCCTTCGATCACCTTCTATCGACCGATCACGCCGCCGGCAAATTCACTCTGCATGACCCCGACAATCCGGGGCAGGGCTCCGGCCTCGTTGTTCTGGGGATGGGCAAGCATGGCGCGGGCGAACTCAACTATTCGTCCGACATCGACATCGTCGTCTTCTTCGAAGCCGAAGCGGGAATTGTCCGCGATCCCCAGGAGGCGACCGACATCTTTGCCCGGCTGGTCCGCCGTCTGGTTCGGATCATGCAGGAGCGGACCGGCGAGGGATATGTCTTCCGGACCGATCTCAGGTTGAGGCCTGATCCCGGCTCCACGCCGCTGGCCTTCCCGGTTGAGGCGGCGCTGAACTACTATGAGAGCCGCGGTCAAAACTGGGAGCGTGCGGCCTTCATCAAGGCGCGCCCGGTCGCGGGCGATCTTGCCGCCGGTGAGAGGTTCATCAAGGATCTGGTGCCTTTTGTCTTTCGCAAGTATCTCGATTTTGCGGCCATTTCCGACATTCATTCGATCAAGCGGCAGATCCATGCGCATCGCGGTTTCGGCGACATCGCGGTCAAGGGACACAATGTGAAGCTCGGCCGCGGCGGCATCCGCGAAATCGAGTTCTTCGTCCAGACGCAGCAACTGATTGCGGGCGGGCGCATGCCCAAGCTGCGGCTGCGCCGCACCGACGAGATGCTGGTGGCGCTGGCGCGCGCGCGCTGGATCGACCCGGCAACCGCGCGCACCATGGCCGAAAGCTACTGGTATCTGCGCGATGTCGAGCACCGGATCCAGATGGTCCGCGACGAGCAGAGCCACACGCTGCCTGAAACCGAACCCGAACTCGCCCGCATCGCGCTGATGATGGGCGAGCGTGACGCGAAGAGTTTCAGCGAAACCTATGCCGCCGTGCTTGTGCGCGTCGAGGAGTGCTACGCCGCCTTGTTCGAAAACGAGAACGGACTTTCCGGCGGAGCGGGCAACCTGGTTTTCACCGGAGAGGACGAGGATCCAGAAACACTCAAGACCCTGTCGGACCTTGGCTTCGAGCGCCCCTCCGACATCGCCAGGATCATCCGGACCTGGCATTACGGCCGCTACCGGGCGACCCAATCCGTCGAAGCCCGTGAACGCCTCACCGAACTCACGCCGGAACTCCTGCGTGTGTTTGGCGCGACACGGCGCGCCGATGAGGCCTTGATCCGTTTCGATGCGTTCATCGCCGGGCTGCCGGCCGGCATCCAGCTGTTTTCGCTGATCGGCAACAATCCGGGGCTGATGTCGCTGATGGTGACCATCATGGCCGCGGCGCCGAAACTTGCGGATGTTATTGCGCGCAAGCCGCATGTGTTCGACGGAATGCTCGATCCGGGTCTGATGGCGGAGCTCCCGACCCGCAACTATCTCGCCGAACGGCTGACCGGCTTTCTCGAAGGAGCGAACGATTACGAGGAGGTGCTGGACCGGCTCAGGATTGTCGCCCTCGAGCAGAAGTTCCTGATCGGTGTCCGGCTTCTCACCGGCGCCATTGCGCCCGAGCGCGCGGCAAGAGCGTTTTCCCACCTTGCGGACCTGATCATCGGCGCAGCCCTCGACGCAGTCATCGAGGGCATGGAAGAGGCCCATGGCCGATTGCCGGGCGGCCGCGTGGCGGTGATCGGCATGGGCAAGCTTGGCAGCCGCGAACTCACCGCCGGTTCGGATGTCGATATCATCCTGCTTTACGATCACGAGGCCGATGGGGACGAATCCGACGGCGCCAGACCGCTCGATCCGGCGCGGTACTATGCGCGCATGACCCAGCGTCTGATTGCCGCCCTGTCCGCGCCAACCGCCGAGGGAATCCTCTACGAGGTCGATCTGCGGCTGCGGCCGTCCGGAAACAAGGGACCCGTCGCCACCTCCGTGCGCGCGTTCAGGAAATACCAGACCGAGGACGCCTGGACCTGGGAACACATGGCTCTGACGCGCGCGCGGCCCGTCGCCGGGGACGAGAGCCTGTGCACTGACGCTCGCGGGCTGATCGACGAAGTGCTGGCGCGCCCGCGCGACGGCGCAAAACTGCGCGCGGACCTCAGCGAGATGCGTGACCTCATCGAACAGGAAAAGCCGCCGCGCGACATCTATGACGTCAAGCTCATCCCCGGTGGCCTGATCGACATCGAGTTCATCGCCCAGATGCTCTCGCTTGAGGCGCGCGCCGATGGCTGGCTGCCGGGTCCGGACGACGATGGGGAGTCCGCCGATGACGACGCGACCATGATCAGCCCCGCCTCATCGAAGATGGAGCCCGAATACAACCAGTGCACCGGAACCGACACGACGCTGGAGCGGCTCGGACCGGATATCCTGGGCGTCGAGGAGACCGAAACCCTACGGCGGGCGCTGGCGCTCTGGAGCGGGCATGCCCAGATCGTCCGGCTCTGCGCCGAGGGCGATTTCGCGCCGCGCGAGGCGCCCGCCGGGTTGATCGAACTGGTGCTTCGCGCCGGCGAGGCGCCGGACTTGAAGACTCTGGAGGCCGACTTCAAGGCGACTTCTCGAAAGGTGCGATCGTTGTTCAAGCGCTTGACAGGCTGACGCGGGCAGGCTCCGATACCGGTGTCCAAACATGGGGGCGCCAGCGAAAGGGGTCCGGATTTGTCTCCGGAGTGTTTCGTGAAAACAACAGGATAGAGCGCAGAAGGCAACCGTGTTGCCGCCGGATCCGAGCTGTGTTGCCGGGCGTGTGCACCGGTAGTTTGACTGGTTAATTCTTGGCTGGCCTGTTCATGACGCCTTAGCGATTCAAATGACAAATGACGGGCAATGTCCACCTTGTCCCAAAGGGTCGCCTTCCATCATGATGAGCAATATCAAAATCTCCGCCAAGCTGTTTTTCCTTGTCGGGCTGGCTCTGGCGGTCTTTGCCGCTGCCGCCGCTTACCAGCTTTACCACTCCCACAATTCCATGGTCGTCGAGCGAAAAACCAAGCTCAAGGCCATGAACGAGACCATCGTGACCATGCTCGAGCACTTTCACGCGATGGAAGCTTCCGGCGAACTGACAGGCCAGGAAGCCCAGGCCCGGGCATTGGCCGCTGTCCGCCCGATGCGTTACGAGGGCGACGGCTATTTCTGGATCAATGACATGAGCAATATCATGCTCATGCATCCGTTCAGTGCGAAACTGGAAAACAGCAATCTCTCCAATCTCGAGGACGCCAAGGGCAAGAGGTTCTTCAATGAGTTCATTGAAGTCGTAAAGGCGGACGGGGAAGGGTTCGTCGACTACTACTGGAACAAGCCCGGCTCGGAAGAACCGGTGCTCAAGTTCTCGCATGTCGCGGGATTCCAGCCGTGGGGATGGGTGGTTGGCACCGGCGTTTATGCCGACGACCTTACGGCCCTTCTCGTCAGGAACGCCACGAGCACGGTCGTCACGCTCGGCATCGGAGCGCTTGCAATCTTGCTGATGGCTTTGGCCACGGTGCGCAGCGTGGTGTCCCCGATCCGCAGTCTCAACGCCACCATGCAGGCCATTGCCCGCGAGGAAGTCGACAGCGAGGTGCCCGAGGCGAAGCGCAAGGACGAGATTGGTGAGATGGCCGCATCTGTCCTGATTTTGCGCGATTCCGTGCGTGAGCGGGCTGCCTTGCGGGTCCGGGACGCCGAGCAGCAGGAACGCATCGATGCGGAGCGCGGCGAAAGCGAGCGCCGTCAGCGACGGATCAATGAGAGCCAGGCGGATGTCATGCAGACCGTCGGATCGGCGCTTGAACGACTGGCCAGCGGCGACCTCACGGTTCAGATCGGTGAAATTCCGTCCGAATACGCCAAGCTGCGCGAGGACTTCAACTCTGCCGTGATTGCCCTGGGCGATGTCATCGCATCGATCTCGCAATCAACCGACGTCGTCAGCGCCAGCGCGGACGGGATCTCGGAAGCCGCAAACAACCTCTCTCACCGCACCGAACAGCAGGCAGCGTCGCTTGAGGAAACCGCCGCGGCGCTCGACGAGATCACGTCGACCGTGCGCTCCTCGTCGGAGCGCGCCAACGAGGCCAACCGGATGGTCGGCGAGACACGCCAGAGCACCGGACGGTCGGGCAAGATTGTCAGCAGTGCGATCACCGCGATGAACCGGATCAAGGAGGAATCCGACCGCATCAGCAAGATCATCGGCGTCATCGACGAGATTGCCTTCCAGACCAATTTGCTGGCGCTCAATGCCGGCGTCGAGGCCGCCCGCGCCGGCGAGGCCGGCCGGGGCTTTGCGGTCGTCGCCCAGGAAGTGCGAGAACTGGCGCAGCGCTCGGCCACGGCGGCGCGTGAGATCAAGGAACTGATCAGCAGTTCGGCCACCGAAGTCGAATCGGGCGTGTCCCTTGTGCAGTCCACCGGAGATGCGCTGGCCGAAATCGAGGCGCTTGTCGGCAAGGTCAATGAGCAGGTCGATTCTATCGCCACCGCGGCGCGCGAGCAGGCCAATGCGCTGGCCGAGGTCAACACCGCGATCAATCAGATGGATCAGATGACCCAGCAGAATGCGGCCATGGTCGAGGAGACGAGCGCGGCAAGCCTGACCCTGAACCAGGAAAGCAACCAGCTCAGCAGCATGCTGCGCAAGTTCCGTCTTCGTGCGGCCCATCAGCGCTCGCAGTCGGCGCCGCGCGCGGCCTGACACCAACCAGCCAATGACCTGATCCTGCGCCCGCCACGCGGCGGGCGCAGGATCTTTCATTTCGTGGATGCAAACCACATTCTCCGGAGTGTTGCGTCGCGGCGGAGAAAATGGTGGTACAGCGCTGCCCCGGCATGAAGAACCAAAAGGGCCATCAGCAGCTTGGCGCCAATCCCGTGCGGCCCGCGCGGGGCAAAATTGTCGAAGTCGGGCAGCGGACCGGGCGCCCCGCCGAAAAGAATATCCCCGGAACCCGAAAGCACGAACATTCCTATTCCGCTCGCGGCCATGCCGATCATGACCATGTAGAGCAGCAAATGGACCGCTTTTGCGAGCTTTTCCTGCCATGCCGGGTTGCCGCCGAGCGGGTCGGGTCTGGTGTCGAGGCGCCACCACCAGACAATCCGGAAAAGGGTGAGAACGAGGACTGCGATTCCCATGGGCGCGTGCAGTGTGAGCAATGTGGCCTTTGTGGCCGGATCCGCGGCATTCTCCGCCAGAACGCCGGAGGCCAGCAAGCCGACAATCAGCACAGCGGTCAGCCAGTGAACGCCGATTGCGACGCTGCCATAGGAATCAGTGCTGCTCTTGTGCGTCATGGTCTGCATCCTTCTGTCCGGATTGAGTAAGCGTCTTGAACGAGGATTGGCGGTCGTACCGAGAGGCTTGATCGCGGGCGCAGCCAATCATCTGGCGGTTTTGAGACAACCGCGCGTCTTTCGGTCCGGCTTGGTCATCGCGGCTCTCGCGCCGGCACTCCGGGTTCCGCGCGAAGCGGTGTCCCCGACTGACTGAAGCGCTGCGGGCGAAGCTGATCTGCGAAAGGAAAACGTCATTGCACAATCTTTCAACATTTTTGCTATCCATGTAGCCTTCGCCGATTGGAGCAACACCCCCGAAGGTTTTCCCGGCGCCAGCAAGCCTTTCGGACACGCCGTGCCGAAGCGTTTCGCCCGAGCGGCAATTCGCCGGGCCGGACATAGCCGATGTTAATGCGAAGGATCGTCTCATGATGTACCTCTTGCTCAAGTGTCAGCTTCGGCTGATGGATTTCGGTCAGATGTCCGGGGTTCGGGACAATCGGTGCGCGATAAGCATTACATGGAAACATTTACATGGCAACTAAAAAACCGCTGGTCCGGCCAAAGGCGCTTGGTCGGGTGCTCAATTTCGCGGCCGGCGCGACGACCGCGATGTGTCAGGACATGCTCTCGGAACACGGCCTGACGCTCGCCCAATGGGTGATCCTGTCGGCGCTGTGGCGGCAGGATGGCATGCTCATCAACGAGATCGCGGACTATTCGGGCAACAACGCTCCCGCGGCGTCCCGTATCGTTGACCGGATGGAGGAAGCGGGGCTGGTCCAGCGGGTCCCTTCCGACAGCGACAAGCGTGTTGTTCTCGTCTGTTTGACCGATCGCGGCCGCAGCTACGACCATCTGAGCGACTTTCACGAGCGGGTGAATGCAAGACTGCTTAAGGGATTGAGCGACGAGGAGGCCGATCAGCTGTTCGAGCTTCTGGCACGGGTTGACGCCAATGCACGGGAGCGCGGACCGGGCTGAACCGACGGCGCCGCTTTCCATGCCGGCCCCGGTGTGGCCCTATGGGATAAAGGAACATCTCCCGGTTCCGGGCGTTCGAAAGAGTTCCGCCTATCACAATCGCACGGGACCCGGGCGCGGCCGGTGAACAAGGTTGCGCTCACTGCTTCCGGTCTGCGTCAGACTTCAACCGATGGAACTCAGCCATGCGCCGTTATACCTGTCCCAACTGCTCCAATGAAGTCCATTTTCGCAACAGCGCATGCGTCAATTGCCATTCGCGTTTGGGGTATGTGCCCGCATGGGACCGGATGTTCCATGCCGGACCGGACGATATCAAGTGGCATGACGGCGTGACCGCCTACAGGGCATGCGCAAACCGGCAGATGATCTCGTGCAACTGGCTGATCGAAGACGAGGACCCGGCGGACCACTGCCGGAGTTGCCGGCACACGCTGATCATCCCCGATCTGTCAGCGCCGGGAAATCGCGATCACTGGGCATCGCTGGAGGAAGCCAAGCGCCGGCTGTTTTATTCACTGGAGAAGTTCCGGCTTGATATGGGTGATCTGGCCGCAGAACCGGGCTCCGCCCTGCGCTTCGAATTCAAGGCCGACGAATTGTCTGCGGACGGCAAGACCAGGCGCGTCATGACCGGTCACGCCAACGGTCTTGTCACCATCAATGTTGCGGAGGCCGACGATCCCACCCGCGAGAAATACCGCAAGGCGATGGGTGAACCCTATCGCACCCTGATCGGTCACTTCCGTCATGAGGTCGGTCACTACTACTGGGATCACATGGTCTACAACACCTCCAGGCTCGACGCCTATCGTGCGATTTTCGGCGACGAACGCGAGGACTACGGTAGCGCGCTCAAGCGCCATTACGACCACGGCGCGCCGAACGGCTGGGAGGCCACCCATGTGAGTTCCTATGCCTGCTCTCATTCCTGGGAGGATTTCGCCGAGACCTGGGCGCATTACTTCCATATCGTGGACGGGCTGGAGACTGCCGGATGGTATGGGCTCGACGGGCATACGCCCGACGCCGGCCTTGATCGAACACCCGGTGGATGGTCCGATGCCGGGCCATATGGCGCCGTCGAATTCGAGCCCCTGATGCAGGCCTGGGTGCCGCTGACGGTGGCGATGAACGCGATGAACCGGTCGATCGGCCTGGGAGATTTCTATCCCTTCGTGCTCTCCGAAACGATCTTCGCTAAGCTGGAATTCATCCACAGGCTCATTCACGACCATCGCTGAGCCTTGCCCGGTTCCCGATCAGCGCGATGCGGCTTCAAGCCGGAGACCGCCTCCGGATCGCCGGCGGCGGGGCAGGGCGGATCTCTACTCCGCCGCCATCCGGACAGTCGAGCGGCACCCGTATGCTTACGATGGTTCCCTTGCCCTCGACCGAGTGCACCCTCATCGAGCCGCCGTGCAATTCGGCCAGGCTGCGCGAAATCGCCAGCCCGAGACCGGATCCTCCGGTCGATTTGGAGAACTGGTTCTGGACCTGCTCGAAAGGCTGGCCGATGCGCGAAAGAAGCGCTTTCGGAATGCCGATCCCGGTGTCGCGTATGGTCAATGTCGCCGCGCAGGAGGTTTGGCGCGCCCGCACCAGGATATGTCCGCCGGGTTCGGTGAACTTCACCGCATTGGACAAAAGGTTGAGCAGGATCTGCTTCATCGCCCTTCGGTCGGCATGCAGCGAAAGGCTCGACGAGATGCGTTGCTGGACCTCGATATCCTTCTGCTTGGCCTGGATCGCAACCAGCCGCATCGTCTCTTCCAGCAGCGGCGCAAGATCGATTTCCTCGCAGTCGATCTGCATCTGGCCGGCCTCGATCTTGGCCATGTCCAGAATGTCGTTGATCACCGTGAGCAGGTGAATGCCGGAATTGTGGATGTCGTCGGCATATTCGCCATACTTGTCCGAACCGAGCGGACCGAACATCCGCGCCTGCAGGACTTCCGAAAACCCGATGATGGCATTCAGCGGGGTTCTGAGTTCGTGGCTCATATTGGCCAGGAATTCCGATTTGGCGCGGCTGGCGGCTTCGGCGCGCTTGGTCTCTATCTGGTAGTCACGGTTGAGTTCGGACAGTTCGGCAGCCTTGCGCTTGAGCTCGTTCTGCGATGAGGTCAGGTCGCCGATGGTCGCCATAAGCCGCTTTTCGCTGTCGCGCAGCCGCTCCTGATTGCGTTTGAGCTGGGTGATGTCGGTGCCGACCGATACCTGTCCTCCGTCGCGGGTCCGGCGTTCATTGATCTGCAGCCAGCGCCCGTCGCCAAGTTCAACCTCGAAGGTTTGCGCGGAGCCGGACTCGCAGGGAGCGGCCAGCCGGCGCTCGACCACCGGCCGCGTTGCCGCACTCTCGACCACCTCGCGCGGCGTGCCCGGCGCCAGGATGTCCGCCGGAAGTCCGTGAATTTCCTGGTAGTGCTTGTTCCACAGCACCAGTGCGTCGTCCTTGTCCCACAGAACGAAGGCTTCGGACGTGCTTTCTATGGCGTCGAAGAGCCGCTGGTCGGCTTCCACAGTGCGCTGCTGCAGCCGGTGCTGTTCGGTGACGTCCATCGCGATGCCGATCAGGTGCGTTTCTGCCGATGTCGGATCGACAACCTGCGCCCGGGCCCGCATCCAGAGATAATGACCGTCGGCATGGCGCATGCGGAACAGGTGGTCGACCTGCTTGATGTCGCCGGATGCCACCTTGCGGGCGATCTCGTAAAGGTCGCCATCGTCGGGATGGACCAGATGCGATGCTTCGCCAAATGAAATGACGCTGTCGCGCGGTTTCAACCCAAGTATTTCGTACATCGACCGCGACCAGTACAGCCGCCCGCGCGCCATGTCCCAGTCCCAAAGGCCGCAGCGCCCGCGCGAAAGCGCCATGTCCACACGGCGCTGGCTCTCGTTGTAGATGCCGTCGGCCTCCTGGGCGCGCCCGGCCTGACTGAAATAGGCATAGAGAATGACCAGCAGGATCGAGGAGGTCGCGATGAAAAGCGTCACATTCACGGAAACCGATTGCCGCCACGCCTCGTTCGGCCCCGAAACGGGTGTCAGCGCAAGAAGCGAACCGGCGCCTTCCGGCAGCCGGGCGAGCGCTGCCATGCTCTCCTCGCCGTCGAATTCGATCGTTTGGACCCCGGCGCGCTCACCGAACAACCAGAGCGGCGAGGCTTCGGAAATCAGGCTGGAGAGTTGTTTGCCCACCAGATGATGGCCGCCCGCGGTTGCGGCAAAGACACGTTCGTCGGAACCGATCACAAGAAGGTAGCGACCCTGGTTTTTCGGGATGGCGCCGAGCGCCCGGTTGATCCGAGCCTCGGTCTCCCAGCGCTGCTGCCGGGTGACGGATCCCGGATCGGCGGACAGGGCAGCGGAGGCGGCGGCGAGTGACAGCGCCGTCATCTGCTCGGCGGCGAGCAGAAGGCGGTCGCGGTTTTCGTTGATGTTGAGGTAACGCGCGGTCGCCACGACAATCAGGAAGGCGACGATGAGCACCGGAATGAGCCGCTTCAGAAATGGCTCTGCGCTGGCCAATTGGCCGTAGGCGGGTTGGGCAAACAGCTTGGCGTGGCCGGACAATCCGTTGCCGCGCGTCCGTTTCAGGTCCGTATTTTGAGCATGAGGCGACCGTTCGGCCGCAGGTATGAACTGCGCATCCGCCATGATTTCTGAATGTCCCCGTTGGGATCCGGACTACCGCATCTCCGAATCTGACCTAATGAATCAAAGGTGATTCGCCTTGTCCAGTCCCAATTGAAAGCATTTGTTAAGAATTTGATATAGAAGCGTTTTTAATGGATTCGAGTCGCTCGGTTCGTGCCCGGTCCGGCCAGAGCCGTCCAAATCGATGCAAATCACCCCGATTGCGGCTGCAAACGGGGTGGCCCTGGTGATGGCGAGGACGGCGCAAGTGGTCCAGTCTGAAGGTTCGTCAGCCCGCGAGCATGCGGTCGACGATGTCGCTGACATCCGCGGACAATTTTCCTGCATCGCGAATGGATACCAGCGCAAGCCGCGCCTGATCCTGCCGGCCGGGCTCAAGCGAGCGCCACGACCGCATCGCGGTCAGAAGCCGCGCTGCCAATTGCGGGTTGCGCGTGTCGATTTCGATGACTTCACGCGCAAGCAAGCGGTAGCCCGCGCCGTCGGCACGGTTGAAACCCGTCGGATTGCCGGCCGAAAAGGCGCCGATCAGCGCGCGCATCCGGTTGGGATTGTTGCGGTCGAAGTCCGGGCTTGCGAGCAATTCCTCGATCCGGCTGCATGTCCTTGCGCCGGGCACCATGGCTTGGATTGAATACCACTTGTCGAGCACCAGCGGATTGGCCTCGTAGCGCGACTTGAATGTCTCGAGCGCGTCCGTGGTTTCGGCCGCAACGGGGAACTGGTGCGCCAGGATCTGCAGGGTTTGTGACTGAACCGTCATGTTGTCGGCCGCATCAAAAACGGCTTTCGGACGCTCGGGCGAAGCCTCGCCGATCGCCAGGTAGGAAAGGGCCGCCGCGGCGAGCGCGCGCTGGCCCGCAGCCGCCGCATCGGCGCTGTAGGGTCCCGCGGGCGCGCTTGAGGCAAGAGCCGCGAACACCTCGCGCCCGGCGCGTCCGACCTCCGCCAGCATCGCTTCACGTGCCGCATGGATCGCATCGGGATCGATGTTGGTGCCGATCTCGCGTGCAATGTCGCTTTCGGCCGGCAGGCTGAGCGCCTGGGCGCGGAAGGCGGGCTCCAGGCTTTGATCTTCGGCAATTTCGATCAGAACATCGCACAGAGCCGTCGCGGCGGGAGGAGTGCGTCCGTCCCGCATCAGGCGCGCGGCGCTCACCAGGTGACGGGTCGCGAAATCGTTGAGCGCCTGCCAGCGTGACACACCGTCGCTGTCATGGCGCGAGATATGGGCGAGATCCTCCGGACTTTGCTCCATGGCGATGTTCACCGGTGCGGAGAAGCCGCGATTGATCGACAGCACCGGACGTCCTGGCACATTGGCAAAACGGTAGGTCTGCTTGCGCTTGGTCAGGTGGAACACGCCACCCGACGCGTCACCGCCGGTCGGTTGGCCATCGAACTCGCTGCCATCGGGAAGGATCAGTCCATAGGCCAGCGGAATGTGCATCACGGCCTTCCGAGACTGTCCGGGCGTTGGCGCCAGCGATTGCTCGAGCGTCACGTCGAAACTGTTTTTTGCTTCGTTCCAGTCGGTCGATACCGAGACCGAAGGCGTTCCGGCCTGACTGTACCACAAGGCGAACTGCTTGAGATCGCGGCCGCTCGTCTCGGCGAAACAAGCCAGGAAATCCTCGATGGTCGCAGCTTCGCCATCGTGCCTCTCGAAATAGAGATCCATGCCCTTGCGGAAATCGTCCGGGCCAAGGATGGTGTGGATCATCCGGACCAGTTCGGAGCCCTTTTCATAGACGGTGGCTGTGTAGAAGTTATTGATTTCCCGGTAAGTTTCAGGCCGGACCGGGTGCGCAAGAGGGCCAGCATCCTCGGGGAACTGGTGCGCTTTGAGGAGTCGGATCTCGGCAATGCGCTTGACCGGGGCGGAGCGCTGGTCGGCGGAAAAGGCGTGATCGCGGTAAACCGTGAGACCTTCCTTCAGGCAGAGCTGGAACCAGTCCCGGCAGGTGATGCGGTTGCCGGTCCAGTTGTGGAAATATTCATGTGCGATGATCGCCTCGATATTGGCGTAGTCCGCATCGGTTGCAGTGTCGGGATCGGCGAGAACATATTTGTCGTTGAAGACGTTAAGCCCCTTGTTCTCCATCGCGCCCATGTTGAAGTCCGACACAGCGACAATCTGGAAAATGTCGAGGTCGTATTCGCGGCCGTAAACCTCTTCGTCCCATTTCATCGACCTCTTGAGCGCGTCCATGGCGTAGGCTGCGCGCGACTCCTTGCCGTGTTCGACATAGATTTTGAGCGCAACCTCGCGGCCGTTCATGGTCGTGAACGTGTCCTCGACCACGCCCAGGTCGCCGCCAACCAGCGCAAACAGGTAGGAAGGCTTGGGGTGAGGATCGAACCAGGCGGCGAAATGCCGGCCTTCATCATAATTGCCGCCCCCGAGGAAGTTGCCGTTCGAAAGAAGCAGCTTGGCGTCTTCCTTGTCGGCGATGATGGTCACCGTGTAGACCGTCAACACATCGGGCCGGTCGTAGAAATAGGTGATTCGGCGGAAACCTTCGGCCTCGCACTGGGTGCAATAGACACCGTTTGTGCGGTAAAGTCCCATCAGTTTGGTGTTGGTTTCCGGTGAAAGCGTCGTGGTAACCGTGATTTCGAACGGCGTGCTTTCGGGAAGTCCGTTGATGGTCAGGCTGTCGGGCGTTGCCTCATAAAGCGCCGGATCCATTTCCACGCCGTCAAGAAGAAGATCGTCGAGGGCCAGTTCGTCGCCGTCGAGCACCAGCGGCGCATCCTTGGCAACGCCTTCCCGCCGGTGCAGGATGACGCGGGAAACAACCTTTGTGGCTTTCGGATCCAGTTCGAAGGTGAGATCGATCCGCTCGACCACGAAATCGGTCGGCTTGTAGTCCGTCAGCTTGAAGACGTGTCCCGTGTCAGTCCGCATGAAGTCATTGCCCCGCATTTTGCATAATTGTCCGGGACGCTATCACAGCGGATGCTGATACGGGGTTAATATCAAACAAGACGCCTGGACCCCTTGTCGTTGTCCACATCAATAGTGCGGAATGACCTTGGGGTCGAAGTTTCCGGCGTGTTGGATACCTTGCGGTGCTCCGCCTGGCGGCGCTGCACAGGCGGAATCAACACAGCCCGGTTTGCATCAAACTCACCCAACCCAGCCAATGCGGACGGCTTTGGGGCCTCGACAAAGCGTCCCGGCAGGATAAATATGGAACCACAAACCTTCCCGCATTCATCCAACCTTCATTGATCAGGACCAGCCATGAACATCGCGACACCCAAGTTCGGCGTCGGCGCATCCGCGTTGCGCAAGGAAGACGGCAAACTGCTCAGGGGCGAGGGCGCCTTTACTGACGATGTGAGGGCCGAGGGAGAACTGCGCGGCTATGTGTTGCGGTCGCCGCATGCTTCCGCGCGCTTTGAGTTCACCGATCTCGATGCGGCCCGGTCCGCACCCGGCGTTCATCTCGTTCTGACCGCCGCCGACCTTTCACATCTCGGCCCGGTAGTCTGCCAGACACCGCTCAAGCAACCCGACGGCAGCAAGCATGCGCTCAAGCACATACCGCTGTTGTGCGACGGTGAGGTCCGCTATGTCGGCGATGCGGTGGCCTTCATCGTTGCCGATACGCTGGCGCAGGCCCAGGACGCCGCCGAACTGATCGGCATCGATTGGGAGTTCGGCGATGCACAGGTCGGCCTTGCAGCCGCACTCGACCCGGAAAGCCCGCTTGTCTGGCCCGATCTCGGCACCAATCAGGCCTTTCTCTACCGGATGGGCGACCGGTCCGCGACGCAAGCGGCCTTTGCCGAAGCCGACCATGTCGCAACCGTCAAGTTCATCAACAACCGTCTGGTCTGCAACTACATGGAGACACGCGCCTGCCTTGCGGAATGGGATGACGAGGCGAGGAAATTCACGCTCACGCTCGGGTCCCAGGGGGTGCACAACATCCGCAAGACGCTCGCAAAGGACGTCTTCAAACTGCCCGTCGAGGACTTCCGCCTGATCACCCGCGATGTCGGCGGCGGCTTCGGCACCAAGGTGTTCAATTACCGCGAATATCCGCTCGCGCTCGAAAGCGCCCGCCGGCTCGCCCGACCGGTGAAATGGGTCTGCGACCGGACCGAGCACTTTCTCGCCGACGCGCACGGCCGCGACAATGATGTGACCGCCTCGCTGGCGATGGACAAGGGTGGCCGGATCCTCGGTCTGAAGATCGACCTGCTCGCCAACATGGGCGGGTACCTCCATCAGTTCGGGCCTTTCATTCCGACGCTCGGCGCCACAATGTCGACAGGCGTCTACGACATCCAGAATCTCGATTTCGAACTGCGGGGCGTCTACACGCACACAACCCCGGTGGACGCCTATCGCGGCGCCGGCCGTCCGGAGGCCGCCTTTCTGATCGAGCGGCTGATCGATGCGGCGGCGCGCGAGATCGGCATGCCGGTTGCCGAACTCCGCCGCAGGAACTTCATCAAACCCGAACAGATGCCCTACAGTACGCCCGGCGGGCGCACCTATGATGTCGGCGAATTCGACGGCCATATGACGCGCGCGCTGGAAAAGGCCGATGCGGCGGGGTTCGAGGAGCGCGCACGCGAAGCGCAATCGCGCGGCAGGCTGCGTGGCTTCGGCACCGCCGTCTATGTGGAGGCTTGCGCATTTGCCGGCTCCGAGCCCGCCAGGATGACCCTCGACGCCGATGGCGGCGTCACGCTCTATATCGGAACCCAGACCAACGGCCAGGGCCATGCCACGGCCTACAGCCAGTTCGTCGCCGACAAGATCGGCATCGACTTCGACAGGATCACCGTTCGGCAGGGCGATACCGATGACCTCTCCGACGGTGGTGGAACCGGCGGATCCCGCTCGATTCCGCTCGGCGGCGTCTCGGTGGCCCGCGCGTCCGAGGTTCTGGCCGAAAAGATGAAGAAACTCGCCGCCGACGAACTCGAGGCCGCCCCTGAAGACATCGAACTGGTGGATGGCTCGGCCCGCATCGTCGGCACAGACCGGATGATCGACTATGCCGATCTTGCCCGGGCCGCACGCAACGACGAGGACCGGACCGCGGACGCCGATGTGGTGCAGGACGAGGCAACCTATCCCAACGGGACCCATGTCTGTGAAGTTGAAATCGATCCCGACACGGGAATTGTCGAGATCGTCAAATACACCATCGTTGACGATTTCGGCGTGACCGTGAACCCGGTGCTGCTGCTGGGCCAGGTCCATGGCGGTGTCGTCCAGGGCATCGGGCAGTGCCTGCAGGAGGGCGTGGTTCATTCCGAGGACGGACAATTGCTCACCGCGAGTTTCATGGACTACACCATGCCGCGCGCCGGCGATGTCCCGTTTTTCGATTTCGAGACCCGCAACGTGCCTTCGACCACCAATGCGCTGGGCATCAAGGGGGCGGGCGAGGCGGGCACAATCGGTGCCTGTCCGGCAGTGGCCAATGCCGTTATCGACGCGCTGGACCGCGCCCGCGGCATTCGGCACATTGAAATGCCGGCGACCCCGCAACGGGTGTGGGAGGCGCTCAACGGCTGATCGTCGTTCGGTGGAGAATTGGCGCCGGGCAATGGCAATGGGTCCCGGCCTTTCCTCTGCCATCACTGCTGCATAGCCCTTCCATCAGCGATTTTGATCGGACGCGGTGCGACGGGATCGCTATGCTGAGTCGTTGCGCCGGTTGGAGTCGGTTTCGGGCAGACGCCTCGGCTCCGGTCCTTTCAACCCATTCCGTCTTCAGGGAACCCTTTTGAGCACTCCCCATCAGTCGCGTGTCGAGGAAAACCCGCCCGCCCCGCAGGACAGCACGGGAACTGGTCCGGGTTCGGGTTCACCGCTCACCGGCATCCTGCTCAAGGTCGCCTCGGTCTCTGTCTTCGTCACCATGTCGACCCTGATCAAGGCGGGCGCGGACGCGATGCCCGCCGGCCAGATCGTGTTTTTCCGCTCGGCTTTCGCCATTGTGCCGATCCTGGTGTTTCTCGCGGTCCGCGGCCAGCTCGAAGGCGCATGGCGTACGGCCAGTCCGCTCTCCCATGTCCGGCGCGGTCTTGTCGGCGTGATGGCGATGGCGTGCGGTTTCTACGGCATCCTGCATCTGCCATTGCCCGACGCGATCGCCATCGGCTACGCCATGCCGCTGCTGACGGTTGTCTTCGCGGCCCTGTTTCTGGGGGAGACGGTGCGGATCTTCCGCTGGTCCGCGGTTGCCATCGGCCTTGGCGGCGTGCTGATCATCACCTGGCCCCGGCTGAGCCTGTTCAGCGAGGGGGTCGGCTCCGGTGAGGCGCTGGGCGCCATCGCGGTGCTCACGTCAGCGGCGCTTGGCGCGACCGCGATGATCCTGGTGCGCAAGCTGGTGCTGACCGAAAAGACGCCGACGATCGTGCTCTACTTTTCGCTGACGGCCACCGTCCTGTCCCTGGTCTCGCTGCCCTTCGGCTGGATCGTTCCGGACTGGCAGACCCTGCTTATGATGGCGTTGGCAGGGTTCTGCGGCGGTCTTGGGCAGATCCTGCTGACCCAGAGCTACCGCCATGCGGAGGTTTCGACCATTGCGCCGTTCGAATACACCTCGATCGTGCTCGGAATCCTGATCGGCTATTTCATCTTCGGCGATGTGCCGACATGGACCATGCTGACCGGGACCGCGATCGTGGTCGGGGCGGGCCTTTTCGTGATTCTGCGCGAACACCGCCTCGGTCTGGAACGCAAGGCGCAGCGCAAGCTCGTAACTCCTCAGGGCTGAGCCGCTACGCGCGGCGGAAGCCACGACCCGGTCGGCAATTCCCCGGAAGGCGGTGGTTCGTAAACGCCCCGGTTGTCTCCGACAAATCCCGCTGAATCGCAGGTTTCCACGACGGTTTGATCACGAATTCATCGATTTCCATGCAGAAATGACGATTTGACCCTTGTCAATGCGGCGCTCCGTCGGGGCTGGTCTAGTGGTCGGACGAAAGCGGCCTGGCCCGCCTGAGGCGGGATCGACGCGGTCGTTTAATCCGAAAGGAGTGAGATATGTACAAGAACATCATGGTCCCGGTGGACCTCAGCCATGCCGACCAGCTCGAAAAGGCGATTGCGACGGCTGCCGCGCTGGGCCGTCTCTACGGATCCAGGATGTCGATTGTCGGCGTGACCAGTTCTGCGCCCGGCGCGGTCGGACACAATCCCGAGGAATACGCCAGCAAGCTCAACGCCTACGCCGCAGAGCAGTCGAGCAAGCACGGCACGGCGTTTGAAGCCGTCCCGATGACCTCTCATGATCCGGGCGTGGATCTCGATGAGCGGCTCAAACAGGCCGCCGAGGAACTCGGCGCGGATCTCGTCGTGATGGCTTCGCATGTGCCGGGCTTTCTCGACCATTTCTTTTCCTCGCGCGCGGGCTACCTGGCCTCGCATGTGGGGATCTCGGTCTTTGTCGTCCGCTAGCCTGCCGCGAGCGGCACCTGGGCACAGGGGTCAGCCGCGCTCCGTATCGGTTGTGTCCTCTGTGCTTTCGTCTTCGTAGTAGCTCGGGTCGGAGCGCGGGTCGAGCTCCGCGCTCTGGGGCGTGAGGTCCGGCATCGCGGCCATTGCGAGGAAGTCGGAGCGCATGTCCTCCGACGGCTGCTCGCGCCGGCTGATGCGCCATGCGGCGTGGCCGGAATAGACCGCAAAACTGATCGCGATGACGGCAAAGAGCGCGTGCGGCCCGAACCAGTCCATCGCCACGCCTGTCACGAGCGGCCCGACCATCGTCGCCACGCCATAGGTGATCATCAGACCGCTCGAGACCTCGACGAACTCGTCGGGCTGGGCGTGGTCATTGGCATGCGCCACGTTGAGCGAGTAGATCGGAAACAGGACCGTTCCCAGAAACATCATTCCGGCAAAGAAGATGATCCTGTTTTCGACGCCGAAGATCAGCGTGATCACGCAGGCGAGAATGCCGATGATGCCTGCAAAGATCATCACCCTGCGCCGGTCCATCCGGTCCGATGCGCGCCCGAGCGGATACTGGAAGATGGCGCCGCCAACCATCGCGATCGCCAGCATGGTGGCGCCCTCGGTGGTCGAGAGGCCCAATTGCGTGGCATAGACCGGTCCGAGGCCGCCCCAGGCGCTGGCGATGAGCCCGGCAAGCAGCGTGCCGATGACCGCGGCGGGAGAGCGACGATAGAGCGCGGGAACATCGAACTTCACCTGGGTGAGGGGTTGTGGCGACTGAGCGCTTGACAGCGCCGTCGGCATGACCGCGAGCGAACAGATCAGCGTGCAGATCATGAACAGGCTGGCGCTCATCGGGTCGCCGAATGGAACGATGTACTGGCCGATCATCACCGCAGACATGCTGACCATCATGTAGACCGAGAACAGCGCGCCGCGATTTTCGTTGCTGACCCTTTCGTTGAGCCAGCTTTCGATGATCATGTAGGCTCCGGCGATCGAGAACCCGGCCATCGCGCGGGTGAGGACCCAGGCTGCGGGATGCACGATCAGCGAATGCAAAAGATATGACATCGCCATGATCGTGGTCAGGGCGCCGAACACGCGCACATGCCCGACCCTGAGCACGAGCCTCGGCGTAACGATGCAACTCACGGTGAACGCGATCGCGTAGCCGGTGGCGATCAGCGAGATGGCGAAGGTCGACCAGCCCTCCGCGACGGCCCGGACGGGGACGAGATAGCCCGACAAGCCCATTGCGGTGAGCAGGAAGAATGTCGAAAGCAGCAACGACGCCACGGATCGGATGGACTGGAACATGGCGGCTCTCCTTGGGATTGGAGCGCGGCCTGCCCAATTTCCGGACATGCCGGATCATGCAGACCTGATTGCATCGTGATTCTGTGGCGCAGAATGCCACTTCACGATGACAGAAAGAGGCCCGATTGCGACCTTTCGGATGCTTTTTTCGCGCCGCTGGCCGGTCGGGATCCGAAACGGGGTTTGCTCCCCTTGCGGCTCCGCGTGGGCCGGCTCAACCAGGATTGAGATCCTCGATCTGTTTTTGAAGCGACAGCAGGTCTGCCCAGACCAGCTTTTTCTGAGATGGGTTTCTGAGCAGGTAACCGGGATTGAGCGTCGGCATGGCGGGTATGGCGACACCTTGTGAGGTGTAGGTGCTCCAACTGCCGCGAACCGCAAGGATGTTCTTGTCCAGGCCCAGAAGGGTTCTGGTCGAAATATTGCCCAGCAGGACCAGGATTTTCGGTCGGGCAAGCGCAATGTGACGTTCGATGAACGGCCGGCAGAGCTCGATTTCGTGTGGTGCCGGAGGCCGGTTGCCCGGCGGTCGCCACGGGATCATGGTGGTGATGTAGCTGCTGGTTCGATCCATCCCGATGGCGCCGAGCATCCGGTCGAGCAACTGGCCCGGCCGTCCCACGAAGGGCAGGCCCTGCAGGTCCTCGTCGCGTCCCGGCGATTCGCCGATGAACATCACATCCGCATCGGGATTGCCATCGGCGAACACCAGCGATTTCGCGCTGTGACGCAGATTGCAGCCGGAAAATCCCTCAAGCGCTGCACGCAGCTCGTTGATCGAGCCTGCGCCGGCCGCGAGCGATCTCGCGTCATTGAACGCGGCCTCGTCCGGGATCGTGAGTTGGGAGGCCTGCGGAATCGGCCCGCTCGGCGCGGCCGCCTGCCTGCCTGCGCCCGAGGGAGCGTTCGGGGAGGAGGTCGCCCGCTCCCGGGCGGACGTCCGTTCGCCCCCGCGCGGTGTTTCCCCGCCCCGGGGAGCCGCGGTACCGGCAGCCTGCCTGCGCGACAGCTTGGCCTCCGCGCTTTGGGCGAAGCGGTCGATTGCGGCGTCCTCGCACAACTCCTCCACGCCGCTTTCGGCGTAAAATCCGATCAGCGCGCGAAGCGCCCTGGGAGACATGTCGGAAACGGAAAAGTCCATCAGCTAGCTCTAGCCCAAAGCGCAGGCGCTGGAAAGCGTCTCGCCGCGCCCCACGCCCCCGCCGGCGATGGTCCCCATGAACGAAAAACGCCCGGGAGAGATCTCCCGGGCGCCCGTATCCTGCGTGATCCCGGTGCAAAACCGGGATGTACCGTGTCAGGCCTTTTCGTCGTCGCCGGCAACGGCGCGGGCTTCCGCTGCTTCCTCGTCGTCGAGGAAATCCGGATCGTTTGCCGCTGCTTCCGCGGCGGCCGCGGCTTCCTCTTCGTCGACGCCGTAGATCGCGTCAGCCGAGGAGAGGTCCTCGCCCTTTTCCTGACGCTCGGCTTCATCGGCCGAACGGGCCACGTTGAAGGTCACTTCCACATTCACATCCGGATGCAGAGCCAGCGGGACGGTGTGCAGGCCGATGGTCTTGATCGGGTTGTTGAGATCGACCTGGGCGCGCGAGACGGTGAAGCCGTTGTCGGCCAGAACTGTGATCACGTCGCGTGCGGCCACCGAACCGTAGAGCTGACCGGTTTCGCCGGCCGAGCGGACCACCACAAAGGTCTTGCCGCTGATCTTGCCGCCGAGCTGCTCGGCTTCGCTCTTACGTTCGTTGTTGCGTGCTTCAAGCACCGCGCGCTCGGCTTCGAACCGGGCGCGGTTGGCGGCGTTGGCGCGCAGCGCCTTGCCCTGCGGCAGCAGGAAGTTGCGGGCGAAGCCGTCGCGAACCTTGACGGTTTCGCCCATCTGGCCAAGCTTGGCGATGCGTTCGAGGAGAATGACGTCCATTGTGTTGTCCTTTCGAGAGTGGATCTGAATTCAGGTGTTGGAATTTTGCCCGGGCCCGGGTCCGGGTCCGGGGCCCGACAAGGGGCCGTTGCCCGGTGTCGAGCGCGCGGTTTCGAACAGTCCCATGAAGAAGAAGAAGCCGAGCGGAAGCGTGAACAGGATGGTTGTCGCATAGGCGGCGAACAGGATAAGTCCGCGCGCCGGCTTGCCGCGCGTGCGCTCGTGCACGATGGCGAATCCGGCTGCAACGAAGCCGATGCCGAAGGCGCCGACGAGTGTCCAGCCGATAAGGCCGACGCCGCCGGGCGCGAAGCTTGCAATGACGCCCGCCGCAAGCGCCAGGCCGCCGACGCGGGGCATTCTCAGCGTCGCCGGAATGTCGTCCTTCGGCCGCTTGGCGCGGCCTGAGGCGCGCACGATCGCGGAGGCGATGTACCAGCCGGCGAAAAGGATCAGCACCCACATCGCGGCCTGAATGGCGGGGAGCGCAAAAAGGAAGAAATTCTTCATCTCCGCGATGCCTTCGGGCGTCGGCTGGTAGGTGGGATTTCCCTCCTGAAGCACGGTGACGAACAGGTCGACCAGATCGCTGACAAAGCCCGGGCCGTAGCCCATAGCAAGGCCGACGGCAAAAAGACCGATGCAGACGACGCCGCAGATGCTCAGCACGATGTCGGACAGGGGATACCAGGCGACCGCGCCTTCCGGTCCGCCGACTTCCTCGGCCGGGCGGGCAAGGTTGGAAAGATGTGCGATCCAGGCAGCGGGCGCCAGGGTGGTGATGGCCGACACCAGGGCCGATTGCACCGAAATGGTCAATGCCAGAACCGCCATCGCCGAGACGACCGCAATGCCGGAGGCGAGATTGGACCAGCCCAACCCGGCGATCAGGACTGGCAGCGCCGCTGCGGCAAACAGAAAGAAGGAGATGCCGGAGGGCGATCCGGCGCTGACGAGCAGAAGCGCGGCGGAAATGCCGGCGAGCAGCCCCACAAGGAGCGATGTCGATTGCTGCGTCATTGGCTTTGCTGTCCTGCTGCAAGCAGTTAGAGGCGTCTTGCCCCAACCCGGGATTTCGTGAACCAGACCCCGCGCCCGTCGCGGGATGGGAAACGGACCCGGCGAATCTCGCCGGGTCCGGATTTTTTTACTTCAGCACGTAGGGCAGAAGGCCGAGGAAACGCGCGCGCTTGATCGCCTTGGCGAGTTCGCGCTGCTTCTTCTGGCTCACGGCCGTGATGCGGGAGGGAACGATCTTGCCGCGCTCGGAAATGTAGCGCTGCAGCAGACGCACGTCCTTGTAATCGATCTTCGGCGCATTGGCGCCCGAGAACGGGCAGGTCTTGCGGCGGCGATGAAACGGACGGCGTGTCGGGATCTGATTGATATCAACCATGTTCGTATCTCCTTAGTCGCGGTCTTCGCGCGGACGGCGCGGGCCACGATCGCCGCGGTCACGGTCGCCGCCACGCGGGCGATCATCGCGCTCGCGCTTCTGAAGCATGGCCGACGGGCCTTCTTCATGGGCTTCGACGGACACGGTCATGAAGCGCAGGATGTCTTCGTTGAAGCGCATCTGGCGCTCCATTTCCTTGACGGCCGGAGCCGGTGCATCAATATCCATGAGCGCATAATGCGCCTTGCGGTTCTTGTTGATGCGGTAGGTGAGGGACTTCAGGCCCCAGTGTTCAATGCGCCCGACTTTGCCGCCATTAGCTTCGATTACGCCCTTGTACTGATCAACGAGGGCTTCGACCTGCTGGCTGGAGACATCCTGCCGGGCAAGGAATACATGTTCATAAAGAGCCATGATTGACTTGCCTTTCTTGCGTTAACATCACCCGGATCCGGCGCTGAGCCCCATCGACTTGTCCTGTCGGCGTGTTCGCCGTGCAAGAAAGACGTGGTTTCGAGACGGTCGTGAGCGGAGACACGGGAGGCCGGAGCGCTGTTGCCCCTAGGACCCTTGAACAAGGATCGCACCCTCCGTTCAGCCACCAGCCGGATGACCGGGTGTTCGAACAGGGCTGCTTCTACACGGTTTTTGCGGCAATGCAAGCGCACCTGCGCAGTATTGCGGCCGAAACAGGTTGCAGGATCGGGTGTTTCGGCCATGTGACCTTCCGGTGTGTCAGAATATTTGTGATCGGTAAGGTTTTAACGACATGTTTCAGGAGTGTTCAACCGGCCCCGGTGTATCCCGCTCCCGGAAGACGGCCATGAAAGGCCAAGACGTCCCGGTGTGAATGCCGGCCCCTCAGGACATCCAGCATGTTCAAATCAGTTCGTTTCGTCCTGGCTGCGGTTGCAGCCGGTCTGTTTTTCCTTTCCGCGCCGGTATCTGCGTCCGAAGTCATTCTCACTGTCGACGGCAAAATCGGCAGTTCCCGGCCCGTTGATATGTCGATCGAGGATCTGGAAGCGCTTGAGCCCAAGACGATTGTCACGAAAACGCCCTGGCATGAGGGCGACACCACCTTCGAAGGCGTCCTCTTTGCGGACCTCATCGATCACCTCGGCGCAACCGGTGAAACCCTCTCGGTTGCGGCGCTGAACAACTACTACTCCGAGATCCCCGTCGAGGACCTCCGCAGGTTCGGTGTCATTCTCGCCTACAAGCAGGACGGCGCCTACATGCCGGTGAGCGACAAGGGCCCGCTGTTCGTCGTCTATCCTTTTGATGAGCACCCCGAACTTCAGAACGAAGTCTATTACGCGCGCTCGGCCTGGCAGGTCCGGTCGATCACCGTGGAGTAACGCGCCAGTTCGCGGGGGACGTCATGCGTTTGCGTTTCAACATCTTCAACCTGTTCGGGATCGGGGTGGTTGCGGCCTTCCTGGCCATCGTACTGGTGCATTCCAACCTTGTTGAATCGACCGAAGACGCCATGGAGCGCTCATCGCGCTTCGACGTTGCCTGGGTCGGGGCAGGGGGGCGGCTTGAAGCCTATGCGCTGCAGAAGTCGCTCGCCCGCTATGCCGTGACGAAGACGCCCGATGATGCCGATCAGGTTCGATTGTTCACCGATATCGTGACCGGCCGCTTCGGCATCTTCGCTTCGCCGACATTTGAGGAGTTTCTCGATTCGAAGTCGTCCCGCAGGGATCGCTTGGACGAAGCCTCCGTCCGCTTCGCGCGCATCGCCCCGGAACTCAAGGTCATTGAAGAGGTCTCCGACGAGCGGATTTCCGCGCTGATCTCCGAATTCGAGACCGTCTTGCGGGCGATTGACAGGATCGGTGCTGAGGCCCATTCGGATTCGGTCAACCATGCCGATGCCATCCGCAGGGAACTGCACGAGAAGCAGAGCCTGCAAAAATGGCTCGCCACCACGCTTTTTGTCCTGATTGCCCTGCTTCTGGGGCTGGCTGCCATACAGAACCATTTCCTTGGCAGGGCGGGGAGGAAGGCGATGCGCGCCGCCCGGGATTTCTCCTACCTTGCCCACCACGACAATCTCACCGGATTGCCCAACCGCATGGTATTCAATGCAAAGTTCGAAACGATGGTCGAGCGCCTGCGGAGTCCGGGCGCAAAACGGGTTGCGGTCTTTGCGGTCGATCTCGACGAGTTCAAGGCAGTCAACGACCGCTACGGCCATGCCACCGGTGATGCTCTGCTCATGCAGGCAACCAGGCGCATGTCCGGGACCTGCGCCACATTCGAAAACAACATCATGGCCGCGCGCCTGGGCGGCGACGAATTCGTCGTCATGATGTTCGTACCCGATGACGACGTCGACGCGATCCTCGCTCAGGCGGAGGCGCTCCGCAAAACCCTGTCGGCTCCCTACGACATTGACGGAACGACCCTGGCCGTCAACGCCTCCGTCGGTGTCGAGATCAGTGGACCGGGCCGGGACCCGGGCAATCTCCTGATTGGCGCGGACATTGCGCTTTCCCAGGCAAAGGCGTCGGGCAAGAACCGCGTGCTGCTCTTCGATCCCTCCATGCACGACGCCTTCATCCGTCAGGCGCTCATCCAGTCGGAACTCGATAAAGCCATCGAGAACGAAGACATCGCGCCGCATTATCAGATCAAGGTCGATGTGAAGACGGGCCGGGTGATCGGAGCCGAGGTGCTCGCCCGCTGGATCCACCCGACATTGGGCCCGGTCTCACCCGCCGAATTCACCAAGATTGCCGAGCATTCCGGTCAGATTGTGCCGCTGGGGCGCAAGGTGCTGGAAAAGGCCTGCCGCGATGCGCTCAGGTTCCCTCCGGAGATGGGAATTGCGGTCAACCTTTCCGTAGTGCAGTTCGTTCGTGACGATCTTGTTCGCACCGTCAAGGATGTGCTCGCCGAAACCGGTTTTCCGGCCCATCGCCTGACCCTGGAGGTCACTGAGTCGCTCATGATTTCGGAGACCGATCGTGCCGTTGAAATCCTGTCGCAGTTCCGCGCAATGGGGATCCGCGTAGCCCTTGACGATTTCGGAACCGGCTATTCGGCGTTGAGCTATCTCAGGACCTTCAACTGGGACGAATTGAAGATCGACCAATCCTTCGTCAAGGAACTCGAGACCGACGAACGGGCGGGCTCGATTGTCGGCTCGATCGTCTCGATGGCCCACCAGCTTGGAATCAAGGTCACCGCCGAGGGCGCCGAGACGTCACGCCAGATCGAGATCCTCCGCGATGCCGGCTCTGACACGATCCAGGGCTATCACTTCGGCCGTCCCGTGCCGTTCAGCGATTTTCCGGCGGCCGTTCTTCAGGCAGTGGCTGCCGCGGCGAGGCTGGAACGCGAGCGAGTCCCCGAACAGGTCGCAAATTTCACCGGGAAGATCGCCCGTCTCCATTGACGCGTGAGACTGGCCGCCTGCCTACATCGGCAACGGGTGCGCCCGGCGAACCGTGGCGATATCCCCCATCACGGCATCGGTGAGAGTGACGTCCTTTGCGCCGATGCATGTCTTGAGCTGGTCCATATTCGTGGCGCCGATGATCGCCGAGGTCATGAACGGCCGTGTCAGGCAGAAGGCAATGGCCATCTGGGACGGATCGAGTCCGTGTTTGGCCGCGACTTCCAGATAGGCGGCCGTTGCCGCCCGCGTGGCCGGTCCCCAGCGACCGCCCAGATCGGCCTGAACGCTCCGGCGCGACCCGTCGGGTGCGGCGCCATCCTGATATTTGCCGCTCAGGATACCAGCGGCCAGCGGCGAGAAGGCCAACAGGCCCACATCCTCGTGATGTGCAACTTCGGCGAGATCCGTGTCGAACATCCGGCAGATCAGGTTGTACTCGTTCTGGATCGAGGCCACGCGCGGCAGATTGTGCTGCTCGGCCAGCCGCACGAACTGCATCGTGCCCCAGGCGCTTTCGTTGGAGAGCCCGACCGCGCGGATCTTGCCGGCCTTGACTGCGTCGTCGAGGCCCAGAAGCGTCTCGTGGATATCGTCGGTCGCCTTGGTCTTTTCCTGCTGGCTGGGGTCAAAGGCCCAATGCTTGCGGAAATGGTAGGATCCGCGGTTCGGCCAGTGCAATTGGTAGAGGTCGATGCGGTCGGTCTTGAGCCGCCTCAGGCTGCCGTCAACGGCTTCCATCACCGAGGATCGCGTGTAGCCCCGGCCATCTCGAACCCAGGAGATTCCGTCGCCGGTCATCTTCGTCGCCAGAACGATGTCATCGCGGCGCCCTGAGGCCGCGATCCAGGTGCCGATGATCTCTTCGGTGCGGCCCTGGGTCTCTGCCCGGATCGGCACAGTCGAATACATCTCAGCCGTGTCGACGAAATTCACGCCCTGATCGAGAGCGTAATCCATCTGTTCGTGCCCCTCGGCCTCGGTGTTCTGTTCGCCCCATGTCATGGTTCCGAGGCAGATTTCACTCACCGACATTCCGGTGCGTCCGAGGGGGTTCATTTTCATGCTGGGGCTTCCTTCGTTGAATCACCGGCACCATAGCGCCGGCGGCCAATCGCGCAAGCCGGTCAAGTCGGACCTCGCCGGGCAAACGTTGCGTTCCCCCGGCGAGGACCGACTTGACCGGCCCCGTCAGAACAGCCAGGCGACATAGCCGGCGTAGGCCAGAAGCATCACCCCGCCCGCGACGCGTCCGACCCGTCCGGCCAGAAGGATCAGTGCGGCGAACGCGACCGACACGCCCATCATGACCGGAATGTCGAAACCGGCCATCTCCTGAGCGACGGGAACGGGAATGATGATCGCCGTGATGCCGAGTATGCCGAGTATGTTGAAGATGTTGGAACCGACCACATTGCCCAGCGCCATTTCGGCGTGCCGGCGAAAGGCGGCGACCACCGATGTGGCGAGTTCCGGCAAGCTGGTTCCCACCGCAACGATGGTCAGCCCGATGACGGCTTCGGAGATTCCGAACTCAAGGGCGATGGAGGTCGCGGCGCTGACCAGCAGGTCGGCGCCGAAGAACAGGCCCGCAAGTCCGCCAATGATGAAAAGCGTCTCCTTCCAGCCGGCAAGGCGCAAAGTGACCTCGCCATCGGCAATGTCCTGGCGGTTGCGGTCCGTGTAGGTGACCCAGCCGAGATAGCCGACCAGTGCGCCGAACATCAGAACACCGGCCCAGAAACTGACGATCCCCGCAAATCCCAGGGCCAGCATCACCGAAGCCGCCACGATCATCATGACGAGGTCCCGTCCGAGATTGGGAATCCTCGCCGCAATTGGCGAAATGACCGCCGCAAGTCCGACGATCAGAAGGATGTTGGCGGTATTCGAGCCCACCACATTGCCGACCGCGATGGCGGGCGAACCGCTGAGGGCGGCCTGCAACGACACCAGCAGTTCGGGCATCGAAGTGCCGAAGCCGACGACGGTAAGGCCGATCAAAAGCGGCGGCATGCCGAGCCTGTTGGCGAGCGAGATCGCGCCCCGGACCAGGGATTCGGCACCGATCGTAAGCAGTGCCAGTCCTGCGACCAGCATGAATGTGTTCATGAGCATGAAATTGTTCCTTTTGTCCCCGGTAAGGCGACCCTTGGTCCCGGCGTAAACCGTTTTCCGAATGACTTCCACGCGCGCCGCGGCAACTCTGTCATGCGAACAGTCGCATCCTGCGTTAGTGGATCGAACGCATCGAGGATATCCAAGGTTCCGAGACCGGACGTCGGTGAGATGCAAATCACCGGGGCGGTTTGATCCCGTTGGAAAATGATTGCGTCAAGCCGTCAGGCGCCGTCGGGATCACGCTCGGCATTGATGGCGAGTTTGACGGTCATCCACGTTGCCCAGAGCGCCAGTGGCGTGATGATTGCCGCCAGTATGATGTCGCCGGTTACCGACAGGCCGAGAACGCCATCGGCCGCCCAGATCGTGGCGAGCGCGGCGAGCCAGATCTCCGACGCGATCAGTACGATCGCGCCGATGGCGGTGAAGAAGGCAGGAATTGTAAGGCGCTTGGTGGAGGCCCTGCTGTCGGCGGGCTGTCCGGAGGATGGGTTTGACGCGGAGTGCGACATCGTCCTGGCTTTCAATGGCGCTTCGGGAGTGAGCGCGACGTCGGATAAATGAGCGGGCTTGCGCGCGAATACAAGATCTCCAACGGTCGTGGCGGAACTATTTTTTTGAGCCGCGAGCGAACCGGACCGAGATTGGCCGGTTGCGCCAAATTTTGCGGTTCTGCCCTCCCGCCCTCAAAGCGCAGAGTGCACGCCGATCATGAGAACGAGGGCCAGGGCCCAGTACCCCGCATCGACATTGCGTGCATAGAACGACTTCTTCGTGAACAGCGCGCCGGAATAGGCGAGCACCGCAAAGGCGAGCGTTCCCAGCAAAACGAGAGGCAGGGCCCCGGCCGCGAGCCCTGTCCCGACGAACCAGCTCATCAGGAACAAACCGGCAAACTGGGCAGCCATCGCCCCGAAGGGCATGTCGCTGGCGGTTCCCATCTCCACGCCAGATCCTTCCGCCCATTTCGGTCCGAACAGGAGCGGCGAATACCAGAGCCATCCACCCAGAAAAGAGATCACTGCGCCGGCAATCACCGCCAGCCAGCCCGCATTCCCGGTCAAGTCGGCCATCGGACTTCCTCCTTTTGCACTCAGTATGGTTGTCTCCGGTTGCTCTCAGTATAGTTCCTTTCGGTTCCTTCAGAAATGATGTTTCCGAAGCTGTGACGCCGGGCCGTTCCGGGACGGAATTGGCGGTCCGGCAACAGGACGGGTCCACCGGCCGTGCTTGACTCCGGGGGACGGAATGTGAATTGAAACGGCAATGGCGCGCCTGCCGCATTCGGGCGGGAGCGCGCACAACGCAGGACAGGAAACGGGACGGCACCATGACAACCGCATTTACATTTCCGGGGCAGGGCAGTCAGTCCGTCGGCATGGGCAAGGATCTCGCCGAGGCATTTCCCGAGGCACGCGCGGTGTTCGACGAGGTCGACGAGGCGCTGGGCGAGAAGCTCTCGGCGGTGATATTCGACGGCCCCGAGGAGACGCTTACGCTGACGGCGAACGCCCAGCCGGCGCTCATGGCGGTCTCGATGGCGCTGATACGGGTGCTCGAGGCGCGCGGTCTCAGGATCGAACAGGCGGCTAGTCACGTCGCCGGCCATTCGCTCGGCGAGTATTCGGCGCTGTGCGCGGCGGGCATGTTCTCGATTGCCGATACGGCGCGGCTGCTGCGTATCCGCGGCAACGCCATGCAGGCGGCGGTTCCCGCAGGCGAGGGAGCCATGGCCGCCATCATCGGGCTCGAGCATTCGGATGTCGAGGCAGCCTGCGCCGAGGGCGCGGCCCATGGCGCGGTACAGATCGCAAACGACAATGGCGGCGGGCAGCTTGTCATCTCCGGGCTCAAGCCGGCGGTCGAGGCGGCCGCGGCCGCGGCGACCGCGAAGGGCGCCAAGCGCGCGCTGATGCTGCCGGTGTCCGCGCCGTTCCATTCGAGCCTGATGCAGCCGGCGGCCGATGCGATGCGCGAGGCGCTGGCCGGCGTTGACAAGAAGGCGCCCGTGGTTCCGGTGATCGCCAATGTGCGCGCCGCGCCGGTCTCCGATCCCGATGAGATCGTGGCGCTTCTGGTCGAGCAGGTCACCGGTCAGGTCCGCTGGCGCGAGACCGTCGCCTGGCTTGCCGCAAACGGCGTCACCACGCTTGCCGAAATCGGCGCGGGCAAGGTTCTCACCGGCCTTGCCCGGCGCATTGACCGGACAGTGACCGGCCTCAATGTCTCCGGGGCCGCCGACATCGATCCGTTTCTGGCCGCAATTGCCGATCAGAACGCCTGAAACGACACACACTCCGAAAGGACCATTCATGTTCGATCTGACCGGCCGCAAGGCCTTGGTAACCGGCGCATCCGGTGGTATTGGCGAAGCCATCGCCCGGCAGCTTCACAGCCGCGGAGCGACCGTCGGCCTGCACGGGACCCGCGTTGAGCGCCTGGAGGCGCTGGCGCAGGATCTCGGCGAACGGGTGATCATGTTCCCCGCCAATCTTTCCGATCGTGATGCGGTTTCCGAACTCGGCAAGAAGGCCGAGCAGGAGCTTGAGGGCGTCGATATCCTCGTCAACAACGCAGGCATCACCAGGGACGGGCTGTTCGTCCGCATGAGCGACGAGGCCTGGGATTCGGTGATGGAAGTCAATCTCACATCGGTCTTCCGACTGACGCGTGAACTGGCGCACCCGATGATGAAGCGCCGCTCGGGCCGCATCATCAACATTACCTCCGTCGTCGGCGTAGCGGGCAATCCGGGCCAGGCCAACTACTGCGCCTCCAAGGCGGGCATGATCGGCTTTACCAAGAGCGTTGCGCAGGAAATCGCGCCGCGAAACGTGACCGTCAATTGCGTGGCTCCCGGATTCATCGAAAGTGCGATGACGGAAAAGCTCAATGACAAGCAGAAAGAGGCGATCATGAGCGCGATTCCCATGCGCCGGATGGGCGCCGGCGATGAAATCGCGTCTGCGGTCACCTGGCTCGCCTCCAATGAGGCTTCCTACGTGACCGGACAGACGATTCACATCAACGGTGGAATGCTCATGGTCTGAGGGCGCTTGCCCCGCCGCCCATTGCCCCTCATATCCGCCGCCGGGCGCACGAAACGCCGGAGAGGCCGATTTTCCGGCTTTGCCGGCCACCAAAAGCGTGCTAGGTCGCCTCGCCCGGATGCGGCGGGGGCGCCAGCCGGACTGACAAAATGTCAAAATCCACAGTTTTGGGCTTTGACGGAAGCGGGCCAAGCGCATAAAAACGCGCCACACGCTTGATTAGCCATGCTTGCGCAGGTAACGAGGCGCAAGTTAAACGTAAAACAGGTCGAGGAAACCGACATGAGCGACATCGCAGACCGCGTAAAGAAAATTGTCATCGAACATCTGGGCGTTGACGCAGAGAAGGTGACCGAAAGCGCAAGCTTTATCGACGATCTCGGCGCGGATTCGCTCGACACTGTCGAGCTGGTGATGGCTTTCGAAGAAGAGTTCGGCGTTGAAATTCCGGATGACGCCGCTGACACCATTCTGACCGTTGGCGATGCCATCAAGTTCATCTCCAAGGCCCAGGCCTGAGTTCAGCGAACTTCCGGACCTTCGAACGGCCCGTTCAAGAGGCCGGCGCAACGGGTTGCGCCGGTTTGTTGTTTTTCTGACATGACGGAGATTTGAGGCGATGCGCCGAGTCGTTATCACCGGTATGGGGGCGGTATCCCCGCTGGGTTGCGGTACCGAAATCACCTGGTCCCGCCTGATCAACAGCGAGAATGGCGCTTCGCGCGTTACGGCATTCGATGTCAGCGACATTCCGGCGCAGATTGCCTGTTCGGTTCCCACCGACCCTTCGGTCGAAGGCGCATTCATCGCCGACGACTGGATGGAGCCCAAGGAACAGCGCAAGGTCGACCCCTTCATTCTTTTGGGGGTCGCGGCCGCGGACATGGCGCTCAAGGATGCCGGCTGGCATCCCGAAAGCGATGACGACCAGATTGCAACGGGCGTGATGATCGGCTCGGGGATTGGCGGCCTTCAGGGCATTGTCGAAGCAGGCTACACGCTGCGCGACAAGGGGCCGCGCCGCATTTCGCCGTTCTTCATTCCCGGCCGCCTGATCAACCTTGTCTCGGGCCACGTCTCGATCCGTCACAGGTTGCGCGGCCCGAACCATTCGGTGGTCACCGCCTGCTCGACCGGCGCGCACGCCATCGGTGACGCTGCGCGGCTGATTGCGCTGGGCGATGCGGATGTGATGGTTGCAGGTGGTGCGGAAGCCGCCATCAGCCGCATCGGCCTTGCCGGTTTTGCGGCCTGCAAGGCGCTGGCGACCGCTTTCAACGACACCCCCGAGAAGGCCTCGCGCCCCTATGACCGCGACCGTGACGGTTTCGTCATGGGCGAGGGGGCTGCGATCATGGTGCTTGAGGAGCTTGACCATGCGCTGGCGCGCGGCGCCAACATCGTGGCCGAAGTGGTGGGCTACGGCCTTTCCGGCGACGCCTATCACATCACCGCTCCTTCCGAAGACGGCGACGGCGCCTATCGCTGCATGAAAATGGCGCTCAAGCGCGCCGGCGTCGAGCCGTCGGACATCGATTACATCAATGCCCATGGCACTTCGACCATGGCCGACACCATAGAACTCGGAGCGGTCGAGCGATTGCTCGGCGATGCCGCAGCCAATGTGTCCATGTCGTCGACCAAATCCGCCATCGGGCACCTCCTGGGGGCTGCGGGAGCCATGGAGGCCGTGTTCTCTGCGCTGGCGATCCGCGACGGCATAGCGCCGCCCACGCTCAACCTCGACAATCCCGAGGTCGAGACCAGGATCGATCTGGTTCCGAAAGTGGCGCGCAACCGCAAGATCGATGTGGCGCTGTCGAATTCCTTCGGGTTCGGCGGGACCAACGCATCTCTGGTGCTGCGACGCTATCGGGGCTGATGCCGCAAAAGGCGTTTCCCTGCGGCGCGGGACTACCGGCATTTCGCCACATTGCCCGGTCAGAACCCGATTGCAACGAACGAGATTCCAGCGGGCAAGCTTATCCCGCCAACTCCCCTGGAGGTTGAACACGTGAACGAACGCAACAGCCAGAAAGGCGGCATCTTCGGCCGCGCGGGCGACAAGTCGGGCAAGGACTCCGGTCCGATCGTTCCGGTGTCGCCGTCACAGGCTCTGAAGCCGGAGAAAGCGCCGCAGCCGCCTAAGCGGTCGCGCCGCGCCCGCAACCAGATTGTTGTCTTCCTCAATTTCGTGCTGTCGCTGGTCATCCTCGTCCTGGTTCTGGGCGTGGGAGCATTCTGGTACGGCAAGACGGAATTCGAAGGTAGCGGACCGCTGGACCGGACAACCAACTACATGGTGCGCGAGGGCGCCGCCCTGAACCAGATCGCCCGGGGCCTTGAACGCGAGGGAATCATCACCAACCAGCGGATCTTTTCGCTCGGCGCCAAGAGCGTGCTGGGCGACGACACCCTCAAGGCCGGTGAGTATGAGATCAAGGCCGGCTCGTCGATGCGCGAGATCGTCGATCTGATGCAGTCGGGCAAGTCGATCCTCCACGCCTTTACGGTTCCGGAGGGACAGACCGTTGCGCAGGTGTTCCAGCGGCTGCGCGAGGAACCGGTGCTGGTCGGCGATCTTCCCGAAGAGATGCCGGCGGAAGGCGCACTGCTGCCCGAAACCTACAAATTTTCCCGCGGCACCAGCCGGATTGAAATTCTCGAACAGATGGAGCGTGCCCAGACGCGGGCGCTTGAGCAGATCTGGGCGCGCCGCGCGTCCGACCTTCCGCTCGAAACGCCCGAGGAACTGGTCATTCTCGCATCCATCGTTGAGAAGGAGACCGCCCGCGCCGACGAGCGCCCGCGTGTCGCCGGCGTTTTCATCAACCGGCTCAATCGCGGGATGCGGCTGCAATCGGACCCGACCATCATCTACGGCCTGTTCGGCGGCGAGGGCAAACCGGCCGACCGGCCGATCTACCGCTCCGACATCGACAAGCCGACCCCCTACAACACCTATGTCATCGATGGTCTGCCGCCCACGCCGATCGCAAACCCCGGACGTGAGGCGATGGAGGCCGTGGCCAACCCGTCACGAACCAACGACCTTTACTTCGTTGCCGACGGGACCGGCGGTCATGCCTTTGCCGAAACGCTCGACGAGCACAATTCCAATGTGGCGCGCTGGCGGCGCATCGAGGCCGAGCGCCGGCAGGCCGCCGCGGAAGAGGCGGCTGATGAGGCTGCCGAGGAAGCGTCCGGGGGCAATTGATCTGACGCCTCCGGCGGTTATGCTGGTCCGGTGGGGAATCGAAAGGGGCATTCCATGGCGATCCAGTCCATGACGGGTTTCGCGCGCCATGAGGGAGACGCTCCCGGGTGCCGGTTTGTCTGGGAGTTGCGTTCGGTCAACGGAAAGGGGCTCGATATCCGGCTCCGGTTGCCTGCAGGTTTCGAGGCGCTCGAACAGCCTGTCCGCAAGGCCGTTTCAGGGGTGCTGACACGTGGCAATGTGCAGGTGGCGCTGTCGGTGAATGTCACCGGAGCGGCGGTCGAGGCCGTTGTCAACGAGGCTGCGCTCGAGGCGGTAATCGGCCTGGTCGGCCGGCTTGGCAAGCGGATTGACGCGCGGAAGCCGTCTCTGGACGGGATACTCAACATACGCGGCGTGCTCGAATTTCGCGATCCGGAGCTTTCGGACAGCGAGCGTGCGGAGCGCGACGGGGCGGTGCTTGACGGCTTCGCCACGGCTCTTGCCAAACTCAAATCCATGCGGATTTCGGAAGGCGCGGCGCTGACGCGCGTGCTCGGCGAGCAGATCGACCGGATCGAGGCCCTCACGCTTGCGGTGGAGGCGGATCCTTCACGGACGCCCGACGCCATCCGTGCACGGCTTGCCGAGCAGGTCAGGGCGCTCCTCGACACCGGCGCGCCCCTTGATCGGGACAGGCTGCACATGGAGGCGGCGCTGATTGCCACCAAGGCGGATCTGCGCGAGGAGATCGACAGGCTCAAGGCGCATGTCGATGCGGCCAGAGCACTGCTCTCCGGCGAGGCCGGCGTCGGTCGTCGGCTTGATTTCATCGCCCAGGAATTCAACCGCGAAACAAACACCATCTGTTCGAAGTCCAACGCCGCCTCGGTGACCGCGATCGGACTTGACTTGAAAGTGCTTATCGACCAGTTCCGTGAACAGGTTCAGAATCTGGAGTAGCGATGCCTTTGCCGCCCCCCCACCTTCCTTCGGCCCGCATCAAACGGAGGGGGCTCATGCTTGTCATCTCTTCCCCATCAGGCGCGGGCAAGTCGACGATTGCCCGCAATGTGCTAGAGCACGATCCGGGACTGAGCATGTCGGTCAGCGTCACCACCCGGTCCCGCCGGGCCAGCGAGATCGAAGGCGTTCATTATCATTTCAAGTCAAATCGAGAGTTTGAGCGCATGCGCGCTTCCGAAGCCCTGCTTGAATGGGCCGAGGTCCATGGCAACTTCTACGGCACGCCGCGCGAGGCTGCCGAAGTGGCCATGGCAGAGGGCCGGGACATGCTCTTCGACATCGATTGGCAGGGCGCGCAGCAATTGCAGGAAAAGATGAGCGCCGATGTGGTCTCGATCTTCATTCTGCCGCCTTCGATGGACGAACTCCGCACACGGCTGCACCGGCGTGCCGAGGATTCGGAGGACGTCATCGAACGGCGTCTTGCCAATGCACGCGCGGAAATCGAACACTGGCGCGAATATGACTACGTGGTGGTCAATGACGATCTCGACCGGGCCTATTCGGCGGTTCGCTCGATCGTGCAGGCCGAGCGCCTGCGCCGCGACCGGCGTCCGGGCCTTTTCGACTTCATTCAGGGTCTGCTTGAGGGCTGACCGGTATCGCATGCCGCTTTCAATGGGGCGTCCGCCGCAACGCACCTGGCCGCCAGAACCATTGCTTGGGACGGTTCAAATCGCTCCTGTTCTTTCGTCAGTCGTCATCTGCGAGCGCAAAGTCCACTGCCGCGCGGGCGTGAAGCCGTGTCGTGTCGAACACAGGCAGCCTGATGTCCTGCTGCGAGATCAGAAGCCCGATTTCCGTGCATCCAAGGATCACCCCGTCGGCGCCGCGTTGTTCCGCAGTGTCTATGATATCGAGATAGCGTTTCTTTGAACTCGCATTGATGACGCCCCGGCACAGTTCTTCGTAAATGATACGGTGAACGTCGTCACGCTCGCCACTGTCGGGCAAAAATACATTGATCCCGTGTTTGTCGCGCAGCCTTCCGGTGTAGAAATCCTGCTCCATCGTGAAGCGCGTGGCGAGAAGCAGTGGGGAAGCGCATCCGGCATCCGAGATGGCCGTGGCCGTGACGTCGGCAATGTGCAGCAACGGGACGGAAATCGCCGCTTCCATCCCCTCGGCGCAGATATGCATCGTGTTGGTGCCGATCAGCAAGCACCGGGCGCCTGCGGCCTCCAGTCCTTTTGCTGCCTCTACAAGCAGATCCGACGCAGCCTCCCAGTCGGCTTTGGCCTGAAGCTCAGCGATCGGGGCGAAATCGAACGAGCGCATCAGGATGTCGGCGGAATGCAGCCCGCCCAGTCGCTCCCGCGCCATTTCGTTGAGCAGCCTGTAATAGACCGCGGTGCTTTCCCAGCTCATGCCGCCCAAGAGACCGATGGCCTTCATTCTGCTTCTCCTGTGTGTCCTTGCATTGGTCCGACAGCCCGCCAGAGGCCTGTACGCCGGGCGCCTGCCGATCAAACAGCTCGCGCCAGCGCGCAAAACTCCTCGACGCTCAGCGTCTCCGCCCGTCGTGCCGGGTCGATGCCGATGCTCTCCAGCAACGCTTCGCCGCCGAGCGGCTTGAGGCTTTGCCTCAGCATCTTGCGCCTCTGGCCGAATGCCGCCTGTGTGACGCGCTCGAGCCTGCCCAGGTCACAGGGGAGGGGAGAGTCACGGGGAACCAGCTGGACGATGCTCGATGTGACTTTTGGCGGCGGTGTGAAGGCTTGCGGCGGCACGTCGAAAAGAATCTCGGCATGCGCGAGCCATCCCGCAAGCACGCCGAGCCGGCCGTAGTGGTTGGCCCCGGGGGCTGCGACGATCCGTAAGCCGACTTCCTTCTGAAACATCAGCGTCATCGAGCTCCAGAAGGGATTGCCGACGTCGGCGGTCAACCAGTTGATCAGCAGTTGCGTGCCGACATTGTAAGGCAGGTTGGCCACGATTTTCACCGGCGCGCCTTGTGTCAGGCCGGCGATATCGACTTCCAGTGCGTCCCCTTCGATCACTTCGAGACGACCGGGATAACGTTCCGAAATCTGCTTGAGGACGGGAAGGCATCGCGGGTCGCGTTCGATCGCGACGACCCGGGTTGCGCCCTGCGCCAGCAGCGCCCGGGTGAGGCCTCCGGGACCCGGGCCGATCTCGATCACGGTGAAACCGTCGAGCGGCTCGGCGGCGCGTGCAATCTTTGCCGTCAGGTTGAGATCGAACAGGAAGTTCTGACCCAGCGCCTTCCTCGGCGCCAGATCGTGTGTGGCAACGATATCACGCAGCGGAGGAAGTCCGTCATGAGCTTGGGCCATCAAGCTGCGCTCGATCTGCGATGCGCCTCGACGCCGGACATGGCGTCGGCAAGCCGGATTGCGGCAATGAGGCTGTCGGGCCGCGCAGCGCCTGAGCCGGCGAGCGAGAACGCGGTTCCGTGATCGGGCGAGGTACGAATGAACGGCAGGCCCAGCGTTGCATTGACGGAATCGTGGAAACCCAGCGTCTTGGCGGGAATCAGCGCCTGATCGTGATACATGCACAGCGCGGCATCATAGGTGGAACGCGCGTCTGGGTGAAACATGGTGTCGGCCGGCAAGGGCCCGTTCGCGTCAATGCCGCGCGCGCGCAGCTGTTCGACTGCAGGCACGATGATCGCGTTGTCCTCCGCGCCCAGGGCCCCATCTTCGCCGGCGTGCGGATTGAGGCCCGCCACGGCGATCCGGGGCGCATTCACCCCGAATCTGCGTCTGAGGTCAGCGGCCATGATCTCCGCTGTCTCGACGATAATCTCTGCAGTCAGGGCGCCTGGAACCTCGCACAGCGGAATATGGATGGTGACCGGTGCGACACGGAGTTCGGGCCCGGCAAGCAGCATCACCGGCGTAACGGGTTTGCCGACCGCTTCGCTTGCCAGATGCGCAAGATATTCGGTGTGGCCGGGAAACCCGAAACCCGCGGAATAAAGCACGGATTTGGCGATCGGATTGGTCACGACCGCTCGGGCTCTTCCCGCCATGGTCAACTCGACCGCAAGCCGGATGGCTTCGACGACGGCCATGGCATTGGCGGGATCGGATATCCCGGCTTTGACCGGTGCCGGGAGGCGGACAGGCAGGACCGGCAGTGCGGTAACGAACTCCGAGGCGGCGCTCTCCGGGGTGGTCTCTGTCAGGGGAACGCGAAGACCCAGCACGCGCGCGCGGTTTTCGAGGGCATCCGGATCGCCAATAAGAAAAAACGGGGGCAACTCCAGCTGCACCCGGGTGCTCCATGCCGAAAGCGTCAGATCAAGGCCGATTCCGGCCGGATCGCCCATCGAGACCGCCAGGGGCGCCTTGCCAACATTCATCTGAAGCCGACCCTAGCGGTTGGCGATGACGGCGCGCTCGCGCAGTTTCGCCAGATGTTCCTTTGCGGCTTCGCTTTCGCCTTCGTCGCTGTTCTCGGCCCTGAAGACCAGTTCCGCAGCCATATCGTCGCTGACGGTCTTTGCAGAGCAGATCACGATGAATTCCACGCCCCGGTCGGTGATCCGCGTTGATGTGGTCCCGCCCGCCTCCGTCTTTTCAATCAGCGGTTTCCAGGCCGTCGGCAGTTGCGGCTGCATGATCCGCCCGAGGTTGCGCAGTGTCACATCGCGCAGGCCTGTAATTGCGGAAGCCGCATTGTCGCAGCCGGGATAACGCCCGCGCAACTGGTCGGCCTCGCGCTTGCGTGCATTCAGCGCCGAATTCGAGCGCTTGTTGGAAGGCACCACGAAGATCACCTGCTGCAGGATGTATTCCGTGGTCGAAGGCTTGTCGTTGCCGCGTTCAAGCATCTTCGACACCAGTTCCTGGGTCGACATGGTGCCGCCGGCGGCGCCGCCAAGCGCCTGGACAACCCGGGGCCAGCTCATCTGGACCCGGATGAAGTCCTTGAAATGCTTTGGCGTCACGCCAGCCTGATTGAGGACGCCGTTGAGTTGCTGAACCGAGAGATTGTTCGATGAGGCGAAGCGCTTGTAGGACGCGTCGATCTCGGCCTTGGAAGGCACAGCGCCAATGCGCAGGGCCTCCTGGTACTTGAGCGATTCCTCGATCAGCTGCTCCCGGGCCTTCTCGCCAAGGTTTCCGCCGGTGCGCTGCAACCGCAGGAACGCCACTCGCCGGGCAATGTCGACACTGGTGATTCCTTGCCGGTTGACGACAATCTTGATTTCGCTCGCCGCTTTCGCCTGCGGCACGAGACCGGGAGCGCCGGTACAAAGCATGGCAGTTGCGACCAGCATTCCGGAAAGTCGGAGTATCGCGGAAATTTTCATTGCTGATGGTCCCTTGTTGCGGACGAAGTAAGGCAGATGGAAACGTGCACTACGCGCGCGTCCTTCCGCCTATCCGACGCGGGCAAGTTTCGCAAATCCGAGCCCGTGCGTAAATGCCTCCTCGATGCGGCGAAAACGAGGCGCCGGATCGGGCACCCATGCAGGTTCAAGGCCTTGCTGGCGCCCCGTCAGGCAGATATCGGAAACCGGAGCATCAGAAACTCGGGTTGATCAGCGTGCTGACGTCTCCACCGGCATCGAAGTCGCCAAGTGTCCGGAAGCTCAACCGGGCCCCGACCCTCCAGTCCCGGCCCTCGGTGTTGAAATCGTCGCGAATGTCCTCGTAGGCCAGGGAGAACGCAAAGCACTCGTCTTCGTAGAGAAGTCCGAACGCATGACGGTTGAACTCCTTGTCCACCAGATCGTAGCTCGCCGAGGCTGCAACCTTCCAGTAGTCATGCAGCTTGAGTGAGGCGAAGCCGGTAACCTCGCGGCGATCTTCGTCCGGCAGCCTGAACGGCCGCGGCGCCTTGATCTCGCTGTACGTGGCGGAGAAGCTTAGGCGGCTGTTCGCATAGCCGGCCGTGACATTGGTGCGCTCTGCCCGGAAATCATCCTTGTCGAACCGCGCCGAGGCCGCGAACGAAAGTCCGTTGGCGGTCGCCAGCCCGACCGCGCCGACAAAATCGGAGACGTCCTCTTCAAGGCCCGAATCCCGTGTCGCCTGCGACAGATCCGGAGTGGCGAAAGAGTTCAGCCCCGCCAGATGATAGGATTGGCCGAATGTGGCGTGGGTGGTCAGCCCGTTGTCGTAGGTTCCGGTGTAGCGGATGCCGACATTGGCGCGGCTGCCGCCTTCGGTGCGGTCAAAGCCGGAAAACTTGTCGCGCTGGAACAACGACGTTGCATCGAACACGAAGCTCTGCGCATCCTCGTTCGGAATACCTCCGGCGAGCCGTTCATCGGGACGGACGAAAACCTGCGCGATCGGTTCGATCACGTGGCTGGAATTTGCCGTTGTCATCAGCACCGGGTAGCTGGCCTCAAGGCCCGCGGTGACCATACCGCGCGCATGCGATCCATTGCCAGCAAAGGCGCCGTTATAGTCGGTGGGGGCCGTATCGATGTCGACGGAGTTCATGTCTCCGCGCGCGGCCAGGATCGGGGTCAGCCGCAGGCCATTCATTGTTGTGAAGGTGCGCCGCCATTCGAGTTCTGCGCTCAGCCGCGCATTGTCTCCGGAAAAGCCCTTGTATCTGTCGGCATTGAGCGGGTTCACCGCAGCCGCGCCGGGCCTTACGGTGATGTCGTTGGCATTGCGGGACAGTGCGTATCCATTGACGTTCAGGGCGAGTTCGCCGCCGGTCGCCGGCTCCGAAAAGGTACGCTGGTAGTCGAGCGAGGGGTGCACGAAAGCCTGCTGACGCTCGCCCACCTCGTTCGGGTCCCTGGCGTTCTGTATGTCGAACCGGTAGGTCCGCAGATCGAAGTAGCTCCGGTTGGAAAGTCCGGTCAGATAGATCTCGGACTTGACCGTGCTGGCGTTGTATCCCTGAATGCCATAGGTGCGCGAAAAATTGTTGTCGGACTGAGCCATGACGTCCCAGCCGAAGGTCCAGCGCGGATTGATCCGGAACTGGCCGCGGGAGGCAATCATGCCGCGTTCGTCTTCAAGCGCATCCGATGTTCCGGCGGCAAACTCACCCGGCTTCATTTGCGAGATCCCGGCCATGCGCAGCGTGTGTTCGCCATTGGCGAATTTCTGCCTGAACTCGGCTTCCGCCAGAAAACCCTGCTTGGTGTAGCCCGTGCCGGTGAAGGTCGCGTCCATATGCGGCGATATCGCCACGTAGAACGGGACCGAGACCCCGTAGCCGAGATTGTCGCTGGTTTGGAGTGACGGCGTCAGAAAGCCGGTCTTGCGCTTCTGGGTGTGATCGGGAACTTCGAGATAGGGCAGATAGGCGATCGGCATGCCGAACAGTTCGAACCGTGCCCGCTCGAGCCTTATGGTCTTCGTTTCGCCGTTCTGGATGACGCGCTCGGCCTTGACCTGCCAGAGGGGCGCCCGCTCCGGGTTCTCGCGGCAAGGCTCGCAAGCCGTGTAGACGCCGTTGTTGAAGGTGGTCTGCACGCCGCCGCTGCGTTCGGCGCTCTCGGCAGCGATTCGGGTGTTGTCCGGCGTCTCGATCCGCAGCGCATTGACAAAGCCATCGGCGAAATCGTCTGTAACATCGAGGTCGTCGGCGTAGATCCGGTTGCCGGTCGGGTCTATCATCTCCACCGAACCAACGGCCCGCATGCGACCGGTGTTCTGATCGTATTCGACACGGTCGGCAACCAGCTTGTAGCTGCCGTAGTCGATCTGAACGCCGCCGGTGGCAATCACGATGCCGGTATCGTTGTTGTAGATCAGTTCATCCGCCGCCAGCAGCAGCTTCTGTCCCTCGGGGATCGAAAAATCACCGGGGACCGCGGTCTGCGCGGTTGCTTCCGGGGCAATGGCTGCAAACAGGGCGCAGAAGGCCGCGCCCGCGCACAGAACGCTGGCGAACGCATGAACTCTTGACCGGCGCACACCCGCCACTATCCGTCCTCCTTGTGGAGAAGCACTGTTGTCCCCAATGCCGAGGCCACCAGAACCGGAAGCCATGCCGCCACGAGGGGAGGGATGGTCCCGGCATTGGCAAATGCCTGGATCAACTCGGAAACGACATAAAGCACGAAGCCGGCCAGGATTCCACCCAGAATGACCGTTAAAGACTGACCGAAGCGCACAAATTTCAGCGACACGACGCCGGCGATCAGCGTCATTGCGGCCAGAAGCGCGGGTTGGGCCACCAGACGATGGAATTGCATCTCGTAAGTGGTCGCCGGAAGGCCGAAGGATTTTGCGACGGCGATTTTCTCGCGCAGTTGGAAAAACGGCACGGTCTCCGGCGAAGTCAATGATTCGCCGACAAATTCGGCCTTCAGGCTGGTGGGCACTTTAACCTCGTCCAGTTGTTCCACCGGCGCCGAGCCGCGAATGCGCCGGACATCGCTCAAGATCCATTCGCCGTCGCCAAGCCGGGCTTCCCTGGCCTCCAGCCGTTCCCTGATGGCCTGATCCTGATCGAACAGAAAGAAGGTGGCGTCCGAAAGCCTTGTCCCGCCCTCGGCGCTGGCGCGGGCGCCCACCACTGTGTCGCCCTGTTCGGTGCGTTGCCGCAGCCATGGGGCGGCGTCCGAGGTCTGCCTGCTGCCGAGATTGCGCTCGACGATGATGGTTTCGGCCCACTGCAGCGCGGTGGCCGCAAAGGTGTTGAGCCCCGCCACCGCAATCATGCCGATCAGGAGGTTGGCTGCAATCAGGGGCGCCAGGAACTGCCACGCCGAGATCCCGGCCGCACGCGTGACCACCAGTTCGTATTTGCGGTTGAGTTGGAGAAGCGTGGCGATCGAGGCGATCAGCACGATGAAGGGAATTGCGGCCTGCAGAATGGTGGGCACGCGAAGTGCGGAAATCAGCACACCGGTCGCAACGGTATATTCCGCCGCGCCCGACAGCCTGCGTCCGGATTCGTTGAAGTCCACCAGCAGGATGATGACCAGAATGGCGAGGCAATAGCTCAGGAATGTCGCCACGTAGCGGCGGAAGAAGTACAGCGAAAGGGTTTGCGGAAACTTCGTCATGCCGACTGCCCGTCCGTCCGCGCGCCGCTGAGCCGCGCCAGTCTGGCGCTGACCGCGTCGAACAGCCGGTCCGTCATGCGCACCCAGGCCTTCGGAACGCTCAGCGTCCGGCCGGTCACGGCGAGAGCGCCGAAGACGACGATCAGCATCGCCGGAACCAGATAGCTCAGGATCTCCATGGCCGGAACCAGGCCTGCTTTCTCGGCGCTGTAAAAACCGAAGCCGCGGGCGCCCAGCGCAATGCCTGCCAGAGCCGCTCCGTTCTGGAATTGCTCATGGCGGTTGGATCGAGCCTTGCCGAGAAACGTGAACGCGATCAGCCCGAAGGCAAGCGGGTACATCCAGGTGGAAAACCTCTGGACCAGTTCCTCCTTGATCACGAAGTTTGCGTTCTGGAAATAGTAGTCGTCGGGAGAGGGATCGAGAAGATAGGCGGTTGTCTGCTCTTTCGGCCGGCGTGCGGCACTCCGTCCGGCGGGGACGAAGGCCGCCATGTCGAGCGCATAGGACGAAAAGGTCACGATCGAGATCTGATCGTTTGATGTATCGCGCTGCTGCAATTCCCCGTCGCGAAGCAGCAGGATGTCGGTGTCCCCGGAGGGCCGGATGATGCCGCTCTTGGCGTAGTAGATCGCTTCGGTGCCCTCTGCCCTCGTGTCGGACAGGAAGATGCCGCTCAGCGCTCCGCCCGGCAGTTTCTCGTTGATCTGAACATGCAAGCCGTCCTCGAGTCTCATGAAGGCGCCCGACCGTACGGCGACCGAAAACAGGTCGGATTGCGCCTGCGCCAGCACGTCATAAAGCTTGCGGTTGGACCACGGCTCGACAAAATTGGATATCAGAAGCACCAGCACCGACAGAATCACTGAAAGGGTCAGTATCGGTTTGAGCACGGTGACCGGTCTGGCTCCGGCGGCTTCCACGACGACGAGTTCGCTGTCCGCGTTCATGCCGGCCAGCACCTGGCTCACGCCGATCAGCAGCGCGAAGGGCGCGACGATCGAGACCATCGATGGAATGATGGTCGCCGCCAGCATCATGAATGCACCGAAAGCCTGGCCGGTGGTGGTCAGCACATCGATTCGGATCAGCACTTGCGTCGTCATCACCAGAAGCGTCGCCGCCGTCAGAGACAAGAAGGTCAGTGACGCCATGCGCCGCAATATGTAACGTTCGATCTGCTTCATGTCGCCTTTTCCGGGGCGGTGAGGGCCGCGCCGTGGAGGTGTGCCGTTTTCGGCCAGGTGCGAGCTTTGCACCAGTCCTATCCAATCGTAAAACGGATAATCTGCGGCAAACGAACACGGTTAACCGTTTCTTGCACGGGGTGTGTCGCAAAAGCAATTGCGCCTTGCCGCGGTCATGCGCGGCGACGGCACTTGCCTTCTGGGGCGAAAACGCCAAGATCGCGACCAAGCCAAATCAGTTGCAGAGCCAATGGAGCCGTCATGTCGATGAGCATTGAAATCAGTTTTTCCAAGCCAGCCAGGGTGACCGGAGGTCTGGTCGTTGCCACCGCGACGGTTTCAGAGCCGGTTTCCGAGGCTGCGCGTTCGGTCGACGCTTCCGGTCAGCTCGACAAGGCGATCAAGGTTGCCGGATTTACGGGCAAGGCGCTGGCGACGATGGATCTGCTGGCGCCATCGTCCGCGGAAGTCGATCGTATCGCGCTGCTGGGTCTGGGTGAGCCGGACAAGATGAGCGCCCATGACTGGCTGCGCGCCGGCGGCAAGCTCGTCACGCTTGTGGGCAAGGCGGACAAGGTAACGGTGCTGCCCGGCGCAGTCGGACAGATCTCCGCCGAGGCCGCCGCGGACCTGGCGCTCGGGATCCTGATGCGCGCCTACAGCTTCGACCTTTACAAGACAAAGAAGGGCGAGGACGACGACAAGTCCGCGCGCAAGATCAAGGTCGTCATCCAGCACCAGGACGCAACTGCCTGCAAGAAGGCGTTTGTTAGCCGGCAGGCTGTCGCCGATGGCGTGTCGCTTGCGCGCAATCTGGTCAATGAACCTGCCAATGTGCTCGGACCGGTCGAATTTGCCGAGCGCGCCAAGGCCCTTGAAGGACTCGGAGTAGAGGTCGAGGTTCTGACCGAAAAGGAAATGAAGAAACTCAGGATGGAGGCGCTGCTCGGCGTGTCGCTCGGCTCGGTCAGGCCGCCGCGGCTCGCGATCATGCGCTGGCAGGGCGGCAAGCCGAAGGACAACCCCGTGGCCTTTGTCGGCAAGGGCGTCGTGTTCGACACCGGCGGCATCTCGATCAAGCCGGCCGCCGGCATGGAAGACATGAAGGGCGACATGGGCGGCGCGGCCGCCGTCACCGGTCTCATGCACACGCTCGCCGCCCGCAAGGCCAAGGTCAATGCGGTTGGGATCATCGGCCTGGTCGAGAACATGCCGGACGGGGCGGCGCAGCGCCCCGGCGATATCGTCCGATCCATGTCGGGTCAGACCATCGAGATCATCAACACCGATGCCGAAGGCCGGCTCGTGCTTTGCGATGCGCTGACCTACTGCCAGGAAAAGTTCAAGCCGGCGGCGATGATCAATCTGGCCACGCTGACCGGCGCTGTGATGGTGGCGCTTGGCCAGCACCATGCCGGGCTGTTCTCCAACGATGACGACCTGTCCGCCGCGCTGAGCAAGGCCGGCGAGACGACGCAGGAGCGCGTCTGGCGGCTCCCGCTGGGTCCGGACTACGACAAGATGATCGATTCCAAGTTCGCCGACATGAAGAACACAGGCGGACGCTATGCCGGATCGATCACCGCCGCGCAGTTTCTCAAGCGCTTTGTCGGGGATACGCCCTGGGCGCATCTCGACATCGCCGGTACGGCAATGGGCTCCCCTTCGACAGAGATCAACCAGTCCTGGGCCTCGGGTTTCGGCGTGCGGCTGCTCGATGAACTGGTTCGCGCCAATTACGAAGCCTGAGCGAGCAGGGGATGGCAGAGGTTCTGTTCTACCACCTGACCGAATCCCGGCTTGAGGATGCGCTGCCGCCGCTTCTCGAGAAGAGCCTGGAGCGCGGTTGGCTGGTCTCGGTGCATCTTGGCAGCGAGGAACGGCGAGAGGCGCTCGATGCGCATCTGTGGACCTTTCGCGAGGAGAGCTTTCTGCCCCACGGCGCCGACAACGACGAAGGGGCCCACCGGCAGCCGGTGCTTCTGACGTTGGCGCGGGAACCGGCCAATGGCGCCACCGTCCGGTTTGCAGCCGATGGCGCGGAAATGCCGTCTCTTGAAGGCGTTGAGCGGCTGGTGCTGATGTTCGACGGCCACGATCAGGAACAGCTTGAAGCGGCGAGGGGACACTGGAAGGCTCTCAAGTCGCAAGGTCATCAACTGACCTACTGGCAGCAGACCGAAGACCGGCGCTGGCGGAAACAGGCCTCAGCCTGAGACGGCCAGCCTGGAATTGCCTGACGCAGCACGCCCCTGCAGAACGGGTCAAAGCCTCCCGGAGCGTGCCGGGAGGCTTTGACGGTTGGCAGGCAGTGCTCGCTCTTGCAGGATGATTCAGAACTCTTCCCAGCTATCCATGTCCACGGCCGCGTTGCCGTGCGACTGCGGAATACGATAGGCCGCTGGTCTTTCCGGCACATGCCGGGAGGCGATAACGCGGGGGCCGGTCGCAGCCTCTGCCGATCGGGCCGGGCGGCCACTTTCCTGCCCGGTCTTGAACTGGGCGATGAGCTCGAACAGTGACGCCGCCTCCTGGGCCAGGCTGTGGCTTGCGGCGGTGGATTCTTCCACCATCGCGGCATTCTGCTGGGTGCCCTGGTCGATTGTGTTGACGGCGGTGTTGATCTCGGCGAGTCCGGTGGCCTGTTCGCGCGCTCCGAGCACGATGGCTTCGACATTCGAATTGATCTGTTTGACCTGTTCGACGATCGCGGTGAGCGCCTCTCCGGTCTGATCCACAAGCGTGACGCCGGATTTGACCTGCTCGCCCGAAGCCGTGATCAGTTCCTTGATCTCTTTCGCGGCGGTTGCGGTGCGCTGGGCCAGTTCTCGAACTTCCTGTGCGACTACGGCAAAGCCGCGGCCTGCCTCGCCGGCGCGCGCCGCTTCCACGCCTGCGTTGAGGGCGAGGAGATTGGTCTGGAAGGCGATGTCATCGATCACATTGATGATGTTGGTGATGGCTTGCGAGGACTTCTCGATTTCCGCCATCGCCGAGACGGCCTTTGAAACCACGACTCCCGAGTTTTCCGCATCGTTTTTTGTCTTGCCGACAAGGCTGCCGGCTTCTTCCGCGCGTTGGCTGGATTCCGAGACTGTCTTTGTGACTTCCTCAAGAGCGGCCGCGGTCTCTTCGACCGATGCGGCCTGGCTTTCGGTCCGCTTGCTCAAATCGTTCGCGGCTGCGCGGATCTGATCGGAGCCCGATGCGATCGCGCTGGCGTTGTTGGCCACCGAGAGCATGGTCCGGCAAAGACGCGTGATCGCGCTGTTGAAGTTGACACGCAATGGTTCCAGTTCTTTCCGGAATGGCACTTCGATCTGCTGGGCGAGATCGCCTTCGGCCATGCGCTCCAGACCGACGGACAGTGCGTTGACGTTGTCAACCCGCTCGGTCACATCGCTGGCGAACTTGACGATCTTGAACACCTTGCCTGCCGCATCGAAGATGGGATTGTAGGATGCCTGAATGTGGACCTGTTTCCCGCCCTTGCCCAGACGCAGGAATTCCTTGGCAATAAACTCTCCACGTCCCAGTGTCCGCCAGAACTCGGCGTATTCTGGGCTTTCCGCGTAGCTTGGCTCGCAGAACATCCGGTGATGCTTGCCCAGGATTTCCGGCAGCGTGTAGCCAAGGGTCTTGAGGAAGTTCTCGTTGGCGGTGATGATCGTTCCGTCGAGTTCGAACTCGATCATTGCCTGTGCCCGTGAGATTGCGTTGATCTTGCCGGCATCCTCGGCGGATTTCATTCTCTGGGCGGTGATGTCGGTCGCAAACTTGACCACCTTGTAAGGCTTGCCGTTGCGGAGCACGGGATTGTAGCTGGCCTCGATCCAGATTTCCTTGCCGCCCTTGCCGATCCGCTTGTAGCGGGCTCGGTCGAACTTGCCTTCACCAAGGCCTTTCCAGAATGCCTTGTAAGCATCGCTGCCGGCTTCGGCCGGTTCCACGAACATTCGATGGTGCTGCCCCTTTATCTCGGAAAGCTCGTAGCCCATGGCCTGGCAAAAGTTCTCATTCGCAGTCACAATCGTCCCGTCGAGTTTGAATTCGATGACAGCCTGAGACTTGTTCATCGCTTCCAGCACCGCTTTCGCGTCATTGTTTCCCAATCCCAGCACGAACTTACCCCTTGGCCTGTGTGCGCAGAAGCGTGACGAACAGCGACAAGCTTCGCGCAATGGTTATTTTCGATAGTGCGATTCTTAGGAGCCGGTTGTTTACGGATGGTAAATTTTCTCGGGAATATGCGCAGGTTTTGCGCATTTTGTCAGAAAATTGCTGAATTAGTTTGCATCTTGTAACGTATGCGTAGTAGCCTAAACCCTGTTCAATCCCTGATTGTAGTTGGTGGAAATGCCGAATAAAGCCGAACTGCAACTCGAATTCCGCGAAGACGTGAAATCGGCCGAGATTAACACAACATTCGAAAGCGCCGGGCTGAGCGTGCAGTACTCCCGGTTAATGCTGCCGGCTGAATATGATTTCAGGTGGAATGGCGGAACTCATTACCTTGCGCACCACGATCTGGTTCTTCTGGACGGCGAAATGGAAGTTGCCGGGGAAAAAGCCGTCCCCGGCGGCGATATTCGCGACCTGATGACCTTCGTCCCGGCCGGTCAGGCATTGGAGGGCTGGGCAAAGCCCGCAAACCGGTTGAACGCATTCACCGTCGTCTGTTTCGACCCGGACGCGATGGAGGAGGAACTGGAGCGCGGGTTCAACGGTTTCGAGGCGCAGGCCCAGATCTATTTCCGGGAAGAGGATCTGGGGGCGACGATGCGCAAGCTCGGGCGTCTCATGGCGGATCAGAGCGGGCCGGTTTCGAAGATCTATGCTGAAACGCTGGGCCTTGCGGCTGCGCTCGAAATGTACCGGATTTCAATCAGCGCCCAGGAGCAGGCCACCGACAACGGCGCCGGCAAGTTGAGCAATGCGCAGTGCAGGCTGGTGCAAGGCTTTATCGAGGAAAATCTCGCGGCCGACATCGGACTCGACCAGATAGCTTCGGTCTCCGGTTTGACCCGGTTCCATTTTTCGCGGGCCTTCAAGGCAAGCTTTGGCGTGCCGCCATACCAGTATGTGAACCAGAGACGCATCGAAAAGGCAAAACAGATTCTGGCGACGACCGGCATGCCGGTCAGCAGCGTGGCCGAAGCCTGCGGCTTCAACAGTGTGAGCCAGTTCGGACGCGCCTTTCGCGGCTTTGTGGGACAAACGCCGCTGGCTTTCCGCAAGAGCGCCTGACACGCCAGTCGGTCCGGTCTTTCCCCAGACATTGCGGAGCCGGGTTGGGGTTCTGGCCGGCCCTATTCCGCCGCTTCGGCTTCCTCGACCTCGCTGGTCAATTCCAGCCATTGCTGCTCCGCCCGTTCCAGCTCCGTCGCGCGTTCGGCGCGCTGTTTCGACTTCTGGGCGATCTTGTAGGGCGCATCGGCGAACTGCGCGGGATCCGAAAGCTCCGCGTCGAGCGATTGAACCTGTTTGGTCAGTCGCGCCACCTGCGCCTCAAGGTCCTTTATCTGCTTCTTGATCGGCGCCAGGCTGGCGCGCTGCTCGGCGGCCTGTTTGCGCTTTTCGGCCTTCGAGTTGGTGTCCCCGTCAGCCGACTTCCTGGTGCGCCCCGACGTGCCAACCACTTCGTTGCGGTAATCATCCAGATCGCCATCGAACGAAGCCACCGTTCCGTCGCGCACGATCCAGAGTCTGTCGACTGTTGCCTCGATGAGATGCCGGTCGTGGCTGATGAGGATCACGGCGCCGGGAAAATCATTCAGCGCCCGGATCAGTGCCGCGCGGCTGTCGATATCGAGATGGTTGGTCGGTTCGTCGAGAATGATCAGGTTTGGGGCATCGAAGGTCGCAAGCCCCATCAGCAGCCGCGCCTTCTCGCCGCCCGAGAGATCCTTGGCCGGCGTGTTCATTTTTTCCGACCCCAGACCCATCTGGGCGACACGGGCGCGGACCTTGGCCTCCGCGGCGTCCGGCATCAGCGCGCGCACATGCGCCACCGCCGATTCGTTGGGTCTGAGATCGTCGAGCTGGTGCTGCGCGAAAAATCCGGCCTTGAGCTGGGGGGCAAGCTGCAACCGTCCGGCCTCGGCTTCAAGCCGGCCTGCGATGAATTTCGCGAATGTCGATTTTCCGTTGCCGTTGGATCCGAGAAGCGCGATGCGGTCGTCGGCGTCGATCCTCAGATCAAGGCCCTTGAGGACCGGTGACCCCGGCGTATAGCCGACGGCGCCGCCGTCAATGGCGATGATTGGAGATGCGACGGCGCGTTCGGGCTTTGGAAACGAGAAACCGCGCACATTGGATTCGATCACAGCGTCGACGGTGCCCATCTTTTCAAGCGCCTTGAGCCGCGACTGGGCCTGCCGCGCCTTGGAGGCCTTGGCCCGGAAACGCTCGACAAAGGCTTCCATGTGCTTGCGCGCGGCGAGGTTCTTTTCGCGCGCCTTCATCTGGTGCTCGTCCCGCTCGGCCTTCTGGCGTTCGAACTGGTCGAAACCGCCGCGGTAGAAGGTCAGCTTCTTCTGGTCGAGATGGACGATCGCATTGGCCGCGGTGTTGAGCAGGTCGCGATCATGGCTGATGATGATCACGGTATGCGGGTAGCGGCGGATATAGTCCTCGAGCCAAAGCGTGCCCTCGAGGTCGAGATAGTTGGTCGGCTCGTCAAGCAGCAACAAATCGGGTTCGGCAAACAGCACCGAGGCGAGCGCCACGCGCATCCGCCAGCCGCCCGAAAAGCTCGAGGCGGGACGCAGCTGCGCCGCCTGGTCGAAGCCGAGGCCGGCCAGTATCGACGCGGCCCGGGCTTCCGCCGAATGGGCGTCGATGTCGACCAGTCGCGTCTGGATTTCGGCGATGCGGTCGGGATCGGTGGCGGTCTCGGCTTCCTTGAGAAGCCGGCTGCGTTCCAGATCGGCGCGCAGAACGATTTCGATCAGCGCGGTCTCCTCCGAAGGGGCTTCCTGGGCCACCTGTCCCATCCGGGTGTTCTTCGGAATCGAGATATGGCCGGTCTCGCTCGCCATCTCGCCGGAGATGATGCGGAACAGCGTGGACTTGCCCGCGCCGTTGGGGCCGACAAGACCGGCCTTTACACCCGCCGGCAGCGCCAGCGAGGCATTGTCGATCAAAAGCCGGCCGGCGATGCGTGCGGAAAGGTCTGTAATCGTAAGCATGGCGGTGTCTTGGCCGGAAGCAATCCGATTTGCAAGCGCAGATGGGTGAACCGACCGAACTTGGCGACAAATCCCGCTCCGCACATGCTTCGGTGTGGTGGCCGGGCAACGGACAACAACGGAGGTCCGGGCCGGCGTTCGATTCGGCGTAAGTTCTAGTCGAGTGTGATCATCGCCTTGATCAAGCCGGTCTTGTCATGGGCCCAGCGGGGAAGGTCGGCTGTCACGGTCTCGAAGTCGGTCCTGTGCGTGATGATCCGGTCGAGCGGAACGTCACCTGAATTCAGCGCGGCGATGACCGTGCGGAAATCCTCCGACGTTGCGTTCCGGCTGCCGATCAAGGTCATTTCCCGCTTGTGGAACTCCGGGTCGGAGAAGGACACCGTTTCGTTGACCACACTGACGAGCACGTAGCGCCCGCCATGCGCCACGCGGGCAAAGCCGGACTGGATCGAGGTGAGATTGCCGGTCGCATCGAAAACCGCGTCGAACCCTTCGCCCTCCGAGATCCGGTTGACCTCGGCTTCGGTGTCGGCGCCGGCAAGGATCGGCCGGCATCCCCCGGCAATGGCGCAGGCTTCCTTGAGCCGCGCCGGATCGAGATCCAGGATCGAAACTTCGGCGCCCGCAAGGCGGGCGAAGATCGCCACGCCGAGGCCGATGGGACCGGCGCCGGCGACAAGGACCTTTTCGCCCCGGGAAACCCCGCCGCGCCTGACCGCGTGCGCGCCGATGGCAAGGAATTCGACGGTCGCGCAGGCATCGAGCGACAATCCGTCCGAAGCCACCAGATTGCTTTCGGGCAGACAGATTTCCTCGCACATGCCGCCATCGCGATGCACGCCCAGAACGGCGATTGCGGTGCAGCAGTTCGGTTTGCCGTAGCGGCAGGCCCGGCAGGAGCCGCACGACAGATACGGATTGATTATCACATGATCACCGGCGGAAAAGCCGCTGTGCGGTCCTGTCTCGAGCACTTCCGCCGCCAGTTCGTGGCCCATCACCCTCGGATAGGCGAGGAAAGGATGCTTGCCCTCGAAGATGTGAAAATCGGTGCCGCAAATTCCCACCCGCCTGATCCTGACACGGACCTCGCCGTCACCCCTGGACGGCCGTTCGATCTCGCGGATCTCCAGTTCTCCGGGATTTGTGCACGCAACGCTTTTCATGAGGGACATATTGGTGGTGGCTCCGGAGGCTGTGAGGTGTTCGATGAAAGCGGCGACTTTGATCAAACATCCCGCTTCGGGCAAGCCCTCCGGCAAAAAACGCCCATCGAAACATGTTGACGCGAAATTGAAGAGGCGGCGGGTGACAAACGGGCGCTGATCCGCCATGACCGGACGGTTTTCAGTCGAATGGAGCCATCATGAGCCTTGTCCTGCACGAACTTGTCGGCGCCGACGCTGCGCGTCCCTTCAGCCCGCACTGCTGGAAGGCGGTGATGGCGCTCGCCCACAAGGGGCTAGACTTCCAACGCAACCCGGTCTGTTTCACCGAAGTCCCGAGGGTTGAAGACGGCGTGTCGAAAACGCTTCCCGTCATCCGCGACGGATCAAGGGTCGTAGCCGACAGCTTCCTGATCGCGGACTATCTCGAGGAGACCTATCCCGAAAAACCGAGCCTGTTCGGCGGGGAGGGCGGACAGGCGCTGGCGCGGTTCGTGGAATCATGGACGCAATCCACACTGCACCCGGCTCTCAACGTGATTGCGCTTGCCGAGATCCATGACCTTCTGAGCCCCGATGACCAGGCCTATTTCAAGCCGAGCCGCGAAACCCGCCTGGGCATGACATTCGAAGATGTTGCCGAACGCCGCGCAGCCCAGATCGAGGGGTTTTCGGCAAAGCTCACGCCATTGCGCGTGATGCTGAAGTCGCAGCCCTGGATCGGCGGCTCGTCGCCGCTGTTTGCCGATTACATCGTCTTCGGCGCGCTGCAGTGGGTAAGGTTGGTCTCCACCGCGCGGTTGCTCGAGACCGGCGACCCGGTGCATGACTGGTTCGAACGCTGCCTGGAATTGCATGACGGCTTGGGGCGTTCGATCCCTGCCGCCGCAGGCTGATCCCGCCTCAGGCGCCGACGAGCAGCGCCGCAATGGCGGCAATGAACATCAGCAACCCCAGTCCCCAGTCGAGGTGGCGCCGGTGCCAGCCTGATGTGAGGTATTCGCAGCCCGACCAGCCGGCCGCGGCCCAAAGGCCGAGACCTGAAGCGGTGAGCAAGACGAGACCGGTGAAGGCGGCAGCCAGCGTCATCGATCCGCTGAGCGCTGACCCGGCCAGGAAAAACACCACGGCCCAGCCTTCGAGGCTCTTGAGATACTGAACCGGAAGGGCAGGGCTGACAGGTCCGGCCGGCTGTTGCCATGGACTGCCCGGATCCGCCATGTAGCGCGTCAGGCCGGACAGGGCCAGCACAAGCGACGCCAACACCATGGACGTGCCGCTCATCCATGGCGGCAACAGGTAGAGCATCCCAAGAGCCAGCGCGAACATTGAAAGCCGGCCGCAAATGCTCAGGATCATGCCGTCGAGCACCGGCCGGAAGGATCTTTCGGCCCCAGCGGTTAACATCGCGTTGTTTTGCGGGGCAAACCCGAAAACCGCGACCGCGACAACCCCGGAAACCATCACCGCGTCAGCCATGCAGTGAGCCTACAACGCAATCGAGCTTGCTCCAAGCCGCCGCGCGCCGGCATGCGGATGCCGCAGCCCCTTGCGGATGACAGGGCATGCGGCTATTTAGGCCGCAACCCGGGACCGGATCCCGTCCGGCCCGGATTTTTGCACCCTGATTTCCCCGCATTTCGCGGGCTACCGCTCAAGGAAAGAGACCCATGGCGATTGAACGCACATTTTCGATGATCAAGCCAGACGCGACCAAGCGCAACCTTACCGGCGCCATCACCAAGATGCTTGAAGACGCAGGCCTTCGGGTTGTCGCTTCCAAGCGCGTGTGGATGAGCCTGCGCGAAGCCGAAGGCTTTTACGCCGTGCACAAGGACCGTCCTTTCTTCGGCGAACTGACCGAATTCATGTCGTCCGGCCCGACCATCGTTCAGGTTCTCGAAGGCGAGAACGCGATTGCGAAGAACCGCGAAGTTATGGGTGCGACCAACCCGGCCGACGCCGCTGACGGCACCATCCGCAAGGCTTTCGCGCTTTCGATCGGCGAAAACTCGGTGCACGGTTCCGACGCGCCTGAAACCGCCGCCGAGGAAATCGCCTACTGGTTCGCCGGCACCGAAATCGTCGGGTGAGGCCGTTTCTCGGCTTCCCTGCCGATGCAGTTGGAAACACTAGGAAAAACCGGGCCCGCATGGGTCCGGTTTTTCCGTTTCTGGACCCGTTTCAAATATGTGTGGGCAGGCTCCAGTCGACGGGAGGGAGACCGCTCCTTTCCAGGAACGCGTTGGCCTTGGAGAAATGCCTGCAGCCGAGAAATCCCCGATGAGCCGACAGCGGCGAGGGGTGCGGCGCGGTCAGCACCAGGTGCCGCGCCCGGTCGACGAATGACGCCTTCTTCTGGGCGTAGGACCCCCACAGCATGAAGACCACCGGATGGTCGAGGCCGTTGACCTCGCCGATGACCCGGTCGGTGAACCGTTCCCAGCCGCGTCCCTGATGCGAGGCGGCAAGGCCGCGCTCGACGGTCAGCACGCTGTTGAGCAGCAGCACGCCCTGCCGCGCCCATGGTTCGAGAAATCCGTGCCCCGGAGGCTTGATCCCCAGATCGTCCTCGATCTCCCTGTAGATATTGACGAGCGACGGCGGCACCCGGACACCGGGACGGACCGAAAAACACAAGCCGTGCGCCTGTCCGTCACCGTGATAGGGATCCTGACCCAGAACCACGACCTTGACTTGGTCCAGCGGCGTCAGGTCGAGCGCGCGGAAATATTCGGAGCCCTTCGGAAAAATCGCCTTTCCTGTCGCGTACTGTTCCTTGAGGAAGCCTTTGAGCTCCCCCATGTATGGGCTTTCGAACTCCTCCCTGAGCGCAGCCTTCCAGCTCTCCTCCAACCGGATTTCACTCATTCCGGCTCCTTCCAGCGGCCCTTCGCCCGGTCGTCGGCATCCCTGGCGGCGACCCATTCGCCCGCGTCGCCATCGACCATGTGCTCTTTTTTCCAGAACGGCGCATCGGTCTTGAGAAAATCCATGAGATACGCGGCGCCGTCGAAGGCGGCCTGTCGGTGCGCTGCGGCCGCCACAACGAGCACGATGTTGGCGCCTGGCGCGATTCTGCCGAAGCGGTGGATGGCGGTAATGCCCGTAAGCGAGAAGCGTTCGACGGCTTTTTCCGCGATGTCCCGGATCGCACGTTGGGCCATCCCCGGATAGTGCTCGAGTTCGAGGCTCGCCAGACGTCCCCCCTCGTCGCGGCACAGTCCCGAAAAGCTGACCACAGCGCCAATGTCTGCGCGGCTTTCGGTCAGGGCAGCAATCTCCGCCGCAATGTCGAAATCATCGAGCTGGATGCGCACCGTGATGCCGGCGGCTGTCTGCGCGCCGATGTCGCCGCGCCCGGCCATCTCAGCCGCCCGTCATCGGCGGAAACAGGGCGATTTCCCTCGGTTCGCCGATGGCCTCGTCGTGATCGGCATGTTCCTCGTCGATTGCCGCTCGGATCACGCCGGGAACCGCAAACACCGCCTCGTAATCCTCACCCAGCGTCGAGAGATAGGCGATCAGATCGCCCACGGTCTTGACGCTGTCGGGCAGGTCAAGCTCTTCCGAACCCTTGCCGAGGCGCTCTCGCACCCAGGCGAAATAGACAATGCGTGTTTTCATTCATCCACCACATGGCGCAGCCCGGCCCGGAAATAATCGTAGCCGGTGTAAATCGTAATCACGGCGGCCGCCCAGAGCAGGGCAATGCCGATCTCGGTTGTGTAGGGCAGAACCTTGTCACCGGCAGGGCCGGCGAGAAGAAATCCGAGCGCGATCATTTGCAGTGTGGTTTTCCATTTGGCGATCCAGGTCACCGGCACCGACACCTTGAGGGCTGCGAGATATTCGCGCAGGCCCGACACCAGGATTTCCCGACACAGGATAATGATTGCCGCCCAGATCGACCACCCCGCAATTGTACCGTCGGCGGCAACCAGCAACAGGATCGAGGCGACCAGAAGCTTGTCGGCGATCGGATCGAGCATCCGGCCGATATTGGAGGTCTGGTCCCAGGCCCGGGCGAGGTACCCGTCGAGGAAATCCGTGACCGAAGCCACGAGGAAAATCGCCAGCGCCGACCAGCGCGCGAAATCCGACCCGTGCAGCCGTCCCTCAATGAAAAAGCACAGCACAATCAGGGGGACAGCGAGAATGCGGCCATATGTCAGCAGATTGGGAATGTTGAGTGCCGGCGACGCCATGGGGAACCCTGTCGAATGATTTGCCGCAAGATGCGCGGGAGCGGCCTCCCAGGTCAACCTTTCTAACCGCGATAGCGGCGGTTTGCCCCGGAAATGGTCGCATGTTCTTGCCCGATCACCGCTTGTCTTCGTGAAAGTGATTGTAGATCAGTTCCGCCATTGCCTCGGAGATCCCCTCGACATTGACCAGATCATCGATGCCGGCGCGCGAAACCGCCTTGGCCGTGCCGAAATGATGCAACAGCGCACGCTTGCGTGCGGGACCGATTCCGCCGATCTCGTCGAGCGGGTTCTTCACCATCTCCTTCTTGCGGCGCGCCCGGTGTGAGCCGATGGCGAAACGGTGGGCCTCGTCGCGCAGCCGCTGGACGAAATAAAGAACCGGATCGCGCGGCGGCAAGGTGAAGTCGGGTTTGCCTTCCATGAAGAAGCGTTCCCGGCCCGCTTCGCGGTCCATGCCCTTGGCGATGCCTATCGCTGTCACCTTGCCGGTGATCCCGAGTTCCTCGAAGATCTTGCGGACCGCGCTCATCTGGCCCTTGCCGCCGTCGATCAGGACCAGATCCGGCCATGCGGGCATTCCCGATGCGGGTGCTCCGTCCGCATCGTCCGGAGTGTCGTCGGGGCCCTCGGTGCCGTGATCCTTGATCAGCCGCGAGAAGCGCCGCTGCATGACTTCCCGCATCATCCCGAAATCGTCGCCCGGGGTGATGTCCGTCGATTTGATGTTGAACTTCCGGTACTGGTTCTTGGCAAAACCCTCGGGTCCGGCAACGATCATGCCGCCGACCGCATTGGTGCCCATGATGTGGGAGTTGTCATAAACCTCGATGCGCCGTGGCGGACGGGGCAGTCCAAAGGTTTCGGCCACGCCCTGGAGCAGCCGCGCCTGGCTTGCGGTTTCGGCCAGATGCCGGCCATGGGCCTCGCGCGCATTGGACAGGACATGCTCGACGAGTTCGCGCTTTTCACCGCGCTGAGGCTCGGCAATTATGACCTTGCGTTCGGTGCGGACCGAAAGCGCCTCGGCCAGCAGCGGCCGGTCGGCGAAATCGTCGGAGATCAGGATCATCCTCGGCGCCGGCTTGTCGTCATAGAACTGGCCGATGAAGGCGCCAAGGATCTCGCCGGATGAAAGTGCGGGATCCGCCTTGGGGAAATAGGCCCGGTTGCCCCAGTTCTGCCCGGTCCGGAAGAAGAACACCTGGATGCAGGCCATACCGGCATCGTGATGGATGGCGAAGACATCCGCTTCCTCCACCGTTTGCGGATTGATGCCCTGATGGCTTTGTACGTGGCTGAGGGCCGAGAGCCGGTCGCGGTAAACCGCCGCGCGTTCGAAATCGAGATCCTCCGACGCCTCCTGCATGGCTTTGGACAGTTGCGATTTGACCGTCTGGCTCTTGCCCGAAAGGAAGGCCTTGGCCTCTTTCACCAGCCGTTCATAGCCCTCTTCATCGATCTCGCCGGTGCACGGACCCGAGCAGCGCTTGATCTGGTAGAGCAGGCACGGCCGGGTGCGGCTGTCATAGACACTGTCGGTGCAGGTGCGCAGCAGAAACGCCCTCTGCAGTGCGTTGATCGTCCGCCCGACCGCACCGGCAGACGCAAAGGGGCCGAAGTAGTCGCCCTTGCGCGAGCGTGCGCCGCGGTGCTTGAAGATCGCAGGCGCCTCGTGGTCCCCGGTCACGAGAATATAGGGGAACGACTTGTCGTCGCGCATCAGCACGTTGAAGCGCGGTTTCAGGCGCTTGATCAGATTGGCCTCGAGCAGCAGCGCCTCGGTTTCGGTGCGCGTGGTGACGAACTCCATGTTCACCGTCTGGGTGATCATTCGCGTGATGCGGTTGGAATGCCCGCGGCCCTGGGCGTAGTTCGTGACCCGCTTCTTCAGGCTGCGGGCTTTCCCGACATACAAAACGTCGCCGGCTTCGTTCATCATCCGGTAGACGCCGGGCTGGTTGGGCAGATGCCTGACGAAGGCCTGGATAACCTCGGCGCCCTTCAGTCCGGGCGTGGCGATCGGGCTTTCGTTCCATTCGATGCCCGCGACATCGGCAATCGCAACCGGTAATGGGATCTCGTCTTCGGCCGCATCTTCCTCTTCATCGGAATCGGTCTCGTCATAGATCACGCCCCCGTCGGCGGCGGTGTCCGCCTTGGACGATGGTTTGGGCGATTTCGGCGAATGGACGGGCGTGCGAGTCATTGCGCGATCTTATCAGCGTCCGGGCAGGTCTCGGCAAGAGTAACGGCGTTCTCCACGCAGGAGCGAACACATAGTTCCGTCATTTTGTGAAGCAGGCCTATTCGCTCACGCCTTTCACGTCCGGCGTTTCCCAGGCGAGATGCTGGCCGCCGTCGAGTGCGATCATCTGTCCCGTGATCGAACGGTTTTCGTAAAGATAGCGCAGGGTCGCGCCGAACTCGGACAGGTCCGGACCGCGGTTGAGCAGCACCGCCCGGGCCTGCCTGTCGAAGTCACCCGATTTCTGCCGTTCGTTGGCGAGAGTCGGCCCGGGCCCGATTGCATTGACCCGGATTCTCGGAGCCAGTGCCTGGGCCAGCGTCTGCGTGGCGGTCCAAAGCGCCGATTTCGACAATGTGTAACTGTAAAAGCGGGGTGTGAGTTTCCACACACGCTGGTCGATCATGTTGACGATCAGCCCCGACTGCTCTTCGGAGAGCCCGTTGGCCATGGCCTCGGCCAGCACCGATGGCGCCTTCACATGGAGGGCGAAATGCAGATCGAACAGGTCGTTGTCGAATTTCCGGACATCGTCACTCTTGAACACAGAGGCGTTGTTGACGATCAGGTCGGGTGAGCCGAGGTCTTCGCTAACCTCTTCGTGGAGCCTGCGGATCTGTTCGATGTCGGTGAGGTCGGCGATGAAGACCTTGGCGGCGCCGCCACGATCGCGAACCTCGCCGGCGGTTTTCTCCGCTTCCGCGCCCGAAGTGCTGGCATGGATGGCCACCTTGAAGCCATGGGCGGCGAGATCCATGACCATCGCGCGGCCGATGCGGCGCGCGGAACCCGTAACAAGTGCGATTTTGCTGCTGTCGCTCATCGATATCCCGGTGTCTGGAAGAATCCGGTGCTTCAACCGGCGCGCTGGGCGCCGGAAGCTTCCGGTGGATCAGAATACAGACAGGATATAGGCGGCAAACGCGGCAAGCATAGCCGCTCCGCCCAGCTTTTTGATCGGGATGCTCCAGTGGGCGAGACCGACAACCAGCAGGCTCACGCCAAGCATCACCCACATGTCGATGTTGATGATGCGATCATCGACATCGAGCGGCAGTATGACTGCAGTTCCGCCCAGAATGAGCCCGATGTTGAAGATGTTGGACCCCACCACGTTTCCGATTGCGACGGCGGCGGACCTGCGCCAGGCGGCCATCACCGACGTCACCAGTTCGGGCAGAGAGGTCCCGATTGCCACGATGGTCAGACCAATGGCTGTTTCACTGGCGCCGAGCATCCTGGCGATCTGGGAGGCGCCTTCCACCGTCAGCCATGCACCGAGAGGAAGGCCAACCATGCCGCCGATGATGAACGCCCATGTTTTCCAGTTTTCCTGCGGCAGATTGGCGACATCGTCATGATAGTCGTGCATCTCGACCGGTCCGCAATGGCGCGCGGCATTGATCTGCCAGCCCAGATAGAGCGCGATGATGGCGAGAAGCGCCAGTCCGTCGAGCCGGCTCAACCCGTTGCCGGCCGACATCATCGCCATGAGCACCAGTGTCATGACGACCATGACCGCCAGTGAGGTTCCGATTCCATCCTCCCGGCAGTGAATGGCCATCAGCAAAGCCGGTGCGCCGAGAACCAGGAGCACATTGGCGATGTTGGAACCGACCACGTTGCCGATCGCGATACCCGAAACACCATTGTAGGCGGCCTGAAGCGAAACGAACAATTCGGGCGCCGAGGTTCCGAATGCCACAATCGTTAATCCGATGATCAGCGGATCGATCGACAGTTTCTCGGCAAGCGCCACCGCCCCCCTGACCAGATAGTCCCCCGCAAACACAAGGACGACGAGGCCCGCAATCAGGGTCAGTATGCTCAACATGCCGGGGAACAACGCTCTTTGAATGACAAGATTTCCGGTTCCATATAGGTCGGTTTGGACCCTGCGCAATGGAACATATGGGGACCCGGGTAAAAAATGTGACCATAAAGCAACAGCTTCGGCTGCCACGTTTCCGCCGCTGTGTTTTCACAATCCCGCTGCTGCAGTGCCGCAATCGATAGCCATCTTCGCAAGGGTTGGGGGAACGAAATCGGTTTTCCCGCATTCTGCTGCTGACCACCGGTCATCGGCCGGCCTGCGGGAAAAGACACAAACCAAGGAGTAACACATGCGTATTCGTAAACTGGCACTGCTGGCCGCAGCTCTCTCCGTGCCGCTCGCCACCCCCGTGCTGGCAGCGGACGCCATCCTGGAACAACCCCCCGAAGCGCCGATCGCGGACGTTGCGCCGCAGACCTACGTCTGGTCGGGCGGTTATGTCGGCGGTTACGGGCAATATCAGTGGGGCGAGTTCAGTGCGCTTCCCGGTCAGGACGCTGACGCCTTTGGCGGCGGTGTCTACGGCGGCTACAACTGGCAGCGGGACCAGATCGTCTACGGTCTTGAAGCGGACCTGGGCTACTCGGGCGCCGATGCGACCGCCGGCGGTGTGACCGCCGAGCAGGGTATCAACGGCTCGCTGCGCGCGCGCCTGGGCTATGACGTCAACCCGTTCCTGATCTACGCCACCGGCGGTATCGCCGCCACCAATGCTGAAGTCACGGCGCCTGCCGGGTCGGACAGCAACACCCATGTGGGCTGGACCGCCGGCGCCGGTGCGGAAGCATTCGTCACCGACACCATCACCACCCGGGTCGAGTATCGTTACTCCGACTATCAGTCGCAGAACTACAACATCGGCGGCGCCAACGTGTCGTCCGGTTTTGACGATCACTCGGTGCGGCTGGGTATCGGCATGAAGTTCTGATCCGCCCATCCGGATCGGAATTCGCAAAAGGCCCGGACGGGAATCCGTCCGGGCCTTTTGGCATTGCAAGGCGTCCGATGAGTTCAGACCCAGTCGAACGAGGTTGCCAGAACGTAGGCAGCCCATATTCCGTTGGACAGCAGAAGGCAGAACACGGCGAACGAGCCGAGATCCTTGGCGTGTTCGGCCATCTTGGAATATTCGGGCGAGGCGTGGTCGGTCATTTCCTCGACAGCCGTGTTCAGCGCTTCGATTGAAATCGTGACGAGATAAAGCAGGGCCGCGCCGACATAGCCCCACAACGGCGCTTCCGACATGGCGAACACCGCCATGAGTCCCGTGAAGGCCGTGGTCTCATGCCGGAAGGCTGTTTCCAGCCAGAGCCTGCGCACGCCACCGATGGAATACCGCGCGGCGGCAAACACATGGTTCAGCCCGGTCTGCTTGTCCGGCCTCAGTGTCACGCCTTGGGTCGCATCGGGTCGAGTTCCGGAAAGTTGGCGCCGAACTTCGCGTTCCAGCGCTTGAGCTTGGGGCGTCCGCGTTCCCACTTACCCGGGAACCGCAGGGCCAGATACCCGAGCATCGCGGCCAGTGCCAGGTGGCCGCCATTGGGCGTCTTGGGCAGGCGCGGCAGGTTGCCTTCGAGATAATCAAGTCCGCGGATTGCCTTTGTCCACTGCTTGTCGATCCATTCCTGATGAACGATTTCCTCCGGACGGAAGCGGCGTTCGTACATGATCGCCAGCAGGCAATCGCAGATGCCGTCGCACAGCGCCTCGAGCACTTCGGCCTCCGTACGCTTGGCTGCGTTGCGCGGATAAAGCCGTTTCGAGCCCGAGCGGTCGAGATATTGCATGATGGCGCGGCTGTCGAAGATGGCCTGCCCCTCGTCGGTAAGCAGTGTCGGGATCTTGCCGAGTGGGTTGTTGTCGACCAGTTCGGACGGTGCGGCGGCGGTGTCGGTGAGAACAGCCTCGGCGTCGAGACCTGCAAGATGGGCGCCCATGCGCACCTTGGCGGAGTAGGGGGAGGCGGGCGAATAGAGGATTTTCATGGCAGTTGTCTTTCGTGGTTTTGAAAACAGAATTTCGGCGGCCGGCCTCAGTCTGGTTCGGGGACATCAAGCCCGTCACGCGTACACCCCTTGCGGTCAATCTCCGGGCAATCGCGAAACTCCAGGGCCGTCGAGAGGCAAATCCTGATCTCGCGCAGCATGCCGCGCTCGCATTTGACTGCGGTTGCTTCCCGGCTCAGGCCCGGATTGACGGCAATAAACGCATCTTCGGCTTCCGCTGCGCCGATTTCGCCGGGCAGGTTTGCCAGCGCAAAATCCTCCGGGATGACTATCCGTTCGCGTGCCGCGCGTGTGAGATCGAGATAGTCCCTCTGGGTCAGGCCGGAGCAAGACCCGTGCTTGCGCCATTGATGGCCGATCAACCCCATGGTCGGCAGGATGTCGAGATAGGTCTTGCCAAGCTGTGCGGGAACGCGTTCGGGCTGCCGGGAAGGGCAGTATTCCGGATAACCGCTCTCAAATTGTGGCCAGAGTCCGTGCACCACGAAGGCAAGATCGCGGTCCGGCGCGCATTGCTGCCGGTTGGCCCGCTCGCCTTCGGCGATGCAGTAGGCCGGGGACCAGGACAGCGCCAGCACGTAGAAATCGAATCCCGACCCGACGGGAAGCTCTGCGGCAGCCGCCGGCGCGAGGGATGCCGCCTCTGCACCCGCATCGGCGACCGGGCCGGTTTCGTCGGAACAGGCGGAGATCAGCATCAGCACGGACGCTGCCGCCAATGTCGCCATGCCGCCGTTTCTTGTCATGATTTGGCTCAGCGCACCGACCGGCACCAGGCGCCATGCACCTTGAGCGGATCGAGACCGGCTATGCAGAACTCAAGATTGTCCCGCAGCCCGGCAAAGCCCTGGCCCCCTTCGATAAGCCACCAGATCTGGCGCTTGCGTCCGTCATTCATGTGTGCGGTGCCGTGGCAGTAGAGCCGGGGTATCGACCAGTACTCCTGACCATAAGTGCTTCTGTTGAGATGCGGGCGTTCGATATCCTCGATCGCAAGGCCGCGCTGAAGCAGCACCTGGTCGGTCCATTGAAAGCGTTTCTGAATATAATTGAGCACCTGGGGGGCATCGCAGGTCGGGAAGCTTCCGCCGCTGAATGCTGACGCGGGCGTCGCAAATCCGGTGATCAGAAGGCCAAGGGCCAAGAACAGGCTTTTGATGGTCATGACCGGCTCTCCATCGACAACGAGTCACGGTATAGGACCTGCGACGGTGTTTCGGCAAGGCCGAAAGGCCGCGCATTGCCGCAAATGATCCGTAGCCCCGGTTACTCCGGTTGCGGAGAGGCGGGCGCTAGTGTTCCGTCATCGTGCCCCTGGCCATTGCCAGGTGATGCGGCTGATGGTGCGATCCGATGGTCATCAAGCCAAAGAAGCCGAGTGCCCGGATCCGCTCGATCTCAGACGGGTTGTCCACGGTGATTGCAAGGAGGGCGCCATCGCTCGTGGTTTCGGAACTGACTTGCCAGCCAACGAGATTGTCGAGTTCCCGCCCGTGTGCCGGTACCATCGCCTGAATCGCGCGCAGCACTTCGCCGGACCCGGAAACCCGGAAGGTTGCCGTGTTGCCGGCAATGGTTGCTCTCGCCGTGGCGTCGAGCATCAACCGGTCCATGTCGACCAGATGCGCCCGCAGCGCTCCGATGTCGACTTTGGACCAGTCCGTCTGCGGATCTGCATCCAGCAGCGCCACGATTTCCGCGACCGCCGCGAAGGCCGACTGTCCCGGTTCGCGAGGCGCCGTTGCTTCCGAATGCGCCATGTGCCCGTTCGAAGAAATCTCGGAGGCATGTGGTCCGGCGAAAACGAAATAGCCGATCGCTAGAACAGCCAGCAGGGCGCCGGCTGTTATCAGCTTCACATGGTGCCGGCGACGGGGATTGGCGGGGGGCATGGTGGTTGTCTCCTTGGAAGCCGGATACTAGGCGACATCCCGTTGTCTCGATATGATTTCAATCATATTCTGTGGGAATGCTGCCCGGCCCCTTTCATCTCCTGCCGTCGTCCGCGCTCGCAAGAAGGCTTGTGGATCGCGGCACGGTCGTTGCTCGGCGGGACGATCGGGCTGATGCAATCTTCTTTCTTGAGGCCGGAGGCATCGATCTGGTCAGATACACCGGGTCGGGCGACGAGATCGTCATTCATCGGGCACTGCCTGGTGAAACACTGTGCGAGGCCGCACTGTTTTCGTCTTTCTATCATTGCGACGTGGTCGCAACTGAAATCACGCAACTCAACTCGATCAACAAGGCTGCGGTTCTCGAGCAGATGCGCAGTGATCCGGATTTTGCGCTCGCGGTTTCTGAACGCTTTGCCGGACAGATCCAGGACGGACGAAGAAGGCTTGAGATTCTGGCCATCCGGGAGGCCCGGGCCCGTGTTTTTGCCGCAATCGCCGAAGGTTTCCTCCGCTCCGATATCAAGAGCCTCGCATCGCTGATCGGGTTGTCGCACGAGGCAACCTACCGTGCGCTGTCCTCACTGGCCAAATCCGGCCGGTTGATCAAGACAGGACGGGGGCAGTACAGGCTTCCGGGGCAGGCCGCCGACAGTGGCAAGTAGAAACTCCGGGAGGTCAACCTCTTCAGCCGGTCAGCTTTCTCCGACAAGCATTCTGACCTCGAAGCCGGAGCCGGGTGCGGTTGACAAAAGCCCTGTGAGTTCCGGCAGCACAGCCTTGAGCTCTGCCTCGAGCGTGAAAGGCGGGTTGACAATTACCAGACCCGAACCGTTGAGGCCGGGTGCGGTCTTGTTGTCCCGGACAAGCAGCCGGACGATGAGTGTTCGCGGCCGTCCCAGCGCAACAAGCTTCTTGTCGAAAGCCTCAAGAGGACTGTCGGCCTTGATCGGATGCCACAGCATGTAGCTGCCGCCGGCGAAACGTCGTGTGGCCCGCGCCAGCCCGTCCACAAGCCTGTCGAATTCGCCATCCTGCTCGAAGGGCGGATCAATGAGCACCAGGCCGCGCTTCTCCTTGGGCGGCAGATGCGCGCCAAGCGCGAGCCAGCCGTCGAGTTCTGTCACGCGTACCTGGAAATCACCCTCGAACACCGACCTGAGCGTTCCGGCGTCCTCGGGGTGCAACTCGAGCGCCGAGAGCCGGTCCTGCTTGCGCATGAGCATCCGCGCCAGCTTCGGAGATCCGGGATACAAATGAACGGCATTCGCCGTTCCGGCTTCGGTGTTGAGGCTGCGGACCGCGTTGAGCCAGGGGGCAAGAAACTGAGCCAGCGCGGCCGATGGGCTGGCGTCCGTCAACCGGCCGACGCCGCCGCGCCATTCGCCGGTCTTTTGGGCTTCCGGGGACGAAAGGTCGTAGACGCCGATCCCGGCATGTGTATCGATTACGCGGAAAGCGCCGTCCTTGCGCTTGAGGTAGCCGATGATCTGCGCCAGCACCGAATGCTTGAGCACGTCGGCAAAATTGCCCGCATGATAGCTGTGACGATAATTCATCGGCCTGCCTGATGTAACCTGAATTGATCCGCTTTTCGGCTGACGCCGTGGCGCCGCGACCGGCTTTCCAATATAGGGAAAGCATGAACGACGCGACCCCCATTGATTCCGCTCCCGCCGCACCGAAGACTTCGGTTGCGATAGGCCATTCGGCTTGTCCGCATGACTGTCCCTCGACCTGTGCGCTGGATGTCGAGCTGCTTTCGGCCAACCGTATCGGACGGGTGCGCGGCGACCCAGGCAACAGCTACACCGCAGGCGTGATCTGCGCCAAGGTTGCCCGCTACGCCGAGCGCATCCACCATCCCGACCGCCTGCTCAAGCCGCTGGTTCGGGCGGGCGGAAAGGGCGAGGGCAAGTGGAAGGAGGCAAGCTTCGATGCCGCGCTCGATCTGATTGCGGAGAAGTTCTTGAAGGCCGAGGCCGAGTTCGGCTCGGAAACCGTGTGGCCGAATTTCTACGCCGGGACCATGGGACTGGTTCAGCGCGACGGCATCAACCGCCTGCGCCACGCCAAGCGCTATTCCAACCATTTCGGCAGTTTCTGCACCAATCTTGCCTGGACCGGGTTTGCGATGGGAGCGGGCGCCTTGCGCGGTCCGGATCCCCGCGAGATGGCCAAGTCCGATTGCGTGGTGATCTGGGGCACAAACGCGGTCTCGACCCAGGTCAATGTGATGACCCACGCAACACGCGCCCGCCGCGAACGTGGTGCGAAGATCGTTGTCATCGACATCTACGACAACCCGACCATGAAACAGGCGGACGTCAAGATCGTCCTCAAGCCGGGCACCGATGGCGCCTTTGCCTGCGCGGTCATGCATGTGCTTTTCCGCGAGGGACTGGCCGATCGCGATTATCTCAACAAGTTCAGCGATGATCCGGCCGGTCTTGAATCGCATTTGCAGCTCCGCACGCCTGAGTGGGCGGAAGCGATTTGCGGCGTTTCCGCCTCGGAGATCGAGGAATTCGCCCGTCTGGTCGGCTCCATCCCGCGAACCTATTTCCGGCTGGGCTACGGGTTTACCCGTCAGCGCAACGGCGCGGTCAACATGCACGCCGCACTTTCACTCGCGGTGGTGACCGGCAGCTTTCAGCATGAGGGGGGCGGCGCGTTTCACTCCAACTCGGACATCTTCCGGCTCGACAAGTCCCTGATCGAGGGGACGCGCTATTCAGATCCCGGCCTGCGCTGGCTTGACCAGTCGAAAATTGGCCGGGTGCTCACCGGCGATGCTGAAGCGCTCGATGGCGGCCCGCCGGTCACGGCCATGCTGATTCAGAACACCAATCCTGCCAATGTCGCCCCCGAACAACGCAAGGTGATCGAGGGGCTGAGGCGCGAGGACCTGTTCGTCGCGGTGCACGAGCAGTTCATGACCGACACCGCAAAACTCGCCGACGTGGTGCTGCCGGCGACGATGTTTCTCGAGCATGACGACATCTACCGGGGCGGCGGCCATCAGCACATCATTCTCGGACCGAAACTTGTCGATCCGCCGGAAGGTCCGCGTCAGAACCACGATGTGATCGAGGGGCTCGGCGAACGCCTGGGCGTGAGCGACCGGGAGGGTTTCGGCATGACGCCGCGCGCGCATATCGATTACATGCTGGGCAAGCGCGGGCTCGGCGATTTCGAAAGCTTCAAGGCCGACAAGTGGGCCGATGTTCAGGCCGATTTCGAGACCTCGCATTTTCTCGGCGGTTTCGGCCATCGGGACGGAAAGTTCCGGTTCCGCCCGGAATGGACGACCACGCCCGCCGCCAACAAGCCGCCAAGGCGGATGGGGCCGCAGGGGCCGCATGACCGGCTGCCGGCCTTCCCGGATCATGTCGAACTGATTGAAAGCGCGGACGCGGATCATCCGTTCCGGCTTGCGACGTCGCCGTCGCGGTCGTTCCTCAATTCGAGCTTCGCCGAGACGCCGTCGTCGAAAGCCAGGGAAAAGCGTCCTGAACTGTTGATGCACCCCGGGGACGCGGCCCGCCTTGGCGTTGCCGATGGCGACCGGGTCATTGTCGGCAATGTACGCGGCGAAGTGGCCATGCCCGCACGGCTCGATCCCGGTCAGCGGTCCGGTGTGGTGATTCACGAAGGGCTCTGGCCGAATTCCGCCTTCGAAGGCGGGGAGGGCATCAATGTGCTCACGGGCGCCGATGCCTGCGCGCCCTATGGCGGCGCTGCCTTCCACGATACGAAGGTTTGGGTGAAAAAGGGCTGAAAAATGGTTGAAGGGATGTCTTCTGAAACCAGCCTTCAGGTGAAAGGCATGCTTTGCGACCCCGGCGATCATTTCAAGGGACGCTATGAGGTGGAGCGGAAGTACCGGGTCGAAACGCTCGAACAAATAAGGGCAGACCTTGCGTCAAAAGGTGCTGTGGCCTTTGCCCTCGGCAATCAGGAGACCGACATCTTTCTGGATATGCCGGACCGGCGTCTCGCCGGGGCGGGACAGCAGCAGGTCTTGCGGATAATGCGCCCGTCCGGACGGGTCCTGTGGATATGCAAAGGACCCGGCGCCGATCGTTGTGTCGCCATGGACCTCGACGATCCGGACAAGGCGCTCGAGATGCTCGCAGCGCTCGGATTCGGGGAAGCCGGTCGGCTGACCAAGGCCCGGGACATCTATTTCCTCGGCGATTTCCACGTCACGCTCGACAATCTCGAAGGGCTTGGCTCCTTCGTCGAGGTCGCCGTGATGACGGATGATGCAGAGAAGCTTGCGAACTGGACCGAGCGTGTCGAGGCTTTCGCACTCGAACTCGGACTGGAGACAACGTCGCTCGAAAACCGGTCTTACCGGGCCATTATGGCGTCAGCTCAAGGCCGCTGACAACCGGCTGCTAGTCTGTCTCTCCGGAAGTCGTCTGTTCACGCTTCTTGATCGCCACGCGCAGCCTGCCCAGCATCTCGTGCAACTGAACGAATTCCTCGACACTCAGACCGAATGCTTTCGCCACGCAGGACGGGACATGGGCGGTTCGTTGCTCCAGTGTGCGGCCTTCCACAGTCAATCGGACGCGAACTCTGCGTTCGTCCTCCGTGTCGCGGTTTCGCACGACAAGGCCCTGCGCCTCCAGTCGCTTGATCAGCGGCGTCAGGGTGGATGAGGCAAGATCGAGCCGCGCACCCAGTTCGTTGACGGTGCTCCCGTCACGTTCCCACAGCACGATCAGAACGAGATACTGGGGGTAGGTCAGCCCGAATTCCGAGAGAAGTGGCTGATAGACCTGTCCGACGGCATGGTGGGTGGCGTAGAGATCGAAGCAGAGCATCGATTCCGGTCTCAGCCTGAAACTGTCGGGCAAAATTGCATCGGGCATCCGTGCATTCTCCTCGTTTGACATCCGGTTCGCGGCCTTCCCGGCATTAACTTGCCGGAGCCATCCCTTGCAAGATGTTCGTCATGCCTATATGTATCGTATACGATTAAATCGCGCAAAAAGGAATTTGCCATGCCGACCAAAGTTGTCTACTCCACGTCCGCAACGGCCACCGGTGGCCGTGACGGTCACTCCAAGACCCATGATGGCGCGCTCGACGTGAACCTGGCCGTTCCTACCGAGATGGGTGGCCCGGGTGGCGGCGTGAACCCGGAGCAGTTGTTCGCCACCGGCTATGCGGCCTGCTTTTTGGGCGCGCTCAAGTTCTATGCCGGTCAGAAAAAGGTGAAGGTGCCAGACGACGCCAATGTGACCGTCACCGTCGGCATCGGTCCGCGTGAAGACACGGGTTTCGGCCTCGACGTCAAGATAAAGGTGGACCTGCCGGGGATCGAGAAGGACGTTGCCGAAGACCTGATTGCCGGCGGGCACAAGGTCTGCCCCTATTCGCACGCCACATCCGGTACGCTGAACATTACCCCAGAGCTTGCCTGAGCATCAGGCTGGGAAGCGGTCGCCGTCTGAGTATTGCAGAGAACGGCATCCAGTCAATTTCCGGAACATCGAAACGCCAGCCCGGCCCCAAAAGGGGTCGGGTTTTTAAACTCTGGCGTTCTGTATTTATTCCTTTGAAAAGATTGGGCTGTGGGATAGAAAAATCCATAAATGTAAAAAGGTTGCAAAAAATACATCAGTAGTGTTAAATACAACTAAGATGGAAAATATGAATGATTTTAGGAGTATGGCATGCATTGTAGAATCGCTATATTTTCCATTTCGTCCGTGTTGATGTATTGTTCTTCTTCTCATGCAGGCGAATACAGTGTTTCGCAAGTGCTTGAGCGTGCCGCTTATCTTCAGGAAACACGTGGCTACGTATCCAACCATGTTGAAGGTGGCCACACGCATTTTGACATCTCTGCTTCAGATGGGACGGCTTATGAAATCTGTCCGCATCCCAAAATGGGTCTGCTCCACGTCATGCAGGGAGGTGCAATCCCTGGCGCTCGAATGGTCATCGAGATCAACTTGGAAAATGACGTCTACCCGTACAACAACAATCCTTTCACAACCCTCGTTTATCGCAATAAGCTAAGTCAGAGCGGCTTGCGCTTTATGGCTGACAAAGCGATGAAAACTATTATGGAAACGCCGCAGTGAGGCGTTTCTCCGCCTCTGTGGCTTTGTGCTTTGCAATCGCTTCTGGCGCCGTAGCAGGCGAATTCAAAATTCAAGACCTTGAGTCCCGTATACTCTCGGGTTCGGTTACTCCGCAGGCGGCTGTTGCGGAGTACTGTTCCGATGCTCCGGAAGACAAAAGCAAGGATGCGTTTTGCTCATGTCCGGACGAGGCCGTGCGGCTCTTAAAGGTCAGGTTGCGGCAGCATACGGATCACCTGATTTAGCTTTCAAGCGAAAGCGGCCTTGTGTCACTCTTCCAATGCCTGCTTGGCGCTTGCCACCACGCGCTCCAGGAATTCGGTTTCGCGAGCCGCAATCCTGTCCTTCTCGGGGCCGATATAGTCGCGCGTCAGCGGCGCCGAGTCCCGCTCGCGGCCGAGTTGCACCTGCACGACATTGCTTGCGCCCTGCATGAAGACGCATTCGCACATCGACAGATACAACTCCCACATCCTGCAGAACCGCTCGTCCATCACCTCGGCCGCACGGTCCCGGTTGGCCGCGAAGCGGTCGCGCCAGTGTCTCAGCGTATGGCCGTAATGGCAGCGCCAGATCTCGCAATCGAGGCTCCAGAGACCTGAGCGCTCGACTGCGGCGACGATTTCCGAAAGTGACGGCGCATAGCCGCCGGGGAAAATGTGTTTGCGCAAAAACGGACCGGTCACACCGGGCGGCGCCTTGCTCGAGATCGAGTGGATCAGGGCCAGACCGTCCGGTTGAAGGCGGTCGCGGACATTGAGAAAATAGGACCCCAGATGCGGCGCGCCGACATGTTCGAGCATCCCGACCGAGACCACCCGCTCGAACTTCTCGCGCACCTCGCGATAGTCGATCAGATCAAAGCGCACCCGATCGCTCACACCGAGGATCTCGGCGCGTCGGCGGGCGACAGCCAGTTGCCGTTCCGAAAGGGTCACACCCACCACTTCAATGTCGGCCACATGGGCGAGATAGAGCCCCAGTCCGCCCCAGCCGCAGCCGATGTCGAGCAGGCGCTGGCCATCCTTCAGGCAAAGCTTGGCCGCGATATGCCGCTTTTTCTGGGTTTGGGCTTCTTCAAGTGTTTCCTCGCCCGTAGGAAAGTAGGCACAGGAATATTGCATGTCGTCATCGAGAAACAGCCGGTAGATCTCTTCGCCGATGTCGTAATGCGCCTTGACGTTGGCGCGGGCGCGGGTGATGACATTGTTCTGCTGAAAACGCCGGAATCCGCGCGCCACACCGCGCCAGAAGATTTGGCTTGGCGATAAGTCGAATTCCCGCTTGTTGGCGAAGAACAGCCGGACCAGGTCATGGATCGAGCCATCGTCCACCACGAGGCCGCCATCCATGTAGGCCTCGGCGGCATTGAGTTCCGGATTGAGCAGGATTCGCCGGGGCACCGATGGATCGGTAAAGCGGATGGCAACTTCCGGCCCGGGTGCGTTCCCGCCGAACCGATGGGTTTCGCCTTTCGCGTCAACCAGGGTCAGGCGGCCCCTCTTGATGACCTTCTCAAGCAATCCATTTAGCGAAAACATCTCCGTCTCCGATGAAATCCCTTCTCGTGAATCGAATGCCGCGCAATGGCCGCGCAAGGACACGCGACACCGGCGTCAAACCCGGAACTTTCGGTGCGCAAAATGGTTCCCGATCCCGCCGCAGTCAGGATACGAACCGTTCTCCGGTTGTCAAAGTCTTTGTTTCCAAAAGCAAATGCGATCGCGGCGAAGGCGGATTGCCTCAATGCCTGAACTGGCTTGTGCCATCGCCTGTCATACGGACCTCTCCGCGAACCACCATCGCCAGCGCCTTCGGATATATCCGGTGCTCCGCTTCCAGTACCCGGGCCGCCAGAGTATCCGCCGTGTCGTCAAGGGCGACACGAACGGCTTCCTGCTCGATGATCGGTCCTTCGTCCATGCCTTCGGTGACAAAATGCACGGTGCACCCGTGCACGCGGCATCCTGCGGCAAGCGCCCGCTCGTGGGTCGCAAGTCCCGGAAAGGCCGGCAACAACGACGGGTGAATGTTGATCATGCGCCCCTCATAGGCGCGAACGAATTCTGCCGAAAGAAGCCTCATGTAGCCCGCCAGCGCGATGAATTTCGCCCCCGATGCCTCGATCGCTTCCCGGACGGCCGCTTCGTGGGTTTCCTTGCTGTCGAATTCGCTCCGGGCAACGGCCCTGGCGGCAATTCCGAACCCGCGGGCATGCTCGAGGCCTGCGGCATCCGCCTTGTCCGAGATCACACTGACGATCCGGGCCGGGTAGGTGTCGTCGAGCGAGGCCGCGATCAGCGCGCCCATGTTGGATCCGCGCCCTGAAATAAGGATCGCGACGGCTGTCTTGGACGCGATGCTCACAGCCTCAGGGCGCCCTGGTAGACAACGCCGGGCATTTCTTCTCCGCGTTCGACCAGGCGTCCGAGACGGACCACTGTTTCGCCCGCCTCGCCGAGCACGTTGATGAGCGCATCGGCCTCGTCGGCCTTGGCCACAACGACCATTCCGACGCCGCAATTGAAGGTTCGCAGCATCTCCTCCGGGGCAACGCCGCCGGTCCGGGCGAGCCACGAGAACACCGGTGGAGGCGACATCGCGTCCAGATCAATCTCCGCGGCAAGGCTCTGGGGCAGCACACGCGGCAGGTTTTCCGGAAACCCGCCGCCGGTAATGTGGGCGAGGGCCTTGATTGCGCCGGTGTTCCGGATCGCGGCCAGAAGCGATTTCACGTAGATGCGGGTCGGCGTCATCAGCGCCGCGCCGAGGCTTCGCGTCGCGTCGAACGGGGCAGGGGCGTCGTAAGCGGTCCCGCTCATCTCAACGATCCGTCGCACCAGCGAATAGCCGTTGGAATGGACGCCCGAAGAGGCGAGCCCCAGCACCAGGTCGCCCTCTTCAAGATTGCCCGAGGGCAGCAACTGCCCCCGCTCGGCCGCGCCGACCGCAAAGCCCGCCAGGTCATAGTCGCCATCCCGGTACATGCCCGGCATTTCCGCCGTTTCGCCGCCGATCAGCGCGCAACCCGCGTCCGTGCAGCCTTTGGCGATGCCGCCGACGATGGCGGCACCCTGTTCCGGATCGAGCTTTCCTGTGGCGAAGTAGTCGAGAAAGAACAGCGGCTCGGCGCCCTGCACGACCAGATCGTTGACGCACATGGCCACCAGATCGATGCCGACAGTGTCGTGAATTCCGCTTTCGATCGCCACCTTCAGCTTGGTGCCGACACCGTCATTGGCTGCCACCAGCACGGGATCGGAGAAGCCTGCGGCCTTGAGATCGAACAATCCCCCGAAGCCGCCGATTTCGCCATCCGCGCCGGGTCTGCGGGTCGCGCGCACCAGCGGTTTGATGCGGTTGACCATTTCGTTGCCGGCATCGATATCGACGCCGGCGTCGGCATAGGTGAGACCATTCTTCAGATCCGCCATCGCGCCATCGCCTCAGCTTACTTGAATTGGGACATGGGCTGGGGGATCGCACGTTGCAACGGTCTTCGCAAGCCGGGGGCGCGTCGGTACGGGAACAAAAGATGTGGATCCGGTAGACTAACGCGTTCTCGTCCGCCGCAGGCCGGTGTGCCGGGCACTTGGAATGCCGCACGCGGATCGCCATATCCGCTGAGGTCTGGAGGACCGTAGAAAAATGACGCTGCCCAATTACATCACAGTGGCCCGTTTTATCATGGTGCCGGCCATCATCCTGGCCATGATCAACGGTTACATGCTGGTTGCATTCGTACTCTTTGTGCTGGCCGGACTGTCCGATGGCGTCGACGGTCTGATCGCCCGGCAGTTCAACCAGCGCTCCGAACTCGGATCGTGGCTTGATCCGGTCGCGGACAAGTTCCTGCTGGTAGCGGTGTTCCTGATGCTCGGCTGGCTCGGCGCACTGCCGGTCTGGGTGGTGCTGCTTGCGGTGACGCGTGACGGGCTGATCGTTGCTGCGGTGACGCTGTCGGGCCTGATGAACAATCCGGTCAAGATGCAGCCGCTTCTGGTTTCCAAGGCGAACACGCTGATGCAGATCGTCCTCGTGATGCTGGTGATGGCTGAACTTGCCGGGCTTGCGGACTTTGCGGGTCTGGTGGACTGGACAATCTATGTGGTCGCGGGCTTGACCGTTGCTTCGGCGAGCGCCTATCTCGTCAGCTGGCTCCGGCATATGGCAAGCACCGGCGAAGCCGGATAGACTGAACCCCGTGGCGGCCCGAGGGCGCTCAAGCGAGGTAGGCCCAAGCGACGTAGGCCCAAGCGAGGTAGGAATGACAACCCGGATCGACAGGCGCGCGCTTCGCACGCAAATCTTCTTCTGGCTTCTCGCCGCAGCCTTGTTCATCGCATTCCTGATGGTGTTCCGTTCCATATTGCTGCCGTTCATCGCCGGCATGGCGCTTGCCTATTTTCTCGATCCCGTCGCTGACTGGTTCGAGCGCAGGGGTCTGTCCCGCCTGATGGCGACGGTCCTCATCCTGATAATCTTTCTGGCTTTGTTTGCCATCGCGCTGATCGGCATCATTCCGGTGCTCGTCACCCAGGCAGCCGATCTTGGCGGCAGGATCCCGGGCTACATCAGCCAGTTGCAGGCGTTGTTGAGTTCCGAAACGACAATCCTGCCCGCATGGATCAGCGACCAGCTTGCTCAGGTCAAGGACAGCTTTTCGGCGCTGCTCAAGGAAGGCGCAGGCTTCGTCGGCACGATTTTCCAGCAGATCTGGAATTCGGGGATGGCGCTTCTCGACATAGCCGCGCTTTTCGTCGTCACGCCGGTGGTGGCCTTTTACCTGCTGCTCGACTGGGACCGTATGGTCGAGAAGGTCGACAGCTGGATACCGCGCGACAATGTCGAGACAATAAGGGATCTCGCCCGTCAGATCGACGGCGCGATTGCGGGCTTCGTGCGCGGTCAGGGCAGCGTCTGTCTCATTCTCGGCCTCTTCTATGCGGTCGGCCTGTCGGTGGTCGGGCTCAATTTCGGATTGCTCATCGGCCTGTTTGCCGGCCTTATCAGTTTCATTCCCTATGTCGGCTCGACGGTCGGGCTGGTGCTGGCGCTGGTTGTGGCCGTCGTCCAGTTCTGGCCTGATTTCATCATGATCGGCGTGGTCGCCGGCGTATTCTTTCTGGGCCAGTTCTTCGAAGGCAATGTCCTTCAGCCGCGCCTCGTGGGCTCCTCGGTCGGACTGCATCCGGTCTGGCTGATGTTCGCGCTTTTCGCCTTCGGCGCCCTTTTCGGATTTGTCGGCATGCTGATCGCCGTGCCCGCCGCAGCCTCCGTGGGCGTGCTGGTGCGCTTTGCGCTGTCGCGGTACCTCGACAGCGATCTTTATCACGGGCGGCATCGGCACGCTGCGACCGGGGCCGGGGACCGCAACCGCAGTCCCAAAGCAGATGATCTGCAGCCCTGACGATGATCAAGCCGCCTCCAGTCCGGCAGCTGCCGCTTGTCTTTGACCATGAACCGGCCACCAGCCGCGATGACCTGATCGTGTCTCCAAGCGTCCATGCGGCAGTCGCCATGATCGACAAATGGCCCGATTGGCCCTCGCCGGTGGTCGTGCTCGCCGGGCCGACGGGATCGGGAAAATCCCATCTCGCCTCGATCTGGGCGGCGCGGACCGGCGCCTGCCGGGTCGAACTGACCGCACCCGCCGATGATGCGGTTGAAGCGGCGGCGCGGGCGCCGGTTCTTGTCGAGGATGTGGATCGTCGCGCCTATGACGAAAACGCCCTGTTTCATCTCATCAATTCGGTGCGCACCCACGGCTCGTCCGTGCTCATGACGGCGCGCCGGTTTCCATCCGGATGGAAGATCGCGCTTCCCGACCTGGCGTCGCGGCTGAAAGCTGCGACGGTGGTGGAAATCGGCGAGCCGGACGAGGAGCTTCTGGCCCAGGTGATGGTCAAACTGTTTGCCGACCGGCAGGTCAGCGTGGACGACCGCATCATACACTGGCTGGTTGCGCGCATGGAGCGTTCGCTGGCCGCCGCGCATCTGATCGTCGACCGGCTCGACCAGCTTGCCCTGGCCCGCGGGACCAAGATAAACCGGGCGCTTGCGGCCGAGGCGCTGGCGCGTATGGACAATGGCGTCTCCGACATCGAACCGTCATAGTTCCTTCGTTCTTGTGCTATAGACGGTGCGGGGAAACAGCAGGCTGAGTGGAGCGGGACATGGATACGGTTGAAGCAGGCGCGGTGGGCGAACTCAGGGTCAATCCGGAAACGGACATGGCGCCCGGGACCGATCTTTCCAACAGCCCTGAGCGTTTCGTCAACCGTGAGTTTTCCTGGCTTCAGTTCAACCGCCGTGTGCTTGAGGAAACGCTCAACGCCAGCCATCCCTTGCTCGAGCGCGTCCGATTCCTGTCGATTTCGGCCGCCAACCTGGATGAGTTCTTCATGGTTCGCGTGGCCGGTCTTGAGGGCCAGGTGCGCGAGGGCATCACCAACCGCTCGCCCGACGGGCTTTCTCCGGCAGAGCAGCTCGATCAGATTCTCGAAGAGATCGACGGTCTGCAACTCGAGCAGCAGGCATCGCTTGCCATTCTCCAGCAGCATCTGGCGAGCGAGAACATCCACATCGTTCGCCCTTCGGGGCTGGACGAGGACGATATGGCCTGGCTCGAGGACGAATTCCTTCAGTCGATCTTCCCCGTGCTGACTCCCCTGTCGATCGATCCGGCCCATCCGTTCCCGTTCATTCCCAATCTCGGCTTCTCCATCTGCCTTCAACTGGCTTCCAAGTCAGCCAACGAACCGATGACGGCGCTCATTCGTCTGCCGGTCGCGCTGGATCGGTTCCTGCGCCTGCCGGACCGTGAAGGCGCGATCCGTTTCATCACGCTCGAGGATGTCGTAAGCCTTTTCATTTCCTCGCTCTACCCCGGCTACGAAGTCCGCGGTTCGGGGACATTCCGGATCATCCGCGATTCCGACATCGAGGTCGAGGAAGAGGCGGAAGACCTTGTGCGCCTGTTCGAAAGCGCCCTCAAGCGCCGCCGCCGCGGTTCGGTGATCCGTATCGAATTCGATTCCGAGCTTCCCCAGAGCCTGCGCGAATTCGTGGTCCACGAAACCAATGTGCCGGACAACCGGGTTGCCGTTCTGCCCGGACTACTTGCGCTCAACACATTGTCGGAAATCACCAGGGCTCCGCGCGACGACCTCAAGTTCGAGCCTTACAATGCGCGTTTCCCCGAACGGATCCGCGAACATGCGGGCGATACGCTGGCCGCGATCCGCGAGAAGGATCTGGTCATCCACCACCCCTATGAAAGCTTCGATGCGGTGGTGCAGTTCCTGTTCCAGGCCGCCCGCGACCCGGATGTGCTGGCCATCAAGCAGACGCTCTATCGCACCTCCAACGACAGCCCCATCGTGCGCGCGCTGATCGATGCGGCCGATGCCGGCAAGTCCGTGACGGCGCTGGTCGAACTCAAGGCGCGGTTCGACGAGGAGGCCAACATCCGCTGGGCGCGTGACCTCGAGCGCGCTGGCGTGCAGGTCGTCTTTGGCTTCATCGAACTCAAGACCCATGCGAAGATGTCGCTGATCGTCCGCCGCGAGGAAGGCCGTCTGGTCTCTTACTGCCATCTGGGAACCGGCAATTACCATCCCGTCACGGCGAAGATCTACACCGACCTGTCCTATTTCACCTGCGATCCGGTGGTCGCACGGGACGTCGCGCATGTGTTCAATTTCATCACCGGCTACGGCGAACCCGAAAGCCTCAGCCGCCTTGCGATATCGCCGCTCAACCTGCGCGCACGCATCATCGAGCACATTGAGGCGGAGATTGCCCATGCGGAAGCCGGGCGTCCCGCCGCCGTCTGGATGAAGATGAACTCGCTGGTCGATCCGGAGATCATCGATGCGCTTTACCGCGCCAGCGGGGCCGGTGTGGAAATCGACCTGGTGGTGCGCGGCATCTGCTGTCTCAGGCCGCAGGTCGCGGGCCTGTCGGAGCGCATCCGGGTCAAGTCGATTGTCGGGCGGTTTCTTGAGCACAGCCGCATCTACTGCTTCGGCAACGGTGCGGGCCTGCCCACCCCCGATGCGCTGGTCTATATCGGGTCTGCCGACCTGATGCCGCGCAACCTCGACCGCCGGGTCGAAACGCTGGTGCCGGTCAGCAACAAGACCGTGCATGAGCAGGTTCTCTCGCAGATCATGCTCGGCAACATGATCGACAACCAGCAAAGCTACGAAATCCTGGCCGATGGCACCTCCCGCCGCATCCAGCCGGGCCCGGACGAAGAACCGTTCAACGCGCAGCACTACTTCATGACCAATCCGAGTCTGTCGGGACGGGGAGAGGCGCTCAAGTCCAACGCGCCGAAGCTGATAGCGCATCGTGTGGCCCAATCCACCCAGGCGAGCCGCTGACCTTGAAAGCGGCCGCCTTCGGACGGGCATTTCAGTTTCTTTATCCAAAGGCAATTTGGGGCACGGCGCCACTGCGCGCTTGCCAAACCCCTTCGGTTTGGGTCAAAGCTCAACCCGCATGAACCAAACGGCCAACAGTGATATGCCCTGACCATGGTGGAATCCGAAGCTCAAGGGCGATTGCCCGGCATCAATCCGATTTCAGTGGTCGATATCGGCTCAAATTCCGTACGTCTCGTCATTTATGAGGGGTTGAGCCGCGCGCCGAGTGTACTGTTCAACGAAAAGGTGCTTTGCGGGCTTGGCAAGGGACTTGCCGCGACCGGCCGCATGGATGATGCGGCGATCGAACGGGCGCTGCGTGCGCTGACGCGGTTCCGCGCCCTGTCGGAGCAGGCGCGCGCCTTCGAAATGCACGTCATGGCAACGGCTGCGGCCCGGGAGGCCGAGAACGGCGCCCGGTTCATCGCCGACGCCGAAGCCATCCTCGGCCGCTCGATCTACGTTCTGACAGGCGAGGAGGAGGCGCGGTTCTCGGCTCTTGGCATCATTGCCGGATACTTCGAGCCCGATGGCATTGCCGGCGACCTTGGCGGCGGTTCTCTTGAACTCGTTGACGTCAAGGGCGCATCCCATTCAGGCGAACAGACCTTGCCGCTCGGCGGGCTCAGGCTCGCCGAGGTCTCCGGAAACTCGGTCTCCAAGGCGCGGACGATTGTCCGTCAGCATCTCAAGAAGGCCGCGGTTCTCAACAGCGGGGAAGGGCGCACCTTCTACGCCGTCGGCGGGACCTGGCGCAACATTGCCAAGCTCCACATGGAGTTGCGCGACTATCCGCTGCACATGATGCACGACTACCAGATCGAAGCGGAGGAAGCGCTCGAGTTTCTGGCCAGCGTCGCCTCGATGAAGCCTTCGAAGATCGATGGCGCCAAGTCGATCTCGCGCAACCGCCGCGCCCTCCTGCCGTTCGGGGCCGTGGCGCTTCAGGAAGTGATGAATTCCATGGGAGCCTCGCGCGTGAGCTTTTCCGCGCTTGGCGTGCGCGAGGGTTTTCTCTACTCGCTGCTCGGCCCGGCAGAGGCGCGCCGCGATCCACTGCTGACAGCCGCCGGCGAACTTTCGATCCTGCGCGCCCGATCGCCTGAGCATGCCCGCGAACTCGCGGCCTGGACCGGCAGGATGTTTCCGGTCTTCGGCATCACCGAGAGCGTCATGGAATCGCGCTATCGCCAGGCAGCCTGCCTTCTGGCCGACATATCCTGGCGCGCGCATCCCGATTACCGGGGGTTGCAGGCGCTCAACATCATCGCACACAGCACATTCACCGGAATCGACCATGCCGGCCGAGCCTACATCGCGCTGACCAACTACTTCCGTTTCGAAGGGCTCAACGACGACGGTGTGTCGTCACGGCTTTCAGCGATCGCCGGGCCGAAATTCCTCGAATACGCCAAGCTGCTGGGCGGCATGCTGCGCGTGGTCTATCTGTTTTCGGCCTCGATGCCGGGCATCGTTCCGCGCCTCGCCTTCGAAAAGGCCACGGCGGAGGATGGCGATGTCGACATCGTGCTGGTGGCGCCGAGGGACTGCGAAGCCTTCATCGGCGAGCGCCTGAACGGACGCCTGCAGCAACTGGCCAAGCTGACCGGAAAGAAACTGGGATTCCGTCTGGGCTGAGAGGAAGGGGCCGCAAGCCCCCTCCGGAAAGCCTGGTCAATCCTCGACGATGGTCTCAAAGCCGCCCCACATCATGCGCATGCCGTCGAAGGGCATGTTGGCCATGTCAGGTCCGAGTTCGGTCTCGAAGTCCTTCATCGACGCGTCCATGCCGGTTTTCGCGGTTTCCGCGTCCGGCCAGACGATCCATGAGAAGACGACGGTCTCGCCCTCCTCGAGCTTTACCGCCATCGGAAACGAGGTGACCTTGCCGTCCGGCACGTCGGCGCCCCAGCATTCGACCACGCTTGTCGCGCCGTTCTTCCTGAAGATGCGCGAGCCCAATTTCGCCATTTCGGTATATTTTTCCTTGTCCTCATTGCGCACGGGCACCAGAAATCCTTGCACGTAGGTCATGTCACTTTCCCTTTGGTTGCCGCCATCATGGCGGTGAATTTTCGCGTCAGGCGCGAAGCGCTTTCGCCAGCTTTTCGAGTTGGTCGGCGGCCGCATTCCAGCCCGGATGAAACCCCATCTCCTCGTGCTTCAATTTTGACTCCTTGGAGAAATGCCGGACTACGGCGCGGTATCTCGTGGCATTGTCTTCGTCCGTGAACGTCAACGTGGCGACCATGAACGGGCTTTCTGAAGGGGCGAAGCCTTCGGTCATCGCATCGGTAAAGACCAGTCGCTCGCCCGCGACGATGTCGAGATAGATCCCGGCATTGGGATGCGCGTTGCCGTCCGGGTCCCGCATGACCGTGTTGAAACGACCGCCAGGCCTCAAATCGACATCGGCGCTTTTCGTCGACCACGGGGCAGGGGTAAACCACTGCACGAGCAGTTCAGGTTCGGTCCAGCAGCGCCAGACGGCGTGGCGGGGCGCTTCGATCAGTCGGTCGAGCACCAGTTCGCGGTTTTCAGGAAAATTCTCACTCATTGCGGCGTCTCCTCCGGCGCGGGTTTGTTGAACAGCAGGCGGATGTAGCGGATCAGGTGATCGATACTGTCGGCCGCAATGTCGGCCGAGCCTTGAGCCTTGGCGAGAATGAAGCCGCCCTGGATGACGGCCTGCGTGTGTAGCGCCAGGCTTTCGGGCGTCACGCCGGTCACGCCGTGCATGCGCATCGCCGCGCCGATATCATCGACCAGCGTCATTGCATGGCCGGAAATCGAGGCATGACAGGCGTCGCGGATCGCCGGAGCGCTATCGTAGGTCTCCTGCGTCATGGTCCCGACGAGGCAGGTGATCTGGGGCAGGTCCCCGGCCAGAAGCTCCTTGCGGAACTCGAGATAGGCGATCAGCCGGTCGAACGGATCCTTGGGCTGGTGATAGGGCGCGGCGGCGAACAGTTCGGACGTGGTCTCGGACCAGAATTCGGCTGCGGCCACGCCAAGCTCTTCCTTGCTCCTGAAATGATGGAAAAACGCGCCCTTGGTCACACCTGCCGCCTTGCAGAGATCGTCGACCGAGGTCGCGGCAAAACCTTGCGCGCGTATGACGTCTCGGGCGGATTCCAGCAATCGGTTCCGGGCATTGAGGGTGCGGGGTGACATGTTCGATCCTTTGAACTTAACATACCAACCGGTTGGTATGTATGCAAGCAAAAAAACTTTGCTGATCTGCGGGAATGCGCGAGGAACCTTGGGCGGCGTTGTTTCGCAGAGGTAGAAAAGGAAAAAGGCCGGGCGAAATTCGCACCGACCTTCCTATTGCCTCGACACACCTGCCAGTACATCCGTGGTCAGGGTGGAGACAAATTCCGTGTTGACCAAGATATGGGGTGTCCGGGCGCGATTGCAAGAGACGAGCCGGAATAAAGGCGCGGAAGATCGGATGGTTGCCGAAGAGATCGGCGCGTTGGCAGAATCAAGAGCCGGGCGGAAAGTAGCGATAGACAATGTCTTCGGGATCCATGCGCGGCGCTGCGGGATCGACCCTTCCGCCGATGCGTTTCGCGACTGCATGCGACTGCAGATTGTCCGTATCCACATAACTCACAACGGTCTTCAACTTGCGTGTTCGCCAGGCCCAGTCAAGCATGCCGGCGGCAGCTTCGGATGCGTATCCCTTGCCTTCATGCCCCTCGTAAAGAAGCCATCCCAATTCCCTTTCGGGGAAAAGCGGCCCGTGATTGATGCCAATCTGACCGATGCATTCCTTCGTTGCTTTGAGCTCGATCATCAGGGCACCGTGGCCGAAAAAGCTCCAGCAAGCATGGTCATGGCAGAACATTCCCCAGGCAGCGCGTCTGTCGAAGGGGCCACCCACGCCCGCAGACCGCTCCGAAGCAAGAAACAATTCGTAGTCGGTGAAATCACCCAGACGTTGCGGCCGCAATGTGAGCCGTTCGGTGGTGATGGACACAATCCCCTCGCGCATCTGCGCCCTCCCTCGAAAGAAGAGAGCGCTTACCATGCCGCAACAAAGGATTTGTGTCCTGCCGGGGATAAGGCCGGACTGCGGCCCGGTCGGCTACAGCTCGAGCGCATCCACCTTCTTGCCGGTGAATTTGAGCGCCAGGTCGCCACGGATCAGTTTCAGCGCCCGATCGCCGAACAGTTCGCGCCGCCAGCCCTTGAGCGCGGCGACATCGGCCTTCTCGCCTTCGGTGGCAATGGCCTCGAGATCGTCCGACGTGGCGATGATCTTGGCGGCGACATTTTCTTTCTCGACGGTCAGCTTGAGCAGCACGCGAAGCAGTTCGATGGCGGCCTGTGCGCCCTCGGGCGCCTGCTTCGGCTTCGGCAGCCGGGGCATGTCTTCCTTTGGCGTGGCCAGCGCCTCGTTGACCATCTCGATCAGTTTGGCGCCTTGTGCGGAGCGCTCCCAGCCGCGAGGAATGGTCCTGAGCCGTGACAGCGCCTCGGCGTTCGCCGGTTGCTGCTGGGCCACCTCGTAGATCGCGTCATCCTTGAGAATGCGGCCACGGGGCACATTGCGCGTGCGCGCCTCGCGTTCGCGCCAGGCGGCGATGTGCTGAAGCACGCACAGCTCAATGGGTTTGCGCACCCGCATTTTCAACCGTCGCCATGCGTCCGAAGGGTCCATCTCGTAGGTCATGCGCGATTCCAGAACCGCCATCTCGTCGGCCACCCAGTGGCTGCGGCCTTCCGCCTTCAGCCGCGACAGCAGCTCCAGATAGACATCGCGCAGATGCGTCACATCGGCGAGCGCGTAGTCGAGTTGCTTGTCGGTGAGCGGGCGCCGGCTCCAGTCGGTGAAGCGCGAGGACTTGTCGATATGCGCGCCGGTGATCCGCGATACAAGCTGGTCATAGGAGATCGATTCGCCGAAGCCGCAGACCATCGCCGCCACCTGGGTGTCGAAGATCGGGTGCGGGACCAGGTCGCCGCGATTGACCACGATTTCGATGTCCTGGCGCGCGGCATGGAACACCTTGACCACGTCGGGGTTTCCCATCAGGTCAAAAAACGGTTGGAGATCAATGCCTTTGGCGAGGGGGTCGACGATGCCTTCGTCTTCCGGGCCGGCCATCTGGATCAGGCACAGTTCCGGCCAGTATGTCGTCTCGCGCAGGAACTCTGTATCGACGGTGACGAAGTCGTGGGCTGCAAGGCGGGCGCAAAAGGCGGCAAGCGCCTCGGTCGTGGTAATCATGTCCATGTCAGGCCTTTAGCCGGATTTTTCCGGTTTGTCTTGTGCCTGTTCGCCGCTATCAACGTTCGATTGCCTTTCCGCCGACCCGCGCAGGGTGACGAGCGTGCCTTGCAGGCCGTTGCCTGCCATGAGAACGCCCACGGTGATCAGGAGCGGGAAAGGGGGGCGGAGCGAATGCATGAGGGTCCGGGCGTCGGATTTGGCTGGGCAAACCCTTGCAATGAAAACCCGGGGCCGTCGCGCTGAAAAGCCGCCATCAGTGGTCCCGAATGCGCCGTTTCACCTTGACAAACCGGGTGCGTCATGCGCTTTTCCGCGCGATTTTGACCGTGCGCCGACCCGGTGACGGATCGCGTCCCATTCTCCGCCGATCCGCCGGTTTCAGCGCAACGCCCCAGCCATCGAGGATATGCCATGCATCGCTACCGTTCCCACACCTGCGCCGCGCTTCGCAAGAGCGACACCGGCGCCAATGTCCGGCTCTCGGGCTGGGTGCATCGTGTGCGCGACCACGGCGGCGTGCTGTTCATCGACCTGCGCGACCATTACGGCCTGACCCAGGTGGTGGCCGACCCGGATTCTCCGGCCTTCAAGGTTGCCGAAACGGTTCGCGGCGAGTGGGTGATCCGGATCGACGGCGTCGTCAAGGAGCGCACGGTCGAAACCGTCAACCCCAATCTCGGAACCGGCGAGATCGAGGTCTTTGCCCAGGAGATCGAGGTCCTGTCGTCGGCGAAGGAACTGCCTCTGCCGGTCTTCGGCGAACCGGACTATCCGGAAGACGTGCGTCTCAAGTACCGCTTCCTCGATCTGCGCCGCGAGACGCTGCACCGGAACATCGTCACCCGGACCAAGGTGATCGCCGACATGCGCAACCGCATGACCGAGATCGGTTTCGCCGAATACGCGACCCCGATTCTCACGGCCTCCTCTCCCGAGGGCGCGCGCGACTTCCTGGTGCCGAGCCGCATTCATCCGGGACAGTTCTATGCGCTGCCGCAGGCGCCGCAGCAGTACAAGCAGCTCCTGATGGTTGCCGGTTTCGACCGCTACTTCCAGATCGCACCGTGCTTCCGCGACGAGGACCCGCGCGCCGACCGCCTGCCGGGCGAGTTCTACCAGCTTGACCTGGAGATGAGCTTCGTCACCCAGGAAGACGTCTGGGACACGATGGAGCCGGTCATGCGCGGCGTGTTCGAGCAATTCGCGGACGGAAAGCCGGTCACTCAGAAGTTCCGCCGCATTCCCTACGACGAGGCGGTCCGCAAATACGGAACCGACAAGCCGGACCTGAGAAACCCGATCGAGATGCAGGCGGTGACCGGGCATTTCGCCGGATCCGGCTTCAAGGTGTTCGCCGGCATGATCGCCAACGACCCCAAGGTCGAGGTGTGGGCAATTCCGGCCAAGACCGGCGGTTCCCGCGCTTTCTGCGACCGCATGAATTCCTGGGCGCAGGGGCAGGGGCAGCCGGGGCTGGGTTACATCTTCTGGCGCAAGGAAGGCGACACGCTCGAAGGTGCCGGCCCGATTGCCAAGAACATCGGGCCAGAGCGCACCGAGGCAATCCGTGTGCAAATGGGTCTCGAGGACGGCGACGCGTGCTTCTTCGCGGCAGGCGACCCCGCCAAGTTCGCCCGCTTTGCAGGCGACGCCCGGACCCGTGCAGGCGAGGAACTCGGTCTCGTCGATGAAAACCGCTTCGAACTCTGCTGGATCGTCGACTTCCCGTTCTATGAATGGGACGAGGACGCCAAGACGGTCGAGTTCGCCCACAACCCGTTCTCGATGCCGCAGGGCGGCATGGACGCGCTGGAGAACCAGGACCCGCTCACCATCAAGGCCTATCAGTATGACCTCGTCTGCAACGGCTTCGAGATTGCTTCCGGCTCGATCCGGAACCAGTCGCCCGAACTCATGGTCAAGGCCTTCGAGAAGGTCGGGTTGAGCCAGTCCGATGTCGAGGAGCGTTTTGGTGGCCTCTACCGGGCGTTCCAGTACGGCGCGCCGCCGCATGGCGGCATGGCGGCCGGCGTCGACCGGGTGATCATGCTCATCGTCGGCGCAAGGAACCTGCGCGAAGTGGCGCTGTTCCCGATGAACCAGCAGGCTCAGGACCTGCTGATGGGCGCACCGAGCCCGGCCTCTCCGGCGCAGATGCGCGAGCTTTCGCTCCGGGCCATTCCGCCGAAGTCCGATTGAGCTGAATCAATCTCTCAACAGATGGAATCAGGACATGGAAAATCCCGGGCAAACCATTGGTTTCCCCGGTTTTTCTTCAGGCATTCAGCGCTGCGTCTTCTCCCGCGGCGTCCCGCTACCCGGCCCGGATAAGGGGCCGCAATGGCTCAGAAACGATCTGCGAGAGGTCTCAGCGCGTGTTCGCCTCAACCTCCACATTGAGGAGGTCGACCAGCGAACGCGGATCCCCCATGCCCGTGCCCATGATCATCGGAAATGGCAGTGGTTCCGCCGGATTAAGGCTCAGGGTCAGCGAGCCCGGATCGTCGAGATAGGTGTTGGCCGCTGCTGCAATCTGCTTTTGCAGCGCAGGAACCCCGAGCTGTCCGACGGTCAGCGGGATCATGGCCTTGAGCCCCTGACTCATTTGCTCTCCGGTCACACCCTGTTGACTTCCATAGTATTCGAGAAGCCGTTCCGTGAGCGAGTAATCCTCGAAGGACAGCGAGGCCGAAACGAAGTTCAACTGCTGCATCAGACCGAGCATGGCCATGCCCATGGCCTTCTGCCCGGCTTGCTGGTCGGGGTTCTTGAGCGCCATCTTTTGGGCATTTGCCATCGCCTCGATCAGTTCAAGCGTATAGCCGGTAATGGTGAAGTTCATCGAGAAACGTCCGATCTCGTCAAGCGACAGCGCGTATTCACGCACGTCGATCGTGCCGTTGCCGGCATCCCACAATGCGTTGAATGTCAGGTCTCCGGCGATCTCCTCATATCCGAGCGATTTCATGACCTCGCCCGGTGTGGGGTCGCCCTGGGGATCGAACCTGGGTACGCCGGGGATATCGAGCGCGATCCGGATGCTCGAGACACTCATCAGCATGTTGTAGGAGGACAGGTCGTCGCCGCGATCGACCCGCATGCTCATTCCATCCGCCGAGAACACATCCGTTCCCTGGATCTCGACCTCCACGGGCCCGGTCGAAAAACTCGAATAGAAAAGGAGGCTGTTCAGCGAGCTGAAGTCGCTCCTGGCCGGCACGGTCAGGCCGGTCATGCCGATATCCTCGACCGTCACCAGGGCGTCGTCCTGCTCGAATTCGATGTCCTCAAAATCTGCGCTTTCGGCGGTGTATCCGCCGTCATCGAGTTCTTCGACACCTTCGAATGTGATGTCGCCCAGAGCGATATCCGGTTGGCCGGGTGAGCTCAGACGTGCGGTTCTGACGGTTACTGTTGCGCCATCGGTCTCTACCGCGGAGAAACTCATCGTTGCGCCGCCCTGACCCATGACGCTGGCCAGCTTGGTGGCGAAGTCATCGCCATCCAGCGCCAGTGCCGGCAGCGCCCAAAACGAAAATCCGACCGCCACCAGGGAGGTTGACAGCAGGTGCGACGACAAGGGCTGGAATGACATTGGAATTCTCTCCTTCTGGCAACGGCTTTGCTCCGGCGCAAACGACAATCCTGCCGGACGATTGGAAAACTAGGGCGTCGGATCGATATGGTCCACAGCATTGTGGTGCTCATGAGGCCGGGCCGAAAGCGGCGGATTGTTCTTCAGTCGATCGCTTGCATGCGTCCCGAGAGAAACTGCCTGTCGCTCTCGTTACCGCTCAACTCGATGGCACGGAGATAGATGAGCCTCGCATCCTCCGGCCGGGCAGCCCTGCGCAGAAAGTCCGCCCGGGCCGCATGAAAGGGCTGGTAGGCATCCAGTTCGGCTTCAATGGCGCACAGCGCCTCAAGCGCCTGTTCCGCTCCGTCGGCATAGGAAAGGGCAACGGCGCGGTTGAGCAGGTAGACCGGATTCCGGACAAGACTGTAAAGTGCATCATAAAGCAGAACGATTTGCCGCCAGTCCGTGGACTGGTGGTCGGGCGCATCGGCGTGGAGTGCGCTGATGGCCGCCTGGAGTTGAAACGGACCGGGTTGCCCGCGTGCGAGCGCTTGGTCGAGCAATTGCTGCCCTTCGGCGATCCGTGCCCGGTCCCATAGGCTGCGGTCCTGTTGGTCGAGCGCTATGATCCTGCCGTTCTTACCGAGACGTCCCGGCGCACGGGCGTGATTGAGGAGCATCAAGGCCGCCAGTCCCTCGCATTCGGCGTTACCCGGTGCAAGCTCCAGCATCAGCCTTCCGAGCCGGATGGCTTCCATGCAGAGCTCCCGGCGCAACGGCGCCGCGCCCTCGGTAGCGGAATAGCCCTCGTTGAAGGTGAGGTAGATCACGTGAAGCACTGAGTTGAAGCGCTCGCCCCAATGCTCGGGCTCCGGGATCTCGAAGGGGATGCCGGCCTTGGTGATCTTCTGGCGCGCCCGTACCAGCCGCTGGGCCATGGTTTCGGCGGTGTCGACAAAGGCACGCGCGATCTGCCGCGTCGTCAGCCCGCACAGGGTTCTCAACGTCAGCGCCACGCGGGTCTTGTTTTCCAGTGCCGGGTGGCAGCAGGTGAAGATCAATCTGAGCCGCTCATCGGGTATCGTGGGCGGGTCGTCGCTGGCGGCGGTCTGCTGATCGAGATCGAGAAGCACGCCGTATTCCTGCGCCTTCCGGTCGAAATTGCGGTCGCGGCGGAACCGGTCGATGGCCTTTCGCCTTGCGGTCTGGAGAACCCAGCCGGCAGGCGCTGCAGGCAGCCCGTTGCGGCTCCAGTGCTCGAGCGCCGATGCCATCGCCTCCTGCAGGCAATCCTCGGCCATCTGGAAATCGCGGGTGTCGCGCAACAGAGCGCCGAGCAGGCGGCCGGTTTCGGCGCGCGCAAGTTTCTCGATCGCCTTGCGCGCACCGTCTTCCGTCATGGATGCCCGGGCATTCATTGATCGAAGTTGATCTCCATGATCGGACGCACCTCGATCGACCCGTGTTCGGCGGTCGGGATCATGGCGGCATACCTGATTGCCTCATCGAGATTGGGGCAATCGAGCAGATAGAACCCGCCGAGTTGTTCCTTCGTTTCCGCAAATGGCCCGTCCATGGTTTCGGTCTTGCCGTTGCGCACCCGGACCGTGGTTGCCGTCGATGAGTCCTGAAGGGCTTCACCCGCCAGCATCACACCGTCGCTCTGGTAGGTATCGGTGGCTTTCCGGTATCCGTCCATGTAGGGGCCGAACTCCGGTGTGCCGTAGTCGGGTCCGGCGCCCGGCGCCGCGTAAATCAGTGCAAGATACTTCATGGGGTGTCTTCCTTTTCTTCGGTGGTTGGGGCCACAGCGCTGTCCGTCATGGCCTGAGCTTACGTCAACAGGACGAACGGGCGGAGACGCTTTCGACATGGCGGGCGAAAAAATCTTGCCTTTGGACGACGTCATAGCGCGCCTTGCTCCGAATCACCCCATCCTCTAATTCAGCGGCATGGGAAAAAGCTTGATACCGCCCGGCGGCGGCGATGAGATTCAGGGCATTGATCTGAAGAAGGCGCTCGAGGAGCGCTATCTCGCCTATGCGCTGTCGACGATCATGCACCGGGCCTTGCCCGATGTGCGCGACGGCATGAAGCCGGTCCACCGGCGCATCGTCTACGCCATGAGCGAGATGGGCCTGCGCTCGGCCGGGTCTTTCAAGAAATGCGCCAAGGTCGTCGGCGAGGTGATGGGTAACTTCCATCCCCATGGCGACCAGGCGATTTACGACGCGCTGGTGCGGCTCGCGCAGGACTTCGCCGTCCGCTATCCGCTTGTCAACGGCCAGGGCAATTTCGGCAATATCGACGGCGATAGCGCCGCTGCAATGCGCTACACCGAATCGAAGATGACCGCGGTGGCCGAATTGCTGCTCGAGGGAATCGGCGAGGATGCCGTCGATTTCCGCACCACCTATGACGAGGAGAACAGCGAGCCTTCGGTTCTGCCCGGCGCGTTTCCGAACCTGCTCGCAAATGGCGCCACCGGGATCGCGGTGGGAATGGCAACCTCGATCCCGCCGCACAATGCCGCCGAACTCTGCGATGCTGCCTTGCTTTTGATCCGCAAGCCGGATGCGACCGTCGAGGATCTGCTCGCCCATGTCGAGGGTCCGGATTTCCCCACCGGCGGCATCGTGATCGACAGCCGCGAGACGATGCTCGAAGCCTACAAGACCGGCCGCGGCGGTTTTCGCGTTCGCGCCAAGTGGGAGGTGGAGGAGACCGGGCGGGGCGGCTACCAGATCGTCGTCAGTGAAATGCCCTACCAGGTGCAGAAGTCGCGGCTGATCGAGAAGATCGCTGAATTGCTGATCGCCCGCCGCCTTCCGCTGCTTGACGATGTGCGTGACGAATCGGCCGAAGACGTGCGGCTCGTCCTGGTTCCCAAGAGCCGCAGCGTCGATCCGAACCTGCTGATGGAATCGCTGTTCCGGCTGACCGAACTGGAAAACCGCATTCCGCTCAATCTCAACGTGCTCTCGATGGGCCGTGTCCCGAAGGTCATGGGCCTGGGCGAGGTTCTTTCCGAATGGCTGGCGCACCGCCGCGAGGTGCTGCAACGCCGCTCGCGCCACCGGTTGGCGGCCATCGAACGGCGGCTCGAACTGCTGTCGGGGTTCCTGATCGCCTATCTCAATCTTGATGAGGTGATCCGCATCATCCGTGAGGAGGATGAACCCAAGCTCGAACTGATGAAGACTTTCGAGCTATCGGACGTGCAGGCCGAAGCGATCCTCAACATGCGGCTGCGCTCGCTGCGCAAGCTCGAAGAACTCGAGATCCGCAAGGAATTCGACAACCTGACCAACGAGAAGGCGGAGATCGAAAGCCTGCTGGCCTCCGAGACCAAGCAATGGCAGACCGTGGCCTGGGAAATCGGCAATGTCCGCAAAACCTTCTCCAAGGAGACCGAGCTCGGTGCACGGCGCACCCGGTTCGCCGAAGCGCCGGTCGCCGATCTTGCCGCCATCGAGCAGGCGATGATCGAGAAGGAGCCGATCACCGTGGTCATTTCCGAAAAGGGATGGATCCGCGGCATGAAGGGCCATCTCGCCGACTTTGCCGGATTGCAGTTCAAGGACGGTGATGGTCTCAAGCTGGCTTTCCACGCCAACACCACCGACAAGCTCGTCATCGTCACCACGGGCGGCAAGGCCTACACGCTGGGCGCGGACAAGCTGCCGGGCGGGCGCGGCCACGGTGAGCCGCTCAGGATCATGGTCGACATGGACAATGACCAGGCGGTGCTGACAGCCTTCGTGCATGATCCTGCGCGCAAGCTTCTTCTGGCATCGACCGCCGGCAACGGCTTCATTGTGGGAGAGAGCGACATGGTGGCCAACACCCGCAAGGGCAAGCAGATCATGAATGTGAGCCTTCCCGACGAGGCAAGGCTTTGTGTTCCGGTGAGAGGCGATCATGTCGCCGTCATCGGCGAGAACCGAAAGATGCTTATCTTCCCGATCTCGCAACTGCCTGAGATGAGCCGCGGCAAGGGCGTTCGGCTGCAGCGCTACAAGGATGGCGGCATTTCCGACATCCGCTGTTTTGCAATGGAACAGGGGCTGACCTGGGAAGACAGCGCCGGCCGCACCCACAACCGGACGCAGGCCGAACTCGCCGAATGGATCGCCGATCGCGCCCAGGCAGGGCGCCTGGTGCCCAAGGGCTTCCCGCGTTCAGGCAAGTTCAGCTGACCGGCCTGGTTCGAACCGGAGACTGCTTAACCGGCAAAGGGACGGAAGACTCCGGTACCGGTCTGAGCCATGTCGTCGGCAGGCTGGCTTGCGCGAACCCGGACGGGTTCGGTTTCACCATCCCAGGCAGGCACGCCGATCCGCCCGAAACCGGGAAGTTTCAGCGCAGGTCGCTTGACGTCGATCCCGAAGACCAGGCCCGCAAGCCTTATTTCGAAGCCGTGGATCTCGCCCACGGCGAGGCCGGCATAGCCACCAAGCGAGAGTTCGAGGTTGCGCCAGTCATCCGACAGCGTGATGAACTCTCCGAAAGGCCGGTAATCGCGGCCAACCGCTTCCGGCGGCAGGGCAATGCCCAGTTCAGGCACCGTGCGCAGAACATGGGCGACGAAGGAATTCGAATTCGGACCGGGCCAGATGACGTAATCGCCGCGTGCGGAATGCGGATAGGCCGCGACCGCCGCCTCGATCTCCGGGATCAGGCTTTGGGCTTTCTCGCCTCGCACAATAAGCAGCGCCCGGGGCTCGTTCGAGTACCAGCGGCCGTCCGGCGGATAGCCGTTGATACGGATCGGGCTGCCCCATCCGACCTTGTCGTAACGTGTGTAGCTCCCGTTTTCGGGCTTGGTCACGATCCAGCTGTGCGAGGCCAGCGCGCCCTTGAGCCCGCCGGTTCTCGCGGCCATCACATAGACCGCCGCCTGCCTGTCATCCTCGGCTCCGGGAATCTGGCCGGACGAGGACCAGTCGGCGCTCCGCCACGAATTGGGATAGGAGCCCGCAGCCTGGACGCCCATCGACGCCAGAGCCGGCGCGATGAAGCACAGGAACAAGGCAAGGAGGAATTTTTTCATGACGCCTGACATGGTCTGTTCAAATTCGGCAAAGCCAATCATCGGTCTGCGTCAACAATACGGCGACAGGCTCAGACCGGATGTCGCGGGGCCAGACTGCGGGTGGCTCGCCGGTGTACCGACAATTGCCAGAGCGAGTGGGCGATCAGCGCCGTAATGATGATGGTCCCGCCAATCAGGCCGAGCCGGGTGGGTGCTTCGGAGAAGATCAGCCACATCCAGACCGGAGCCAGAATGGTTTCGAGCAGATAGAACATCGCCACCTCGGGCCCGGACAGATATCTCGGCCCTGTTGCCAGGCACCAGAATGCCACCGGAATCACGATCAGCCCGTTGAGCATCAGCCATCCGGGCTGCGGCAGCACGATCTCTGAGGGCCCGCCGATGATCATCAGTCCGACAATGCACGGGACAACGGCTGCGAAAAGGGGGGCGAATCCCATGCCGGTTCGCGCCTTGCGGCTGATGGTGATGATCAGCGACAGGACCAGCGATGTGAAAAGAGCCAGCCCGTTGCCCAGCATGTTGCCCGCCTGTAATCCGTCCGAGACGATGAGCGCGACGCCAAAGACCATGGCGACCATCGCGGCAAAGGTCTGGGGCTTGGGGCGTTCGCCGATCAAAAGCCAGCCCATCAGCGCGGCGAACATCGGATTGAACGCCAGAATGAACACCAGATTGGCCGTGGTGGTGTGAAACACCGCCATCATGAAACTGATTGCGGCGATGCCGTAAAGCCCGGTGACGAGCAGGCCGGTCCGCCCCGGGATGACCGGTTCGCGGTTGGACGTGAAAAGCCTCAGGCCCGCCCACATGACCAACGCCGCAAAGAATGTCATGCCGCCGCGCGATGCGACCACCGACCAGGCTTCTCCGCCCGACAGCTTGATCAGCGGAATGTCGATCGTCAGCATCATCCCGCCGAAAGCGGTGATCAGCAGCCCCTTGCGATGATCGGCTGCCTGCTGAATTTGATCTTGCATTGGAGTGGCCTTCGAAGGGTGAGGTGGACTGCCGGCGATTTGATGCCGAGAGTCCCTAGCAATCCCCAAGCCGGCTGGCGTCGTCCTGGAGAATTGCGGGTGATGGTCGCGCGGACCGGTTTGGATGCTCCAAGCCATAGGCTTTCGTTCGCAGGCGCGCAACCAGTGGATTTTGATGGTGATCGGAGCCCAGTAACGGCGAAATCGGGTTGATGTCCGCGCGGCTGTTTCAGCCTTCGTATCGCTGCCAGCCCTGGGCCATGAGATGCTCCTGCGGCTGGAAGCGGATCTTGTACTCCATCTTCCGCGACCCCTCGACCCAGTAGCCGAGATAGACATGCGGCAGGCCGAGCGACTTGGCCCGCTCGATATGGTCGAGGATCATGTAGGTTCCGATTGACCTGGCGGTCTCCTCGGGGTCGTAGAAGGAATAGACCATCGAGAGACCGTCGCCCATCCGGTCGGTCAGGGCCACGCCGATGAGCGGTCCCGACGGCTGTTCCTGCAAGCCGTCTCCCTCGGTCTTGGCGCGGTATTCGATGATGCGGGTGTCGACATGGGTGTCTTCGACCATCATCGCATAATCGCCGATGCTCATGTCGGCCATTCCGCCGCGCCGGTGCCGGCTGTCGAGATAGGTCCTGAACAGCCGGAACTGTTCGCTGGAGGGTTCGGCATGATATTCGGTGGCGACCAGATCGCGATTTGCGGCCACGATGCGGCGCATCGACCGCGTCGGCCTGAACTCGTCGGCGAGGATCCTGACCGAGACGCAGGCGCGGCAGGATTCGCAGGCCGGCCGGTAGGCGATGTTCTGCGACCGGCGGAAGCCGCCCTGGGTCAACAGGTCATTGAGCTCCGGCGCCTTGTCGCCCACCAGATGCGTGAAAACCTTCCTTTCGCTCTCGCCCTCGAGATAGGGGCAGGGCGAGGGGGCGGTGAGAAAAAACTGCGGTGAGTTGACCGGGTGGTTTGTCATGCTTTGCGTTCGAATACGTATCAGAGACCGTAATACCATGGCGCAAGAAGCGAAAAGGTCAACCAGATGATGATCACAAGCGGGGTGCCGGCGCGAACAAAATCGCTGAACCTGTAGTGTCCCGGACCCATCACCAGGAGGTTGGTCTGGTAGCCGATCGGGGTGGCGAAGGATGAGTTGGCGGCGAAAATCACTGCCGCAATAAACGGTTCCGGCGAAAGCCCGAGCCCGTTTGCCATTCCGAGCGCGATCGGGGTGAACAGCACCGCGGTGGCGTTGTTGGACAGGATATTGGTCAGAACGGCCATCACCAGAAACAGCCCTGACAGGATGACGGCGGGGCCGGCGCCCGCCATGAGGCCGAGCGACGAATCGGCGATCAGCCGGGCGCCCCCGGTGGCTTCCAGCGCCGTTGCCAGCGCCACAGATGCGCCGACGAGCAGAAAAATCTGCCGATCGAAGGCGCGCGCGGCCTGCAACAGCGACAGGCACCCCGTAAGCATCATCATCACCGCCCCGCAGATCGCCGCCACCACGATCGGCACCACCGAGATTGCCGAGGCGAGCACGATCGCCGCGAAGATCGCCACTGCGGTGCGCGCCTTGCGCGATTGCGGGACAGCTTCCGCCGAGTGCTCGAGCATCAGCAGATCGTGATTGCCGCGCAGTTGCGTGATCGCCTGCATTGGCCCGCCGATGAGCAGCGTGTCGCCCGGTTCAAGACGAATGTCCGAGAGGCCCGAGCGCGCCATCCGGCTCTTGCGCTGAACGCCGAGCACCGAGATTCCGAATCGCGGCCTCAGGCCGGACAACTGAATGGTGCGGCCCGCATAACGCGATCCCGGCGAGACCACCGCTTCAGCAAGATGATAGTCGGGACCGGGAGGCGCCTCCTGACCGGCTTCCTCGCTGTCGCTTTCCTCGTTCTCGACGCTCGCCCTGCCTTGCGACAGCGCCTTCGAGAAAGCACGGCGCGTTCCCGAGACGACCAGTATGTCGCCCGCTCGAAGGACAAGGTCCTCGAAGGGGGGCAGGTGGGGTGCGTCATGCCGCTGCAGCATTCTCAGCGTCAGATCTCCAAGCCCGGGAAACATTCCTGCCCGTGCCGAGGTCCCGACAAGCGGGTGGTCGCGCGTCAGCGTGATTTCACCGATGAACTGCGCGCCGGATTTTGCGCCGGCGGCAAGCTCGGCCTGGCGTTCGGGCATGAAGCGCGGCAGAACGAACAGCACATAGATGCTGCCCGCCAGCGCCAGCACGGCGCCCATGCCGGTGATATCGAAAAAGCCGATCTCCACGCCGTAGTCGCGCGCCACACCGGCGACCAGAAGGTTGGTCGAGGATCCGATGAGCGTTGTCATCCCGCCCAGGATCGAAATGAAAGACAGCGGGATGAACACGCGGCTCGCCGGGATGGAGCGCTTTGCCGCGATGACGACGAGAACCGGGATGAAGATGACAACAACCGGCGTGTTGTTCAAAAAGGCCGAAATCAGGCCGGCGCCCACCAGGATGAACAGGATCGGCCGGTAGCTGCTGGCCCCGCCCAGCCGTCCGAGATACCGGGCCGGCGCCTCCATGGCATCGGTGGCGAACAGGCCCTGGCCGACGATCAGCAGGGCGATCACGGTGGCAAGCGCGGGATTCGAAAATCCCGCCAGCAACTGCTCCGCGCCGAGCACTTGGTTCTGGCTGCCCGTCGCAGACCCGGTGTAGGGGAAGGCACCGAACAGCAGGAGGATCGCCGCCAGCGAGACCAGCGAAACCGCCTCCATCGACCAGCGTTCGGACGCGTAGGCGACGATGGTCGCCGCGATGATGGCGAAGGTTGCGATGAGATGGAAGTCGGGCATGGGCTGGAAAGCTGTTCCTTGAGCGCGAACGAACCCTCAGCTTATCGCGTCACCGGCGGTTGCGCATAGAACGAATATTCCCGGGTGCGCCCTCCGCACGCAACGCAGGCGGCAAAAGCCTCTGCATTCGTGCAATCGGGATGCTTGCGCGGCCGACCGCGCGAACGGCCTGTTCGCGCGGACAGTCTTCGAGCCACCATGGATGGGTCGCGGATCGGCTTCTAGCTGCGCACCACCACGGTACCGAGCAGCCAGTCATGCACGGTCTGCTTGCGGTTCAGGACCAGGGTTGCGAGCAGGATGAAGGGCGTCAGCACCGCGTTGAGCGCCCAGAACAGCACACCGTGAACCACTGCGAGCATGAAATCGACCGGACGCCCGTCGAGACGCAGAAGGCGCACGCCCGTCATTCGCATGCCGGGCGTCGCCTGGTTTTGCCCGCCCAGCGACAGACCGATATAGGGAATCGCCACCAGAAGAAACAGGATCGGATAGAGAAAGAAACCGAGACCCAGGGTGAAGATGCCGATGAAGAAGATCAGCACGGCCACCGGCACGCACAGCGCAAGCACGATGGCGTAATCGATGAAGAACGCGAGCACGCGCCTGGTGCGCACGCCGTCATAGAGCGCGATGTCGTCGAGCGCATCGACGGTGCGGCTTTCGGCTTGAGGGGTATATGAATGGCTCACGGTCATCTCCTGTCATCAGGTGGCCGGTCTTCTCCGCCCTTCAGGGATGTAGGGATGAACAACGGCTGATTAAAGGGCGCGGTAACCAGGCTTCCGCCCGGCATGGCCGTGTCAGACACTGTAACCCTTTGCCAGGAGCCGCGCTGCCTCCGGTGCAAAATAGGTCAGCACCCCGTCGCAGCCGACGCGCTTGAAGGCAAGCAGCTTCTCCATCATCACCCGTTCTCCGTCGACATAGCCCGCCGCTGCGCCGGCCTTGATCATCGAGTATTCGCCCGAAACCTGATAGGCGAAGGTTGGCAGACCATAGGTCTCCTTCAGCGCCTGGCAGATATCGAGGTAGCACAGCCCCGGCTTGACCATCAGCATGTCCGCGCCTTCCTCGACATCGAGGCCGGCGTCGCGCACCGCCTCGGTGGCGTTGGACGGATCGAGATAGTAGGTCCGCTTGTCGCCCTTCAGAAGCCCCGAAGTGCCGATGGCCTCGCGATAGGGCCCGTAAAGGGCGGAAGCGAATTTGGTGGCATAGGACATGATGCCCACGGATTGGTGGCCGCTCGCATCGAGCGCCCGGCGGATCGCCCCGATGCGCCCGTCCATCATGTCGGAAGGGGCGATGATGTCGGCGCCGGCGTCGGCCTGGTGCACGGCCGCCGCCGCGATGGTGCGGACCGTCTCGTCGTTGACGATTTCTCCGTCGCGCAGCACCCCGTCATGGCCATGGTCGGTGAACGGATCGAGCGCGACATCGGTGATGATGCCGATATTTGGCACCGCCGCCTTGATCGCACGGGTGGCCTGGTTGATGAGGTTGTCAGGCTCGAGCGCGTAGGAACCGGTCTGGTCGCGGTGTTCCATTTCCACATTGGGGAACGTCGCCAGCGCCGGAATGCCCAGATCCGCAGCCATCCTAGCGGCCTCGACCGCCTTGTCGACCGACAGACGGCTGACGCCGGGCATGGCCTCGATGGGTTCGACGATGTTGGCGCCCGGGATGATGAAGATCGGCCAGATCAGGTCGTTGACGCTCAATATCGTTTCGCGGGTCAGACGGCGCGACCAGTCGGAAATCCGGTTCCGTCGCATCCTGCGGTGGCCGGTGATTTCGTCGACATCGCTCGATGCGGCCGTTCTCAATCCAGCTGCCGTGTTCTTTCCCAGTGACGTCATGGTGATCGATCCTTCAAGCAACTCTGCGGGGTCCCTGTCTCCGCACGATACAGGCACACACGCCCCGCTACGGCTTTAGACCGCACAGCGGGCCGCGCGGTCAAGCCGCGAGCCGTGCAGGATGCGCCGCATTGATCGCCGGAACCCGTCCGATTGGAGCAGCTTTGTGTCAGCCCACCCGCTCGAGGCAGAAATCGCCGGTGGACTCGTCGAGTTCTGTAACACGCATGCGCAGGTTGGGCTGTGGATAGCACTCTTCGATCTGGCGGGGCGTGGAATCCGGATCTCGCGCAACCGCAATGATGACGCTGACCTCGCCGTCGAGATTGTCCCTTGCCCAGACCAGGTTCTCGATCAGTTCCACATGCCCATTGGATCCGACCCAGTCCTCCGAGGATCGCGATGGGTTGGACCGGTAGATCCTTGTGCCGGTGCCTTTTTCAAAACGGTCCCTCCAAAGCGTCACCGAGACCTTGTCTCCGGCAGGGCTGCGCCCGGACCAGCTCCAGCGCGGGTTCTTCGGCACCGTGCCGAGCTTTTGGAAGCACTGTGAAAGCGTCCAGTTCTTCGTCATTGCATTTCCTTTTCGTCCGATGACAGTCCCGCGCGGCGGCCTTGTAGAAGTCTAGGCCGTGTTGACAAAATCTGTAAGAGCCGACGGAATGCTCATCTGACAAACATCTTGAGTTGTCTTTCTATGGAGGGGAAAATGCAGATCGCCGAAAATATATTGCACATACTTGCCATAATTGTGCTTGTAGCGATGGCAGCCAAATACGGGCTGGCTAAAGGCATCCAGAGCTATCACAAGGAGATTATTGCGGATGATGCCGTAACCGGAAATACGGGTTTAAAGCTTGTTATGGGTGCTTCTTATCAGGCGATCGGAGCCGGCGCGCTAGCGGTCGCAATCGCCTACGCAGTTCTGGTGTTTCGGGTCGCACCAGTTACCGGTTTTGGCAAAGGATATGCATTCCTAATCACCTGCGTGCTCGCCTTGCCTGCATTGATCAGCACATACCGTGTTGAGCAAACGAGCGGGGTCAAAACCCCTTGGCGGGTAGTCGCCGTGGGAATTATCCTGGCTGCTGCTGCCTACGCTATATCCTACGCCGTGCAAGGCCCCACTGAACGGATTTGACCGCTACGCCGGTCGGAGCTTACCGGAAAAAGTACGCAGCCAGAGCCTAGCGGGTGCGAGGCATAGGAAGCCGAGGAAAGACTTGGCGGTCTTGTCGTAGCGTGTGGCGATACGGCGGAACTGCTTGAGACGGTTGAACATGCGCTCGATGCGGTTACAGTCCTTGTAGGCGCGATAGTCGCATTGTGCAGGCGATCGGCGATTGGATTTCGGCGAGATGACCGGCAGAATGCCTTGAAGAATCAGGGCTTCGCGAACTGCGTCACCAGCATATCCCTTGTCAGCCAGCATCAGTCGCGGCGTGCACACGGGGAGGTTCAACAGAGGGATGAAGGCGTTGTAGTCTGACGCTTAGCCACCGGTCACGACGAAGCCAAGGGGACGTCCCTGACCGTCTGCGCGGGCGCGGATCTTGCTCGTAGAAGCCGTCGCGGCTTCGACCAAAACTCTCCGTATAAGTCCCCCTTTTGCGCCGGCTGCCTGCGAATGGCCCCGGACGGAGGTACTGTCAACCATATGCCGCCAGTCGTCAGTCAGGCCGAGTTCGACAAGAGTCTCCGGCAAGGCGTCCCAGACGCCCTGTTCGGCCCATCGCCGAAACCGGACAAAAACCGAATTCCATTTGCCATATCGCTCATGCATGTCGCGTCACGGGCAGCCGACTCGCAACACATGCAGCATACCATCGAGAAAGCGGCGGTTGTCTTGGGCGGGCCGCGCCCATCGTCCCCCTTCGGACGGCAGAAGCGGTTCGATAATGGCCCATTCTTCATCTGTTAGATCGCCGCGCGCCAAGAATGCCTCCTGAAAAGCATTCTTGAATCAGAGCCGCCTGAATTGGGAATTTTTTTGTCAACAGGACCTAGCACCATTCCAGGTGCGCACCGGCCAAAAAGGGGAAGGGGCGCCTTCATCTGCGCTTTCGGGACTTTTGCTCGCGCCATCGGGTTGGTATTGAGGTCGGGCGAATCCCGTGCGGTTCATCCGGCGACGGGCGGAGAAGGGGCAATTCATGGCGATGTTGGAACTCGGCACGGCGCCGGACCCCGGAGAGGGGAGCCTGGAGACGGCCTTCCGGTTCTTTGTCCGGCTGGTGGCCTTGTCCTGCCTTGTTGCGGGCCTGCAGTACTGGGCCCGGTTGATCGGGTTCAGCGACGGCGGAATGTCGCGGTTCGATCTTGTTCCCTCCTACTGGCAGTTCGCCTCGGCCTCTCTCGCGGTGCTGTTGCCTGTCGCCGCAGTCGGCCTTTGGATGCAGGTGTCCTGGGGGCCGGTGATCTGGGCTGTCGCCGCGGGAGCGGAAATCGCCATGCATGCGGGCCTGCCGCAATTTTTCGGAGAGCGCCCGCTTCTGGTCATCGCACACGGGCTCGTGTTCGCCGTTTACCTTGCGTTTCGGATCATGATGTTTGTCAAATGGCGTCAGGAAAGCCTCAAGCAGGTAAGAAGCGATTCACTGTAATTGCGTCTGCGGTCCCGGTAACCGCCTGTTAAGCTTGCACTTTAAGTAGAATTTTATGCGTATTCGCTAGGGTCTGCCTCAAGGCGGGAACAAAATCCGCCACAACAAACAGTGAGGCAGTCATCATGTCATTTACCAATTCCGCGCTTGCCGCAAATCCTAAAACAGATGTTTCCGACGATGAGTCCGTGGTCCTTAAGGATCTCTACCTGGAATCGTTGCAGCTGGTCGAGCGGCTTCACCGCCGTTTGCTTGATGTGATCAAGGACGAATTCGACCGCAACAACCGCACCGACATCAATGCCGTTCAGGCGCTGCTGCTCTTCAACATCGGCAATTCCGAACTCACCGCCGGCGAATTGCGCAGCCGCGGCTATTATCTCGGGTCGAACGTGTCCTACAACCTCAAGAAACTGGTCGATCTGGGCTACATCAACCACCAGCGCTCGCGGGTCGACCGTCGCGCGGTGCGTATCAGCCTGACCGAGCACGGCATCGAAGTGGCCGAGATCATCGCCGGCCTTTATGACCGCCACATCAGCTCCATCGCCAAGGTCGGCGGGATCGGCGCCAGCGAATTCGAGGAACTCAACAAGCTGATGCAGCGTCTCGACCGGTTCTGGAACGATCAGATTCTCTACCGGCTGTAGTCCATGTCGCCTTCGATTGGCGACAATCGAGCGGCGACGCGCATTCCTGGCGTCAAAGCCCTTAAGCCCCGGGTGTCCTGACGGATGCGCGGGGCCGGCGGTTATTCCGCCGGATCGGTCGTCAGGCGGTGTCCGCCAGGCAGGGGAAGCAGTACCGGCGTGCGCGCGGCATAGTCGGCATAGTCGGCCCGCGATTCGATCAGGTGCTGTTCCGTGAGTGGAAGCGATACGAAACGGATCACCGCGGCAAGGGCGACCGGTCCGGCAAGCGCCCACCAGGCGCCGGAAAGATCAAAGCCTGCCAGTCCAAGTCCGAACCAAAGCGTGATCTCACCAAGATAGTTCGGATGCCGGCTATAGGCCCACAAGCCGCTGGCGAGAGTCCGGGCGTTGCCGTGGCCGTTCTTCCGGTGGCGATAAAGCTGCCAGTCGGCGGCGGTTTCGATCGCAAGGCCGATCATGAACAGCGCGATCCCTGCAAGCCCCACAATTGACAGGACAGCAGAAGAGGGAGCCATCACGATGGCGTGGACCGGACCGGCAACCAGCCAGAGAATCACCGCCTGCAGCAGAAATACCTTGTAGAGGCTGCGCCACCACCATTGCGGACCGCCGCTCCGGCGCATTTTGAGGTAGCGTGCGTCCTCGCCGTTCATGAGCTTGTGGCGCAGGATCAACTGGCCGGCAAGCCGCGCGGCCCACAGGGTGATCGCAGCGAGCAGGGCGATCTTTACCCCGGAGATCTCCGCTCCGAAGGCAAGTCCGGACCAGCCAATGACCGCAAAACCCGGACCCCAGTAGTAATCGATGATCCCGGCGTCCTCGAGTGGAACATGAATTAGCCATATTGCCGTGAAAGCCATTAAGGTAACGACGAGGCTCGTGACGAGGAACGGGTCCATGGTCTCTCTCTCTGGTTGCGCGGTCACGCGAAAGTGTGGCGTTTGGCTTGACGGGGAGGTTTTGGTCCCCAAATTTTAACGCTAGTTAAGATTACCGGGGTATCCTGAACCTACGTTACAAATGACTGCATGGTGGATTACGCATGAAAACGCCGACCGGATTAGACAAACTCAACCGACGCCGGTTTCTGGCGCGCGCCGCCGGTGCCGCCGCGATGGCCTCTGCGGCGGGTCCGGCCATGGCGCAGACAGCCATCGAGGCGATCATCAATGCCCCGCAACGCGGATCGTGGGATGATCAGTTCGATGCCAAGAGTTCGCGTTCCGTCGCCAAGACAGCCACCCGCCATCCGATTTCCAGCGCCGACACCATCGCTTTCGTCGAACGCGCGATCTTTGACTATCAGGACATCGTCGCAAGGGGCGGTTGGCCCTATGTGCCGCCCGTCAAGAAACTGCGCATGGGCGTCTCGGAGCCCGAGGTGCGGATCCTTCGGCAGAGATTGATCGCTTCCGGTGACCTTTCCGCCAATACCGGCTTGTCCAACGCCTTCGATTCCTACGTCGATGGTGCGGTCAAGAAGCTTCAGGCGCGCCATGGCCTGCCGCCGGACGGTGTGCTCGGGAACTACTCCTATCAGGCTCTCAACGTATCGGCACAGGTCCGCCTTGGCCAGCTTGAGACCAATCTGGTGCGCCTGCGTTCGATGTCGGGCTTCCTTGGCGATCGCTATGTGATGGTCAACATTCCCGCCGCACAGATCGAGGCTGTCGAGAATGGCAGGGTTGTGCTGCGCCATACCGCGATCGTCGGAAAGATCGATCGTCAGACGCCGATCCTCAATTCGAAGATCCACGAGATCATTCTCAATCCCTACTGGACCTCGCCGCGCTCGATCATCGAGAAGGACATCATGCCGCTGATGCGCGAGGATCCGACCTATCTTTCGCGCAACAACATCCGGCTGTTCGACAACGAGGGCAATGAAGTTCCACCGGAGTTCGTCGACTGGAACGCCGAAGAGGCCCCGAACCTCATGTTCCGGCAGGATCCGGGCAAGGGCAACGCCATGGCCTCGACCAAGATCAATTTTCACAACCCCCATGCCGTCTACATGCATGACACACCGCAGCAAGGCGTCTTCAACCAGCTCATGCGATTTGAAAGCTCCGGATGCGTTCGCGTGCAGAACGTTCGCGATCTGAACACATGGCTCCTGCGGGATACGCCCGGCTGGAGCCGTCAGGCCATCGAGGCGACGATCGCATCGGGCGAGAACACGGAGATACCGTTGTCCGAGCCGGTGCCGGTCTACTTCACCTATTTCACGGCCTGGGCGTCGGAGGACGGGGTCGTGCAGTTCCGCGACGATGTTTACCAGCGCGATGGCGTGGACGAGCTGGCGCTGCGCTGACTGCCCGCACGCCGCCGAGATCCCGAAAGCCGCCCGTCGAGGCGGCTTTTGCTTTTACAGCGGTGCGGTGACGCAATCAGGACGGCGGATATTGCCCTGACCATGCGAGAGCGTTAAACAGCCGCATCCGGTCGGGCATCGCCCTATCCCGGATTCGCGCCATCTGCCGCAGCGCCGAACACCGCATTGCGCTTGGCCGCTGCAACCGAACCGTGCCCAAGACCCGAGCCAACAAGGAACCAGGCCCAATGTCGAACGCGACCCCAGCAGCCCGCTTTTCCGACGCCTTCTTCAATCGCTCTCTTGCCGAGGCTGATCCCGCGCTGTTCGGCTCGATCAGGGATGAGCTGGGCCGGCAGCGCCATGAGATCGAACTCATTGCGTCCGAGAACATCGTTTCGCGCGCGGTTCTGGAAGCCCAGGGTTCGGTGATGACCAACAAGTATGCCGAGGGCTATCCGGGCCGGCGCTACTATGGCGGTTGCCATTTTGTCGACGTCGCCGAAGAGCTCGCCATCGAGCGGATCAAGCGGCTGTTTGACTGCGGCTTTGCCAATGTCCAGCCCAGTTCCGGATCCCAGGCCAACCAGGCGGTGCTTCTGGCTCTGGCAAAACCGGGCGACACGCTTCTGGGCATGAGCCTTGATGCCGGCGGCCACCTGACCCACGGCGCAAAACCCAACCTTTCGGGCAAGTGGTTCAACGCCGTGCAATATGGTCTTGATCTCGAAACCGGCGTGATCGACTACGATCAGGTCGAGGCGCTGGCGCTCGAGCAAAAGCCGCGCATCATCATTGCCGGTGGTTCGGCCTATTCGCGCCATATCGATTTCGCCCGGTTCCGCAAGATTGCCGATGCCGTCGACGCCATTCTCTGGGTCGACATGGCGCATTTTGCGGGCCTCGTGGCCGGCGGCTCGCATCCCAGCCCGTTCCCGCACGCCCATGTCGCGACCTCGACCACGCACAAGACGCTGCGGGGACCCCGCGGCGGGATCGTGCTGACCAATGACGAGGACATTGCCAAGAAGATCAATTCGGCCGTGTTCCCCGGGCTCCAGGGCGGCCCGCTGATGCACGTGATCGCAGCCAAGGCCGTCGCCTTCGGCGAGGCGCTGACACCGGAATTCAGGTCCTATATCGGCAATGTCGTGCGCAATGCCGAAGTGCTCGCCGAAACGCTCGTCGCCGGCGGTCTCAAGATCGTCTCGGGCGGCACAGACACGCATTTGATGCTGGTCGATCTAAGGCCGAAAAGCCTCACCGGCAAGGCATCCGAAGCCGCGCTTGGCCGCGCCTTCATCACGTGCAACAAGAACGGCGTGCCCAATGATCCCGAGAAGCCGACGATCACGTCCGGCGTACGTCTTGGAACACCCGCTGGCACCACCCGTGGTTTCGGCGAGGCCGAGTTCCGTGAGATCGGAGCACTCATCCTTGAGGTGCTCGACGGTCTCAAGAAGGCCAACTCCGAAGAGGGAAATGCCGAAGTCGAGGCCGCGGTCAAGGCCAAGGTGATTGCGCTGACCGACCGGTTCCCGATTTACCCGCACCTCGGGTGATCCCTGATGCGATGCCCCTATTGCAGTTCCGAAGACAGTCAGGTGAAGGATTCGCGGCCCGCTGAAGACGGCGCCGCGATCCGCCGCCGGCGCGTGTGTCCCGACTGCGGCGGCCGGTTTACGACCTTCGAGCGGGTGCAACTGCGTGATTTGCAGGTGCTCAAGAAGACCGGGCGCCGGGTTCCGTTCGACCGCGACAAGCTGGCGAAGTCCTTTCAGATTGCGTTGCGCAAACGCCCGGTCGACCCGGAGCGCATCGACCGGGCCGTCTCGGGGATCGTCCGGCGGCTGGAAAGTTCCGGCGAAACCGAGATCGCCACCGACGAGATCGGGCTTCTGGTGCTTGAGGCGCTCAAGGCGCTCGATGACGTGGGGTTCGTCCGCTATGCCTCGGTCTACCGGGATTTCGCCGGCCCGCAGGATTTCGAACGCACGATTGCAGAACTGACGGCGCGGATCGCAAGCGACAGCACCGCCAGGGAAGACTGAGGCGATGCAAGCCGATACGCTTGACCGGCGGTTTATGTCAGCTGCGATCCGTCTGGCCCGGTGGCATCAGGGGCTGACCGGATCCAACCCTTCCGTCGCCACGCTGATCGTGCGCGAAATCGACGGTGACAGGGTGATCGTCGGCCGTGGGGTGACCGCGATGGGTGGACGTCCGCATGCCGAGCCGCAGGCTCTCGACGAAGCAGGCGACCTTGCCAGGGGCGCCACCGCCTATGTCACGCTTGAACCCTGCGCCCATCACGGCCGTACCCCGCCCTGCGCCGAAGCGCTGGTCAGGGCAGGCGTCAAGCGCGTGGTGGCGGCTGCCACCGATCCTGACGAAAGGGTTTCGGGCAAGGGATACGATATCCTGCGCGCCGCGGGCATCGAGGTTGTCGAGGGCGTGCTCGCCGCCGACGCTGCGCGGGATCTTGCGGGATACCTCGCCAGACGAACCGCAAATCGTCCCCATGTCACGCTGAAGCTTGCGATATCGCGCAACGGCAAGATCGGCCGTCGCGACGGGGGTCAGGTGCAGATCACCGGCAATGTGACGCGCGCGCAGGTTCATGCATTGCGGGCGCTGTCCGATGTGATCCTGATCGGCGCCGGCACGGCCATCAATGACGATCCGGTATTGACCTGCCGGCTTCCCGGTCTCGAAGACCGGTCGCCGATCCGCCTTGTGCTCGACACCGGTCTGAGACTGCCGCTTGATTCGGCGCTGGTTCGCTCTGCGCGCGCAACACCCTTGTGGGTGGCGACCGCCGCCGGACAGGAGCATCACGCACGTGAACCGCTTGCGCAGGCCGGAGTGGAGTTTGTCGCTTGCGAAATCCATGACGGCCGTATTGCGCTTCCCGAATTGCTCGAGGATATCGCCGCCAAAGGGCTGTCGAGCGTTTTCGTCGAAGGCGGCGAGCAGGTGGCGCGCGCCTTTCTCACCGAAGGGCTGGTTGATCGCATCATCCTGCTCACCGCACAGACTGTGATTGCCGACGACGGGGTCGATGCGCCGGTCACGCCCGAAACCATACCCGACGGATTTCGAAGGGTTTCGTCGATGAGCTTCGGCGACGACACAATGCATGAATATGAGAGGGTCTAGAGTCATGTTCACCGGCATCATCACCGACATCGGCCGCGTCGCGGCAATCGGCCAGCGCGACCGGGGGCTGCGGTTGCGTATCGAGACCTCCTGGGACCCCGCGACCATCGACATTGGCGCCTCGATCGCCTGTTCGGGGACCTGCCTGACGGTAACGGGGCTGCCGGAGCCGGGAGACAACACACGCTGGTTTGAGGTCGAAGTCTGGGAAGAAGCTCTCCGGCTGACAACAATCGGAAACTGGCGCGAGGGAACCCGGGTCAACCTCGAACGCTCCCTGCGGATGGGTGATGAACTCGGCGGTCACATGGTCAGCGGCCATGTCGACGGACTGGCCGAACTGGTTGCTGTCAGGGAGGAGGGCGAAGCCCGGCGCTTTACCCTGCGGGCCCCGGATCACCTCGCGCGTTTTATCGCTCCCAAGGGCTCTGTCGCGCTCGATGGAACCTCGCTGACGGTCAACGGCGTCAACGGCAGCGAATTCGACGTTCTGTTGATCCGTCATTCGCTCGAGGTGACGACCTGGGCCGAGCGCCGGACGGGCGACATGATCAACCTCGAGGTGGACCAGATGGCGCGTTATGCGGCGCGGCTGGCCGAGATGGCCCCGGGCCGCTGAAGACCGGCATTGCTGCGCGCTGGCGCCGTTTTATCGTTGACGAAGGTCCTGGATCGATTTCGAAACGGGCGAGCAGGTGCAGCCCGAAGACGGCCATGATGTGCATCAGCCATATCGCGTCGTTGCGCGCCAAAAAAAATGTCTCGATGAAGGACAGCAGGCTCGCAAACACGATGATCATGAAGAACATGTCGGCCAGAGCCCGCTTGGCGGGTCTTTGGCGGGCCTTTGCGTAGTTGATCATCGGGGCGACGAACAGAACCCAGCACAGTATGGCTCCACCGACGATCCCGAGATTGAGCAGGATGTCGAGATAGTTGTTGTGGCCGTGGACGATATAGCGGTAGTCCCATGCGGCTTCAAACGGCGCGTCGAGCCCGAGCACGTTTTCGGTCTGCCAGAAATTGTAAAGTCCGTAGCCGAGCCACGGCTTGTTGGGGATCATCGACAGGCTGAACTCCCACAAGGTGGTGCGCCCGGTGTAGGTCTGGTCGCCCGTCAGCTTGGCGACCAGAAGCGAAATATCGGGCCGATAAAGCACCCCGAGCGTGAAGACTCCGACCCCGCCGATCGCGGCTATGCTGGTCAGGATTGCCATGCCGGCGCTCGCAAAGAGCGGCGCCATCATTACAATCATGACCGAAACCGGAAACAGGCCTGCGGTGGTCTTCGATCCGGTATTGGCGACGAAGACAGCGGCGGCGGCGAACATGACGAAGCCGGAGAACCGCTGACCGGAGCGCATGAGGTACAGCCCGAAAATTGCAATCACGCTCATTACCGGTCCGGCTATGTTCTTGTGGCTGAAATGACCGCGCCAGAGCCCGCTGTGCTGCGGCTCGTAGACATCAAACCCATGCTTTGCGAGATCCGGAAAGGCCACCAGGCCGATGTAGGAGAGCGCCAGCGCAGCACCCGCGCCAAGCCCTAGCGCCAGCCGGAAATCCGCCTGGTTGCGCGGCAAGGCAACCATCGTGAAGGCAATCAGCATTCCGATCAGCGTGAACAGAACCGCGCGCATCATCAGGTCCGGATAGGGCGAACGCATCAGGTTGAAGGCGAGGACCAGCCCCAAGAGTAGAAACCCGGGTGAAAGCAGGCTGGTCAGCACGCGCCTGTTGGCCAGGCACATCAGGGCCAGAGAGCAGATGCAGCCGGCGGCCAGAAAGCCATACTGGTTCAGCGCGTCGCCGGTATTCTCTGCGCCGGAACTGTAGGTCAGTCGGACCGCGAAAGGGCGCAGCGAAATCAGCATCAGGGCGAGGGCAACACCGGAAATCACCACCGTAATAAGCCGGATCGCCCTCTCGCTCACCACCGAAGGCCGCGCGAGCGACAGCCGGGCAGCCATCGAAGACTGCGCCGTGGTTGACGACGGATTCCGGTGAGCCAGCACCGCACCGTGGGGTCCGGCGGGGTAGGGTGATACAGGGCGCATGCCAAGGCCTGGACGAGAGATCTGAGACCCGGAGCATCGGCTTTTATGGTTAATCAACAGTAAAGGTCGGGTTTCTATCCTTTAGGACAGGTACGGCGTCACCATTGTCACGTGTCCCCGGAACCGGTTTCTGGAAGGCGCCTGTCGGGATCGCCAAGCAATGCGAGTGCTTCCGAGCCCTTCGGTAACAGACCGTAGATGCCCGTCGCCACCTTCTCGAACCAGCCGTAGTGATTGTCCGCCATCAGCACCCTTGCCTTTTCAACCCCGGATGCCTTGGCGACCAGCGCCGCCTTTGTCGGACCAAGCTCGGAGAGCACTCGCGCGCAGCGCAGCGCATCCTGACGGTAGGCCGTCATCAGACCCTGTCTCGTCGCGCCTCCCGCGTTCGGATCGCCGGTGCGTTTGGAGAACTCCTTGAGCATCCGTGCCTTCTTGATTTTGGATTTTCTGGGCTTGTACGGGCCGGGATCGGCGTGCACCTCCACAAACCCGTCCTTGAGCCGCACCGTGATCAGCCCCAGGCCGAGCCTGCGGCAGAGCGAGGTATTGGCGGCAATCGCCTTCTGGAAGGCCCGTCCCGACCCGCGCGGAACCGCGACATAGACCGCGTCGGTGATGGCCTGCCGCTCGATCGCCTGGTGAAACAGCGACAGTGAAAAGCCGGTCTTGAGCTCCACGACCACCGGAACTTCGTCGCCTCGAACCGCGACGACATCGGCGGCGCCGATTTCAGCCTTGACCTCGTAGCCCTGACGTTCAAGCAGGGTCTTGACCGGCTGGTAGAGATCGGTTTCGCGGGGTCTGGCAGTGCTCATGTTCGCCCTCTTTGCGGATCTGTCTAGCGGAGTCGCGGCTGAGCGAAAAGATCGCCGGATTTGGGTGGCGCCGGGGCAGGTGCGCTCCAGCGGCGGTTTTTCCTTGCCAAGCGGCAAACAAAGTGGTTTGACCGCCGCTCTGACCCGACACTGTCAAAGGCGTGGACCCCGCATCCGGGATCGGTTTGCGGAAGTCCCGAACAGGCTGTTCCGGGCGACCGGTCCGGACATATAAAGATCACAAGACCGGAACCCCGCTCACCCGGACGGCCAACCAGAAGGAATGCCTCGATGGCGAACCCGAAATCACCGCACCTGCTGATCGTTGAGGCGCGTTTTTACGACGACATGTCCGATGCGTTGCTGGATGGCGCGAAATCCGCGCTCGAAGCGGCAAACGCCACCTTCGATGTCGTTACCGTGCCCGGGGCGCTGGAAATTCCCCCGGCCATCGCCATGGCGCTCGACGCGATGGACGAGGGCGGGACCGAGTATGACGGCTTCGTTGCGCTGGGCGTCGTCATCCGCGGTGAGACCTACCATTTCGACATCGTCTGCAATGAATCCGCCCGGGGGCTGATGACCCTTTCGGTTTCTGAATCGCTGGCGATCGGAAACGGGATCATGACCACCGAGAACGCCGAGCAGGCGTGGGAGCGGGTGAAGAAGGACGAACTCGACAAGGGCGGCTTCGCGGCCCGCGCGGCCTTGAGCATGATTGCGCTTAAAGACAGGCTGGCAGGCTGATCGTGACGACAGAACAAAACCCCGCGAGTGCAATCAAGGCGGCCAACCAGCGCGGCGCGGCAAGGCTGGCCGCCGTTCAGGCGCTCTACCAGATGGACATCGGCGGCACCGGTGTTCTGGAAGTTGTCGCCGAGTACGAATCCCACAGGCTCGGAAACGAGATTGACGGCGAGCAGTATCGCCCCGCTGATCCGGCCTGGTTTCGCGCCGTCGTCTCCGGCGTCGTCGAAAAGCAGCGCGCGCTCGATCCGGTCATCCGGGCAAGCCTGACCGAAGACTGGCCGCTCTCGCGCCTTGACGCCACCTTGCGCGCGATTCTGCGAGCCGGCGCCTGGGAACTGTCGTTCAAGAAGGATGTTCCGGTTCCCGTCATTGTCACCGAATATGTCGACATCGCGCGCGCCTTCTTCGAGGAGGACGAGCCGAAGATCGTCAACGCGGTGCTCGATCGGCTAGCACGGAAATACCGCGCGGATCCGCCTTCGAAACAGGACTGACACACATGGCGTTTCTTGACCGGGTCGGCCTGGCCGGCGCCAACGAGGCCGAAACTCTCGCGCGCCGGAACGCGCTGTTGCTGTCTGCTTCGCAGGCTTTCGGCGGTGCTGCCGCCCCCATCGCGATCTCCATGGGCGGCCTCGCGGGCTTCTACCTGCTCGGCGCCGACAAGTCGCTCGCGACGGCGCCCGTCACCGGCTTCAATCTGGGGGTGGCTGTCGGTGCGCTTCCGGCTGCCTGGCTGATGCGCCTTGTCGGACGCCGCTACGGTTTTCTGTCGGGCATGGTGATGACGGCGCTCGGCGGCATCATCTCAGCCATCGCGCTGTTCCGTCATGAATTCTGGCTGTTCGCCTTCGGCATGGCCTTCATCGGACTGGGCGGCGCCTTCGTGCAGCAGTACCGCTTCGCTGCGGCCGACGGTTCGCCCACCAATTTCAAGGCGCAGGCCATTTCCTGGGTGCTGGCGGGTGGCGTCTTTGCGGCGATCATCGGCCCGCAGACCGTGATCTTCACGCGCGAGCTCTTTGCGCCGGTGATGTTTGCGGGATCGTTTGTGGCGCTGTTGCCCCTGGCGCTCATTACCATGACGATCCTGTGGTTTCTGCGCATTCCGAACGACACGCGCCCCGGCGATGCGGGGCACGATGAAACCCCGGCGCGCCCGCTTGGCGAGATCGTCACCCAGTCCCGCTTCGTCACGGCAATGGTTTGCGGCGTGGGATCCTATGCGCTCATGACGTTCATGATGACCGGCGCGCCGCTGGCCATGGTTGGCTGCGGCTTCTCGCCCGAACTCGCAACGCTCGGCATTCAGTGGCATGTGATGGCGATGTTCGCTCCGAGCTTCTTTACCGGCAAGCTTATTGCCCGCTACGGCCGCGACACGATCACCGCGACCGGCCTTGTCATCCTGCTTGGCTGCGCAGTGGTCGCCCACATGGGTCTGGAACTCTGGAACTTCTGGTTGGCGCTGGTGCTTCTCGGGGTGGGCTGGAACTTCGGCTTCATCGGCGCCACGACGATGGTCACCATGACCTATCGCCAGTCCGAGAAGAACAAGGTGCAGGGTTTTCACGATGTCACCCTGTTCGGCATTGTCGCCTTCTCGTCGCTGATGTCCGGCAAGGTGCTCAACGCCTGGGGCTGGGATGCGCTCAACGCGATGTTCTGGCCCGTTGCAGCCTTTTGCCTGCTCGTTCTTGCCGCGCAGAACCTCTGGGAGCGCCGCCGCGTCACTGTCTGACCCGGCTTGCGAATGCCGGTGCTGAACGCCGACCCGGCGGCAATTGTGGGGCCCGGGGAGGGTTTCCCAAGGCTAAATCCGCTGTCCGGCCTCTAAGACCATCTGCGCCCTTGACGTTGCCCGTTCCGTGCCGCAATCATCCGCCGCGATGCAGCAGGGAGCCCGGGCATGTGGCCTGCGCTTCTTTCGCCGCATGAGATGCTGGCCGGGGGGAGTTCAATTGGCTCCGGCTATTTTGGAGGGATATCAGCATGTCAGTTCTTTTTGCTGTGATCGCCTGTGGATTGCTTTCCGTTGTCTACGCCATCTGGGCGACCAGGTCGGTGATGGCCGCCGACCAGGGCAACGCACGCATGCAGGAGATTGCAGGGTACATTCGTGAAGGCGCTCGGGCCTACCTGAACCGCCAGTACACCACCATTGCCATTGTCGGCGCCGTCGTCTTTGTCATCACCTGGATACTTCTTGGTGCGACGGCCGCCATCGGTTTCCTGATCGGCGCGGTTCTTTCGGGCGCCGCGGGCTACATCGGGATGCACGTCTCGGTGCGCGCCAATGTTCGCACCGCGCAGGCTTCGGCGGTCAATCTGGCCGGCGGTCTCGACGTTGCCTTCAAGGCCGGCGCGATCACCGGGATGCTTGTGGCCGGCCTCGCGCTTCTGGGCGTCGCGGTCTACTACTGGATCCTCACCGGTCCGATGGCGCTCGCCACTGACAGCCGCCAGGTGATCGATGCGCTCGTTGCACTCGGCTTTGGCGCTTCGCTGATCTCGATCTTCGCACGTCTGGGCGGCGGCATCTTCACCAAGGGAGCCGACGTGGGCGGCGACCTCGTGGGCAAGGTGGAAGCCGGCATCCCCGAGGATGACCCGCGCAACCCCGCAACCATCGCAGACAATGTGGGCGACAATGTCGGTGACTGCGCCGGAATGGCGGCCGATCTGTTCGAAACCTATGCGGTGACCGTTGTCGCCACCATGGTACTCGCGGCCATCTTCTTCGGCGGCATGGATGTGCTCGGTTCGGCCATGCTCTATCCGCTCGCCGTTTGCGGCGCGTCGATCATCACATCCATTGTCGGCACGTTTTTCGTCAAGCTCGGCGCCAACGGCTCGATCATGGGCGCGCTCTACAAGGGCCTGATCGTGACCGGCCTGCTGTCGATCGTCGGCCTGGGCGCAGCAACCTCGCTGACCATCGGCTGGGGTGAATTGGCCGTCATCGATGGCAAGGCGATCACCGGCACGAACCTGTTCATCTGCGGGATCGTCGGCCTCGTCGTGACCGCGCTGATCGTGGTCATCACCGAGTACTACACCGGCACCAACAAACGGCCGGTCAACTCGATCAGCCAGGCCTCGGTCACCGGTCACGGCACCAACGTGATTCAGGGACTTGCGATCTCGCTGGAGTCGACGGCTCTGCCCGCCATCGTCATTGTCGGCGGCATCATCTCGACCTATCAGCTCGGCGGCCTGTTCGGCACCGGTATCGCGGTCACGGCCATGCTCGGCATCGCCGGCATGATCGTAGCGCTCGACGCATTCGGTCCGGTCACCGACAATGCCGGCGGCATCGCCGAGATGTCGGGCCTTCCACCGGAAGTCCGTCAGGCAACCGATGCCCTCGACGCGGTCGGCAACACCACCAAGGCCGTCACCAAGGGCTACGCCATCGGGTCCGCGGGCCTCGGAGCGCTGGTGCTGTTCGCGGCCTATTCGAACGATCTCCAGTTCTTCGCCCGTCAGGCGAATGCGGAAGGGTCGACCCTTTATCCGTACTTCAAGGATATGGGTGAGATTTCGTTCGACCTGTCCAACCCCTACGTGGTTGCCGGCCTGATCTTCGGCGGCCTCATTCCTTATCTGTTCGGCGGCATCGCCATGACCTCGGTCGGTCGCGCTGCCGGTTCGATCGTCGAGGAAGTGCGCCGTCAGTTCAAGGACAAGCCGGGCATCATGGCAGGCACCGAGAAGCCGGACTACGGCCGCGCGGTGGATCTCCTGACCAAGGCAGCGATCCGCGAAATGATTGTGCCGTCGCTGTTGCCGGTTCTGGCTCCGCTGTTCGTCTATTTCGGCGTCCTGCTGATCTCCGGCTCGAAGGCCTCGGCCTTTGCGGCGCTTGGTGCCTCGCTTCTCGGCGTGATCGTCAACGGCCTGTTCGTCGCCATTTCGATGACGTCGGGCGGCGGTGCATGGGATAACGCCAAGAAATCCTTCGAGGACGGCTTCGTCGACAAGGACGGCGTCAAGCACGAGAAGGGGTCTGAGGCGCACAAGGCCTCCGTTACCGGCGACACGGTCGGCGATCCCTACAAGGACACCGCCGGTCCGGCGGTCAACCCGGCGATCAAGATCACCAACATCGTGGCACTTCTGCTGCTGGCGGTTCTTGCGCACTGAGATCTTGTACGCCTGTCGGCGATCCCGGCAGGCTTAGAGAAGCAAACAACCCCGCGGATGTCGATCTCCGCGGGGTTTTTAATGGAGTGGCGTCAGGTTGGGCAACCGGGTTCCGGCTCTGACAAAGGGGAAGACTACTGGCCGCCGCTGATGATGGATCGGGCAATCGAGTTGCCGGCCTGCGGGCCGCTAGCGCCGGACAGGATTTGCGCGAGGAACGACTTGTCGAGGCCGCCGGTCGGCGTCGTGCGGGTGATCATGTCAAAGACCCGGCCGTCCTGCAGCGTGTAGTTGGCGATCTGCCGGACCGTGCCTTCTTCGTCGAAATAGACTGCAAGCACGGACTGCTCAACCAGTTTCGGCTTCATGAACATCGCCCCGCGCACACGCTTCTGGGAGATGTAGTAAAACACTTCATTGTCGAACGTGGCAGTCGTGGAGGGCGTGCCGAGAGACAACAGCACCTGTTCGCGGCTCGATCCCACTGGCGTGAGATCCAGTGCGGTCTGGTCGACCACGTAGCCCTGATTGAGAACTTCACTCGTGGAACAGCCTGCGAGTCCGATTGTGGAGATGACCGCAACTGCGGCGCCGAGACGCAAATTCCGTCCGGTTGCCTTGAAAACTCTCATCTTGAACGACATCTCCCCTTGGCATGCCAGTAAGCCGCAGCCATTGCGTTTTGCGTTTCATTCGGTAAACCAGCTTCCGCACGGATGCAACACGCCAGCCTCCCATCATTGCGATGATATCCAACCGCCATTGAAGGCAATTTAATGATTTGGTCTCTGCTGAAACGAAAAAAATCGAATCAGGCGCTCGTCGCGCGCCAGTACGAGACGATAACCGGCGCCGCGCGTTCACCGGTGTTCTACGACCGGATGGGCGTACCGGACACCGTCATGGGACGCTTCGAGATGATTGCAATCCATCTCGTGCTGTACCTGCGCCGCACGGCATTGGCCGGCGAAGCGGTCCAGGGTCTTGCCCAGGAAGTACTTGAGGCATTCTTCGAGGATGTCGATCATTCGATCCGCGAACTCGGGATCGGCGACATGGGTGTTCCCAAGCGCATGAAGAAGTTTGCCCGGATGTTCTACGGCAGGGCCAACTCCTACGGCGAAGCGCTCGAGGCGCGCGACAAGAATGCGCTGTCAGCGGCGCTGTCCCGCAATATCCATCCCGAAGGCGGCAGTGACGCCCCGTCGACCGAGGCGCTGGCCGACTGGATGATGAAGATGTCGGACGAACTTTCAAACGCCGGCGAAGATACGCTTGCAAAGGGCCGATTGGCTTTCCCAAGGGCTGGTGAATAGGATTGCCCCAATGACAAATCACGACAGCGAGGCATTTTCGTTTCCGGTCAAGGTCGGCCATGTCTCGGCCAATCCCCTGACAGTCACCATCTCCGCTGACCAAACGGACCTGGCGAAACTCAAGGCCCAGTGGGATGTGCTCGATGTCCGTGCCTTCGAGGCCGAGATCGCGGTCGGCCGCTGGAAACGCGATGGCGTCCGGCTCAAGGGGCGGGTGCGCGCGACGATCGAGCAGCACTGTGTGGTTACGCTCGATCCCGTACGGCAGCAAATCGACGAGGAAGTGGAAACGGTTTTCCTTCCCGAGAACTCCCGGCTCGCAAAACGCATGACCGATGGCAGCGGCGAGATGTTTCTCGATCCCGAAGGGCCGGATCTGCCGGACACTTTTTCCGGTGACACCATCGATGTCGGCGCGGTTGCCGCCGAATTCGCCGCGCTCGCCATCGATCCATATCCGCGCAAGCCGGACCTCGATTATGCAGATCGCATCGAGAACGACGAGACGACGGACAAAAAACCGTCACCCTTTGCTGTTTTGCAGGGGTTGAAACGCGATGTGTAGCGTCGGCTGTGCCCAGGACCGAGACAAAGCTGTTGTACCCGGTGGGAAAACCAGTATTTTCGGCCGACCAATCCGGCCGGAAGCGCCGGAGAAAAAGGACGGGGCGTGATCAGAATTTCGGTCGACTTGATGGGTGGGGACCATGGCCCGGAAGTGGTCATCCCGGGCGTTGCCAAGGCGCTGGAAAGACACCCCGAGATCAGGTTCCTTCTGTTCGGGATCGAAAAGTCCTGCGCACCGGTGCTTGCAAGGTTCCCCGCGCTGCGCGAGGCATCGACCTTTGTCCCGTGCGAGGTTGCGGTGCGCATGGACGACAAGCCGAGCCAGGCGCTGCGCCAGGGGCGCTACAAGTCGTCCATGTGGCGCGCCATCGACGCGGTGAAGACCGGCGATGCCGATGTTTGCGTATCGGCCGGGAATACCGGCGCGCTGATGGCGATGTCGAAGTTCTGCTTGAGGACCATGGCCAACATCGAACGGCCGGCAATCGCCGCCATCTGGCCGACCCTTCGCGGTGAAAGCATCGTTCTCGACGTGGGAGCCACTGTTGGCGCCGATGCGCAATTGCTTATCGATTTCACAATGATGGGCGCAGCAATGGCGCGTGCCCTGTTCGAAATCGAGCGGCCCACCGTCGGTTTGCTCAACATCGGTGTTGAGGAGATCAAGGGGCAGGAAGAGGTCAAGGAGGCCGGCCGGCTGATTCGGGAAGCCGCAATGCCGAGCTTCGAGTATTACGGCTTCGTGGAAGGCGATGATCTGGGCAAGGGGACGGTCGATGTCGTCGTGACAGAGGGGTTTGCGGGAAACATCGCCCTCAAGACCGCCGAGGGCACGGCCCGACAGATTGCCCAGTATCTGCGCGCCGCCATGTCGCGCACGCTCATGGCGCGCATCGGCTATCTCTTTGCCAGGGGCGCTTTCGACCGGTTGCGGGAGAAAATGGACCCGGGCAAGGTGAATGGCGGTGTGTTCCTCGGGCTCAACGGAGTCGTTATCAAGAGCCATGGCGGGGCCGACAGCGAGGGATTCGCAGCGGCCGTCGATGTCGGTTATGACATGGCCCGCAACGGTCTCAAGGCCAAGATCGAGGACGATCTCAATCTGTATCACAAGCGCCGGTCGGCCTTGACCCTGTCTGCCGACGACGTTTCTTCGAACTAGGAAGCAAGCATGATCCGTTCAGTAGTACGTGGTTTCGGGGCGCAGTTGCCTGAGCGGATAATGGAGAACCGCGATCTTGAAGGCATTGTGGAGACCAGCGACGAGTGGATTGTGCAGCGCACCGGAATCCGTCAGCGCCACATTGCCTCTGAAAGCGAAACCACTGCGTCTTTGGGCGAAATGGCGGCCCGTGCAGCACTTGACCGCGCCGGTATGGTTCCCGCCGACATCGATCTGATCATCTGTGCGACGTCGACGCCGGACAACACCTTCCCCGCCACGGCGGTCAATATCCAGAACCGGCTGGGGATGCGGCATGGCGCGGCCTTCGACCTCCAGGCGGTTTGCTCGGGCTTTGTCTTTGCGGTGACCACCGCCGACAGCTACATCAAGTCCGGACTCGCGCGCCGCGTGCTGGTTGTCGGCGCCGAAACCTTCTCGCGCATTCTCGACTGGACCGACCGGACAACCTGCGTGCTGTTCGGGGACGGCGCTGGCGCGATCGTGCTCGAAGCGGAGGAGGGCGGCGGCACCAATGCGGACCGTGGCGTATTGACCGCTCATCTGCGCTCCGACGGGGCTCATCGTGAAAAGCTGTATGTCGATGGAGGTCCCTCGACAACCGGTACTGTCGGCCATCTCAGGATGGAGGGCCGCGAGGTCTTCAAGCATGCGGTCGGCATGATTACCGATGTCATCGAGGCTGCCTACGATGCGACCGGCTTGACGTCGGAGGACATCGACTGGTTCGTGCCGCACCAGGCCAACCGCAGGATTATTGACGCCTCGGCCAAGAAGCTCGGGATTGCCGATAAAAAAGTCGTGATCACCGTCGACAAGCACGGAAACACATCCGCCGCCTCAATCCCGCTTGCGCTCAACGAGGCGGCTTCGGACGGGCGGATAAAGCAGGGAGACCTGGTGTTGCTCGAGTCCATGGGTGGTGGCTTTACATGGGGGTCCGTGCTTCTGCGGTGGTAGACCATCTGCCGTGAAAGCATTGCAGCCGTTGGTCGCGCGGGATTTTCTTGCGACTACAGCGTTTCAGATCCGATTTGATCTATAAAGGGCGTTGTAACGCTTTAGTAGAATGAAATTGCATTTTCGCCCGATTGAATTCAATTCAACGCGAAATGCCTTGTCGGTAAGTCCCCGGCAGTTTTGACAGTTGCTTGACCTCGCCCGGGATGATCCATAATGTTACCCTAATGGAGCTACGGGCGGCGGGGAAGCTGACCAGTTTGGTTGGATATCATGAGTGGAAAAACGGTCACAAGGGCGGATCTCGCCGAAGCGGTTTTCCGGAAGGTCGGGCTTTCGAGAACCGAATCCGCCGAACTCGTCGAGATGGTGCTTGACGAAGTGTGCAATGCCATCGTCCGGGGCGACAGCGTTAAGCTGTCCTCGTTCGCGACCTTTCAGGTTCGCGAGAAGAAGGAGCGGATAGGCCGCAACCCGAAGACCGGCGAGGAAGTTCCGATCAGTCCGCGCCGGGTGATGACCTTCAAGGCTTCCAACGTGCTCAAGAATCGCGTGCTCAAGGGGCACATGGCGCGCAAGGGCAAGGCGAAGTAGCCAGGCGCCGGCTTGCCGGCCTGAAACAGGTTGCGGTGCGTCTGCCTCGTGTTCATCTGTTGAGCATTGTTCAATGCCGACCGGGCGCTGCGCCCGCGGGGCATGATGAGCCTGATTGTCCGGCATGCGCTACGCACTTGATATTCCGTCCCCAAACCTTTGAACTGCAAACCGCTTCCGGATCAGCAAGGCGATTCGCCGCGCTCCTGGACAACAGGAACCGTTCTGCCTGAGTTCAGGGATCCGGTTAAATCTGAAGACGGTGGAAACGAAGAAACGGAGTGGTCCCATGGACAAGAGCCCTGACGCGTTCCGGACGATATCCGAGGTTGCCGAGGATCTCGATCTGCCACAGCACGTGCTGCGGTTTTGGGAAACCCGTTTTGCCCAGATCAAGCCGATGAAGCGGGGAGGCGGGCGACGCTACTACCGGCCCGACGATATAGAATTGCTCAAGGGGATACGGACGCTTCTTTACGATCAGGGTTACACCATCAAGGGCGTCCAGAAACTTCTCAAGCAGAACGGCAACAAGTTCGTCATCGCAATCGGATCGGGCGATATGGATGCGGTCGAGGCCCTCTCCGCCAGCATGGTGGAGGAAAAGCCGGCAGCTCCGGCGCAGCGCGCGGCGTCGCCCGAGGAGGATCAGCTTGTCGGCAAGGCCCGGCTGCCATCCACCCGGCGCTTCTTCGGCCTTGGCGGCGAGGCGGGCAAGAATGGCGACGAGGCGGCGCAGGCACCCGAAAATGCGGCAGGCCTGTCCCGTGACGACCGGTCCTTGCTGCAGGAGGCCCTTTACGATCTGCTCGAATGCAAGAGGCTGCTCGATCAGGTCCGGTGACGTATCCCCGGTCATTTGAAGCAGGGTCCTGGCCGACCTGGATCGGTCTTGAACAACCCCGGCGCCGGATGGCTCACGAACTCGCGGTGAATCCCTCGAAGTAGGAACGCAAATCCTCCCGGGAGAATTTTTCCTCGATCTCTTCCGGCGTTATCGATTCTGCGCCGAACCAGGGGTATTTGCGGTCGTCGAAACTGTCGGTCAGGAAATCGATAAAACTGCGGTGCCGCGCGCTCTTGGCCACTTCTGGATGGGTCGCAAGCCAGATCTCGACGCGGAAATCGAAACCCAGATCAATATGTTCGACATCGCCGCCGATGGCGCGCGCATAATTCGGCATGAGGCCGATCCCCGCGCCTTTCGCCACCGCCCAGTAATGTGCGGAGGAAAAATTGGTTTTCATGCGGACCATGCGATCGGCGATCTTCGGGCCGAAAATCTTGTCGAGCTCGTATCCGCGCAACTGGTCGGTCTGCTGTTCGACAACGCGGTGGTTGACCATGTCGGCGACATTCTTTGGATGCCCGAATGTCTCGAGATAGGAACGGCTGGCGAACGGCTTGAGATGAAGATAGCCCAGTCTCTTGGTTTTGAGTTCAGGGCGGTTGGGCCGCTCGAGCTGAACCGAGATGTCTGCCTCCATCCTCAGAACGTCCACCGACCGCATGGCGCATTGGAGTTCGATGCGGTTGGTCGCGCCGGTTGCATTCATATAGTCCACGATCCGGGGAGTGAGCCAGAAGCTGCCCAACCCTTCTGTGATGGCGAGCCTGATCGGGCCGCTGGCTTCCCGTTCGGCCATCGCCGCCACCCGCCACATGTCCGACACCGAGCTTTCCACCTCGCGCGCGGCCAGCACCACGCGGCGTCCCTCGTCGGTCAGCCTCACCCCCTCAGATTCCCGGTAAAGCAGGGCGTAGGTGAGTTGATCCTCGAGCCGGGAGATGGTTCGGCGTACGGTATTGACCGACATCGCCAGCTCTTCGGCGGCCTTGCGGAAGCTGGACAGCCGCGCCACTGCGAGAAATACCCGAATGCTGTTCCAGTCAGCGTTGCGCCATTGGTGTTCCATGGGTGGAACTCTCTGTGCTCGTTTTTGCCAAAGTCAATCGGTTCGCCAGCGATTAGATTGCCCCTAATTCAGAGGGGTCAAAACCTATGCCGACCACACCACAAAATAGTTTTTCGCAGGCAAATGCAAGTGTACTGACAGTTGAGGCGGCCCAGGAGGCTGAGCGCATGCGCCGGGCCTCGGCTTTGGTTACCGTGACAAACCACCTTGATCCCAACGATGTCCCCAGGCTTCTCAATGCGGCCGGCAAGGCGATCGGCCAACTCGCGAGGCCGGAAACGGTGATCCGCATCAGCGAGAAAAACCCTGATTCGATCTGGCTTTTTTCCCGCCGCGGTCGGGCGTATCCGGAGGGTTTCATGTCCGCGCTGCTTCTCAATGAGGCAGGGCGCTGCGCCTTGTTCGACGGAGATCTCAATCTTCTCGACCCCCAGGACGAGTATCTCGTCAGCCAGCATGAACGACCTGCCGCAATCTATGTCTGGGCCAGTTTTACGCCGGGCGTCATGGCGGCGGGCATAAACCGGGTGATGGATCGCTTTGATTCGCCGCACTATGCGGAAGCCGACGTGATCTCGACCTCGTTTACCGTTCGCGGCCACCGGGCGATGGTGCGCCGCGGATTCGAGCACGGGGTCTGGCATGAGGGCCGCTTTCTCGACGGGTTCTACATGATCCCTCGCAGACGCAAGACACTCGTCGAACGGCTGCCGCGCTACGCCACCCATGATCCCGCGCTGCGGCCAACGGGCATACGTGTGGTCAACGGTTTCGACGACATGATGCGTGTCGCCGCAATCCGCTCCGCGGTTTATATCGGCGAGCAGTTCTGTCCGTTCGATGAGGAGTTCGATGGCAACGATCTCGCCGCAACCCACCTTCTCGCCTTCATGGACAACGAGCCGGTCGGCTGCATGCGCATCAGGTTTTTCGCCGATTTTGCCAAGATGGAGCGGCTTGCGGTCCGCAAGGAGTTCCGGCGTTCGCGCACCGCCTTCGATCTTGTTCGCGCCAGTGTGGCGCTGTGCAAGGAGAAGGGCTACCGGCGGATCTATGGCCACGCCCGCGAGGACTATCTGCCCTTCTGGCAGAGCTTCGGCTTCAAGCTCAAGGAAAATGGTGCGCCGTTCTCGTTCTCGGATCATGTCTTTGTCGAGATGCTCGATGACATCGAACCCTCATCGACCGCGCTGTCGCTCAAGGACGATCCCTATCGCCTCATCCGGCCCGAGGGGAACTGGCACAAGCCGGGCCCACTGGAGCAATCGGCCGGGCGGCAGAACCACCACCAAACAACCGCGCATGCGTAGAGGGACGCCGATCATGGACGCCGCCGAAACTGGTTCATACGCATGGATTATCCGGACCCTCGTAACCTGCAGGGAGGAGGCGGATCGGCTCAAGCTCGAAAGCTTGAGCAACCTCATCAACATGGCGGTTCTTCAGACCGCCCTTGACTGGGAGGGGGAAGAGCCCACACGCGGCAATGAGACCAACCTTGAGGCCTTGCTGCGATTGAAGATGAAACTCGCATTTTCGGAACGGAGCGACAATGTCGTCCTTCTGAACTCGAAAACCGCCGGGGAAGCCTAACGACCTGCGGTTTGCCGGGTGGGCGCAAGGGTTGACGCCACCGTTCGCGGCGCGCCCGCCCGGTTCTTTTGAACGGTCAGTTTCGGAGCCGCCTGGTTGGTGCGGTTTGTCCTGACAAGACCTTTCAAAACGAAAACGCCCGGAGCGCGTCTGTGTCTCCGGGCGATTTCGTGTCAGGCGGGATTGAGCGTCAAGTTGGTCAGGAGGTCAGTCTGAGCTTGACCACGCCTTTCTTGATGGCGTCGAAGATGGGCGCCAGTTGCTGACGCGATGGCGCATCGAAAAAGTGCGACGGGCTCGATGCGCATTGCTGGAGCATTGTTCCGGTCGCGGCATCGGGCTCCTCGAGACGGATCGTGTAGATCTCGACCCCGTCCTTCTTGGCATTGGTGCAGGCGGAAAGCGTCTTCTTGTCCAGCGCATCGTTGGTCTGGCCGATGCTGCCAGCGGTCATGCCGTCCAGGCGCCCGTCCACCAGGTAACCCATGCTCGTGTAGGCGGAGCCCAGATCATTGTTGAGATTGCCGAAGGAGTTCTGGCCGTCGGTCAGAAAGATCATGATCTTTTCGACCGAGCTGTCACTTTCAGGCGCTCCGCCGGTAAAGGGCTCGCGGCTTGAAAGTGTTCGCCAGCCCCACATCACGCCTTCGAGCATGTTGGTCGAGCCGTTCGCCTCGAGCTTCTTGACCGTGTCGGTGATCTGATTGAAGTCGGTGGTCAACGGAACCAGCGGTTCGACCTCGCAACCGAAGCCGGGTCCCTTCGGATCGTTCTTGTTGGAATAGAAACTGGACGGTGAATCGTCGACTTTCACGTTCTTCCATTTCAGCGTTTCAAGCACCGCGGCAACGATATTGTCGGGTTTGGTATACTTGCCTGTGCGACCGTAGCGGGCCAGTTGATCTATCCTCTCCGCTTCGCTGACGTCGTTGCCTATTACCTGGTTGCCGCCATCCGGCAGGTAGGAATTGGGATACTCCCACTTGTTGTCGGGTTCGTCGATTGCGAAGAACGGCGTGAACAGCGAGTTCGGATCGGTGGCGTCCGGTACCGTGTCATCAACGTCATGATTTGCCTTGCCGACCGGGACCCGTGTCTCCACGCAACCGGGCCAATCCACATTGAGGTGACGAAACATGGCGAAACGGCTGAATCCTGAAGGCAGGTCCGACTGCGGGATCGGGGCCTTTGCGTCCTGATCGATCCAGTCGGCAGCAGGGGTATTGATGAGGCCGGCGATGCTTATCTTGGGTCCGTATTGCGGTCCTACATTGACAAAGCCTGCATAGGGAACGAGCGAGAACTTGATCTGCTCCTTGTCCAGACCAAGTTCTGCCATCCCATCAACCAGTCCGATGACGGCGTTCTGAAGCGAAACCAGCTTGCCGCCCGCCATTGAGCCGGTCGTGTCGAGCACCAGCGCGATCTCGTATTTGGTGTAGGCGTAGCTGGCTGTGGCCTCTGCTGTCACATCGGATTGTTTCTTGCCCATGAACCCGCCAAATACCAGCGGTTGACCCATGGATGCGCGGACGGTTGCCTTGTCGCTCCCCAGTGCCACCGAGATCTGGGCCGAGTCGATCCCGTAGTTCGCCGACACGGTGTGCCGGGCGATCTTGAGTGCCTGCTCCTCTGTCAGCTTGCCTTCCCGCGCGACCATCAGCGCCGCCGAATCGACCGCGTTCTGCAGCTTGCTCTTCTCCAGGCTCAGGCCGACATAATCAACGGCCAACCCGCCCGCGACCATGACCGGTACGGCGAGAACGCCGAAGGTCAGCGCAAAATTGCCGGATGTATCGCTGAACAGTCTTTTTGCTATGTTCATCCTCGAAACTCCAGTGTTGGCGCGAGGGGCCGTTCTTCCGCCCGCTTCAAGCTTGTGAAACAGCACGCGGAATGCGTTCAGGAGCCAGATTAATTAGAAACTTTGAATATCAAGTTAGAGAACTGCGTAAAAATATTACTAAAATGAAATGTATGCCGGGAGCCCAAGGCCAACCTCATGTTCATCTTCGCCCGCCAAAAACCACTGAAAAGCGATGGCTCAGTGACCAAAGGGGAAGCGGGATCATGGTCCACACAGGCAGTGAGCGCCCCTTCCGAAGCGCCCGGAAAACGGGACGACGAACGCCGAAAGCGCTCAGATTTGCATGAAAAAAGAGCTCCGTCGCAATTAGGAAATTATTAGCAACTTACATCGAAATTCAGCAATATATGCTGATTGTGAAAACGCTTACAGAGCAAGCCGGTATTTTTGAAACAGGTGCGGACAATGCGGTCTACTCCACATCAGGCGGCAGCTCTCAGGGCCGTTGAGTTGATGATCGATGATCATACAACAATGAGTTACCTGACATCGAAGACCGATGAGCGACTTGGCAAAGGGTGCAACGATACAGAGGAAGCGATCGACCATGAGTGGTGGTATGTCTACCGGTCAGTTCTCGGTGCGGTTCTGCTTGAAGCCTATTGCGAGGTTGTTCCATGCAAGGAACTGCCGTTTACAGAGTGAGATGCGGCCGGTCGATCTGAGTCACCTTGTCACGACGAAACTGATCGAAGTCCGGCACGGAAACCAAACGGAACGCTAAAGTGAATGAACTGCACCGACCCGATTTCCGGTTTTTCCGCCGGTCTCGCCTTTTTGCCCTTGCCCGCAAAACCCTGATGATCTAAGGCCTCCTTCCAGTCGGAGCGTAGCGCAGCCCGGTAGCGCACTTGTCTGGGGGACAAGGGGTCGTGGGTTCGAATCCCGCCGCTCCGACCATTTCTCGAAAATTCGCGGTTTGAAGTCGTCAGAACCGCATTGCGGTAAATCGGCCTGTGTCTTTCGGGGCGCAGCCCCGCGCATCCGGGGAGATGCGCCAAGCACGCTTTCTGCTTTCGCCTTGATCAGGGCGCCCCCGGGCTTGTGACCACCCTCGCAGACCCCGGCCTGCGGCGCGATATCCGCCCCGCGTGGTCGTGGCCTGACCGCCGCTCCGGCTTCGCCTGCCATCGCGCTTCCAGGGCGAAACAGCCCCAGACAACGCCCATGAGCAGATAGAAATGCCGCCAGTGATCCGTGTCGATCACCATGCCGATGATCGTATGTCCGAACAGGACAATCAGCGCCAGCATCATGTAGGGCTGCCATGGCCGGTCGCGAAGCAGGTACCTGAACCCCAACGCGAAGGTCCAGACCATTAGCGTGACGTAGCTGACGAACCCGAGCCAGCCATAATCCATCAGCGCCTTCAGCCAGATATTGTGGGTGTCTTCCCCCCACATCAGCCCGAACTCCAGCGGACCGATGCCCAGTGGATGCTCCATCGCCATGAGGAACCCGATGGCATGGCGGGCAAACCGGCCGTGGCGCGCGCCGTCATATTCCTGAACAAGCTTGGCGCGATCGGAGAACAGTTCGGACACCTGGTCGAATTGAAGGGCAATGATGATGGCCGCGACCAGCAGTACGAAACCAACCATCGACATGATCAGGATCCGGAGGCGAAACGCGCCGGTTCGTTCCTTGATCAGCATGACGAGCACGAGCATCGCCATGGTGATGGCGAGCAGCCCCCAGGCCGCGCGGGAAAACGACAGGAAGATGCCGAGAACCAGGATCATCAGACCCAGCACACGCAGTGGCGCGGCTTTCAGTGTTCCGGTCAGCAGTCCGTGGAGAAGGTAGAGCGTCGGCAGCACCAGGAACGGGCCAAACACATTCGGGTCCTGAAAGGCGCCCATCGCGCGGCCGTAGCGGGTGAAAACCTCGCCACCCGGGATTGCGCCGAAATAGCCCAGAATGCCGAGCAGCGCGGTAATGATCGCGCCGGCCAGATAGGCCCGGAAGATAAGCAGCAGACGCCGCTGGTCAGCTTCGATGATCGCTGCGAAAAACATCGCGGTGAATGCCAGGAACAAGGACACCGCGATGTACATCGGTGTCTGCTTGACCGCATCCATTGTCAGGATCGAGAACATCCCGCCGATGTTGAAGACGACGTAAAGCACGATCAACGGAGCAATGTGCCGCGACAGCCTGAGGCCGAAAAGCGCCCAGACGCCGATCAGGACGACGAGGAACAGCTCGTAAGGCGCCGGTTCGTTGATGACGAAGCCGGACAGAAAGACGCCGAACGCCACGCAAAGCGAGGCCAGTATCGACAACGCCGCGCGTTGCGGATGAAAGCCGGACGAAGCGGGGAGGGCGGCGCTGGTCAATAGGCGTTTTCCGTATCGAACAGTTTGATCGGCGTCAGGAACAGGATCTTCAGGTCAAACAGCAGCGACCAGTTCTCGATGTAGTAGAGGTCGCAGGCCGTGCGCTGCTTGATCTTCTCGTCATTGTCGATCTCGCCGCGCCAGCCGTTGATTTGCGCCCAGCCGGTCACCCCCGGCTTGACCCGGTGTCGGGCGAAATAGCCGTCGACCACCTCGGCAAACAGACGGTCGTGCGCCGCCGCCACGACGGCGTGGGGCCTGGGGCCGACCAGCGAGAGATCCCCGCGCAGGACATTGAAGAACTGCGGCAGTTCGTCGATGGAGGTCTTGCGGATGAACCGGCCGACCTTTGTGACCCTCGGATCCCCCTTGCTCACAGCGGCGCGGGCGCTCGGGTCGCACTGATCCGTGTACATCGAACGGAACTTGAAGACGTCGACCACTTCATTGTTGAAGCCGTGGCGTTTCTGCTTGAACAGGACCGGCCCCTTGGAATCGAGCTTGATGGCGATTGCCGTGGCAATCATCACCGGCCAGAGCAGGGCAATGGCGACGAGCGAGAAGAAGATGTCGAAGGCCCGCTTGGCGACCGAGTCCCAGTCGGTGATCGGCCGGTCGAAGATGTCGAGCATCGGCACCGCACCGACATAGGAATAGGATCTCGGCCGGAAGCGAAGCTTGTTGGAATGGGCGGCAAGCCGGATGTCGAGCGGCAGGACCCAGAGCTTCTTGAGCAGTTCCAGCACCCGTGATTCCGCGTTGAGAGGCAAAGCGATGATCAACATGTCGATCCGTGCGAGGCGTGCGAAATCGACGAGCGTGTTGACATTGCCGAGCTTCGGATAGCCTGCGACCACCGGCGGCGAGCGGCGCTCGTCGCGATCGTCGAAAATGCCGCAGATCCGGATATCGTTTTCGGGATCCATCTCGATGGCCCGTATCAGGTCCTTGGCGAGTTTTCCGCCGCCCACGATCACGGCGCGGCGCTCCATCACGCCGTTGCGGGCCCAGCGGCCTATCCCGTAGGCGACCACGTTGCGGCTGACAATCAGCGCGGCGGCGCCGGTGGCAAACCAGGCGATGAACCAGAAGCGTGAGAAGATCAGTCCCGATTTCAGCAGGAACGCCGCAAGCGCGATCGCCGCAAAGGCGGATGCCCAGGCCGTCAGCACCTTCGGCAATGTCCTGATTGCGCTTCTTAGCGCAGGCACCTGGTAACCATCCGCGATCTGGATCAGAAGCACCGCAAGCGCCGAGCCGGCAAGCACGGCGGGCCCGTAATAGAGTTGTATCGTTTCGTGGCTGAAGCCGACGTAAAACGCGTAGACACCGAAGCCCGTGGCAGTGAGCAGCAGAAACTCGATCAGGCGCAGCATGCCGATGATCATCGTCGGAGAGTAATTTTCCTGCGACAACCGGTTGGCGGTCTGTCGCGCCAGCCGGCTCATGGACTGCTCTGCGTCCTTGTTGGGCTCAGGCTTGAGCTCGATCTCCTCCATCGCCTTGCGGACGGTTTTCGGATCGAATGCGCTGCTGCGTTCCATCTTGTTCACGGCTGAACTCTCCCGGGAAACATTCCTGTTCCGGATACCATGCAGCGCCCTAAGAAAGGCTTGACGCGATCCGTGCGCGTGTTTCGCCGGCCGAGGCGGAAATGCAGTTCTGGTACACATTCATCATGCGATCGGCCATGGCGGTCGCGGAAAAACGGGCCCGGAACGCCACCGGATCGGGCATCGCGCGGCCAAGCCAGTCCGGTTCGGAGATTGTCCGGGCCATTGCAACAGCCATCGCCTCGACGTCGCCCGGTGCGACAAATCCGTCAAAGTCCTGACCAAGGATTTCGGGAATGCCGCCGACTTTGGTCGAAATCACCGGTTTGCCCGCAGCTACGGCTTCGAGCACGATGTAGGGCATGGATTCCGCCCTGGAGGGGATAACGACCGTTCGCGCCAGTGCGAAGGCTTCTCGGGCCGGCATGGCGGGCCGCATGGCAAGCCGTGCTCCCATGCCGATCATGTCGATGCGGGACTGGTAGCGCGGCTGGTCGTCGCCATCGCCCACCATGACGCCGCGCAGCGGGCGTCCGGCCAGTTGCTCCGCACGGCGCAGCGCCTCGATGAACACATCCGGTCCCTTCAGATCCCGCATCATGCCGATGTAAAGGAAATCGACCGCGTTTCCGGCGTTCGCGACCGGCTCGAATTCCTTTTCGCGCAACCCGTTGTGGATCAGATTCCAGGGTGCAGATGGAGCGCCGATCTTTTCGGTGTAGGTCCGCCGCTCATAGTCCGAGACGAAGACCAGACTGTCGGTCCAGCGTTCCAGCATCCTTTCGATGGCGAAGTAGGTCCGGCCCCGCAGTCTGTTTCTGTCGTAATGCAGACTGCCGCCATGGGGCGAATACAAACGGGCAACGCGAGACCTTGATACCCGTAGACGTGAGCCGACCAACCGCACGAAAGCGCCGCCCTTGGCGCCGTGTCCGTGCAGAATGTCAGGCTGCAATTGCTTGATTTCGTTGTAAGTCCGGTATGCGGCGCCGATATCTGAGGGCCCCAGCGAACGGCGGATCGGCATCCGCGAGAGACCCAGGCTCAGATATGGCATGATGGTCTCGAACAGTTGGTCCTCATAGGCGCCGCCCGTGGAGGAATCGCAAAGAATGCCAACCTGATGACCGGCCTTCGCATGCTCCTCGGCAAGATCGCGCACATGCCGGAAGATGCCGCCGACGGGCGATCGGAAACAATGCAGGATCCGCAAGGGGGGAACTGCCGCCATCTGATCAGAACAACCGTTCGCGCACGTAAATGGTGTCGCCAGCCAGGATCGGATCCGAGATCGAGACCCGGCCGGTCATGATTTCCCCGTTGATCTTTCGGGTGATGTCGACGCTGCGCTGATTGGCGCGCGGGGTAAACCCGCCTGCAATGGCAATGGCGTTCTGCACGGTCATGCCTGCAACGTAGGAATACTGACCCGCCTCGCCGACTTCGCCCATGATGAAGAACGAACGGTAGCGGTCTATCTCGATGGTCACGTCGGGGTCGCGCAGATAGCCCTGACGCAGGCTCGCGGCAATCGAGCCTTCAAGCTCCTGCAGCGTCCGGCCGCGTGCGGCAACGGAGCCGATAAGGGGATAGGCGATATAGCCCGACTGATCGATGGCGAAGGTTCCTGTCAATCCGGGCTGTTCGAAGACTGTGATACGCAGTCGGTCGCCTGAATCGAGCCGGTAAGGCTGGATGACGGCCTCATGAAAGGCTTTGGGCGCGGGGTGGTAGCCCGAACATCCTGCAAGCGCCAGGGAGGTCATGGCGGCAGCCAGGAACACGGCGACCCCAGAGGCGCCGGAAGACTTGCCGCTTGCTGCGCTCTGTGGCTTGCCACGGAACGCGCCACGAGGCGGGGCAGGGGGCTGGACCGGTTTCATGCTGCTGTAGTCTCCACGCGAAACGTGTGCATTTCGAACCCCGTTATCGATCCATTAGGGTTAACGGGCGGTAAAACCCGACGGAATATTTCGCGGCGGCATTGCCTGGCATGTCCTCCGGACCGGGAGATGCGCGCATCCTCGGGGTAGGGGCGGAGAGGTAAACGAAGTCTGACCCGCACCTTAACCGTTGCGTTACCATGTTCCTTTACCCTTCCGGCTCTGTGTAAGTACGGAGTATGCCGATCATGTCTGGCGCACCATCAAATCAACCCGACGCGGATATCGATCTCGGTCGTCTTGTAAAGGCGGTGTGGGACAGGAAGGCGCTTGTCGCCGGGCTGACGGCCGGGGCGGCCGTGCTGGCCTTTGTCGTGACCGGACTGATCGATCCGCTGTACAAGGCGGAAACGCGGGTCCTGATCGAAACCCGCGAGCCTGTCTATTCGTCCGACCAGGCGCAGCCATCATCCGACGCCGCTCTGCTCGACGAGCGCGCCGTGACCAGCCAGGTCGAAATCCTTCGGTCAACCGATCTGGTCAAGCAGGCCGCGCGGGAGCTCGATCTGTCCTCTCGTAGCGAGTTTGATCCGGCCGCGGATATCTCGGCGCTGGGCAACATCCTAATCACGCTGGGTCTAAAGAAGGACCCGCTGCTTGTTCCCGCCGACGAACGCATCTTGAAGGAGTTCTACAAGAAACTCGATGTCTACGCCGTCCCCGGTTCGAGGGTGATCGGCGTCGAGTTCTCCTCGGAAGATCCTGAGCTTTCCGCTGCGGTTTCGAACGCTCTCGTGGATGCCTATCTGGCGTTTCAGTCGGGCGCAAAGCTTGAGAACAACACCGATGCAAGCGCCTGGCTGGAGCCCGAGATCGCCCGCCTGCGCGAAAAGGTGCGCGAATCCGAGGAGAAGGTCGCGAAGTACCGCGCAGAAAAGGGACTCTTGCTGGTCAATCAGCAGGACACGATCGCGGCCAAGCAGCTCTCAGACATCTCCACCGAATTGAGCCGCGTCAGGGGCGAGCGTGCGGATGCGGAAGCGCGCGCGCAATCGGTGCGCAACGCGCTCGAAAGCGGCCAGTCCGTCGACGCCATTTCTGATGTTCTCGATTCCCCGGTTGTCCAGCGCCTGCGCGAAAGCGAAGGCGGCGTGCGCGCCCAGATCGCCGATCTGTCGACGACGCTGCTCGACAACCATCCGCGCATGAAGGGATTGCGCGCCCAGTTGCAGGATATCGAGGCCCAGATTGTCTCCGAAACACGCAAGGTTCTCGCGAGCCTTGAAAGCAACGCCCGTATAGGCAAGATCCGCGAGGCCGAACTGGTCGCGCAACTCAATGCGCTCAAGGCCGGATCCGCCCGCGAAGGCGAGGAAACCGTGGAACTGCGTTCCCTCGAACGCGAGGCCGCGGCCCAGCGCGATCTTCTAGAAACCTATCTGAGCCGGTACCGAGAGGCTGCCTCGCGCTCCGAACCGAAGGCGCTGCCGGCCGACGCCAGGGTCATTTCGCGCGCGGTGCCTGCTTCTGAATCCTATTTCCCGAAGACGGGCGCGATCATTATCGTCTCGGCGCTGGCAACCTTCCTGCTCACGGCCATCGGCATCATGCTGGCGGAATTGTTGTCCGGAAGGGCGCTTCGTCCCTCATCGTCGGCGATTGCGCGTCAACCGGACCATTCAAGCTCGAACGCGGCGCAAGCTCCGGCTCCGACGGCGCCTGAAAGCGGTGCCGTGCTCCTGCCGTTCATCGCCAATGATGCCGAAGACTTCACCGTCGAGGCGGTTGCCGACCAGCTAATCGGCGAGCGGGTTCCCGTGGCCATCTGCGTGTCGCCCGAGGGCGACGAGGGATCGGCGTCTTCAGTGATGCTCGCCCGCACCGTCGCCGGCGATGGCCGGCAAGCCCTGATCATCGATCTGACCGGATCGGCGTGTCCGACCGAACTGATGGCGGAGTCCATGCGCCTGCCAGGCCTGACCGACCTCATGTGCGGTGAAATCGCAATCGCGGACTCCATTCATCCCGACCGTTTGTCGCCGGCCCACATCATCCCGCGCGGCAACGCCAACGCCCGCCGCGCCATGCGTGCGCTCGACAGGCTGCCCATGATCATCGACGCGCTCACCGAGGCGTACGACCTGGTTATCGTGGAATGCGGCGCGGCTGACGCCGGGGCCGTGGCCCGGATCGCGCGCTCCGAGGAAAGCGAGATCGTGCTGTCGATCCTGCGGGCCGGCGAGGAACTGGTGTCGAAGTTCCTTGCGGACTTCCATGAGCACGGCTTTGAGAATGTCTTGCTGATGACGCCCGGCAGCCCTTTGAGCCCGCTGGGGACGCGGACGTCTGCTGCCTGAACCCGATCAACCGATACCGGGCGAGCGGCCAGCCATCAGTCTGAATCGGGTCTTGCCGCGGCGCTCTCCCGCACAGTCATGCCGCGCAGCAAGGCAGCGATCCGTTTGAGCGAGGGCGAAGACTTGATCACGCGCTTGGCAGAAATCGCGGCCGCGATCAGCGGCGCTGCGAAGCGCCCCTTCAGTGTCAGCGGCAGATAGCAGTCGACAAGATCGGTGCGCACCGGGCACCACGACCGCTTGTAGGGCTGATCGCCGACCCCGAAGTCGAAAACCCTTTCTCCGGCCTTCGCCGCGCGCTCGATCATACGGTAGAACAGCAACTCGCCGGCGCTGGCATCGGCGGCGATGGTTTCGTCAATGGAGCCGAACTGGCAGGTTACATGACCTTGCTTGCGGGTCAGTCCGGCCACCGCGATGACCGCACCCTCGTGTTCGCCGCCGGCAAGCTCAATTCCGTGGAGCTCAAGCGCGGCTTCGCCAGAAGCGTCGCGCGACATGGCCAACCGCGCAAGAAAAGACCGCACGCCGGGATCGGCGAACACATTGGGCAACCCCTGGGCCGCAAGCCGGGTCGGTTTCTGTTTCAGGAATGTTTCCAGGAGCCGCATCGCCTGCTCGTCGTCGTCTCCGGTGATGTGCCGGTATCCGCCGATGGCCTCGAGGCGACGCTCGGATTGCCGGAACTTCTTGCGCCGCCGCTTGCCGTTGATCTGGGCCAGAACATCCTGGAAGTTCTCAAAAAGCGGCAACTGAAAGCTCGGATTCTGATGCAGCACCCTGGGAAGCCGTGCGAAAGGCGGGCGATTGACTGCGTCCGGCGGCATCTTGTCGAAAAGCATGATGTCCGCGTTCAGCCCGGCGCGCGCGAGGGCCTCGGTGAGGTCTGCGGCTGTGATTGCGTCATCGGGCAGGCAGGCATCCGCCACAAGGCCGGTGTTGGCGTTCGAAAAGGCGGTGCCTGCAAACCGGGCGATCCGGAGCCCGCCGACATTCGCGATTTCCAGCGGCAGGACGGCCAGCGTCTGCCCGTCCTGGTCAAGCGTAATCACGGAAACCGGCATCCCGGTGCCACCGGCCCAGGCGCCGACCCAGGCGCGGCTCTGATGAAAACTTGCATCAGGATTCTGCTCCAGTTGCGCCCAACTGCGGCCGGCCGCCGCGAGATCCGTGGTCAGATAGGCGGTCACACGGGGACGCCGGGGCGCCAGGGCAGCGCCGAACAGTGGATTTGCCGAGATGTCGTGGGCGTTGACCATGATCGCAATGCTCGCCTGGTTCGTGTTTGCACACGCCAGCTTCACATTGCGGCTTCAAGAATTCTGTAAACGAAGCAGCAGCCGGAACAAAAAGCGGGGCGCAAGGCTAACACGAGGTTAACGCGCCCGCTGCGCCGGTGATTTCCGGCTCACGACCGCCTCAGGATTGCCGGGTCTTAGGCGGCCGTTCCATCCAGCGGATCACGAACATGGCCGGCACCACCCACAAGACACCGGTAAACAGGAAATACAGAAGGTGCACATACCAGGCGGATTCGGCGAGCCGGTAGGTGGCAACGGTCGTCGCCACCAGCGCGTAGATAACGACCAGCGCGACGATGATCACGGTACCGATGAGTTTCTTCAGGCGAACGGGCATGACCTGTGATCCCTTCGAAGCTGGTCCGGCGTTGCGCGCCGGCGGGGCCGGAGCGACACAACAGGTTCGACATAGCGGTTTGGCTTGTCAACGCAAGCCCTGATCCGCATCAAGGGCCGGTTCGGGCCGCGCAGCGCCGCGACCTGATGCCGCAAAGCGTCCGGTCTTGCCTTGACGAGCCCGGTGGGGCAAATGTCCCGCACCATTCACAGAAAGACTTGACCGATGAGCGCCAGCACCGTTTCCATGCAGCCGGGACAGCCCGATGCGCCGTTTCCAGATGCGAAATCAGTTGTGGACCGGCAGTCCCGGATACATCACAACCGCGCGGTTCAGCGGATCTGGCTCGGTGTGGTGCTGGCCGCCATATTTGCTCTCGTCCTGGTCGGCGGTGCGACGCGGCTCACTGATTCCGGGCTTTCCATCACCGAATGGAAGCCGATCCATGGCGTCATTCCCCCCATTGGCGAGGCGCAATGGCAGGAGGAACTGGAGCTCTACCGCCAAATTCCCGAGTACCAATTGATCAACAAGGGCATGAGCCTTGAAGAATTCAAGGTGATCTACTGGTGGGAGTGGGCGCACAGGCTTCTGGCAAGGGGTGTGGGGATCCTGTTCGCTGTCCCGCTCGCCTTCTTTCTGGTGACCGGCCGTATCGAGAAGCGCCTGCGCTGGCCGCTGTTCGGCTTGCTGGTTCTGGGTGGCCTGCAAGGCGCCGTGGGCTGGTGGATGGTCGCGTCGGGCCTTGTCGACCGGGTGGATGTCAGCCAGTACCGGCTTGCCACGCATCTGACGCTCGCATGCCTGATCTTCGCCGCGATCGTCTGGGTGATGCGGGGGCTAGCGCCCCATTCTTCCGACCCGGTTCCCGGTCCGGGGCTGAGGCGCGGGGCAGGGGCGCTTTCGCTGCTCGTGCTCGTGCAGATCTATCTGGGCGGACTTGTCGCCGGTCTGGATGCCGGCCTTGCGTCGTCGACATGGCCGCTGATGAACGTCGCCATTGTTCCCGAAGGGCTGTGGGAACTTTCACCGGCCTGGCTGAACGTCTTCGAGAATCCGCTGACCGTCCAGTTCGTGCACCGGTTCGGCGGGTACTTCGTGTTCGGCGCAGCGCTGTGGCATATGATTGCCGCGCTCCGCTTGGCGCCGGGAACCACCCATTGCCGCCGCGCGATCGTGCTGTTCGCCCTTGTCGCCTTGCAGGCGCTCATCGGCATCGTCACGATCCTGACCCAGGTGCCGCTCGGCTGGGCGCTCGCGCATCAGGGCTGGGCTGTCGTCGTGCTCGGCTTTGCGGTCGCCCACTGGCGCGGTTTTCTGGGGGCGTATCCGCTGGAAACCGAAATCCGCTTGCGGAGTTGATCGCGTCGAATTGCAACCTGAAAGCTGACCGGAAGGACCGTATGACCATCTTCAAGACGTCCCACCGCCGCCGATATGTGTCCGACAAGGTTTTCTATGCCTGGTTTGAACTGGTCTACACCTTCGTGGACGTCTCCGCGGCGCTGTTGTTCATCATCGGCTCGGTGATGTTCTTCTCCGAAGAGTGGCAGACGGCGGGAATCTGGTGCTTCCTGTTCGGCTCCATCTGCTTTGCGCTAAAGCCGACCATGCGCATCATTCGCGAGATGCGCTATTTCAGGGACAACGATCTGGACGATCTCGCAAAGCGGTTCGAGAACGGCTCCTGAGAGCCGTCCCCGAAGCCGGATCGTCCCGGGGTCAGCCCCTGATCATCAGACCGAGGTTCTGCACCGCGGCACCTGAGGCGCCCTTGCCCAGATTGTCGAGCGAGGCTACCAGATTGACCTGGCCGGCATCTTCATTGGCGCAGACATAAAGCTTCAGCCGGTCGGTCCCCTTGAGTTCCTCCGGATCGAGCCGTATCACGTCGGCGGCATCGGCCGGCCCCGCCACCTCGACAATGTCGCTTGCCGCGTAATGCTCCTTGAGTGCAGCGACAATCCTGCCGACACCGATGCCGTCCTCCATCAGGTCCAGATGCAGTGGCACATTGACGAGCATGCCCTGCGGAAACCGTCCCACAGCCGGGGTGAAGATCGGCTTGCGGGCAAGTCCGCCGCGCACCACGATTTCCGGCACATGCTTGTGGGCCAGCGTCAGCGCATAGGCAAAATGAGGCGCGGTGATCGCATCCTCGCGGGAGGCGTCCTCCATCTGGGCGATCATCTGTTTGCCGCCCCCGGTATAGCCGGACACAGCGTTGATCGTCACCGGATAGTCTGCGGGCAGGATGCCCCTGGCGACAAGCGGCGCCAGCAGGGCGATGGCTCCGGTGGAATAGCAACCCGGGTTCGAGACGAACTGCGCCTTGGCGATCCGGCCGGCCTGACCCGCGTCGAGTTCGGCAAAGCCGAATACCCAGTCGGGCGCGGTCCGGTGCGCGGTCGAGGCGTCAATGAAGCGGGTTCCGGCATCGGCCGCAAGCGCCACGGCTTCCCGCGCCGCATCGTCCGGCAGACAGAGAATGGCAATGCCGGCGTCACGCAGAAACGCTTTCCGGAGGTCCGGATCGCGCCGCCGTTCCGCCGGCATGGACATCAGGTCGATATCCGTACGTCCGGAAAGCCGCGTTACAATCTGCAGGCCCGTGGTGCCGTGTTCGCCGTCAATGAAGATTTTGGGAGCCATCGGGCTTCTCCGTTCGTGCATAAAAATCAGGGACTTGTTCGGCCTGACGGAATCGGATTCCGAGGCCGTTGAATCAGGATGCGAGCGCTATCGTCGGGCGCGGCGTTCTGCAAGCAGTCCCAGATAATGCATGGCGACGGAAGCTCCGGCTATCGCGGTGATGTCCGCGTGATCATAGGCTGGCGCGACTTCTACTATATCCGCGCCCTTGATATCAAGCTCTCCGAGTTTCCGGAGCGCCGACAGCATTCGTGCGCTTGATGGACCGCCCGCGACGGGTGTGCCCGTGCCCGGTGCAAATGCAGGATCAAGGCAGTCGATATCGAAGGTGAGATAGCAGGCGGCGTCTCCGACATGATCGAGAATTGTCGATGCGATCTCGCTTGCGCGCATGTCCTCTATTTCATGGCCATAGAGGATCCGGATGCCGCAATCCTCCGGAGCATGTGTCCGGATCCCGATCTGGATGGAGCGGCTCGGATCGATCACGCCGTCACGCACAGCCCGGCCGACGAAAGAGCCGTGATCGATACGCTTGCCGTCATCGTCCCAGGTGTCCTGGTGCGCATCGAACTGGACCAGCGCCAACGGGCCGTGGATGGCCGCATGTGCCTTGAGCAACGGCCAGGTCACAAAGTGGTCGCCGCCGAGGCTGAGCAGGAAGGCGCCCGATTTCAGGATTTTTGCAGCCTCGCGTTCGATGGTCGCCGGTGTTTTCTGGTGATTGCCGTAGTCGAGCAGGCAGTCTCCGTAGTCGATTACCGACATGGCCTCGAACAGGTCGCGTGAAAACGGATATTGCGGATCGTTGTCGAAGATGGCGGAAGCCCGCCTGATCGCCTGCGGACCGAAGCGCGCGCCGGGCCGGTTGGACACCGCTGCGTCAAAAGGGATGCCCCAGACCACGGCTTCCGCCCCCTTGAGGGATTTGGTGTATTTGCGCCGCATGAAGGACAAGGCTCCGGCATGGGTCGGATCCGTTGCCGCTGACGTCAGGTTGCGGGCGGTAAAGGCATGATCGATGGACTTGCTGGCCATGAATGGGCTCCCGGGCGGGTGAACGTGTCTGCGTCTGTCTAGCTCAATCCCGGTGTTCGAGAAAGCGCCGGACGTCCTGTTCCGGAAACGCGGCGCCAGAGGGAAATCCGATAGAAGAAGACATATTCGCCGTGAGGTTAGGGATTTTGAAAACTCTTTTCTGTAGTCTCGGTGCTGAAACTGTGCCGGTCCGGCACGAGACAACGGATCTACTGATGAGTTCTGCCGGTGCTTCACAACATCTGACGGGGACCGTCTATCCGGTGCAGTATCTGCGCGCGGCAGCCGCTCTCGTGGTCATGCTGTTTCATATTTCCGTGCTCTCCCAGGAAACCTGGGAACTCGATCCGGCACAGGTTGATTACGTCGGCGCAGCCGGTGTTGATCTGTTCTTCGTCATCTCCGGCTTCATCATGGCGATGATCGTCGCGCGGTCCGGCGATCGTTTCAGCGCCCGCGACTTCTGGTTCAGACGGGTGGCCCGTGTGGCGCCGGCCTATTGGGTCGTGACGGTTCTTGTGTTCATGCTGGCGCTGGTGCTGCCGAGCCTGTTCAATTCCACCACGGCCAGCCTGCCCCATCTTCTCACATCGATGTCCTTTCTCGCCGTTGACAGCGGTTCGGGCAACACCGGTCCGTTGCTGGTGGTCGGCTGGACCCTGAATTACGAGATGTTCTTTTACCTTGTCGTGGCCCTGACAGCCGGGCTCTTCGGGGATGGGAACCTGCTCAAGGCTTCCTCCGTCTTGTGCGGCCTTGTGGCGCTGGGCCTGGTGTTTCAGCCGGCCGACCAGACGCTTGCCTTCTACAGCGACCCGATCCTTCTCGAATTCGTCTTTGGAATCATCGTCTTCAGGATCTGGCGGAAGAGCGATGGCGCGTCGTTCAACGTCTTGTCCGTGTTTGCCTTTGTCCTCGGCATGGTGCTGCTGACCTTGCAGCGGGAACAACCGCTGACCGGTTGGCGCATGTTCCACTGGGGCATTCCCGCAATGGCCGTTCTCTATGGCGGTCTGGGCGTGCTGCGGTTTACGAGCCCCGTGCTGGCGCGGCTTGGGGAGTGGTCCTACGCACTCTATCTCACCCACGTCTTCGTCATTACATTCTACATCAAGTTCGCGATTTCGGCGGTCTATGGCTACGACGTGCCGTGGCCGGTGCATTATTTGGCATTGATTGCCATCTGTACGCTGGTTTCCGCGATGTTTCATACCGTTGTCGAAAAGCCGCTTTCGGCCTGGGTCTTACGGCGTTTGAAAGGTCCGTCGGGGACTGCGGAGCCATCGCATCCCCAGATTGAACGCCAGCGCGCGATCTGACTGACCGAAGCGTTTCCGGCAAAAGCTGGAATGCCGGCAATTCCGGTGGTGAGCGCCTCACGTCAGTTGACGAAGGGAAGCCCTTCGCGGCGCCAGCCCGAAAAACCGGCGGGAATGTGCATCACGTTGCTGAACTCTGTTTTCGAGAAGGCCCGCATCAGCGCATGGCTGCGTCCGCCCGCCTGGCAGTACATGACATAGGTCTTTTTCGGATCGAGGTCGGCGATGCGCTCGGCGAAATCGTCGGCATAGTAATCGATGTTGATCGCGCCCTCGACATGGCCCCGTGAAAACTCGCTCGGCGTACGGATGTCGAGAACGACAATCGACGGATCTGACTCAAGTGCTTCGTAAGCCGCCTCCGGGCTGACATCCCGCAGGTTCGCAGCCAAGACCGGACCTGGCTGGAACAATAGCGCGAGAGCGGCTGCGCCGAGAAATCCACGGCGTGTCAGAGCAACGGGCATTCGGGCCTCCATCGGCTGCGATTGACGACGCAATGGCAAATAGGAGCAGCCACACAAGGATCAAGACAACAAAAAACGGGGCCGAAGCCCCGTCCAATGTCTTGCAGTTCGTAAAGAGCCGATCAGCGCTTGGAGAACTGGAACGAGCGGCGGGCCTTGGCCTTGCCGTACTTCTTGCGCTCGACCACGCGGCTGTCGCGGGTCAGGAAGCCGCCCTTCTTGAGAACGCCGCGCAGGCCCGGTTCATAGTAGGTCAGCGCCTTGGAGATGCCGTGGCGAACCGCACCGGCCTGGCCGGAGAGGCCGCCGCCGGTGACGGTGCAGACAACGTCGAACTGGCCCTGGCGGGCAGCGGCGACGACCGGCTGCTGGACAACCATCTGCAGCACGGGGCGCGCGAAGTACTTGACGAAGTCGCGGCCGTTGACGGTGATCTTGCCGGTGCCGGGCTTGACCCAGACGCGGGCGATTGCGTTCTTGCGCTTGCCGGTCGCATACGAGCGCCCAAGGTCGTCGACCTTGCGCACATGGACCGGAGCTTCCGGTGCAGCTTCGGCAGCGTTGACCGATGCGCCAAGCTCCTCAAGCGAATTGAGTTCAGCCATGATCAGGCGCTCCTTTTGTTCTTGATGTTCAGCGAGGCGACGTCGAGGACGGTAGGCTGCTGGGCTTCATGCGGATGTTCGGAACCGGCATAGACGCGCAGGTTCTTCATCTGGCGACGGCCGAGGGGGCCGCGCGGGACCATGCGCTCGACAGCCTTCTCGATGACGCGCTCGGGAAAGCGGCCCTCGAAAATCTGGCGCGCGGTGCGCTCCTTGATGCCGCCGGGATAGCCGGTGTGCCAGTAGTACTTCTTGTCGGTGTACTTCTTGCCGGTCAGCACGGCCTTTTCGGCATTGATGATCACGACATTGTCGCCATCGTCAACGTGAGGGGTGTAGGTGGCCTTGTGCTTGCCGCGCAGGCGGTTTGCTACAATGGTGGCGAGGCGGCCGACGACGAGATCTGTCGCGTCGATGATGACCCACTTCTTTTCCACCTCTGCAGGCTTCTGCGAGAAGGTTTTCATTTGAGTTCTCTCTTCAGTTCAGGATCCGCAACCGGACTGGCCGGCGCGGACGTTTCTTGTTGCTTGTGTTGCTGCGGCCGCGCCGGATAGCCCCGGTTCGCATCAACGAGTGCGCCGGTTCCTGCCCGAGGCGCCGACGCTGGGTGCTTATAGGCGAGGTGGATGACAGCGTCAAGCAAACGCTGTCAGTCCCAATCAAAAATAAGCAAGCAAAAACAGTGGGTTGTATGTACGGTGCTTAAATACCGTATCCGTGTGTCGCCATGAGGTCAGTTTCGTGGCGGAATGGAATAGGTCGCCGTGGCGTGCGCCACCAGATCTCCGCCCGAATCCCTTATGGAGATTTCGGTGATCACCAGCCGCTTGCCGAGTTTCAGGATCGTGGCGGTGGCGTCGAGCGGACCGGGCTGGGGCTTCATCAGGAAGTTTATGTTGAGGTTCGTGGTGACCGCCAGAGCCACCCGTCCGATATGCGCCAGGATCACGGAGTATGCGGCGAGATCGGCCAGCATGAACATCGTCGGACCGCTCACTGTCCCACCAGGTCTGAGATGCTTGTCGTCGGCATTGAGCCGCACAAGCGCTGAGCCAGGTGAAACCTCGATCACCGATATGTCGTCGCCATTGGCCCTGATCTGCGGGAACACCTCGTCGAGATAGGCTGAAACCTCCGGAACGGACATGACGGGGGTGGCCGGTGCGGGCATGGGGCGCGTTCCTCTGGATCTGCGGCGGCGAGGTGCGACGCGGACGTGGAACCGGTCGTCCCGTGTCCTGCGGCTGCGGTCAGCGCTGCTGAGCGCCTGGAGCATTTCTCGGGCCGACCGGCCGGTCCATCACGGATCTGCGCCGGATTCGTTCTTCCATCAACCTTGCGGAACTTGGCCGTCCGGTCAACGTCCCGGATGGGGTTCACGCCGCCCCGCCGCCGCGCTAGGATTGGCGCCAGTCAGGAAAGGGCCAGTTGAATGAACGTCGTCGAATTGAAACAGCAAGCCGCTGCCGGTCCGGTGAATGTGGCCAGGCAGGGCAATGTGCTGCGCCTTGAGATGAACAATCCGCCGGCCAACGCCCTTTCGATCGCCATGATGCAGGCCCTCAAGACCGAGCTCGATGCCGCTGGCGACGACAAGTCGGTTCACGTTGTCGTCCTGGCTTCGGCGGCTCCCGGGAAGCTGTTCTCCGCCGGGCACGACCTCAAGGAACTCACCCTGCATCGCGCCGACGAGGACCGGGGGCGGGCGTTCTTCTCCGAGACCATGAAGCTCTGCGCCGAGCTGATGCAGGCAATCGTCCATCTGCCCAAGCCGGTTATCGCCGAGGTCGACGGGCTTGCCACCGCCGCCGGCTGTCAGCTCGTTGCCTCCTGCGATCTGGCGATCTGCACCGACACGTCCGCCTTCTGCACGCCGGGTGTCAATATCGGTCTTTTCTGTTCGACCCCGATGGTGGCGCTGTCGCGCAATGTTCACCGCAAGCAGGCCATGGAGATGCTGTTGACGGGAGAGACGATCGATGCGTCGACGGCGCGCGAATTCGGCCTCGTCAACCGGATCGTGCCGCGCCAGTACCTGAATCAGGTGGTCATGAAATATGCCGAAGTCATTGCTTCCAAATCCCCTTTGACGGTGAAGATCGGGAAGGAAGCGTTCTACCGTCAGGCCGAGATGCCGCTTGAGGAGGCTTACGAATACACGGCCCAGGTGATGGTGGAAAACATGCTGGCGCGTGACGCGGAGGAAGGCATCAACGCCTTTATCGGCAAGCGCAAGCCCGAGTGGACCGGAGAGTAAGGCATTCAGCCGAGGCACACGCCTCAACCCCGAAACAGGATTGACGGGCCTGTCTCTCCATCATATGTTCGCTTTATGTTCTTTTCTTTCGATCCGCTTCCGGCGCCAGCTTGCGGAGCGGTCTCGGGGATATATTATGGCTTTTGAACCTCGCATCACCCTTGTCACGCTCGGCGTCGCCGATGTGGCTGCCTCGACGGAATTTTACCAGAAACTTGGTTTCCGGCGCTCCTCCGCCTCCAACGACAGCGTGACCTTCTTCCACATGAACGGCACTGTGCTGGGCCTGTTCGGTCATGACGCGCTGGCCGCGGATGCCAACCTCGATACGCGTCCCGCACCCGCGTTTCGCGGCGTGTCGCTCGCGCACAATCTGGGATCGCGGGAGGAGGTCGATGCGGCGTGGGCCTTTGCGGTGGAATGCGGTGCCGAACCGGTCAAGGCTCCGGAAGAGGTGTTCTGGGGTGGCTACTCGGGATATTTCGCAGATCCGGACGGGCATCTCTGGGAACTGGCGCACAATCCGTTTGCGCCGCTGGATGAAAACGGTCACATGCAATTGCCTGACTAGGCCCGATCGGGCTGCTCCGCCGCGAACTTCAGGGGCAGGCCGTACTCATTCGGTGATTCTGAGCAGCGGGCGTGATCGGAACAGGTCGTCATCAAGGCTCTTGTTCGCGTCGCAGGCGATGACCCGGCAGGATCTGGTGTCCCGCGCGGGCACGCTCGCCCAGACCCCGACAGAGTTTCCGGGGCACTGCAGCGAAGACGAGACGTAGTGATCATAGATCGGCAATCCCTTTTTCGATGTATGCCGCAGGATCGCGGCTCCTTCGCGCACCAGTGCTGCGCGAATGGCGGAACAGTCGGTCCGTGTTGTTTCAATCCGGCTGATGGCCGATGCCGGAGCCGCGCTGATGGAGACTCCGGCGGCAAGCAATGCAGCGGCCGGAATGGTTCGCGCCCGGCGGGATATTTGTCCGCTTTTCAATTCAGGGTCCTCGCGATCGATTTGTTCGTTCAACAGCGCCCCACACGCATTCATGTGGCAACCTGCGCGCTATTGGCAAGGGCTGCTTGACGCAGGGACCCGCCATTGCAAGAAAAGCGATGACAAGCGGCGGTCCGCTGCGAAACGACTGCAATCGGCGCGGCGGCGGCGTTGGCGCGCGACGTTAAATTCCGGAAGGTCTTGTATGGATCACGACAGTTACGAAAACGGATACATTTCCGACCTGCTTCACTCCGTGAAGACTGTCGCTGTTGTCGGCGCGTCCGCGAACGAGGTGCGCCCGAGTTTCTTCGTGATGAAATACATGCTCGACAAGGGATATCGCGTCATCCCGGTCAACCCGGGGCAGGCGGGCAAGCCCATCCTGGGCCAGATGACCTATGCGCGGCTGTCCGACATTCCCGAGCCGTTGGACATGGTCGATGTGTTTCGCGCCTCCGAGGCTGTTCCGGGCATCGTGGACGAGGTTCTGGCGCTTGAGCCATTGCCTAAGGTCCTCTGGACGCAATTGACCGTCCGTCATGACGACGCCGCCGCGCGCGCCGAAGCGGCGGGGATCAAGGTCGTCATGAACCGCTGCCCCAAGATCGAGTATGCCCGCCTGTCCGGCGAAATAGGATGGAATGGCGTCAATTCGGGCGTTCTGTCATCGCGCAAGCCGGTGATGCGGAGCGGCTACCAGAGCTACGGGTTGCGATCAAAACCGGCGAAGGACCCGAATTGAGCGGTTTCGATCGTTTCCGCATGCGACTCCACTGAATGTCACACCGGCTTCTGGGACCGCTGATCCCTCAAGGAAATCCGCCGCTTGCAGTGTCTGCCGATTTCAGGCCACAGTTGCGGTGCATGGCAGTTGCCGGGCTGGCGGCCTGACCGGTCGCTATCCCGTACTTGTCACGGCAGACTTGGCTGGGTGCAGAACCATGATCCGGATTCTGAAATTCATGCGGACGACCGCGTTTCTCCTCGTGCTTTGCGTGTCGCTGGCAACAACGGCCGTCAGCATGGGGATCTGGGCGATTTCGCTGAGTGCGCAGGTGACCACCATGACGGCGAGCGCGGCGGCTGCGGCCATCGCCAACCGCAAGGCCATTGCGGCGGCCGTGCTGCGCACCAAGGCCAAGGCGCGGTTGCGCCGGGCGCTGGTGGTGGTCCCCGTTGCGGGCATTGCCGCGGCCATAGCGTTCGAGCGCGAGGATTATCTTGAATGGAAGGAAGAAAATCCCGACGGGGATCTGGAAACCTATGGCTGTGAGGTGGGCGCGGTCTCGGCGGAAGTGGTCGACGATGTATTGCAGGATTTGCCTGAAAAGGTCCGGCCGTCGCGCGATTGGTTGTTGTCGCGGACGCCCGATTGCGATGAGCCGGTTCCGGTTGCCAAAGCCGCTCCCGGATCGCCTCCTGGCGTAGATAAACCTTGACCGGCGTTGCCGCCGTTCCCGCAGACTTCGGATGCGAGCCGCCGTCGCAAAGCAATGAGGTGAACAAAGACTGAGGCTCAGGTGGAGATGACCCGTTTGACCGTGTCGGACAATCGTGACTACTCTCTTGCAATTCATACCAGCAGATGAGGGTCGCGCGTGATGAAAGGCCGATTGCATCCGGGGATTGTTGCCCGTCCTTCAGCAATGCGAACAATCCACCGGCGTATGTTTATGGGTTTGATGACATCATTCATGGTCTCGTTCCCCCTGTCCGTTCAGGCTCAGGATTTCGACAATGGCCGGTACTACCGGCTAACGACCATGTGGCAGGGTGACGGAAAGTCCCTTGATGTCGTCAATGACGGGATCAACAACCAGCTTGTCCTCGCCGAAACGGGAAACTACTCCGGCCAGTACTGGAGGTTCACAAGGCTGAGCGATGGCTACTATCGGCTCACCACCCAATGGCAAGGCATGGGCAGGTCTCTCGATGTGGTCAATGACGGCGTGAACGACAAGCTCGTCCTCGCTGAAACCGGCAACTATTCGGGGCAGCATTGGCGTGTGGAACGTCAGCCCAACGGGTTTTATCGATTGACGACGCTGTGGCAGGGAACGGGCAAGTCGCTCGACGTGGTCAACGACGGAACCAACAACAGGCTCAGGCTTGCGCCCAGCGGGGATTTTTCGGGGCAGTACTGGAAAATCGTCGCCCAGTAACCTCAGGGCCCGGCTCCGGGCCTGAAATCGGACGTTTGTTCCCCTCGATCGCTCCGTTGAGCACGTTCAGGCAGCTTGGGTGCCATCTTCGCGCAAAAATCTTCTTTGACCATCACGCGGACATGCGGGATAACCCCTTTCACCATCCAAGTCGGGCACAAGGGGAGAGGTCCATGTCGAACAATCAACCAGGTTTCAACACGCTTGCCATTCACGCCGGGGCGCAACCGGATCCGGCCACCGGAGCGCGCGCGACGCCGATCTACCAGACCACCAGCTTCGTCTTCGACGATGCCGATCACGCCGCATCGCTGTTTGGCCTGAAGGCGTTCGGCAACATCTATACCCGCATCATGAACCCGACCCAGGCGGTTCTCGAAGAACGCCTTGCGGCCCTTGAAGGCGGCACCGCTGCCCTTGCCGTTGCCTCCGGTCATGCAGCCCAGCTTCTCGTGTTCCACACCATCATGAGCCCGGGTGACAATTTCATTGCCGCCAACCGGCTCTATGGCGGTTCGATCAACCAGTTCGGCCAGTCCTTCAAATCCTTTGACTGGCAGGTGCGCTGGGCCGATCCCGCGGATCTGTCCAACATCGAAAGCCAGATCGATGACCGCACCAAGGCGATCTTCATCGAAAGCCTGGCCAATCCGGGCGGCACATTCGTCGACATCAACGCCATCGCCGAGCTTGCCCACAAGCACGGCCTGCCGCTGATCGTCGACAACACCATGGCCTCGCCGTACCTGATCCAGCCGATCGAGCACGGCGCCGACATCGTCGTGCACTCGCTGACCAAGTTTATCGGCGGCCACGGCAACTCGATGGGCGGCGTGATTGTCGACGGTGGCTCGTTCGACTGGTCGAAATCCGGCAAATACCCGATGCTCTCGGAGCCTCGGTCCGAGTACGGCGGCATGGTTTTGCACGAGACCTTCGGCAATTTTGCCTTTGCCATCGCCTGCCGTGTGCTCGGCCTCAGGGATTTCGGCCCGGCGATCTCGCCGTTCAACGCCTTCATGATCCTGACCGGCATCGAGACACTGGCGCTTCGCATGCAGCGCCACTCCGACAATGCGCTCGAGGTGGCCAATTGGCTGGCCAAGCACGACAAGGTCAGTTGGGTTTCCTATGCCGGCCGCTCCGAACATGAAAACCATGCGCTGCAGCAGCGCTATTCGCCCAAGGGCGGCGGCGCGGTCTTCACCTTCGGGCTTAAGGGCGGATATGAGGCCGGCGTCAAGTTGGTCGAGGGCCTTGAGATGTTCTCGCATCTCGCCAATATCGGCGACACCCGCTCGCTGGTCATCCACCCGGCCTCGACCACCCACGCCCAGCTCTCGCCCGAGCAGCAGGTTGCCGCTGGCGCCGGTCCTGACGTGGTTCGCCTCTCGGTCGGCATCGAAGATGTCAAGGACATCATCGCCGATCTGGAACTGGCGCTCGCGAAGGCCTGAAACACGATATCGCGGGTTTGAAATCGAACGGTCCGGTGGGTCCCCGCCGGACCGTTTTCCATTCGGCGCGACATTTTCCGCGATTTTGCAGCAATGCCCTTGCCCGCCACGAAAGTCGCTGGTTTGATCCGGATGATGCAATCCGAGGGGTATGGGATGTTCCGCGCGATGTTTCTGTGGTTTGGCCTGGCTGTGAGCCTGGTATTGCTCGCGCCGGTATCCGCGCGTGCCGAGGTGCTGACTGCGATCCCGGCCTCCGCGATGGATGATCCCAAGGCCTTCTGGCGCGCGACGATGGAGGAGTTTTACGGCCGATACGACAGCCGCCGCAAATGCTGGGTTGCCGGCGCGGGCTCCGAGCCCCTTTGCATGCGCCCACACCATCTGGCCGAGGTGGTGGAGAATGGAACGCGGACCTTCTATGTCGCCATGGGCGGTTACGCCGTCACGTCGGAGGGAGGACGCGCGGATTGCCATGCCTGCCCCGGAAAGCTCGGTCTCGTCATTCTTCGTCCGAAGGGCAATCGCCTTGCCGTGGTTGCGAGGAACAGCCTCGCTGTCAGTGCCGGGTCGTGGGGGCAGGTGCCCGCCGAAGAATGGTTTCGCGTCGTCCCGCTCGGCAAGGACAATCACGGGTGGCTGATGGAGTTCTACTACACCGGACAGGGCTACACCGAGGGCGGCGTCAACGTGTTCGGCGCGATCGGCGACCGCGTTGTGGATCTCGGGTTTATCTCGACACATGCCGACAATGCGGGAACCTGTGGCGATGGTCTGGGAGCCTGCTACACCCACAGCTACGAAATCCTCGCGGACCCCTCGGGCGCCGATGACCGTTTCGGAGATCTCATTGCCCGCAAGGTCGAAAGCACCGATCCGGAGGCAACCGGAACCGTGCGGGTCGAATTCTCCGAAGATGAGCTCAAATATGTCACACCGCAGGCCGTGTCCGACGCTCTTGGCCGCTGAGCGGCATTCTGCTTGATCTGAAGCAACCGGCCCGGATCGGCAATGCGCTATCCTGGCCCTTCAGACAATCACAGGAGGTCCCCATGATCGCAAAAGCCCTTTGGCGCGTCAGCCTCGTATCGGCCTGTCTCTTCGGGGGCCCTTCCCAGATCGTGGCGCAGTCGTCCGACCCTGCCTGGCTCGATGATTTATCCGCGCAGCTTGCAAGGGAAAAGCAATGCGCAGTCGAGTACTATCTAAATATTCGGGAAGGCGATTTGGCGGGTCGGCTGACATTCGAAGCGCGCGCCCAGTGCGCTGACGGGCGTCAGTTCGATGCTGCGCGCACAGAACCCGACAGGACATTCGCAATCAGTGAATGCGGCGTTCAGGTTTGCTGATCCCGGCCTCCCGATGCCGCGGCTCTCATGTCGGATGTAAGCCAGGCCATGCGGTCGCAGAACCACAGCTTGAATGTGGATGCCAGCGCCGCGCCGAGAAAGGCGGCCCAGGGATCGAGTGCCCAGAGGCCATAGGCCGCCGGGATGAGCGAAAGGCCGGAAAGTATGGAAAGCACCATGGCCGCTCGGGCGTGGTGAGCCGGAATAGGCTCGTCCCTGCGCGCCAGCCAGTAGCGCTCGCCGAGCACCGCGCGGGAGGCCCAGTCTTCCACATCGGCAGGCGGCGGGAATGCGCGCGGATTGACGAAAGTCCAGATGACGAGTGCGGCGAGAGGAACAAGGCACCACCATCCGATCCAGACGCGTGACCAGACGGCGAGCGTCAGCACCATCAGGAGCGGCACCCGTGTCCAGAAACTCCACGGGTTGGCGTGACGCGCCCAAGTCGCATCGCTCATCGCCATCGAGCTTTCAATTGCCTTGTCGATCCGCATGCGGTCAATATAGGTGTGTCCTTTGTGCAGTGCGAGGCTTCATGACTGAAACGAAACTGTTTTTGGTGACCCCCGAGGTCGAGCCGGAAGTTTCAAGGCCCGCCGCCTCCAAGGTGCTCTCCGGCGATCCGGTTCACACGACCTGGAACCTTGAAGAGCGGGACGGACTTTATTGCGGCATCTGGGAATCGACCCCGGGAAGCTGGCGCATTTCCTATGACGAATGGGAGTATTGCCGGATCCTCGAAGGCGTCTCGGTGATTTCGGAGGAGAACGGCCAAACGGTCACGGTGCGTGCCGGGGACAGTTTGGTGCTTAGGCCGGGCTTCAAGGGAACCTGGGAAGTCATTGAAACGACTCGGAAAGACTATGTCATACGGTTGTAGGGTATGAGAGCCGTCGACGGCGCCGGCGCCCGGACACAGGGCAAGCGGGTGCTGCTCCTTGGCGCAACCGGCACCATCGGTCGCGCCACTGCAATGGCCTTGCTCGAGTGCGGCCACGAGGTCGTGTGCTTCGTCCGGCCGGGCCGGCGGGAGACGCTATTGGAACAACTGCCGCCCGGTGTCCCGGTCCGGGAAGGAGATGTCACCGATCGCTCAAGCCTTTCGCGTGACGCGATCCGAGGCGAAGGTTTCGACGCCCTGGTCTCCTGCCTCGCCTCGCGCACAGGCGCGCCGGAGGATGCTTGGGCGATCGATTTCCTCGCCCATTCGGGGGCTCTCGATACGGCGAGGCAGGCAGGGATCGCGCAGATGATTCTGCTTTCGGCGATCTGCGTGCAAAAGCCGCTGCTTGAGTTCCAGAAGGCAAAACTCGCCTTCGAGGCCGAGCTGATTGCCTCCGGCATGACCTACTCGATCATCCGTCCGACCGCGTTCTTCAAGTCGCTCTCCGGCCAGATCGATCGGTTGCGCGGCGGAAAGCCGTTTCTTCTGTTTGGCAATGGGGAGCTCACCGCCTGCAAGCCGATCAGCGACCGGGACCTGGGTGTGTTCATCGCCGGATGTCTTGACGACCAGAGCCGCTGGAACCGTATCCTGCCGATAGGTGGTCCGGGGCCTGCAGTCACGCCGCGCGAGCAGGGGGAGGAACTGTTCCGGTTGCTGAACCGAAAACCCGTCTTCAAAAGCGTTCCTGTAGGGCTTATGGATGCGATCATTCGCGGTCTCGATCTGGCGGGGCGCGTTTCTCCGCGGCTGAAGGCCAAGGCCGAGCTCGCCCGCATCGGTCGCTATTACGCGACCGAATCCATGCTGGTGCTTGATTCTGAAACCGGCCGATACGATGAGGAGGCCACCCCGTCCTTCGGCTCGGACACCCTCTTCGGGTTCTACGAGCGCGTGGTGGGCCAGGGGCTTAGCATCGAGCGCGGCGATCACGCCGTGTTCTAAGCCCCGGCCCTGCGCCGTGCCTTCAGGCTTTCCAGCCCGTGGAAATGAAAGCTGTCGCGATAGCGGGCGTCTTCATCCATCGCCAGATCAGGCATGCGCCCGAACAGGACGCTGAGCGATTCCTGCAGCTCCAGCCGGGCAAGCGGTGCGCCGATGCAAAAATGGAGGCCCGCGCCGAAGCTCACAGTCTTCTGATCCGGGCGACCCGGGCGGAATTCATCCGGCGCGTCGAAGGCTGCGGGATCCCGATTGGCCGCACCCAGCAAAAGCGCGACCTGTTCTCCCGGCTTCAGCGCCACAGGACCCAGATCGACCGTTTCGTAGGCGTAGCGCGTGAACATGTGCAGCGGCGCGTCATAGCGCAAGGTTTCTTCCACTGTGGCCGCGGCCAGGTCGGGCGTTGCGAAGAAACGTCCGGGATCGCCTCCCTGGTCGAGGATCGTCTTCACCGCATTGCCTGTCTGATGGACCGTTGCCTCATGCCCGGCATTGAGCAGCAGAACGCAGGTCGAGATCAGTTCGTCGTCCGAGAGTTTCTCGCCGGTGTCGCGCACCGCAATCAGCGCCGACAGCAGATCATCGGTCCCCTGTTGCCGGTGGGCCTCGATATGGCCGGTCAGAAACGCCCCGAATTCAGCCGCGGCGCGATTGGCGCGCTCCTCGGTCTCGCGTGCGCGGCGCGGCACATACATCTCGCACATTGCGTGCGACCAGCTCAGAAGATCGTTGCCGCGTTCCACCGGCACGCCCAGCAATTCGCAGATCACGGTAAGCGGGATTGGCGTGGCGAAGGCGGGCAGCAGGTCGAAAGCCCGATCTTCGGGCAGGGCGTCGACGAGCTTGCCGGCAAGCTGCCGGATGCGTGGCCTGAGCCGCTCGACCGAGCGTGAAACGAAGGCGCGGTTCACCAAGGTCCTGAGACGCGTGTGCGCCGGCGGCTCCCGTTCGAGCAGGGATCCGCTCTCGATCCGGTCGAAATCGGAAAGGTGTCCGCGGCCCTCGACCGGGTTCAAGGGCGCCCCCCATCGGTTTTCTCGCCCGAGCCGTCGGTCGCGGAGAAGCGCGTTGACCTGATCGTAGCCCGCCACGCACCACAGGCCGTAATCCTCCCAGAAGAAAACCGGCGAGGCGCGGTGCATTTCGGCGTAGAAGGTGTACGGGTCCTGCACGAAGGCGGGATCGCGGGGCGATTGGGAAACGGAGAGCGCGGGTCTGGTCATGGTCCCCCTTAGCCCGGAACGAGCGGCGGCGAAATCCAAAATCATGAACCGGGGGATCGTCCTGCAGAGCCCCGACTATCTGTCGCTCAGTTGCAGCGCTTGCGGCCCGAGACCTGTACCCAGCCTGACGAGGCAGGGCGGACTTCGATCTGGCGCGCCACGGTTTTGACAACGGCCGGCACATGCCGCTTGACCGTCCGCGCAGGCTCGATCACGACCGTACGTGTCCGGTGGGCGTAACGCGCGGGGACACGCTCATGCACGGTTCTGGCGGGATGAACGACGATCGTCTGGGCCCGTGTGGCGTACTGCGCCGGGTGAACCACCTTGCACAAGGTCTTCACGCCCTTGATCCGGCGCCATTCCCAACCGGTCGATTTCGGACGAACCATCACTTTCTGATGAACGGTTCTCGTGACCGCGGGGATGTGGCGCGCAATGACGCGCTCCGGCTCGATCAAAACCTTCTCGGACACCTGTCCGTAGCGGGCGGGAATGGTTTCGTGGACCACGCCAGCCGGACGGACCACCACATTCTCGTGCACGGTCTTGTAGACCGCCGGGTGATGGCGTTGCTGGTAGCAGGCAAGCGACTTGCCGCCGGCGAGCGCGGGCGATGCCACCGAACTGGCAATCAGAACGGCAAGGATGCCGTTGCACAAGGTCTTGATTTCGCGCATGCACTTCCCTCCCGAACCAATACGGAGCAGGGCCTGTGCCACTGTTTCCGCCAAGTCTGAAAACAGTTTGTCGCACAACGGCTCGATTGCAAAGTAAAACATTAACCTTTCGGTAACCGTGCGGGTGAACAAGGGTGGGCAGGTCTTTCGCGGTCTTGCGTCTTGAATGGCCGGGGGGGCACACTCTATGTAGTGTGTTCAATATGACTGATTCCCGGCTGCCGATGGGCCTGCCGGGCCTTTGACAAGGGAAGCTTCATGAAAAATCCAGTCGATACCGCCATGGCACTGGTGCCGATGGTCGTCGAGCAGACCAACCGCGGTGAGCGGTCCTACGACATCTTCTCGCGTCTGCTGAAGGAACGCATCATCTTCATCACCGGCCCGGTGGAAGACCACATGGCGACGCTTGTTTGCGCCCAGCTTCTGTTTCTTGAAGCCGAGAATCCGAAGAAGGAGATCGCGCTCTACATCAATTCGCCGGGCGGCGTCGTCACCGCGGGCATGGCGATTTACGACACCATGCAGTTCATCAAGCCGGCGATCTCGACACTGTGCATAGGTCAGGCCGCCTCCATGGGGTCTCTGCTCCTGTGCGCAGGCGAGAAGGACATGCGCTTTGCCACCCCCAATGCGCGCATCATGGTTCACCAGCCGTCTGGCGGTTTTCAGGGGCAGGCGTCCGATATCGAGCGTCACGCGCAGGACATCATCAAAATGAAGCGCCGGCTCAACGACGTCTATGTCAAGCACACCGGTCAGGACTACGATACGGTTGAAAAGACGCTTGATCGCGACCACTTCATGACTGCCGAAGAGGCGCATGAATTCGGCATCATCGATCGCGTGTTCGACAAGCGCGAGAACATTGAAGCGCCGGCCGATAGCTGATTGGGGCTGAATGAGGCAGGAATTCTCAGTCATTGCGTCATCCATGCAACACGATTTCGTGGGAGCAGGGTGGCCTGTCGGCTGGACCGCGCTAGTATTGCGCGTTAAGTCTATATTCAAATTCTCGGGCGTAGCATCGCCGGAATGAACGGGGATTCGTTGCCAAGGGCTTCAGGGCAGGATTAACTGACAGCCTGATTTGTACCCCGAAATTGCCACCCCGGCGTGACTTGTCCGTGTCATTGCCGGTCAGGCGCCAAACATCCGGGTCATGCGCCCGGATCGCGGGAAGGAAAGTGAAATGAGCAAGGTCAGCGGCAGCAACGGCGGCGATTCCAAGAATACCCTTTATTGCTCTTTCTGCGGCAAGAGCCAGCATGAAGTGCGCAAACTCATTGCCGGTCCGACCGTGTTCATCTGCGATGAATGCGTGGAACTGTGCATGGACATCATCCGCGAGGAAAACAAATCCTCGATGGTGAAGTCGCGCGACGGCGTCCCCACGCCGCAGGAGATCATCGAAACCCTCGACGAGTATGTGATCGGTCAGCATCAGGCCAAGAAGATCCTTTCTGTTGCGGTTCACAATCACTACAAGCGGCTCAACCACGCCTCCAAGTCGGGCGAGGTGGAACTGGCGAAGTCCAACATCCTGCTGGTCGGGCCCACCGGCTGCGGCAAGACCTATCTTGCACAGACGCTGGCCCGCATCATCGATGTTCCCTTCACCATGGCCGACGCCACGACGCTGACGGAAGCGGGCTATGTGGGCGAGGATGTCGAGAACATCATTCTCAAGCTGCTGCAATCGGCAGATTACAACGTCGAGCGGGCACAGCGCGGCATCGTCTATATCGACGAGGTCGACAAGATCAGCCGCAAGTCGGACAATCCGTCCATCACCCGCGACGTATCGGGAGAGGGCGTCCAGCAGGCGCTTCTGAAGATCATGGAAGGCACAGTGGCCTCCGTGCCTCCGCAGGGCGGCCGCAAGCACCCGCAGCAGGAATTCCTGCAGGTCGACACCACCAACATCCTGTTCGTCTGCGGCGGCGCCTTTGCCGGTCTCGACAAGATCATCTCCGCACGCGGCGAGAAGACCTCGATCGGCTTCTCGGCAACCGTGCGCGCCCAGGACGAGCGCCGTGTCGGCGAAGTGCTGCGCGAGCTCGAGCCGGAGGATCTGGTGAAATTCGGGCTTATTCCCGAGTTCATCGGCCGTCTGCCGGTGCTCGCGACGCTTGAGGACCTCGATGAGGCGGCCCTGATCCAGATCCTGACCGAGCCGAAGAATGCGCTCGTCAAGCAGTATCAGCGTCTCTTCGAAATGGAGGATGTGGAACTGACCTTCCACGAGAGCGCGCTTTCGGAAATCGCCAAGCGCGGAATTATCCGCAAGACCGGCGCGCGCGGACTTCGCTCGATCATGGAGAAGATCCTGCTCGACACGATGTTCGAACTCCCGGCGCTTGAAGGCGTGCGCGAGGTGGTCATCTCCGACGAGGTGGTCAACGGCAATGCCCGTCCGCTCTACATCTATGCGGAGCGCGATGACGAGAACAAGGGATCGGCTTCGGCCTGATCGCTTGTCTCGATTTCGGTGAGTTTATCCGGCGGGCCCCTCGGGGCCCGTTTTGGTTTCCTGAGGCAGGGACACCTTCCTTCGCAAAGCCTTTTCAAGTCGTGCGCTCCCCGCGTTGACCCTGAACTGGCCGCAAGGGCGCCACCAAAGATCTGCAGGTTGAGTGTACGCGACGTCAGGCGCCGCCGGTGGGTTCGGATGGCGCGCGCCGGTGTCGCGGTAATCCGGTTCTTTGCATACGGTCTTGCGCTGCTGGCTGGTTCGACAATGCTGAAATTCCGGGCACACGCAAACGACAGACATGGAACATCTGTCGCTCTGGCGACCACAAGTCCCGCCACGACACCAGCCGCAATGCGGCGTTCCAATGGGTGCTTTTGCGGGCCGGCGTCGAGGATCGTTCTCTGAACGGCGATCTGCTGAACAGCCGCGACCTTCAACATCGGTGCCATCGCATTCTCCAAGCTACGTTAAGCTGACTGCTTGCTGTTCGGCAGGCCGAAATCCTTCGCGCGCAGCCTGAATCGGCTTGCCGGCCGAACCTGCCGATCGCAGCCGATGCTTCCCAGGCAAACCCATGGTAGGGGCCGCGGCGGCTGTGCCGCCACGCGTTCCTGCCCTCCTCAATGGTTGCGAAAGCTTGGATTTTTCAGTGGCTACCGCCACCGCCGCCGCCCGCACCTCCGCCTTCGCCGCCGAGGCGGGTCATGGCGGCATTTGCAAGCTCACCTCCAGCATTGATGGCCTGGACTTCGTTGTAGGTCGGTACAGTTGTGTCGTTCGGCAACAGACATCCCGAAAGCCCCACGGAGATTGCGAGTCCGGCGGCACATATGCCAACCATTCCGGTTTTGCGGGGCAAACGGTTTGCTGTACCTTTTTGGTGAGGGGGGGCGATCATTTTCAAGCTCCTTGTGGGTTCTCGGAAATTGCGGCACCGCGTCAGGCTGCGGTGATATGGCTGTGACCGAAAAAGAGGGGATAGAGACACAGGTCGCGGACGAGGCGATGGGTCCCGCGCTCGAACACGAAAAGGTTCTCCCAGAACCCGGTCACCGCATAGTGTGTCTCGTCCGGCAGAAGGGTTACCCCGCATGGATAGCGCAGACCCATGGAAGAGGTATCGATGATATCCAGAAGCGCTCCCCCGGCGGCATCAAACACCATGACGCGGTGGGTCGTGGGATAGCTGGCGATAACCTGGTGGTGTTTCGCGTCGTATTTGATCGACAGGCCGTGTCGCATCAGCCTGGTCGCAGCTTCGTCGCCCATCTCCACGGCCGGAGCTCCATCGCCGGAGAACATCAGTGTCGCGGCGCTCAGGTAGGGGCTGTCCCGTGACGTCGTAATGTCGGCCTCGTAAATGATGTCTTCGAATTCGTTTTGGCGGGCGAGGGCTTTTTCGTCTCCGAGCAGGGCCTGAATGGCAAAGACCGAGTCACGACCGGCGGCCGCAAGGTGCCGCAACTCCGTGTTCTGCGAGCCCGTGAGTTGCTTGTCCACCAGCCTTCCGCTGGCAACCTCGATTGTTGTAATGCTGGCTTCGACAACCCTGCGTGGTACGGCTTTCTTGCCGGATGCCTTTTCGATCACCGACCCGTAATTGGCGATGACCAGGTAGCGGCCATCCTCGACAAGGCGGATGTCGTGCGGATCGATGCCGTGTGTGGAATAGCTTTCAAGGATCTTCATGGTCGACGGATCGCGAATTGTGATCCGGCCATGATGGCTTTCCACCCTGTTCCGCAGCGATTTGAAAGGCGCGCGTTCGGACAGCAGAACGCCGCGTCCATCGGGCAGAAACTGGGCATGGCCGCCGCCGTTCCAGCCCTTCTTGAAAGGTGCTCCGAGTGCAGCGACATCCAGCGTATCGGGATCGAAGGCGACATGCCCGCCCGCATTGAAGCCGCACAGGATGCCCACCGAGCGGTCAGGCGCAACAGCGACGTCATGAGCGTACACCGGAAGGACGGCCTGGCGGATGGAGCCGTCGAGGCCGATCCGCGACAGCAATCGCGCATGCTCGTCGGTCGGCTTGAGACCACGGGCGAGCACGGGGTGTTCGACAACCTTCTGCCCGTTGGCCCAGGCATTGCCGGCGTAGTATCCAGGCACATAGATCGCGGCCGACCGGTCAGCGTGCCGTGGGCCGGACGTGTCGTCTTGTCCGGTCCGGGGTGCCGCAGGGGCTTGCGCGGTGGTCCCGGTGGCGACCGCAGCTCCGCTCGCGGTCAGGAAACGTCTGCGGCTGAGCATGCTTTCACCTCCTCAGTGGGCGCCACCGCCACCGCCGCCGCCGCCTTCGCCGCCGAGGCGGTCCAGTCTTTCCTGACGCAAAACACGTGCATGTTCGCGTTCGATCCGCCGGTACGATGCGAGATCATTGTCCCGCGCTTCCGGGGGTTTTCTATAAGCCTCATCAACCAGCGCGCGTGCCTGACGCCCTGACATGCCTCTTTTCCAGGAAAGCGCATTGGCCAGTCGGGTGGCTTCGGCTTCATTCAGGGTCACGTTGGCCAGTGGGACTTCTTGAATGATTTTACCGGTTTTGCTCGGAGTGCAGCCAGACATCAGTCCCAGAGCCAGAGCGATTGCGGGCAATACGGTTGGCAGGCTGGCCTTCAGTTTTCTTCGGCCCTTGGTAGATCCGGCAAGTGAATTCAGCTTTGCGCCAGTGCAGTCATTCATTGGTTCAGCCCTCCGGGTCGCATTGTCTGCCGAGCTGGCCGGGATATGCGAAAAGCGTAAGTGCAATGTCCCGAGCCGCTTTGTTTCACATCTATCTCCTGATCGAATGGTGGCCGGCAGACGCTCTGGCAGTCGTGTGCTGCAGGACGGAGCCTTGCGCCGGAAGATCCCGGGGGCAACCTTGGTGTGTTACTGTCCGGTGCGCGGGGCAATCGGTCCATTGTCAGGACTGCCTAAATGATAGGTAGATGTACCTATTCCCTTTCGGGATCGCTTCAGGCCTAATGGTGTGGATGTGAACAAAGGCGCGCCTTGCAGAGCGGCGGCGTATCCGCGGCTTATAAGGGCCCGCCAACAAGACGGGATTCGCTGAAAGGTCAGCCGATGGCCTTGGAACTCAGGTGCCTGTTGCTGGCACTTTTGCTGGGCGTTTGGAGCGGGGCATCTGCGCAAGCGGAGGATCGTGATGGCCAGTTCGGACGCCAGATGGCATTCTTCGTATTTCCGGGCGCGTCTCCCGACGCTGGAATCGAGGATGTCTGCTGCGGTACGGCGGGCTTCGGTGAGAAAACCACCTGGTTTCGCACAGGATACGGGAGCGCTCCGGTATGGCTGCGCCTGGAGGAACCCGGGGATTTCGATCTGCTGATGGTGAATTTCGTCGTCGATCGCGCGGTCGCGTTTTTCAGGATGGAAAACCGCAACGGATCAGGCAATGAGACCGCCCCCGGCTGGGCTCAGACACAAACCGGCGATCTTGTTGCGATGGACGACCGGGATGTGAGGAGTCCACATATGGTTCTGCCGTTGACCGAGAGAATGCCCGGCACGGACATCTACGTTCGGATCGAGCAGCCGGTGATGACAACCCTTCGCCTGTCGGCTGGCAACTGGCCCGAATTCAGGGCCATGGACCGTGCCGATCACCTGTTCAAGACGTTTTTGACCGGGATCATTCTTGCGACCATCGCCTACAATGGTCTTGTGGGTGGTCTGGTTCGTTCTCCGGCATTTCTGCTCAATGCCGCAACCATCGGCGCGCTTTTGCTGCTGGCCCTTTATCTTTCAGGCTATGGGGCGGCCTATGCGTGGTCGGGGGCGCCACAGGTGAGCAATCTCATGCTGCTTGTCGCAGTCTATTGCGGCGTCCTCTTCGGTGGAGCATTCATTTCCGAATTCCTGCGGGAGGAGGGGGAAAGCAGAACAAGGGGAATGCCGTTGATGGCGCCGGCAATGGTCGCATCCGTTGCAGTGCTTTGCCTGCCCTTCAGTCCCTACTGGTATGTCCAGCCGGTTCTGCTTCTGTGTGCGGCTGCGCTGTTTCTGATTGCGTTTCCCCTGGTTTGCATCCGTGCCTGGAACGGCAGCCGGCAGGCGCGCGTGCTTCTCTTCCCGCTCGGCTTCGCCATGATCCCGGGGATGGCCTTCGTTGTTCTGGAAAAGCTGGTTGGCTTGCGTCTGGGGCTAGTCGAGAACAACCTTCTTGAGGTCACGTTGTGCCTTGAGGCAGTGCTGTTCTCGCTCGCCATCGCCTCGCGGTTCCGCATGGGAGAACTTGCGAACAGGGAAATGAGCCTCAAGCTCATGGGGTTGCGGGCGGAAGGCGCCGCCAAGGCCATTGCGGCACAGGATTCCGAGCGTCAGCGCCTTGCCAAGGAACTGCATGACGGCGTCGGTCAGGATTTCCTGGTCGTGCTCGGGAGCCTGAAGAAGCTCGAACGCGAGAAAAAGGCAGCGGACTGGACCTCGGCCCTGCCATCGCTGATCGAGACAACAACGACCGCGCTTGATGAGCTGAGAAGAATATCGAAGGAAATGCACCCCGCCGCGATCAGTCATCTCGGGCTTGAGAAGGCCCTGGAAACGCTGTTCGAGCACCTTGAAATATCGAGCCAGATTGAAACCCGTGTTGTGCTGGATTTCGACGAGGCCCGGCTCAGCACGACCGTCAAGCTGCATGTCTACAGGATTGTCCAGGAGTGCCTTGCAAATGTAAGCCGGCACTCCGGAGCTTCCGCATGTCATGCCGCAATCCGCCAGACCAGGGATCGGATACATCTGTCGATCGAGGACGATGGCGCCGGGCTGGAGCCGAAGGCAAGTCTGGCTCAGCCTGTGTTCGGGCTTGGTTTTACATCAATCGATGAGCGCATCCGTTCCTTGGGCGGCGACTGGCATCTCGGGCCAAGCGAACTCGGCGGTTTGCGAGTGACGGCTTCATTTCCTCTCGGAGCAACAGGCGGCGAGGGCAGGTTGTGACCGACCCGGAGCAAACCGCCATCGTGTGCGATGATCATCCGATCTTCAGGGGCGGTGTGGTCTCCTGCCTGACCAATAGCCTTGGAATTACCGTTCTTGCAGAAGCGGCTGACGGTGAAAGCTGCATTGCCAAACTCAAATTGTACGAACCCCGGATTCTGGTGGCCGATCTCTCCATGCCCTTGATCGACGGTTTCGGCGTGCTGGAATGGATCGGAACAAACCAGCCCGGCGTCAGGGCGTTCATCCTGTCGATGCATACGGATATCTCTTTCGTCCAGCGCGCACGCGAACTGGGTGCGGCGGGTTTCATGGCCAAGGAGGATGCCGAATCCGAACTGGCCGCCGCCATCGGGAGCACCGCATCTTTTTACACAAGTGAATCGATCGGACGCAAAAGCCGGAATGTGATGAGTGATCTCTCGGCTTACGCGCTGGCCGAGAAACTGCGAAAGGTCTCCGATGCCGAGCGGCGGGTTCTTGTGCTTCTGACCCAGTCGCTGACGAGCAAGGAGATCGCGGAGCAACTCTTTATCAGTGTCCGGACCGTGCAAGCCCACCGGGTCAGTCTCGCCGCCAAGCTCGGCGCTCAGGGACCCAACAAGTTGCTGGAGCTTGCGATCCGCCATCGTGACCAGATTATCGGTTAGTTTTGTGCCGACCGGACGGACATCGCCCGGAATAGCAGTCAAACCGTCGCTCCACGCCGGCGGACGACCGCAAACCGGTGCTCTGGCTTTAGCGACAGCGCTTCATCGCATTGCGCCGGCACTTGCCTCGCTCTAGTTTCCTGAACGGATTTACCTGCAGCGGGTTGGGTCGTCGGCGGGAACTGGCGTTCCCCTCCGAATGGATTGTTACATGCAAACTGTGTTCGCAATATCGACCGATGGTCCGGGCCTGACCGAATTTACGCCCGATGTGGCCCGATGGCTTTTAAGGGAGAGCGCGGGCGACGGTCTCCTGACACTTTTTGTCCGCCACACATCCTGTTCGCTTCTCATACAGGAAAACGCCGATCCGGACGTCCGCCGGGATCTGATCGCCTATCTGTCCCGCCTGGTGCCGCCGGCGGATGATCCGTCGATGTCGTATCTGCGGCACACCCTGGAAGGACCGGACGACATGCCCGCTCATATCAAGGCGGCGCTCTTGCCGGTGTCGCTGTCCATTCCGGTGTCGGGCGGGAAGATGATGCTCGGCGCCTGGCAGGGGATTTATCTGTTCGAGCACCGCGCACATCCGCATCGCAGGCAAGTGGCGGCACAGTTTTCGTAGTGCTGAGTATAGGGTATGCCCATATTTGGGGGCTTTCGCGCCCCAAAGCGCAGCACTGCAGTCACATCGAAATGGATGCCGCTCAAGGGGCTCGGCACAAGGACCGGATCCGTGACCGACAGGCGTTTGGCGCAGGTGTTGAACAGTGCGTTTTCCCGTCTCTCCAGCTTCCCGCCACTTTCGTTCTCTAATATTCTCCGAATCGGTGATAGGCGATTGCAGGCCAAGGCCCGTTCGAAACAGCTTTGCCTTGAAAACAGCGGGCTGGTTCTCCACCTACATCCGAGGAGGCGAGAACCTTCGCAAGGACGCCATGGCTGGCTGCTGGTAATCCGGGGCTGCCGCGTGCGTTGCCAACAGGCCTCAATGGCCAGGCCAGCAGGGCCAGGAAAGGAAATGACATGCCGGACAAAAACGTGAGCTCATCACACACGCCCGAAGAGGCAGGTATCTACCCCGTTCTTCCATTGCGCGACATCGTTGTGTTTCCGCACATGATCGTGCCGCTTTTCGTGGGGCGCGAAAAGTCGATCCGCGCGCTGGAAGAGGTGATGGGCTCGGACAAGCAAATCATGCTGGCGACCCAGATCAATGCCGGTGACGACGACCCGGATCCGTCAGGCATCTACCAGATCGGCGCCATCGCAAATGTGCTGCAGCTTCTCAAGCTGCCCGACGGGACCGTGAAGGTTCTAGTCGAGGGCCGCACACGCGCGGAGGTGACGCGCTACACCGATCGCGAAGAGTTCTACGAAGCCCACGCCGTCGAGCTTGCCGAACCTGAAGAGGATGCGGTCGAGATCGAGGCGTTGTCGCGCTCGGTGGTCTCCGAATTCGAGAATTACGTCAAGCTCAACAAGAAGATTTCACCTGAAGTGGTGGGCGCCGCCAGCCAGATCGACGATTATTCCAAGCTCGCCGATACGGTGGCTTCGCATCTCGCCATCAAAATTCCTGAGAAGCAGGATATGCTCTCGACGGTCTCTGTGAAGGCCCGTCTGGAAAAGGCGCTCGGCTTCATGGAAGGCGAGATTTCCGTTCTGCAGGTCGAAAAACGCATCCGCAGCCGCGTCAAACGGCAGATGGAGAAGACGCAGCGCGAGTACTATCTCAATGAGCAGATGAAGGCGATCCAGAAGGAACTCGGCGACGGCGACGAAGGCCGCGACGAGATGAGCGAGATCGAACAACGCATTTCCAAGACCAAGCTGTCCAAGGAAGCGCGCGAGAAGGCCGAGGCCGAGTTCAAGAAGCTCAAGCAAATGAGCCCGATGTCGGCCGAGGCGACGGTCGTGCGCAACTATCTCGACTGGCTCCTGGGTTTGCCCTGGGGCAAGAAGTCCCGCGTAAAGATCGACCTGAATGCCGCCGAAAAGGTGCTTGAAGTCGATCACTACGGCCTCGAGAAGGTCAAGGAGCGGATCATCGAGTATCTCGCGGTTCAGGCGCGGTCATCCAAGATCAAGGGTCCGATCCTTTGCCTCGTCGGACCTCCCGGCGTCGGCAAGACTTCACTTGCCAAGTCGATCGCCAAAGCGACCGGCCGAGAGTATGTCCGCATGGCGCTTGGCGGCGTGCGCGACGAGGCCGAGATTCGTGGCCACCGGCGGACCTATATCGGCTCCATGCCGGGCAAGGTCGTGCAGTCGATGAAAAAGGCGAAGAAGTCCAACCCGCTCTTCCTGCTCGACGAGATCGACAAGATGGGTCAGGATTTTCGCGGCGATCCGTCCTCGGCGTTGCTCGAGGTGCTGGATCCGGAACAGAACTCGACCTTCATGGACCACTACCTTGAGGTTGAGTATGATCTGTCAAACGTGATGTTCATCACCACGGCCAACACGCTCAATATCCCGGCGCCGCTGATGGACCGTATGGAGATCATACGGATTGCCGGCTACACCGAGGATGAAAAGCTCGAGATCGCCCGCAGACACCTGCTGCCCAAGGCAATCAAGGACCATGCGCTCAAGGACGACGAGTTCGCGATCACGGATGAGGCGCTACTGCAGGTCGTCCGGACCTACACGAGGGAAGCTGGCGTCCGCAACTTCGAGCGCGAGTTGACGAAGCTCGCGCGCAAGGCGGTTACCGAAATCCTCAAGACCGGCTCCAAGAGCGTCAGCGTGACCGAGGAAAACCTCGCCGACTATCTTGGCGTCGCCCGTTTCCGCTATGGCGAGGCGGAGACGGACGATCAGGTCGGCGTGGTGACGGGCCTTGCCTGGACAGAGGTCGGCGGCGAACTGCTCACCATCGAAGGCGTCATGATGCCCGGCAAGGGCAAGATGACCGTGACCGGCAACCTTCGCGACGTCATGAAGGAATCGATCTCGGCGGCGGCCTCCTATGTCCGCTCGCGCGCCGTCGATTTCGGCATCGAACCGCCGATGTTCGACAAGCGCGATATCCATGTCCACGTTCCCGAAGGCGCCACGCCGAAGGACGGCCCGTCCGCCGGTGTCGCCATGGCGACGTCGATCGTGTCGATCATGACAGGCATCCCGGTGCGCCGCGATGTGGCCATGACCGGCGAGATCACGCTGCGGGGCAGGGTGCTTCCCATCGGCGGGCTGAAGGAAAAGCTGCTCGCCGCACTTCGCGGCGGCATCAAGACCGTCATGATCCCCGAGGACAACGCCAAGGACCTCCCCGAGATCCCGGACAACGTCAAGAACGGCCTCGACATCATCCCGGTTTCCAAGATGGGAGATGTGCTCAGGCATGCGCTGGTTCGCATGCCCGAGGCCATCACCTGGGATCCGGATGCGAAAACGGAAACGCCGATTACGGCGGATGCCGGTGAGGAAGGCGGAGCCACCATCGCGCATTAGGGTTTTCTAAGGCAGGCACTGGCCTTTCGGCGGGCGGGAAGTTTTTCCGCCCGTTTTGCCGTTTTGACCTGTGAAAACCGCCCAAAACCCTTGGTTTTGCACCGCGTTTGGTTGCGCGGGACCCCAAGATGCGTAGGATCACCGCATCGAATAAACTGAGTCGGCTTAACGCCAGGAAGGGTAGGAAATGAACAAGAACGAACTCGTGGCCGCTGTTGCCGAGAAATCGGGTATCAGCAAGGGGGACGCAACGGCAGCTGTCGAGGCGGTTTTTGAAACGATCACAGGAGAATTGAAGAACGGTGGCGATGTCCGTCTGATCGGTTTCGGAAACTTTACTGTATCACGCCGCGAAGCCTCCAAGGGCCGCAATCCGCAGACCGGCAAGGAAGTTGATATTCCTGCCCGCAATGTGCCGAAGTTTTCGGCCGGCAAGGGTCTTAAGGACGCCTGCAATTAAGTCTGCTGCCGCGTCCTTGCGATGCGTTCTTGTGGACGCTGACAACATGGGCGGCGCAGACTGAAAGAGCACCTTTGCGGATCCGGCGCGCGATACTTCATGTGCGCAGGAAGGTCGCAAACCCAGGGTGCGGAACCGACCATCGATAACCCGGAAGATATTGTCTTCCGGGTTTTTTCGTGTCTGAGCCCGGCGCCTGAAGTGTCTGGGCCCGGCGCCTGAGGCAAGCCATCGGCGAATGGGGTTGTCGTTCGACCGACCCGGTTGAGCGATCACAGGCATGTGTCGGCTCGAAGTGTTGCGGCGCCCATGGCGCATCCGGATGCCCTGTCCTCACAACCGTCCGTCACGAGGACACGCGAATCAAAAGCAGTCATCATGCGGTTGACATTGGAACAAAAATAGAACATAAAATGTACATAAACAGAATTTATCGGAGTTGACCATGACTGCATTCGCCCGTGATCTCGCCGCATTCGTTTCCATGTCCCTGTTTGTCGCCAGTTTCGCGGTCATCGCCATGGCGCTTTGATCCGCGGGCGCTTCCCGCTTTCCAGCCGGACGTCCCGAGATTTCGTCATCACCCGCTAGCGTTCGCTCCCCATGCATTGTGCCTGGGGGTAAGAGCACGATCAGGGTCCTGACCACTGGACTTTCCCAGCCGGGTCTTCACAATCGCACCGTGAGTCTTCGAGCCGAAAGAGCGGCATCTGAGACCCGGACCGATTGGCAGGAGACATCATGGCGCGGGAAAGCAAGTCAGCGAGGATGCTGGCCGACCTGGCTTCGGGAGCACCGTCTTCCGGCGCCGACGAGGGGCAGCCGCAGACGCCTGCTGATGCGTCCGACTGGCCGGGTTTCGTGCACTTGCGGGTTCATTCCTCGTATTCGCTGCTGGAGGGCGCGCTGCCGATCAAGACTCTGATCAAGCGCGCTGTCGCCGATGAGCAGCCCGCATTGGCGATTACCGACACCAACAACCTCTTCGGAGCACTGGAGTTTTCGGCCAAGGCGATGGAGGCAGGGATTCAGCCGCTGATCGGCTGTCAGCTCGATCTCGATATGCAGGACGGTCAGTCCGGGGAGCGCAGACCCTCGCACCGCGAACAGTTGGTCCGGTTGCCCTCCGTGGTTCTTCATGCCGCAACCCCGAAAGGGTACGAGAACCTCACGGCTCTTGTCAGCCGCGCCTATCTCGAAGGGGACGGCGGCGACAGGCCGCATCTCCTGATGTCATGGCTTGAGGAAGCGGCTGAAGGCTTGATCCTGCTGACCGGTGCTGCGGGTGGGCCGGTTGACGAGTGCATGCGAGAGGGGCACCCCGATCGCGCGTCCGCCCGGCTGGAACGGCTCCATGCCGCCTTTGGTGACAGGCTCTACCTCGAACTGCAGCGTCAGAACGGCTACGACCGGGCGCATGAGAGCCGGATGATCGCTCTGGCCTATGACGTCGGTATCCCGCTCGTTGCCACCAACGAAGCGTTCTTTCCGACACCGGATGATTTTGAGGCGCATGATGCGCTCATGGCGGTGGCCAACAACGCGGTGATGTCCGATGACCGGCGGCCGCGCCTGAGTGTCGACCATTGCCTCAAATCCCGTTCGGAAATGGTGACGCTTTTTGCCGATATCCCCGAAGCGCTGCGCAACTCCGTGGAAATCGCGCAGCGCTGCTCAGCCATCGTGGAGAAACGCGATCCCATACTTCCGCGCTTCACCGGCGGGGGAGAGGCTGATCCGGAACAGGCCCTGGCGGCGGAAGCCGCGGAACTGAGGCGGCAGTCAATCGAGGGGCTTGAAGCGCGGCTGGAGCGCATCGGCCTCGCGGAGGGATACACCAGGGACGACTATACCGATCGGCTGAAAACCGAACTCGAGATCATCGAGAACATGAAGTTTCCGGGTTACTTTCTCATCGTGGCCGACTTTATCAAATGGGCGAAGGACCATGCGATCCCGGTGGGCCCCGGCCGCGGCTCGGGCGCGGGCTCGCTGGTTGCCTATGCGCTCACGATCACCGACGTCGACCCCTTGCGGTTCTCGCTGCTGTTTGAGCGCTTTCTCAACCCGGCGCGTGTTTCGATGCCGGACTTCGACATCGACTTTTGCCAGGACCGGCGTGAAGAAGTGATCCGGTACGTTGTCGGCAAATACGGTCGCGACCAGGTCGCCCAGATCATCACATTCGGAAGCCTACAGGCACGCGCGGCGCTGCGTGATGTGGGACGTGTGCTTGAGATGCCCTACGGGCTCGTGGACCGCGTCTGCAAGCTCGTGCCCAACAATCCGGCCAACCCCACGCCGCTTCACAAGGCGATCGAGGAAGAGCCGCGCTTTGCCGAGGAGATCGAGAAGGAACCGGCGGTCGAGCGTCTGCTCGACATTGCCCAGAAGCTGGAGGGGCTTTACCGCCACGCCTCAACGCATGCCGCGGGTATTGTCATCGGCGACCGGCCGTTGTCGCAACTGGTGCCGATGTACCGCGACCCCCGTTCCGACATGCCGGTGACCCAGTTCAACATGAAATGGGTCGAGCAGGCCGGATTGGTCAAGTTCGACTTTCTCGGCCTCAAAACGCTAACGGTGCTCAAGACCGCAGTCGACTTCGTTGCAAAGCGCGGCATTTCGGTCGACCTCGAAGCCCTCCCGCTCGATGACGCGCCGACCTACGAAATGTTGTCGCGCGGTGAGACCGTAGGCGTGTTTCAGGTCGAATCGGCTGGAATGCGCAAGGCGCTGATCGGCATGCGGCCTGACCGCATCGAGGACATTATCGCGCTGGTGGCGCTCTATCGTCCGGGCCCGATGGAGAACATCCCGGTCTACAATGCGCGCAAGCATGGCGAGGAGGAACTCGCCTCGATTCACCCCAAGATTGACGGGCTCCTGGCCGAAACCCAGGGCGTGATCGTCTATCAGGAGCAGGTGATGCAGATCGCCCAGGTCCTTGCGGGCTACTCGCTCGGCGAAGCCGATCTGCTGCGCCGCGCCATGGGCAAGAAGATCAAGGAGGAAATGGACAAGCAGCGCGTCCGGTTTGTCGAGGGCGCGGTCGAGCGCGATGTATCCAAACCGCAGGCCGACATGATCTTCGACCTGCTGGCCAAGTTCGCCAATTACGGCTTCAACAAGTCTCACGCCGCCGCCTACGGCATCGTGTCGTACCAGACGGCCTATCTCAAGGCGCATTATCCGGTCGAGTTTCTAGCCGCGTCGATGACGCTCGACATGTCCAACACCGACAAGCTCGTCGATTTTCGACAGGATGCCCGCCGACTTGGCATCGAAGTGGTGCCGCCGTCGGTTCAAACCAGCTACCGCCATTTCGAGACCGGCGAAAACCGGATCTATTACGCGCTCGCAGCCATCAAGGGTGTCGGGGATGCAGCTGTCGAACACATTGTTGATGTGCGCGGCGACGAGGAATTCGCCTCGCTCGAGGGTTTCTGCCTGCGGATCGATCCGCGCCAGGTCAACCGCCGGGTTCTCGAAAGCCTGATCACTGCCGGTGCGCTCGATTGCTTCGGCCATGACCGCGCAGCGCTTGTCGCTGGCCTCGATCGCATTCTCGGTTTTGCCCAACGCGCCCAGGAAAACCGCATCAGCGGTCAGAGTGACATGTTCGGGGCGGGCGCGACGGAAAGCATGGAAACCATTCACCTGCCCGCCGCCACGCCATGGCTGCCGGCGGAAAAGCTGCACCGCGAGTACCAGGCGCTGGGATTCTATCTCTCGGCCCATCCGCTCGACTCTTATGCCGACCTGCTTGCCAAGATGCGCGTCCAGACCTGGGCCGACTTCGCGATTGCCGTCAAGAATGGCGCGACCGCCGGCCGCCTCGCGGGAACCGTGACCAGCAAGCAGGAACGCAAGACCCGCACCGGAAACAAGATGGGCATCGTGGCCTTCTCCGACAGTTCGGGACAGTATGAGGCGGTGCTGTTTTCGGAGGGGCTTGCGCTGCATCGGGAACTGCTCGAACCCGGAAAGTCAATCGTGATCACGGTCACCGCCGAAGAACGGCCCGAGGGTATCGGCCTCAGGATTCAGACAGCGGAATCGCTTGAGGATCGCGCCGCCCGGGGCCAGTCGGCGCTCAGGGTCTATCTGCGCGATGCAAAGCCGCTCAATTCGCTAACGACACATCTCAAGTCGCGCGGGGAAGGGCAGGTTTCCTTCATCATGATCAAGGACGAGGGGCGCCGTGAGATTGAAGTCACGCTCGCCGACCGATACAAGATATCGCCGCAGATCGCCTCCGCGCTGAAGGCTGCGCCGGGCGTGCTTGATGTGGAACTGGTTTGATTGTGGCGCCCGCTTGCGGCTTGTGTTGATGCGGCACTTTAACAGGCTTCGATGGGACTTTAGAAAAAACTCATAAGCCCTTGATAAGAATCAAGACTCCCTCAGAGGAATCGACGGCGAGGCGGAGCCGGCCGGAAGCGTCCGGAAACCGGCCAAGACGTGAGACGCCGATCTGAGCGCCCGTCAGCCCGGTTCAACGCGATCGCCATCAGTGCCCGTCCGACTGCCGAATCTTGCGCGAGGCGCCGAATGTGTAGCCGGTCTCGACGATGTCCCGGCCGAATTTCTGGCGGACCTTGTCGATGGCGCTTTCCGCCACCGCTCGGCGCGCCGCTGCGGGATCGACCAGATCCGGCGGGTCCGCGTGTTCGGCGTCGGAAAGTTCGCTCACGCCGATGCCGAGCAGCCTGAACCGGTCCGAGCCCAGTTCCTTGTCCAGGAGATGCAGGCCGGTGCGGAAAATCCGGTCGGCCAGCACCGTCGGATCCTCGAGTTTGAAATTCCGGGTTCGGCTCTTGAAGTCCGCGGTTTTGAGCTTCAGGACGACCGTATGGCCGGCGACACCCGAGGCCTTAAGCCGCGCCGAAACCTTCTCGGACAGGCGTCTGAGAACCGGAACCAGATCCTCGGCTCGTGAAAGGTCGCTGTTGAAGGTGGTTTCCGCCGAGACACTCTTCGCCCCTTCGTTGGGATGGACTGTCCGATCGTCCTCGCCGCGCGCGAGATGGTAGAGCCGCTTACCCATCACGCCGTATTTGCGCATCAGGGCTTCCTGCTCCATCCTCTGCAATTGACCGATGGTGCGAATGCCGTCGCGTTCGAGCGTTGAAGCGAAGGCCTTGCCCACGCCCCAGATCAGCGTCACCGGGCGGGGTTCGAGAAAATCAAGCGCCTCGGCCTTTCCGATGACAGAAAACCCGCGGGGCTTGTCGAGGTCCGATGCGACTTTGGCGAGGAACTTGCAATAGGACAGGCCGACCGAAACCGTGATTCCGATTTCCGTTTCGACGCGGGCGGCGAAACGCGCCAGCGTGCGCGCCGCGGTGTCCTTGTGCAGCCGCTCGGTGCCTGCGAGATCCAGAAATGCCTCGTCGATGGAGATCGGTTGCACCAGGGGTGTCAACTCCTCCATCATCTGCCGCACCTGCCGGCCGACGCGCGCGTATTTTTCCATGTCAGGCGAGATGACCACGGCATCCGGACAGGCATCCAGGGCCTTGAACATCGGCATGGCGCTTCGAACGCCGTGGATGCGCGCGATATAGCAGCAGGTCGAAACCACACCACGCTTTCCGCCCCCGATGATCACCGGCCTGTCGGCAAGTTCCGGTTTGTCACGCTTCTCCACAGCGGCGTAGAACGCGTCGCAATCCACATGGGCAAGTGTCAGCGCATCGAGTTCGGCATGACGCACGAGGCGCGGGCTGCCGCAATTATGGCAACGCCGGCCAGTCGGTCGCGCCCGCGCAAGGCAGTCGCGGCAAAAGCCGGACACCTCCTGATCGGATGGCTCGGGTGACTGGGGCATTGTTTCCGGCACGCAGGGAACAAAGATTGAACATTTGCAGATTACGCAATATCCTTTCGACTCACAAGCCCGTTCCGTCATTCTGGCCCGTCAATCTGGAGAGTGTTGAATTTGACCTTGGAAGTTCGTCCGGCAACCGGTGACAACTGGCCCGAACTGGAAGCGTTGTTCGGACCCCAGGGCGCTTGCTATGGCTGCTGGTGCAGCCACTTCCGGCTGGAGCCCAAGCTGCGTCAGGCGATGGATCGTGAAGAGCGCAAGGCGCTGTTGAAGGCGGCCACCGAGGCTGCGATGCCGCCGGGATTGATCGCTTTCGAGGACGGCCGGCCGGTGGGCTGGGTCCAGGTCACGCCGCGGTCCCACGTCCCGCGCTGGAATACGAACCGCACCGTATCCAGACCGCTCGACGCCGATGATCCCGAGGACCCAGGCCTTTGGGCGATCTCGTGCTTTTTTGTCACATCGCGCAAGCGCGGACAGGGGCTGAGCCACGCGCTTGTCAAGGCTGCCGTTGCCCATGCCGCGACCAGTGGCGCGCGCGTGGTCGATGCCTGCCCGATCGCCCACGCGAAGCACCCGCAATCACCCGGATTGTTCACGGGCTCGGTTGCCGTGTTCGAGAAGGCGGGATTTTCGGTGGTGGCCGAGCGCAAGCCCGGTCGACCGCTTATGCGCAAGATCCTGAGGCCCGCTGCATGAACGGCAGGACAGACAGATCGCCTGCGACCGTGCAGGAGGCCGGCTCAGGAAGCAATATGTGCACGGATCAGGGATTCGGCATGCCGCCAGTCCGTGGCGACGCTCACGCCGTCGCCGGGATGCGGGGCCAGCGCTCGAAATGTCGGATTGGCCATCAGATTGATCAGCAGGGTCTGCGGCATGTGCTCCCTGACCGAATGCAGGTTGACGAAGATATCATCAACAAAGACGACTGGATGCGCACGGTTTCCGTGCAGCGCCCGGACTGCAGGTCCCTTGGGCGATTCGGTCGCGATCATCGGGTAATCGAAGCCGTGTCGGCTCAGGAGTTCGCGCCGCATGATGCGATGCCGGGGTGGCATGGCCGTGAGAAAGACAATGTCCGCGTCGGCGGAGAGGTTCGCCAGGCTTTCGGCCGCCGCCTCCACTGGCGTCTGCCAGTTCGACTGTTCACCGAAGAACGCCTCGATCAACCGGCCAACGTCCTCAGCTTCGGTTTCGCGACCGTCCTCGATGTTGACGATGTTTCCGGTCAGGCGGAAGGACCGGGGCCGCAATTCGTGCCCGTTGGCTTTCAGAAAGCCCTGAAACGGGGCCACGAATTCGAGAACCACCTCGTCGATGTCGCAAACCACAAGCGGCCGCTCTTGAAGTTTCAAGCTGTCGTGCTCTGCATCCGGAATCCGGATCATGGCGCGTCGCCCTGGCCGCCAAGCTCATGGTATGCCCGTCGAACGCTCTCGGGGCTCGTGCCGCTGGAAGCGCAGAAATCCATCATGGTGGGCTCATGGTTCATCAGGAAAGCGAGAACTCCCGCCAGAAAGCCCGGCTCGCGGGCCGCTTCGCGCAGGTTTCCCGCCTCGAGGCCGGTAAGGGCCAGAAATCGGCCCATCAGTTCCGGCTCGCCGGCGAGCCAGGCGAGAACCGAGATTGCTGTGTCTTCCGCGTCCGCCATGGTTCTGCCGACCCCGTTTGTGTTCATTCGCCGGATTGCAAAGGTCCGATTACCACTTTTTCAACCTAATGAAACTAAGGTGACGGTAAGGAATATCATCAGGCAGTCGATTGTCTGGGGTTTGGATCGCGGCCATGACGAAGATGGCGTCGTTCGGCGCACGGCAATATCAGCAGAATCCGGCGGGCAAATCGCCGCCCGGATTTGGGGGTGGGAACGGACATGACGAAACAGGTGATGATTGTTGAGGACAACGAACTCAACATGAAGCTCTTCCGGGACCTGATCGAAGCCTCGGGCTACAAGACCGTCCAGACCCGCAACGGCATGGAAGCGATGGATCTCGCCCGAAAGCACCGTCCCGATTTAATCCTGATGGATATCCAGCTTCCGGAGGTGTCCGGCCTCGAAGTCACCAAGTGGCTCAAGCAGGATGACGACCTGCATGTCATTCCCGTCATTGCCGTTACCGCCTTCGCGATGAAGGGGGATGAGGAACGCATCCGCCAGGGCGGGTGCGAGGCCTATATCTCCAAACCGATCTCGGTTCCGAAATTCATTGAAACCATCAAGACCTATCTTGGTGATGCGTAGTCCGGGAGGCCAATCATGACTGCGCGCATTCTGGTGGTGGACGACATCCCGGCCAATGTGAAGCTGCTCGAAGCCCGCCTGATGGCGGAGTATTTCGATGTTCTCACCGCGGCCGATGGCATAACGGCGCTGTCGATTTGCGATCAGACCCAGGTCGACCTCATCCTGCTCGACATCATGATGCCCGGTATCGACGGCTTCGAGGTCTGTGAACGGCTCAAGAAGAATCCCAGGACCGCGCATATACCGGTGGTGATGGTCACCGCGCTAGACCAACCCGCCGACCGGGTCCGGGGCCTCAAGGCGGGAGCAGATGATTTTCTGACCAAGCCGGTCAACGACCTTCAGTTGATGACGCGCGTCAAAAGCCTGATCCGGTTCAAGGCTCTGAGCGACGAATTGCGGCTTCGCGCCGAATCGGTCCGCGATCTTGATACAGCGGCCTTGCTGGCCCCGCATGAGGGCACGCTCGACGAACCCGGTCTCGTTCTTCTCGTCGAAGGGCGTGCAAACGCGCAGGAGCGCATGAACCGGACCCTGAAGGATGTTGCCATGACGACGGTCATCGGCGATCCGCAGGCGGCCCTCTTCGAGGCGGCCGAGAAGCCCTACGAGCTCATTATCGTCTCCTCGGCGCTGGAGGACTACGACCCGTTGAGACTGTGCTCGCAATTGCGCTCGCTCGAGCGCACGCGATTCATTCCAGTGCTGATGGTTGCAGAGCAGGGTGAAGAGGATCTGGTGATCCGCGCGCTTGATCTCGGCATCAATGATTACCTCGTTCGCCCGCTCGACCCGAACGAACTCGTGGCGCGAAGCATCACCCAGATCCGGCGCAAGCGCTATGCAGACTGCCTGCGCGCAAGTCTCACACGGTCGGTCGAATTCGCGGTTACCGATTCGCTCACCGGTTTGAACAATCGCCGCTACCTCGACACCCACCTCAATACCCTCGTGGAGCGGTCATTCAAGCGCGCGCGTCCGCTTTCGGTGCTGATCACCGATATTGATCACTTCAAGGCGATTAACGACGTTCACGGCCATGAGGGCGGGGATGACATCCTGCGTGAATTTGCCCGTCGGATCCGGGGCACGGTGCGCGGCGCAGACCTGGCCTGTCGATATGGCGGCGAGGAGTTTGTGGTCGTCATGCCCGATACCACGCTTGAGACCGCGTCTCAGGTGGCTGAGAGATTGCGCGATGCGGTGGCGACCGCGCCCTTCAGGGTCTCCGCCACCGGTGCCCGTGCCCAGGTGACCACCTCCGTTGGCGTCGCAATGTTGGAAGCCGATGATCAGGATGGAGCTTCGCTGCTGCGGCGTGCGGACCAGGCCCTTTATCAGGCCAAAACGGATGGCCGGAACCGGGTGGTCGGCGAGGCGGCGTGATTCGCAATAGGCTTAACGCCCTGTTACGCCAGCGCAAACCGGCGTGATTTGTGCCCCGAAATTAACCACAATCGTGCATTGGCAAGGTCAAAACTTAAGAAATTGTTGATTTTTCGGTCGATTGGTACAAATGTTTGTGGAGAAGAAAGCCTAGGTGGGCTGACAACTGTCCCGCGGTTGGGCACATAGAATACGAAAACCCCATGATGTTCAGGTCCGCCGCATCTCCTGGGTCGTGGGGTGGCCGATCAAGACCGAGTGTTTAGTGGCATCCTCGTTCCACGCCTTTGTCTTGATCGGCCCTCGATACGAAAAACCCGCTTCCGTGAGGAAGCGGGTTTTTTGTTCTCTCGATCCAAGGTCTGCCGCACAAAGCGGCAGTCGGATTACTTGATCTTGGCTTCCTTGAATTCCACATGCTTCTTGGCAATGGGATCATACTTCGTCTTCACCATCTTCTCGGTGAAAGTACGGCTGTTCTTCTTGGTAACGTAAAAGAAGCCCGTGTCGGCAGTCGACAGAAGCTTGATCTTGATTGTGGTCGCCTTGGCCATGGTGTCTTGCCTTCTTCAAAAATGAAGCCGCGGACAGCACATCTGGCTCCACGGCGAAACTTGCGCGGAAACTACAAAAGCCCGGCTGAAAGTCAAGTGGGTTTTGGTCTCAGGGCCAGCCGAAACACTGTCAAAGCCACGTAGAGGCCAAAAAAGAAGGCCAGCGCCCAGGCAAACCCGTGATGGCCTGTCACATCCATCGCAACCCCGATTGTCTGCGGTCCCACCAGCATCCCCAGCGCATAACAGAACACGAAGGCAGCATTGGCTGAAGCCAGATCGGCGCCGTGCAGTTTGTCGCCCAGATGCGCGAGCCCGACGGTGTAGAGGCCCGCAACGCTGCCGCCCCAGAACAGCAGGATCACGGCAGTGACCAGCCAGTTGTGGATCAGGAAGGGCAGGGCGAGCGAACCGGCGAGGCCGATCACGGCAAACAGCGACAGAAGCCGCCGGCGATCATTGATGCGGTCGGCGATCAGGCCCACCGGGATCTGGAAGAGAACATTGCCGAGGCCGATCATGGTGAGCAGAAGCGCGCCTTGCGCCTCGGTGAATCCCGTTCGGTTCGCATAGATCGGGAACAGCGACAGCCCGCCCGATTCCACCGCTCCGAAAACGAACACGGCCGCTGTGGCGGTCGGCACCAGAAACACGTACCGCAGGAACGGCAGATTGGTGGAAACCCCGATGACCGGATCCTCCTTGCGCGCCAGCAGAACGGGAACTGCAGCCGACAGGATGATTGCCGCGCCCACCGCAAACGGCAGGATCCCGTCCGAGCCCAGGACCGAGAAGATCAGCGGTCCAGCCGCGAAACCAAGCGAGAGGACCGTGGCATAGATCCCCAGAACAAGCCCCCTTCGCGAAGGGGGCGCGGCGGTGTTGATCCAGAATTCGGAGAGTACGAACAACACCGTGATGGCGCCGTGAAACACGATCCGCAGCGGAAACCACATCCACAGTGCTTCTGCATAATAAAATCCCAAGGCGCTGGCGGCGGCCGCGACAATCGAGGCAACCATGGTGTTGACCACGCCGAGGCGCCTGGCGAACCATGTCGTCACCGGTGCGGCGGCCATGGCGGCAACACCGGCCATTGCCGAGTTGAGACCGATCATGCTGGACGAAACGCCACGCTTTTCGAGGATCACCGACAGCAGGGGCAACCCCAGCCCGATTGCGATCCCGACAGCCGTGATCGAGGCGACGGCGGCGATCAGTGCGGGCCAATGGATGTTTTCGCGGATCCCCGTCAGGTCAGGCGCAGGCAATTCAGGTGAGGAGTGATCCATGTAAAGAGCCTAAATCAATTCACGAACGAATCGCCCATTGCGGAAATAATAGAACGGAATCACCCTTTGAAAAGGCAAAGTCCGGTCGGCCTCCAGCGCTTCCTTCAGGTCTGTGAGAACAACCTTGGTGATGCGCGGCAGGGCAACAGTCTCATGGCTGTCGATCGGAAGCCAAGTCAGGTCCTGCAATTCGTCGCTGTCGCACGCTTTCGCCGTATCCACCCCGACCTCATCGGTGAAACAGACAAAGAACCGCGTGTCGAAACGGCGCGGCATTCCCGGCGGCGTGATGGCGCGGGCGAGCAGGCGGAAATGTGAAACATCCGGGCGCAATGTCCCAGCTTCGCTCGCGGGTGTGAGCGATAAATGCGCTTCCTCCATCATCTCGCGCGCGGCGGCAACGGCAAGCCCGCGGGCCGCGTTTTCCCCGAAGCGGGCCTGGGTGCGCCTGAGCAATTGCTCCGTGACGGCCTCGTTGAGCGGACGCGCAAGCCCGACCCGGTTGTCGTCGGGATCCCGGCGTCCGCCTGGAAACACATACATTTCGGGCATGAAGGCGTGTGCCTTGCCGCGCCTTCCCACCAGGACCCGCGGGATTGCATGCTTGCGATCCACCAGAATCAGGGATGCAGCGTCGCGCGGCCGCCGCGTCGGATGCCGGCTTTCGTTTCGTTGGATGAGGTCTTCGGTCAGGAGCGCGGCTTTGGCCGAACCGCCAGCGTTCATCGCCCATCCTCGGTGGCGGGCTGCAGCATCGGCTCTTCATCCGACCCGCCGAAACCATGCATCCGCAACGCCCATTGAAGGCCAATGACGCCGCCCTTGACCGGCTGCAGCAGCGCCAGTGTGAACAGGATCGTCACCGGGATCCAGATCATGAGATGCTGCCAGCTTTCAAGAACGAGCCAGGTGTCGGTCGCCATGAAGCCGGCCACAACGATATGGCCGACGATGAAGATCGTCAGGTAGGCGGGAAGGTCGTCGGCGCGATGATGCGACATCTCCTCGTTGCAGACCGCGCAGGCGTCGACCGACTTGAGGTATGCGCGGAACAACTTGCCGTCACCGCAATTGGGGCAGCGGCTCAACAATCCGCGCTTGATTGCCTCTCCGGTGCTGCGGGTGTTCGTGCCGTTGTCGGGCCTGTCGGCCTTGCCGCCATATTCGAGCATCTTTTTCTCCTGCGTTCCTGCAGACGCTCAAATGAGCCGCATAACGTTCAATTACAACCGTTGATCCGGTCTACCGGCGACCACCACGGGGCGGGCGGGTCCCCGGCTTCTTCCCGCCGCCGCGGCGGGCCTTTCCGGACTTGTGAAAGGAGCGCGTGCCGGCAGGCATCTTGCGACCTTCGCTTAACATCTCGAAGCGCATTGCGCCGGCCAACGGGATGACTTCGGCTACCTTGACCTCAACACTGTCGCCGAGACGGTATCCAAGGCCGGTCTTTTCCCCGGTCAGCGCCATATGCGCCTCGTCATAATGATAATAGTCCAATCCGAGCGTGGATACAGGAATAAAACCGTCTGCGCCAAATTGCGGCAGGCTGATGAAAAGCCCGGACTTGGTCACACCCGAAACCCGGCCGTCAAAGGCCTCTCCGACCCGTCCGGCCAGATGATGCGCGACCAACCGGTCGACCGTCTCGCGTTCCGCTGCCATGGCGCGGCGTTCGGTTGTCGAGATCTCCGCCGCGATCGATTCGAGCGCCGCCTCCTGCTCGGGCGTGATTGCGCCCTCTCCAAGCCCCAGCGACCCGACCAGCGCCCGATGCACGATCAGATCGGCGTAGCGGCGGATCGGCGAGGTGAAATGGGCGTATTTCATCAGGTTGAGGCCGAAATGACCGATATTCTCGGGCGAGTAGATCGCCTGGCTCTGGCTCCTGAGCACCATCTCGTTGACCATGATCTGGTGCGGTTCGCCTGATGCGCGCTCCAGAATCCCGTTGAACGAACTTGCGCGCACGGCAGCGCCCCGCGCAAGGGAAAGGCCGAGCGTTGCCAGGAACTCGCGCAGAACCTCCTGCTTGGCCAGCGAGGGCTGGTCATGCACCCGGTAGATCAGTGGCTGACGGCGCTTCTCCAGCGTTTCAGCCGCGGCCACATTCGCCTGGATCATGCATTCTTCGATGAGCTTGTGCGCATCCAGCCGTTCGGGAACCACGACCTTGTCGACCTTGCCCTCGGGCGTGAGCAGGATCTTGCGCTCGGGCATATCGAGGTCGAGCGGCTGACGCTTGTCGCGTCCGCGCTTGAGCACCGAATAGGCGTGCCAAAGCGGCTTCAGCACCGGATCCAGCAAGGGGCCGGTCACCTCGTCGGACTTGCCGTCGACCGCCGCCTGCGCCTGCTGATAGGAAAGTTTGGCCGCGCTCTTGATCATGACCCGGTGGAACCGGTGGGCGATCTTCCTGCCGTCGCTCGAAAATGTCATCCGAACCGCAAGCGCCGGGCGGTCTTCGCCTTCGCGCAGCGAACACAGGTCGTTGGAAATCCGTTCGGGCAGCATGGGCACAACCCGGTCCGGAAAATAGGCAGAGTTGCCGCGCTTGAGCGCTTCGCGATCCAGGGGCGAGCCGGGCCGGACATAGAAGGAAACATCGGCAATCGCCACGGTGACGATGACGCCGCCGGGATTGCCGGCAGCAGTGTCTTCCTCGGCGAAGACGGCGTCGTCATGATCCTTTGCGTCCGCCGGATCGATGGTGATCAGCGGAATGTCACGCCAGTCCTCACGGCCCGAAAGCGGCGCGGGCCGCGCGTCGTCGGCCGCCTTCAGGACCTCGGCGGGAAAGACGTGCGGGATACCATGGGCGTGAATGGCGATCATCGAGATCGCCTTTTCGCCCTCAACCGAGCCAAGCACGCTCATCACCTTGGCGCGCGGCAACCCCATGCGTCCGAGCTTTGCGGTTTCGACTTCGACCAGGTCGCCGTCCCTTGCATCGCCGGTGAAATCGGCATCGATCAGATATTCCTCGCCCCGCCGTTCAATGGGCAGCAACCGCCCGCCGCCGCCCGGGCTTTCCTTGAAGACGCCGAGAATAGCGCCTCCACGGCGATCGAGAACCTTCATCACCTTGGCGGAATAAGCGGTGGAATCGCCCTTGGTCGTCGCAAAGATGCGCGCCAGAACACGGTCGCCGATCCCCGCTGCCGTGGAGGGGCCGCGCGATTTGCTTCGCCCCGCATTGGATTGACGAACGTTGACGATTGGCGCGGGGCCATGCTCTTCAAGCCACTCTGCCGGGCGGGCGATAAGATCTCCATCGGCGCCGCGCATTGTGATCTCGAGTACGGTAACGGCAGGGAGCGTGCCCGGACGCCGCAGGGTCTTGCGGTCGCGTTCGATCAGGCCCTCGTCCTCGAGTTCGCGCAACAGCGACTTGAGCTCTGCACGGGTGTCCCCCTTCAGGCCGAAGGCCTTTGCAATGTCACGCTTGGTGGCGCGGTCGGGATTCTCGCTGAGAAACCTCAGCAGCGTTTGCCGGTCCGGCATGTCGCCGCGCCGGACCGCAGGCGCATCCTTGCCACCCTTTGCGGCCGTCCGGCGCTTGTCGGATGATCGGGGTTTGGCCGATCCGGTCTTGCGGGGAGGGGAGCCCAAGCTCATTCCTTCTTGGATTTGGCCGTCGAGGCCTTCTTCGTCTTCGCTCCGGCGGCCTTCTTTGCAGCCGTTTTCCTGGCGGCCGGCTTTTTGGCTGCGGACTTGGTCTTCTTGCCGGCAGCGCCCGCCTTGGCCGTGATCAGCTCAAGCGCCTCTTCCATGGTGACGGAGGCAGGGTCCTTGTCCTTGGGCAGGGTCGCGTTGATCTTGCCCCAATTGACGTAAGGGCCGTACTTGCCGTCTCGCACGGTGATCGCGCCGCCATCGGGATGATCGTCAAGCGTCTTTATCGCCGCCGGGGTTCCTCGACCACGGCCAGGTCCCTTGGCAACTTTCTCGGCGATCACCGACACCGCGCGATTGAGCCCGATGGAGAAAACGTCCTCGACGCTTTCGAGATTGGCATAGGTCTTTTCATGCAGCACGAACGGACCGTAGCGGCCAAGACCGGCCGAAATCATCTTGCCTGTTTCCGGGTGCTGACCGATATCGCGCGGCAGACTGAGGAGCGCCAGCGCCTTCTCGTGGTCGATGCTGTCGGGAGTCCAGCCCTTGGGCAGGCTCGTCCGCTTGGCTTCCTTGCCTTCGCCGCGCTGAACATAGGGGCCGAAACGCCCGGTGCGAAGGGTGATCGGTTCTTCCGTATGCGGATCCTTGCCCAGGTCCTTCGGTTCGTTGGCAAGCGCCGCGTCGGCCGAGGCGTCATGGTCAGCGGACAGCTGGCGTGTGTAATTGCAGTCCGGATAGTTGGAGCATCCCACGAACGCTCCGTATTTGCCGAGCTTGAGCGACAGGTTCCCTGTTCCGCAGGTCGGACAGATGCGTGGGTTCGAACCATCCTCGCGGGCGGGGAAAACCAGCGGCGCGAGCTCTTCATTGAGGGCATCGAGCACCTGGGAGACGCGAAGCTCCTTGGTCTCGTCGATATGGGCATGGAACTCCACCCAGAACTCGCGCAGGACGTCCTTCCAGGCCAGTTCGCCAGCGGAAATGCGGTCGAGCTTTTCCTCAAGATCGGCAGTGAAGCCGAACTCGACATAGCGCTCGAAGAAATTCTCAAGAAACGCGATGACAAGCCGGCCCTTGGATTCGGGGATCAGCCGCCGCTTGTCGATCACCACATAATCGCGGTCCCTCAGGGTTGCCAGCGTGGAAGCGTAGGTGGACGGCCGTCCGATGCCCAGTTCTTCCATCTTCCGGATCAGCGAGGCTTCCGAATACCGGGGCGGCGGTTCGGTGAAATGCTGGGTGGCGTTGATCTTGTCCTTGGCGAGCGCCTCGCTTTCATTGATCTCGGGCAGGCGCGCGCTGTCGTCGTCGTCCCCGTCGCTCTGCTCGCCGTCTTCCTTGGCATCGGTATAGGCCGCGATGAAACCATCGAACCGGATTACCGATCCGGTTGCCCTGAGCCCGGCGGTCTTGCCGCTGTTGGATGCCGTGATCTCCACGCTCGTGCGCTCGATCTCGGCCGAAGCCATCTGGCTGGCCGTGGCGCGCTTCCAGATCAGATCGTAGAGCTTGAGCTGGTCGGCATCGAGAAATCTCTTCAGATCGTCGGGCGTGCGCTCGAAGCCGGTTGGGCGGATAGCCTCGTGCGCCTCCTGCGCATTCTTCGCCTTGGTCGAGTAAAGCCGCGCCTTTTCAGGCACATATCGTGCGCCGAAGCGTGTTTCGATAGCTTTTCTGGCTTCCTCGATCGCTTCCGGCGCCATCTGCACGCCATCGGTACGCATATAGGTGATCAGGCCGACAGTTTCTCCGCCGATGTCGATCCCTTCATAAAGTCTCTGCGCCACCTGCATGGTTCGCGAAGCGTTGAATCCGAGCTTGGATGACGCAGCCTGCTGCAGGGTCGACGTGGTGAAGGGAGGCGAGGGGTTGCGTCGCGTCGGCTTTGCCTCGACGCTGTCGACCCTGAAGGACGCACCGTCTAGCATGTCGCGGATGGAGCCGGCGGCATTGCCGTCGGTCACCGACATCTTTGTGAGTTTTTCGCCGTCATTGGCAACAAGGCGGGCAGTGAACCCGTCGCCTCGCGGGGTCTTCAGATCAGCCGAGATCTGCCAGTATTCCTCTGACACGAAGCGCTCGATCTCGCTTTCGCGGTCGCAGACCAGCCGAAGCGCCACCGACTGTACCCGGCCCGCGGATCGTGCGCCCGGCAGCTTGCGCCACAACACCGGCGACAGGTTGAAGCCCACCAGATAGTCGAGCGCGCGCCGCGCCAGATAGGCGTCGACGAGCGGAGTGTCGATCTCGCGCGGATTGTCCATCGCGTCGAGTACCGATTTCTTGGTGATGGCGTTAAAGACCACGCGCCTGACGGACTTGTCCTTGAGCGCCCTTTTCTTGGTGAGCACTTCCAGCACGTGCCAGGAGATCGCTTCACCCTCGCGATCGGGGTCGGTTGCAAGGATCAGCGAATCCGCGCCTTTAAGGGCTTCCGTGATGTCCTTGAGCCGTTTGTTCGACGCGGTGTCGACCTCCCAGGACATGGCGAAATCATCGTCCGGCAGCACCGAGCCGTCTTTGGCCGGAAGGTCCCTGACATGACCGAATGAAGCGAGAACCTTGTACCCCGAGCCGAGATATTTGTTGATCGTTTTCGCCTTTGCAGGCGATTCCACTACCACTACATTCATGTTTTGCTCACATTCGGCCGGGGTTTCGGCAGGTCGCGCGAATTCGCGGTGCGCCGATTTGGCCCACGAAATGTACAGGGAATCCGGTTCGGTCAAGCCCATCTTGGCAAAACCCGCGATTTCACACCAGATTACAACCAATGCGCGATTACAACTGTATTGCAATTAAAGATAAATGTTCTATCTTGTTTTCAGCCCGAAAATGACCGCCCGGTGGGCAGGCAAGGCATGTATTGAGCCAAGGGATCCTGAATGGCAAATGGCCCCACAGCAGACTCGCTGAAGAGCGCCCGGACAGTGCACAACATCACCTATATCCGTCAGATGCTGTCCGAATTGCGCGAGGTGGCGGAAACGGAAAATGCCGACATGCTTTGTTATCTGATCGAGATGGCCTATCTCGAAGCCGGCGATGTCCTCGCCGGGCAGCGCCCCCTAAGGGTCGTCAAAAGCCAGTGAGACCATGCCGCCGGGATGGCGGTGCAGGCGACCGGCCAAATCCAGTTCGATGAGCACAAGGTAAACTGTCTGCGCGGGGACACCGGTATGACGGATGATGTCGTCGACTTCGGCGGGTGAGGGGCCCAGCGCCTCGATCACCCGGGCCCGGTCTTCCGCTGCCGGTTCCTCGAATGGCGTCGCGTCATCGCCGCCGGGCTCTTCCAGCGCCGGATTATCGTCGGTCTGAATCCGTGAGGAGGGAGCCAGGGCGTCAATGACATCCTGGCTCGACGTGGTGACGATGGCGCCTTCCTTCAACAGACCATTGGTCCCCGCCGCACGCGGGTCGAGCGGCGAGCCAGGCACGGCGAACACCAGCCGGCCGAAATCGGCGGCCCGGCGGGCGGTGATCAGCGATCCCGAGCGCTGCGCGGCCTCCACCACGACAAGTCCGAGGCCGACGCCCGCGATCAAGCGGTTGCGGCGCGGGAAATCCCGCGCTCGCGGCTCCCATCCCATCGGCATCTCGCTGATCGCAAGCCCCCGGCCGGATCGGATTTCGTTGTAGAGATCAAGATTCTCCGGCGGATAAGGCTGATCCAGTCCGCCTGCCATGGCCGCGATCGTTCCCGCATCGAGACTTGCCCGATGTGCGGCCGCGTCGATCCCGCGCGCCAGGCCTGAGATGATCGCATATCCCGCGGAACCCAGTTCGCGGGCCATCCGGGCGGCCATCTTGGCCCCCGACACCGAAGCATTTCGCGAGCCGACGATCCCGACCGTCACCCGTGTTGCCAGCGCCAGGTCACCGGTCGCGGCGAGCAGAGGCGGTGCGCCGTCGATCCGTCTGAGCGCGGAAGGGTAGTCGGGTTCTCCGATGCCGATGAAGACCGCGCCAAATCGCCGGGCGGCCTCAAGTTCGCGCTCCGCGTCGTCCACGCTCGCAATCCGGATCGGACGCGACGAGCCGCCGCGACGCGACAATTCCGGCAGGCGCTCGATGGCGGCTTGCGCGGAGCCGAAATGGTTGATCAGGTCGCGGAATGTGGCAGGGCCGACATTGTCCGACCGGATCAGCCGCAGCCAGTCAAGCCGTTGGCGGTCGGAGAGGGCGACACCGCGCCGTCCCTCACCGCCCGGGGACATCAGCCCTTGTTCCCGATGCGGCTTTCAGTGCCCGCTATCAGCCGGCGAATGTTTTCATGGTGCTTGAGGAACGTGATCAGCGACATCACGACGAACAGCGAACCGATCTCGGGGCGACCATAAAGATAAAGTGCAACAGGAACCGCGATCGCCGCCGCAAGCGCCGCCAGCGACGAGTAGCGAAACAGTTTGGCCATGCCGAGCCAGACGGCTGCGAACACCAGCACGATCACCGGCGCAAGGCCGAGCAGAACGCCGAGATAGGTGGCGACACCCTTGCCGCCCTTGAATTTCAGCCAGACCGGATAGAGATGTCCCAGAAACGCGCCCAGTCCGGCGATCAGCGCCGCTTCAAGTCCTGCGAACCATCCGGCAATGATCACCGCAACGGTCCCCTTGAGGGCATCCCCCAGCACCGTGGCCGCTGCAAGCTTCTTGTTGCCGGTGCGAAGAACGTTGGTTGCGCCGATATTCCCCGAGCCGATCTTGCGAACGTCGCCGAGCCCCGCCATCCGGGTCAGGATAAGGCCGAAAGGGATGGAGCCGCACAGATATCCGAACAGCAGTGCTGCTGCCATGGTCGTCGGCGGAAGGGTCCAGCTCATCAATTCAGGCACGTCACGGATTTCCTTGATTGAAACGCAAATGCAGGAACGGAAAAACGGCTTCAGGCTTTGTGGACTGTCGCACCTGCAACCACTGTTTGCAACACTCTGCCCGTAAACCGTGCATCCTCGAATGCACTGTTCTTCGACTTCGACATGATGTCCTCCTTGCTGAGGACCCAGGGATAGTCGGGATCGATCAGCGCAATGTCTGCTCGGGCGCCGGCCCGAAGCGAGCCCGCGTCAAGCCCAAGGATCTGGGCCGGGCGTGTGGTCATGGCTTCGATCAGGCGCATCAGCGGCACATCGCCGGAATGATAAAGTCTCAACGCTGCCGAGAGCAGGGTCTCGAGCCCGATCGCTCCGTTTTCGGCGTCGGCGAAAGGCAGGCGCTTTGTATCCACATCCTGCGGGTCATGGGCCGAAACGATGATGTCGATCGCGCCGTCCGCAAGGGCGGCAACCATTGCTTTGCGGTCGTCTTCGGTTCTCAGCGGCGGCGAAAGCCGGAAGAACGTCCGGTATTCGCCGATATCGGTCTCGTTCAGGGTCAGGTGGTTGATCGAAATTCCCGCCGTGACCGCCGTCCCCTTCTGCTTGGCAGCCCGGATGATTTCCGCGGATTCGGGCACAGAGACGCTCATTGCGTGATAACGTGACCGTGTCAGCGCCGCGAGTCTGAGATCCCGCTCAAGCGGAATGATCTCCGCTTCGCGCGGGACCCCGGGCAATCCGAGCCAGCTTGCGAAGAGACCTTCATTCATCACGCCTGTTGCGCTCAAGTGCCGGTCCTGCGTGGCGACGGCGACCACGGCGTCGAAGTCACGCGCGTATGTCATCGCGCGCCGCATCACGGCGGGATTGTCGACCATGTTGCGTCCATTGCTCAACCATACCGCGCCTGCATCGAGAAGAAGCCCGAATTCGGTCATTTCCTTGCCGTCGAGGCCCTTGGTGAGCGCCGCCGCCGGGTGGACGTGAACCACGGCCTCGTCGCGCGCCAGCCGCTGGACGAAATCGACGAGCGCAACATCGTCGATCACCGGGTTCGTGTCCGGCATCATGACGATCGAGGTCACCCCACCCCTGGCGGCCGCCCGGCTTGCCGAAGCGATCGTTTCGCGGTGTTCGGCGCCGGGCTCTCCGACATGCACGCACGCATCGACAAGCCCGGGAACGGCGAGCAGACCGCCGCAATCCTCCACTTCGCAGCCATCCGGCAGATCCGATGTGGAGACCGATGCGCCGGCCTGCGCGATCTTGCCGTCGACGATAAGGATCGAACCGGCCTCGTCCATGCCTTGCGAGGGATCGATGATCCTGACATTGGTGAGCAGGCGGGCAGTCATCGGGCCAGTTCCCCCTCAAGCATCAGCGTTTCCATCACCGCCATGCGCACGGCCACTCCCATCTCGACCTGCTCTTCGATGACGCTTTGGGGTCCGTCTGCAATATCGGAGGCGATTTCGACGCCGCGGTTCATCGGACCGGGATGCATGACCAGCGCATCTTCGCGCGCCGCCGCGAGTTTTTCCGCATCCAGTCCGTAGTACCGGAAATATTCGCGTACGGACGGCACGAAGGAGCCTTGCATGCGTTCGCGCTGAAGTCTGAGCATCATGACGACGTCGGCATCCTTCAGCCCATCCGACATGCGCTGATACACCTCGACGCCCATCTGCCCGATACCCGAAGGCAGCAGCGTCGATGGCGCGACCACCCGAACGCGCGCGCCGAGCGCATTGAGAAGCAGGATGTTGGAGCGGGCGACGCGCGAATGCAGCACATCGCCGCAGATCGCGACGATCAGCCGGCCGACCTTGCCCTTCGCGCGACGGATGGTCAGCGCGTCGAGCAGCGCCTGCGTGGGATGCTCGTGAGCCCCGTCGCCGGCATTGATCACCGGACAGGCGACCTTCTGTGACAAAAGCGCCACCGCCCCGGCAGAGGAATGGCGCACCACCAGGACATCGGGCCGCATGGCATTGAGTGTCATTGCAGTATCGACCAGTGTCTCGCCCTTCTTGACGCTCGAATTGGCGACCGACATGTTCATCACATCCGCGCCGAGGCGTTTACCGGCGAGTTCGAAAGATGCCTGTGTCCGGGTCGAGTTTTCAAAGAAGAGGTTGATCTGGGTGAGCCCGCGCAGGGTCGAGGTCTTCTTCTCGCGCTGCCGCGAGATCTTCACTGCCTCGTCCGACTTGTCCAGCAGGTAGTGGATGTCGGCTTCCGAAAGGCCCTTGATGCCGAGCAGATGGCGGTGCGGAAATGACATCGGACATCCTGTGATTTAAAGTCTCCGGCGTTCATAGAAAGGTTCTCGCGCAGGGGCAAGCAGGAGGGCAGGCAAAGCGTCGGTGAAATTCGCGATGTCCCCATGCAATCGCCGGTTCGCCATGCAATAAGGGACGAATCCTGTGTTCGAGCGTCACGCAAGCGAGGTTCAATGAGTCCGATACAATCCTCAGCCCACAAGGCGGAAAACCAGAGCCCGCCCTTTTCCGGGCATAACGCGTTCCGTTCGGATCCGTTGCTCAAGGACATTGCGGCCGACATGCCGAGGGGGCTCCGCGCCGATTTCGAGACCGTGGGGAAGTTCGTCAGTTCGACCGAAGCGCAGGATCTGGCCCGCATTGCCAATCGTTCGGTGCCCGAACTCAGAACCCATGACGGATCCGGCAACCGGATCGACCAGGTCGACTTCCATCCAAGCTGGCATGCGCTCATGCGCCGCTCGGTCTCCATCGGCCTGCAGGGGTCGGTATGGGAAGGCCGGCGCGAGGAAAAGGGCTTTGCCCACCAGGCCCGCGGCATCCGGTTTTACCTCACTGCCGGGCTAGAATGCGGCCATTTGTGTCCGCTAACCATGACCAACGCCTCGATTGCAGCGATCATGGCCGCGCCGCGGATCGAAAAGAGCTGGGCCCCGCAGATCGTTTCCCGTCGTTATGATTCAAGCCACCGGCCTGCCATGCAGAAGACCGGTGTCACCATCGGCATGGGCATGACCGAGAAACAGGGCGGCACCGATGTGCGCGCCAACCAGAGCCGCGCGGTGCGCGCGGGCGAAGGCGTTTACCGGCTTGAGGGGCACAAATGGTTCCTGTCGGCGCCGATGTCGGACGCATTTGTGATGCTTGCCAAGACAGGAGGCGGGGAGGGCGAGGCGCTGAGCTGTTTCCTGGTGCCCCGCATCCTGGAGGATGGAACGCTCAACGGGCTGCGGCTGCAGCGGCTGAAGGACAAGCTCGGCAACCGCTCCAACGCCTCCTCCGAAGTCGAGTTCTCCGAGACCTACGGCTTCCTGCTTGGCGGCGAGGGTGAGGGCATCCGCACGATCCTGGACATGGTCACACTGACCCGACTCGACTGTGCGCTGGCTTCGGCCGGAATGATGCGCGCAAGCCTTGCCGAAGCGGTGCATCACTGCCGCCATCGCCGCGTCTTCGGCGAGCTTCTCATCGATCAGTCGCTGATGTGCCGCGTGCTCGCCGACCTCGCGCTTGATGTTGCGGCCGCCACTGCGCTGTCGCTTCGTCTTGCCCGTGCGTTCGACAATGCCCGCGACGATCCCGCCGAGGCGGCGATTGCGCGGCTGATGACGCCGGTGGTCAAGTACTGGGTGTGCAAGATCGCGCCGTCCGTCCTTTATGAGGTGATGGAGTGCATGGGCGGCAACGGCTATGTCGAGGACCGCGCTCTGGCCCGCCACTACCGCGAAGCGCCGGTGAACGCGATCTGGGAGGGCTCTGGCAATGTCATGGCGCTCGACGTCCTGCGCGTTCTCACCCGCGGAAAGGAATTGTGCGAGGTTGCACTCCAGAGCATCAACAAGGATCTCGGAGCTGCCGGCCCGAAGACGCTCGATGTGCTGCGCGCCTGTATGGCGGTCGCCGAAACCGACGAGGGCGCAGGGCGGCTGCTGACCGAACAGCTCGCACTGGCCGCCGCCGCCGCTGAATTGACCCGGCTCGGCGCCGGGCATGTGGCTGAGGCTTTCGTCGAGACGCGTCTGGGCGGTGCATGGCGATCGACCTACGGCATGCTCGACGCCCGATTCGACGCGCGCCAGATCGTCGATCTGCTCTATCCGCCGGCGAGTTGAGCGGCGGCCCAAAGAGCGGCAGGGAGCGTGAGAAAGGATATCGCCGTCTGCAATGTGGCCACAGCTGCATAGAGCGGAGCGTCACCGCCCATCTGCCGGGCGAGGAGATAGCCGTTCATCGCCGTCGGGACAGCCGCGCAAAGCGCCAGGATCGTCACCGTTTCGCCAGACAGACCCGCACCCAGCGCCAGCCCCACCATGATCACAGGAAACACGATGAGCTTGAGCCCGGTCGGAAGCAGGGCGGCGGGGCCGGGCTTGAGGGCGTCCCCGACTTTCAACCCTGCGCCAACCATCAGAAGGCCAAGGCCAAGTGCAGACCGTGCGATCAGGTCGACCGACTCCGCCAGTGGCGCATAGAGGTCGAACGGGGCGGCATTGACCGCAATTCCCGCGATACATCCCAGGATCAGCGGATTTCCCGCGATCCTCTTTGCCAGCATCGAAAGACTGCGGGTGCCGGGGCTGAACCACACCAGAACCGCCACATTGATCAGATTGAGAGGCACCACGATCAGCGCCATGACGAGGGCGACGAGCGCGAGGCCTTCGGTTCCGGAAATCTTTTCAGCCACCGCCAGGGCAATGAAGGCGTTCCAGCGCGAGGAGGTCTGAAACACGGAGGTGTAGCTCGCGTCACTGAGGCCGCGCAGACGCGCGAAAGGATAAAGCGCCAGGAGAAGCGCCGTCATTGCGGCCACCGATGCAAGCGTCACGATGGCCACGGTTCCGAGCTCAAGACCCGAAAAATCCGCGCGCGCCAGTGTCATGAACAACAGCGAGGGAAACAGCACGTAGTAGCCTATGGTTTCAAGGCCGGGCCAGACGCTCTGGTCGATAAATCGGGCCCGTTTGAGAACCGCGCCGAAAAGCACGATCAGAAAAATGGGCAGAATGCTTTCGAATATCGGTATCATGGGGAAACGCCGGAACAGATTGCGGTTTCTCATAGGCGTGTATGAAGCCAAGGGCAATGGCGGAGGACAAACGCCAGGGCGGTCCGGTCCCATCCGCGTTAACCTTAATGGATGGTTTACGTTGCGGGCTTCATCCGTGACCTTCATGGTCGGACAAGGAGCAACGTGCCAGCCTCGACTGCAAACGGATACCTGATGAAGCCGAGCCGACTGTTTTATGCCGTGATGATGACGTTCTGGATGGTCTTCCTTACCATGCTCGCAATGGTCTTCACCTATGCGCCGCAGGGCGGGGTAAGCGTGGCGGGTCTCCATCTTTTTGCAGGCGCGGCTCTCGTCGAGGGGCAAGTGACAGCGATGGCTGCGATCGGTCTTTCCGATACGGCAAGAAGCGTTGTGTTGGGCCTGCTGGGCGGTCTGTACTTTGGCGCCGCAGGTCTCACATTGTTCTCTATGCTTTTCTGCGTGTTCGGTGAAGAGGACGAGCAGCGCGATGCGCGACCGCTTTCAGAAGGGGCGGCGGGATGTGCAGCCCTTGCCGGCGCTGTTACAATCCTCGTTGGGCTGGCAGGCGGCCGGATCGGTGAACTGCTGTTCCTGCAACTGCTGGCTATGGCCGGACTCGTGTTGATCGTGTTGGCTGTCGCCCAGACGGAAGGCGCCGAAATTTCAGAGAAGTCCGACGCGGCCCGCGACCTCGACGATGTGATCGCCAATCACGCGGCTGCCAACGCCGCATTCAGCGCCCGACTCGCCAATCTGACGCGTCGGGAGTTTGAGCCATGAGGGCTTTCCTCGTTCTTTGGGTGACGCCGATTGCGCTGTTGGGCAGTTGGTATGGCCTGTCCTACTACGACCTGAATTTTGGCTGGCGGATCCTCAGCCGAGATCTGCACGATCTGGTTTTCCTGATCTATGGCGATCTTCTGGGCATGAGGCCCGAAGCGATTCCGCCGCTGGTGCTCAAGGCTATCATCCTCGATACAATCCTGGTTCTTGGCCTGATCATGCTCAAGCGTCGCCGCAAGCAGATCTGGGCGACATTGAAACACTGGGCAGGGCGTGAAGAGCAAGCGGAGCGAGACACGGTTCAGGCCGAAACTCCGGACGTAGCAGATTACCCCCGACCTTCATGAACCTTGGCCGGTTTGCGTCCGCAGGCCCTTGAGCCGGTCGAGCGCGCCCTGAAGAATGAAGCTCGCCGCTGCCGAATCGATTCTGTCCGTGCGTTTCTTGCGCGACACATCCATGGAGATCAGAGCCCGTTCCGCCGCCACGGTCGACAGACGTTCGTCCCAGAACACGAAGGGCAGATCGGTCTTCTCGTTCATGTTGCGCACGAAGGCGCGCGTCGCCTGGGCCCGCGGCCCCTCGCTGCCATCCATGTTGACGGGAAGTCCGATCACCACTGCGCCAGCCCGGTCGCGCTCAAGAGCCGCCAGCAGGTCAATGGCGTCCAGGGTGAACTTGCGGCGCTTGATGACGGGGCGCGGCGAGGCCAGCGACAACGACAGATCCGAGACTGCCATTCCGATGGTCTTGGTGCCCAGGTCCAGTCCGGCGATTGTCCGGCCTTTGGAAAGCCGGCCTTCCAAGTCTTCAATTTCGATCACCGCCATTGCGTGCACTCCGCCTTTGCGCCGTCGGGCAAGCCGGGTTAGGTTCGGCGCAACGCGGGTTTAGCGAACAAACCCCACAAATGCGAGGGAGTAGATGCAATGAAGATCACCTGGCTCGGGCATGCGGCATTCAGGCTCGAAACGGCGAACGCCACTATCCTGATCGATCCGTTCTTCACCGGCAACCCCGGCTTCGAAGGCAATGATCGAAAGGATGCAGTCAAGGACGTAACCCACATCCTGCTGACCCACGGCCATGGCGATCATGTTGGCGATACCGCAGAAATTGCCAGGGAAACCGGAGCCGTTGTGCTTGCCAATGCGGACCTTGCGGCCTGGCTCGGCAGCCATCACGGGCTCGACAAGCTTGAGCCTGGCAATACCGGCGGCACGATCTCGCTCGGCGGCTTTTCGGCGACCTTCACCAATGCGCTGCACTCGTCTGCGCAAATCACAAGTGACGGCGTTTCCCATTCGCTCGGCAATGCGAACGGGCTGATGCTGCATTTCGAGGACGAGCCGTCCCTGCTGCACATGGGCGACACCGACATATTCTCGGACATGGCGCTGATCAACGAACTGCACCGGCCCGAGATCGGCCTGGTGCCGATCGGTGACCGCTTCACAATGGGCGGCGCGGTGGCAGCCCTTGCCTGCCGCCGGTTCTTCTCCTTCAGCAAAGTGATCCCGTGCCATTACGGCTCGTTCCCGATCATCGACCAGACGGCGGACATCTTCCTCGAGGCGATGGAGGAGGATGCATCAGGCGTTGTTGTTCCGAAGTCCGGTGAAATCGTTGAAGCCTGAACGGCGCGGTACGGGACAAATGAGCGCCGCACAGTTGCGCGTCCTGCGGCTCGCCGCTATAGCGGGGCCAATCGTTCACACCATCCGATGAGGACCCGATGTCCGTAGATCTTGCCACCGTCAAACGCGTTGCGCATCTCGCCCGAATTGCGGTTTCCGAGGAGGAAGCGCAGCGCATGGAGGGCGAACTCAACGCCATTCTCGGCTTTGTCGAGCAATTGTCGGAGGTTGATGTCGACGGTGTCGAGCCGATGACATCTGTCATGCCGATGGCGATGAGAAAGCGCCCGGATGTCGTCACCGACGGATCCAAGGCCGAAGACATTGTCGCCAATGCGCCGGAAGCCACGGACAATTTCTTCATGGTCCCGAAGGTGGTTGAGTAGGATCATGTCCGTTTCGCCCGAATCCGGAATCTCCGCAGCGGTTTTGCGCCCGGCAATTTCAATTGCCGTCGAGAACCCGCGTCAGGATGATATCCGCGCGCTGGTGGACGCACTGGATGCGCATCTGGCCCCGCTTGCGCCGGCCGAATTCAATTTCGGTCTCGATATCGAGGAAATGGCGGGCGAGGACACCATCGTCTTCGTCGCGCGCAACGTGGACGGCGTTGCTGTCGGAGTTGGCGCACTCAAGCAGGTCGGTGTTTTCCAGGGGCTTCGCCTGGGCGAGATAAAGCGCATGTACACCGCTCCGACGGTGCGCGGTCAGCGGGTCGGCTCGGCCGTGCTCGACGCGATCGAAGCCGAAGCAAGGAGGCTCGGCATCGAGCGTCTTGTGCTCGAAACCGGCGTGGGCGAGGGACTCGCCGCCGCTGTCCGGCTTTATGAAAATCACGGCTTCACCGAATGTGGCGCCGTGCTCGACTATCCCGACTCCGACCATTCCCGGTTTTTTGAAAAGAAGTTGTCCGCATGAGTGACCTGATCCGCCTGACCATCGCCGAAGCACGCGACGAGATGAAAAAGGGCGCGCTGACCAGCGTTGACCTGACCGATGCCTATCTGGGCGCGATCGAGGCTGCCAATCCCAGTCTCAATGCCTACGTGACCGTGACCGGCGACAAGGCCCGCGACATGGCCAAGGCCTCCGACGCACGCCGGGTTTCAGGAACAGTTGGGGCCCTTGAGGGCATTCCCCTCGGCATCAAGGATCTTTTCGGCACCGAGGGCGTGCACACCCAGGCCTGTTCCCACGTGCTAGACGGCTTCCAGCCGAGGTATGAATCGACCGTCACCGCCAACCTCTGGTCCGACGGCGCCGTCATGCTTGGCAAACTCAACATGGACGAATTCGCCATGGGCTCGTCCAACGAAACCTCTCACTACGGTCCGGTGATCAACCCGTGGCGCGCCGAGGGTTCAAACGCCGATCTCGTTCCGGGCGGCTCGTCGGGCGGTTCAGCGGCGGCTGTCGCCGCGATGCTCTGCGCCGGCGCCACCGCGACCGACACCGGCGGCTCGATCCGCCAGCCTGCCGGTTTGACGGGCACCGTTGGCATCAAGCCTACCTACGGCCGGTGCTCGCGCTGGGGCGTGGTTGCATTCGCCTCCTCGCTCGATCAGGCCGGTCCGATCGCGCGCGATGTGCGTGACGCGGCGATCCTGCTCAAGTCGATGGCGTCGGTCGATGAAAAGGACACCACCTCCGTCGACCTGCCGGTGCCCGACTATGAGGCGGCACTGGGCGGTTCGGTCAAGGGATTGAAGATCGGGATCCCGAAGCAATATCGCGTCGAAGGCATGGCCGAGGAAATAGACAAGCTCTGGTCAAAGGGCATCGATTGGTTGCGTGATGCGGGAGCCGAAATTGTCGATATCGACCTGCCGCATACCAAGTATGCGCTGCCCGCCTATTACATCGTTGCTCCCGCCGAGGCGTCTTCGAACCTGGCGCGCTACGACGGCGTGCGCTATGGCCTTCGCGTACCCGGCAAGGATATCGCCGACATGTATGAGAAGACCCGTGCCGAGGGTTTCGGTCAGGAGGTCAAGCGCCGGATCATGATCGGCACCTATGTGCTGTCGGCCGGCTATTACGACGCCTACTACCTGCGCGCCCAGAAGGTGCGCACGCTGATCAAGCGCGATTTCGAACTCGCCTTCGAAGCCGGCGTCGATGCCATCCTCACGCCCGCAACGCCGTCCTCGGCCTTCGCCATCGGCGACGAGGAAATGGCCTCGGATCCGGTCAAGATGTACATGCAGGACATCTTCACGGTCACAGTCAACATGGCCGGTCTTCCCGGCATTTCCGTTCCTGCCGGTCTCGACCACAAGGGCCTGCCGCTTGGTCTGCAGCTCATCGGGCGTCCCTTTGACGAGGAAACGCTGTTCAAGACAGCCCATGTCATCGAGAAGGCTGCCGGCCGGTTCGAGCCGAAGAAGTGGTGGTGATTCCCCACGGGTCGAACGAACAGGCCTGGCGGCGCCCGAAGGCGCCGCCTCTGGTTCACCTGTTGTTGAGCTGCGCGCGTACCAGTTCCAACCCGCGTCGCGTGACCAGGTAGGGTTGGCCATGGCGAGAGCTGATCGCGCGTTTGCGCTTGAGCTTGCGGAAGGTTTCCAGATCGAGATCGGAAAACAGCCAGCCTTCGCGGGTGATGAGCTTGATGTCCGCGATCTTTCGCTGATCGTTGCGGATGAGTTCGATCCTGCCGCCCTGGGCGAGCAGGTGCAGGATGCGCTGTTCGGCGCGTGAGATGTCCATTGTCTTGGTGTCCGGATCGGGCGCTCTGCGGAGCGCACAAAAACATCTGCCGGCCCGTATGAGTCGGCGGCTTGAATGTTCTTGTCGGGCCAGGCCTTGCGCCGGCGGCGCGAAAAAGGCGTGGCCCCTCAACGGGCCTCGGACGAAGTGAACATGAAAACTCCAGAATTGGACCCTTTCCGAATAGGCCGGGAGTGCTGCAAGGTCAACACGGAGCCGCTGTCTGGCGGGCAGTACGGGATCGGGTCTGTTGCATCATTGTCCCACAACGCGGGGCCGGATGTGCGGGAACCGGGAGCGCGCAAAAGCGTGGGGACTTGATAGCTGCGCCGAGAACGGCGACATTCGGGTATTCCGGCCCGAGTGGCGTGGCCGTTCAAACGGAGCTCTGCGAATGCTGTCGATCCGGCCAGCCAGTTCCGCAGAAGCCCAGGATCTGGCCAAGCTCGGGCTGGCGTCCTGGGAAAAGGCGATCCGTGTCTGGGGCGAGGATGCCGACCGGTTGCGCGAAAATGCGCGGCAGGCCTATCACGCCTTCTGCACCCGGTCCTGGCCCGACATTCTGGTCGCCGAATGGGACGGCGAACTTGCCGGTTGGGGGGCGTGTGAAAAGGCCGACGACTTCATCACCGATCTCTGGGTTCTGCCCGAATATCAGGGGCGCGGCATCGGAACGGCACTTCTTCTGCGGATCGAACACGGGATCAGGGAGCGCGGCTACCCGTCAGCCCGGCTCGACACCCACGCGCGCAATGCCGGCGCAATCAGGCTGTTCAAGCGGCTGGGCTACCGCGTCAAATCCTACTTTGTGACTTATTCCGAACCGCTCGACGAGGATATCGATACGGTTGAAATGATCCGGGAGTTCGAGCCCGGCAAGGAGACCGTGGCGGAGAATCCGGAAGAGGACGGGACCTACGGGCTTTGATGCCGGCCCGTCAGCAAAAAAAGCCCGGAAACGGTCAGACCGCGTCCGGGGTCATGAGTTGGGCAAAGTTGCTTTGCCTAGAGGGAGCACCAGATCTCAGGAAGCGGCGGATTCTGTGTCCATCCTGTCGAGCACACGCTCGAACAGGTCATGATTCTTGCAGAAATAGGGCGCTTCATCGGGGTTGATCTCGGTCTTGAGCCATTGCTGACAGGCATCGGGCTTCCCGCAGGTCAGGCAGCGGTTGGCCGCCCGGCGCAACACGCCGGCATGGTCGGGCATGTGCTGCATCTCGTCGTGCACGCCGAGCTTGTCCATCATTTCGTCCATCAGGTCGGCCCGGTTGGTCAGACGGCTGAAAACATCCAGAACACTCATGGTCCACTCCCTTGTTGATCGCGGAGTCAGAATCGCACGGATGCGGCCAAGCCGCTTTGATTTCGGTCAAGCGGGCTTTTGCCGGCATTGGCGGTCTGAGAGGGCTCCAAAGCCTTGCAGTCGGGCCGGCTTTGTTCTACCGGACAGGGCAGCGCTATTCCCGTGACAACGACAAGACAAAGGGCAGTCCATGAGCCTCGTCGATACCCGCACTCCAGATCCCAAACGCCTGATCTCGGGCGCCACCGGCGACTGGGAGATCATAATCGGGCTTGAGGTCCATGCCCAGGTGTCGAGCAATTCCAAGCTGTTCTCCGGCGCTTCGACCGATTTCGGAAGCGCTGCCAACTCCAATGTCAGCCTCGTGGACGCGGCCATGCCCGGCATGCTGCCGGTGATCAACGAGGAATGCGTCGCTCAGGCGGTGCGCACCGGGCTTGGCCTCAAGGCGCAGATCAACAAGCGTTCGGTTTTCGACCGCAAGAACTATTTCTATCCTGATCTGCCGCAGGGCTATCAGATTTCCCAGTACAAGGACCCGATCGTCGGCGAGGGCAAGATCATCATCTCTGTCGGACCGGACCGTCAGGGGCAGTTTGAGGACATCGAGATCGGCATCGAGCGCCTGCATCTCGAGCAGGATGCCGGCAAGTCGATGCACGATCAGCATCCGTCCATGTCCTATGTCGATTTGAACCGCTCGGGTGTGGCGTTGATGGAGATCGTCTCCAAGCCCGACATGCGTTCGGCCGACGAGGCCAAGGCCTATGTCACCAAGCTCAGATCGATCCTGCGCTATCTCGGCACCTGCGACGGCAACATGGACGAGGGCTCGATGCGCGCCGATGTCAACGTGTCCGTGCGCCAGCCCGGCGGCGAGTTCGGAACCCGCTGCGAAATCAAGAACGTCAACTCGATCCGGTTCGTCGGCCAGGCGATCGAATCCGAAGCCCGCCGCCAGATCGCCATCATCGAGGACGGCGGAACCATCGACCAGGAAACCCGGCTGTTCGATCCGCAGAAGGGTGAGACGCGCTCCATGCGCTCAAAGGAAGATGCGCATGACTACCGCTATTTTCCCGATCCCGATCTGCTGCCGCTCGAATTCGATGACGCCTTTGTGGAGTCGCTCCAGGCGGGCCTGCCGGAGCTTCCGGACGACAAGAAGGCCCGCTTTGTCGCTGACCTCGGCCTGAGCGTCTACGACGCCTCGATCCTGGTGTCCGAAAAGGCGATCGCCGACTACTTCGAGGAAGTGGCCGCCGGGCGCGACGGCAAGATGGCCGCGAACTGGGTCATCAACGACTTGCTAGGAGCCTTGAACAAAACCGGCAAAGGCATTGAAGATACTCCGGTTTCACCCTCTCAACTCGGTGGCGTTATCGATCTGATCAAGGACGGCACCATCTCCGGCAAGATCGCCAAGGACCTGTTCGAGATCATCTGGGAAGAGGGCGGAGAGCCGGCGGACGTGGTCGAAAAGCGCGGCATGAAGCAGGTCACCGATACCGGCGCCATCGAGAAGGCCGTCGACGAAGTGATCGCCGCCAATCCGGAGCAGGTTGCCAAGGCCCAGGCCAAGCCGGCGCTCGCCGGCTGGTTTGTCGGCCAGGTGATGAAGGCAACCGGCGGCAAGGCCAATCCAAAGGCCGTGCAGGAGTTGGTCAAGGCCAAGCTCGGTATTGTCGACGAGTAGGGCGGCCCGTGTTCTTCGTCCGATCCGCCTCGTCACGCGACATCCCGGCAATCCGGGAGGTGCTGGCGGAATCCTGGCGGGCCACTTACGCCCCGTTTTACGGTGCTGCCAAGGTTGAGGAGATCATCGCCGACTGGCACTCCGAAGCCGCGATCAAGGCATCGCTTGATCGCCCTGACGGCGAGTTTCTGGTTGCCGACGACGGCAGGCAGATCGGTGGCGTGGCCTTCGCCAGTCATGCCTCCGCCAATCGCAGCGTCTCCCTGCACCAGCTTTACGTCCGGCCCGAGTGCCAGGGGCTCGGGATCGGGCGCGATCTCTTCGCAGAGATCGAGACCTGCTTTCCCGGAGCGCAGAGCCTGACACTGGAAGTTGACCCCGGCAATGAGTCGGCGATTGCCTTTTATGAAGCGCACGGCATGAAACAGACCGGCCGCACCGACAATTGCGGCAAGGATCAGTCGGGTATTCCGGCGCTGATCATGACCAAGCCGCTGGTCGGTTGAGTGGTTGACTGGCTCAGTTCGCCTCCATCTCCCGGCCGCTATCGTCCCAGAGCCGCACTGCTGAGCATTCACGGATGAAATCCCTGCGGGAGAGATCGCAGGCGACCGCGACGGCGGCCATCAATGCCTCCCTGGAATCCCAGCCGCACAGATATTCGTGCCAGTGGATGCCTTCTTTGTGCTGGACGAAAAGATCCGCCGACCATCCTGCCGGGTAGCACCATTTCACCCGCAGGCAGTCTTTCGCCATCGCTCCTCCTTCAGCACATTTTTCGCGGGCGCAGGCGAGCGTCTTGTCCGTGTTTTGGCCGGTGCAGACGCCCGAGGATTGTTCCGGCGCCTCGGCGAAGGCGATTCCGATCGGGCTGTCCTGCGCCTGACCGGGCACAACGGCAGAGGCGACCAAAAGGCAGACCGATCCTGCCAGACTGATGAGTTTGCGCGACATCGTGTTTCCCCCTTGCTTCATGCGAGACAGCGCCATCATGGCAAGCATTGCCCGTTTGGCCCAGAACATTTTTTGCTGCCTCCGGTTCCGCAGCTTTGCCGCACCCAGCCCGCACTGTTTTGAGGTGAAGTGAGACAAGGCATGTGCTATCGGGGCCTGCCTGCCGGCCCCGGCGGGCCGTTGTCGCCACGGAGCGCTGTTCATGACCGCCGAGATCCACATTCGCGAAGCTTGCCGGGATGAGGTCGCGGCAATCGCGGCAATGTTTGCGCGGGATACTCTGGGCGGGCATGGCGACAGCGCCGACCCTGCCGATCTGCCTCTCTACCTCGCTGCCTTCGACCGGATTGCCGCAAGCCCCAATGACGCGCTGTTTGTGGCGCTGATTGACCGGGAGGTGGTGGGAACCTTCCAGACGACGTTGATCACGTCACTGACGGGGAGGGGCGCGACCAATCTGACCATTGAAGCGGTGCATACCCGCCATGACCGGCGAGGAATGGGAATCGGCGCGGCGATGGTGCGCCATGCCATCGAACAAGGCAGGGCGAACGGCGTGCGGCTGGTGCAACTGATGTCCAACGCAACCCGGCAAGATGCACACCGGTTTTACGAAGGGCTTGGCTTCAGCCGCAGTCACTACGGTTTCAAGATGAAAATGCCGTAGGCAGAACCGGGCGGACTCTGGACATCATCGCCGTGGCGCGCCATAAGGCGAAGCAAGGACCGGCACAATCGGCTGTCGGCAGGTCCCGACACAAGAGGCTTTCATGAAGAAGTTGTTGCTTCAGATTTTCACCTGGTGGAGCGGTCAGACCATCGGGGTCCGTTTCCATACATGGCGTCATGGCGAGCGTGTCGGCGAGGATGAAAACGGCAACGTCTATTATCAGGGCGGCAAGGACTCCGAGGGACGCACACGGCGCTGGGTGATCTACAATGGCCCCTCCGAACCGTCGGCGATTCCGCCGGGCTGGCACGGCTGGATGCATCACCGGACCGAGATCGCGCCGTCTTCTGAAACCTATGTCGCCAAGCCGTGGGAAAAGCCGCACCAGGAGAACCTGACCGGCACGGCCCGCGCCTACCGCCCCAAAGGCTCGATCCTCAATCAGGGCGCTCGCCCGACTGTGACTGGCGACTACGACGCCTGGACGCCGAAATCCTGACAATCGCGGCCGGTTTGGCGCAGCCGTGCCACAATTGCATGGTTAAGGCTCAATCGGCGGCGATGAACCGGTTTCGTCGCTGACAATGCGCTGCATCATCAGTGCTGCGGACGATTTGGTGAGTGAGGCAGATGACAGTAAACGCCAAGATTTTCGTCAGGACCGCCCTGAAGGTCGCAATCGGGGCCGCGGCGATAATGTCCGCGCAATCGCCGGCCAACGCCGCGCGTATCGAAAATCCGGTGGCCGTGTTTTCCGGCATCGACAAGATCACCGGGCGAATCACCACGTTTGACGTCTATGTCGGCGAGACCGTTCAGTTCGGCGCGCTGCAGGTAACCCCGAGGGTCTGCTACAGCCGGGACGAGACAGAGCCGCCGAAAACCACGACCTTCGTCGAGGTGGACGAGATCACACTGGACCGGAAGATCCGGCGCCTGTTCACCGGCTGGATGTTTGCGGACTCACCGGGCCTGCATGCCGTGGATCATGCGGTCTATGACGTCTGGCTCAAGGAATGCAAACAGCAATCGGATGTACCTGCGCCAACCGGAGACACTCCGGTCAACTGAGGTTGTGAGGCGAGTGGAGGGCGCTGCCACAGTTAAGCGGGCAGTTGCCGAACTCTCTCGCAATTGAACAGGAAAGCGCCGCGCATCGGGGTGGATGCGCGGCGCTTTGTTTGTGAACTGGTCCCGGTCGTTCTTAACGCGAGGCCACGGGGGAGACGAGAGGCGTGATGCGCCGTATCGTGACCCGGCGGTTGAGCCGCTCGGCCTCCTGGGTCTGTATCTTCAGATAGCGCTCGCCATATCCCTGGGTCACCAGGTTTTCCGGCGGTATCCCGAAGACGGTGGTCAGCGCCACCGCGATCGTATCTGCCCGCTGGTCTGACAGGACGAGGTTGCTCTGATCGCTGCCAATGGCATCGGTGTGGCCTTCGATCAGGAAGGTCTCGGCCGGATTTCGATCCAAAACCTCTGTCATGGCTGTTGCGACCTTGGACAACCTGTCGATTTGGTCAGGCGAGATGGTTGCCTTGCCGGTATCGAAAGTGAGCGAATCCAGATCAACACGCCTCACCATGTCGCGCAGACGTGCGGAACTGCGAACCTCGTCGATCGAATACAGCCGTTCCACGCGCTCGACGGGCGGCTCGAGCAGGAAGTTCAGGAAGGCCGATGGATTGGCTTGCGTTGCGTCGAGAATGTACTCCTCGACAGGGATGTTGAGCCGCAGCGGCGGCAAGTTGCGGCCCGGATCCCTAAATGGCTGACGAGAGCCGTCCGTGTTCGCGCGATCGTAGAACAGGACATACTCGCGTCCATCAGGCATGATGCGGCTTCGCTGAACCACATCGCCCCAGCGATTTGTGATGGTGACCAGCTGCACACCGTTCGGGCGCACCACGACTTCGCGGATGCGGCCGCCGCTCAAACGCTCGTAATAGACGTCATCGGCTCCCGTGCGCAGGCGGCCACGGTCGTCGCTGCGTACGATCGTGCGGTTATCGACTTCGATGACCGTTCGATTGTCAGTGCGGTTGATGATCGTGACATTTGCCGGTTCTTCGCTCGCTGGTGGCCCGTCGATGCGTTCGCCGGGCTCTGAAAGCGCCTGCTCGGGCGCCGGACCCGCATTCTCGCCCTGGGCCTCCTCGTCCGAGGCTGGCGGCGGTCCGGAGTCTTCCGCCGGGGCTGGCGCCGACTCCTGTCGATCCGGCTCCCCGTCCGCGGGATCTTCCGGCTCCTTCTGGCTGTCGAGCACCGGGGCGCTGTTTTCGACCGGCAGTGTTACCGGCGCTTCCTGCCCCGGTGCGGCCTGCTGTTCGTTTCCGGCGTCTGGCTGATCGGTGCTCTCTGTCGCGGGGGCATTTTCGGTCTGGTCGGAGCCATCGGCCTCTTCAGGGGCTGCCGGCGGGTCGACCGGTTCGGCGGGCGTTTCCGGATCGACCGGCGCAGCTTCGCCGTCTTCCGCTTCAGAAGCATCGGCGGCGGGCTCGTCCTGCGTGGTTGCATCCGCATCGTTGGAGGGCAGATTTTCCTCAAGATCCTGCACGGGTTCTTCATCCAGAGCCGGTGACTCACGTTTCGGCGCTTCAGGTTGCGGCGACTCGGGAACCGTATCCTGCAAGGCATCATCCACATCGGCCGGAACCTCGGCCCCGGGGAGGACCGGAGCGGGTTCTTCCGGCTCGACTACAGGCGCTTCCGGAGTGTCCGGTGCGGTTTCAGGTTCGGACGGAGTCGTCTGCTCCACCTGCGGCTCGGCCTCGGGAGTGGGCTCCGCTGTCGGTTCGGGCTCCGGATCCGGCTCTACCGGTGCAGGTTCCGCAGGGTCGGGGTTCTGCTCCGCAGAAGTGTCAGGCGCCTCGCTGGCAGGCTCTTCAGGCGGGGTTTGCGGTTCCGATTCCGCCGGCTCGGCAGTTGGTGGAACGTCGTTTGCGGAACCCGGCGCAGGCTCGGGATTTTCGGGAACCGGAACAGGCTCTGCGACCGGCTCCGGAATGACTTCAGGTGCCGGCAATGGCGCGGGATCGGTCTCTGGGACCTCCGGAGAGGGGGCGGGAGCCGCCGCAGGCTCTTCGACGGGAGGTTCTTCAACGGCGCTCAGAGGTGTTTCCTCGCCCTCAGGGAGCACGTTCTGAACAGGATGGACCGCCGAATTCGGGGCCTTGGCAGATGCCACGGAACCTGCGGCCTGCTGAGCTGAAGGCACTGCAATCATCGCTGCGTGAGCACCGGCAAGTCCGGTCAGACCGATGATGGCACTTGAGGCGAGTAGAATACGTGTCGATGTCACGGGCATCTCCTGTCTGTGAGCCGTTGGATCACTGCGACAACGCCCGGACACTGCCGAGGTTCCCGGCGCGCCCCCATGGAAGGCAGTCGAGCAAACAGGGTGGAAGGCAGGGACGCGAGCCGCTGCTTGTGTCGCGCAGGACAGGAAGCCGGTCTGCCGGCCGGGTTCCCGTTGTCAGTCCCCGTCGCCAAAGGCGAGGTCATCGCCCTCAAGCGCGCGGGCGAGCATCACGGAATACTGCTCCCGAGGCACGTCAATCACACCGAAGCGCTTCAGATGTTCGGTGGAGAACTGCGTGTCGAGCAAGACGAAGCCGCGCGCGCGCAGACGCTCAACCAGATGAACCAGGCAGATTTTCGATGCATCGGTGGCACGGCTGAACATGCTTTCGCCGAAGAAAGCGCGCCGCAGCGAGACACCATACAGCCCGCCGACCAGTTCGCCGTCGCGCCAGGCTTCCACGGAATGTGCATGGCCCAGCCGGTGCAGGCTGCCGTAGAGTTCGGCGATTGTGGAGTTGATCCAGGTCGACGGCCGGTTCTCGACGCTCTCGGCACAGCTCGCGAGCACATCCGCAAACGCCGTGTTGATCCTGATTTCGAACGGCTTCTGCCGGATCGTCCGCGCCAGCCGCCTCGGCACGTGAAAGCTGTCAAGCGGAAGTATGCCGCGCATCTCCGGTTCGACCCAGAAGAGTTCGGGATCGTCGGCTGAATCGGCCATCGGAAACAGACCCGACGCATAGGCGCGCAGGAGGAGATCCGGGGTCAACTGATAAGGCGAACCGCGCGTCATTGATCAGCCGTCCCGGCCGGCAGTCAGCTCGCAGCGATCACATTTTTCCGGCCTTGGCGGCAAGAAACTTCTCCAGCCAGTGGATGTCATAATCGCCATTGGCAATATCCGGGTTGGCGAGCAACTCGCGGAACAGCGGGATGGTCGTGTTGATGCCATCGACGACAAACTCGTCGAGTGCGCGTCTAAGCCGCATCATGCATTCGACCCGTGTCCGACCGTGTACGATCAGCTTGCCGATCAGGCTGTCATAGTAGGGCGGGATCTTGTAGCCCTGATAGACACCGGAATCGACCCGCACACCAAGGCCGCCCGGTGTGTGATAATGGGTGATCGTGCCGGGTGACGGAACGAAGGTATTGGGATCCTCCGCGTTGATCCGACACTCGATCGCGTGGCCATGGAAGCGAATGTCATCCTGTGTCACCGACATGCCGGCCCCCGATGCCACCCGGATCTGCTCGTTGACCAGATCGATGCCGGTGATCGCTTCCGTCACCGGATGCTCGACCTGAAGCCGGGTGTTCATCTCGATGAAATAGAAATTCCCGTCCTCGTAGAGAAATTCGACGGTTCCAGCGCCGCGATACTTGAGCTTTCGCATCGCATTGGCGCAGATCTCGCCAATCTCCATGCGCTGGTCTTCATTCAGCGAGGGTGAATTGGCCTCTTCCCAGACCTTCTGGTGGCGCCGCTGCAGCGAACAGTCGCGTTCGCCCAGATGCACCGCATTTCCCTCGCCATCGCCCAGCACCTGGATCTCGATGTGACGCGGCCGGCCAAGATATTTCTCGATATACACTGCGGTATTGCCGAAGGCCGCGCCCGCTTCCGAACGCGCGGTCGACAGCGCCATAGAGAGCTCTTCCTCGTTGTTGGCGACTTTCATGCCGCGACCGCCGCCGCCTGCGGTTGCCTTGATGATGACCGGGAAGCCAATGTCCTTGGCAATGCGCACGGCGTCCGCGTCCGTGTTCACTTCGCCATCCGAACCGGGGACCACCGGGATGCCGAGTTCCGCGGCGGTTTTCTTGGCGGTAATCTTGTCGCCCATGATCCGGATATGGTCGGCGGTGGGGCCGATGAAGGTAATGCCGTGCGCATCGAGGATGTCGGCGAATTTCGCATTCTCCGACAGGAAGCCGTATCCGGGGTGCACCGCGTCAGCCCCGGTGATCTCGCATGCGGCGACAATCTGATGAATGTTGAGATAGCTGTCACGCGAAGGCGGTGGGCCGATGCACACGCTTTCGTCGGCAAGGCGCACATGCATGGCGTCTTGGTCGGCGGTGGAGTGCACCGCGACGGTCTGAATGCCGAGCTCCTTGCATGCGCGCAGAACGCGAAGTGCGATCTCGCCCCGGTTTGCGATCAGAACCTTGGTGAACATGGGCCCGCTCACCTATTCGATCACGATCATGGGTTCTGCGAATTCCACCGGATGGCCATCGCCGACCAGCACGTCGACCACTTTGCCGCTGCGCGGCGCGGGGATCTGGTTCATGGTCTTCATCGCCTCGATGATGAGAATGGTCTGGCCTTCCTTCACCGTTTGTCCGACCTCGACAAAGGGCTTCGCATCGGGCGCCGGAGCGAGATACACCGTCCCGACCATCGGCGCCGTGACCGCATTGGCGGCCGGAGCCGTCGGCGTGGCCGCGGCGGCAGGCGAGGGGGCAGCCGCGGGTTCCGGCGCCGGGGCCGGAGCCGGAGTGTGGGAAACAGGAGCATGAACCGTTTGCGGCGTTCCGGCCCGGCTCACGCGTACCCGCAAATCGTCCTGCTCGATCTCGATCTCGGTCAGATCGGTTTCGTTGAGAATATTGGCCAGATCCCGGATCAGATCCTGGTCGATCGACGGTTTGCGGTTTGCCATCGGACTTTTGCCTTTGCTTTTGTTGACGGGAAACGGCAAGGCGCCGTCTCGCGGTTTGACGCTCCTTTACAGGCCCCCGTGGCCTGGTGACAAGCCGCCATGTACAACGGAAGTCACGTTTTGGCCGTCAAACCACCCCTGACGAGTGTTTTTTGTGCACCAAAGTCAGTCATACACCGCCATCAGGCGCCAAGGGAAGGCGATTGCGCAGAGCGGCCGATTGTCCACAAGCCATTGCCGGTTTGGCGGGCCGCAAGCGGTACGGTCACGCTGTCAGCACACCGTGCTTTCACACTGCCGGACATTTGCGATCTTGGCCAGAAGCGTTTCCGAACCGACGGCGCCGAACACCGTCTCGTCACCGAGCACGAAAGAGGGGGTGCCGGAGATGCCCAGCGTGTCGGCCAACTGGTAGGACCGGCGTATGGACTCCTCGATTGCGGGATCGTTCATGTTTTCGCGGAGCGCTTCCTCGTCGACGCCGTATTGCTTGGCCAGTTCGATGGCAACCGCTTCGCTCGCGCGCACATCCGCACCCAGAAGCGCCATGTGAAAATCGCCATACCGGTCGGGCGCGAGATTCCGGAATGCCATGCTGACCTGATGCGCCGCCAGGGAATCAGGTCCTAGGATCGGAAATTCCTTCAGGACAACCCTGACATTCGGGTCGGCCTTGATGATCTCGACGACATCGTCCATGGCGCGCTTGCAGTACCCGCAATTGTAATCGAAGAACTCGACGAGCGTGATGTCGCCTTCCGGGTTGCCGATAACCATGTCATCAGGCGCATTGAAGATCGCATCGCGATTGGTCTCGATGGATGCCATCGCCAGTTGCCGGCTTTCTTCCTCGCGCCTCGCCTGCAGGATCTGCTGGGCTTCTTCCAGAACTTCCGGGTTTTCGAGTATGTAGTCGCGGACCAGCGCACCCATGCTTTCTTGATCGACGCCAGCCGGTTCCGCCGCCTGCTCGATGACTGGCGCGGTTATCCGAGAGCCGCTTGCGATGCCGAAAAGGGAGCCGCCGGCCACAGCTGCGAAACCGCCGGCCACGCCTGCTGCAACACCCACGACAATAAGCGAGAAAAGCCCGTTACGGGTGTTGTGCTGCATCAGAATCGATCCTCTCGGGTTGGCATTGCGCCTGCCGGCCACTTGCCGTTGTTTCTAGTTGCCGATGGTTAAGATGTCATTGGCGCGAATGGCGCCGGGCGAACCCCTGGGCAGTTTCTGCAACGCCCGCGCGGCAAAAACCTTCGCCTCACGCGTGTTGCCGGCGCGGAAATTGCCTTCGGCCATCACCAACTCGGCGTTGGCGATGTCGCCGGCCAGTCCGTAGGCCTGGGACAGGGTTCTGTAGGCGTTGAAATTGTCCGGATCGGCCTGAACCGCGGCGCGCAATTCGTCGATTGCGCGGTCCATATTACCCGGATTTCCCGTGTTCACGAGCGCGAAGCCGAGGCGCGCCCGCATCAGCGGCGACTTCGCTGGATCAAGGCTGACCGCGCTGCGGAAAGCCTTTACGGCCTCTTCGTTGCGCCGCAGTTTCAACAGAACCTCCCCACGAAATTCATGGAAGTAGGGGTTCTTCGGTTGTTCGCGAATAAGGGCGTCGAGCTTGTTCAGCGACGCCGATGAATTGCCGGAAAGGTCCGTGGCGATGGCGTCGCCATAGCGCGCCGCCAGCGATCCTCGATCATCTGAAAACAGCCGGGCAACGGCCTGCGCGCCGCCGGAATAGGCGGCGATCTTGGCGCGGGCGAGGTCGTGCCGCTGGACCAGGCGCGCCGGATCGCGCGCATCGAAATGGCGGCTCTTGCGTGCGAGTTCTTCCAAGAGCGCGATGCGTTCGCGCGGCAGTGGATGGCTGATTTGGTACTGGTCCACCTGAACGCCCGCAAGCGACAGGCTGCGCGAAAACCGCTCGAAGGTGGTCAGCATCCCCTGAATGGACTGGCCGGTTGCGTCTAGATAGCGGGCTGCTGCCTGGTCGGCGTTCATCTCCTCCGAACGGCGGTAGCTGAGCAGGTTTCGCTGCGCGAGACCTGGTGCTGCGGTGATCAGCGCACCACCGGCCCTTGATCCTCCCGTGTTTCCGGAAATGCTTCCGGCCGCGATGGCGCCGGCGCCCAGCAAGCCACCCACGATGGTCATGGTTCGGGCTGCCGCGATCTGTTCACGCAGCCTTTGTTGATGCCCGCCGGCAAGGTGCCCGGCCTCGTGCGCCAACACCCCGATAATTTCGTTGGGGACTTCGGCCGCCATCAGCGCGCCGGTGTTCATGAAGATCCGTTGGCCATCCACGAAGGCGTTGAAACTCCGGTCGTTGACAAGCACGATCTCGACCCGGTTGGCCTTCAGACCGGCCGCCCGCAGCACGGGTTTTGCATAGTCCTTGAGAAGCGTTTCGATCTCGGCGTCCCGGACCACCGCCACGCGCCCCTGTGAGTGTGCCGGCACTGACACGGAAACCGCAAGCAGCATCGCGAACATGCTGCCCGCAAGCCGCCGGAGCCGGCATTTTCGAACCGGCGCCGGGCGGGATTGGATGGCTTGCGGCTCATTCAGTCTTGGGGGCATCGGGGCTCATCTCTCCATGTTGTCGTCAGGGTAATGGCATGGGCCGGAATTGCAATTGTCGAAACCGCGCAGCGGCGATTGCTCGCGCACTTGTGATGGGCACGACATTCGGGCATTTGTGCGGCCACGCCAAGACCGGCCCGATCAAGCCATGGAGCTGCCCTGTGACCCTGACGCGCAAACCTTCGGTTGAACCGTTCCACGCCATGGATGTGCTTGCTCAAGCAACGCGGCTAAAGGCCGAGGGCAGGGACGTGATCTCGATGGCCGTGGGACAGCCGGCCCACCCGGCGCCCCGTGCAGCCCGGGAAGCCGCGGCCCGTGCACTGGAACACGGACGCCTGGGGTACACCGATGCGCTCGGCATAGGCAGCCTGAGGCGGGCTGTCGCCCAGCATTACAGGATGCGCCACGGGGTCGATGTGGACCCCGGCAGGATCGCGGTCACCACCGGGTCGTCAGCAGGTTTCAATCTCGCATTCGTGCAATTGTTCAATCCCGGCGACCTCGTGGTCATCACCCGGCCCGGCTATCCCGCCTATCGGAACATTCTTTCAGCACTGGGGCTCAGGGTTCTCGAAATTCCGGTCGGGCCGGAAACCGGCCACGCACTCACGCCCGACGCGCTCGAGCGCGCCGAGACCGAAGCCGGGGCGCGGATTGCAGGTGTGCTTATCGCGAGCCCCGCCAACCCCACCGGGGCCGTTCACAACGGCCATGCGATTGCCGCGCTCGACGCCTGGTGTGCCGAGCGTGGCGCGGCATTCATATCGGACGAGATCTACCACGGGCTGACATGGAGCGGGGACGAGGCCACGGCCTTGTCCGTCTCCAACAATGCGGTGATCATAAATTCGTTCTCGAAATACTTCTGCATGACCGGATGGCGGATCGGCTGGATGGTGCTGCCGGAAGACCTGGTCCGTCCGGTCGAGTGTCTCGCCCAGAGTCTATATATCAGCGCTCCCGAACTCTCGCAGATCGCCGCCGAGGCGGCGCTTTCGGCGACCGATGAAATGGATGCAGTCTGTGATGGCTACAAGCGCAACCGCGCGCTTCTGGCAGAGCGCCTGCCGCAAATGGGATTGCCATTCGCAGCCCCCATGGACGGGGCGTTCTACGCCTGGGTGGACGTGTCCGCCCACAGCAACGATTCGATGGCCTTTGCCCGCCAGATGCTGTCCGAAATTCATGTTGCGGCAACGCCGGGCCGGGATTTCGATCCGATCGATGGAGCCCGCTTCATGCGCTTCTCCTACGCCGGAAGCCATGACGAGATGGAGCGTGCGCTGGACCGGATCGAACCCTGGCTGGAGGGACGATGAACAACCACGAGACAGATGAACGGATCGGGAGAGGCGAAGAGGCTGCGCGGGCGGATATTCTGACCAAACGGACGCGCATGCGGCGTCACACGACCGCCGACCTTGACGCCTCAGCGACCCTATGGGCCGATTCTGAAATCGTCCGCCATATTTCCGGAACGCCCTCGACACGCTCGGAATCCTGGTCGCGTCTGCTGCGCTACATCGGCCACTGGCAAGCGCTCTCCTTTGGTTACTGGGTCGTTGAGGACCTCGCCACGGGCCGGTTTCTCGGGGAAGTCGGATTGGCCGACCACAAGCGCGACATGACACCCTCCCTGGGCCCGTCGCCCGAGATCGGCTGGGTGATGGCCGCACACGCTCAGGGGCGGGGGCTGGCGACCGAAACCGTTGCCGCAGCCCTGGGCTGGAGCGACCGGTGGCTGCAAGCGGAGAGGACGGTCTGCATCATCGCTCCGGGTCATGACGCGTCGATCCGTGTTGCAAAAAGGAACGGCTTTGTTGAGGGCGGCTACGGTCGGTTCTCTGCCGAGCAAACTCCGGTCTTGATCATGGAGCGCCTCAAGCCAAACGTTTGACTGCCGCGAGACCGGGATCGCCATCGGGTCCACGCAAACGCGCAGCGGAAGAAGAAACGGCCGCCCTTCGGCAGCCGTTTCAATTTCACATCATGATGAAGCTCAGAAGAACCCGCGCTTCTGCCACCAGCCGGCTTTTTTCGGCTTCTCCTTCTTGTCGGACTGATCCGACGAAGACGTGACCACCGGTGCGGTTGCAACAGCCTCGGTGCTGCGGCTGCTTTTTCCGGAAGTCTCGTCTTCCGATTTTCCCTCGGGGCCGGTGTCTTCGACGACCTCGGGAGCGGCTGCGGCGGTTTCCGGCTCATGGCCGGCATCCGGTTGACTGTCCGGGCTGGGTGAGCCTTGCTCGTCCGTCGCCGTGACAGGCGCTTCCGCAGGTTCATTCGCACCGGCTCCTTCCGCAGCCTTGGCCGCTTTATCCGCGGCGATCTGGGCCTTGGTGCGCCGGCGCTTGCGTGCAGGCTTCTTCTCGGCCTCGCCACCGGATTCCGGCTGGGACCCGCTGCCTTCGGAAGAGCTCGCCTCGGTCGCGGCAGCCGGGGTCTCGCTGGTTGCGGTTGCGGCGGTGTCATCCCCGGCCTGAGCCGTATCGGCATTCGATCCATTGCCGCCGGCGGATGCGTTTTCACCGGTTGACTGGTTGTCATCCTCACGGTTGCGACGTCCGCCGCGCTTGCCCCGGCGGCGGCGCTTGCCGCGACGTTCGCCGTCGCCATCGGATCCCCCGGCGGAGGACTGGCTGTCATTATCGCCGGTTTCACCTGACGAATCCTCGTCGTCGGAAGCCGAGCGTTCATCGGCCTGGCCGCCGTTTTGCTGGCCGCCGTTCTGCTGGCCATTGTCCTGAGGGCCGTTGTCGCCGTCCTGCTTGCGTCCACCGCGCCTGCGGCGGCGGCGGCGTTTGCGGCCGGTTCCATCATCATTGCGGTCGTCGCTCCGCGCCTCCGCGCCCGAATCGGCCTCTTCGTTGTCTCCGGTTTCATCGGAATCGTCGTCCGGAATGTCGACCTCGTCGTCATCCTCGGGGTAGGCGGGGGTGTTGACGGTGATGTGATCCACATTGACCGGCGTTTCCACTGCCGCTCCCCGGTCGATGGCGAAATGCTGCGCACCGATATCTTCATCGGTGGCGAAGCTGATCGACACGCCGAAGCGGTTCTCGAGGTCGACGATGGTGTCGCGCTTGTGATTGAGCATGTACAGCGTGGTGTCCGCCGTGGCCCGAACCGAGATGTCGTGCGTGGTGTTCTTGAGCAGATACTCCTCGACGCCACGCAGCACATGCAGCGCAACCGATGACTGCGACCGGATGTGACCCGCGCCGCCGCAGGTCGGGCAGACCTGCATCGTGCTTTCGAGCACCGATGCGCGAATCCGCTGGCGTGACATTTCCAGAAGACCGAAATGCGAGATCCGTCCGACCTGGATGCGCGCCCGGTCGTTTTTCAGGCACTCTTTCATCCGCTTTTCAACCGCGCGGTTGTTGCGGTTCTCTTCCATGTCGATGAAATCGATGACAATAAGCCCGGCCAGGTCGCGCAGCCGGAGCTGGCGCGCCACCTCGTCGGCTGCCTCGAGATTGGTCTGAAGCGCAGTGTCCTCGATCGAGTGCTCGCGGGTCGAACGGCCCGAGTTGACGTCGATCGCGACCAGCGCCTCGGTCTGGTTGATGATGATGTAGCCGCCGGATTTCAGCGTCACCTGCGGCTGCAGCATCCGGTCGAGCTGGGCCTCGATGCCCGAACGCGCGAAGATCGGATGCAGATCCCGGTAGGGCTGAACCACCTTGGCGTGGCTCGGCATCAGCATCTTCATGAAATCCTTGGCTTCCCGGTAGCCTTCCTCACCCGAAACGATGATCTCCGAGATGTCCTTGTTATAGAGATCCCGGATCGACCGCTTGATCAGGCTGCCTTCCTCGTAGACGAGGCTGGGAGCGATCGATTTGAGCGTCAGGTTCCGCACATTCTCCCAAAGGCGCATGAGATATTCGAAGTCCCGCTTGACCTCGACCTTGGTGCGGTTGGCGCCTGCGGTCCGCAGGATCACGCCCATGCCCTTGGGGACCTCGAGTTCGCGTGCAATTTCCTTGAGACGCTTGCGATCGGGCAGGTTGGTGATCTTGCGCGAAATGCCGCCGCCACGGGCCGTGTTCGGCATCAGTACCGAGTACCGGCCGGCGAGCGAAAGATAGGTCGTCAACGCAGCGCCCTTGTTGCCGCGTTCTTCCTTGACCACCTGCACGAGCAGGATCTGGCGGCGCTTGATGACCTCCTGGATACGGTACTGCTTGCGCGGCTTGCGGGGTGTACGGCTCGGCACCTCCTCGAGCGCATCCTCCGAGCCCACCGATTCGACGTCATCGTCGTCCGATCCGCCATTGTCGTCAGAGCCGTTGCCGTCGTCCCGGTCGTTTTTGCTGCGGCGGCGTCTCGAAACCGGTTCGGAAATCTCGTCGGCTTCCACATCGGCCGCCATTTCCGTGGGCTTATCGTCGCCGTCGTCCTTGCCGCCGTCGGAATCGGGGGACTTGCCTTCAACCGTCTTGTCGTCATTGGTGGCGTCGGTGTGCGTACCGGCTGCCGTTGTGCTCGCGTCGGACCCGGTGTCTCCGTCGGACCCGGCCTCATCGGCGCTTGCCGTCGAGGTTTCGGCCTCTGCCTGATCCTCGCCGGCCTTCTTGCCCCTGCGCGAGCGCCTTGGGCGGGACTTCGAAGCCTTTGCATCGTCGCCGGTCTCCTCGGCGCCGTCCTGCTGATCCTGGGACTTGGCCTTCGACCGGCCCTTGCCCTTTTGCTTGGCGGGTTCCGGTTCGTCGGCGCTGTCGAAATCAGGATCGTTTGCGGCGTCCTCGGCTTCCGCCTGGAGCAGCGCCTGCCTGTCGGCGAGCGGAATCTGGTAGTAGTCGGGATGGATTTCGGAGAAGGCCAGGAAGCCGTGGCGGTTTCCGCCATAGTCGACAAACGCGGCCTGCAGTGACGGCTCTACGCGGGTCACCTTGGCCAGGTAGATGTTGCCTCGCAGCTGCTTCTTGTGCTGCGATTCGAAGTCGAATTCCTCTATGCGGTTTCCACGAACGACAACGACGCGGGTCTCCTCGGGATGGGAGGCGTCGACAAGCATTTTTTCTGCCATTGAGTATAAGCTCCTCGGCGCATGCCAATCGACCTGTCGCCACGGTCCGGAAACCGGTTCGGGGCGGCGTGATTGAAGAATGTGCCGGATGAATGTGATTCCGGAGCGTGGGCTGTGGCGGTGGGTGAAGGGGCTGAAGCCGTGGCGATGACTGCCCGGAGCCTGTTCACATTGTGGGATGTCCGCATTTGCACCATAACAGCCGGCCGGAAATTCAATTTGCGTGTAGTCCTTTCGGACCGATGGAAGTCCCCGTGGGGACATGCGGCCAAACTGCCGCGAAGGTTGTGGCGAAAAACATGTTCCCGCCGGGTTTGATCTGTGTCTGGACCGGGTTGCGGAAAGCAGGGAACGCTCCGCCGCAATTTCGGCCATATTGCCATTGATGAGCAAACCTTGCGTGTCCCCGACATGGAAACTCCGGGCCGGCTGCTCCGGGGAAGGATTTCTGAGGACGACGGATGTCCCGAGTTCCTGGCGCCGGGGACCCGTTTCTAGGGCGGCGGCCGAAGGGTGACAGAACTATCCCGTCAAAATACTTTCCCAGCCAACGCTTTTATGAGGTGCGGACCTGTCTGGCAAGCTCAAAACATTTCTTTCGAAGGTCCCGGCCGCAGCAAGTCAGTTCCGGGTGCCGCAGGGGAAGGCGTGCAACAAACGCCTCACGAGTTTGTTATGGTAAACGCATGGTTAACCAGATTGTATCAGGATACCAGGACGCCGCAGCCGCGAATCGATTTGCCCAATGTCACGCCCGGGCGGCGGGATTTGCTGGCAGTCGGAGATGAAAAGCCGGCTACCGGCAGAATCGGTTTTGGCGCAGCGAAGAGGCCGGCAGGTGGCTAGACACGCAGAATCAGCACAGCTTCACACCGGAGCCGGAGCCGGAGCCGGAGCCGGAGCCGCAGGCCACGAGTTCGCTGCATTTGGCCGGATTTTCCGCTGGTTTCGAACGGTTGCACTCTCAATTGCAATTGGCATGGGACTTGGCGCCGGCGGGCTTGGCGTTCTCCAAGCATCGGCGCAGTCCGGACAGGCGGATGATGGCGCTGGCGAAAAGCGTCTGGTGGCCGTCGGCGCGCGAATGGCGGGAGATGAAAACCGGGTCCGGATTGTGCTGGAATTCCAGCAGGATCCCGAATACGCAGTGCGCTACCTGGCCTCTCCCTACCGGGCGGTGATCGATCTGCCCCAAACCGTCTTCGCCTTTGATGAGGCCTCCCTGACCAGTCGCGGTCTAGTCTCTTCTGTCCGCTATGGCAGTGCCGGAGAGGGCAGGTCGAGGATTGTGCTCGAGCTGGGCGGTCCGGCCCGTCTGGAGCCCTTTGAAGGCGGAGGGGAGGCGCCGGGGCCATTGCACAGACTGGTCTTCGATGCAGTGGCGACCGATGCCGGGACTTTCGAGGAGCAGGTCGACGGAACTGTCTGGACCCCGCTCGGCGCCAGGGACGAGCAAGCGTCGGGGGCCGCTGCAGCAAGCGAAACGCTCAATATCATGATCGACCCTGGGCATGGCGGCATCGACGGTGGCGCCGAGGGGCCGGCGGGAACGTTGGAGAAAACCGTCACGCTTGCTTTCGCGGAAGCCTTCGGCGAGGCGCTTGCCGCGCAGGACAATGTCAGCGTCAGCCTGACCAGGACAGATGACACGTTCCTTTCGCTTTCGGCGCGGGTGCGAAAGGCCAGGGAGGAAGACGCCGATCTTCTGGTCTCGCTGCATGCCGATTCGATCAGAATCAAGTCGCTGCGCGGCGCAACGGTCTACACCCTTTCCGACAGGGCCTCCGATGCCATCGCCCAGGCACTGGCCGAACAGGAGAACGCGGCCGAGGAAATTGTCGGCGTCAAGCTCGACAACGCGCCAGAAGATGTCGCCTCAATTCTGGTCGACCTTGCACGCAACGAAACCCGGGTGTTCTCCAATGGTCTCGCCCGGCAGGTTATTGATTCGTTCGAAGGTCAGGTCAGGTTGATCAACAATCCGCTCCGGCATGCGGGATTTCAGGTGCTGCAGGCGCCTGATGTGCCGTCGGTGCTCATCGAACTGGGCTATCTCTCCAATCGCGAGGACGAGAAAATGCTCACCGACCCGGCCTGGCAGAAGAAAACCGCGGAACTTCTCGCCCAATCCGTCCTCAAGTACAGGCAATCCATACTGGCTGGTCGAAAATGACGCGATCGTCATCAAACATGGCTTTGGCGCTCTTCTCCGGGTGTGATAGTTTGGCAACGATCGGCCCGCCGGAAGGCGCGACGACGAGGAAACCTGGCCGGGGCCCTATTTTACGCACAATGTCCGGGCTAACCGGTCACCTCAAGCATTCCGGCGCCGCCACCGCGTCGGCGCAAGGATCGGTACACAGGCCCCTTCACCCGGGTCCGCAAAACGCAAACGGCAGCTGACTGATGATACGACTGATTGGATACTTCTTTGGCATCGGCACGGTGATGTTCCTGGTCGTAGCGGCCGGAATCGCCTGGTACATCGGCGATGTGTCGCAGGATCTTCCTGACTATGAGGTTCTCAACAGTTACGAACCGCCTGTGACAACCCGTGTCCATGCCGCCTCGGGCGAGCTCATGGCCGAGTATGCCCGCGAGCGTCGCCTGTTTCTGCCGATCCAGGCGATTCCGGACCGGGTCAAGGCAGCGTTTCTCTCCGCCGAAGACAAGAACTTCTATCACCACCCCGGTGTTGATCCGGTCGGTCTGGCGCGTGCTGTCGTCAACAATATCCGGACCGGAGGCCGGCAGGGCGCATCCACGATCACCCAGCAGGTCGCCAAGAACTTTCTGCTGTCTTCGGACCAGACCTATGAGCGCAAGATAAAGGAAGCGATTCTCTCCTTTCGCATCGAGCAGGCCTACTCCAAGGACCGCATTCTTGAGCTCTATCTCAACGAGATCTTCTTCGGCCTCAATTCCTACGGCATCGCCGGGGCTGCGCTGACCTATTTCAACAAGTCGGTCAACGAACTGACGATCCCCGAAACCGCCTATCTGGCGGCCTTGCCGAAAGCTCCGAACAACTATCATCCCTTCCGGCATACCGAACGCGCGCTTGAGCGCCGCGACTGGGTGATCGACCGGATGGTCGAGAATGGTTATGTGAGTGCCGAGGATGGCGCCGAGGCCAAGCAGCAGCCCTTGAATGTGGTTCCGCGCCGTGGCGGCTCCTATCTTTTCGCCTCGGAATACTTTGCCGAGGAAGTGCGCCGCGAGATGATTGATCGCTACGGCGACGACGCCCTGTATGAGGGCGGTCTGTCCGTCCGCACCACCCTCGACCCGAAGCTCCAGGCGCTTGCGCGCAAGGCGTTGCACAAGGGACTCATCAATTACGACGAGCGTCGCGGTTTCCGTGGCCCCATTGAAAAGATCGACATGAACGGCGACTGGGGTGAGCAGCTTGCCGAGATCGATCCGTTGCGGGACGTGCCCGAATGGACGCTGGCGGTGGTGCTGTCGGCATCGGCAGACGCGGTCGATGTCGGTCTACGTCCCGGTCGCGAAGCTTCCGGAGCGGTCGCCGCCGAGCGCCCCACCGGAACACTTCGCGCCGACGACATGAAATGGGCTTTCCGGCTCAACATTCCCGGCGATGATCGCCGCAACGTCGAATCCGCGGCCGAGGTGCTCAATCCGGGCGACGTGGTCTATGTCGAACCTTTCGAGGAGGAGGGCGAGCAGCGGCTCCGTCTGCGCCAGCCGCCGAAGGTTCAGGGTGCGCTGGTCGCCATGGATCCGCATACCGGCCGGGTCTTGGCGCTGGTTGGCGGCTTCTCCTTTGCCCAGTCCGAGTTCAACCGCGCCACCCAGGCACAGCGCCAACCCGGATCGGCCTTCAAGCCCTTCGTCTACGCCGCCGCGCTGGACAACGGATACACACCTGCATCTGTGGTGCTCGATGCGCCTATAGAGGTGGTCTCCGGCGGCGAGATCTGGCGGCCGAAGAACTATGGCGGCGGATCCGCCGGACCTTCCACGCTCAGGCTCGGCATCGAGCGTTCACGAAATCTGATGACTGTCCGGCTTGCCAAGGACATGGGCATGAACCTGGTGGCGGAATATGCCGAGCAGTTCGGGATCTATGACGACATGCTTCCGGTTCTCGCGATGTCGCTGGGCTCGGGCGAGACCACGGTGATGCGCATGGTGTCGGCCTATTCGGTGCTCGCAAACGGTGGCAAGCAAATCAAGCCGTCGCTGATCGACCGCATTCAGGACCGCTATGGCAAGACCATATTCAAGCACGAGGAACGGACATGTGACGCCTGCATCGCCACTGCCTGGCTCGACCAGGGCGAGCCAGAGGTCGTCGACAACCGCGAGCAGGTTCTCGATCCTATGACATCCTACCAGATCACATCCATGATGGAGGGCGTCGTGACCCGCGGCACTGCGGCGAGCAAGGTCAATCTCGACCGCCCGACTGCCGGCAAGACCGGCACCACCAACGAGGAAAAGGACGCCTGGTTCGTGGGCTACACGGCCGATCTGGTGGCCGGCGTCTTCATCGGGTTCGACAATCCGACCCCGATGGGTCGCGGTTCGACGGGTGGCGCACTGGCTGCGCCGGTCTTCAACGAATTCATGCAGGCCGCGCTCGAAGGTACCCGGCCGGCGGATTTCCGCGTGCCGGAAGGCATGAAGCTGATCGCCATCAATCGTCAGACGGGCATGCAGGCATTCCCGGGCGAGGAGGGCACGATCATGGAGGCATTCAAGCCGGGCACCGGTCCGTCAGACGTCTACTCGGTCATCGGGCTTGAGGAATACGCCACAGGTGACGCCATCACGAACATTTCCCCGCAGGCCAACCAGGCGGTTGTCAACGGTTCGGGCGGGCTGTACTGAACCCCGCAGGAACGGGCCGGCGAACCGGGAGCCGACGGGTTTACAACCTTCGGCCCCGCCCTTATGGTCCGCCCGCCCCGGGCCGTAGGGCCCTGCGTTCAATCAGACGGAAATCATACCAATGCGTGCAGAAACCCAGGTTGTTGTCGACGAAATCAAGCAGGCCGTAAGCCTGCTGAGGAGGCATCTTTGACTGGGAACCTGCGCTAAAACGTCTTGATTGGCTGAACGCCAAAGCCGAGGACCCTTCGATCTGGGACGATGCGCAGGAAGCGCAGAAGATGATGCGCGAGCGTCAGCATCTTGACGATTCCATCAACGGTCTCAAGCGGATCGAAGCCCAGCTTTCAGATAATCTCGAACTCATCGTGATGGGCGAGGAAGAGGGCGATACGGACATTGTGCGCGACGCCGAAGCGGCGCTGAAGGAATTGCGCGCGGAGGTAACCAAGCAGCAGATCGAATCGCTGCTCTCCGGCGAGGCCGACGGCAACGACACCTATCTCGAAGTGCACTCCGGCGCGGGCGGAACGGAAAGCCAGGACTGGGCCAACATGCTGCTGCGCATGTACACCCGCTGGGCCGAGCGGCGCGGCATGAAGGTAGAACTGCTCGAAATCCACGACGGCGAGGAAGCCGGCATCAAGTCCGCGACCCTGCTGGTCAAGGGCGCCAATGCCTATGGCTGGCTCAAGACCGAATCGGGTGTTCACCGCCTCGTGCGGATCTCGCCCTATGACAGCCAGGCGCGCCGTCATACCTCGTTTTCGAGCATCTGGACCTATCCGGTGATTGACGATTCGATTGAGGTCGAAGTCAACGAAAGCGATTGCCGGATTGACACCTATCGCGCGTCCGGTGCGGGCGGACAGCACGTCAACACAACCGATTCCGCCGTGCGCATCACCCATGTTCCCACCGGTATCGTGGTGCAGTGCCAGCAGGAACGCTCCCAGCACAAGAACCGCGCGAAGGCCTGGGACATGCTGCGCGCCCGGCTTTACGAGGCGGAGCTGAAGAAGCGCGAGGAAGCCGCCAACGAGGAGGCGGCGTCCAAGACGGAGATCGGCTGGGGACACCAGATCCGCTCCTACGTGCTGCAGCCTTACCAACTGGTCAAGGACCTGCGGACCGGCACGGAGAGCACCAATCCGCAGGAAGTGCTCGACGGCAAGCTGGACCCCTTCATGGAGGCCGCACTTGCCCAGCGGGTCTATGGCGGCGGCGAGGAAGTCGAGGACATCGACTGAAAAGGGTATTGGACTGAGAGGCTTTGCGGCGACGTGTCCTCGCGGCAGTCACGCGCTCCATTGCAAGCGTCTCGGTTACCTTGTCAGTGCGGAACGAATGAGTCCGAATCCGGCCAGCGCGAACAGTCCGGCCACCGCGCCATCGATCCAGCGACGCAGGCGGCGGTAGCCGGCCATGAAACCCGGCAGCGAGAATGTCAGCGCATACCCGGCGTAATTGGCAAAGCCGATACCCATGCACACCAGGGTGGCCGCGGCCACGGCGCGGGCATCGGTTTCCTGTCCGAGCCCCATCGAGAGTGCCGCCATCCAGGCGACCACTGCCTTCGGATTCGAGAGATTGAGCAGCAATCCGCGCCAGAACCAGCGGCCGTGTCTGGGGGATTTCTCTTCCTCCGAAACGGTTTTGCGTGCGGCCGAGCGGCCCGATTGTATCGCCAGCCAGATCAGATACGCGCCGCCCAGGAGCTTGAGCAGCGTGAGGAAGGTGGCCGTGTTCTGAAGCATGACGCCCAGTCCTGTTGCGGCCACCACACCCCAAAACGCCAATCCGATCGACAACCCGAGCCCGAAGAGCAGACCCGGCCTCCGGCCCGAATGCATGGCCACGGTCGCCACCGCTATGTTGGCGGGGCCGGGGGAGATCGCAACGATGAAGAAGGCTGCGGCAATGGCCAGAAGGCTTTCGGTGGCGCCCATGTACATTCCCCGTGTCTCTTCCGGAATGACCGGAGTTGCGAATGCAGCGCTCGCACTCGACGGACGATCAGTTGCTCGATTGCTCCACTAGGATATCACCGAACTCGTCCACGAACACTGTCCATGTATCCGGCTCGCTCACGGTTGGATCTGTCTTGAGATAGACGAAGGCGGCAAATCCGGGCTGGCTTGAGGTCCCTGTCGAATTTTCCGGGCGCACGTCGGTGACATAGGCGCCGAGTTCGTTGATCTCCTCAAGGCTTGTCGACTGATCGAGTGCAGGGCCATCTGCGGCCAGCTCGATCCGCTGCAACTCGACGAGAGATCGATTGTCCTCGCCGCGCACGACAATCAGCCTGAAATAGCCGCGCCGCATAGCGCCCGCGCCGGGTTCGCCCGCTGCGTCCGTCTCCGCCTCGCCATCCGTGCCGGCGTCCTGACGGGCCGCATCGCCCGCGTCCTGCCAGAAGCCGCCGCTGGTGACGAACAGAACGCGCTCCGGCAAGGCTTCCGCAATCTCTTCGGCATTCTGCGCCAGTGAGGCCGCTGGTGCGAAGACAAACAGGCCAACCAGTATCAGGAGGGTTTTGGGAGAGGGCAGCTGCATCGTCGGGACCTCGCGGGAAAACGGAAGGAAATCCGGTGTTGTCATCATCAGTAGAGAAACTGTTCGGCCAGAATGCGGTCGTTCCAGGAGTGACTGGAATCGGTAAGGATTCTCGCCGTCAGGTCCTTGGATTCAGCCACTTCGACGCGCACCACGGACTTCACCTCGGTATGGTCGGCAACTGCGTTGACCGGCCGTTTGCCCGGCTCCAGGATCTCCATCGTCACCGTCACCTTGTTGGGCAGGAGCGCGCCGCGCCATCGCCGTGGGCGGAACGGGCTGACCGGTGTCAGCGCCAGCAATTGCGCGTCGAGCGGCAGGATTGGACCATGTGCGGAAAGATTGTAGGCGGTCGATCCGGCCGGCGTCGCCACCATGATGCCGTCGCAGATCAATTCCTCCATCCGCTCCTGCCCATCGACTGACAACCGCAGCTTGGCTGCCTGATAGCTCTGTCTGAGCAGCGAGACCTCGTTGATGGCGAGCGCATTGTGCGTCTTGCCATTGGCATCGGTCGCAGCCATCTCCAGGGGGCGAATAATGTTTTCGACCGCCGCGTCGATCCGGTCGGACAGACCGGTATCGGAATAGTCGTTCATCAGAAAGCCGACCGACCCGCGGTTCATGCCATAGACCATGCGCCCGGAATTCATCTGTGCATGCAACGTCTGCAGCATGAAGCCGTCACCGCCGAGCGCGACGATCACGTCGGCATCCTCCTGGCGGGAATTGCCGTAAAGCGCTGCGAGATGCTGTGCCGCCGACTGCGCGTCCGGGGCGCCCGAGGCAATGAAACTGAATTTTCGTGTCATGGATTGGACCTGCTCCCGCTCGTGAACTGACAATGGCGACTGCGGCGAGGGCTTGCAAGGGCCACAATGTCCGGTCCGGCCCTGGACTGGGTCGGCTGAGCGGACAGAGGTCATTTGGCGGGGGCTGGTTTTCCGGACCCGGGGGGCGCAGCGATCCGGCACAAGCCCCCGCCAACCGGTAATCGCCCTCGTTGGCTCGTTCTCGCCAAATTTCGGGTATCCGAACTGGCCGGGGATGACGTGACTGCCTGGCGGCAATGCTTGATGATGCCGCCGACGATTTTCCAGGCTGGCGGGTGGCGCTTTTCCAGATCAAAAATGGCTGAAGATATTTTCCCTTGCGATGAGTCTTGTGCTGCCTTGCCCTGATTGCCCGGGCATTTCAAGGTGATGCTCCCGCAGTATCCCGGCAGCTTCGCCGACAATCGCTATTGCCGAATTCAGTCAAAGGTTGGTAGGACTAGGAAGCCGCCGCGCCTTTTCTGTGTGCGGACAGGGCAAACGTTCGTGAATTCTTACGAAGATCGAATGTTTAAAAGCATGTGAGGACGTGCAAAGGGAGGAATACAATTGACCAATGAATCCAATATCAACCGCCGTTCGTTTCTGACAAAGACCGCCGTGGCCGGCGGGGCCGTTGCCGGCAGCGCGCTTGCCGCGCCCGCAGTGCTTGCGCAGGCGCCGATCGTCATCAAGATGCAGACCTCGTGGGGCGCTGCCAATATCTGGGACGAATTTGCCAAGGATTATGCGACCCGCGTCGACGAGATGTCCGGCGGTCGCCTGAAGGTTGACGTCCTGCCCGCCGGCGCCGTTGTTGCGGCATTCCAGGTGCTTGACGCGGTCAATGATGGCGTCCTGGACGCCGCGCACTCCGTCCCGGTCTACTGGTACGGCAAGAACAAGGCAGCCTCTCTGTTCGGCACCGGGCCTGTTTTCGGCGGTTCGGCGACGACGATGCTGTCGTGGTTCTACGCCGGTGGCGGCCAGGAACTCTATGATGAACTGACGCAGGACATCATGGGCCTCGACATTCAGGGCTACCTCGGCTTTCCGATGTTCGCCCAGCCGTTCGGCTGGTTTAAGGGAGAGGTCAACACGGTCGCCGATCTGGACGGCTTCAAGTACCGCACCGTTGGCCTCGCCGCCGACCTGATGGCAAAACTGGGGATGTCCGTCGCCCAGCTTCCCGGTGGGGAAATCGTGCCGGCCATGGAGCGCGGCGTCATTGACGCGTTCGAGTTCAACAACCCGTCGTCCGACCGTGATTTCGGCGCGCAGGATGTGGCCAAGAACTACTATCTGTCATCCTATCACCAGGCATCCGAGAGCTTTGAGTTCCTGTTCTCGAGATCCTTCCTGGAAGATCTGGACCCGGACCTGCAGGCGATCCTGAAATATGCTGTCGAGGCGGTATCCACCGCGAACACCGCAAAGGCGATGGACCGCTACTCCGCGGACCTGCAAACGCTGGCCAACGAGGATGGCGTGACCGTGCACCGGACCTCGACGGAGATTCTCGATGCGCAGCTCAAGGCCTGGGACGAACTGATCCCCGAGCTGGAGGCTGATCCGTTCATGAAGAAAACACTCGACAGTCAGCGTGCCTGGGTCGAGCGTGTTTCCTACTATGAACTGATGAACTCGCCGGACTATGCTCTTGCCTATGAGCACTACTTCCCGGGCAAGCTGGCCCTGTAATCCCGGTCTTCGGACTCGTGCACTGGCCTCCGGCGCTCCTCGGCGCCGGGGCTTCCTGAAATGATGGTGGGGTTACGATGATCGGATTTATCCGTTTCGCCGACAACCTGTCCGCCTGGTTCGGCAAGGCTTTCGCCTGGCTGATTGTCCTCATGGCGGTGGGTACGGGTTATGAAGTTTTCGTCCGTTACGTCTTAAACAATCCGACAGCCTGGGCCCTTGATGTCTCGTTCATCATGTATGGCACTCTGTTTATGATGGGCGGGGCCTACACCCTTTCGCGCGGCGGCCACGTCCGCGGCGACTTTCTGTACCGGCTATGGCAGCCGAAAAACCAGGCCAAGATCGATTTTGTTCTCTATATCATTTTCTTTTTTCCCGGCGTGACCGCCCTGATCCTGTCCGGCTGGAAATACGCCTCCCGCTCCTGGGGCTATGGCGAAGTTTCGGTCAACAGCCCTGCGGGCGTACCGATCTATCAGTTCAAGACGGTCATCGTTGCAGCGGGCATTCTGTTGTTCATACAAGGGCTTGCCCAGCTTTGCCGATGCATCGTCGCAATGCGCACCAACCGCTGGCTTGAAGCGGAAGAGGATGTCTTCGAGACCGAGGACCTGATGATGCGGGCCGTCAATCAGGCAGAAAAAGGGCATACTCCATGACCGACCCGCAAGTTGCCCTGATGATGCTGGGCCTGTTTATCGTCTTCGTGTTTCTGGGCTTTCCGATCGCATTCACCCTCATGGCGATGGGTATCGGGTTCGGCTACTACGCCTATTTCGACGAAGGCCGAATGTGGCGCGGTTTCAACCGCCTCGACGAGACTGCGACATCCTGGGAATCTTGGTCGCTCTGGCTAGAGGGGTTCTACAACAACCGCATCTTCGATCTGTTCATCAACCAGACCTTCACGGTGATGTCGAACGAGGTGCTCACCGCCGTGCCGCTGTTCCTTTTCATGGGCTATATCGTCGAGCGTTCGAACATCGTCGACCGGCTGTTCACGACGCTCAACATTGCGTCCAAGAACATTCCCGGCTCCATGGGCGTCGCTGCCCTGATTACCTGCGCACTGTTTGCAACGGCAACCGGCATCGTCGGTGCGGTGGTCACACTGATGGGGCTGCTGGCTCTTCCGGCCATGCTCAAGGCCCGCTACAACCCCTCCTTCGCCAGCGGCATTATTTGCGCCGGCGGCACGCTCGGAATCCTGATCCCGCCGTCCATCATGTTGATCGTGTACGCGGCGGCGACCAATGTATCGATCGTCCGGCTCTATGCGGCCGCATTGCTGCCGGGCCTCACTCTCGTCGGGCTTTATCTCGTTTACATCATCAGCAGGTCCATTCTGCAGCCATCGGCCGCACCGCGGCCCACGGACGACGAAGTGCCCGATGTTCCTATGGGCCGGCTGGTGCTGATGATCGCGACATCGTTTCTGCCGCTGGCTTTTCTGATCCTGGCCGTGCTCGGCTCGATCCTGTTCGGTCTGGCGACACCCACCGAGGCTGCCTCGATCGGAGCGCTGGGCGGTATCGTGCTGGCTTTCATCTACCGTGCAATGAGTTGGGAGAGGATGCGTGAAAGCGTCTATCTGACTGTGCGCACGACGGCCATGGTGTGCTGGCTCTTCGTCGGCTCCTACACCTTCTCGGCCGTGTTCTCCTATCTTGGCGGCGAGCACGTGATATCGGAATTCGTCCAGGGGCTGGATCTCACGCCGCTGCAGTTCCTGATCCTGGCGCAGTTGATCATTTTTCTTCTCGGGTGGCCGCTGGAATGGTCGGAGATCATCATCATCTTCGTTCCGATCTTCCTGCCGCTTCTGGCGATCTTCGACATCGATCCCCTGTTCTTCGGGATCCTGGTTGCGCTCAACCTGCAAACCAGCTTCCTGACCCCGCCAATGGCGATGTCGGCCTACTATCTCAAGGGGATCGCTCCACCGGAGGTGCGATTGACGCAGATCTTTGCCGGCGTGATGCCGTTCCTGTTCTGCGTCATCGTCTCCATGGCCCTGATGTACATCTTCCCCGATATCGTCTTCTACCTGCCGAACCTGTTCTATGGCGGTTAGACCGAAACCATCAGCCACGGCGGGTGTCCGCACCCTGCCGGTCGGCGAACTGCGCGACCGCCTGGCATCGGGAGCGGTGAGCGCGGTCGATCTCGCCGAGGACTGCATTGCGCGCATCGAGGCGCGTGAACCCGAGGTGCAGGCCTGGGCCTGGTTCGACGCCGAATATGTGCGCCAGCAGGCAAGGGCGATGGATGCCTACCGCATCTCGGGCCGGCACGTGGGTCCGCTGCACGGATTGCCGGTCGGCATCAAGGACATCATCGATGTCAAGGGCATGCCGACCGGGAACGGCTTCGAACCTGACGGAGCCGGAAAGCCGCGGCGTGACGCGTATGTGGTCGAACGGCTGAAAGCCGCCGGCGCGATCATCATGGGTAAGACGGTTACCACCGAACTCGCCTTCATGCATCCGAGCAGGACCCGCAACCCCCACAATCTCGAGCATACGCCGGGCGGATCATCGGCAGGGTCCGCTGCTGCCGTTGCGGATGGCATGGTGCCGCTTTCCATCGGGACCCAGACCGGTGGCTCCGTAATCCGGCCCGCGTCGTTCTGCGGGGTGACGGGGTTCAAGCCGACATTCGGCGCCATCCCGCGCAGAGGCGTCCTGGCGCAATCGCCAAGTCTCGATACGCTGGGCGTGTTTGCCGCCGATCCGTCCGGGGCGGCGATCCTTGCCGAAGTGCTTTACGGTCATGATGGGGAGGATGCCGACACGGCGTTGGCGCCACATCCGAGGCTTTCTGAGATCGCAGGATCTGCGCCGCCGCTCAAACCGGTCTTCGCCATGGCGCGCGTGCCCGGTTGGGAGGGAGCCGATCAGGATACCAGGGATGCATTCGCCGAATTGTCCGATGCGCTGGGCGAGGGCGCCTTTCATGTCGAGTTGCCGGCGCTTTACGGCGATTCCCTGCCCGCAAGAAGGCGGATTCATTTTGCGGAGATGGCGCGCTGCTATCACCGCTACTGGCGCGATGCGAAGGATCATCTGAGCGACGAGGTTCGCGCTGCGATCGAGGAGGGAAACGGCGTCCTGGCCCGCGACTATCTCTCCGCACTCGATCTGAAGACTGTTCTGAATGCCGGACTTGAAGAGATCTTCGAGCGTTGCGACGCGATCATCTGCCCTGCAGCGCCCGGCCCTGCGCCTCACGGCCTGGGCTCGACCGGCGATCCCGTGTTCAACGGGCTATGGACATTCTGCGGGACGCCAACAGTCACCGTTCCGCTGCTTTCGGGATCGAACGGACTTCCCATGGGGGTTCAGCTGATAGGCCCTCACGGCAATGACGGACGCCTTCTGCGCGCGGCGCGCTGGCTGTTCGAGTGGGCGGATCAATGAAATTCACGAAGAAAGGTGCACCATGAACAGAGTTCTTGCCCTTATGGCGTTTGTCACGTTCTGCGGCTTTGTCGGCATTCTGGCATTCGAAGTGCCTAGCCCCGATCTGGTGATGGTGATCCTCTTCACCGTGGCGCTGGTTGCCTATGACTTTGCCACTTCGAGCAAGAACAAACCCAATGACTGACAGGTCAAGGCCGGTGATTTGGATACCGAGGCGCCTGTCCGACGCGACGCTGGAGCGCGCCCGGCGCGACTATGAGGTGATCTGCAAGGAAGACGACACGCCCGGCGCCGCCGAAGAGATCGTCGCCATGAGCGAAAAGGTTGACGGCATGGTCCCGTGTCATTCGGAGCATTTTTCCGCCGATGTCGTCGCCAGGCTGGACCCGCGTCTCAAGATCGTCGCAAACCACTCGGTGGGAACGGACCACTGCGATCTGAAAGCCTTGAGATCCCGCGGCATCGCCGTCACCAACACGCCCGGTGTGCTGGCGGATGCGACGGCCGAACTGGCTTTCATGCTGATGCTCAGCGCCGCACGCCACGGGGTGGCCGGTGACCGCATCGTGCGGTCAGGCGACTGGGATTTCTGGTCGCCGGCGTTTCTGGTCGGAAAACAGGTGACAGGCGCCCGGCTCGGCATTGTCGGCATGGGCGGCGTGGGCAGATCGCTCGCGCGCAAAGCGCGCGGATTTGACATGGAGATCCACTACCACAACCGCCGCCGGCTCGAGGCGGACCAGGAAGCGGGCGCCATTTATCACGACACGATCGACAGCCTGCTGACGGTATCGGATTTCCTGTCGCTCAACTGTCCCGCGACACCGGAGACTGAAGGGATGATGAATGCCGAGCGGCTGGCGCAGATGCCAAAGGGCGGCGTTTTGGTCAATGCCGCTCGCGGCTCGCTTGTGGATGAAGCCGCACTGGTCGATGCAGTCCGGTCCGGCCATCTGGCCGCCGCCGGTCTTGACTGCTTCCGCAAGGAGCCTGGCGGCAATCCGGGTTTTGCAGAGCACGACAACATCGTGATGATGCCCCATGTCGGCAGCGCTACGGTGCGCACACGCGATGCAATGGGCTTCAAGGCGCTCGACAATCTGGATGCGTTCTTCGCCGGCCGAGAACCGCCTGACATGCTGTAGTCAGACGCCTGCCGGTGGATGTTGGCCCACGGGAAGCGAATGGAAACGCCGATCTTCCCGGCGTCGCTCGAGCAAGGCGCCATCGTCGGCCCGCATATGCGAAACATGCGATGGCGCTGACCGCATGCGCGCCCAAGGATCAGGGCGCTTCAGTCTCAGCGTCAATTTCCGCAAAGACCGCCTGCGCGCCTCTCATGGCGTCAAGCGAGGCCGGAGCGCCACAATAAATCGCGCCCTGCAGAATGATCTCAACGATCTCCTCTCTTGTCAGCCCGTTGTTGAGAGCGCCGCGAACGTGGAGTTTGAATTCCGCCGAGCGGTTCAACGCCATGGTCATGCCCAGGTTCAAAACACTGCGCAGTTTGCGTTCGAGCCCGGGGCGGCTCCAGATCTCGCCCCAGCACCATTCGGTCAGCAGTTTTTGCAAAGGGGCGGATGAATCGTCAGCCGCCGCTATCGAGCGGTCGACATAGGCGTCGCCAAGAACCTCGCGGCGGATCTTCAAACCCTTTTCGAATTGTTCTGTCTGGAAATCCGGGCGTCGGTCAGTCATCTCAGGCTTCCTTCTTGTTGTCGAGGATCGTCCGGGCGAAGGTTTCGGCAATCGCCAGGACCGCGGCGTGAATTGGTCCCGCCGTCAGGTTGGGCATGACGGAGGCGTCGACGACGAAGAGATTGTCGAGCGCCTTGAGCCGCAGATCGGCATCGACCGGCGCCCGTTCGTCCTTGCCCATCCGGCAGGTCCCACAGGGATGGTGGTGCGTGATGGCTGCGTCGGCAATGAAGGCATCGATCTGCTTGCGGGTTTCGAGCGGGCCGGGAAGAATCTCGTGGTCGCGCCATTCAGCCAGTTCGTCGGACCGCCCGATCGAACGGGCCGCCTCGAGCGCCGCGCGGAAGAGGTCGCGGTCGCGCTCGGTCGACAGATAGGCGGGATCGATGATCAGTCGGTCGCCCGGTTCCGGTCCGGTGATTTTCAGGGTGCCGCGACTTGTAGGGTGAGTGACGCCGAAAAGCAGGGAATAGGCGGTCCCGGGCCCGGGAGCCTCAAACCGTTCGGAAACGATCGGCGCCACGCCGCATCCCACAACGATTTCAGGCTGGCCCCCTTCGCTAAAGCTCCCCGCACGCATATAGGCCATCGATTCGGAATGCTGGAGCCGCGATGGGGGCAGGTGCTTGCGGGTCGCATAGAGATTTCCCGCCCCGAGCAGATGGTCCTGCAGGTTCCGGCCGATTCCGGGCATGTCGAAAATGCAATCGACCCCCGCTGCGCCGAGAACGTCGCGCGGCCCGATTCCCGAGCGCATCAACAATGCCGGGCTCTCCAGCGAGCCCGCGCACAGGAGCACTTTCTTGGCGGCGATATGGGCAGCCCCGTCACGGCCGATAATTTCGACATGCTCAACCGCATTGCCGGTCAGGACCAGTCTGCGGGCCAGCGCGCCGGTCTTGATTGTCAGGTTTTTTCGCGCACGCACCTCCGGCGTCAACCAGGCATCTGCGACCATCACCCGCTTTCCGTCGCGGATATTCATGGAATTCGGCGTCACGCCGATCATCACGCCCTCGTTGTGGCCTTGGAGTCGGGGCAGGCCGTGAGCCGCGCCGGCGGCGACAAAGGCATGGGTGAGCGGGCTTGCTTCGGCATCGCTCCTGTGGATGGTGAGGGGCCCGCCGCCGCGCCCCTCGATTTCATGATCCTCGTTCGCTTCAAAGGCTGGCAACAAACCGTCCCAACTCCAGCGCGCGTCTCCGGTGGCTTCGGCCCAGGGGACGAAATCATCCGGATGGCCGCGCATATAGCCCATCGCATGCAAGCAGCTCGATCCGCCGACGAGCCGCCCGCGCGCCCAATGGTGGATCCGTCCCGCCGTGCCGGCCTGCGGTTCTGTCCGGTAGTCCCAATCGTAGCTGCGGCCCTGGAGCGCCGGCCAAGCTGCGGGATTCCAGATGTCCGGGTCCGTGGCCTCGTCTCCGGCCTCGATCATGAGGACCTGGCGTTCCGGATCCTCGCTCAAGCGCGCAGCAAGCAGGCTGCCGGCCGAACCGCCTCCAATGATCAGTATGTCGGTGTGCAGTGTGTCCCGGGATCGGCCGTGGTTCATCATCGTTTCCTGTCGTGCTGCATCCTGTCGCCAGGGCTGGCGGAACCGGCCGGAAGCCTCCACAAGTTGTGTCGTGCGCGCAGGGCCCTCAACTCAAGATCAGGATACGCGCGCAATTCTTTCCGGCGGGCATTCGCGGAAGGTCAGTTGGCGCTTTCCATGGATTCCTTGGCAGCAGCCATTGCCTTCAGAATGTGCTTTCTCGACGCCTTGCGGGCGGCCTTTTGATCTCCGGCAGCGATCGCCTGGTAAATCTCCTGCATTTCAGCGAAGCTTTGTTGCGCCCTGCCTTCCAGAGACATCGAGCGGGCCCTGAAGAAGCTGATCCGGGCGACCAGGCCTCGATGGATTTCCTCAAGTATGGGGTTTCCGCAATTGGCGAGGATGATCGAATAGAAGTCCGCGGCGGTGGTAACTCTCGCCAGGCTGTTGTTGCTCGATGCTGCTTCGGCGAATGCCGAAAGAGCCTTCTCGAGTTCGGACAATTGTTCTTTGGGAATCCGCAGGGAACACCGACCGACAGCCTCGACCTCCAGAAGTTCACGAGCCTCGTAGATTGCGGTCATGTCTTCCCAGGTGAGTGCGGGAATGGATGGGCCCCGGTTGGGCACGAGGTCGATCAGGCGTTCGGCGGCGAGACTCCGCAATGCCTCCCGCAGGGAAGGGCGGCTGATGCCGAGCTGGACGCACAGCTGGCTTTCGATAAGCCGGCTTCCGGGTTCGAACACCCCCGAGAAAATGGCCAGTCGCAACTTGTCGACAGTCTCCTGCTGCACCGTACGCGGCAAAATCCGCAGATTCATCTCAGGCTGCATCGTTTGATCTCACGGTTTGAGGGTCGCCAATCCGGACAACATACGCGACCACGCGCGGATTTGACAGCAGGAACGCCCATACTGTCAACACGTAAGATTGATAGAATGTCAGACAATCCTGTTGACGTCCGTTTGATTTCTGTCATGCTTGCAGACAACAAGAAAAGCCAAACGGGGTTCTGACCATGGCGGCGAACGCCTCCACCCAGGATATGGAAATGCGGCGGATCGACACCGGTCGTATCGCGCTCAACGTACGTGAGGCTGGCGCCGGACCGCTCATGCTGTTCTTCCACGGCATCACGGCGAATTCGGGCACGCTCGCACCGCTGGCGCTGCGGTTTGCCGATCGTTTCAATACGATTGCCGTCGACCAGCGCGGGCACGGACTCAGCGACAAACCTGAGACCGGCTACGAAGCTGGCGATTTCGCCGAGGATATCGCAGCGCTCATAATGAAACTCGATCGGGGGCCGGCCATTCTGGTCGGTCACTCGCTGGGGTCGCGCAACTCCGTCACCGCCGCCGCCAGATATCCGGAGCTGGTCCGCTCCGTCGTGGCGATCGATTTCACCCCGTATATCGAGGATGAGGTCTTTGACGCACTGGAATCCCGCGTCAATGCGGGCGATCAGTTGTTCAGGGACCGGCCCACGGTGGAGGCCTATCTCGCCGGACGTTATCCCAACATTCCGGCGCCCGCCATCAGGATCAGGGCCGAAACCGGCTACCGGGAAGTCGAGGGCGGTCTGCGCCCGCTGGCGTCGCCCGCCGCTATGGCTCAGATCGCTTCCGGTCTGCGCGCCGACCTGACGCCGGCATACCGTGAGGTCACTCGGCCGGTGCTGCTGATGCGGGGAGCGGAAAGCAAACTCGTTTCGTCCGAGGCTCTGGCGAGGACCAGCAGCTTGCGGCCGGATCTCCCGGTCGTCGTCGTTCCTGGCGCCGACCACTACGTCAACGAGGTGTCTCCGGACATCACGTTCAAGGCGATCAAAAACCTCATCGATGCCTGAAGGCGGGCCTTCCGTTTCATTTGTACGCAACAGGATTTGGACTATGGCGAATATAAACAAGACATCCGGAAAAGCTCTTCGGGCGCAGGTCGCCGGAGCGGGGTTTGCCGGTCTGACGGCGGCAATCGCGCTGCGCCAGAATGGCTGGGATGTCACATTGCATGAAAAGGATTCGGAGCTGCGCGCCTTCGGCGCCGGGATCTATTTGTGGCACAACGGACTGCGCGTTCTCGAAGGTATCGATGCGCTCAATGATGTGCTTCACGGCACTCACACGCCGCCGGCCTATGAGACCTGGATGCACAACGAGTCGGTGTCGAGGGAAACCTTCAACGGGCTGCCCTGGCGGATCATGACGCGGGCGCATTTGCACAACGCGCTCGTCAAGCGCGCGCATGAAGTCGGCGTCAATGTCCGCACCAATTCGGAAGCCGTCTCGGCGGAGGCCGACGGTCGCCTGACACTTCAGTCTGGCGAGGTTCTGGAAGCCGACCTGATCGTCGGCGCTGACGGAGTGGGCTCGAAGGTCCGTGACTCGCTTGGCTTCAAGCAGGATCGCTGGGTTTCCACCGACGGCATCATCCGCCTCATCGTTCCGCGTCTCAAGGACAAGCTCGGCGACGAAGCGAACTGGGACAACACCATCGACATGTGGAACTTCGAGCCGCGGGTCCAGCGCATCCTCTATTCGCCCTGCAACAAGGATGAGCTCTATCTCGGCCTGATGGCGCCGGCCGCCGATCCGCGCGGCTCGAAGGTGCCGCTCGATCTTGAGGTCTGGGTGGAAATGTTCCCCTTCCTCGAGCCTTGCCTCGCCGAAGCCGCCAAGTTGCAACAGGCCCGCTACGACAAGTACGCCACGACAAAGCTGGACAGCTGGGTGAAGGGCAGGGTCGCTCTCGTCGGCGATTCCGCGCATGCCATGTGCCCGGCTCTGGCCCAGGGCGCCGGTTGCGCCATGGTCAACGCCTTTAGTCTCGCACAGGACCTTGCAGAGAGTTCTTCGGTCGAAGACGCGCTGGGTTCCTGGGAAAAGCGGATCCGACCGATCACAGATCACACCCAGTATCTTTCCGGCGAGTATGCGGCCAACCGCTCGCTGTCGAAGGGCAACATGTTCACCAACGAGGCCCTGCAAGCGGCGCGCTACGACCCGATCAAGCGTGTCTATTCCTGGCCGCAGAACCAGTAACAGAACCAGTCAGACGACCTGCGCGCGCCCCGGCTGCGCGCTCCCAAGGAGACAAAAATGAACCATTCGGCCGAAGTTGAAAAGCACTATGAAGTGCGTGGCTGGTACTCGTCCGTCCAGGAAATCCGGCACGATGGCGGCGTGCCGGGCCAGACGCTCGTCAAGGTCGCCGTCGGCGTTATCATCCGCAATCCCTTTGTCGGCGCCTACCAGGCAGATCTCTCGGCGCTGACCGGGCCGAGCGCCGCGATAGGTCATGCACTCGGCGAACGCGCCATGGCGCTCCTCGGCGGCCGGGCCTGCGAAAGCTACGGCAAGGGCGGGATCGCCGGTATTGGCGGCGAACAGGAGCACGTCGTTGCCTGCATCACGACCGAATTCGGCAACCCGCTGCGCGAGCAGGTGGGGGGTGGCAAGGCGTGGATCTCCTCGGCCTCCAAGGTCGCCTCGGCAGGGACATCCATCGATATTCCGCTCGCCCACAAGGACGAGCTCTACATCCGGTCGCATTACGATGCGATCACCTTTTCGGTGCCGGATGGTCCGCGTCCGGATGAGATTCTCATCTGCGTCGCAGCGGCGACCGGTCCCCGCGTCCACCAGCGTGTGGGCGGCAAGACGGTCGCAGATCTCGCGGCCGCCAACTAACCCGAAATCCCAGACGGAAGGACGCATCCAATGCCCCTGAACATCAAAGACTTGAAAATCACCAGCTCCGATTTCGAACCGCTTGCAATGATGCGCGACGAACATGCGGGCGACAAGGGCAACGTGCTGCCCAAGCTGACCGTCAGCGGCGTGCCTGCTGAAGCCCGGGAGCTTGCGGTAATCTGCCACGACCCGGACGCCCCGCTTGCCCAGGGCTTCACCCACTGGACGGTCTACGGCATTGACCCGTCGGCCACCGATCTCTCGGATGCCCAGGAAAAATACCGTGTCGGTCCGAACGGTGCAGGTCACATGCAGTATTACGGCCCGCAGCCGCCCGCGGGTCACGGCAAGCACCATTACTACTTCTGGGTCTACGCCCTCGACACCAAGGTCGAAGGAACGCCGACCCGGGAAGAATTCCTTGCCAGATACGCTGACAACATCATCGAACAGAACAGGATCGTTGGCCTTTACGAAAACAAGTGAAGTGCGCGGCCCCGGCGAAAACAACAACAAACAGCCGCCGGAACCGCAGCGACTTGGGAGACTTCCGAAATGACCACCACAACACCTGCCCAGCAGACCGTCTTCGAAGAACTGGTCACAGCCACGAAGATCCTGCTGCACGAAGGCATCCTCGATCCGTTCGGCCATATCAGCGCCCGTGATCCCGAGGATCCCGGGAGCTTTTTCCTGGCGCAGAAGCTCGCGCCCAGTCACATCACGACCGGTGACATCCAGCGCTTCAACATGGAAGGAGAAACCGAGGACAACCGGCCTTCCTATCTGGAGCGTTACATCCACAGTGAAATCTACAAGGCGCGTCCGGACGTCCACTGTGTGTTGCACAGCCACTCGCCGGCCGTTCTTCCCTACTGCTTTACGGATCAGCCGCTCAGGCCCGTCACCCACATGGGAGCGTTTCTCGGCGATGCTGTTCCCGTCTATGAGATCCGCGACAAGCACGGCGATGCCACCGACCTGTTCGGCGGTGGCCACGATGTCTGCGCCGACATCGCCGAAGCGCTCGGCGACTATCCGGTGGTGTTGATGGCGCGTCATGGCGTTGTCAATGTCGGCCGCTCGGTCCGTGAGGTGGTTTTCCGCGCCTACTACACGGAGCAGGAGGCCAAGGCGCAGACAGCAGGCTTGCAGATCGGCAACATCAAATATCTTTCCCCGGGCGAGATCGAGACGGCGGGCAAGCTCGTCGGCGCGCAAATCGACCGCGGTTGGGATCACTGGACGATGACCCTTCGTCAGGCCGGGCTGCTCGCCTAGCGACTGGAAAGAAAGGGAGATCCTGGCCATGCCGGGGTTTCCGGACCTTTCTGACGGTCCACGGTCCAAGGGCGTCAGAAGAAAGCAGGAAAGTCATGTCTCACGCACAAAGCTATGATTACATTGTTGTCGGGGCCGGTTCGGCGGGGTGCGTGCTCGCCCACCGCTTGAGCGCTGACCCGAACTGCTCGGTGCTGTTGCTCGAGGCCGGTGGCTGGGATCGCGATCCGATGATCCACATCCCGCTCGGATGGGGCAAGATCCTGACGGAACGCCGACATGACTGGATGTATTTCTGCGAGCCCGAGGAAAACGTGGGCGGCCGCAGCGTCGAATGCGCCCGCGGCAAGGTCATCGGCGGCTCGTCGTCGACCAACGCCATGGCCTATGTGCGCGGAAACCGCGGCGATTACGATCGCTGGGCTGCCAACGGGCTGGCTGGCTGGTCCTTTGACGAGATCCTTCCCTATTTCCGCAAACAGGAAACCTGGGAAGGCGGCGCCGACGCATGGCGCGGCGGCTCGGGCCCACTCAACACCCAGCGCTGCAAATACGAGGATCCGCTGATCGACGCCTTCCGTGAGGCAAGCGTCCAGGCGGGCTATCCGCAGACCACGGATTACAACGGCGAAACGCAGGAAGGTTTCAGCCACCTGCAGATGACCATATCCAGGGGGCGCCGGGCCTCCACCGCCTCCGCCTATCTGCGCCCGGCCTTGAAGCGGCCGAACCTGACGGTTCTGACCAACGCCATGGCCAGGCGCATCGTCCTGAAAGGCTCCCGTGCAACCGGGATCGTTTTCGACCATAACGGCAGTGAGAAGACGGTGACGGCGCGCAGGGAAGTGCTTTTGTCCGGCGGTGTCATCAACACGCCGCAATTGCTCATGCTCTCGGGCGTCGGGTCCGCCGAGGAGCTTTCCGATCAGGGCATCGAGACCCGCGTCAACCTTCCCTCGGTCGGCAAGAATTTGCAGGACCATGTGTCGGTGATCCTCATGTACCGGCGTCGCGAGCCAGGGCCTTTCCTTAAAAAGATGCGGGCGGACCGGATCGGCCTCGACTTCGTCAAGACCTATCTGACCGGCAAGGGTTTTTCGGCCGACGTGCCCGGCGGCGTTGTGGCCTTCCTCAAGAGCGATGCCGAGCGCCCCTTGCCGGACGTCCAGCTGCTCTTTACTGCAGCACCTCTTGCCGCCTGGCCCTATTTCGAACCCTTCAAGGCGCCGTTTCCGGACGGTTTTGCAACCCGCATTGTAGCCACCCGGCCGGAAAGCCGTGGATCGGTGAAGCTCGCTTCGAACGACCCTATGTCGGCTCCGCTGATCCACCAGAACTTCCTGGCTGCCGAGAAGGATTGGCAATCGCTGCGCGCCGGTTTCAAGGTGGCGCGCAATCTTGCCGCCCAGCCCTCCATGCAACCCTTCATCGAGGCGGAGTTCTTTCCTGGTCCCGACTGCCGGTCGGACGAGGAAATCGATGACCACATCCGCAAGACCTGCATCACGGTCCACCATCCCGCAGGCACCTGTCGCGCCGGCACCGACGCGGGTTCCGTTGTCGATCCGGATCTCAGGGTCCGCGGTGTCGACGGCCTGCGCGTGGTTGATGCTTCGGTCATGCCCGATCTTCCCTGCGGCAACATCAATGCCGCCGTCATCATGATCGCCGAGAAAGCGGCCGATCTCATCAAGCAGTCACAGGTAAGCGAGGTCGCGGCATGATCCAGCGAGTAGCCATAATCGGTCTAGGCACGATGGGTCCCGGCATGGCCGCCCGTCTGGCGCGCGGCGGCATCGAGGTTATAGCCTACGATATCGCTCCGGAAGCAATTGAGCGGGCGCGCACAATGCTGACGGCCGCCGACGGCGTTCTCGACAATCTTGGAATTGCGGCCGGCGATGGCGGCTCGGTTCGCTTCACCGGCGAACTCGAGGATGCTGTGCTTGGAGCCGACCTCGTCATCGAGAACGTACCGGAAAGGGAAGAGATCAAGGCGTCGGTCTACAAGCAGATCGACGGCATGATTCCATCCGACACGATTGTTGCTTCCGATACTTCGGGCATCCCGATCACCAAGCTGCAGGCGCACATCTCAAATCCCGCCCGCATGGTTGGCATGCACTGGTCCAATCCACCGCACATCATCCCGATGATCGAGGTCATCGGCGGCGGGCAAACAGCACCGGAAACGGTCGCCACCATCCGCGATTTCATCCGCGCGCTCGGTCTGTTGCCGGTTCTTCTGAAAAAGGACGTTCCGGGTTTTGTCGAAAACCGCGTGCTGTATGCCCTTCTGAGGGAAGTGGTCGACCTTGTCGAACGCGGGGTTATCGAGCCCGAGGACATTGACACCTGTGTCTCATGGGGCATCGGCTACAAACTCGCCGTGGTGGGTCCCATGGCTCTCCTCGATATGGCCGGCATGGACATCTACCACTCGGTTTCCTCGTTCCTCAACGAAGACCTGTGCGACCGCAAGGATGTCGCCCCGCTGGTCGGGAAGCAGATGGCAGCGGGAAAGCTCGGCATCAAGTCGGGCGAGGGGGTCTACTCCTACACGCCCGAGAAGATCGCCCAGTTGCAGCCGGAACGGGCGAATAAGCTCGTCGCCATCCGCCGTATTCTCGAAGGGAAAGACTAGCGCCATGGCCAGAGGACTCCGCAATGGGGACGAACGCATGGGCGGCAACGGGTTCATCCGGGCCGAGGCAATCGCTGTCCGGCTCGTCGGGATCCTCCTGGGCCTCGCCCTGATCGCCATGGTTCTGGTCAACGTCGCCAATGCCGTCGGCCGGTACAGCGGCTGGTTTTCCCTTGTCGGCGCCGACGAACTGCTGGTCTACGGCATGATCTGGATCGTCATGCTCGGCGCCATTCTCGCCGCTCGCAGCCGTGATCATCTCTCGATCAACCTGTTGCCGACTGCCATGAGCGGCGGCTTGGCGGCGGCCGTGAAGATTGCCATCGACATCGCGACGGTTGCCGTCTCGCTCTTCATCGCCTGGCACAGTTTCGATTTCATCTCGCGAATCGCCGCCCTGAACCAGACCAGCATGGGCCTCGGGATCCCGATGGTCATCCCGCACTCGGCAATCCTCATCGGATTTGCGGGCATCGCCGCTGTCACGGCCTTCCTGACCATCGTCGACATTTCCCGCCTGTCGGGTCACGAAAGAGGTCGCAAATGACCTGGGTGCTCGGCATCAGCGTTGTCATTTTGATTGCTCTCGGCGCGCCGATCTTCGTTGCCCTGCTCGCAGCCGCATCTCTGGCGCTCTTGTTCTTTCCCGGGCCTCCGCTCATCGCGCTCCAGCAGACGATCTTCGGCGGCCTCGATGCTTATGCGCTCCTGTCCGTGCCCTTCTTCGTCTTCGCCGGCGAACTGATGGCCATCAGCGGCATTGCGGATCGATTGATCAACCTGGTACGCGCTCTCTTTGGCCGGGTGCCCGGGTCCCTGGGGGTCGCGGCGCTCGGCGGCTCGACACTGATCGGCACCATCTGCGGCTCTTCGGCCGCAGCCGTGGCCGCCGTCGGCCGCAACATGTATCCGCAGCTCATCGAGGGCGGGTACGGCAAGCAGCGCGCGGCCGGCATCATCACCTCGAGCGGCGCCATCGACATTGTCATTCCGCCTTCCATCGCCATGATCCTTTATGGCGCCTCGGCCGAACAATCGATCGCCAAGCTTTTCATAGCCGGGATCGTTCCGGGCATCGTCATGGCGCTGCTGATGGCCGGCTATATCTCGATCTCGGCGTTGATGGCGCGTATACCGCGGGAAGCGCATTTCCGCGCCCGGGTGGCCTGGCACGCCTTCAGGCAGGCCTTCTGGGCGCTCACCATGCCGGCTTTCGTTATGGTTGGCATCTATGCGGGTTTTTTCTCGCCTACCGAGGCTGGCGGCTTTGCCTGTGCCTACGCCGCCTTCCTGGGGTTTGTTGTCTACCGCACCGTCAACTTCCAGTTGCTGCTTGAAGCGGCCGTCAGTTCGGCGATGATGACCGCGCGCATCATGGTTGTCGTGGCCGCGGCGGGCGTCGTCAGCTGGGTTCTCACCGTTGAAGGTGTCCCGCAGGCCCTCATCGCCGCCACCACCGACGCCGGCTTGTCGCCGCTCGGCTTCTTGCTGACGGTGAACCTGCTGCTGCTCGCGATCGGCTGCGTTCTGGACCCCACATCCGCTATTCTGGTCCTGTCGCCGCTCCTGGTTCCAATCGCGGTCTCGCTCGGCATCGATCCCATCCACTTCGGCGTGGTCATGACCGTCAACCTCGCCATCGGAATGTTCACGCCGCCCTTCGGTCTCAACATTTTCGTCGCGCAGTCCGTCCTCGGTTTGCGCACGTCCGACATCTACCGCGGTGTTCTGCCCTTCATGGCGGTCCAGATCTCCGCGCTCGCCCTCATCACACTCGTACCCGCACTATCGCTCTGGCTGCTCACCGGCATGTCCTGAGTGTGCTCAAACCAATGGAGTAACAAGGCAATGATGATTCAGATTACCCGCCGCAAACTCATGGGATGTGCTTTGGCCACCGGCCTCGCCTTCGGTCTGCCCTTTAACGGCGCAGCACAGGCGCAGGAAACGATGAAGCTTGCCTCGGCCACCATCAACGACGTGCAGCATGAGTGGCAGAAGGAATTCCAGAAGGAAATCGAAGCCCGTGCCGGCGATGCGCTGAAGGTCGAAATCTATCCGGCCTCGCAGCTCGGCGCGATCCCGCGTATGTCCGAAGGTGTCCTTCTTGGCACCATCGAGGCTTTTACGACCCCGACCTCCTTCGTCACCAATGTCGATCCGCGCTTCCAGGCCTTCGATGTTCCCGGCCTCTTCAAGGACGCCGACGAGGTCGACGCCGTCATCCACGATAAGGATTTCCGCGACTACATGGAGACCCTATTTCTCGACAAGGGTGTGCGGATCATCGGCGCGATCTTCAATTCGCCGACCCAGATCCTGACCCGCGAGCCGGTCACCACCCTCGACGGCTTCAACGGACTGAAGGTGCGCACTTTCGCCTCACCGCTGCAGATGGAGCCGATGTCGGCGGTCGGCGTGAACCCGACACCGTTGGCGCTATCGGAAGTCACCCCGCAACTGCAGGCCGGCGGCATCGACGGCATGCTGGCCGGCATCCCGATCCTGACCGCTTTCAAGTTCTACGACACGGCAAAGCATGTAACCAACATCAACATGAACCAGATCGTCTCCGTGACACTCGTCAACGAAGCCTGGTTCCAGTCTCAGTCCGATGAAGTCAAGACGGCGATCATAGAAGCGGGCAGGGCGGCGGAGGAAACCGTCTTCCCCTGGGGCGTTGCCAACGTCGAGCGGGCCGAGAAGGCATGGCTGGAGAATGGCGGCGAGGTTCACATGCTGTCCGAGGACCAGCAGGCGCAACTGCAGGAAACCTTTGCAAGGGTCGCAGATGAAGTGATCGCCGACCAGCCCGAAGTCATCGAGGTCAAGGACCGCATCGCCGCCAAGCTCGAAGAGGTTCGCGCGAAATGACGAGCCTAGCCGCCCGCGTTCTCGCAACTCAGACCGGCCTCGCCGTCGGCTTGGCAGGAGTAGCGCAGCGTCGCATCCGACTTGCCGCTGGCAATCGGCAGGGAAAGACGCGTGCGGGCGGCGCCGTTGGAGCACCAGACTGCTTCAACAGGCATCCTGTCATCGGTGGCGTTCATCAGGTTGAGAACGCCGGTCTCGCGGTCATGCCAGAGCGTCACTTTGAGCTCGTCGCCCGGCGCGACCTGACCGAGATCATCGGAATACCAGTGAGCCAGCGCCGCCTTGCATTCGACGGCGCCGCCGGTCGCGTTGGCAATGAAAAGCTCTACCGGATCCGCGCCGTCGGTTCCGTGGATGATGCCTGAGTAAGGCACATACGCTCCGCTTTCGGCCTGGGCCGGGAGTGAACCAAGCCCAGCAGACAGGGCCGCAACAACAACAAGTCTGCTCAAAGCATCCCGATTTTGATGGGAAGATTGCAACCAAACAGGGAACAACATGATGAAAAACCTACTTATATCTGCCGCGCTCGGCGTGGTGCTAGGCGCTTCAGCGGCTTCCGCCGCCGATGTCGATACCATAGCCATCCTCACTCCGGAACAGGGAAGTGACTACGGCTGGAACCAGCAGGGCGTCGATGCGGCAAAGGCCGCAGCTGAAGCCGAAGGCGTCGAGATCATTGTCGCCGAAGGCCTCGGATACGGCGATGTCCGCGCCCCGATGCGGGAACTGGCGGCCGACGGCGCCGACCTGATGATCGCGCATGCCAGCGGATACAACACCGCAGGGCCGGAAATCGCCAAGGAAACCGGCGTTCCGGTGTCGATTGTCGACAGCCCCGACGCCCTCGAAGAGGGCCTGGTTGCCGACTACACGCTTTCGGGGCACGAAGGCGCCTATCTCGCCGGCCGCCTGGCCGCCAAGATGACCACAACCGGGACCGTCGGCATCGTCGTCTCCGGTGAGCCGCCTTCGTGGAACTCCCAGTCGGCCGGTTTCGCTGAAGGCGTAAAGGCCGAGAATGAAGACGTGAAGATTCTCTACTCGGTCATTGGCCCGGCAGCCTATTCGGATGCCGCAGGCGGCAACCGCGTGACCACTTCGGTCATCGCCGCGGGGGCCGACATCATCTTCGGTCAGGGCAACGGGTCGAGCTTCGGCATGATCCAGGCGGTCGAATCCAACAAGGCCACAGACGGGTCGGATGTCCTCTTCATCGACGTCATTGGAGACAAGTCCGAACTCGACAAGGGCCATCTGCTGACCTCGGTCGTCTGGGATATGACTCCGGTCTATACCGCGATGATCCAGGATCTGAAGGCCGACAAATTCGGCAGCCGCGGCTATGCCATCAGCCTGGCGGACGATTCCGTCAAGCTGCTGAAGACCCCCCAGATCGCCGAAGAGGCATGGGCCGAGGTTATGGCCCTGCGTGACCAGATCATCGCCGGTGACATCAAGGTCGAGCCGATGTTCGATGCTGCCGATGTTCGCGCAATGGTCACCGTGGCCGAGTGAGCGAATCCGTGGAAACCGTAACGGAAACAACGACAAACCTGCCCCCCGAAAAGGGGGCAGGCATCATCGGAATACATGGCGTAACCAAGCGCTTTCCCGGCGTGATCGCGATCAACGACGTGTCGCTCACGTTCTACCCGGGCGAGGTACATGTCCTTCTGGGTGAAAACGGCGCCGGCAAGTCGACGCTTGTGGGAATTCTTGCAGGCCTTCAGGAGCCCGACGAGGGGTATCTGTCGCTTAACGGACAGAAGACGCGCCTGCCGAGCCCGTCAGCCAGTCTCGATGCCGGAATCAGCACCGTATTTCAGCATTCCATTCTGGTGCCGACATTGACCGTCCTGGAGAATCTGACGTTGGGTGCGCCCTGGTATGAGCGTCCGCCGCGCGACAGGATCGCAGCACGCATGGCGGAACTGAAAAACGAGTTCGCGCTGTCGCTGCCGCTTGATGCCGTGACCGGCGAATTGTCGCTCGGACAGCAACAGCAGATCGAGATCGCGCGCGCATTGTTGCGCGACAGCAAGGTGCTCATCCTCGACGAAGCGACGTCCATGCTGACGCCGCAGGGGGCTGAGGAACTGGGCGCCCGCATGCAGAGGCTCGTCAAGAGCGGGCTGGCGGTGATTTTCATTACCCACAAGCTCGCCGAAGCTTACCGGTTCGGCAACCGTATTTCCGTCCTGAAACAGGGCGCGCTCGCAGGCCAGATGGGCCCGGAGCAGATCGGATCGATGTCGGAGGGGCAGGCCATTGATGAAATTGTCCGCCTGATGTTCGGCCGCGAGGCGGCGGCCGCTTCCAATACGCACCGCAAGACCACCGCCCGCGACGAAATCATTCTTCAGGTCGAAGGGCTGGCCACACCGGGCGACGCTGACGTGATGGGGCTTGAGGACATCTCGCTGACCCTGCGGGCCGGCGAAATTCTCGGCGTTGCCGGGATTGACGGCAACGGTCAAAAGCAATTGGCCGAGGCGGTGGCCGGCCAGCTTCCTGTCACGGCAGGTCGTGTAGTGCTCGAAGGTGAGGACATCTCCAGGGCCTCGGTGGCGCAGCGGCGTCGCCGGGGATTGCGATACCTGACCGATGATCGGCTCGAGGAAGGATCCGTTGCTGCATTCCCGGTTTCCGAGAATACGGTGCTCAAGGATATCGGGCAGCCGCCGTTCTGGGTAAATGGCTTGGAGCGCCCCCAGCGGATCGCGCAGCACGCGCGCGAGATGATCGCCAGTTTCTCTGTCCGGACGCCGAGCGAAACAACGCCGATAGGGCGGCTTTCCGGCGGCAACATCCAGAAAGTGCTGCTCGGCCGCGAACTCCACGGGGAGGCGCGCGTCGTGGTCTTCAACAAGCCGACCTACGGGTTGGATCTTCAGAACATCGATACATCGCGTCAGCGGATCTCCGAAATCGCCGAACGCGGACTTGGGGTCGTGCTCATATCCACCGACCTCGATGAGCTGATGGCGCTCTCGGACCGCATCCTGGTGATGGAAGGTGGGCGTATCCGCGGTCTTGTCGAGAACGACGGGAGCGGCGAAACCCTCCGCCTGCGCATTGGCCGCATGATGGCCGGTGAGGAAGAACATAAACAGGCAATGGCATGACCATGGAAGATGACATCAAACCCGCTTCGGCGGCCCCTGAGACGAATGCGACCGAGGCGCCCGGTCCGGCGGCGGAGCGCAGTACGTTCCAGCGCATTCTCACGGTCACGGTCGGCCCGATCGTTGCGGCTTTCGTCCTGTCGGCAATAATCCTGATGCTGGTGGGGGTGAATCCGCTGACATACTATGGCTATATCCTCGAGCGCTCGCTCTTTTCAGGTCTCGGCCTGCAGCAGACGGCAACCCGCATGGCGCCGCTCCTGTTCCTTTCGGCAAGCCTGATCATCGCGTTCCGTGCGGGGATCTGGAACCTGGGAACCGATGGGCAGTTCCTGCTCGGAGCCGTCATTTCCGCCGCCACCGCCCCGCTTCTCGTCGGAGTGCTGCCCGGATGGATGTTGCTTCTGGTCGGCTTTGTGCTGGCTGCGCTCGTCGGCGCCGTCTGGTCAGTAATCCCGGGGCTTCTCAAGGCCTATCAGGGCGTCAACGAAATCATTACGACCCTGATGATGTCGTTTCTCGGTGTGCTGCTGGCCTCAACCCTGGTCAAGCTGCTGTTCCGCGACCCGGCAACGACTGTACCGCAAACCCGTACGCTTCCGGTCGAGGACCGGTTGCCGAGGCTTTTCGATACCTCCATTTCCAGCGGGTTGATCTGGGGGCTGGTCGCGGTCCTTCTTGTCCATCTGATGATGACGCGGACAGCTTTCGGACTGCGCCTGCGGATGGTCGGCGCCAATCCGGCCGCGGCCGCCCATGCAGGGCTTTCCGTACCGCTCCTGACGATGGCGACCTTCGGCCTGTCGGCGGGCTTTGCCGGCCTGGCCGGTGCATCGGAAATTCTTGGTGTCGCCGGCAACGTGCGCGCCAACTGGGATCCGGCCTATGGCCTTATGGTCATTCCGCTGGTCTTCCTTGCGCGATTCCACGGTTTGGGCGCCATTGTGCTTGTCTTTTTCTACTCGGCTCTGATGATCGGCAGCGAAAGCGCTGCCCGCCGTCTTGGAGTGCCGCAGGATTTCACGCTGGTGCTGGTCGCCAGCCTGTTGATCTGCCTCGGGTTGGGAGAATTCATCGACCAACGCAAACGGAAGAAGGAGCGCTAAGATGGGCGGTTTGCTGACCGAGGCGTTTCTGTCGTCACTTTTCACCGGCGCTATTGTCGCCGCCATTCCCATCCTTCTGGCCGGGCTGGGCGAGCAAATGTCTGAAAAGGCGGGTGTGCTCAACATCGGCATCGAGGGCATGATGCTGATGGGCGCTTATATGGGTTTTCTCGTTGCTTTCGAGACAAGTTCGCTGTGGCTTGGTTTCGCGGGCGGCATTCTCGGCGGAGTGCTGACGGCAATCGCCATGGCCGTGCTGTGCGTGCGGCTGGGTCTGAACCAGATCGTCATCGGCATCGGACTGACGCTCGGCGCCGAAGGACTGACGGCGCTGTTGCATCATTTCCAGTTCTCGCGAACCTATCCGCGGCTGCCGGCTCCCGAACGGCTGAACATTCCCGGACTTACCGACATGCCGATCATCGGGCCGTCGCTCTTCGGGCGGCATCCAATCGTCTACATCGCGCTTGCGGCGGTCATCGTGCTGGCTGTCCTCTACCGGCGCACCAATCTCGGAATGACGCTGCGCGCGGCGGGAGAACGGCCGGCGGCCCTCGATGTGGCAGGTGGCAACGTGCTTGCAATCCGGGTCTTCGCAGTCCTGTTTACAGGCGCCATGGCGGGCCTTGGAGGGGCCTTCCTCGCAAACATCGGGGCAGGGCTTTTCATTCCGTTCATGACCGGCGGCGCCGGTTTCATCGGCATCGTGCTTGCCATGCTGGCGCGGGGCAGGCCGCTTTGGGTTCTCATCGGAGCGCTGGTCTTCGGCGCCGCGCTGTCGCTTACCACGGCGCTTCAGGTTGCCGGTTCGAACATTCCCACCGATGTCATCCAGATGCTGCCCTTCGCCGCGGTGATGCTGGTGCTGGTGATTTTTGGCCGCCGGGCGAAACTGCCCTCGGCGCTTGGCGCCGCCTATGAACGTGGCGCCCGATAGGACGCACCCACAACGCCTGCTGTCGGAAGAAGGCGCGGGCATAACAAAGGAGAAGTGACATGGCCGATACCAAAGTCTTCCTGCTCGATGGCGGATCGCTGGTTCTGGACGGGTTTCACATCTGGTGGAACAAGGGCCCCGGCGGCGAGGTTCGTTTCCCGGTCTATTCAGTGCTGGTCGACCATCCGAAGGGCAAGTTCCTGATCGATACGGGCTACGATTTCGATCACGTGCAGAAGGTTCTTCCCTTCGAGAAACCGCAGCAGACCGAACAGCAGACGATCCCCGGTGCGCTCAAGCTCCTGGGACTGGAACCCAAGGACATCGATGTCCTGTTCAATTCGCACTTCCACTTCGATCATGTGGGCGGCAACAGGTTTTTCCCCGACACCAAGAAGATCTGCCACAAGTACGAGCTTCCACAGGCCGCCAGATGCCAACCGTTCGAAGTGCTCGGTTACTCCGATCTGGCTTTCTCGACAGAGGTGGCCGAAGCGCGCGGTATGTCGGATCAGCTCACCGCGGGTCAGACCGCCGGGAACACCAGGTTCGAACTCATCGAGGGCGATGTCGAACTCGCTCCCGGGGTGACCCTCATTTACACGCCCGGTCATACCGTCGGCCACTATTCACTGCTGGTCGAGTTCGACAATCGCCGTCCGCTGCTGCTGACGCTCGATGCGGCCTATACCCGCAAGAACTACGACAACGACATCAATGCGGGCTTCCACATCGATCCGGTGGCGGGCGTGAATTCCATGCGCCGTCTCAAGGAGATCGAGAAGGAGAAGAACGCCGAGGTGCTGTTCAGCCACGATCCCGAGAGCTTCAAGGACTACAAGACCGGCGTGAACTTCTACGGCTGATGAGGATAAACCGATGAAATATTCCGAAACCAAACCGCCGGTGTTCACACTGACCGCCGGTCCCGTGGATGCCTATCCGGAAGTCCTGCGCGCGCTCGGAAAGACCGTGCTTTACGATTACGACCCCGCCTTTCAGGCGTTTTATGAGAGCGTCGCGCTCAAGGCGCAGAAGGCGATGGGAACAGACACGCCTCCGGTGATCCTTCAGGGCGAGCCGGTTCTGGCGCTTGAGGCGGCCGCCGCCTGTCTGATTGCCAAGGATGACGTGGTGCTCAACCTCGCCTCCGGCGTCTATGGCAAGGGCTTCGGCTATTGGGCGGCGCGCTATGCCAAGACCGTCGAGGAGATCGAGGTTCCCTATGACACGTCGATAGATCCGGAGGACGTTCGCGCCTTCCTAAAGGCGCATCCCGAGGTCAAGGTCGTCTGCGTGTGCAACCACGACACGCCGTCGGGCACCATCAATGACATTGATGCTATTGGCGCTGCGACCGCCGAGGCTGGCGCGCTGCTGATCGTTGACGCCGTCTCCTCATGGGGGGGCATGAAGACGAGCCCCGATGCCTGCAGGGCCGGTATCTATGTCACCGGTCCCAACAAGTGCCTTGGCTGTCCGCCAGGTCTCTCGCTGGTCGCTGTCTCGGACGCGGCCTGGGCCAAGATCGAGGCCAATCCGGATGCACCGTTTGCCTCGATACTCAGCCTCGGAGATTGGAAGAATGCCTGGAAGAAAACAGAGAAGTTTCCTTTCACCCCATCCGTGGCCGAGATCAATGGCCTCGATGCCGCGCTGGATCGCTATCTCGATGAGGGACCGGAGGCTGTATGGGAACGCCATGCGGTAACCGCCGGAATCTGCCGTGAAGGCATCAAGGGCATGGGGGTGAAACTCTGGCCGGCAACAGAGGACATTGCCTCTCCCACCACGACCTCCGTGCGCATGCCTGAAGGGATAGATGCCGCTCCGGTTCTGGCCGAAGCACGGTCCCGATACGGCATCTCGATGTCGGCAGGCCGGGCCGAGACGCTCGGCAAGCTCATCCGCATCGGCCACATGGGGCCGACGGCTCAACCGGCGTACGCGCTGCTTGCCGTTGCCGCCATGGGCGGCGCACTCAAGGCAGCCGGCGCGAAGGTGGACGTGGCGGCGGGTCTGGCCGCAGCCCAGGCCGCCTGGGAAGCATCAATCGACGCATAGGGCCGGAAACGGCGAACAGGAAAGGACAAATGCGATGAGTACAAGTCTTGAAGGCCGCAAGGCCGTCGTCACGGGCGCGGCGCAGGGCATCGGCAAGGCGATTGCCAGGGCACTCGCGGAGGCGGGCGCCAAGGTCGTGATCTCCGACATCAACGGCGAGGGAGCCAGGGCCGCCGCCGCCGATATCGGTCACGGCGCCGTCGGCGTGACCTGTGATTCCACCAAGGTCGACGAGGTTGACAAGATGCTTGAGGACGCCGCCGAGAACGGCGCCATCGACATCCTCGTCAACAATGCCTCGATCGTTCCCTTCATCGCCTGGGATGATGTGGATCTGGCTCATTGGCAGAAGATCATCGACACCAACCTGACGAGTGTCTTCATCGCCAGCCGAAAGGCCACCGACATGATGCGGGCTGCCGACCGCAAGGGAACGGTGCTGAACATAGCATCCAACGCCTTTTACGCCGGCACGCCCAACATGTCGGCCTATGTGGCGGCCAAGGGCGGCGTGGTCGGCTTCACCCGTGCGCTGGCGACGGAAGTGGGCAAATACGGGATCCGCGTCAATGCGGTCACACCCGGCCTCACCGATTCCGACGGCGTGAAGGCCAGCCCGCACGCTGAAAGCTTCGGCTTCGTCGAGATGCTTCAGGCGATGCCCGGCAAGGGCCAGCCTGAAGACATTGCAAAGGTGGTGGCCTTCCTCGTCTCCGATGACGCCGGCTGGATGACCGGCCAGTGCGTCAACGTCGACGCGGGGATGATCCGTCTTTGAAGCAGCACCCGGTTCGGCTGGCGGAATGCTATGGACGTCAGTTCCGGCAGCCGCCATGCTGGCAGGGAGCGACAAGAGTACATGAAACGACCCGGGTGTCCTCCATGGGGAGTAGCACCCTTCCACCGGGCGGATGATCCGCCACAACCAAGGAGGCATGCAATGTCGATTTCAGAGATTTCCCGCCGGCGGTTGCTGGGAGGGACTGTCATTCTCGCGGGCGGGGCCCTTCTTCCCCGCTTTGGCTTTGCGCAGGAGGTCATGCAGGGCGGGCGGCTTGTGGTTGCCGCGGATTCCGAACCGCGCAACCTCAATCCGGCCATTGTGGCCTCCAACGGCGTGTTCTACATTGCGTCCAAGGTCATCGAGCCACTGGCCGAAGCATCCTTCGACGGACCGGACGGACTTGCGCCCCGGCTGGCGACGAGCTGGGAAGGCTCCGAAGATGGTCTTTCCATCACCTTTAGACTGCGCGAGGGCGTGGCCTGGCACGACGGCGAGCCGTTCACGTCTGCCGATGTCGCGTTTTCGGCAATGGAGGTCTGGAAGCCGTTGCAGAACATCGGTCGCTCGGTGCTCGCCAATCTCGAATCCGTGGAAACGCCCGACGAAATGACGGCCGTCTTCAAATTCTCCGAGCCCACCCCTCTGCAGTTGATCCGCAACGCTTTACCGGTGGTCAGCAGCGTCCTGCCCAGACATCTGTACGAAGGCACCGATATCGCTGCCAATCCGGCCAACAACGCCCCCGTGGGGACCGGCCCCTTCGTGTTCGCTGAACATCGGCCGGGTGAATACTATCGGCTTACGCGCAACGAATCCTACTGGGGTGAAGGCCAGCCGAAGCTCGACGAGGTGATCTTCCGGGTGCTGCCGGACCGTGCAGGCGCCGCAGCAGCGCTTGAAGCCGGCGAAATCCAGCTTGCGGCCTTCTCGCAGGTGCCGCTGTCGGATCTTGATCGTATTTCCGGCAACAGCGAGCTTGAAGTGGTGACCAAGGGCTACGAAGCGCTGACCTACCAGTTGATCGTCGAGATCAACCACCGCAACGAAATCCTCAACAACCTCAAGGTCCGCCAGGCCATCGCTCACGCGATCGACAGGAGCTTCGTCGTCGATACCGTGTTCCTGGGCTATGCCGCCGAAGCCACCGGTCCGGTTCCGAAGAATGCGCCGGAGTTTTACGAACCCGATGTGGCGCTCTATCCGTTCGACGTCGAGAAAGCCAGATCCCTGCTTGACGAAGCCGGCTACCCCGAAAACGATGGCGGACCTCGTTTCTCGATCCGCCTTCTGCCCGCGCCTTTCTTCTCCGAAACACGGGCGATGGGCGACTATCTGAAGCAGGCGCTTGCGGCCATCGGCATTGAGGCGGAACTGGTCAGCAACGACGCGCCGGGCCATCTCAGTGCTGTTTACAAGGACCACGATTTCGATCTGTCCATCGGTGCGGCAGTCTTCCGAGGCGACCCGGCGATTTCAACGACAAACCTTGTCCAGTCCGGGATCCCCGACGGCACGTTTTTTTCCAATCAGGGCGGATATGCCAATCCCGGGATCGACGAGATCATTGCCGAAGCGCTTGTTACGATCGACACGCAAAAGCGCATCGAACTCTATAATGAGTTCCAGAAGCTGGTGACTGAAGACCTTCCGTTGATCAATGTGGCTGATTGGGGCTTCACGTCGGTTGCAAGCGTTGACGTGGAAAATGTCGGCAACAATCCCCGGTGGGTCGTTTCCAACTGGTCCGACACGGCGATTTCGGGCTGACACCGGAGCAAGGTAGCATTTGCATGCATCGTGCGTGGCGTTTGACGAAACGGCGTTTGATCGCCAGCATTCCGGTGCTGGCGATCGTCATCCTGGGCACCTTCCTGCTGATGGAGCTCGCACCGGGCGACGCCGTCGATGCCTACCTCGTCTCGCTGGGCGGGGGCGACTCCGGGCTTGCCGAGGATCTTCGCCAGAGCTACGGGCTGGACCAGTCCGCTCTCAGCCGGCTGTGGCTCTATGTCAGTTCGCTGGCGAGGTTGGATCTTGGGTGGTCCATCATCTTCAACCGGCCGATCCTGGACGTGGTGCTGGAGCGGCTGCCCAATACGTTGTGGCTGATGGGGTCCGCGACGGCACTGGCCTTCACCCTCGGTTCCCTTCTCGGAATCGTGGCCGGCGCCCGGCCGGGGAGCGCGCTCGACCGCGTGCTGTCGATTGGCTCGCTCACTCTTTATGCTGTGCCCGGCTTCTGGTTGGGGCTGGTGCTGATCCTGGTTTTCTCGGTGCAATTGCGCTGGCTTCCCACCTCAGGCATTGAAACGATCGCCTCCGGCAAGGCCGGTATCGCACGGGCCCTCGATATCGCCCGGCATCTGGTTCTGCCCGTCGCTTCACTCGGCTTCATCTATCTGGCCCTCTTTCTGCGCATGATGCGCGCCGGGATGGGCGAAGTCTGGCGTCAGGATTTCGTGCTTGCCGCGAAGGCCAAGGGGCTCAGCCGCTGGCGCATCGTTGTCCACCACGTCGCGAGAAACGCGCTTCTTCCACTGGTGACCATGCTCGGCCTGCAAGCCGCCACGATGCTTGGCGGTTCGGTGGTGATCGAAAGTGTATTTGCGATACCGGGCTTTGGCAGGCTGGCGCAGGAGGCTGTGGCGGGACGCGATGCGCCGCTACTGATGGCGGTCATCATCGTTTCGGCCGTGCTCGTCATCATCGTCAATCTGCTCGTCGATATCGCCTATGCCTGGCTCGATCCCCGGGTCGGCAGTTCGGAGGTCGCCAGTAAATGAAACCGTTGTTGAGGCGTTTTGCGTCCTCGCCGGAAGGCGTTGCGGGCGCTCTGATTCTTCTTCTGCTTGCGTTTGCAGCTGTGCTGGCGCCAATGATCCTGCCGGGCGATCCGGCGGCCATCGTCGGACGGCCGCTCCTGCCTCCGTTTGCCGACGCGTCCTTTCCTCTCGGAACCGACCAGCTTGGCCGCGATGTCCTGACCAGACTGGTCTACGGTTCGCAGGCTTCGCTGACGGTCGGCTTTTCATCCGCCGTGGTGGCGATCGTGGTCGGCACGCTGGTGGGCACGGTAGCGGGGCTGACCGGCGGGCTTGTGGACGAGGGGCTCATGCGCGTCGTCGATGCGTTCCAGATTGTTCCGGGCTTCCTGCTGGCGCTTGCTTTCGTCAGTGTCGCGGGGCCGTCCCTTGCCGTGATCGTTTTGGCGATCGGGTTGGGCGCCTGGACCGGTCCGGCACGCCTGGCGCGCGCCGAAGTGCTGTCGATCCGAGAGCGGGACTATGTCGCGGCGGCACGTGTGGTCGGCATGCATCCGGCGGAAATCGCCTTTCGCGAAGTGCTGCCCAACGCGCTGCCGCCGGTCCTGTCGCTGGTTTCGGTCATCGTCGCAGCGGCGGTGCTGATCGAGGCCGCGTTGTCTTTCCTCGGGCTTGGCGATCCGAATTCGGTGACCTGGGGCGGTATGATCGCCGAAGGTAGAAATCTGCTGCGCTCAGCCCCTTTTCTTTCAATCATTCCCGGGCTGGGCCTCGTCAGTGCGGTGGTCGGCGTATACTTGTTTGGCGAAGGGCTGGTCGAAGGTCTGTCCATTCGCGGGAGACGCTTGTGAGGAGCGTGCTTTGCAAAGTTGATCGCCTGTCCGTCGTTTACCGCACGAAGGCCGGCGCACAGCATGCGCTGAGGTCGGTCAGCCTCGATATCGTCGCCGGCGAGAAGCTGGCGGTCATCGGTGAGAGCGGTTCGGGAAAGAGCACTCTGTCCCTGGCGCTCACCGGTCTGCTGCCTGAAGAAGCCCTGGTCGAGGGCAGCATCTCCTGGCCCGGGTTCGGCTTTGATCCCGTGGCGGGACGCGACATCGGCATTGTTTTCCAGGACCCCGGTTCCAGCCTCAATCCGGTCCTGACCATTGGTGATCAGGTCGGAGAGGGCGCGGGTCGCCATCTGGGTCTGGACCGCAGGGCGGCACGCGAAAAGGCGGTCGAATTGCTTGCAAGAGTTCGCATACCTCAGCCGGAGAATGCGCTCGGCGCCTATCCGCACCAGTTCTCCGGAGGTCAACGGCAGAGGATCGCTATTGCTGCGGCCATTGCTGCGGGACCATCCGTGCTGATCGCCGACGAAGCGACCAGTGCGCTCGACACGATCGTTCAGGCAGAGATTTCCACGCTGCTCGAGGATCTCGTGAAAAATGGGGACATGACGCTGATCTTCGTCACCCATGACATCGGCCTTGCCGCCAGTCTGGCCGACCGGATTGCCGTATTCCGGACCGCCGAATTGGTGGAAAGCGGCGACGCGCAAAGTATCGTTCACGAGCCACAGGCCGAATACACCCGGCAATTGCTTGCGACCCACATCGATCTTGAGTCACCACGGCTCGTAGGGGTATCCGATGCCCGATGAATTGCTTCGCGTCGAAGGCCTGTCGAAACGCTTTACCGGACGCGGACGCAACGTCGCGGCGCTGGACGACGTCACCTTTTCAATCTCGGGGGGCGAAACGCTTGGCGTCGTCGGGCCGTCCGGGAGCGGCAAGTCGACCTTGGCCCGGGTTCTGCTGCGTCTGGTCGAGCCGGATGCGGGCCGTATCCTGATTGATGGTGAAGACTGGCGTGCGCTGTCCCCAAAGACGCTGCGCCGTCGGCGCGGCAGCATCCAGATGGTGTTTCAGGACCCGCTTTCAGCCTTCAATCCGCGGACCACGATCGGCAAGGCGATCATGGACCCGCTTCGGATCCATGCTGTCGTCGATAGGGACGCCCGAAATGCGGTGATGGAAGAGTTGTTGCAGCGGGTCGGGCTTTCAGCAGACATGTCGAGCCGTCGTATCCATGAGGTCTCGGGCGGTCAGCGCCAGCGGGTCGCTCTTGCGCGGGCGCTCGCGAGCCGCCCCCGTCTCGTCGTGCTCGATGAGGCCCTGTCTGCACTGGACGTCTCAGTGCGCGGCCGGATGCTGGAACTGCTTGTGCGCCTGCAGGCGGAAGAGGGCATCTCATATTTGTTCATCGGACATGATCCAGCCGTGGTGCGGATGATCTCCCACCGCGTTGCGGTGATGGATCACGGCAGGATCGTCGAGACCGGCGACGCTGATGCAGTCTTCTCTGATCCCGGGTCTGAAACCGGCAAGGCTCTGATCGCTGCCATACCCACCTGGCGCCGTTCCGGCTCAGCCTGATGTGCAAAGAACCGCCATTCCCGGAATCGGGCCGGGGGGACGCGTCGGCCGGGGCATAGGTCGCCATCCATCCTCGCTCGATTTGATCCGTATCAGCCTGCCCGAGACAAAATCGGCGCAATTGAGAAGAGAGGATTTTTGGCCCGCGGTAGCTCGGTCAAGGAAAGAGAGGATGAGACGGAGGTCCCGGGCCACACGAACATCACCGGCCTTCACCGTTCGAATGGACAGACGGATACAGCACGCCCCTGTCCCGCTGCGCGGGGATCTCGCCTCCGATCTCAAGCGACGTTCAATGACCGGAAATCCGCTTTCGGAGTTCGGTCTTGAGCACCTTGCCGTAATTGTTCTTCGGCAAGGCTGCCTCGAACAGATAGGTTCTAGGTCTTTTGAAGCCCGCGATCAATGAACGGCAATGGGTGTCGAGCGCCTCAACGGAGGGCGGTTCCGAAGTCGAAGCGACGATGAATGCGACAACCTCCTCACCCCATTCGGAACTCGGTCGACCGACAACCGAAACCTCGGATACGGAAGGGTGCATCAACAGTGCTTCCTCCACCTCGCGTGGGTAGATATTGGCGCCGCCTGAAATGATGACGTCCTTGGAGCGGTCCCGTAGCGTCAGATAGCCATCCTGATCGAGCGTCCCCATGTCGCCGGTCCAAAGCCAGCCATCCCTGATGCTTTGCGTCGTGGCGTCGGAATTGTTCCAGTAGCCCCTCATCACCGGCGCACCCGAAACGACGATCTCGCCGATCTCTCCCGCTGGCTGCTCCCTGCCATTGGCGTCAACCACCCGGACGGACACGCAGGACTGCGCAGGACCGACCGAAGCGAGCCGCTCGCGCCAGCGCGGATGCCTCCGGTCCATGATGTCTGCGCGGGAAAGGGATGTGATCGTCATCGGGCACTCGCCTTGTCCGTAGATCTGGACAAATCGCGGCCCGAACTGTGCAACCGCCGCCTCGATGTCGGCGAGGTACATCGGACCGCCGCCATACACGATGGTGCGAAGACCCTCGCCGGTATATCCCGTCTGCCGCGCCGCAGCCACCCAGCGGCTGATCATCGTCGGGGCGGCGAACATCGTGACATTGCCGAGGCGCGGCGCCAGCGTACACAATTCAGCGGCGTCAAAGCCTCCAGAGCGCGGGACGACATGGCGGCTGCCGCGAAGCACATGCATGAAATTGTAAAGCCCGGCCCCATGCGACAGCGGTGCCGCATAGACCGCTGCATCCTCGGCAAGCACGTCGTCGACATCGACAAAATAAGCGTAGGTCATGGCGTGCAGGTTGGCATTGGTCAGCATGACGCCCTTGGGTTTGCCGGTGGTTCCTGAGGTGTAGAACAGCCATGCCAGATCATCCGGCGCACGTGGCTCGGGAGCAGATAGTCCCGCATCCTCGGCGACGAAGGCCGGCTCGATTTCCATGTCGTGAAGAGCGCAAGTGGACGGCAGCAGCGAGCGCAGTTCATCGACGCCGGCGACAAAAATGAGTCTGCTTCCCGAGTCCTCGACAATGAACGCGGCCTCACGCGGATGCAGCTTGGCGTTGACCGGGACGGCCACAGCGCCCGCAAACCAGATGCCATAGAGTAGTTCAAGATAGGCGGTGCTGTTCTTCATGAAAATAGCGACGCGGTCGCCCGGCTCGACCTTGTGCCGCGTACGCAGAACGTTGCCGACACGCGCGGCATTGGCCGCAAACTCGGAATAGCTTGCCACGACATTCTCGCCGGACAGCAGCGCCGGCGCATCGGGCGCCCGTCTGGCTGTGCGAACGAGCCATTCCGCCATGTTCATTCAGGGTCTCCCGATCCGGTATTGCGTTGATGCTCGGTAAGTGCGGTTCATGGTGTTGCCTGGCGCGCGGCTGCTAGCGCGGCCCGTGCCGACTGCTGCAGGAAAGACTGGTCCGCGCCAAGCACGAAAAGTGTCGCGCCGCGGTCGCTCCATCCGGAACATGCGGACGGGTCGGCCACAAACATGCCGCCCGATACACCAACTGTGCGTGCGGCGCTCATGACCTGCTCGCCCATCGCCGTGATTTCAGGCGCGCCCGGGTCGGTCAGCCCCTCGGAAACGGCGAGATCGACCGGGCCAACCAGAAGGCCGTCCACACCATCGGTTGCGGCAATATCGCCTGCTTCACCGACTGCGGACCGGTCTTCGATCTGGCAGATCAGAACCGTTTCCTCGGATTGAGCTTCAAGGTGCCCGGCTATGCCGCGCGCGCCATAGCCTGCGGCCGCGGTCGACGGAGAAAACCCTCTGGCACCGTCTCGGTAGCTGAACTTCTGTACCAGTTCTGCCGCCATGGCTGCGTTCCGGACCTGCGGCGCCACAATGCCGGCGGCGCCGCCATCGAGCGCGGTCGATATCCATTGACCTTCAATCCCGGGTATCCGGACCAGCGCCGCCACATTGGCCGCCCGCGCAGCCAGGGTGGCGCAGGCGATGCTTTCGCGATCAAATGGGGCATGCTCGGCATCAATGATGACAAAGTCGAACCCCAAACCGCCGAGTATTTCAATGACTGCGGGATCCCTGAGTTTGACGAAGGTCCCGATCATTGCCGTGCGGCTGCGGAGCATTTGCGCAAATGCGCTGCGGGCGTTCATGGGTCAGGCCTTGCCGTATCCGCCGCCGCCCGGCGTGATCATGAAGACCTCGTCGTCGGGGTTCATTTCGCGCTTTCGGGTGTCGGGGACGTCTTCGCCGTTAATCTGGAAAGTGCCCCTGGCTCCGTCGCCGCCGCCGAAAACACCTTCCGGACCATGCGAAAGGCGGCTGGGAATGGTGTTGAGCAGCCAGCGCGAGTTGGTGCGCATCTTGTAGCCGATCCGCTGCCCGTCGCCGCCGGGCTGGCGTCCGGTTCCACCGGTCCCCCGTTCGAGCTCCTTGCAGGTGAAGGCGATCGGGTAGGAGGCCTCAAGCACTTCGACGGGAACCGCGGAGACCCCGGTGGGATAACAGATGGCTGATAGGCCGGGCTTGTGGGCCCGTGCGCCCATTCCGCCCGAATAGTTGAACATGGAACTGGTGAAGGGTTTGCCTTGCGCATCCTTGCCCTGGATCTGGATGGTCCAGACCGCGCCTGATCCCTCGGCCACAACATCGTCCGGCAGGATCTGCGCCAGCGCCTTGAGAATAGGGAAGGGCACATACATCCCGACCACGTGCCGTGCATTGACGGGCGAGGGGTAGCGCGCGTTGACCACGCAGTGTTCGGGCAATCTGATCTTTATTGGCGCCAGCGAGCCGGCATTGTTTGGCAGGTCCGGATTAAGCGTCGATCGGATGGCGAAAGTGGCATAGGCGTGGGTATAGGCCGGCACCACATTGATGCCCATGGCGCTGGGGCCGGACGAACCTTCGAAATCGATGGTGATCTCGCCCGCTTCCGGATCGACTGTGACAGCGGTCTTCAGGTCGATCACCTCACCGCCCGGCACGTCGAACCTCGAGGCGCCGTGCCAGGTGCCCGCAGGCAAGTTCGAAATCGCGTCGCGCGTGGCTTTCTCCGATCGCGCAATGATCTCTTGCGACAGGGTCGAGATGTCATCGAGACCATATCGATCGCAAAGCGCATTCAGTCGCTCCGCTGCGATCATGCCGCTCGAGACCTGAGCCCCGAGGTCGCCCATCAGCGCGTCGGGTGTACGGACATTGCGCTTGATGATCGAGAACAGCGTTTCGTTGGGCCGGCCTTCCTCGTAAAGCTTCATCACCGGGATCCACAGACCTTCCTCGTGGATGTCGCGGGCGCCAGAACCAATGCCGTAGCCGCCGATATCGGAATGGTGGATGGTCGAGCCGGCATAGGCGATGATGCCGCCATTGCGGAAGATCGGCGAGATGATCGTGATGTCGAAGAAATGACCTGCCGACATCCAGGGATCGTTGGTGATAAGCACGTCGCCGGGTTTCAGCTTGTCCATGTCCGTATGTTCAAGCAGGTTGCGCGCAGCGGCCGCAAGCGAATTGATGTGTCCCGGCGTGCCGGTGACCGCCTGCGCCACCATCCTTGCGTTCTCGTCAAAGAGACCGTTGGCAAGATCGCCCGCCTCGCGCACGATAGGACTGAATGCAATACGCTGCAGCGCTCTCGCTTGCTCGCTGACGATACCGATGAGATTGCTCCACAGGATCTGAAGTTCGACGCCGTCCATCATGAGGCTCCCTTTGTCTTTTCGGCAACGATGCTGCCGCTCTCGTGCAAGGTCGCAACCCAGTTCTCGAGAATGAAGATTGTTGTCTCGCGTTCTTCAATGATGACCGGGCCCGCAATGACATCGTCGGCAGTGATCATGGAGCGCTGGTGAACCCGGACCTCTTGCGGTTTGCCGCCGATGGAGACAGTGCGGCTTTCCGCCTTGCGCCGAATTTCATGGTTTTCCTGACGGGCAGCAGGTCGTTCGGCCTGTGACCCGCTGGCTGTCACGAGCCAGTTGACGATCTCGATGTCCATGCCTGTAAGCTTCAGGCCGTACTGATGGTGGTATTCGGTCTCGAACAGTTCCTCGATGCGACCGGTGTCGCGTGAAGCGATGACTTCGGCAGGCAGACCGATACGAACTTCGGACTGCTGACCGGAATAGCGCATTTCCACCGCGTGGGAGAAGCGCGCCTCACTGTCGGGGATGCCCGCCTCGTGCAGTGCAGCTCCGCCTTCCTCGATCATGCTGGCTAGCACCGTGTCGACCGCGTCCCAGTCGAGGTCGGCAAGCGGTGAGACAAGGCTGCGGACCAGATCGATTTGCGCGGGGGTCACCAGGGTTCCGAACGCCGACAGAACGCTGGCGAGCGGCGGGTAGATTACCTTGGTGCTTTCGGTCAGTTCAGCGACCATGCAGGCATGAACCGGCCCGGCGCCGCCGAATGCCAGGAGCGGCAATCCGCGGTAATCGATGCCGCGCTCTGTGGCGTGCGTCCGGGTCGCCGCAGCCATTTGTTCGCAGACCACCTCGAAAACGCCCCATGCCGCCTGGGAACGGGGGAGGCCGAGGCGTGACCCGAGTTCATCGAGCGCCTTCTCTGCGGCCTCGGTGTCCAGTTGCATGTCGCCGCCCAGGAACCGCTTCGGGTCGAGAATGCCGAGCACGACATCGGCATCGGTGACACAGGCATCGTAGCCGCCGCGACCGTAGCAGGCGGGTCCGGGCATGGAGCCGGCGCTTTCGGGGCCGATCCTGAGAAGCCCGAGGTCGTCGACCGAAGCGATTGAGCCGCCGCCCGCGCCGATCTCGATCATGTCGATGGACGGCACGGTGATCGGCATGCCGCTGCCTGGCTTGAAGCGGTAACGGCGGTCGACCTCGAAGGTGCCGGTGACCAGCGGTTCATGGCCCTGAACCATGCAGGCCTTGGCAGTCGTGCCCCCCATGTCGAAGGAAATCAGGTCTGGAATGTCGAATATGCGGGAGAAGTAACAGGCGACCAACGCACCCGCGGCAGGTCCGGATTCGATCATGCGGACGGGAATGGTGCTCGCCCGCTCGGCGCCGATGACGCCTCCATTGGAAAGCATGATCAGGGGCTGCTGCGAAAAGCCGCGGGCCTTGAGTTCGGTGATAAGCGCAGAAAGGTAAGGCCGGGTGATCGGGACCGTGTAGGCATTGATCGCCACCGTCGAGGCGCGCAGGTATTCGCGCATCTGCGGTGCGATTACGCTGGACAGCGAAACGTAGATATCGGGCGCTTCCTCCGCAAAAATGCGCCGGACCTCTTCCTCGTTGCTGCCGTTGCGATAGGAATTGAGGAAGCACACTGCCACCGAGACGATTCCTGCCTCGCGGCACCTGGCGATGATGTCGAGGATTTCGGCGCGGTCGACCTCGGTTCCCACGGTAGCGTCGGCAAAGGTCCGTTCCCGAACGGTAAATGTGCGCTCCATCGGGATCAACGGTTCTGCGAACTCGATCTGCGGATCGTACATGTCATATCGATGCTCTTCTCGGATGTAGAGGACATCGCGAAAGCCTTCGGTCAGCAGCAATGCAACCGGCGGCCCCTTTCGTTCGATCAGCGCATTGGTGACGACGGTGGTTGCATGGACAACAACATCATCGACATCTCCCGGCGCGATTCCGGCTTTTCCCAGAACCAGATCCACGCCACGGAAGAACCCCTCAAGCAAATTGTCATGCGTGGTCAGGGTCTTGTCGACATGACCCTGACCATCCGAGGCCAGAAGCACGGCGTCGGTGAAGGTTCCGCCAATATCGATGGCGAGCGAATAGCGTGTCATGTCGGGTACTCCATGCATCCCAAGTCAGTGGATATGGCGCGCGCGGCCTGTGTTACGGCGGCGCAAAGCGTGGCGGGCGGCTCGGCGGGAATGTCCTGAACCGAGCCGGCGATGGTGATGGTTGCGATAAACTTGTTTTCGAGATCGAAGATTGGTGAAGACAGCGCGTTGAGGCCGTTCAATGTCTCCTCGGGAGCGACAGCCCAGCCGGTCCGGACCGCGCGGCTGACTTCGGCTTTCAGACGGGCCGGATCGAATGGCTCGCCATTTGCCAGTGCAGGATGGCTCGCGGCGAGCTGACCGGGAAGCAGATCCGGATCTCCGAAAGCCAGTGCGATCTTGCCCTGTGCTGAAGCATGAAACGACAACAGCGCGCCGGGCTTGGTGACGATCTGCACCGGTGAATCAACACGAACGATGTCGACCACCCGCATTCCGTTCTGCTCGGGGATCGACAGCGTGCAGGTAAACCCCGCCTTGTCGCGCAGTTGGACCATCACCGGCCGCGCGGTGCTGGTCAGCTGCGTGCCGTCGGCGATGGCCTGACCGACATGAAACAGCTTGAGCGTGAGCCGGTAGCGTTCGGACGCCGGGTCCTGCCGGACATAGCCGATGTTGCACAGGGTTTGCAGGTATCGGTAGACCTTCGCCCGCGGCATGCCGAGCCGCCGGGCCAGGTCGGTGACGCGAACGTCCTCGGTCATAGGCGCCATTTCCTCGATGATCTGGAAGGCGGCGATTGCCGAGTGATTGTTGATCTTGCTGGTGTCCTTCATACGATTTACCCCGGAAACAGGTTTGGCAGCGTCAGTGTCAGGGACGGCACGAAGGCGACCAGAGCGAGGATGATCAGTGAGATCCCGATCATTGGCAGTATGGCGACGGCGACTTTTTCAAGCGGCGTCTTTCCGATGGCCGAGACGATGAACAGGCACAGGCCCACCGGCGGCGTGATCATGCCGATCATCAGATTGAGCACCACCATGACGCCAAACTGGACCCGGTCGATGCCAAGCAGCGGAAACACCTCGTTCAGGATAGGCATTACCAGGACAAGCGCAGCAAGGGGCTCCAGAAACAATCCGAGGACCAGGAGAACCAGGTTGAGCAGCAGAATGAGCACCCAGGGCTCGGAACTGATGCCAAGCATCTGCTGCGCGATTTCCCGTGGTATGTTTTCGATGCCGAGAATGAAGGACGTCATGCTGGCCATCGCGACAATCAGCATCACGCCTGCGGTCATGGTGGCGGCTTCGTAAAACGAAGTGACGATCTTCGACGCGTTGAGGGTGCGATAGATCAGAAGGCCCACCCCCAGCGCATAGACAACCGCAACGGCCGCGGCTTCCGTTGGCGTAAAGACGCCGCTGCGGATGCCGCCGACGATGATGACCGGGAGCAACAGCGCTGGAATTGCCCGGGCTGCCAGCGGCCATCGCTCCTCCGAGGGAACCAAAGCCGGCAAGGGGTGGTTTTCGTGTCTGGCCTTGACGAGGACATAGACCAGCAGGGCGGCACACAGCGTAAAGGCCGGAACGATGCCGGCGAGAAACAGGTCGGCAATCGAGGTGCCGGTGAGGACGCCGTAGAGGATCAGCGCCAGCGATGGCGGCACCAGCGGCCCAAGAATCGACCCGGCGGCTGTCAGCGCCGCGGCGTATTCGGGTTTGTAGCCATCGCGCTGCATGGCCGGTATCATGACGCTGCCGATCGCCGAGGCTTCGGCGGTCGCAGCCCCGCTGACGCCGGAGAACATCATGCTGGCCAGCACATTGACCGCGGCCAGGCCGCCGCGGACGCGGCCCACCAGCATCTGCGCGAAGCGGACAATCTGACGGGTCAGGTCAGCCGAATTCATGAGGTTGCCCGCCAGAATGAAGAACGGGATCGTCAGAAGCACGAAATTGTCGATCCCGGCAATCATCTTCTGGGGAAACCCGATCAACAGATGAAGCTGGTCGTTGACGATCAGATAGGTGAGCGAGGAAAGCCCCAGACTGAAAGCCACGGGGATGCCGACGACCATGAAGCCGAGGAAGGAAAGCAGGTAGAGGGTCACGGGTTCGGGCCTCCAGGATCACCGGCCGGTGCGTGCAGGGAATGACCGGCGACCCAGGCGCGCGCGTAAACCGCAATATCTGCGATGATGCGCAGGGCCAGCAATGTCATGCCCACCGGCAAGGCGAAGTAGACCCAGAAGACCCGGGGCGCTTGAGGCGCGTCGGCACCGAACAGGTCCTCAAGAATGAAACTGAGTGCGGGGATCGGCTGGGATCCGGCAAGATCGGCATAGATATAGCCGTACCAGGCAAGGGTGACGCACAGGGCTGCCGAGAGCATGCAGCCCAGGATGGCCAGCACAAGGGCCGGTATTCGCGGAAGCGCGTTGGCCAAGATCGACAATGCGGCGATCTCCCCGCGCTCATAAGCGAATATCATGGCGAGAAAAGATGTCCAGATCAGCAGGTAGCGGCACAATTCCTCTGACCACAGCAACGAGGAATTCAGCCCGTAGCGCATGATCACCTGCGCCACCATCACTGTCAGCAGCACGGCCATCAATGCAACCAGCAGCGCCTTCAGGCCGGTGCGAAAGCCATGATGAAATGCTGTTCGTGTCATGACATCAACTCCGGTTTGCTGGCCACGTGAGGCGCATTCTTGCGCGCGTTTTCCGGTGATCCGGCGCCAGTGGCGCCGGATCGTTCCTGCTTGGGACAGGAGGTTTGTTCAATCGGTCAGTCGAAGTCGGCTTCCTGATATTCGGTCAGGTGCAAATAGTCCTCCCGCACCGGAGCGAACACGTCGAGATTGAGCGCAACCTCGTCGCCAATGGCTTCCCCGCAATGGACAACATCGGGAGGGATCCGCACAACCTGTCCCGCGCCAACCTCGACCACATCATTGCCGATCTCGAACCGGACGCGTCCGGACACGACGTAGGCGAGTTGCTCGAAGGGATGGGAATGGGGCTTCTTCTCCATCCCAGGCTCCAGCCAGTTCATCACCATCAGCGCATTGTCGCCGCGGAAGGCGGTTCGCGAAACGCCCTCCCGAACCTTTTCCCGGGGAAGCCTATCCCAGCCGTAGACCTTGGTTGACGCCATGGCGGTCACTGGCCCTGTGCGAACGCTTCGTCGAACTTCGTTATCATCGGATCTTTTTCCTTCCAGGTGGTGACCACGGGAGCGGTCAGGTCCTTGAGAGCATCCAGATCGTCGAGCCTGTTCACGCTGACGCCATTGTCTTCGAGGAAGGCAATGGTGTCAGCCTCCTGGGATGCCGCCAGCGCGTAGGCTTCGGCGGTGGCTTCCTTGCCCGCGGCTTCGACCGCAGCCTTGTCCTCGTTGCTCAATTTGTCCCACTGGGCTCCTGACATCATGATCACGCCGGGCCAGAAGTAGTGACCGGTGAGCGTGACCTGCTTGGCGGCGTTGTAGAGGCTTTCCGACTTGATTGAGGACACATTGATCTCGACGGCGTCGATGGTTCCGGTTTCAAGGGCGGAATAGACCTCGCCATAGGCCATGCCGATCGGATTGACGCCAACCGCCTCCCAGATCGCCTTGTGCAGCGGGATCGGTACGATACGAGTCTTCAGTCCCTCGAAATCTGCCAGGCTGGTGACCTGCTTGTCCTTGGCGAGGAAGTGCCGAAGCCCGGCTTCGACAAAGCCGAGACCCTTGATGTTCTTCTCCTCGAGCGTACCGAGAAGTTCGTCTCCGAGATCGGATGTGAGAACAGTGGACAGTTGTTCATAGCTCGAAACGGAAAAAGGCTGCTGCAGCGCGTCAAATGGCGCGGCGCCAAGAACCAGGGGCAATGTCGCCGAAGAAACCAGCGCACCGTCGATCAGGCCGATCTGAATGCCCTCGAGCAATTGCTTGTCATCGCCAAGCTGACGATCACCGTAGACTTCGATCTTGACATTGCCATCGGTCTTTTCCGCGACCTTTTCGGCGAAGATTTCGAGACCCGTATGGAAAACATGGGTCGATGCGGCCGCGTGACCCATTTTCAGGGTGACTTCCTGCGCGCTGGCCAGGGAAGGCAGAGCCAATAGGGCTACGCCTGCAAAAACAGATAGTTTTCTCATTTCTTCCTCCCAAAGATTGTTTCAATGAGTGAAACAACTGAATGCAGAGTGAAACAAATTCAAAATTTCGTCAAGCCCTGATTGCGTTCTGGGAATGGCGAGGGGAGTTGCGCGCAAGCTCGAGGCCGAAAAGGGGATCATCTTGACCGCTGCTGCAGTGAGCGGAATGCCCGAACAACTGGTTCCCAACCCGGCCGTTGGGTCGAATGCTGCCGTTGTCGAGCTTCGCAGTGCCGTGACGTATCGTCCGTCTGCGCCTGTGCGTGCGCTTCCGATAGATCGAGGCTCCATGCCGGCGGGCTCCAGAGCCACACACGGGCCGGCGGGCCTCATAGGACCCGAGCCGGATCCTGGTAAGGGATCTTGAAGATGATTTACGCGAGAAAACCCGAATGCCTGCGGTGCGGTCGAGCGAAGTACGGGCTTGTTCCCGGCAAGCTGCCGCGTTCCTGTTCCGCTCGGTTTTCGCAGCTGCGCTGGCGGTCCCGCGCTAGCGCAAATCTGATCTCGGTGGCGCGGTCTGGCTGAGTGTCAAGGCAATCAACCCCGGATCAGGAACCAGGACCGGCAAACACGGGCGTTCGGGCGCTCAGCCGATTTCCGCGACCGCCGCGATTTCGATGCGCAGGCTGGGGAAGGCGAGGCGGGCTTCGTAGGTGGCGCGGGCGGGCAGGTTGTCGTGATCCACCCATTCGTCCCAGACCACGTTGAAATCGGCGAAGTCCTTGATATGCGGCAGCAGCACGGTCACGAACATGAGCTTCGACCGGCTGGAGCCCCCCTTGCTCAACAAATCGTCGATCTTGGCCAGAACCTCCCGGGTCTGCACTTCGAGCGAGCCGTCCTGAGTGTCGGCCACCTGGCCTGAGATATAAAGCGTCCGTCCGTTTCCGGTGGCGGCCGCAAAATGAGATCCCGGTTCAATTCGCGTGATGTCGGTCATACGTGTACTCCCAGCTTGTGGTTTGCGATGGGGCGGTCCGGCGAGATACGCAATCCGCTCCGGGCATCGAAGAGATTTATTGCGCTCGCGACAGGGGTGATATGAATGAACTCGCCCGGTTGGACAAACAGGCGCTCGCGCAGGACGACGACCACTTCTTCTCCGCCCAGCCTGACCAGGATTTGAGACTCAGCACCGGTGGGCTCGATACCAAGCACTTCGACGGCGATGCCATCGGGATCGAGTTCGAAGCTTTCCGGTCTAACACCCAGAACGGTGCGGCCTTCTGCGTCCGCGCCAATCGCGCCCAGTTGCATCTGCGTGCCATCGGCAGTGGTGAATATGTCCCCGCTCACATCGCCTTCGATCATGTTCATCGCCGGTGAACCGATAAAACCTGCAACAAAAAGGTTGGCCGGGTTGTCATATAGCTCGAGCGGCCTGCCAATCTGCTCGATGCGGCCTTTGTTCATGACGACGATCCGGTCTGCCATGGTCATTGCTTCCACCTGGTCGTGGGTGACATAGACTGTGGTCGTGCTAAGCCGCGCATGGTTCTGCTTGATTTCGAAACGCATCTGCACGCGCAGTTTCGCGTCGAGATTGGAGAGGGGCTCGTCGAAGAGATAGACCTTGGGATCGCGCACAATGGCCCGCCCCATGGCAACACGCTGCCGCTGGCCGCCCGAAAGCTGTTTCGGCATCCGGTCAAGATAATCGGTCAGGCCGAGTATGTCGGCCGCGCGTGCCACACGCCGCTCGCGCTCGCCGCGATCCATGCCCTTCAGACGCAGAGCATATTCCATGTTCCGCCTCACCGTCATGTGTGGATACAGCGCATAGGACTGGAACACCATGGCGATGTCCCTGTCCTTGGGGGCAAGGTCGTTGATCACCTCTCCATCGATCGCAATGGTGCCGTCAGTGATTTCCTCCAACCCTGCGATCATGCGCAAGAGTGTCGACTTGCCACATCCCGATGGTCCGACAAGGACGAGAAATTCTCCATCGGTGATGTCGATGCTGACACCTTTGAGCACTTCGACCGCGTCGTAGCGCTTGGCAATGTCGCGAATGGTGACGGCGCCCATCAGGACCTCCTGTCTCAGTAAGTCGCACGGCCGCCGGAGAGGTCGAAAACCGCACCGGTGGTAAAACTGTTCTCCCGGCTGACCAGCCATGTGACCATGCTCGCCACTTCGTCGATTTCGACGAAACGCCCGCGCGGGATCTTCGACAGCATGTAATCGATGAACTCCGGTTTCAGTTCTTCGAGAATGCGCGTCTTCGCAGTCGCCGGTGTGATGGCATTGACCGCGATGTCGAGGGCGGCAAGTTCCTTGCCGAGCGCCTTGGTCATCGCGATGACGCCGCCCTTGGCCGCCGCATAGGCGGCTGCATTCGGATTTCCCTCCTTGCCGGCGATCGAGGCAATGTTGACGATCCGCCCGTAGTTCTGCCGCTTCATGACTGGTACGATCGCGCGGTTGACGTAGAACGTGCCGTTCAGGTCGATATCGATCACCCGGCGCCACTCTGCTGGATCATATTCATCGAGCGGTGCGTTGGCGCCGGCAATTCCGGCGGAGTTGACGAGAATGTCTATCCGGCCAAGGTCCCTGGCGGTTTTGCGTGCGGCTTCGGCCACCGCGTCGCAGTCCGAAATATCGACCGCGCATGTGGTCGCCGCATCGCCCAGTTCCGCGGCGGCCTCGGCCAGCAGCTTCTCGTTGACGTCCCAAAGGCTCACTCTGGCGCCCGATTCCACGAGGCGAGCGGCGATGCCCAGTCCCAATCCCTGACCACCTCCGGTGATAACGGCGCAAAGCCCCTTCATGTCATAGCTATTCATGTGTCAAACCCTCAGCTTCGGAAATTCGGTACGCGGTAGAACTCTGCCGCATTGCCCGCAAACAGCGCGTACTGATCGCGCTCCGGCAGGTCGGAGAAGGCGTGGCGGAAATGGTCGTAGGTCTGACGGAACGAAGCTGAAATCGTGACCACCGGGTGGTCGCTCGCAAGCATGCAACGCTCGGGCCCGAAGGCATCCAGGCAGGCGCGCGAGACAAAGCCGAGGCTTTTTTCGGTCCAGTCGGGATCATAGGCCACCAGGTCGGAGATCTTGAGCCAGACATTCGGCGCGTTCGCCAATCTCTTCAACCCCTCGGCCCAATGGGCCAGCCCCTCCGGGCTGCGGTCGAACGGCGACCCGCAATGATTGATGACGAAGCGGATGCCGGGGAAGCCATGAAAGAGATCCACGGCGTCATCAAATTGCCAGGGCGACATGAGCAAGTCGAAGGACAGGTCCAGCGCCTCGAGCCGCGCGAGCCCCGCGCGCCATGCCGGATCGAGCATCCGGCGTCTGTCCTCCACCGCGGAGCGGGCCGGGTCGGGGTGCCAGCTTACGATGTCGCGGACGCCCACGACGCGCTCATGTGCTGCATGCGCTTCGAGTACCGCGCCGGCGTCCGTCGATGCGAGATCGGCAAAGGCGACATAGCGCGTTGCGATCCCTTCGGGCCGCGCGAGCTTGTCCAGCCACCGGATCTCGCCAAGCGGATCGGCCGGATCCCAGTTCGCCTCGACGTGTATGCTTGCGGCGAGGTCAAAACCTTTGGCTGCCGCCAGGTAATCTGCCGGCAGGCAGGACTGTCCGAGGGGCGCGGCCTTTTGCCCGCGCAACCATGGATGCCGGTTCATCGTAAGATCCCACAAATGGTGATGGGCATCGATGACGGGGCCGGCATAAAGCCCGTCGGTATCAAGGAGTTTCGGCACCTCAGCGCCCCATGTGGCGGCGCTGCGCTATCCGGTTTGCGAGCCACAGCCAGCGTCGCGCTTTCTCGGGCGATGCGCCTTGAATCATTTCGAGCGCGGAATCCGCAAGGGCGTCGAGTCGGGCCACGGGGAGACTGGCATTGGCGTCGATCTCTTCGGCGATTTTCACGAACCTGTCGGCATTCTCCGCGGAGCCGAACAGCGGTGCAAGATCGCGGGAAACGAACTCTTCCCATGTCAGTGAGGGGTCCCATCCGAACCTGGAGAAGGCGAGATAACTGATCTCGCTCGTGGCGTTGTAGTCGGAAGGTTCGCCCCAGACCGTCAGGCCCTGCATGCCCATTTCGCGGCCCTTGATGCACATGTCGGCGAAGTCTCGGGCATTGAGCGCGTAGCGTTCGGTACGGGCGTCGCCGTTCCATTGGCAGGCAAACTGGCAACGGAGCACGTTGGGCTGCGTGGGAAGCGCCTCGACTTCCTCGGCGGTGATCGCCTTGCGCAAGCGTTGCCAGTAAGTCCGGTTGGCCGTGTGCTGGTAGATGGCGCCCTTGGGCAGCGCGGATTGTGCTTCGACGGCGACGGGCTCCAGCAAGTTGTCCCATTGCATTTCGCAATAGATCCAGAGATCCGGCTTTGCCGCTTTTGCGGCCTTGTAGAGGCGCGGGAAGTTTGCGGCCATGTCCGAGTGGGACCAACTGTCGCCGTACTCTGCGGCGCGGCGGGCGGCCTCTGCGTCATTGGCGCGACGGGCAACACAACGGTCGCAATCGCACACGCCATAGTCGCCGCTTTCGATGTTGATGCCGCCGATGTCGAAGGTCCGGGCCAGCCACGAAACGGCTTCCTCCATCCAGTCGAGCACTTCAGGCGCGCTGGGGCAGGCGGTTACGGTGTAGTCCGAATGAGGAAAATTGAGCGGGAAATCGAGATCGGCGATCTGGAAGCCGATATCGCGGCTGAATTGCGCCTTGTGCTGCGGATTGCTCTTGAGCCAGGTCGACAGGTTGTAGCGGTGCCTGCCCTCCCAGTAGACGCCGCCATAGGCGCCGATCGCGATCCCCGGGATGATGCGCACGCCGCGCTCGCGTCCGTAGCGGCACAGTTCGTGCGCCGCGTCGATGCCGCCATGGCTGTCGCGGAGAAAGCCGTAGATGACAATGCCGCCGATGCGGTTGTCGGAGCAGAAGTCGATGAGCCGCCGGTAATCGGCGAGAAAGCCCGATGGCGGTTTCTGGTAAGGATTGAAGACCCCGATTTCCTGCTGCCCGATCTGGGACAGTTCCCAGTTGGTGGAGTGGTCCCAGGTCCAGAAGGTGCGATAGGCAAGTCCCGGTCCGTCGGCTACGGGTCCGTTGGAAAGCGCCGAGAGATCAAGCGCTCGTCCTGCCCGCGCGGCGAGTTCCTGTGCGCCGTAGATCACGCCGGAGAACGGCCCTCCGCGAACTTCTGCGCCGCCTTCGATCGCCGCAATCTCGAAATGCCCCTCCGGCAGGGCGTCGTCGACGGTCAATGTGATGTTGCAGTCGGAAAGCGCCGTCTCGTCGAACCTGTCGCGCAGAAGGCGCGCGGCGTGCGGGTGAAGCTCTTCTCCGTGGATTGGCATTGCTGATCACTCCCCTGTTCTGATTGACACACTACAGCAGAAACAATATCAAATATCAACGTTAGTTTTTGCTAGTGATACAAAGTGGCGCCCTGCGCCGCAGTCGGAGAGAACGACCATGGCCCGAATCAGCGAAACACTTGCGACCCTTCGCCAATCTTGGCCGATGCCTTCACGGCCTCGCCCGATCACGATCATCGGCTGCGGCGGTATAGTGCGGGACGCCCATCTGCCTGCCTATCGCAAGATGGGTCTTCCGGTCGCCGGACTCTTTGATGTGAATCGCGAATCCGCAGACGCGCTGGCTGCCGATTTCGACGTGCCCGCGGTTCATGCTACGATTGATGAAGCCATTGCGGCCTGCGGCGCCGAAGGCGTTTTTGACCTGGCGCTGCCGCCGGCGGTCCTGCTCGACACAGTCAGGCACTTGCCCGAGGGGTCGGTGGCTCTCGTGCAGAAGCCTCTCGGACCTGATGGTGACGCCGCACGTTCCATCGTTGCGGCGCTCGATGAACGCAAGGTGACTGCGGCCACCAATTTTCAGCTTCGCTTCACGCCATCGATGATGGCGATCGAGGATGCTGTGCGCAAAGGCCTGTTCGGCGAGGTGGTCGATGTCGACATCCATCTCGCCGTCTACATGCCGTGGGAGCTGTGGTCCTTCATACCGCACATGCCGGCGGTCGAGCTGCCGTTGCATTCGATCCATTATCTTGACTGGATCCGTGGCCTGCTTGGCGAGCCCGACAGCATCTATGCGAAGGCAGTCAGGCACCCGCGTTATCCGGATCAGGCCGACGCTCGCTCCAGCATCATTCTGGATTACGGTGACAGCGTGCGCTGTGCGCTCTCGCTCAATCACACCTACAACAAGGGGCCGAGGCATGTTGATGCAACGATCCGCATTGAGGGCACCAAGGGCGCTGCCCATCTGACGGTCGGTTATCTGATCGACTATGTCCGGCCCGTTCCGGAAAGGCTGGAAATCTGTTTTGAGGGCCAGGAGTGGGCCGAACTGCCCCTGACCGGCGAGCGCGTCCCTGATTCCTTTGCCTATGTCCAGGCCAATCTTCAGCGGTTCGCGGCTGGGGAGGACGACCGGCTGGTCACCGACGTCCACGATTCCATTCGAACGATGTTTCTGGTCGATGCCGGCCTGGAATCGAGCCGGCGCGGCGGTGTGGTGCCGAAAGCTTGATGTTGACAAATTTCATATAAAAATGAATCCTTTTAAAAATGAAAACTATTTGGCGCACCTTTCAGCACTTCGGGGACCGGTGCTCCCAATGAGAAACCCGCTTTCAAACGGGTCGGTTGAAAACTCGAACCGATTGAGAGGTGAACACATGAACGGAATTCTATCGCGCCGGCCGACCCGGCTGAGTGCTCTCGGTGCTGCCACGGCGCTGGCGATCTCCTTCGTGCCGATGGCGCAGGCTCAAGACGTAACAACGATCAAGGTCCTCAACTGGCAACCGGGCGGCCCCGAATACTGGGCGGCGCTCGTGGAAGCCTTCGAGGCCGAGCATCCGGACATCAAGGTGGAACTGGAAACCGTTCCATTCGATCGCTATCCCGAAGTTCAGGGACCCTACATCGCCACGCGCAGCGGACCCGATGTGATGGAACAGAATGCCGGGTTGGAACTGTTCGACCGCCGTGTCGCCTATCAGGAACTGCCCGAGGACGTGCTGGCCGCGGGCGGGGATCTGCTGACCCGCTCCGGTGGCTGCCTGAATTATGATCTGGATGAGCCCTGCTACGGCCTGCCCTTCGGGCTTCAGGGCAATGTCATGTATTACAACAAGCTGGTGCTGAGCGAGGCAGGCCTCGATCCGGACAATCCACCCGCGACCTGGGAAGAATTCGGCGAGGCCTGCGAGAAGATCAATGCCGTCGGCAAGACCTGCCTGGCGCTCGGCATGACCGGCGTATTCCCGACCTACTGGGTTTTTCCCGAAATCGCCCGCAGCTATCTGACCGAGGACGACATGCGCGCGGTTCTCGCCGGCGACATGCCCTGGACAGATCCGAAGATGGTTTCGATCCTTGAGGCGATGGCGGACATCCCGACAAAGGGGTGGTCGAACAGCAGTGCGCCTTCGATTTCGATGCTGCCGGATGGTGCCGATATTTTTGCCAGCGGCAATGCGGGTTTCGCCGGCACGATCATCGCCGATGCGGTAAACTGGGCTGCCTTCGGCGAAGCGCTTGGCGACGAGAACCTCGGGGCGATGCGCTGGCCGGCTGTCGAACCCGGTGCGCCGCTCGCCAAGAGCTTCAGCGGCACCGAGAGCTCCGTCTTCGGAGTAACCTCATGGACCAGCAAGACCGAAGCCGCGCAGGAATTCGTCAAATTCGTAGCCAGCACTGAAAACGGCAATCTTCTCACTGAACTGGGGGGCGGCATTCCGTTGAACGCAAACGTCGATCCGTCGCTGTTCCCCAAATCCTCCGCACTTGAGCAGATCCGGGAGATCATCAAGACCCCGACCATTCATGTCGGTGTCCTGTTGAGCGGACAGGAGGCGGACGCGCTCGGGCGCGGGTGGCAGGAAGTGGCGCTGGGCCGGCTGACAGTGGATGACTGGGTCGAGCGCATGCAGGTCGCGCTCGAAGAAAGCCCCGGCAAGAACTGAAGACGCGCGGACGGGCGCGGCTGGACGGCAGCCGCGTCCGTATTCGGGTTATCCATCGAGGTTGAGCAGCATGAGCATCCAGACCCGGAAAGTGCCGATCCGCTCAGGAAATCCGCGCAGCCGATCCGGCTTGCGGCCCGGGTTTCTCCTGATAGCTCTCCTTGTGCTGCCGGCCCTGATCCTCGCCGTCCTGTTCAAGCTCGTGCCGCTGCTTCGGGCTTTCTGGCTGAGTTTCATGAAGACTCAGGGCTTTTACGAACCGAGCTTCGCCGGGTTGTCGAACTACCAGGCCATGTTGCGGGATCCGACCTTCGAACAGTCTTTCTACAACGCGTTCATGGTGTTCCTCAGCCTGCCGGTCTGGGTGTTCATGCCACTGATCATCGCGCTGTTGTTGTTCCAGCGAACGCCCGGCTGGCGCTTCTTTCGCGCAACCTATTTTCTGCCCTACATGATCGCACCGGTGGTGGTCGGCATCATGTTCCGCCAGATTTTGGCTCCCGACGGTCCGATCAACGCACTCTTGAAACTCATAGGTCTGGCGCCGTTGGCAATCGAATGGCTGAACGGGCCCAACAGTGCGTTGTTCTCCCTGACGGCCGTGGCGCTTTGGAGCTTCTTCGGCCTCGGCGTACTGACCTATCTCTCAGGCCTGTCCACTGTCCCTCAGGATGTTGTCGAAGCGGCGCGCCTGGATGGCGCCGGCTTCTGGCGAATGCTGGTTGATTTCGCATTGCCGCTGATCCGGCCGGTGGTGGGATACTGGACGGTCCTGTGCATGTCCGGAATGCTGATCTGGATGTTCCCACTTGTCTACGCTTTGACGCGCGGCGGACCGGGCAGCGCGACGATGCTGCCCGAATATCTGGTCTTCATAACCACGTTCGAATTCCTGAACCGCGGCAAGGGTGCGGCGATCGGGATGGCGCTCTTTGTCTTCGTCTCGCTGATCTCCACCTTCGTTGTTCGCCAGATGTACAGAGAAGGCCGGGGGAAACGACAATGAGCTCCGCGACCACAGAAAGGCCGGAGCGTCGCAAACCCCGAGGAATGGAGTCCGTGGCGGCGCTTGTGACCAAATGGCTGGTGACTGCAGCGCTGGTGATTGTCGCGGTGGCGGCGCTCTATCCGCTCTTGTTCACGATCATCAATTCCTTCAAGTCCCGCGCCGGTTACGCCCGCAATCCTCTCGGTCTGCCCGACGGCATCAGCTTGCAGAACTATGTCGAGACCTTTACCCGCATGCAGGTCCCGCGTCTGTTGCTGAACAGCGTCGTGACCACGGCTGGCGGATTGCTTCTGTCGACAGTCGCGGCGCTCTTGGTCGCCTATGCTGTCACCAAGCTTCGGATCAGGGGTGGCAATCTCCTGTTTTTGTTCGTGATCTCGATGCTGGTGATCCCGAGCCAGGTGATCATCTATCCACTCTATGAAACGGTGCTTGATCTTGGCCTGGGCAATTCCTATTCCGGCCTGATCCTCTCCTATGCGGCCTTCGGGCTTCCGATGAGCACCTATCTGCTGGTCGCCTATTTCCGGGCCATCCCCGATGAATTGATCGAGGCAGCGCGACTGGATGGCGCCGGGGAACTGCGCATCCTTTTCCAGATCCTGCTTCCTGTCTCGACGCCGGCGATCGCGGCCCTGTCGATCTTGAACTTCGTCTGGATGTGGAATGATTTGTTGCTGCCGCTCGTCATCATGGGCGGCTCGGACAACACGACCCTGATGGTCGGCGTGGCGTTGCTGTCGGGGCAGTACGATGTGTCGATCCCGTTGATCTCCGCAGGGCTGATCATTGCGCTGTTGCCCGTCCTCATTGTCTATTTGCTGTTTCAGAGCCAGATCCTGAACGGCGCGATTTCGGGAGCAGTGCGATGACCGGTGCCATTTCGGAACGCGAAGAACCCTTGGTCTTCCTTTATCGGCTCAAGCCCGGCATGGGGCCCGAATATGACAGGGCGCACCAAGCGGTCTGGCCGGAAATCATTGCCTTGCTGGATGAGGCCGGCATTTACGACTACCGCATATGGCGTCGTGGCGATCTGGTTGTCAGCAGCCTTCGCACTAGGCACGGTTATGGCCAAGCCGCGCGAACGACCGCGGCAAGTGCGGTTCAGGCGCGCTGGACCGCATCGCTCTCCCATGTGTTTGAAGAAATCACCGACGGCAGTGGCGAGCCGCTGTGGCTCGATCTTATTTTTTCCCACAGGACGGACGAGGGGCGGGGATCATGAGCAATCGTGCATCAGCCAACCCGGTCGGGCGGACGCTTCGCGGCGATACGTGCAAGCGGGAAGCGGACCTCCGGTTGGTGTCCGCCGAGGGCGCCTGTGATCTGTTCCGCAGCCTCGAACGTGGCCTGGCATGCTGCATCGAAACTGACTTTCTGCCGCGCGGCGGGAAGGAACGGCATCGTCAGGACAGCCTGGGCGAAGCCGGTGCTGTCGAGCAGCGGAAAACTCACATCGGTAATGCCCTGCAGTCCTTCGCCGGTCACCATCTCGTAGCCCCTTGTCCGGATTTTCTCCGTCCTGATGATCAGGCCTTCGGCTTCCTCAGTGGATCTGGTCCGGCGCAGGTCGTCGAGAATCCAGTCCTTGATGGCCTGCCGCTGAAACGCGACGAGCAGGCGTCCGGAGGAGGTGGACATCGCAGGGTTCTTGGTGCCCACGCGAAGCCGGAAGCCCAGCGGGGCAGGGCTGTCCACCTGGGCGACGACGCGGATGAATGTTGTGTCGAGAATGGCGATGTGCAGCGCCTGGTCGGCGATGACGGAGGCGGAGTTCATCAGCGGGGTCGCCATGTCGATCAGCCGGGCCAGCGGCGGATAGAGATGCGCGAGCTCGTACATCCTGTTCGACAGGAAGTAACCGTCATCGCCGGAGCGTCGTTGAATGAAACCACGCCGTTCCAGAACCATCATGACCCGGTAGACCTCCTGAACCGAGCGACCCAGAAGCTGGGCGATTTCACTCTGCGTGACGCCATGCGACAGCCCGGCCAGAAGTTCGAGTATGTCGAGCCCCTTCTCGAGCGCCGGCGCTCCGTAGGGTTGTTTGTCGGCTTTGCCGGACGACATTGCGGCATCGTCGGCGTCCGCGGATCTGGGGGGGGAAATCTTGGGCATGGTTTTCAGCAGTACACGGATCAGGATGGGAGTTCAAATATGAGCACAAAATTTTATATATGAACTCCAGGCATTGCAAGCATGCCCGCTGGTGACCGCGTGATTTTCAATGCTTGTCCACATACTATACAAAAGAGAACGAAGATGAAGACAAATCTCTCCAAGGACCTCACCCAGTGCACGGTCGATTTCGACAAGCCGGGCAAGCAGTTCGGCAGCTTCTACATTCCGTTGTCTGTGCATGATGATGCGTGGGGGGTGATCCCGGTTCCGATTGCGGTGATTGCCAACGGCGAAGGCCCGACGGTGATTTTCGAGGCGGGCAATCATGGAGACGAATACGAGGGGCCGATCGCTCTTGGAGAGATGATCCGCGAGATCGACATCGACACGGTGTCAGGACGCATCATCGTTGTTCCGGCAGTCAATCTGCCCGCGGTCCTTGCCGCCAAGCGCACCTCTCCGGTCGACGATCTGAACCTGAACCGCATTTTCCCCGGAAATGCGCTCGGCAGCGCCACCGAACAGATAGCGGCCTTCGTCAACGATGTCATCTTCCCCTTGGGCGATGTCTTTGTCGATCTCCATTCCGGCGGCACATCCCTCGACATCCTGCCAAGCGCGGTGATCGAGCCGGGACTGACGCCGGCGCAACATGAGGCAAACGTGAAGGCCGCCTCCCTGTTCGGCGCGCCGATCGCTGTGGTGATCGACAATCGCGGTGATCCGCGGACGGCGACCGCCTCCGCCGCACGCCACGGTATGACGACGATCGGAACCGAAATGGCCGGAAGCGGCACGGTGTCGATTGAGGCGCTGGCCTTGTGCCGGCGAGGCATCTACAACGTCCTCGCGCATGTCGGAGTCATCCCGCAGGACATGGCGACGCCTGCGCCTGCGCCGGCGCTCTACACGCTTTCCTCGACAGCACATCTGATCTGCGAGGACGACGGTGTCCTCGAAACCCTGCATCCTCTCGGAACCGAGGTAAAGGCGGGGCAGCTTGCTGGTCGCGTTCATTTCCTGGGGCAACCTCAGCGGCAGCCGGTCGATCTGCATTACCGGGCCGACGGCATCGTCTATGGCCGACGGCGACCTGGCCGCGTGCGCCCCGGCAATTGCTGTCTCGTCGTGGCGTCTCCCATTGAAGGGGCCCGGACATGATCGCTCTTGATGATATCCGCGGCGCCGCTACCCGCATTGCGCCGCATGTTCGCCGCACGCCGACGGTCGAAATCACTTGCCTATCGCAACCTTTGACAGAGGCGCGGCTGTTCCTGAAGCTTGAAAACCTGCAGGCTTCCGGCTCCTTCAAGGCGCGGGGCGCAACCAACAAGCTTCTCAGTCTGCCGCGCGAAGCCGTGGCAAGGGGAATCGTGACGGCATCGGGTGGCAATCATGGTCTCGCCGTCGCTCGTGCCGCCCGATTGGCTGGTGTGGAGGCAACGGTTTTTGTGACCGAGAGCGCGACCGGGGAAAAGCGCGAGAAGTTGAGGCAGTGGGGTGCGAAAGTCGAGGTGCTCGGCAAGATCTGGAACGAGGCGAATATAGGTGCACTCGCCCATGCCGAAACGAGTGGCGCCGCCTATTTTCATCCCTTCGCTGATCCGATGGTGGTTGCCGGGCAGGGAACCGCAGCTTTGGAACTGCTCTCGGATGCGCCTGACCTGGACGTCGTTCTGGTCGCCATCGGCGGCGGCGGCCTGATTTCAGGCATGGCCGTGGCGCTCAAGGCGCTCAAACCGTCGATCCGGTTGGTAGGGATCGAGCCGGTCGGCTCTCCGACGCTGAAGGCGAGCCTCGATGCCGGAAAGGTGGTTCGGCTCGAATCCGTCACCAGCCGGGTGGCGACGATGAGTTGTGGTGAAACCGATCCCGATGTCTTCGAACTGATCCGCACTCACGTCGATGAGATTGTGCTGATTAGCGATGACGAAATGGAGGAGGCAGCCAGATGGCTCTGGTTTGAACTTGGCATGGCTGCCGATCTCAGCGGAGCTGCAGCCATTGCCGCAATGCGCACCGGCAATGTTCAGTTCAATGCCGGCGACAATGTGGGCGCGCTGGTCTGCGGCGCCGGTTTGGATGGAGTGTAGTCACGAAAGCAATCCGCTGAACCGTGCGGGGTTGTGCCAGAAGACGGAGCTTGAAGCCCGGGAAATCAATAGGGGTTCCCGGGTACGGACAAACAACTTATAGTTTTCCGGACAGTGCATTGACAATGATTGGTGATTTCGTCCAGCCTCATTTCGTAGCGACGACTTATCAAAAAGCATTGAAAACAATGAGATGGCATCGAATTTTTGAGTGTCATGTGAAGTCCGGCCGGTCGATGGCCGGCGTACTTGAATCTTGCCGGCTGATGTCATCGCCTTCCCGGGGGCGCGAGACCTGGCCGGTCGCAGCGCGAGGTGAAGCTCCGCCGCCTTGACCGGATCGTCCCGGCCACCTGTCAGGTCGCGTAAGGTTTTCAGTCGCTGGCGAACCGTAACCTTCAAGGGCTGATACTTTCGGCGGTTCGCTTTGGCGCAACATCGGACTTCCGGAACGCTCGGCGGAATCTTCGTCAAGTCTTCCGTTTGCCGTCGCGCCTTTGTCTCAATCGTACAAGGGATATCTGTCATACAGACGGCGAGCGCTGCGGCGTCACCGGATTCGAACGGATTGACTTTCGACTGGGGAACGAATCTGTTCAATCCGCGCTCGGCTTTGCCCGCGCAGATGCTTGCCAAGGATGACGGACGTCAAACGGCGATCCGAGATTGGCCGGACCCGGGCACGGTTGGGCTTGGCATGGAGGCGAGGTAATCGCGCCAGGAACCAAGATCGGTAATTTCAGTGGCGCCGTCGAGGCCGCGGCTTTCGCACAAGAACCCTTTCGCAGCCGTTCCGTCTTCAAGCGTCACCGTGCCAATGCACAAGGGTTCGGGTATGCCGGCCATGAAGCTGCCGAAGCTTTCTATCGGCATTGCCCAGACCTCGACTTCAATTGCAGTTCCGCCGGCGTCGGCGCTCCTGACGAGCCCCGGCCGTTTCGGCGGACCGCCCGCAAGGGCGTAGAAGCGGTAATCCGGTGAGGTCCGGCACGTCTTGATGAAACGCGCTCCGCGCGATGTCAGTTCATGGTTGAGCGGCAAGCCCGACATATGCGCCCCACAGACCGTCACGGCAATTTCCCTGTCGCCGATTTCCTCCACAGGCAGTGTGCTGACCGGTCGAGCCCAACCGGTCGCGCCGAGACGGCCCGTTTCAAGAGAAAGCGCAAGCGAAGCGGCCAGGGCGTCCTCTCCGCCGCGCGCCAGCACAGTGATGCTTCCGGGCCGACCGTCGGAGCGTGTTCCGGTCGGCACGGCAATGCCGCACATGTCGAGCAGATTTACGAAGTTGGTATAGGTGCCAAGACGCGAGTTGGGACCAATGGGATCGGCCGTGATGTCCGCGACGGTTACGAATGACGGGATTGTCGGCACGCACAGCATGTCGATACCCGCCATCATTTCCTCGCAGACCCGCCTTAACTCCTGCAAACGGTACATTCCATTGAAGGCATCGACCGCCGAGAGGTTCAGGCCGGGCTCGATGATCGAGCGGGTGGTGGCGTGCAGCGTGTCCGGCGCCCGGGTAAGCCGCTCGCCGACCGCAGCGGTTCGCTCGGCGACCCATGCCCCTTCGTAGAGCATCCGCGCAACATCGTAGAAAGGCGTAAAATCGATCTCGCGTATGATGAGGCCTCGTGTCCGCATTGCTGCAATCGTCTCACGGAAGTGGTCTTGCTGGGCGGTATCGCCGAAGGTCTCCAACGTGGCGTCGTCGGGCACCGCAACGGTAACAACCGGCGGAAGATCAGAAAGCCGTTGTCCGCTGTGCCGCCGGGCATAAGCATCGGCCGCATCATAGTGCGCGGCGCATTCGAATACCTCCCATGCATCGGCAACCGTCAAGGCGAAGATGGAGACCGTATCGAGCGTGCGGCAGGCTGGCACCACACCCGCCGCGGACAGCGCGCCGAGGGTCGGCTTCAGGCCGGTGATGCTGTTGAGCGCCGCGGGTACGCGGCCGGAGCCTGCGGTGTCAGTACCAAGCGCGAAGGCCGTGATACCGTGCGCGACACAGACAGCCGAGCCGGAAGACGAGCCGCCCGGCACAATCTCCGGATCGAGCGCGTTCCTCGGTATCGCATAGGGAGTCCGGACACCGACGAGGCCCGTGGCGAATTGGTCGAGATTGGTCTTGCCGAGACAGATAGCCCCGGACTTGCGCAACAGGCTGACGACGAAGGCGTCCTGTCCCGCGGCATAAGCAAAATCCGGGCAGGCGGCCGTTGTCGGCATACCCTGAACGTCGATATTGTCCTTGACCGCGAAAGGTATGCCCCAGAGCGGGCGGCCATCGGGCTTGCCAAGGGCCCGGGCCTGCGCCATGGCCTCGTCACGCGCCTCGTGGATGAAGATGCCCGGGTCGGCGATTGCGTCGAGCCGACGATACGCCTCGGCGATGACATCCTCGGGCAAGACACCATCGGCATAAGCCTGCCGAAGTGCGTCCAGCGTGAAGGGAAGCTCCGAAATCATTCGATATCCTCTTGTTTTCAATCTGCGGCGCCGCGCGCCGGCGTTTGTGCGCGGCGGAACGCACTTTGCCATGCCAAAGCCCGCGCGGCAGCACACATCTGCTGATTTCGTTGAAACCACGTCGTCGCAGTTGCGGAGTCAACATTGCCTTCCCGACGGCTTGAACCAATCGGGCGGAGCATGTGCATATTCAGTGTTCTGGAAAACTGCTATATACGCACCAATGCGGTGAAAAAAATGCAACACCATGAATCGGGGATGGATGAGGCACCTATATACCTTCCAACTGATCGAAGCGGTCGCGCGGGTGGGCTCGATGCGCAAGGCCGCCGAAGACATGAACCTTACCGCGTCCGCGTTGACCCGGCGCATCCAGCGCTTCGAACAGGAATTCGGCACCCAGGTGTTCGAGCGGTTGCCGAATGGCGTGCGTCTGAATTCTTCCGGCGAACTCGTGCTTCACCATTACCGGACAACGCTGTCCGATCTGGCCCGGGTACAGAGCCAGGTCGCGGATCTCTCCGGTGTGAGGCGGGGACATGTTTCTATTGCCTGTTCGCAGGCGCTTTTGCCCTACTTCCTGCCGCAGCAGATTGCCTTGTACCGCGGGGCTCATCCCGGCGTGACATTCACCGTGAATGTGCGTGATCGCGCGCAGGCCGAGCAGGAATTGACGACGTTCTCCTCCGATCTGGCGCTGGTCTTCGAGCCGATCTATCTGGTCGATTTCGAAGTCATCCTCGCCGTGCCGCAGCCGGTCAACGTGGTGATGCGCGCCGATCACCCGCTGGCGGGCAAACCGGAAATCCGCCTGCGCGACTGTCTGAACACGGCCCATGTGGCGCCGTCGCCCAAATATGGCGTTCGGCATCTCCTGGATTTCGCCGCTCGGCGGAGCGCACGCCATCTCGAACCTGTTCTGGAGACAGAGAGCTTCGAACTCATCCGCCATTACGTGATGAACGAAGGCGTCATCGGTTTCCAGATACCGATCGGTCTGCGCGCCAGCGACGATGGCGCCCTGGTATTCCGCCGCATTTCGGAACGCGACCTTCCGCCGGGGAACCTGATCCTCGGGCAGATGCGCGGACGTACCCTGCCTGTCGCGACCGCGCGTTTTGCAATGCAATTGGCGGCGGCTTTGAAAGATTACTCCTCCGAATCGTGAGCCCTTCAGGGGCGATGCATTTTATGCAGCGTATCGGTGATTTTATAGCAGTTCTCGTCAACGCCAAAAGTCTGCAGGTTGTCCTTTGAGAGGCCGGACCCTGTCGACGGAATTCTGCAGGTCCGACCGTTGCGCGAAGGGAGAACAGCTCGTGACGCCAACGACCGAAACATTGAAACCTGTGAGTTCCGAAGGCGGCGCAGACACGATGCTGGCCGCGCCTCCGGCAACGATACCCATCATCGATGTCGCGCCACTGCGCCAGGGCGACGTCGCAGAGGTCGCCGCGGATATCGGCAGAGCCTGCCGCGAAACCGGCTTTTTCTATGTGACCGGTCACGGCATTCGTGAAGACCTGCTGAAAAGCGTTTTCGACCGCGCAGCGAACTTCTTCACGCGCGATGACGCAGAGAAAAGACAGGTCATCTACTCGGCTTCTTCCAACCGGGGGTATGTTCCCTTCAAGGGCGAGGCTCTCGACCCCGGCCGGCCGTCGGATCTGAAGGAAGCCTACAATATCGGTCTTGAGCTGCCGCCGGACGATCCGGAGCTTGCCGAAAGGCGGATGTTTCGCGCCGCCAATCTCTGGCCCGAGATGCCGGGTTTCCGGCAAACCATGCTGGACTACTACGATGCCTGCCACGGACTTGGCCGCTTGCTCCACAGGGGATTCGCGATCGATCTGGGTCTGCCGCCGGACTTTTTCGAGGACAAGCTCGACAGGCCGATGGCCGTGTTGCGCCTGCTGCATTATCCGCAGGCCCCCACGCGCATCGACAAGGGCCAGCTCGGCGCGGGCGAACATACGGACTACGGTTGCGTTACCCTGCTTGCCACTGATGGTGTAGGCGGGCTGGAAGTTCGCACTCGCTCCGGTGAGTGGCTCGCTGCACCGCATGTCCCGGGCGCCTTTGTGTGCAACATCGGCGACTGCCTGATGCGCTGGACCAACGACATCTACGTCTCGACGCCGCACCGTGTTGTCGCGCCGGCTGGCCGGGAGCGCTATTCGGTCGCTTTCTTCCTCGATCCCAACCCCGACGCCACCATTGCCTGCCTGCCTGGCTGCGCGACTGTTGAACGACCGGCGAAATACACGCCGATCCGCGCAGACCAATTCCTGCTGTCGCGGCTTTCGCCGACCTACGAGCAGTCGGGGTTGGGCAAAGGTGCAACACCCGGGGGCGGAGGCGCCCTGAATGCCGAGGAATCGGACGCATTGCAGAAATCGCACAAGGAATAGGCAGCTTGTCTGCAAAATGAAGCACGCCGGAAGACGAGATGAAGCAAAAACACAAGCGATAACAACACGCTATTTACGATAGCCCGATCATGAAACTGGCACGGGCCTTGCCAAGCCTCAATTGGAAACCGATCCCAACCGCTGGAGACTGTCCATATGACCACCTCATTCTTCTCACGCCGCTCAGTATTGAAGGCCGGAGCCGCCGGTCTCATCGCATCCGCTCTGCCGTACGGGGCGTCGCGCGCGCAATCTCCGATCACGCTGGGCGCCGTCTATGTCGGCCCGCGTGACGATTTCGGATGGAACCAGGCCCATGCCGTGGCGATGGACATTCTCAAGCAGGTCGAGGGTGTCACCGTCATCGAAGAAGAGAACGTGCCGGAGACCGACGCTGTCGCACAATCCATGGAGTCGATGATCAATCTGGACGGCGCCAATCTGATCCTCGCCACATCCTTTGGCTACTACAATCCCTTCGTCGTCGACACAGCCAAGAAGTATCCCGGTGTTCAGTTCCGCCATGCGGCGCCCCTGTGGAACGAGGCGACCGACCCGGCAAATGCGGGCAGCTATTTCTGCTACCTCAATCAGGCCCACTATGTGAATGGTGTGGCGGCAGGCCTGTCCACGGCGACCAACAAGATCGGCTTCGTCGCGGCCAAGCCGATCCCCTCGGTCCTGTCCAACATCAACTCTGTTCTGCTCGGGGCAAGAAGCGTCAATCCCGAGGCGACGGTGCAGGTCATCTTCACCGGCGAGTGGTCTCTGCCGGTGCGCGAGGCAGAAGCTTCCAACGCACTGGTCGACGGCGGATGCGATGTCATTACCTGCCATGTGGACGGCCCCAAGGTCGTCATCGAGACGGCGGAGTCGCGCGGCGTCAAGAGCTGCGGCCACAACGCCAGCCAGGCGCCGCTTGCGCCGAACGGCTTCATCACCGGCGCCGAGTACAAGTGGGAGACGATCTACAAGATCTATGCCGACGCGCTCGCCGCCGGAGAGGAACTGCCAAACTTCATCGCCGGCGGTTATCACAACGACATGCTGCGCAACACGGCCTATGGCGCAGGCGCGAGCGAAGCGGCGATCAAGGCCGCAGATGCGGCGATTGCTGCTCTCAAGGCAGGTGAACCGATCTATGTCGGGCCGCTCAAGGACAACAAGGGCAACACCGTCATCGAGACCACGATGGACAATTACGATCCTGTTCTCGACGGAATGGACTACCTGCTCGAGGGCGTCCAGGGCTCGACAACCTGAGAGGACGAAGGGGCGGCAGCGGGCGAGTTGCCGCCCTTCGCGCATCATTTTCGAACTGGTTTACCGAAAGGCATCGCAATGCGTGTCGCAACAACAGATCGGACAGTGAAGCACGGTGGGTACAAGCCATGACGGCCGTCGTATCGCCGACGGTCGTCGACCGAAAAAGCCTCGATCCCCGCTTCGTTCGCTCGATCGAAGCACTGCTGATCCCGGCCGGCGCATTGATTGTCTCGGCGTTGCTGTTTGCGGTTTTCCTGCTGCTGTTGGGCAAGTCGCCGGTGCAGTTCTTCAGCCTGATCTGGATTGGCGGATTCGGTTCCGGTTTCTCCATCCAGAATACGCTGCAGCGCGCGGCGCCGCTCATCCTGACCGGTTTGGCCTTCGCAATCCCTGCCCGGATAGGGCTGACGCTGCTTGGCGCCGAAGGTGCGCTGGTGCTTGGCGGCTTTGCCGCCGCCGCGGTGGCCATTCCGCTGGTAACCAACGGGATGCCTTCCGTGATCGGGCTGCCGATCATGGCGGCCGCTGCAATGATTGCCGGCGGCATATGGATCGGCATCGCCGGATGGCTGCGGCACTATCGAGGCGTCAACGAAACGATCTCCTCGCTCCTGCTCGGTTACATCGCCATCGCCATCATGAACTTTTTCGTCGAGGGGATGCTGCGCGATCCCGCGTCGGCCAACAAGCCGTCGACCATGCCGATCGGCGACGCCTACCGCATCGGGGCGATGCCCGGAACCTCCGTACACTGGGGGCTGGCTGCCGGACTGTTGCTCGCGGCGATCCTTTACATTCTGATGGCGCGCACGACTTTCGGCTTTGCGGCGCGGATGACCGGCGGGAATGTCCGCGCCGCACAAGCACAGGGACTGCCGGTCGGCATGCTGGTCGTTGCCTGTTGTGCGATTGCAGGGGCCTGCGCCGGGCTCGCGGGCTTCTTCGAAGTCGCCGCGGTGCATGGCCAGGCCAACGCGTCGCTGGTGGCCGGCTACGGCTTTACGGGCATTCTGGTCGCATTCCTCGCCCGCCAGAACCCGCTTGCGATCGTCCCGGTTGCGATCATGTTCGGCGCGCTTGCGGCAGCAGGTGGATTGGTGCAACGGCGCATGGGCATGCCGGATGCGACAGTGCTGGTCCTTCAGGGCATTATTTTCGTGGTGCTTCTGGTCAGCGAGACTTTCCACGGCCGCATTGCCTTCCTGCAACCTCGGACCGGAGACAGGACATGAGCCAGTCGGAACTGCTGATCGTGATAATTGCGATGGTCGGCGGGGCGATCCGCGTCTCGACCCCGTTCATGTTCGTCGCGCTCGGTGAGACGCTCACTGAAAAATCCGGCCGGATCAATCTCGGACTGGAGGGCAATCTCGTCCTGGGCGCCATGGTCGCCTACGCCGGCGCCTACACCACCGGCAGCCCCTGGCTGGGGGTGGTGATGGCGGGCTGTGCCGGCCTCGTGCTCGGCGCCATGCATGGTTACATCTGCAAGCTGCCCAAGGTGAATGACATCGCGGTCGGCATCGCCTTCATGAGTTTCGGCACCGGCCTGGCCTTCTTCTTCGGCAAGCCGTACATCCAGCCTTCCGCGCCGAAACTGCAGGCCATTCCCCTTGGCGGATGGTCTTCCAATCCGAACATCGAGCAGGCGCTGCAGGTCAATCCGCTGTTTTTCGTCGGAATCGCGCTTGCCGTGTTCCTGTGGTGGGCTTTCGCCAACACCCGCTGGGGCCTGATCGTACGCATGACCGGAGACAACGCAGCGTCGGCGCGCGCGATGGGGGTTTCAGTGGATCTGGTGCGACTGCTGGCGACGGCTGCCGGTGGCTTCCTTGCCGGTGTCGGTGGCGCGTTTCTGTCGCTCTATTATCCGGGAAGCTGGAACGAGGGCCTGTCATCGGGACAGGGTCTGATGGCCGTCGCGCTTGTTATCTTTGCGCGCTGGGATCCGATCAGATGCGTCTATGCGGCGCTGCTTTTCGGGGCGGCGGGGGCGCTTGGCCCGGCGCTGCAATCGATCGGCATCAGCCAGGGCTACTACTTCTTCAACGCCGCCCCTTACATCCTGACGCTTTTTATCATGATCGCTTCGGCCCGCTCCAAGAGTTCCGTGCGCGAAGTGCCCGGCGAGCTTTCGCTCGTGAAATGAGGAACCAGGCATGACCCTTGCTGACGAACGCATCGAATCCGCCCTTGTGCCAAATCCGAAACTGGTGCCAGCGGATCCATACCCCTGGCCGTTCGACGGCGATTTCGGACCGCACAACACCTGCCTCGTCGTCATCGACATGCAGACCGACTTCTGCGCGCCGGGCGGATATGTGGACTCCATGGGCTACGATATCTCGCTGACGCGCGCACCGATCGGCCCCATCCAGGCGGTGCTGAGCGCCATGCGCGCCAAGGGATATCCGATCATCCATACCCGTGAGGGCCACAAGCCGGACCTTTCCGATCTGCCGGCGAACAAGCGTTGGCGCTCTCAGCGAATAGGTGCGGGCATCGGTGACCAGGGACCCTGCGGGCGCATTCTGGTGCGCGGCGAAGCGGGCTGGGAGATCATTCCGGAATTGCAGCCGGAGGCCGGTGAAGCGATCATCGACAAACCCGGCAAGGGGACGTTCCTCGCCACGGATTTCGAACTGGTGCTGCGCATGAAGAACATCCGCAACATCGTCTTCACCGGCGTCACCACCGATGTCTGCGTCCACACGACAATGCGCGATGCCAACGACCGCGGTTACGAATGCCTGCTTCTGGAGGACTGCTGCGCGGCGACAAAGAAGGCCAATCACGATGCTGCCGTCGACATGATCAAGATGCAGGGAGGGGTTTTCGGTGCGGTCGCGACATCAACCGCCTTCATCGAGGCGCTGCCATGAGCGCGATTGAAATTCCTGCTTCCGGGCCGGTGCTGCAAGACCCGCAGGCGCCATCTCTGGAGACCGCCGACATGACGAAGATGTTTGGCGCGTTCACCGCGTTGGATGGCGTGTCGATCAAGGTGCATTCCGGATCGTTTCACGCGCTGCTCGGCGAGAACGGAGCCGGAAAATCGACTCTCGTCAAATGCATCATGGGTTTCTACACGCCGACGCGCGGCAACGTCTTGCTCGATGGGCGCGAGGTAAAGGTCGAGACGCCGCGCGATGCACGCGATCTCGGTATCGGCATGGTCTACCAGCACTTCACACTCGTACCGTGCCTGACCGCTGCAGAGAACCTGGTGATTTCGCGCGCTGACGCGCCGAGGGTCTTTGACTGGAAGTCGGAGAAGTCGAAACTCGAAGACTTTATGGACCGCATGCCCTTTCGCGTGCGTCTCGACATGCCGGTCGCGTCGTTGTCGGCGGGTGAGAAACAGAAACTGGAAATCCTCAAGCTGCTCTATCTCGAACAGCGTTTCCTGATCCTCGACGAACCGACCTCCGTTCTGACGCCGGGCGAAGCCGACGAGGTGCTCGGCCTTCTGGGCGAAATGGCGCAACGCGGCGAAGTCACCGTCTTGATGATCAGTCACAAGTTCCGTGAGGTCAAAGCGTTCTGCGATTCCTTTTCGGTGCTCAGGCGCGGCCAGCTGACAGGCTCCGGCGACGCACAGGAGGCGACTGTTGCGGAAATGAGCCGCATGATGATCGGCGACACGGAGATTCGCGCCCGCGCCGAGCGCCTGAAGCACAACGAGAAACCGACCGTGCTGGAAATCGCCGGCCTGACGGCGCTCGACGAGGAAGGGCTGGCGGCGGTCGATCGCGTCAATCTGAAGGTCAAGGCCGGTGAGATCGTCGGCGTCGCCGGCGTTTCCGGCAATGGCCAAAGCGCGCTTGTCGAGGTGCTGGCCGGACAGCGCCCGATACAGGACGGCGCCATCTTCATTCACGGCAAGGAATTCGAGCCCAAGCGTTCGGATTTCGACCGGTTCAAGGTGTTCGGCCTGCCCGAAGAGCCCTTGAAGAACGCCACCGTGCCGCGCATGAGCGTGGCTGAAAACATTGCCTTTCGCAGCTATGACAAACCGCCGATGGCAAGTCTCGGCTGGTGGCTTTCGCCCGGCCCGATGCGCGCAAAGGCCAAGGAACTGATCGAGCGTTACCGGGTCAAGACAACCTCTCCGGATTCCCCGATCGAGGCGCTTTCCGGGGGTAATGTTCAGCGCGCCGTTCTGGCGCGCGAACTGTCCGGCGATGTCGACGTCCTGATCGTCGCCAATCCGTGCTTCGGTCTCGATTTTGCCTCTGTCGCCGAAATTCGCAGCCAGATCATGGAACAGCGCAACAAGGGCGCTGCCGTCCTGCTGGTCAGCGAGGACCTCGACGAGATACTCGAACTGTCAGACCGGGTGGCGGTGATGTCGGGCGGCACGATCTCCTATGTCGCGCCGACAGAGGAGACCGATCGCAAAACCATCGGCGCGCACATGGCGGGGCATTGACCATGACCCTCTCCGTTCCTGCACGTCCCTACGATTTTCAACTCGACCCCTCCAAGGCGGCGCTCGTGGTGATCGACATGCAGCGCGATTTCATCGAGCCCGGTGGCTTTGGGGATACGCTCGGCAACGATGTGTCGCGGCTGACGGCAATCGTGCCGACCGTTGCGGCCCTGATCGCGCTTTTCCGCGAGAATGGACTGCCTGTCATCCACACCCGCGAGGCACACAAGCCTGACCTGTCCGACTGTCCGCCGGCCAAGCGCCTGCGCGGCAAGCCGGGATTGCGCATCGGCGATGACGGTGCGATGGGCCGCATCCTGATTGCCGGCGAGCCCGGCAACCAGATCCTGCCGGAACTGAGGCCGGCGGACGGCGAAATCGCCATCGACAAGCCCGGCAAGGGCATGTTCTGGGCGACCGGTCTGCACGAGACCATGCAAGACAGAGGCGTCACCCAGCTTGTCTTCGCGGGGGTGACGACGGAAGTGTGCGTCCAGACCTCGATGCGCGAGGCGAATGATCGCGGCTATGAGTGCCTGCTGATCGAGGATGCGACGGAGAGTTACTTCCCTGAATTCAAGGCTTCCGCGATCGAAATGATCGTTGCCCAGGGCGGCATCGTCGGCTGGGCAACGCCGCTGGCCAGTCTTGCGCAGGCGTTGTCAAAGGAAACCGCCCATGGATAGAGAGGGCCGGTGGGCCGGGCGAAACGCCGGCAAGGACGCCGTGCGCCACGACATCTGGCAGCGCCTGGAAGCGCTCGGCGTGGCCGTCGGTCCGGCCTGGAGCATGATCCCCAATTTTGTCGGGGCAGACGTGGCCGCCTGGCGGCTTGCGCAGCTCGACGCCTGGAAATCGGCAAGAACAATCAAGACCAATCCCGATCATCCGCAGATCCCAATCCGCATCCGGGCGCTCTACGAGGGCAAGGTTGTCTACACTCCGGTGCCCTATCTGACGCGCGATTTTCCCTATCTCCGGCTCGACCCGAAAAAACTGGCCGAGCGGGACATCAGTTTCGAACTGGCAGCCACGGCGCAGGGGTTCATGGAGTACGGCGAGCGGGTGGAGTTCGAGCAGATCGAGCCGCTGGATTTCTGTGTGGTCGGCTCGGTGGCCGTTGGCCGCAACGGCGGTCGCACCGGCAAGGGCGCCGGCTTTGCAGACCTGGAAACCGGGATTTTTCGCGAACTCGGAATCGTTGGCGCTTCAACGCCGATGACCACGACGGTGCACTCCGCGCAGATCGTGTCCGACTCGGCCGTGGTGATTGAATCCCACGATACCCCGCTTGATTACATAGCCACCGAAACCGAGATGATCGAAACGCGCAATGCCATGCCACGCCCGGATGGCGTGGAATGGGCCAAGGTACGTTCCGACCAGTTTGACAACATACCGTTTTTGACAGCCCTGCGCGACCGGATGATCGGCCGGCAGGCGGGAGGGTGAGGCCATGATCGTCGACGATCCTCAAACACTGGCCGAAGTGACGGCGGTCTTTGAAGTTTATGAAAGGGCGCTGCTGGACAACGATGGCGATATGCTCGACGCCATGTTTCTCACATCCGAGAAAACCGTGCGCTATGGCGTTGCCGAAATCCAGTATGGAATAGAGGAGGTGCGCCTGTTCCGCGCCGTCCAGAAGCCGTTCAGCCGATCCTTGTCGAGAACGCTGATCACGACCTATGGCAGCAATGTCGCTATAGCCTCAACACTGTTTCACCGCGAAGACTTCCCCGGGGAAACCGGCCGCCAGATGCAGACCTGGATCCGTACGGAAGACGGATGGAAGGTCGCCGCGGCCCACGTCAGCATGATGACAAGCGACTGATCGAACGGAACACCCGAAGACGGTTGCGTTGGTTGCATTTCTTCTCGGGAAGTGAGCGGATTAATCGTTGTGACCCATGCATGGTTAGCTGGCGGCCCGGCCCGTCAATGCCGGTTCAATCACTCGAGACGACGATGCGTCCGCACTCCGAACAACCGGAGTGTTCGAGTGTGACGCAGTGCCGGCCGATTTTCGGCAACTTGGCGGCAGGCTCGATTGATCCACTTGGGGGGCGCCAAGCGGAACTGATTTCTACATCGGGGCGGGCGATATGCTTGCCTGAATGGACCCGTTGTTGGGCTCGCACCGTTCACGTTCTGAAGCGCTGCCGAACATGTCTCCGGTCGGGATCCGAGTGCCGCATCCCTTCGAATCAGCCGAGTGTCGCCTACGAAGTTTCGTTATCGTGCCCGCCTGTCACAGGTTCGAAATCGAGGAATTCGACTATGGCATTTGGATGTTGAGCTTCATGCGCTATGATCTCGGATATATCGACCTGGAACAGAGAACCTTGCAGACCATCGACAACCCGTTCGGCACGAGGTTGTCACCCATGTCTCAGGTACAATCTGTTACCCATGTCTCCGGTATTAAATGTAAACCATGTGACAAGAATGGACCCTTGAAGGAATGGTGCCCCCGGCAGGATTCGAACCCGCGACCCCCTGATTACAAATTTGATATCTCAGGGATTATTGGAATTCCTGTAGAAACATGTCGTAGGTTTTTATCATTAAAAAACAAGCAGGTAACGATTTGGGTATTCCCCAAGGTTCTTGTGCGTTCCTCCTCATCTGCTTACTATTTGCTTACTGAAACGCACTTAGCAAGCAGGATGCACATGCCGAAAATTACAAAGCGATTGATTGATGCCACTGAGCCTGCCGACAAAGACATCTTCCTTTGGGATGATCAGCTGGCCGGCTATGGAGTGAAAGTCACTCCGACAGGCCGAAAGCTATTTGTTCTCCAATACCGTATTGGACGACGCTCAAGGCGAATGACTCTTGGCCGGTTTGGTGCCTTGACTGCTGATCAGGCACGTTCGGTCGCACAGTCCGCATTGCGTCAGGTCGCGCGTGGTGATGACCCATTGGCGGAGAGGGATTTGAAAAGGGCGGAAAAGAACACAGGTGGAGTATTGTCGATGTTCCTGCGTGAGCACGTAGATACAAAACTCAAGGGCCGCTCCAGCGCGGAATACAGGCGATTGGTTGAAACCTTAGTGCCATCCAAGCTTTTGAGGTTGCCGATCACCGAGATTTCGCGTCCAAATGTGGCTCAGCTCCATAACAACTTGGCAGAAACGCCATATCAGGCGAACCGGTTATTGGCAGTCTTGCGCAAATTCTTCAACTGGTGCGAGAAGAACGGCTATAGGGAAAATCACAGCAACCCCGCCATGCATGTACAGCCGTTTAAAGAGCGAAAGCGGGAGCGTTTCTTAACCCCTGCCGAGATCTCGCATCTTGGTTCAGTTCTTTCGGAGATTGAAGGGAGAGGGGGGCAGGGCCCCTTCGTGATTGCAGCCATTCGCCTGCTTATTTTGACTGGAGCGCGACTGAGCGAAATCTTGACGCTGCAATGGGATTGGATTGATTTTGAGAATTCACGAATCCGACTACCCGATTCAAAGACTGGAGCAAAAACGATATACCTCAGCCCGCCGGCTAAGCAGGTGTTGATCGGCTTGCAACGGTATGAGGATAACCCCCACGTTATATGTGGGGCCAGGGCAGGCGCCCATTTGGTCAACCTGCAAAAACCATGGAGGTCCATACGTAAGCAAGCAGGGCTTGACGATGTGCGAATTCATGACCTTCGGCATTCGTTTGCTTCGATTGCTGTCGCCAATGGGATGTCGCTACCTATGATCGGAAAGCTCCTGGGCCACTCGCAACCGCAAACAACGGCGCGTTACGCTCATCTTGCTGATGATCCGATTAGACTCGCTGTAGATCAGATTGGTCAGAAGATTGATATCTGTCAGTCGGTTGAAAAAGGGAAAGAGTAATGATGTCTAGAGTTGCCAGCGCTGGCGGAAAATCTGGTGCGCAGCATCGCGGTGCTTTGACTAAGGTAAATCAGCTCTAGGGCCTGTGGACAATCATCTTGATGCAATCAGGGTCGCGGCAAGGTTCCAACTGGCTGTGTAGCTACAGTCCGTTTTGTCATAGAGCCCGATTCAAAAGTTCTTCATTGCTCGCAATGCCTTGCCAACCGCCGCATGAGAATGCGGATATGGGCGACGAGGGTCCATGCTGTTGAACTCTGGATGGATTTCTCCCAGTCCTTGGCCAGCCTACGGGACCTCC
>JAVJQD010000027.1:0-3699 GCA_040218025.1 Hoeflea sp. | reverse complement strand
CCGGTGATCGAGGCCGTGGACATGCCCGATTACGAGAGTGGTTCATTCCCGATCATCTTCGGCGATTTCTCCGCCTATCGGATCGTGGATCGCCTCGCCATGTCGATCCTCTCCGACCCGTACACGCAGGCCCGCAAGGGCGTCACCCGCATGCACGCCACCCGCCGCGTCGGTGGCCGCGTCCTGCAGGCCGCGCGGTTCCGGAAACTCAAGATGGCGACCAGCTAAGGAGTAACTGACATGCGAGACCAAGCATCGAATATCGGAGTGGTTCAGGCGGTTGCGCCCGCCGTCCTCTCCGCCACCAACACCGCTGACCCGATCGACCTGCTGGGCTTCAACGCGGCGACGGTGGTCATCAACACCGGGGCCATCGTCTCTTCGGGCAACTTCACCGCGACGCTGCAGGAGAGCGAAGACGGCTCGACCGGCTGGACGGACGTTGCCGCCGCGCACCTCGTAGGCACTCTGCCTGCCACGCTCGAAGCCAACAGCGTCTACAAGCAAGGCTACATCGGTTATCGGCGGTACATCCGCACGGTCCTCACCAAGAACAGCGGCACCTCGATTGCCGCCGGGGTGACGATCGTGAAGGGACACCCCGCCGACGCGCCGGTGAGCTAAGGAATGGCAGGGGCAGCACAATGCCGCAAATTCCTCCTAGGTTGTGTTCATGCGGACACCGTTGTGGTGTCGGTGTTCGTTGCCCCTGCCAGCAAAAACGGGATGCCGAGCGCAAGGCGCGCTTCGACAAGACCCGACCGAATTCCAGCCAGCGCGGCTACACCGGTGCCTGGGAGAAAGCCCGCAAGGCGTTCCTGCGTCGCAAGCCGCGCTGCGCCCGCTGCGGTGCCCAGGCAACCGTGGTGGACCACATCAAGCCGCACAAGGGCGACCAGACGCTGTTCTGGGATCAGGCCAATTGGCAACCGCTCTGCACTCCCTGTCACTCCGGCGCCAAGCAACGTGAAGAGCGCCGTCTATCAGAAAGGTGAATGATATGACTATCTACGCAACCGCCGGATCCAAGCTCTACATTGGTGGCGTCCTGGCGGACAAATCCAGTGACTTCGTGGAGTCGGATTTCGACTCCATCACCTGGGCCGAGATCAAGAGCCTGGAATCCCTCGGCACTCTCGGCGATCAGGCAAACGAAGTCACGATCGACATTATCGGCGAAGAGCGTACGAAACGGTTCAAGGGAACGCGCAACGCGCCGCCGATGGAGGTTGTCTGCGGGCTCGACTACTCCGACGCAGGACAGCAGGCCGTGATCGCCGCGGAGAAGGAAATCCACGATTATGCGTTCCGCGTCGTGTTTGACGATGCGCCGAGTGGCGGCACCCCTTCTGAACGCATGTTCATCGCCAAGGTTGCCAGCGCCTCAGAGGCCTACGATACAGCGAATTCCGTGATGAAGCTGAATGTTTCCTTGTGGGTCAACTCCAACGTTGTGCGCATTGACGCAGACGATGGCGTGTAAGGCTGGCCGATGGCAATCGCGACCTTCCATCAGTTGAGCGATCAGCTGTCGCTGACGACGGACGTACTCGCCTACGATGGAAACCTCTTGCAGGACAAGCTCGACGCCGCGCAGGCATACATCGAGCGGATGCTTGGGTTTCGCATCGAGGAAGAGTTCGGCGGCGAGGATCAGGATCCGATTCCGCCGGATCTGGTCGAGGCCGTGCTGCAGTTGGCGGCTTGGTGGTACGAACAGCGCGAGACGGCCCTGACCGGTACGATCGTCGCCGAGGTGCCATTCGGCGTGCAGGAGATCATCACCGCCTATCGGGAGTTCACCTTCTGATGTCCGATGTTTCGCTCAAGAAATTCCAGAAACGGATGCAGGCCATCCCCAAGGCGGCACGGAATGCGGTGCAGCCCGCACTTGCGCAAGGCGGATATGAGATCGCCGAGGCCATGGAAAGCCTGGCACCGGAAGACAGCGGCGATCTGGTGGGCTCCATAGCGGTGACCCTTTCGGGTCATGCCACGCCACCCTATTCGCAGCCGGGTGGCTCGCATGTCGTACCAGAGAACCAGGTGGCCATCACCGCCGGGAACTCGGATGTGCGCTATCCACACCTGCAGGAATACGGCACCAAGCACCATCAAGCTCAACCGTTCTTCTGGCCCGGCTTCCGTCTGGCGAAACCGAAGGCCGAACGGCGCATCAAGCGCGCCATCGCCAAGGCGATCCGGGAGGCGAAATGAGCGTGGATCTTGCGGTTCAAAAAGCCATCCGTGCGCGCCTCGTGGCCACGTCAGCGGTCACCGATCTCGTGCCCGCAGTCTCGATCCTCGATCGCAACAGGGCGCCCGCACCAAGCCCGAGCATCATCCTGGGCGAGGTGCAGATCATGGACGAGGGTGACAGCATCAAACGCACGCGGTCGAGGGTGTACCATACGATCCACGTCTGGAAGGTTGAGCCATCCCGCGAGGGTGTGAAACTGATCAACGCGGCCATCAAGGCGGCCATCCATGCCGGTCGGCTGGATCTCGGCCCCGGCCTGCATTGTGCAGACTGGCGGGTGGCTTCCATGCGCGCCCTCGGCGACCCTGACGGCGAAACCTCGCACGGCATCGTGACCGTCAATCTCCTGGTGCAGGAGGTGCCATCATGAGGTCGGGCAAGCTTGTGCATATCATCGCGGTGCTACGCGCCACCACCACGGTGAATGATACCGGAACGCCGGTTCGGACCTGGGCGCAAGTTGCGGTTCTGCGTGCCGAGATCGTTGAGCGCGCGACACAGGACTTCCTTGAGAACGCGGGCGAAATCAGCACGGCGCGCACGGTCTTTCGAACGCGGTATCTCGATTGTGTGCTGACCACCGACCGGATCAACTTCGATGGCCAGCATTTCGAGATCGAAGAGATCAGCCGCATCGGTCGCCAAAAGGGGCTGGAAATCCGGTGCCGGCAGGTGACCGAGGAGGCCAGGTCATGAGGGGCACAAAGCCGAACCTGAGCACCGATCCGGACGCGCTTGGCTATGTGTCTGCGCCCGATTGGCTCGCCGAGGAAGCCGCGAAGGAATGGCACCGCGTGATGCCGATCCTGACCGAACGGCGCATCCTGACCGATGCAGATCTCGGAAGCCTCGAAAATTACTGCATCGCCATCGGTACGGTGCGCGATATGGAAGCGCATCTTCAGGAGCATGGCCACGTCACGAAAGATATCGAAGGGCGGATGAAGCGTAACCCGGCGGTGGGCATTCAGTCGGACGCCATGACCCGTGCCCGCCTGTTGGCCGCCGAGCTTGGCCTGACGCCAGTGTCGCGGTCGCGCCCGGCGATCAGAGAGGAGGACCCGACCAATGACGGCGACAACCCCCTCGACGTTTCCTGAGTGGATCTATGACGGTTCCGAAATCCCTGACCCGTTCGGCTATGGCGAACGGGCGGTGAAGTTTCTGCGGGCGCTGCGGCACCCGAAATCCACGCTGCCCCGTCGGGCCTTCCAGCTCGACCCGTGGCAGGAGCGGATTGTGCGCCGCATCTACGGGCCACGCGACGAACATGGCCGGCGCATCGTCACGAGCGCGATTTTGCTTCTGCCACGCGGAAACAGGAAGACCAGCTTGTCCGCAGCGCTGGCCCTTCTCCACACCATCGGGCCGGAACGGGTACCCTCTGGCGAGGCCATCTTCGCCGCCCTCGACCGGACACAGGCCGGGATCGCCTTCCG